>JBNPEB010000060.1:0-48662 GCA_051117335.1 Elainellaceae cyanobacterium
AAAGCTCGAACTCAAGAAGCACTTGATCAAGCATTAACCCAGATTATCAATGAGTGCATTTCCGATGACGATGCCTTTGGCTGGTTCGCTCACTGTGGCTTATTCATTTGAAAACCGCTGTAAGACAGCATAGGCATCACGAACGAGATGGAGAGTTAGGCAAGATGCCAGATTGCGATCGCGGCGATTCTCTCCTACGACACTGTACACGTCCTAGTTCTTTGTTTCTTAAACCTCTATGCATCCAGATCGTGTCTCCCCCCCCCTCGAACTTGAATCCCTTCAAGAAGAGTTGAAAGACAAGGGCGTCAAATATGCCTTTGCAACGTTTGTTGACATTCACGGCATGTGTAAAGGCAAAGTCGTTCCGCTGTCTCACTTTGACCAAATGATGCAAGGGTCAGAGCTATTCACTGGAGCTGCCCTAGATGGCGTGCCGCAAGAGGTGAGTGATGAAGAAGTAGCGACGATGCCCGACCCGGCAAGTACCACGATCTTGCCGTGGAATCCGGAGATTGCCTGGTTTGCCAGCGATTTGTATTTGAAGGGAAAGCCCTTCGAGGCATGCTCTCGCACGATCCTCAAGCACGTCTTAAAGCAAGCTGCCGAGATGGGGTTTACGTTTAATCTGGGCATCGAAACCGAATTCTTTATCCTCAAAGAAACGGAGGATGGCACATTTGTTCCGGTGAGCGATCGCGACACCCTCGCCAAGCCGTGTTACGACGTACAAGGGCTGCTCGACAACTACGCTTGGATGGATGAAATCGTCCAAACCATGAATCACCTGGGTTGGGACGTCTATTCGTTTGACCATGAAGACGGCAACGGTCAATTTGAAACCGACTTTACCTACTGCGATGCTCTTACCATGAGCGATCGCCTCACGTTTTTCCGGCTCATGGTCAAAGAGATTGCCAGAAAATACGGCTATCTCGCCACGTTTATGCCCAAACCTTTTGCCAATCGCACCGGCAGCGGCGCTCATTACAACATGTCATTGGCAGATGTGAACACGGGCGAAAATTTGTTTGTCAATACCGATGATCCACGCGGCTGTGGCTTGTCAAGCTTGGGCTACCAGTTTATTGCAGGCGTTCTCAAACACGCTCCGGCGATCGTTGCAGTGACCTGCCCGACGGTGAATAGCTATAAGCGCCTCGTTAGAAAAGGCAGTATGTCTGGATTTACCTGGGCTCCCGTCTATATCTGCTACGGCAACAACAATCGCACTAACATGCTGCGAATTCCTCTCGCGGGTGGGCGGGTCGAATGTCGCGCTGCCGATATTTCCACAAATCTCTATCTCGGAGCGGCAATGATTCTTGCTGCTGGGCTAGAGGGCATTCGTGAAGGACGCGATCCGGGGGATCCTCACACCGAAAATATGTACCTTTATTCCGACGAGGAATTGAAAGACTTAGGCATTCAAACCCTGCCTCGAAATCTTAGCGAAGCCATTCAAGCCTTTGCGGACGATCCACTGAGTAAAGCGGTGATGGGGCCGTTAATGTATCAAACGTATGTCGACTTTAAGATGCAAGAATGGAAAGAGTATCACTGCCACATTTCTGACTGGGAAATTCAGCGATATTTGAAATTTTTCTAGTGGCGTCACACGCTACTAAACATGGCATCAAATCGCGCTTTCATCTCGTCAGGTGATACGTCTTCAATATGCGTAGACACAATCCAGAGATGTCCAAACGGGTCAACAATGCGCCCGGAGCGATCGCCATAAAACTGGTCTTTAACGGGAAAAACTACCCGCGCTCCCGCATCAACAGCCTGCTGAACTAAAGCGTCTACATCCTCAACATAGAGATTGAGAATCACAGATGAGCCGCCGAGTTTCTCTGGACTCATATTAAATTCTGGATTTTCCTCTGCAACCATGATGATTGAATCACCAATCTGAATCTCAGCATGGGCGATCGCCCCAGTCGGGTCAGTCAAGCGCATGATCTCCGTCGCCCCCAACGCGGTCTTATAAAACTCGATCGCCCGTGCTGCGTCTCGAATGGCGAGCATCGGTGTGGCAGTGTGAAAGCCTTCTGGAATCGGTTTCGCAGATTCAACCATGATTCATCTCCTTGCATTGAGAATGAAACGAATGAATCAAAACTAGTACATATACTCTAATTAAGCAACCGCGGAATCATCTGTCTATGATTCGCTAACTTGTCTAAATTGCTACCGAGTTTGGAAAATATTTTGTACCATGGTGCGATCGACTCGCCCCGCTGCCGTATCTAACTCCGCGACTTCTCCAGCATCTAGATGCCAGCTCAATGCCCCTGTGTTTTGCTGTGCTTGTTCTAAATTCTTAGCCCCCGGAATCGGAATCGTTCCCTTACAGATACACCAGTTGAGGGCAACTTGAGCCATCGTTTTGTCTCGTGAGTTAGCAATCTGGCGCAAACAGTCCAATACCGGGCGGGCTCCTGGCAACAACCAGCGAAACAACAGTCCACGAATGCCGCCAGGTAAGTCTTTGCCATCCGCATATTTGCCGGTAAGAATTCCTAATGTCAGGGGGCTATAGGCAATCAGCCGAATTCCAAGTTCGTCACACACCTCCTTCACGCCAAGCTCGGTGATCGGGTACGTCGAGAGCAACGAATATTGCACCTGCAATGTGGCGATTGGCACGCCGCGTTCTGCAAACTTTTTGTGTACTTTTCTTAGCCGTTTGGGGCCGTAGTTTGACAACCCTATCCCTTTGACCAAGCCCTGGTCATACAAGTCAGCAAGCCCGTCGAGCAGCGGACCTTCTTGCCAGGGGGCATAGTTTGCCGTCGACCAGTGCATCTGCGCTAAATCCACGTTTCGCCCCATGCGCTCGGCAGAGGCTTGACACGCTGAAACCATCGACTGGCGAGTCAAGCGCCACGGGTAGGCTGCCAGCTTCGTGGCGAGGCAAATTTGATCGTGATAAGCACCTGAATAGTCGCGGGCAAACTGTCCAAGGAGGGTTTCACTGCGCCCGCTAAGGCGTCCCGTGCCATATGAATCTCCCGTATCGAACAGGGTGACTCCATGACTAACGCACCAGTCAAACACCTCTTGCAATTGGGCATCCATGTCTTTGCTGTAGCCCCAGAGGAGGCGATTTCCCCATGCCCACGTCCCGCATCCCATCGATGGAAGGGAGAGTTGATTGCGAGTTTGCATCTCAAATTATCGTGAAGGGTCTTCATGATCTTGCAGCAGATTGAGCCTGCAAACAAATGGAGTGGAAGCTATCACCGCCGAGTGGCGATCGCACACCGATCTAGCCCAGCCAAATCGCGATGAATCTGAATATCGTAGTAGTGCCCACTTTGCTCCAGCAACTCTGTCACGGCGTTTCCCTGACCTGCCATCATTTCAATCAGCCATAGCCCGCCTGAGATGAGATAATCGGGCGCTGCGTTTACCAAATGGCGAATACAGTCTAGTCCGTCTTGCCCGCCATCTAGCGCGACATGAGGTTCGTGTTGCGCGACTTCGGGTTGCAGATCGCTCACCATGCCGCTGGGAATATAAGGAGGATTCGACACCATGCCGCTCAACGCTCCCCGGAGAGAATCAAGCGGTTGAAACCAGTCTCCCTGATAAAACTGAATGCGATCGCCCACACCGATTCGCTGAGCATTGTATCGCGCGATCGCCACTGCATCAGGGCTAGCATCAACCGCATGAATCGTGGCATCTGGAAACGCATCGGCTAACCCGATGGCGATCGCCCCACTCCCAGTTCCTAAATCTGCCCAATGCCCATGAGCCAAGTGAGGAGCGCGGGCATAGACATGGGCGATCGCCAAATCAATCAGTTCTTCGGTTTCAGGGCGGGGAATTAATACCGCCGGAGACACCGCAAGCGCAAACTGCCGCCAGGGTGCAGTGCCAGCCAGATACTGGACGGGCGTGCGGTTTTCAATCCGCTGCTGCCAAAGCTGGGAGAGTGTGGCGAACGGAATCTTGAGACCTATTTGGGGCTGATCCTTAAACGACCCCAACCGCAGGGAAAGCCGATCTAACTCAGTCAGCTCTAGCAGTAGCCAGTCAAGCTCACCGATCGGCACATCAAAATTGGCAGCCTGCTGAGAGGCTGCCAGACGCCAGTTCCAAAGCACTAGCCCAGATACAACGTATGCGTTATGACTCACCGCACCCCAGGTCAAATCCTAGTTCTGCTGCGGCTGAGCCGGTTGCCCCTGTTGGCTGCGAATAAACTCAAGTGATTCTTCGGGTGGAACTAGCAAAATCTGTTCTAGTTCTGGATTATCGCTTCGCTCAAGCGTGTTGATTAGCCCTTCCAAATTAATCACCTGAATGCTCACCGTATTGGCAAGATCGGGCTGCAATTCCTCCAAGCGAGTCAGCATTGCTTGGAGATCCTCTTCGGTGAAAAACATTGGGATAACTTGCTGATCACCCTGCTGGATGGTCAAATAGCCCATGTCTCCGTCTTCTGACGACCGAGCAATAAAGATTGGGACCCCCTCGAAGGAGCTCACATCTTCTCCTGTGTCTTGCAATAAAGTGATCGCCGTTTCCACAACCTCCTGATTGGGAATAAACGTGAATTCTAAGCGGCGATCGCTAGACTGTCCAGAAAGCGCCAGTTGATACACTTCTGCCAGCGATACCGGTACAACCTGAACTGACGACGCAAGCTCTGGATTATTTTCCCTGAGGCTACTCAGAAAATTTTGAGCATCTGTCGAATCAATAAATACGCCTGCAACTGGAGCAGCGTCTTCGCTGTTTTCCTCAGGCGTCGAGACAAGGGGCGCTCCTTGATCGTCGGTAATCGTGAACACGGGGACATTGCGTAACCGCTCAGCCACTTGCTCGTCGGTAAGCGCTAGAACGCGCAAGCTACCCGCAAACAAAGAACTTGCGAGCACCCCACCAACTGCAAATAGGGTCGCTCCCCGATACAGAAGTGATTTCATAACCTCTCCTAGCATTAGCACTGGACTCAATCACACTACGAATCTTCAGAATACTACCTGTTGAATGACTCAGTTTTCAATCTCAAAGACCAATAAACGGGTGGCGATCGCACCTGGTAATCGCACCTAGTAGTATCCCGATAGTCTAGATAACTCACATTTGTCGCCTGTGATAGCATTAACCGCTAAGCCCATCATCGAGCTGGCGCGTCAAGACTATGCCAAGCAACTTAAATATGCGCATACACTTAAAGGAGTTCGCTGTATTGACGAAGGTTCCCGGACAAAACGTGAACTTTCCGTAGCCCAGCCTTATGTAGCAATCCCAGATGGGATATGAACAGTGGAGCGGGCAACCCACCGCTCGAATCCCCCACCGCTCACATTCCCCACCGCTCGCATTCCCCACCACTCATATACAATTCACAAGCGATTTAGAATCGCTATATCGATAACTGTATGTCGGTAACAGAATGACAGAGAATTACAATCGGGATGACAGGATTTGAACCTGCGACATCCTGCTCCCAAAGCAGGCGCGCTACCAAGCTGCGCTACATCCCGTATATTATCCAATACTATAGCAGTATAGCCTGCTTACTGCCTTATCTGCTTTTGTTTTATTACCTCTAATTCCCATGGCTGCCCATCCTTCAGACTCAAAAGCACCTACATCCAGCAATTGGGATATTCTCAATCTGCCAGGCTTAGATGCCGACCATCAACGGCAGCTTATTCAACTCGGCATCACCACAACCTGCCAACTTCTACAGCGAACCCAAACCCCTGCCCAACGCCAAAATTTAGCGAGTCAGCTCCGTGTTCATCCTCGGCATGTCGCTAAATGGTCAGCGCTATCGGACCTTGCTCGGGTACCCAGCGTAGGGTGCCAGTATTGCGGTCTATTGCTTCATGCGGGCATCAGTTCGACTCAGTTGCTGGCTCAAACCCCACTACCCAGACTCCACAAACAGGTTTTGAAGTTGCAGGTAGCCACCATGCAACGCCAAGATTTGTGCCCCTCCCTCGATCAAGTGTCCCTGTGGATTCAACAAGCCCGATGGGTTGCTAATCAGGATACCAAAACATTCCCTTGATGCCCTCCGGATCGGGCATAAAGCCCAAACTACGGTAAAAATCGATAACGTGGGGATCAGCAAACAGGGTAATGTTGCTAATATCTTCACTTCGCAGCTTTTTAATCACTTGCCGCATCAACGCTTTTCCTAAGCCTCGACTCTGAAAATCAGGATGCACCACAACATCCCAAATCGTGGCATTAAACGCATGATCCGATGTGGCTCGCGAAAACCCAATAAGGCGACGCTGAGCGCCGTGCTGTTCCCACATTGACACCACTAAGAAACTGTGTTGGATTGCTTTTTTAACCTTCCGCAACGGACGACGCGACCAACCAACTGCATCGCATAACTCCTCTAAGTCATAGAGGTCGATCTCTCGATCAGTGCTAAAGAAGATGCGAGAACCGTCACCATTTGCAGGGTCTTGAGCGGCATACCCCTCAATTTTGCCAGGCTGGGGCGCGGTCACCGTATCTGAGGTGTTAAATAGACTTTTCCAAAAACCCATGCAGGCTTACTGACGTGAATGACAAGTTGACAGCGGTACTAGTTAGTATATTCTCATTCAATCTTTCCCATCAAAATTAGACCAGATAATTGGGTCGATTTTGAGGTCAATTTAGGGATTCCGATGGCTGGTTCTTATTTAATTTTAGGTGTTTAAGCCTTCCCGTCTATAGAAATCCAGCCAAATTCGCTTTGTGCAACCTGTTAGCTTATCAAAGGAAGCTGATAGCAGAGCATTCAAGGATGTTTTAAGGGGCTTGATTCTTTATTAGCCTCGGCAACTTAAATTCCCTTGACAGAGACACGTTTCTCCGAAACGCTACCGCTAGCAGAGTCCTCTGTAGCAATCCCAAATGGGTTGTGAGCGGTGGGGCGGGCGACGTCCGTCCCATCGCTCACACACAATTCACAAGCGATTTAGGATCGCTATAGAGGTTTTTAATTCATGAATGTGTGTCTGGATAAAATCGTAATCTGCCATGGAAAAGCATGAATAACGTCGCCGCAAAAAAACTGTACCAAGTCACGAGGATAAGCCTGAAGGTCGATGCAGAGCTAGCGATTTAATTCGACTATTAACGTAACGGTTTGTAATGTTTTAAGGAAAGGTAGATTGTTACCCATGTCAGACAATATCTCAGATCGGATCACACCCCGTACTTCCAATGTCTTAATTGGTTTAGGCATTTTTCTAGCCATCAATTTTCTAGTGGCTGCAATGTATTTTCACATCATCAATCCATAAGTCTGACGTTCTGACTCCCAATAGCTTGTATCGCCTTATGCTCTCGCGTTAGAACGTTGAGCGCGTGGTGAGCCTCTGCGCCGCGGAGGCTCACCACACAAACCCTGAGCCCGTAGGACTATGAATGTGCTGACTATAGCTCTGCTTGAGCTGTAATCAGCACATTCTTTTTTAGCCTGTACGATGATTGCGGGGCAAAAGTTTGTAGCACCGTGCGATGGGCATAAGCTGCTGCTAGACTAAGCTTTTGGTAAATCCATTATTATCAGCCATATAGTGAAATTTTTTGTGCTCTGGCGTTGGCTGAAATATCTGAAGGGCCAATATTGAGGAATGGGTAATCAGAGACGTGTAATTAAGGGATCTCTAGTAAAGATTTGCTTGAGAGTAAAGGGTCTTTAATAAACGATAAATTTTTCTGCTGTATTGCAAGTCTGTAGCTTGGTAAATTCGTGTTATCTCAACATATGGCGCCGGGTTTAAAGTCATCAACACTGGATCTGCTGAAACGTTTCAATCGAGCGTTTCCTCAATTTTATGAGCAGTTTGTCAGTAGTGAGATTCAGTTGCAAAATCTGCGGCTAGCCTATCAGCTCTACAAGAGTCGTCAAGCGGTCATTGAGCTAAAGCCAGAAGGAAACAAAAGCGCGCTTCATTTTGCCTACCGTAATCAATCGTTTTTGCTGAGCGATATTTTTGGGGTGTTGGCAGCCTATGGGCTGACTATTCATAGCCTGAGTTTATACGGGCAGATTTATGCTCCAATGCTAGTTTTTATCAAACTGGTCGTGTCGCGGGGAGGTAAGGCGCTGACCGAGAAAACGTCAGACAATGTGTGTCGTGCGATCCGAGAAGCCTTAGCGGGTCGATTTGAAGTTGAGGAAATGCTAGCAGTCGAATTTAATCTAGATGCCGGGCTAGAACAAGTCGAAACGGAGTTTTATGTCGACCCTGTGTTTCATCTGCCCGCCTTGCTGATTGAAGCTGATAACCAACCGGGGCTGTTTTACAAAGTCATGTATGCCATTTGGCAAGAAGATTTGCTCGTTGTTAATGCAAACCTGCTTGTTTGGCGCGGGAGAACTCGCCTCATTCTGTATTTGCTTGGACCAAATGAGAACTTAATTCCGGAGTATCTAGGTCAGAAAATCGCAGAAGGGATGAGGCAACGGCTTTTGGGGAGTCGGTTTTGAGTCTTTTAGCTATTGAGCGATCAGCTATTGAGCGAATCAGCCTTCTTGATTTCTCACGTTTTGTGGAACACCCATAGGCGACAATCCCGCGATCGCCCTGAGATTTTGACTTCTCAGCAATTCTGTAAAGCTTAGGCTAGGGCGACCTTCGAGCCGAGCGACCGCTTCAATAGCAGCGTGCAGATGACGAGCGGCATCAACTTCGGTGTAGCTCCGCCGCAGGGCAATTCGAATGGCAGTTTCATCGGCATCTAGTTCGGTTTGAGCACTGCGGGTTTTTCGCCAAATTTGAGTGCCTGCTAGTGCCGTCAATCCTCCAGCGGCAACCACGCCCATTGCGTCGCCTTGGAATAGCTCGACTAAAGTGCCAAGCAGGCCGACAGCGACTCCCCCTTGATAGAGATCAAATTTAAACCAGCGGATTCCTGTGACCCAGCTAACCGTTCGCAGAAAAAGCAGGTCTCGCTGTGGACGGGGAAGCTGATTCCATAGATTAAAGTTAATCGCAATCAGCCGATTTTGATCCCATGGCACCGGGAATGGAGCGTCAATCACGCCTCTTTGCTCGGGGCGGCTGACCAGTTTACAGGTCATTCGTCCTGAGGCTGGCATTAGGTCAAGTAGGCGACCTAATTCGTCGGGATCTGAGCTGGATGGAGCGTCGTCTGGCGGGGTTCGATAGGGATTACGGTACGTCATCGGAGTGAGCCAAATGCAGCTAGAGAGAGTGGTGGGTGGAGCGATCGCCTCGTTCAAGCACAATCGCTATTGACTGAACGATAGACCGCTATCGAACCCCATCTTAAGACACCATTCTCTCCAAATTCTGGATTAAATGCAGTCTTGGCTAAATTCGGTGTCAGCCTGCCATTCTTACCCCTGGTGCATAAAGCGATCGACGCAGCGGACAAACATCTCAACGCCCATGCTCAGAGCAGTTTCATCAAAATCAAACCGGGGATGATGGTGAGGATAGGCAAGCCCTCGATCAGCATTGGCAGAGCCTAAAAAGAAATAGCATCCCGGAACGTCTTGCAAAAAGAACGACATATCTTCACCTCCCATGGTTTGACATTCGGGAATAACCCCGGCTGGTGTCTCAACCACCTGTTCAGCGACTGAGCGTACCAAGTTTGCCATATCAGGATGATTGATGGTCGGCGGATAAAATTGCCAATAGTCGAGGGTATAGCGCGCGCCGTGGCTCTCGCAGATGCCAGCAATGACGCGCTCGACACGCTCTTTGAAAAATCCATCGAGTGCTGGATCAAAATAGCGAACGGTGCCACCAAACTGAGCCGTATCAGCAATCACATTAAAGGCATGACCCGCATGGAGTTTGCCCACCGTTACGACCCCTGATTTAACCGGATCGAGGTTTCGCGCCACGATGCTCTGTAGGGCTGTGACAACGTGAGCGCTCACCAAAATCGAATCGACGGTCTGATGTGGCATAGCCCCATGCCCGCCCTTTCCTTGAATCGTGCAGTCAAATAGTTCGACGGCGGCCATCAGCGCTCCGCTCCGCACCCCAACCGTTCCTAGTGGCAGGTTATTCCAAAGGTGTAACCCAATAATGGCGTCTACATCCGGATTTTTGAGCGCCCCAGCTTCAATCATGGGCTTTGCACCCCCCGGACCTTCTTCAGCAGGCTGAAAGATAAACTTGACTGTGCCTGGAAAATTTCGATGTTGAGAAAGGAAATAGGCCGTCCCGAGGGCGATCGCCGTATGCCCATCATGACCACACGCATGCATCACCCCATCATGTTGGGAGCGATAGGGCACGTCATTGGCTTCCTGAATGGGCAATGCATCCATATCAGCACGAATTGCCAAAACAGGCCCCGGCTGATTGCCTGGGATAACGGCTGTGATTCCAGTTTGCGCAATCTCAGTTTGATGCTCAATGCCCCATTCGCTGAGTTTGTGAGCCACAAACTGGGAGGTGAGATGTTCTTGAAAGCCTAATTCAGGACGCTGATGGAGTCGGCGTCGCCACTCACTGAGACGAGGTTGCAAGTCTCGAATTTCAGGTCGAATCTGAGATGAATCGACCGACGGTTTAACAGGGGTTGATACCATAATGCTTTTATCGCTGTGAATACTAAAATCAAACAGGCCGATTATCGAGGATGCCCAATTTTCTCGACTGAGTCTCGTGCCTCTATTTATTAGAGTATGAGACAGGCGGTTTCATGGATATTCTTCAATGAGGCTAATCCCAGCATTCCAGATAGTGGGGGCAGAATTCAGTATCACAGGATCACGGAATGTCAGTATCGAGGTCTTGCTCCGGGTCTTGCAGGTCATCACTAGCGGGCGATCGTCATAGCAGACATCACGTTTGGGATGAGGCGTTCGATATCCAGATTAGAAGCGATCGCCGCTAGGGTTTGAATATTGCTTGGTTCTGAAACATGGGGAATGCAGCCGATTACCGGGGTTTGGGTCAGCGACTGAATCAGTTGGGCTGGTGCCCAATCGGCTTGATACTGGTCAGACTCAGAATCGACACAGTTGAGAATAATCCCCCTAAGATGAAGCCGACACTGGCGTGCAAGCGCAACATGGGCGATCGCCTGTCCGATTGCCCCTGCTCTAACGGGCACCACCATAACCGTCGGTAATCGCCAATCCCACGCCAGATCGGCCACCGTTGTTTCATAGGTTAGCGGAGAGCCCAACCCACCAAAGGCTTCAATGAGTACTAGGTCTCGCTGCTGCTGAAGTGAGTTTAACTGCTGCCACGCGATGTCTAACTCAACCCGGCGCCCTTCTCGTTTAGCCGCAATGGGAGGTGGCAGGGGCGCTTCAAAATAAATCGGGTTAATGTCTTGAATCGATTGATCCAGCGAAAAGAGTCGACTATAGAATTCGCGATCGCCCACTCCAGCCTGAATCGGTTTTAAGATACCGAGGCTTCGATCTGGGCAGTATATTGTCCAGTAGGCAGCAAGTGCTGAGAGAACAACGGTTTTTCCAACTGCATGGTCAGTTCCAGTAACAAATAAGGTATTCAACACTTACTCCACATTTTCAACGCTAACCTCCAGCGTAAAGTTAGACGGCTGAGTTGCAATCACATCAACCTGATAGTCGCCACTTTCAGGAAGCTGAGCCTGCCAAAATACAACCTGACTGGCATCTTCAATCAAATCTCCGTCAGGATAGCGAATATTTAGACTCACAGGGCCTTCTAATAATTCGACGCTGAGAACCTGATCTTCTTGAGCAGTGATCAAGTACCGACGAATGAGGCTCCCGCTGGCTCTTCCTGACACCTCAATCGGCGACTCTCCAGCCGGAACATTCAACCGGCGAGTTTCAATGTCTGGCTCAACGGGTGTGGGGCTCGGTGAGGGGGTTGGTGAGGGAGAGGGTTCTGGAGCAGGCTCTAGCGCTACATTTAACTGGTAGTCACTTTGAGATAGCCCTCGCACCGGGCTCAGCCGAACAATGTAATCTCCAGTAGAAGACACCGTGCCTTCCCACGATGAAACTCGTTCAGCCCGATTATCGACGGGGTCTCCATCCGGGGCTAAAACGGTCAACAAAACTCCTTCGCTTTCGACATAGGCGCTGAGCGTTTCTCCTTCCTCAGCAGAAATAATATAGTTAATCGTTTCTCCTGCTTGTAGATTGCCCTCCGTCGTTGTGCTGCTGCCAGGCGCAAGATTTAGCTGCTGCTGATATTCGACGGGGCGATCGCCACTTGTAGGTGTGGGTGAGGGGGTCGCTGTTTCCGTCGGAGATGGAGTCGGGCTGGCAATGGGAGTCTCAGGAGGCGCGTCTAAAATAGCTGTGATAATTGCCCAGGCGGTTACCCCCGTCACGATCGCCAGTCCGGTGCCAATTGCAAACACTGCCCAGGGGTTATCCCACACAGACTGTTCATTGGGACGCGGAATCGTTGGCCCCGCGCGCTGAGGACGGCTAGGAGGAGGAGCATAACCGCTATATCCGGTTGGCTCGGGTCGTCGTCCCACGGCGATCGTCTGCATTCGAGAAATATTGGGGTCGCTGTGGGGCTGAGTCTGAGTGGCTGGAGGCGGCATTGGTGCAGGGCTGGTGAGCTGTCGTAAAGCTTGTTCGACCTCACTGGCAGTCTGGTAGCGATCGCCAGGGCGATAGCTCAGCATGCGATTGAGCACCTGTGCAAACCCCGGACTTACCCGTGCCCATTGCTGCCAGTGCCACGTGAGCAGCGAGTCATCATAGAGGTCTTGCGGCTCTTTCCCCGTCAGCAGCACCACCGATGTCACTGCCAGCGCATAGAAATCACTGCTGGGATAGGCCCGCCCGGTTTGCATCTGCTCGCTGGGCGCATACCCCAGCTTTCCTACCGTGGTTGACTGGCGAGCGGTCGAACTTTGAACCTGAGTGACAATCTTGGCAATATCTTTGACGACGCCAAAATCAATCAAAACGGGGAGCTGATCGCGCTGTCTCAGAATAATATTATCGGGTGTAATATCTCGATGAATAATGCCCTTGCTGTGGATATGGGCAAGCACTGGCAACAGTTGACGAATCAGCTGGATGACTTCTGCTTCATTAAAGGCCATGCCGTGAAGCTGCCGATCATTGAGCAAATCTCGGTAGGTCTTGCCCTCCACATAATCTTGCACTAAAAAGAGTCGCTGATCTTCTTCAAAGGTTGCTCGAAACTGAGGAACCTGCGGATGTTGAATTTGATATAGGATGGCTGCCTCTCGCTGAAACAGTTCCCTTGATTTCTCAATCGCAAAATCGCTCGTCTGACTTGGAATAAATTCTTTCAACGCGCACAGTTCATTGAAACGCCCCTGATCTTCAGCGAGATACGTTCGCCCAAATCCGCCCTGGCCCAAAATGCTCAGGACACGATAGCGATTTTGCAGAACAGCTCCGAGAGAAATAGGAGGTTGCATAAGAGATAACGCCTATTGAAAGCCAATTTAAAACCAAATTGTTATCGAACACCGATTCATTACCCGATTCACTGCTCACTACCAGTTAAATCCCTAATAAATCACTAAACAGCCGCTTCAATGCAGATCTCCAGGCTCTGAATGATGCAAAGTATTAAATAGTAATCCGATCAACAAGGATTTATCATAACAAGGAACGTTTCAGGCTGGGACAAGTCCCAGACAGGTGTTCTACTGTACACCCTGAAGTCTAAACAACAAAAATTGAGTCACTTGCGTTTCGCTAAAGTTATCATCGCTCACCAGCAACACACTTTGTGTTCCGTCGGGTAGGCGAGGGCCGAGGGTCATTCCTTCTAGATTATCAAGAGGAATATCCAGATCGGTGAGATCAAGCAATAGTCGTTTTTGAACGGGTTGAACGTTACTCAGATTGGTTCCAAACTGGGTCATTCCAGAGGTGTCAGTGGCTCCGCCCATGGCAATCTGAAAGATACGCGCCCCATTGCCAAAGATGCCAAACGATCGCTCTAGACTCAAAAAATGCCCGCCTAAATCGAGGGCAACCAGTTCGACTAACCCATTGATGACGGCACCGGAAGGCTTTGGCTCAATCGGATAGAGATTTTCTGCAATCAAGAGCGATCGCCCGTCTCCAACAACGTAATGCAAAATTCGCCCCGGAGAGGGCTGTTCGTCATCTTCTGGAAGTGGATCTTGCTGAAGGGGTTCTTCAATGGCAGAAAACACCCGAAATGGCTCCCCCGACTGAAACCCCGCCGCTTTTAGGGTCAAGGCTTCGAAGCCTCGGTTATCTCTCACCCCTTGAGCTTGGTCGTCTACCGTATGGGGACGATAGCGATCAGGAATGGGCAATCGGCTTTTCCACTGCCCAGTTTCTAGATCAAATTCGTCGATAAACGGTGAGATCCCGTCATCGGCAACGCCTTCGCTAGAAATGAACACCGATTGTCGGGGTGACAATGCGATCCCTTCCGGGTCGATTGTGCCAGATGGGAAGGTGTCCCCCGTTTCGTTGAGCAGAAAGGTGACCGTTTCCACCTCAACTTCGTCGATGCATGGACGATTATCATCCGTTTGGCTGACGGTGAGCTTCAGCGTATAAAACCGAGCAGGAGCGCGATCGCCCCGATCATCTGACACCGCATAGAGGCGATCGCGCTCTCGGTCGTAGGTGATACCAGAGAGCCCCCGAACAGGAGTGGTTTCAAATTCAGTACTAGGCAGTTCGTAGGCGTCTAAAAAATCCAGCGACACATTCAGAAAAATTCTTTCTTCTGCACTCACCCGAGGCAGAGAGCACCCTGAGACGAATATCCACAGGGCGATCGCGCAACTAGCAATCCACAGGCGAATCAACGCCCTCTCGGTTGAAATCAAACGATGAAATTCGCGCATCGGAACAGGCTCATCGAACTAGCCTCTATCATGCCATCCCTTGAATCACTGACGGCTATAGCGAGCCATTAATTCGGCATTTGCCAAGATATGCCCCTCCATGGCCTTAACAACATCGGCTTTCGTTGCGCCGGGTTCTAGGTCTAGCTTGGTATCAAGCGCATAGAGCTTAAAGAAATAGCGATGAGTCCCCCCGGGTGGGCAGGGTCCTCCATAGCCTTGTTTACCGAAATCACTCTTTCCTTGAACTCCGCCCGTCGAAGCTATTGAATCGGTTGCCCCTTCTGACAATTGTTGAACATCAGGCGGCATGTTATAGAGCACCCAATGCACAAACGTGCCCGATGGCGCATCCGGATCATCTGCGATCAGCGCTAAACTTTCAGTTCCGTCAGGCGGTGCATCCCAACTCAACGGCGGAGATATGTCTTGACCGTCGCAAGTATATGTGGACGGAATCATTCCATCTTGTGAAAACGCGGCGCTCTCTAAATTCATGGATTTCACCGACTCCGATAACTGCACCTCAGGGCGATCGCTCGACTGACACCCCATCAGCAACAGCCCTACAAGAACGATTAAACGACCGCTAGTTCTTAACACACATCTACGATTGGGCATACGTCGGTTGAGAGAGACTAACGACTTCACACGAATAGCTTTTCTCAAATATCTTCTTGATAATCGGACAAAATCACATCGGAATTTCAATGACAAATTCCGTTCCTTCATCCAGTAAAGAATGGCACTCTAGCCGTCCCTGGTGTTTTTCGACAATGATCTGATAGCTCACCGATAGTCCAAGCCCTGTTCCTTCTCCAACAGGCTTTGTGGTGAAGAAAGGATCAAACAGCTTCGATTGAATGTCTGAATTAATGCCAGTACCGTTGTCGCGGATTCGAATAGTTACCCAACCCTCTTGAGCAGCAGATCGAATCCAAATGTGGGGATAAAATGGGCGATCTTTGCTGCTTATTTTATCTTCCTGTGTTCTTAATGCGCTGACAGCATTATCGAGAATATTCATAAATACCTGATTGAGTAGCCCTGGATAACACTCAATCTCCGGCAGCGCGCCATATTCTTTAATCACCTGAATCTCTTGACGAGCATCATAGGATTTCAAGCGACTTTTTAGAAGAAATAATGTGTCGTCCAATCCATTATGGAGATTTGCAAGCTTCTTTTCAGACTGGTCTAGATGAGAGAACCTCTTCAAACTTTGGACAATATCGGTGATGCGCTGTCCTGCTATTTCCATTGATCTAAATACTTGAGGTAAGTCTTCCAAGATAAATTCCAGATCAATATTTCTTGCCTTTTCCTCGATTTCAGGTGTCGAACACATCTTTTTATAAAGATGCAACAGGTCTAGCAAGTTGTGGACATATGAATGAATATGGAAGAGATTACCCTGAACAACGTGAACTGGATTATTAATTTCATGGGCAATTCCAGCTACCATTCGACCTAAGCTCGACATTTTCTCGCTCTGAACAATCTGTGTCTGAGCATATTTGAGATCTTCGAGCGCTTGATTAAGAGACGCCTGAGCTTTGGTGCGTTTAAAGACCTCCTTCTGCAAAAGAGAATTTTTTTCTTCAAGGGCATGATTTAATTGGCGAAGCCTTAAATGTACATGAATCCTTGCTAAAATCTCATCATGCTGGAAAGGCTTTGTAACAAAATCAACTGCGCCTAACGATAGCCCCTTAACTCGATCGACGGTTTCAGAAAGAGCTGTTACGAAAATAATAGGAATATGTTGAGTTGCCGGATTCGACTTGAGCCGACGACAGGTTTCAAACCCATCAATGCCTGACATCATGACGTCTAATAAGATTAAGTGGGGAGACGCATATTCCGCACGCCGGATGGCAGTTTCCCCATCCCGTGCAACTAAGACTTCATAATCTGACTGACCTAAGAATTGAGAGAGTACCCTCAAGTTATCAGGGTTATCATCGACAACTAGAAGCGTGTTTGATTTTTGAGGTTGAAAATCCACGATTGTTTACCGTCGGTATTGGCTGATAAACTCTAATAACTCTTTTTCTTGAAATTCTTCTGCAAAATGACGCAATTGGGCGGAAAAAGAGCTGAATTTTTCGTCTATGGTTTCTAATTCTTCTGTTCGCTCAACGATTCTGTTCAAATTTCCCATCTCTGCCAAGTTGTAGAGATATTCAATTACATCATTTGATGGGATAGGCATATTAGAACTACAATCAGCGACATGCTGAAAATCGATATCTGTATTGACATCCGAGCAATTAGAATGTTCATTGTCTAGCGCGTCATCATGGGGGAGAGTGGTTTCATAAATCCATTCTAGGTTTAGATATTTTTGTAGCTTCTGGAAAAGTTCTTCTGACTGCACGGGCTTAGGAAGAAAGTCACTGCCTCCCCATTGATGACTTTTTAACTGATCTTGAGGAGAGACATGTGCAGAAGAAATCAAAATGGGTATATCCTTAAACTCTTCTGATTCTCGTAATATCCTCATCATGTCAAAGCCATTTATATTAGGCATCGCCAGATCCAGAATCAATAAGTCTGGGTGAAATGATGTCATCATTTCTAATCCCTCTTTTCCATCGATTGCCTCTGCTACTTTAAATCCGGTTGACATTAAAAACTCACTGAGAATGTGTCGATTTTCTTTATTATCATCTACTACGAGGATCCGCCGCTGCTCGCCGTGATATTTGATGATTTTATTAGGATCTTTTGAAGCGTTGAATTGCATCCAATCGGCAGCTTCAGGCAAGCTTATCTCTAACCAAAATATGCTGCCTTCACCTGGTTGACTGCTTACGTGTATATTACTGCCCATCGATTGAGCGATTTTTTGACTAATCGCTAACCCTAGCCCAGTCCCTTCGCCATTATGTCTATCATTGCCAACCTGTTCGAATGGTAAGAAAATTTTCTCAAGTTGTTCGGGATTCATTCCAACGCCAGTGTCTTCGACTTGGAAACGAATTTTGAAGATTGAGGGTAACCTATCGAAGGAATTATCTGGTTTTGAATGGTCTTCGTTTAGGCGATCGCCCTTTCGATATTTTTGAACAACCTCAACTTTAAAGCGTACCTCACCCCCATTGGTGAACTTTACTGCATTGCCCAGAAGATTGATCAAGACTTGCCGTAATCGTTTTTCATCGGCATGAACCCCCATCGGCAAGTTGGGTGACGGACTAAATATAAACTGAATATTCTTCTCGATCGCACGAAGTCGAAAAATATCAGTGATTCCCTCTAAAAACGATGGAAAATGAAAATCAATCGGATAGAGCTCCATTTTCCTAGCTTCGATTTTGGAGAGGTCAAGAACATCATTGATTAACGTCAATAAATGCGTGCCACAGTTTTGAATGGTGGTAACCCCTCGTAATTCTTGTTCGCTCATACTCGTCGAACGCTGGAGAATCTGGGCATATCCCAAAATTCCACTGAGGGGAGTTCTTAGTTCATGACTCATATTCGCTAGGAATTCACTTTTGGCTTGGTTGGCAACCAGTGCTGCTTCTTTCGCTTTCTCTGCTACTTGTGTCGCTTCGGCAAGTTCAGAGGTTCGCTGCGCGACCCGATTTTCTAAGTGATCGAAGGAATCTCTGAGCTGCTGCGCCATTCGATTAAATGATTGAGACAAAACGCGCAGTTCTCGAATGCCCTTTTCTTGAAGATTTTGGTTTAAATCACCACTAGAAATTGCCTGACTCGCCCGACTCAGATTGGCGACGGGGCGGGTAATCCAGCGGGCTGTTAAAATTCCTAATCCGGTTGCGACAAACAATGCACCCACGCAGAGAAAAATGGTTATCCGCGTATTTGCATTGATTTGCGCCATAAAATCAGATTCAGGAATGGTGACAACGACTAGCCAATCTAGCCCGTAATCATCTTGCCAGGGAGAAACCTGAACGAACTGCCGCTCATTATTTAGGGAGAACTCAACAATCTGCTGGGTTTCGATTGCCTCAAAACTACCAAACTGCTGCTTCAAATATTGTGCAGTTGCTCGAATATAGCTGTCGGAGCTATTTAGAGCCGTAAGCCTCTGAGTTTCTCCATTAACGATATCGTACGTTGCATTGAGACTGGAATTGCCAATGAGTAATCCATCTCGCTCAATGATAAAGACCTTTCCGTTTGGGCTAATGTCTAACGTATGCAGGAAATCACTAATATTACGGAGAAGCAAATCGACGCTAAGAGCACCTAGCAATTCGTTGTCTTGACTATAAATGGGATACGCTGCAGAAGCCGCAACATAGCCCTCAAATCCTTCTGCCGTATAGATGCTACTCCAGGTTGGTTTGCCTGCCTGGACTGCATCGACATACCACTTATCCTCTGGTGCATAATATTCGGTCGCATCTAATATGTTTATGCGGTTGCCTTCAGAATCGGTAGCATAGGTGTAATCTTTTCCATCTGCTAACGAATGTTGAACAATCTTCACCCCTTGATCTTCAAGCCAGCGTCCAGCACCAACCCCTTCGCCAGTTTCTAAGTAATAGCCGATAAAGTTAACTTTGGGATAAACTTGAGCTTGCTTCCAGAAATAGCGCCCTAACGCTGAAAAATCATGGATATCGAGCAATCCTGTTTGTAAGGCATCTACTGTTGTTTGACCAAGCTGATGCGGAAGTGCCAAGTAGTCATCTAAGTGTTGATCGACGCGATCGCTGATTTCAGTGCTAAGTTGCAAAACTAAGTTGTTAACGGCTCTCTGAGAATTCCTGAATGATAGATACCCAACCAACCCAACCACCGCAAAAGTCTGCAGCACAAAGGGTACAACCAACACGAGATTTAGCGGAGTTCCTTTAGAGAAGATTTTGGGGCTACCATTCATCATCAATATTCCAACCGAAAGTATGAGAATGTCATCTAAAGATGCGCTCTCCTGGCTATTCTATCAAGCCGCTTCAAGGAGAATTCGTTAATCTGTACCCTCAAAATTCCCATTGCGCGAAAAAAGTCAACAACAAATCTGGAATCAGTTTTGAACTATGTCTTATGTGAATAACAAAAGAGCACTATTGAAAAGCATCCTAATGACGTAACAAGTCATCAGAATATACTCTCAAAAACTTAATGAGTTTAGAAGATGGTCGACTACACTTGATATACCCGAAAGCTTTGAACTCTAACGTAGCCAACTGAACTTAATTGTACAGGTGTTTTTTTTAACACGCACCTTTGGTTTAGATGGGTTTTATTCCGCAAGCAAAAATTGTGTAAAAGAAGCCTTGCTCCGAATAATCGGGCAAATCTCTTACACGGATGTCAAGATTAACAAACCCATTGCTCCAAAAACATTCCAAAACGTCTTGAGGATTTAATTCAGTTGAAGGAAAATATGAGTCTCCGACTCGGTAAAATGTTCCTGACCCACAAGCTGACGTGATGAGAACTCCACCGGGACGCACTAGGCTCATGATATTACGCATATATATTTGCCATTCATCTTTGTTGAGACTGATTCCTTCAGCACAATAATGAGCGGTGACTAGCGAATAAAAATTTTGCTTATCGATTCCCAGAGGGTTAGACTCCCTGACATCACCAGGTAATACTTGCGTAACCCGCTTACGGACTTCTTCCTCTCGCTGCTGAATGTCTAAGGGTGTTGGATTTAATACACCTTCCATCCGCAAAATTTCCAGCACAAAAGGGCTCCAATCATAGGCGTCTGCCTCAGCAGAAAGCCATTTTCTTAGCTCTATGCGATTAGATTCTATATATTCTGAAGCATGAATTTCTTCGGCTCTAGTAACTAGGGGTATGAGGTGGGAAATAATCGGACCACTACCCACATCTAAAGCAGCAGGCACGTGAGATAGATGTTGTAGAGACTCTACTAGAAATTTCAGACAAAATTGTTCGTCGGGGGCAATATCTTTGTAGTATTCATCAAGGTATTGTCGAGGATTCCAAGCTGAATAATCTGAGTACTGCACCTTAGCGGCTTGCATAACTTTCTCCTTGACGCAAGGAACGTCTTTTCTAACTTGAATTATCACTATAGCAATCCTAAATTGCTTGTGAATTGTTTATGAGAGTCGATACATGTCCTTCAATTGTTATCAAATGGATTGGTGAAATTGTTATCAAATAGATTGGTGAAATACTTATCTAAAAGCTCACCGTCAACTTCTGGACACGCGATTCCACTGTCGTTCAGTACCGAGAGTGTATGCTGGCAATCAAATAGTTGGCTTCCAGCTAACCAGCCTTCTAATCGGCTGATCTGACGCTCTTGGAGGGGGGTGGTGATCAGGGTTGCTAGAGGGCTAAGTGCATTGCGAGTCTCCTGAATCATGATTTCCCATTGCTCGTAGGGCACCCGTTTGACAGCATAGCCCAAATTATTTATTTGTTGAAGGATTTGATTGAGTGCGATCGGCTTAGGATTTACTAGATGAAATGATTGACCAAACGATGTGGGCTGACGAGATAGATAAACGGTCGCTTGGCTCACATAATCAACAGGGGTCATGTCAAGATTCAAATCGATTTGGGGAGCCGCTTTGAGATCAATAAAGCTCTTAAGCAATCGGCATAATACGTCTTCTGTATTGCAGATTCCACTGTGTTGGCTGCCGCTAATCATTCCAAGTCGATAAATGCAAATTGGCAATCCTGCTTCCCCTGCCTGGGAAACGAGCTGTTCGGCAACCCATTTGCTCTGAGCATAGCCTCCGGTGATTTCATGGTCTTGAGCGATTGGGGCGATTGGGGCGATCGCATCGTGTTCATATATAGTCTTGGGGCTCATTGCCATTCGTGCCTCAAAGACATCTAGGGTTGACATGAAATGCACAGGTTTGAGCTTGCCATGACTCGCAAATGCCAAGATAGATTTTGTTCCGATAACATTGACTGCTTTTAGGGCAGCATACGGAAGAACAAGATTGACATTAGCAGCGCTGTGGTAAACCACATCAATGGTGTTTGCTAATGCTTGGAATTTGTCTCTCGATAGTCCGAGTAGCGGTTGAGCGAGATTTCCAACAACCGGGATGATGCGAGAGTAGAAAGGATTCAAATCAAGTCGGTATTTCTCAGAAATTTGACGGAGCTTTTGATAAGCGTCTGTCAAATTTTGGGCGCGAATCAGACAATGAATCGTTGCGTCTGTCTTTTGTAAAAGTTCAGAAAGAATAGACGCGCCGATAAAGCCTGTTGCTCCTGTTAATAGAATTGTCTGGGGCGTTGTCCAGCGCGTTTTGTCAACGACTGGCGCGTCAATTGTGAAATCTAGAGCGGCTTCAACTTGGAGTTGTTGTAGTGTTACTCGTTTATCTGGGGCTGATATCGTAGAGGCAGTAGTTTGCTGAATTTGCTGAACAAGACCGCTGATAGTTGGCACCTTAAAGAAATCATCTAGCGATACACTACTTTGATAGGTCTGCTCGACTTGAGACATTAATTCCATCAGGCGAAGCGAATTGCCTCCCAACTCAAAAAAGTTGTCGGTGATTCCAATCTCTTCAATGTCTAGAACAGTTGACCAAATGACTGCAAGTTCTCGTTCTAGTGGAGTTTTGGGAGAAACCAATGTGCCATCTAGATTAGGTCTAATGTTGACCGGTGAAGGCAGCGCCTTGACATCGACTTTGCCATTTGGGGTAAGCGGCAGAGAGGCGATCGCCACAAACGACGAAGGCACCATGTAGTCAGGTAGCCGCTGCTGCAAATAGGAACGAAGCTGTCGAGAAAGCTGGTGCACTACTTTTTCTTTGAGCGGATTATTAGAATAGGATTGCAAAGGCTTTTGTGGGCGAACAGTGTAGGGATGCACTAATTCGATGGGTAACGGGCTAGGCTCAGAGGTGGGCGATCGCTGCTTGATCAAGACATCATAGTGCCCATCAGCGCGCCCTTCTAACCAGTTCACGTTGATATCGTAGGGCAAATCTTGAGAGAGTTTCCACAAATCTTCTGGGTCTACCCCCGTACGTTGATCTCGTTGTGCAAGGGTTTGCCGCAATTCCTCTACTGGGGTCGGGCGGGGAGACTGGTTGAGCACCTGTAATGCTTTAACCGCCGGTAGAACCCTTGCATTCGGGACATTGTGAATACCTAAAACTAATGGGCACGTGTCTACCAAGCGTTGACGTAATGCTGCAACCGTCAATCGCTGCTGTTGCCAGTCTAACGAAGGACATTCGACCGGAGCTGGTGATTCAGAACGAATGTGCAGAATGGCATCATACCGAAACTGGGTCAGTTCATTCTCAAACTCACCCCGCTTCAACACGACTTGGATGTGAGTGATTTGAGGCAGATGATGTTGAAGAGCCGTGAAAAATTGCGGATCTACCGTCAGTTCACCTTCCAAATCGAGCCGTTTTTGAATGCGATCGCAGAGGTCATCGGTTAACAAGTCTTTGGGGGCCTGAAACAGCTCAACTGACGCAGCAAATACTTCTTGTAATGCATAGTTGCGAATATCTCCAATAAAGATCATGCCTCCAGTCTTCACAATCTCTACTGCCTGTTTAATCACGCTGAGGAGATAGTCAAGACTCGGAAAATATTGAATAACCGAGTTGATGATGATGGTATCAAATGATTGAGGGGTTAGTCCTTCAAAATTATCTGCGGTTCGTTGCTCAAGGACGACCTGCGGCAGGTTTATCGAGGACTGTTTGAGCTGCTGGTTGACATGCTTCAAGGCAGTCTCTGAGAAATCAGTGCCCACATATCGGGTACAGGATGGTGCAATGCGAAAGAGTAGTAGACCTGTGCCACAGCCAATTTCTAAAACCTGTCGGGGCTGAAGTGCTAGGATTCGCTCGACCGTATTATCGACCCACTCATGCATCTCATGGTCAGGGATGAGAGAATTTGTATAGGTACTCACCCATCCACTAATATTAAATGTCTCATCCCATCCTGATTTGGCAGGATTCAAATGGCCGTCATTGTGAATGAATCGCCATTGGTTAATTTGTTCTGCTTCAAGTTGAGAGCGATTAGCGCCATCTAGATATTCCCCGTTATGCGGATCTTGGATGACATAGGCAATGAGATGTTTGTCTCCTGAGGCATCATCTCTAGCCACCACAATTGCTTGCTGCACCGCAGTATGCTGAGCAAGGACGGTTTCAATTTCTCGCAACTCGACGCGAAAACCACGAATTTTTTCTTGGCGATCGCTCCGATCAAGGAACTCTAAATGACCATCTGGGCGACATCGAACTAAATCACCAGTCTTGTAGACTCGAACAGGAGAGTTGCCATGAATGCTGACATACACAAACCGATCTGCCGTCAGTTGAGGACGATTGAGATAGCCGCGTGCTAGCCCTGCCCCCCCGATATAAAGCTCACCTATTTCACCCACGCGAACCGTTTGCATGTCCACATCAAGAACATAGGTTTGAACACTTGGGAGCGGTTTTCCGATGGGAATCATGTCGTTATCAATGTAAACGGCGTTTTCTCCAACTAAATTGCACCAAGTGACGATGATGGTTGATTCAGTCGGGCCGTATGTATTAATCAGTCTCACGTCTGGACTCACATAGGTCTTCCAGATAGTGAGCCATCGAAGTAGTGCCCGTTCTCCCCCAATAAGCACCAGCCGAACGGTTTCTGGAAACTGGGACGTTGGTAGACCGCCACAGAGTTTGTGCCAGAAAGCAGTAGGAAGATCTAAAACCGTCAGCCCAAAGTCATTACACGCCTTGAAAAATGAAGGAACCGAATGCATCATGTCTGGGGTACGCAGTACAAGCGTTGCTCCTCGCGTGAGGGTGATGAAGATTTCTTCTGTCGCTTGATCAAAATTAATGGATGAGAATTGCAGGACGCGATCGCTCGCAACGACGCCATACGCATCACCTGCATCTCGCACAAAATTGACTAATGATGCATGTTCAATCATCACGCCTTTGGGCGTTCCGGTTGAGCCAGACGTGTAGATGACATACGCCAAATTATCAGGTGTTGCCAGTGGTTCAGGATTTTGGTCTGGTTCCTGACTAATGGCCTCCCAATCAGTTTCTAAACAAACTACGGGAATGAAACGAGCTGAGAACCATGATGCAGGATGCTGCTGGCTGAGCATGACTGAAATTTGAGAATCACTCAGCATCAGGGATAAGCGTTCGTCAGGATAAGCGGGGTCAAAGGGCACATAGGCGCCCCCCGCTTTCAGGATTGCAAGTAGGCCAATGATCATTTCAAGCGATCGCTCAAAATGCAACCCAACTAATGTATCTGGACCGACATTTAATCGGCGCAAATAGTGAGCCAGACAATTTGCACGCTGATTGAGTTCTTGATAGGTGAGTTGCGTATTTCCAAAGATAAGGGCGATCGCATTGGGAGTCTTGGCGGAGTTTACTTCAAACCATTCGTGAATGCCGCTATTGCTGCACTCTGGGAGATTAGAGGAAATTGACATATGACCTTTTCGTCTCGAATCGAGACTCGACAAATTAGCACCACTGACATCTCAGTGTGATAGCAGATTTTAGGGTTGAATGTCTACTCAAATTGCGCACAAAGAAAGGTCTACTTGCGAAGATTTGACGATTAATAATCATGCCTATTCTTAAACAAATAGGTCGCGTTTCTAAGAGTATAGTTCAACAATTTAAATCACGCTTCATCGAGTTCTTTAGCGAGTAATAGAAGATTTTTGTCAATCGTGAATATATGCAAATCTGGTACAAACCTAATCGGGTGTCTCTCAATTTTACGTATATTTACGCTTGACTCTTTGCTGAGGCGGCTTCGCCCCTTGTGAGCGAAGACATTGGGGATGAGGGGCTCATGTTTTGTCAGTCAACAAGCGATCAGCCATAGACTTGCTTCTTACAGACGTATTTTGATCAAGGATCCACGTTGGGACTTCTAATCTGCACCTCTTGCAAAACCAACATATTTGTTGACTGCGAATATGGCGAAGGAGTATGTCTCCGCAGCAGGGGCAAGAATTGCATGACATGTCTGACTCTGTAAATAAAGTGAAAATTAAATCTGGTTAAAGTCTCAATCAATCGAATTATTGTGATTCACAAACCCCGCTTTTTACGGAATGAAATGCTGCGTTTGCTTTAAATGCTAAGCCTCAATCTTCAATTGGAATTCGAGACTCATAGAATTCAAAATTGATGAATCACGCAGGGGTACTAAGACTAACAAGATTGATAGAATCTTCGACCTCATCCGGGTTCAAATTCTCAGTTGGTGCTGTAGTATCCGATCTGATTTAGTTCGGTCATGCCCACCTACTCCCAAATCAACAAGGATTAAGCTGTGAATAGTTCAAAACTCAACATACCTTCCCAAGTTTGGAGGACTAATCATGGTTCTTATTCACCGGACTCCGTTTCGAGAAATGGATAGTTTGCATCGTGAGATGACTCAACTCTTGGATGATGTTTTTACCCCTTCAATACGCAAAGGCGATGCCCCCTTTATTGTGCCCGCCGTTGAGATGGAAGAAACATCAGATGCGATTCTTCTAAAAGCAGAAATTCCAGGGGTTGATGCGAAGGATTTAGACATTCAGGTTACGGCTGATTCTGTTCTGATTCGAGGCGATCGCAAATCTGAAGTTCGCACGGAGCAGCATTACTCAACTCGCAGTGAATTCCGCTACGGCACTTTTCAGAGAGTTATTCCGCTGTCTGTTCGTATCAATAATCAGAAAGTTAAAGCAGATTACAAAAACGGCGTTCTAAGTCTAAACTTGCCGAAGGCTGAAGATGAAAAAAATAAGGTGTTCAAGGTGAGTTTGGCGTAGTTTAGCCGACCGGATTAGTTATTGGCCTGGTTGACTGACAAAGCCCTAGTTACCCGCGGTTATCGACATATAGCGGTATCCCAGAACGTTATCTGCTACACGAGCAAAACCTTCCAGCGGGTATGGCAGTGGGGGTTGATGGGTAGATGTAGTTTCGATTTTAACCGCCCCACACACAATTTGTTGGTCAATCAGGTTATTAAGGTCTTCATCAATGATCACAACCTGCGCTCTTACAACCCGCTAGAATATGGCAGCAGGGCAGTTCCAAACGTCACCTATGATCTCTGAACTACAGCAAGCACTTAATTCGATTCATGTTTCTGCTGACTGGATTGGATTGCGCGTCGTCAAAGAAGCAATTAGCACGCGCTCCGTTCGGGATGGCAACCCACAAAGAAACGGAAAATCCCTCGATCGCGGCATTATGGTCGAGGTTTTGGTCGATGGGCAGATTGGCTACGGCGCGACGAATTCTCTGAGCCCTGATGCGATTCAGTCTGCGGCTCAGATGGCCTATCAGCAGGCTAAAGCGGCGAGTCAGTGGGCAATTTATCCGTTTACGACAGCGGTGCGTCCTAAAGTAGTAGGCAACTACACATCGCCATTTCTAAAACCATTGGATGTGCTAAGTCCTGGGGATATTAATGATCTGCTAGTGCGAATCTGCACCACGATGAAACTATCGGATCAAATTGTGCAGGCGATCGCCACAGCAGTCACCAACGAGACAGAGACATGGTTTGTCAGCAGCAACGGCTCTGAAGTCTATCAAAAATTTCTGATGCTACAAACCCATTTTGGTGTGACGGCTCAAGATGGGGCGATCGTGCAACATCGGAGCGATCATGGGTTTCGTGCCCACTGCCATCAAGGTGGCTGGGAACTCTTTCCGTTAGATGCAATCTGGGATCAGGCGCGAACGGTCGGAGAACAAGCCATTGAGCTGCTTTCTGCGGATGAGTGTCCGACTACTGCCACTCATCTCGTCCTTGCTCCCGACCAGATGATGCTCCAAATCCACGAAAGCGTGGGGCATCCCCTTGAGCTCGATCGAATCCTCGGAGACGAACGAAACTATGCGGGTGGCAGTTTTGTGAAGCCCTCAGACTTTGGTACGTTGTCCTACGGCTCGACGCTAATGAATATTACCTTTGATCCGACTGTTGCCGGAGAGTTTGCAAGCTATAACTTTGATGACACGGGGAATCCAGCGACTAAAGAATATCTGATTCGCGACGGGATGCTGATGCGAGGACTCGGGAGTTTAGAGAGCCAGACTCGGCTTGGTGTTGCAGGGGTTGCCAACGCCCGCGCATCCTCGTGGAATCGTCCTCCAATCGACCGAATGGCTAATATCAACCTAGAACCTGGAACCGATTCACTGGATGAGCTGATCAGCGGCATTGAACACGGAGTCTACATGGAGGCCAATCGCTCATGGTCGATTGACGATCAGCGCTATAAATTTCAGTTTGGGTGTGAATATGCCAGGCTCATTGAAAATGGCGCGCTGACTAAGCCGTTGCGAAACCCAAATTATCGAGCCACAACGCCAGAGTTTTGGCATAGCCTAGTCCGCATTGGTGATGCGAAAACCTGGGAAAACTATGGCACCCCCTATTGCGGCAAAGGGGAGCCTAATCAGGCCATTCGAGTGGGGCATGGGTCGCCCGTCTGCGTATTTGAAAACGTAGAAGTGTTTGGGGGAGATGCATAATGATTCAGGTTACGCCTACACAGATGATCGCCTCGTTTGAATCAACCTTTAGCCAAATCGTTGATGCGCTTCTCAATATCCTCAACGCTGACGAATATTTAACGATTCAGTTGGTCGGTGAAGATAGTCAGTTTATTCGGTTTAATCATGCTAGGGTTCGACAAACCGGATGCGTTACCGATGGGCAGATGCAATTGACGCTGATGCACAATCAGCGCATGAGTTTTCGCTCCTTTCCGTTTCGCGGCGAATGGGATGTAGATTGGGCCTATGCACAATCAGCGCTTGATGAGTTACGTCAAGAGGTTCCGCAGATTCCCGTTGATCCCTATTTGGTGCTCCCGACGGGGAATGCGACCAGCCGCGATCGCCATCAAGGACAGTTGCTTTCACCCGATTCGGCGGTGAATGAAATTTTGCCTGCGGTGAGTGGGTTAGATTTTGCAGGAATTTATGCGGGAGGGTTGTCGATTCGGGCGTATGCTGATTCGGTTGGGCAATGCCATTGGTTTGCGACAGACTCATTTGCGCTCGATTATTCGATTTTCGCTGACGACGGGCAAGCGGTTAAAGGCACTTTTGCTGGAGACGACTGGGATTCGCGCTCCTATGCTGAAACATTAGCTACGTCAAAACGCCAGCTTGAAAAACTCGCGCGATCGCCCAAACAGGTTCCAAAAGGGCAATATCGTACCTATTTTGCGCCTGCAGCCGTTGCAGATTTGGTGAGTATGTTTTCGTGGGGGTGCGTGAGTGAAGCATCCCTCCAGCGAGGCGGAAGCGCATTGAGTGCGCTCCAACGAGGCGATAAGACGCTGTCGCCGCTGTTTACGCTCAGCGAAAATTTTGCTCGTGGATTGGTGCCTCGCTTCAATGATTTGGGGGAAGTTGCTCCCGTAGAGTTGCCCCTGATTAAAAACGGCAGCCTTGTGAATACCTTGATTAGCTCTCGGACTGCTAAAGAATACGACAAAACAGCTAATGGTGCAGCCAGCGGAGAATATCTGCGATCGCCCGAGGTCAGCCCAGGAACCCTATCCACCTCAGATATTCTCCCTGCTCTTGATACCGGGCTCTATGTCTCTAACCTGCACTATCTCAACTGGAGCGATCGCCAAAATAGTCGCGTCACGGGGATGACTCGCTATGCATGTTTTTGGGTAGAAGACGGCGAGATGATTGCTCCCATCAAAGATCTTCGATTTGATGAAAGTCTCTACCGATTTTTTGGTGAGAATCTCATCAACCTAACCAACGCTTCAGAGTTTATTCCTGAAGTAGGCACCTACGGAATGCGAGATCTCGGGGGGACATGGGTTCCTGGTGCGCTCGTTGAAGGATTTACCTATACCCTTTGATAGGGAGTTGTTTGAAACGCATCAAATGGTATACACGAGCGATCGCGCAGTGCGAGCGTCTCGCTCGCGTACCATTAATAAAATCCACACAATGCCTACACAGGCAGAGAGCTTGATGGCGTTGGAGGGGAAGCTCCCGCTTTAGGTAACTTGGCACGTTTCTCTGCTATTAGTTTGGGCTGGAGATAGAGATTTTCGACTAATACTGCTGTTCCGGCAAACCACGGCGGCACAATCAGCGCCCCGATAATGCCAAGTACTTGAATCCCGCCTAAGACCGCCAAGAGCTGATAAAGCGGATGAATCCCGACTGATGACCCGACAAGTAATGGATCGAGCACATAGGTTTCAAGGTTTTGAATCACTACAAATAGCAGAAACACCCACAGCAGAATCCACCAGCTTTGTGATACTGCAACAGCAAGCGCAGGGATCGCGCCCAAAATGGGGCCTAGAAACGGAATGAGGTTAGTTACAGCGGCGATCGCCCCTAGACCAATCGCAAAATCCGATAACCCAATCACGCTTAAGGCCGTTGTAATAGCGATACCCAAAATTGCCGAGACAAGTATTCGTCCACGGATGTAGCTACCGATGCGATTACTAATCGGATCGACCTGAGCAGCAAGGCGCTCATCCCAAGGTTGCGGAAATAATCGGGTGACGCTGCGAACCAGCGCTCGACTATCTGAGAGCATATAGCCTGAGAGGAATAGCGACAAGATGAGGCTAAACACTCCGCCTACGATCCCAGTTGTGAGACTGAAAGAGCGGATCAGCAGCTTTTGGGTTGAACGAATTGCCCACGTGGTAAGCCCCTGAACATCTAAAACCTGATCAAATAGTTGATTAATGAGTTCGGGGCGCGTATCGCTCTGGGTCATCACCCAGCTTTCCGCTACAGACAGCAAATTTTTTAGCGAAACAGGTACTTGCCGAATCAACCGCTGAATTTGTTCAAAAATAGTAGGACCAATCAGCAGCCCTGCCCCCGTCAATCCAGCAACCAGGGTTAAGTAGACTAAAATGACCGTTACCCAGCGAGGAATTCGGAAGCGCTCAGCCCAATCCACCACGGGCGAAATTGCCGACGCCAGCACCACCGAAATCAGCAGCAACACAATCAGGCTGCGTACCTGCCAAACCACAATGACCAGCAAGAAAATTGCCGGAATTAGAAGTAGCGTTGACAGCGAAACTGTAATTCGCCGTTCGGGCAACGGTGTCAATCCATTTGCCTCCTAGTGATGTTATGTATTTATTTTGCCAATATTCTAGAAAATGACAGGTTTATCGCGAACCTAAATCACGTATGGATTGATTAGAGTGCCTCCTTGATAGATTTTGGAAGATCAAAAGGCATACTAGTCGTATTCCATGATCCATCACAGTCTTGGTTTCCCCGTCAGAGAATATGTGGTCAAGCTGTTTGGGTGGGGTTAATCAAATTCCATGAGCGGTATTGTAGCAGCGATCGCCTGATGTGCTGGTTATCTGAGTCACGTTGTTCAACAGACTATTCGACAGATTGTTAGAAAACCGCGAGTTTCCTAGATGCGCGATCGCTCCCACTCATTTTCTCTACGAACAGTGTTGACGGTTCCGTTCGTCATCCAAATTGTGGGAATTTTTGCGTTAACCGGATACCTATCATTCACAAACGGGCGGCAAGCCGTCGATAAACTAGTATTTGATCTCCAAGACGAAATTGGCGATCGGATTCAAGAAAAGCTGATTAATTATTTGAGAGTCCCCCACCGCATCAACCAACTCAATGCGGACGCGATTCGGTCAGGCGTTCTGCCAACGGATGATCTCGACTTGCTCAAACAGCATTTTTGGCAACAGATGCGAGTCTTTGACTCGGTTAATTCGATTTATATCGGCAACAGTCAGGGAGGCATTTTAGGCGTTGGCACTCTACCGGGTGGGCGCTTTAATTTGGTCATGAGCGACGATTTAAGCGCTGGCGATGTTCGGCGACATGCGCTAGATGAGAGAGGTAATCCAACCGTTTTGCTCGACGTGTTTCCAGATGTAGATATTCGTCAGCGTCCCTGGTATTTGGCAGCTCAATCTCAGCAAGAACCCACATGGAGCGTAGCTTACGCAAACTATGCCGACCGAACGCTGGGAATTACAGCTGTCTATCCACTTACGGATGACACAGGGGAAATTCAACAGGTTTTAGGCGTTGATATTCTTTTTTCGGATTTTAGTCGGTTCTTGCGGAGTTTACAGATTGGTCGGTCAGGAGAAGCTTATATCATTGACCGAACCGGACGGCTCATCAGCACATCGACATCTGATTCCACTACCACGACGCGCAACGGCAATCTTTATCCGATTCTGGCAATTGAGAGTGAAAATCCGCTCCTTTACGAAATAGCTCATACGCTTCTGCAAGAATTTGAGACATTTGAGCAGATTAAGGGCTATAACAGCAAGCTTAGAGTTGAACAGGAGCGGCACTTTATTCAAGTCGTATCAGTTCAAGATCGATATGGGCTTGACTGGCTAATCGTCACTGCGATTCCTGAGTCAGATTTCACCGGGCAAATCTATACCAATACTCGCCACACCTTGCTTCTGTGTCTGGTTGCGTTGGGGGGAGCGATCGCCCTGGGTTTTTTAACGTCGTATCTGATCAGCCGCCCCGTTCGCACACTCAGTCAGGTGTCTCAGGCGATCGCCAACGGTGAGCTAGATCAGCGCGTGGATGAGAGTGTCCCCATTCAAGAACTGCAAGTATTGGCGCAGTCGTTTAATCAGATGGCAGACCGAGTCTCGTCGTCATTTGAACAACTTCAGGAGGCATTGCAGACCTCAGAAAACAAATTTGCGATCGCATTTCGAGCCAGCCCCGATTCCATCTCCATTACAACCCTTGATGAGGGTCGATATATTGAGGTCAATCCTAGCTTTTGTGAGTTCAGCGGGTATCAACGAGACGAGATCATTGGAAAAACGGCGTCTGATCTGGGTATCTGGGCAACTCCTCAAGACCAAGACGCTGTTACCCAATGCTTGAATCAGGACGGATTTATTCAAAACTTTGAATTTAACTATCAGACCAAAACCGGAGAGATTCAAACTGCATTATTCTCAGCCGGAATCATCCGCTTCAATGGAAACGCATATTTGCTTGGCGTCAGCAAAGACATTACTGATCGCAAGCGAGCCGAGCTGTTATTAAAACAGTCAGAAGAACAGTATCGCTCGTTAACTGAAAATACGGCAGACGGTATTTACTCGATTGATACTCAATTCAGGGTAATCTATTGCAATTCTGCAATGGAGGAAATTTTTGGTCGCCCCAGATCTCATTTTGTCAATCAGCCTGCACACATCTTGTTCAATTGCGTTCATCCTGATGATCAACGCGATGTTAAGACCGCATTTCTAAACCGCGAATTAGAGTCGCCTCGGCTCCAAATCGGGTATCGAATTGTTCGCCCTGACGGAGACATTCGCTATCTCAGAGATGTGATTCATGCGATTCGAGATCCGCATGGACACATCATTCGATATCAGGGCATCGTGTCTGACATCACGCTTATTAAAGAGCAAGAACAGTTGCTCCGGCTGCAAACTCAGCGCGAACGGGCATTAAATCGAGTAATTGAAGCCATTCATAATTCCCTTGATCTGCTTGTCGTCTTTAATACTGCGGCATCTGAGCTAACTGAACTTCTCGATGCCGACCGGGCTGAAGTAGTGAAATATCATCCCGATGAGCGCGTGTGGATTAACGTTGCAGATTATCGTCGTGATCCTGCATTAGCCAGTGCCCTGGGCACCAAAATTCCAGATAATGGCAATCCGATTGCAGCTCAGCTTAAGCAATTGCAAATTGTGAAAATCGAGGATGCAGGCGGATGTAACGATCCGATTAATCAAGAATTTGCCCAGCAGTTTCCGGGGGCTTGGCTGATTGTGCCAGTGTGCATAGGGACGACGGTGTGGGGAGCAACGAGCGTGATTCGAAATTGTGCGCCCCATGCGTGGAACGAGACAGAAATCGATTTAGTGAGGAAAATTGCGGATCAGTTGGCGATCGCCATTCAGCAGTCTGAACTGTATCAGCAAGTACGCCAGCTCAATGCCAATCTAGAGCAGCAGGTTCAGGATCGAACGGTTAAATTGCAGCGATCGCTAAATTTTGAGTCGGTTTTTAAGCGGATTAATGACCGAGTGCGCCAAAGCCTCGATGAAAAAGAAATCCTGCGAAATGCGCTGCAAGAGTTGTCTGACAATATAGGGATTTTGTTTGGCAATACGCTTCTGTATAACCCCGTCGAGACGAACTATCTCAAGGACGACGATCATGACATTATCAGCGAAATTTGCGACAGCACCCCCGAACTCGCAGGATTTATGCTGGCGAATGAAGATTTTCCGATCACTCAACGGCAACTATTAGAGGGATGGCATTTTCAACTGTGCGTCCAAGTCAAGCAGTGGCATTACGATTGGGCGACCGTGTTGTTGTGCCCCATCCTCGACGAAAATGGGGTCTTACTCGGAGATATCTTGCTGCTTCGCAAAAAGAACGAATATTTTGATAGCACTGATATTGACCTGGTTCGGCAGGTAGCAAATCAATGTGCGATCGCCATTCGTCAAGCGCGACTTTATGAAGCTGCTCAAGCACAGGTCAGAGAACTGGAACGACTCAATCAGCTAAAAGATGATTTTTTGAGTACGGTGTCTCATGAGTTGCGGACACCCATGTCAAATATCAAAATGGCGACTCACATGTTAGAAATTACTCTCGAACGGCTGGGAATTTTGGATAGTAACAACAGTGCGACAGCTCAATATTTCAAAATTCTCAAAGATGAGGGGCAGCGAGAAATCACGCTGATCGACAACCTGCTTGACCTCGCTCGTCTAGAAGCCCAAGTTGAACCGCTGATGATTGGTCAGCTAGAGCTACAGGTTTGGATTCCGCACCTATCTGAGGTTTTTGTAAAGCGCATTCACAATCAACACCAGTCGCTCATCATCAAAATCCCAGATGACTTGCCGCCGTTGACGACTGACTTTTCATACCTAGAACGAGTTACGGTCGAGCTTATCAACAATGCGTGCAAATATACTCCTGCTGGAGAAACCATTACGCTTTCTGCCTACGAGGTCAGCATAGGGTTAGCGATTCAAATTACCAATACTGGCGTTGAGATTGCACCGGAGGAGCGCGATCGCATTTTTGAAAAACTTTATCGCATTCCATCCAATGATCCTTGGAAATATGGCGGCATAGGATTAGGACTCGCTCTGGTGCAGCGACTCGTAGAATGTCTTCAGGGCGAGATTCGCGTCGAAAGTGGCGATCGCCAGGTCACGTTTACTGTAACGCTGCCGTTTCAGCTGACTCACTGACATATTATTTGATTTGTGAATTATCATTGTTGCATATGGCACGCCGTCGATCTCGATTTTCCACCACCACGCGCCGCTCCCCCGCCGTCTCTGATGAAGATTGGTTGGAAAACCATGAGATGAAGCGATTGCAGATGTTTGTGTGCCTTATTCCCGTCGCGGGTTTTTTCCCATCGTTGTGGATGTTATATCGCGGACATGGAACCCGTCACCAACAAGCTGTCGGTCGTCTTGCCATTACTCTCGCTCTCGGATGGCTGATTGGCTCAATTTTGCTCAACACTGGAGCACAAACGGCTGACAATTTGTCGTTACCACTGTTGATTATGAGTAGTTTGTTGACATCGGGGTATTTTTTAACCAATATTTGGCTGATGGTGCGAGTCTGGCGACGTAAATCAATATGGTTACCCGGAATTAGTCGTCTGGGCGATCGCCTGCCATAAATCCAAGAATTTATTGAATTTCTCGCAATATGGGGCAATTTGCGTGCTATTAATGGTTAGATTCAAAGCAGCTTAGGCGCAGGTGCGCTATCAAATTTGTTTGAGCTGATATCAGACCATTCCCCAAGGCGCCCATGATCTGCAAAACGACATAACATAACCTGTATTGAGAAAGTTTGTGTCATCCCCAAACGTTTCTAATTCTAACTCCAATCAATCGTCCGACCCGACGAACCCCTCCCCCCAATCCGATCGCTTTCGTTGGGTTTGGTTGACATTTGGCTTAACCGGGGTTGCAATCGTTTCCGCCGCAGCCGGGGCGCTTCTGGCGGTTGCATTGGCTAGCACACCACTTTTGCAGAGCAATCTTAGCCCTGAAGAAGCAGACGTTTTTGAGCAAGACGATATTTCCTCCGCCGATTTTCGGTTGCCTCGGTTAACTCGTCCCGTGAATATTTTGGTGTTGGGAATCAAAGTTATCAGTTCCGACCTGCAAAATCCGCCTCCAGAGCTTCAAGATCTGGGATATCACTCGTTGGTTAATTCCTTCGAAGGGTTGTCAGACACGATGATGCTCATCCGATTCACGCCTGATACGCAAGAGCTGAATGTTCTGTCGCTGCCCAGAGATACTCGTACGTGGGTCGACGGCATCGGAACTACCAAGCTGAATGAAGCCAATATCTATGGAGGCCCTGCCCTCACGGCCCAAACGGTGAGCGAATTACTTGGGGGAGTCGGCATCGACCGCTACGTCCGCATTAATGTCCAGGGCGTTGAAAAGCTGATTGATGCGCTCGGCGGGGTCACGGTCTATATCCCTGAAGATATGCAATATACCGATGAAAGCCAGCATCTTTATATCGACTTAGAGCAAGGCGAACAGCACCTCGACGGAGAGCAAGCCATACAGTTTCTTCGGTTTCGGTATGATGTCTATGGTGATATTGGGCGGGTACAGCGTCAGCAAATGTTTATGCGGGCGCTCGTCGAACAGACGCTTAGCCCCAGAACGGTCGCCCGACTTCCTAAGATTCTTTCGGTAATTCAGTCGCATGTCGATACCAATCTCAGCGTCGAGGAACTGATCGCGCTAGTCGGATTTGCCTCTCAAGCCGATCGGTCTGACACCAATATGCTGATGCTTCCTGGAGATTTTAGTTCACCGGGCGACTACGATTTAAGCTATTGGATTCCGAATCAAGAGCGTATTGATGAGATGGTTAGGCAGCACTTCCTATCAGGGTCAAGCTATGCTGAGCAGGTTGATCCTGAGTATTTGAGGGTCGCTATTCAAGACAGCACCGGGCAACCTGAAGCCGTTAATACGTTAATTGACCAGCTCAACGATGCCGGATACTGGAATGTTTCTGTCGAGAGTGACTGGGAGGAGCCCCTGTCGCAAACGCGCATTATTGCTCAGCAAGGTGACAGCACCAGTGCCGACGCGATCCGGTCGGCGTTGGGAGTCGGAGAAGTGCGGGTAGAAAGCACTGGCGTATTACAGTCGGATGTGACGATTCAGCTTGGACGAGACTGGATGCGTTAAGCCAAACGATGGGCAACGGGGCTACCGTCTTTAGAATTCTATGAACTTGCTGCTTGCTCTAAGCATCCTGAATCATCTCCATCGCATCAAAGCTAGCAATATTTGGCAGTTCTGGTAGAGAGGCAAAAATTAGGTCGGCGATGATTCAGAGGGAGTTGGGGGGAGCGAGAATTTATGCTTAAATCAACCTGAATACCGCAAGATGGGTCAATAGAATATTGATTCATGACACTAACTGAGCTACTGTCGATCTGTTGACTGGCGAAAAACTGATAGCTTCGAATCGTCACTGCCGACTTCATACAAGTATCAGCTACGGTTAAGTCAGCTCTGAGAGAGTTTTAAGGCAAGTCTGAGAGACTCGTTTTGTAGATACAAATATGCAGAATGCCTATGGTAGGTGTAGCGCTGGAGAGACCCGATTTAGACCTGGATATAGTTAACCAGCAGTTAGGCGACCAACATGCGACAAAAGACGCAACTCACATTGTAACGTGGTCGGCCAAGACATTTGAAGATGGACTGGTCATGAGCACCAGCTTCGGCATTCAGTCTGCAGTGATGCTGCATTTGGTAACGCGCATCATGCCTGATATTCCAGTCATTTGGGTGGATACGGGCTACCTACCTGCCAAGACATATCGGTTTGCTGAAGACCTGACCAAGCGGCTCAATCTAAACCTTAAGGTGTACCAGTCATCGATGAGCCCAGCTCGCATGGAAGCCATTCACGGTCGGCTGTGGGCACACCATGACACGGCATCTCTCAATCTATATGATCAGCTTCGCAAAGTAGAACCGATGCAGAGAGCGTTGAACGACCTGACTGCGACCGCATGGCTGGCGGGTCTACGGGCAGACCAAACTGAGCATCGGAAATCGATGAGTTTGGTGGGGCGACAAGCAGGCATCTATAAGATTTCTCCCATTCTGTATTGGCACTCCAAAGATGTGTATGACTACTTGATGGCTCATAACTTGCCTTACCACCCCATGTTTGATGAGGGCTATGTCACGGTGGGGGATTGGCATTCGAGCCGTCCGCTGATGGCCGGTGATGAGAATGAACGCGATACTCGCTTTCAAGGACTCAAGCAAGAATGTGGTCTTCATCTCCCCCAAACGCCTGGGGAAGCGGAAAGCCTCGATTCTAGCTCGCTGTAGCCTCAGTTTGGGATGCTACAAGGCGATCGCGCATGCAGTCTGCCGAATCGATCAGCTCAGATTGGGCGATCGATTCTTGGTCACCTGTTTTGAGCCATTTTAGCTGCACTATTTTTTGCTCTGCCTCGGCATCGCCCAAAATTAAACACGCCACCGCCCCGCTGCGATCAGCGCGCTTAAACTGTTTGCCAAACGCGCTGCTACTCAGATCAATTTCGACTGCAAACCCCACGTGTCGCAGACGCTGAGATAACTCTAACGCTTGAGCCTCAGCGCGATCGCCCCGTGAGACGACATAGAAATCGAGCTTTGGTGGTGACATAGGCTGAAGCGATTGTAGAAGAATGATCAGCCGTTCGATGCCGCTCGCCCAACCCACTGCAGGTGTATCTGGCCCACCGAGTTGCGAGACGAGCCCGTCATAGCGGCCCCCTGCACAAACGGTTGCTTGGGCTCCTAGGTCGTCCGATTGGATTTCAAACACCGTATGCGTGTAATAGTCTAGTCCGCGCACGAGCCGAGCATTGACGTTAAAGGCGATACCTAGACTGGTCAGCAATGTCTGTACTTGCTCTGATCGACGCTGAGAGTCTGGGCTTAAATGCTCCACCATATTAGGAGCATCCCGTAAAATTTCTTGCGTACGCTTGGCTTTGGTATCGAGAATGCGGAGGGGATTGCGAGTTAATCGATCTTGAGAGTCGGGATCAAGCTCGTCTTTATACGGTGTCAGATAGTCGACTAAGGCTTGCCGATAGCGCTGGCGATCGCCCGCGTCTCCAATCGAATTGAGTTCTAGGCGCAGCGTTTTTAGCCCTAAGGCTTTTAGCATGTCTGTTGCAACCGCAATGACTTCTGCATCCGCACGCGGATCAGCGCTGCCAAGCACTTCTACTCCAATTTGGTGAAACTGCCGTTGACGGCCCGCTTGGGGACGTTCATACCGAAACATCGGACCGCCATACCACAACCGCTGAACTCCACCCCGGGCATATAGATTGTGTTCGATGAATGACCGCACGACACCCGCTGTATTTTCAGGGCGGAGGGTAATCAGCCGATCTCCTCGATCTTGAAAGGTATACATTTCCTTTCCAACTACGTCGGTTGCTTCCCCGATGCCGCGTTCAAACAGACTCGTTTGTTCAAAAATAGGCGTCCGAATTTCAGCGTAAGCGGCTCGATCAAAAGTAGTTTTGGCGATCGCCTCAATGAATTGCCAGTATCGGATTTCATCTGGCAAAATATCTCGCGTTCCCCGAATTGCTTGAATCGCACTCATGAGATTTTTATCAATATCAATATCAGTCGTTATTAATGGGCAGTCTGGGGGCAGTCTAGCCGAGTATTCACCTTGACCGAGGATCTAGCTTCGCTGACTCGCAGATGCGCTAAGACTTTACAGTTTCCCAGACGCCATGGCGATCGCCATAATAGGTCAAGATTTGCTCGACCCAATGATGGGAATGGCGATCGGCATCTCCTGAAATTTCGATCCACAGCCCGCCTACCTGACTTTGTTCGTAATCAAATTCTTCAGAGGTCTGAGTCAGCAACCCCGCTCGAACACTAGCCACCTGCCGGAGATGAGCTGCCACTTCTCGATAAATGGCTAGCGGCAATGTTCGACATCGGACTTGATATCGAATGGACTCTGCTTGAGTCGTCGGATTGGTTGACTCGCCCATCATGACTAATTCACGCGTAAGTCATCACTGTCATCGGCAAACCCATCACCCACATCGCTAACCGCCATACTGCTCCTTTCAACTAGGGGCAGAGTACAGCAATTAACTTGATCCAGGCAGACTTTACCCCACTGCAATGCCCAACGCACCAGTGCGACACGGTTTCCTGTAGCGGTCTTCGTCAAAATGTTGCTGATGTGGTTATCAACCGTTCGCTTACTAATTTCCAACTTTTCTGCAATTTCCTGGTTGGTCAAGCCAGCAGTCACCAGTTCAACAATTTGCAACTCCCGCTCAGACAAAACAGAAGACGCTTCAGTTTCGCTGCTACCTGACATATCGTTCTTAAACCCCTGTATATTTACTTATTTCTATCCTAATTCTAAGGGGCGAAACACCAAACATCCGCTTATTATAAAAGATACTAAGACTGTAGATGAGCCGCCCCAAAACGATATCCTGGCTCATTTTTGAATGAGTCCTTATGGTTTATTTTATTTTGTGTCAAATTCTAAGCCAGTTTGCCCAACGTGTTAGACACTGGGCTCGATCTGTCCGTGCCATGATGCACACCGGCATCATACTGGTCGCGGTTGTCGGCTTTTTCGTGCCAGCATTTCCTAGTCGAGCGGAGCAGCTACCCCCGACAGAGCCTGAATCCTCCGCTGAGGAGATGGCCCCAAACCGCCCAGAGCTTGACGCTGACGATATTTCATCTGAAAAAGTAAGTCAGTTTGTTCAGGCATATCTGGAGGTGATGGCCCTGATTGAGCAGCGGGAGGGAGAACTATCGGGTGCAGAAACCGAATCCGAATCGATTCGGATTCAACGCGATATTGAAGCTGACGCATTTTCAGTCATTGAGCAGGCAGGGCTTACGTGGCAAGAATACATCCAGCTTTTGGGATTGGCGAATAGCGATCCAGAATTTGGTGAACGCATTGCAGCACAGTTGGAAGAAGCGATTGGTGGGTAGACAACCGCTGAGCGAAGAATGTTTGATAGGTTTGATAGGTTGGGGTTGGGTAAGAAGGAGACTGCTGTGGCTAATTCTCGTGTGATCTGTCTAGGTGAAATTTTGTTTGACCTCATCTCAGATCAGCCTGGACGATCGTTAGACGAGGTTACATCTTGGACCCCCTATCCGGGAGGTGCGCCTGCTAATGTGGCCTGTGGCTTGGTTAAACTTGGGACGTTATCTGGCTTTATCGGCTGTATAGGCGAAGATGAGCCCGGGAAAACCTTGGTAAATTTGCTGAAAACCACTGGTGTAGAAGGCACCGGAATTCAGCACCATCCGACTGCTCCGACTCGGCAGGTTTATGTCGTGAGGACCGCCGATGGCGATCGCCAGTTTGCAGGATTTGGCGATCGCGCGACCACTGAATTTGCAGACGCGTATCTACAGGCTGACCAACTGCCGGTCGAATTGTTTGAATCCGCCGATTTCTTGGTGCTTGGCACGCTTGAAATGGCATATCCAGATACGGGACATGCAATCGATCGAGCACTAGAATTAGCAGAACAGCACTACATGAAAATTTTGGTCGATATCAACTGGCGCCCGATGTTTTGGCCTGATCCTGATGGGGCAAAGCCGCTCATTCGCGAACTCGTGAAGCAGGTCGATTTTCTGAAGCTGTCGGATGATGAAGCAGAATGGCTGTTTGACACAGCCGATCCTGGCGTGATTACCCATCGCATCGAAAATCTAGAGGGCGTGTTGGTGACGGCGGGCGAACGGGGATGTGCCTATTGCCTAGGGGGCAATGAAGGCAAAATTCCAGCATTTTCAGTCGAGGTGGAAGAAACGACTGGAGCGGGAGATGGGTTTTTGGCAGGCTTCATTCATCAGGTGTGCCAATTGGGCATTCAGCAACTCGATGACCCCAAGGTCGCTAGACAAGCTGTGACCTATGCAAGTGCAGTCGGAGCGCTGACTACGACCCGTCCCGGTGCGATCGCGGCTCAACCCACCGCTGCCGAAGTCGAAGCGTTTTTATATCTCAACAAAAATTTTGATTCGCCCTCGTCATCGTAATTGAGATGGGACAAGAAATTGAGCGGAAATTTTTAGTCATCGGAGAGGATTGGCGATCGCACGCCCATGGGACTCCCTATCGGCAGGGCTATATTCCTACGCGCTCAGGCGTAACGGTTCGCGTGCGAATTGCTGGAGAAATCGGCTATCTGACCCTCAAAGGTCTTACCTCAGGCATCAGCCGAAGCGAGTTTGAATATGCAATCCCCGTTGAGGATGCTACACACATGCTCGATGAATTGTGCGATCGCCCGCTCATTGAAAAAACTCGATATCGTCTTAGCATTGATGGCATAGTCTGGGAGGTTGACGAATTTGAAGGGGAAAACAAGGGGCTCATCCTCGCTGAAGTCGAACTTACACGCCCAGATCAATCGGTTTCGATCCCCGGATGGGTCGGGCAGGAGGTGTCTGATGATCCTCGCTATTTCAACGCCTATCTAGCAAACCATCCCTTTAGCCAGTGGAAATGATCGAGAACTCGAAATCGTCTATAAAAATCACCCAAATTTATTGAGAGATCGCAGGCGTTGCTAGATGGCTGACAGCGTCCGCCGGACCCACTAACGACACATAGGGTTCCTTCATGAAGTAGCAGCACGCGACATCCTGAGCTTGATCCGCGCTGATGCTGGCAACCTGGTGCTGAAATGTTTGGTCAAATTCAACTCCCAAGTTTAAAATTTCATACCAACCATATAGCTGCGCGAGTTGAGCATTCGTTTGTTTGCCAAGGGCGTATTGTCCTAGGAGTTTGTTCTTCGACGCCTGCAGCTCATCAGAAGATAGCGGTATCGTGCAAAGACGCTTCACTTCATGGTTAAGACCATCGAGCGCAATTGAAGCATTACTAGGAGCAGTGCCCATGTAGGTCACAAAGTGAGAGGTCTCAAACCGAGTTGAGTAAAGAGCCGAGACGTCGTAGGCCAATCCCCGCTTCTCGCGGAGTTCAACAAACAGTCGGCTCGATAGCCCGTTACCTAGGTAGGTACTCAATAATTTCAACACCGTATAGTCGTCATCGTGGACGGAGGCTGCTAAATGTCCCGCCATAACGATCGCCTGCTGAGTATCTTGAAGAATCACCGCGCGTTCGGGGCGAGATACGATAGGCATGCGCTCGACTGATGGAGTCTCTTGGTTGGCCAGAGTGGGGGCAACCCAATCAGTTGGAGGTGTCCAATCCCCAAAAACCTCGTCAATCAAGGCGATCGCCTCATCGGGGATCATCCGTCCTGCAATGCTAATCACCATATTGTCAGGACGAAAATGCGTGTGGTGATAGTTAAACAGATCGTCACGAGTCAGTTTGGACACCGTATCTTCTGTTCCTAAGCCCGACAAAGCGTAGGGATGATCTCTATACAAAATCTGGCGAAGCTGCTGATAGGCGACCGTGAACGGTTGCTCCTGCATGGCTCGGATACTGTGGAGAGCAAGCCGACGTTCAAGCTCTACCTCTGCCTCTGGAAATGCGGGCGATCGCAGCATTTCTGAGGCAAGGCGCAGCATTTCTGGAAAATCAGCCGCTACCGTTTTCAGACTCATGAGGCAGTAATCAGATGCCGAATCAGCACCCATGCTAGCCCCTACGGATTCGACCCGCTCAGCAATCTCCTGCGACGAGAGGCGATCAGTTCCCTTGGTTAAAACCGCAGACAGCAGATGAGAGATTCCGGATTGGTAAGGCGCTTCGCATCGGCTACCACAGCGCACTAATATCCGAGCCGCAACGATATCTGCAGCGGGGTTCTCAACGGCTAACACGACCATCCCGTTGCTCAGCACAGCGCGATGAATGGTTCGGTTTTGGAGAGAATGCGCCACACTCGATTTCACAGTCATAGGTCTAATAAAAAGGGGGTCGAATAGTGAATATTTAAGTCATCAAAGAAAAGAATTACCAGACTCAGAGGAATCGACTTGATGCGATCGCCCCTCATCTCAATCAAATGGCCTGATAGCCTATGTCCCCTACTACTCTAGAAGGGATTCAGAACAGTCGCCACATATCGCTCAGGAGACAGAAACTGATGCGCCAGCTGCTGCAATTCATGAGCCCGAAAGCTACGAATTTGTTCTGGATACCTAACAGACATTTCTGCTTGCGCGATGGTGTTGTAATACCCATATAGACCTGCCAATTGACTCGATGTTTCGGTTGAAAAGGCATAGTCATTGCACAAAAGCCGCTGGCATCGATTCAGTTCTGCTGAGGTTAGAGGAGTGGCGGCTAACTGAGCAAGGCGATCGCAAATAATGGTTTCAACCTGCGCAACATGCTGTGGATCTAGCCACGCGCTAATCGTCAACAGGCTGGAATCGCGCTGGAGCGAAAAATTGCTGCCAATTCCCTGAACAAGCTGGCGCTCTTCTCGCAATTCTCGAACGAGCTGAGACGATCGCCCCCCTGCCAAAACGATTGATAGCAAATCAAGCCCGTAGGCGGTTCTCAACTGATCGATCCCTGGCCCTACCCATGCCATTAATAACCGCGCTTGCTCGATGCGAGGCAGAAAGAGTTCTTGACGACGAATCGTATCTACAGGCAACTCTGGATGAAAATCTGCCAAGGGACACGGGGGCGGCGGTGAAAATTGGCTAAACGCTTTATTGACCAGATCTAATGTCAATGCCTGATCGGCATCACCCACCACCACTACCGTCATGTTGCGGGGTTGGTAATGTGCTCGATGAAATAAACGCATCTCGTCGGGCGATCGCTCTAAAAGCTGATCTTCAGTTCCCAACACGGGGCGACCATAGGGATGACGCTGATAGGTGCTCTCCATCAACGCTTGGAATGCCACCCAATCGGGATCATCTTGAGACTGGCGAATCTCTTCCAGCACAACATCGCGTTCTCGGTCAAACTCATCATCGGGGATCGCCGCATTTACCAATAGCTCAGCTAGATAGGGCAGCGTTTCGTTGAGATGGTCAGTCGTAGTGGTGATGTAGTAGTGAGCATAATCATGGCTAGTTGCTGCGTTGGTGACGCCGCCTCGATTTTCAATCACCTGGTCGAAACAACCGGGGGGAAGCTGGTCAGTGCCTTTGAAGATCATATGCTCTAAAAAGTGAGCCATCCCAAACCAAGGGTCTGGTTCGGCGATCGCTCCAGCTTTAACCCAGACATCAACAGCTACAACTGGAGAACCCGGCAGACGATGATGAATAACCGTCAACCCGTTATCGAGGGTACATAAATGAGCAGGAAATTTTTCGCGTGTCAGCAGTTCAGGTCACTCCTCCTAGAGAGAGTTTGACGATTGATCGGGTAATTTAGGTAATTTCGTTATCATACCATCTGAAATCCCGCATCTAGCAATGAGAGAAAATCAGCAGCTCTTGTATTCCTGGATACACGCTACCTTAAAACAGGAAAATCTGCACACTGCGACTAATGCAGAGCAAAAAAATTTAGAGGGGTGTGATATGAAATTTGTCGGAGGTGGGCAAGTTATATCCAGGAGTTAGAAATCCAGTATCCCGCAACTCTAAGGAGAAACATTCCATGAAGACCGAACTCAAAGCAAAATTCCTTCAGCACCTGGTTAACAAGAAAAAAGACCAAGGTTTCACCCTCATCGAGCTTCTCGTCGTTATTATCATCATTGGTATTCTGTCTGCGATCGCGCTGCCTTCTTTCTTGAACCAAGCGAACAAAGCCCGTCAGTCTGAAGCTCAAACCTATGTGGGTTCTATCAACCGCGGTCAGCAAGCTGAATTTCTCGAAGAGAACGAATTTGGAACTGATTTGACCTCACTCGAACTCGGCATCCCAGCTGAGACCGATAACTACACGTATGAAACTGGAGTCGACATTACATCTACTGGCACTAACGCGACTGTCACATCTACGGCGGACCCAACAGGCACACTGAAAGGCTACGCAGGTCGTGTCTTCGTTGGCAACGTGGCAACCACGGGCACTGAGTATTCCACTCTAGCTGTTCTATGTGAAGGAACTGCCGGTGCTATCCCTGCTGTTGCTACGGTCACTATCCAGTCTGACTGCCCCGAATAGTTTTATTTAGCTCACTCTCTGACCAATCATTTTTCGGTGTCGAACTTTAAGCAAGGCCGTCTGGAACTCTTTCTAGATGGCCTTGTTAATGAAACATCTCTATAGATCAAACTGAATTACCTATGCTATCTAACGGCACTACACGGTCGTATGCGTTCTTAAAATCTTAATATCTTGCCAGAATAGGACTAAAGACATTGTTACCAAAAGCTAGCAATACCGAGACTTTTAAGAACACATCTAAGGACACATCATGGAAAGTGCTCATGCCGAAATTCGCTTACAAGCAGACTCTCTATATCAACAAGGAGACTACAAGCGAGCTGCTTTAACTTACGAAAATCTGCTAGAGGGTAATCCCCAAGAAAAGACCTATTGCTGGCAACTAGGGTTAATGCGTCTTTTGCAAGGGTTGGAATCTGACGCTCAACTCACCTGGTTGATTGGGATGTCAGATGGTGATGAACAAGAGATTGATCAATGGACTGATGAACTGGCTAATATTCTGAATCAAGAAGCAAATCGCCAGCTAAATCAAGAAAACTATAAAATGGCATGGCTAATCCGTCGGCACTTGCATGAAGTGAGGCCTGATGATGTCAACAATATTTTGAATGCTATTCATATTTTAGTTAAAACTGAAGACCTGACGGAAGATGCACTTGCTGAAAGTGGAATACTTGAATGCTTGGAATCAGAAACTATTCATGACATTGAGGTGGATTCCGATTTGCTAATCCATGTATTCAACGAAATTCCCTATCAAGCATACGGCTATCTCGTGATGCAGGATATTGCAAAATACAGTAGTCAATTAATCTCCAAAAAGTCGCAATTAATCACAACCCTATTAACAAAAGCCAAAGCTCTCAATCAGCTTCTGCGTCAGACTCATACTGCCTGTAAGTATGCGGAAATTTGCATCGAGATCGCCCCTGAAAATATCGATGTGCTGAATAATCTCAGCTACTATTATGTGCTGTTGGGTCGGTATGACGAAGCGATTGAGATGACGCGTCGGAGTTATCAGTTGGCCAAGCAAGAGAATTTATATCAAGAGATCTTATCGGCGTCTATGCTGATGAAATCGCTAATGACTGCTGGCGGAAACTGGGGAGAAGCAACGACCGTATTTGATCAACTCAAATTTGCTCTACAACAACTTTATGAGAAATTCAACACAAAAGAGGGGTTTCGTTTATACGAAGGAGCTAATCGCCTCTACATGGGTGAAGGCTTTCTTGGATTGTCGTGCTACTACTTTCCATATCTTGAGGATGCGCCACGCAGCGATCGCGCATTACAAAATCAGGTTGCTCAAATTTACCAAGAAGATAGACGAGAATATGTGTGGAATAGTTCTGAAAAATATCAGGAAAAGGCAGTACTTTTTCCCCATCAGTCGTCATGTGCCTCGAAATCAAAGCTCAGAATTGGGTATGCCTCACGGAGTCTGCGTCAACATTCTGTGGGTTGGCTGAGTCGCTGGCTGTTCCACCACCATAACCACAAAGAATTTGAAGTTTTCTCTTACTTTATTAACATAGCGACCATCACGGATTTCACAAAGAAATGGTTTGTAAATAAATCAGCATCCTCCAGCTATTTCGAGGGTGATTTTTTGGGAATTGCAGAATCTATCTATGAGGACAAGATTGATATTCTGATCGATCTAGACAGCATTACTGAAGGGAGTATCAACGCAGTTTGTTCTCTTAAGCCTGCTCCAATTCAAGTCACCTGGCTGGGGCTTGATGCAACTGGTATGCCAGCCGTAGATTACTTTATCGCTGATCCTTATGTTTTACCCGACGATGCTCAAGATTATTATGCTGAGACCATATGGCGCTTACCACAAACTTATATTGCCGTTGATGGGTTTGAAGTTGGTGTTCCTACGCTGCGTCGAGATCATCTGAATATTCCTAATGATGCGGTAATTTATTTCAGCTCACAAACAGCTCACAAGCGACATCCAGAGCATATTCGCTTACAAATGCGAATCTTAAAAGGAATGCCAAATAGCTATTTCTTAATCAAAGGCATTGGCGATGAAAATTTTATTCGTGATATTTTTACTCAACTGGCAGAAGAAGAAGGAGTTAATGTCGATCAATTGCGGTTTCTATCTAGGTCGCTAACTGAGCTAGATCACCGAGCCAATATGCAAATCGCTGACGTCGTCTTGGATACGTTTCCCTACAATGGCGCAACTACGACGTTAGAAACTCTCTGGCTCGGTATTCCATTAGTGACTCGCGTAGGGCAGCAATTTGCTGCTCGTAATAGTTATACGATGATGATGAATGCTGGCATCACCGAGGGCATTGCCTGGACGGGAGACGAATATGTTGAATGGGGCCTTCGGTTAGGTAAAGACGCACATCTCAGGCAGCAAATTCGACAAAAGCTGTGGCAGTCTCGGCAAACGTCTCCTCTGTGGAATGCTAAGCAGTTTACTCAAGAGATAGAACGTGCTTACTGGGGCATGTGGAACAGATTTTCAGACGGCTAAATTGATGTTGCGAAATTGATGAATGATAGGGAAACCACTAGCCACCAACCACCTTTTGTACGGGCATGGCAATGTGTTATGCGACGTAAGGGTATCCCCCTTGAAAGCGACATCAAGCTATGCCCCCCTGCGTCGATTTTCGTCGGCAGGGTTTTCGATAGGTCATCTGCAAGGTTCGAACGGCTTGA
>JBNPEB010000029.1:0-48194 GCA_051117335.1 Elainellaceae cyanobacterium
ATTGTGACAGGCTCGCTTAGCATGATCCTCACGATTTCAGCTCTAGATATTTAGGGTAGGAGCAGGTAGATCCCCTCCTTTCCCATACTCTAAATGACTGGGAGGCTATTTTCCCGCAAGTCCCTAATCCCGTACCACCTGAGCAGACTCATATCACACTTGACTTTGCCCCTAATGGGGTCGAGCTTACCCATCAGGAAGGCGATCGCCATCATACCCGCTACCCCGATGAGTCGTTAGCCGATTGGCATAATCGACTCAATCTAGTTGATAAATGATCGCTAATTGACTAACAAATCGCCTTGAGGCGAGAATTTGCTGTGCAGCGGTAAAGTTCTCATCTGGTTTCTAGTTGCCAGCATTCAGAGTTTTGTGAGTCTTATCGAATCATGCCTCTAAGTTTGTGGAGGTGCTGCAAATCGAGGTCTAAAGTCGGGAGATCATGACAACTCGAAGCAGTGCGTATCTTAGATGATGAACCCGACTTGGCATCGGCGATCGCCCGGTTGACGTTGTTTTTGAACGAATCCAGAATATAGTTGATTCTTTCTTCTTCGACGAATAGTTCAGTCAGTATTCGTTGAATTAGCTTGTCAGACAAGCGACTTTTTACCAGATTTTGGTAGTGGTTGCAAAGTCCGTCTCTTAGCTTTTTTGCCTCCTTCTCTCGCCCCATATCTCGATCGTGCTGATAAAGACCGACAAGAAACTTGATCAATAGAACAATCAAAACAAGTAAAATACCAGTCGATATCCACGGTGATGCTTTGAATCCAGTAACTAATGGAGCAGTGATATGACGCATAATCTGCCGCCGACCGGCGATTCCCAAGACGCTAAAAAAGCTGAATAGGAAAATAAATTGCATCCACTGACTTCTAATTTTCTTGAGAATATAGCTCACTGGGGATGGTTCTTGAAAGGCGGTTTCATCGGTTGGTTTTGTGAAATTCTCGTCAAAAATATCCTGATAGGCGATCGCAGTTTGAGGCTGAAAGGATGAATTCGTCCATTGATCGAGATTGAGATAAGCGATCGAATCAAATGCTTCAAAGATGCGATCTACGAGTCCTTGAATGCCGCCTTGAAAGTAGGTGCCACATATTTGTTCCCACTCCCGATTGACCCATATCCCCTGCCTTGAATCGATTGGGCACAAGCGCTATCGTTCGAGAAACATCATTCTCATTGCGTCTAACTTGGCCTGATCGGTTTCTAATCTGCTCAGAAGGCGCTGAGTATCAGGGTTAGAAGGCGTATTTGCTTGCAGGTCTGCCTCAAACCGTTCAGTGGCCTCATAAATATGGTGTCTAACGGTCTGGAGAATAGAGTCAAGCCTCTGTTTTTCAACGTCAATTTCGGCATCTAGAATTTTGACCAGCCGATCTAAAAGCCGAGTTCTCACAAGACTTTGATAATGGTTGCATAGCTCACCTCGAATCTTTTGAGCAATTTTTTCTCGTTCGTCCTGCCGCTCATCCTGATAGATTTGTTTGAGCGATCGCCCGATCCAGTAAATCAACACAACTACCAAGACTGAAGCAATCCAGGGATGTGTATTAAACGCAGCCACGATAGGGGCAGTGATGTAGCGCATGATCTGGCGTCTTCCTGCAATGCCCATGATACTGATAAAGCTAAACAGGAAAATAAACTGCATCCACTGACTCCGAATTTTTTTCAGCGTATAGCTCACTGGAGATGGTTCTTGAAATGGTGTTTCATCTTTGGCTTGAGTAAACTTTTCATCGAATACTTCTTGATAGGCGATCGCCCGTCGGGGTTGAAAGGAGGAATGGCAGCAGGAAGATAGGTTAATGTTAGGGATTGATGCAAGTAGGTCAAACATTCGAGTAGCTAGGCTCTGAATGCCGCCGCCGCCCTGTTTGCTACAGATATCATTCCATTCTTGATTGACCCACTGCCCAAGCTCGGTCTGACAAAAATACAGCAGGGCCGTGTTGGCGTCGATACTGCGTTCAGCCGCCTGCGCAAATCCCAATTGAGGAGAATCCAATGAAACTAAAGTTTTAGGTAGCTTATATCGGAGCTGGAGGATTCGCTTTCTGTTGTGTTTGATCACAACGGGTTTAAGCTGGTCAGAAAATCGCTTGATTTTACTAGAAATACTATCTCGGAGATGATTGTTCATCAACTCGGTTTTGACAGGCTTCAAGCGTTCATGGGCTTGCTCAAAAAACAGCTTGTGGTCTTTTTCAATCACCTTCAAAATTTGATCCACATCGGTTTTAACCTGAGCGATCGCATCCCATGCAGGATCGTTAACGGCATTGATCGGATAAGGGCTTAACGCCATTTTCTGGAGCGATAGAAGGGCTAGTAGGGAATGAATCTGGCCGAGAGTTGAGTCTCTTAAGCGATAACTGAACAGGGTTTCAGCATCATCTTTGAGCACGGTGCTGAGATCGGTTAGAAAGGTCTCAGGGATATCTAGAGAAGCATCTGAACCATCCTCTGGAGGCAGGGAAACCGATAGGCAATTGATTGCCGATAAACTATTGGAGGCTATCGATTTTGCAATTTTGATAAATTCCGGCGGCAGTGATGGAGAAGGATAAGCCTCGGAAGCATGAGCCTCGGAAGCATGAGTATCGAGGGCAATCATTTTTACAGGAACGCGAGACTGAACCAGCCGAGTAAAGAACTCTCGCTCGATGGCGCTAACGGGAACATGTGCCTGGATAATGAGCCACAAGACCTCGCACTTGAAAACCGGGGAAGAATTCAAAACGTGGGCGATCGCCGCGTCGCATTGATTGTCAAACAGCAGCAACGGCGCTGTTTCACTAGCGTAAGGACAGCCTAGAGTGATGCGATCGCCCATCTCTAAGGGGCGGAAATCTTGAACAAGCTGACCATTGACATAGGTGCCGTTGCGACTAGTGTCGTGGATGTGCCAGACGCCCACTTTCCCGCGTGGCCCTATCTTGGTTTCAAACTGAATTGAGGCATGATGACCTGAAACGAGGCCATAGCGATCGGGAATATGTACTGAACAATTTGGGTGTCGCCCCAACAGCCAAGATTGTTTACCAGATAGGGAAAAGGTGCAATTGGCTGTGTTATTGACTGATTGGGGGGTGGTAGACGGGGTGCTGTTCTGTAAAACGAGCGCTGCGGCAGGACCAGACGGCTCAGGCCAATGCTGCGGGATAGTAGTAGCATCGATCCGACAACGCTGCGCCAGGGTCGTGTCTGTGAGAAATGACTGCAGCCGCTGAGCCGTTTCAGAATGACGGCTGATACACCGAATCACGGGTTTATTCGCTTTAAGAATAGCCTTGTCGGAGTCCAAATCTTGAGCGATCGCTCCAAATCTACTGTCATAGGGATTCCAGGTTTTGGCAATGCGGTGCAGTGTGCGGAGATGTTGAGTTAGAGTCTCGGACGACATCTCAATTTACCTCTATTGTGTGATGGGGCAGGGGCGATCATTGCGGAGCGCAGGCCAAGTCTGTGTCTCATCACCTCATGCCCCCTTAGGAACCAACTCTGAGGGAAGTTGCCAGACTTTGACTTCCCCATTTAGGAAAGCTCCAATCAGCGCCCGACCATCGTGGCTGAATGTCAGCGCTCGATTCTCGCTCTGAAAATTTCTGAAGACGTAAGTTTGCTCGCCGCTGTAGAGATTCCACACATTGATTGAACCGCTTTTTCCGCCAGTGGCTACCGTTTGACCATCGGGGCTGATAGCAACAGTCCAAACCTCGTCCCGATGGCCGTCAAAGGTCTGAATCAGCTCACCTGTATAGAGATTCCACACCTTGGCCGTCTGGTCGGCGCTGCCACTCACTGCAACAGCCCCGTTTAGACTAACGGCAATCCCATGGACTGGGGCAGCATGTCCCCGAAGGGTCATGAGCAAGGTGCCGGAGTATAGATTCCAAACCTGAACAGTATTGTCTGAACTACCAGCTAGCAACAATGAGCCGTCTGGACTCACATCCAGCGCCAGGATGGGAGCCTGCCCTTCTGATAGCACTTTTAATAGCTCACCTGTTTCGCTGTTCCAAATACGGAGCGTATTGTCTTGGCTACTGCTGACCACGGTTTTGCCATCGGCAGCAAAGGCGATCGCCAAAATCGGCCAATGATGATCCCGAAGAGTCTGAACCTGCTCTCCTGTCAGCGTATCCCAGATTTTGATATTGGTATCATTACTGCCGCTTGCTAGACGATGGGTGCCTGAGCTGAGAGCCAGTGCCGTTACAGCTCCGAAGTGATCCTCCAAACGCTGCACGATCTGCCCCGATGCCAAATTCCACATGGAGATCGTCTTATCTCCATTGGCAGTAAATAAGGTATTTGCTTGGCGGCCCGGAGCGATCGCCAAAATCGGTGAGGTACTATTGAAGCTATGCAATACAGGAGGTGGTTCTACGGATTGGGTTTGTTCCAATACTTCCCGCTGAGAGCTAGAGATCATAACCCCATATAAGAGCCACAGGAAGAAGGGCAAACTGCTGGAAATCAAGCAAGCGCTGACACTAACCCGAATGAAGCGAGCCGGATAGTAAATACCACACCGCCGAAGCAGCGCGCGCCCTCCCACTTGCAGTCTGAATGGGAGTTGCCGGAGCGTTGCGAAAGAATAGGTAGAAGGCGATGAGACTCCATCGGCGCTCTCATCTACAGAAAGAGAAAACTGGGAAGACAGGAGTGGAGTCTCCGACGGATCAGGGTGTAGCTCCAAGGGTGGAATCGTAATTGCCCAGTCGGCTCGCTGAGCAGGTTTGCTCATTTGGGTAGGGGTGTATCCCAGTCCTTCAATTGCTCCATTATGATCAGCCGCTGTATCACTATTGGATACGTTTGACGAGTTTGAATTTGAATAAGAACTCGGACGAATCGAAGGATTTGCGTTGGAATCATTAGAAGATAAGCTAAGAATAGCATGAAGGCATTGGCTGGCTTGGGAATAGCGGCGTTTCCAGTCCCGATGGGTCATCCTCTGGAGAATCTCAGCTAAGGACGGATGAATGCGCGATCGCTCTCTCCACCATTCCGTTTCAGTAAATGTAGTGCCCTCAAAGTCTTTAGGATGCCGTCCTGTCCAAGCTTGAATCGCAACCATCCCTACTGCATAAATATCGCTAGCTAGACAGGGCTGTCCGTAGAGTTGCTCAGCGGGTGCGTAGCCGTGACTGCAAATGGCAACCGTCATTGTTTTGGGAATGTCAGCGCGCTCGACATCGCGCTTTTCTGGATGTTCTAAACGCTCCGATGACAAAGGTTTCGCAGAACCAAAGTCAATCAGCACAAGGCGATGATCCGACTGACGACGAATGATGTTTTCGGGCTTGATGTCTCGATGAATGACGCCATGCTGATGCACAAACGCTAGAACCGTTAAGAGTTCTTGCAAAAACTCAATCACCTGCGGCTCAGACCAAGACTGGCTGGATACAAACTCAGTATGGAGCGATCGCCCATCAATCCACTCCTGCACCAGATAGGATTGACCCTCTTCTTCAAGATAGTTCAGCAGTTGCGGAATCTGGTCGTGGCGGCCCAGTAGTTCCAGCATCTCTGCTTCCTGCTGGAAGCGAGTGTGGGCCTCCTGTGGGGCGATCGCATCAGCAAACGCCAGGGGATTGAGATGCTTCACCACGCAGGTCGGCGCGTCTAGGTTCTCCTGATCGTTAGCGACATAGGTTTCGCTAAATCCGCCTCGTCCCAGGAGCTTTGTGATGCGGTATCGTCCGTGCAACCGTTGACCTATCTGCAAACCGACTGATCCTTGGGAGGCTCGGCTAAGATAACGGGTTCGAGTTGTCATCGTGATTTACCCTCCATTGGTGAGCCGATCTAATTCGTCTTTGACCTCTTGCAATTTCCCCGAAACATCCTCAAAATTTTGGGTGGTTTCGTCAATGAATTCAGCTTGCTTGCCAATCCCTGTGACCACATGAGAAGCCCCCTCCTGCAGAGCTTCTGCCAGCCGCCCCACAAATCCTTCAATCACGGATGTAAGCGACGTTAGTTCATCGGAGAGATCGTTCAAGCCCTTGAGTTCGAGACTGTCGCCTCCCTGGAAAACGCTTCGTCCTTCCTCGATAAATTGAAAGTTGCGCTCAATTTGTTCGCGAACGGCTGTTTTCATGGCATCAAGCTGGTTTTCAAAGAAGGTCAGCATTCCTTCAACGTGGTCAGTACATTCGGTTGATCGAGCATCCAGGGCAGGTAAGCATTGCGAACTAATCAGTTCGTGAACAGCGTCGGCCTGGGCTTCAACGCTTTGTTGATATCCCTCAATCGAGCTATCGATTTCGCTTAGGCTATCGGTGATGCCGGACACCGTCGCGTCCAGATCCATCCCCGTTTGTTGACTGGCTAGCAGGCGAATAGCATTTTCAGCGTTTGTGTATTCGGTTCCGAGTTCCTCGCCGAGTTCAGTGATTTTGCTGCCCAGGGCGATCGCCAATTCCTGGGTTTCCTCAAACTCGCTGGCGAGTTCTTCCTGCACCAGACCAATCTTTTCTTGAAGCTGAAGCAGTGCTGCGATCGCGGCATCCGATTCACTGGCTAGTTCAGCTTGGGCACTCTCCACTCCTGTCTGAAAGGATTCTTGATGCTCCGCTAACTCGTTCCAGGCGTCATCGACGTGCTGACGCATGCTCACCGCTTCAGATTGCAGCTTCTGGACATTCAGATTCACCTCTTCGGCTCGGCTAATGATTAAACTCAGTCTGGAGGTTGTTTCCACTAGATTCGCTTGAAAGTCTGACATAGCTTTTCCTTATCCATCAGAACGGTGATCAGTCTTTCCTTAACCGCATAGCTGGGTTCTAATTTCCCTGATCCGTTCTCTGAAGGTATTGATCTCAGAGACCAGTTCGTTGAAATGAGTGACCTCTTGACTTAATTCATCAACCTTTGGAGGAAGGGGATTATACGCTTGCTCCAGGTCACTGATGATTTCCGGATCGAGCTGGGTGATCTGATCGACTGCTGTGCGAATCCGGGTGTCAATGTCCTCCATCACGTCTTGGATGTCTTGAACATGACCATCGACCTCCGTTTCGATGAATCCAATTACTTCCGTTTCAAGCTCCAATGAAAAGTCTGTTTCAGCCTGATCTAAATCTCCGTCAAATTCTTCAACGGCCTGATTTAGAGCGCTCTGATATTCATTAACCGCTTCAACAAGTTGATTCACTTGAGCGTTGATGGCGGTATCTGAAGCGTCGATGCAGTGTCCGAGCTGTTCAACCTGCTGTTCTGTGGTGGCGATCGCCCCTTCGAGCTGCTCTTGACTGGTCTGAATCAGCTCTTGAGACTGAACGAGCGCATTTTGAATCCCTTCGCCAGCCGCCTCAATTGCCTGATGCCACTGCTCAATGGCATCGTGAAACATTGCCGTCACCGCCAGGGACTCGTGAGTGCTGGAGAGCAAAACCTGACTGCCCTCAACGAAAAACTCTTGGAATGAAACAAAGCCTTCCGCGAGTGCAGACATCTGGTCTTGAATTGCGGTATTTTTGGTCTGCACCTCTGTTTGCAGCCCGCTCAATATCGCTTCAAGCTGAGCAGTCTGCTCTTCAATGTAGTTTTGCTTCTCTTCTAAGTCAGCGTTAATGTCTTGCGCTAGTTCCTGTACAGACACCAGAGACTGAGTGAGAAGATTTAACGTCTCAGGGGCTTCAAGTACAACCTGTTCCAGTGAGTCATTCCCATTCATCGGCCACTCCTTTATCAATTCATAAGTTCCTGTGATGTCTGAAATCTCGCTATTGTGTGGTGGCGCAGCGCGCCGCCACACCAAAAAAGTCTCAATCTAGCCCTGCATCTGGACTTCTAAGCACGCCTCCATCTCCTCCACCGCATTTCGGATGCCTTCTAGATTGCCTCTCAGATCATCCCGCGCAGCAATTTCAGCGGCCTTCCTGGCGTTGTCAGAAGTTTCTTGCGCGACCTCAAGTTCATTCATCAAGTCATCAGCGTGATTAGAAACGGGCTGATAAAATTCTTCGTCCAGCTTTGGATTAATCTCGCCGTCACAAACAGCCTCGAAACCAGAGATGAGCTCTGTGATTTCATCTCTCAACTTTTCTTCAGCAATTTGATTGATATCTTCCTCAGAGTCCTTTAAAAACTGGGTAAAGGTATCTTCAGCAGTATCAATGCGTCCCTTTATTTCATCCAAGTCTTCTTGCTCTAGCTGCTGATTGAGCTCTCCAAATTCAGATTCAACCTCACGTTGATGGGACGCCATTTCATTTGATAATGAATCAAACGTTGCAGAGACCTCAGAAAACTGTTCGACTCGGCTCTCTAGCTCATTGACAGACTGCTCTAATGTCTCAAACGAGTTTCGAGTATCTTCGATTTCATCGTCGAGCGTGTCATGAATTTGGTGCGTTGATTCCTCCATGTCAGCCAGTGATATTTCGATAGCTCCAAAATTCTGTTCAAATTCTGTGCTGAGTTCAATCACTCCAGTCTCAACGTTGCTCTGGGCTTCTTCGATAAACTGACTAGCCTGGTCAAGATGAGCGTGGGTTTCAGCTAGGCTTTGTTGTAGCTCAAAGAAAGTGTCTGCGGCATCAGCACTGAGCGTTTCAAAGTGATCGTCGGATTCTTGCAGGCTTTGGCTCAGATTCTCCAACCCTCTGCTCAATAGAAAGCTCTGACCTAACGTTTCCTGCCCAGCTTCAATATTGCTACCAAACGCTTGCAGATGCTTGACACCTTGAACCAAAAGACTTTCCATGTACTCAAGATTGGCAATAATTTCATCTACACTTTGCCCGAGCTGCAATTCTTCGGCCATGTCTCCAGATCTCCTCCATTGCAGTGAAATACGTCAGTGCCTTAAATTCATCCCCTAAAACTGATTGATTTCTGATAGCATTCCTTCTGTTTTTTCCATCTTGAGAGGTTCTTCAATCGCGCTAATTCGCTGCTCGATAGATTTTTCCTCGAACCCGCCACCAGTAATGGTCACTGGAACGCCGTAGATGGGGACTGTGACGCTAACCTTATGGCCAAACTCGCCTCTACCATCACCATCCGTATCAACACCACTGCGATTTTCATAAGAAATGAACCCTAAAATATCTATGGATGAGTTAGGTTGCAAATCAGTAATCAGTGAATTTTCATCACTATTTCTATCATCATTCCCACCATTATTTGATGAGCCACCGCCTCTATTTCTTCTCTTACCAAAGAGGCTTTTGTCAAAGCCGATACCAATCCCTGCTTCGACTTGGATACCATCTTTTTGAACAATAATTTCATCGGTGGATAAATTTGCAGCGCCACCAAGTAATAAAGGATTAATAACCCTATGGTCTTCTGAATTGACCATTCCATATCTTCCACCTACACTTCCAGCATCATGCTTCCAAGTTATTCCGTCACCTTGCTCATTGGTAATAGACCATCCCCGTTGAATAAGAGATGCTTTGCCCTCTCTCAACGAGGAGCTGCCATCTTCAATAGTCTTACCAGAAGCATTTCCGACATTTAAAAAAACATTGGTTTTCCAGCCTTCACCCAAATCATGACTTCCCTGGACTGAAACAAGAGATCCCTGAAATTGTCCACTTGCCGCATCAAAGTTGGCATCTTCACCAGGGTTTGTATTTTCCTCATGAGTTCGTCTGGAATAACCCAAAATATCAACTTTCAGCTCAGTATCATCCGTTCTGTACTCACCTCGGAGTTGAGCAGTACTCTCTTCTACAACTCGATCATTGGCCCCTTGATACTCTCTAATCGTTCGATTAGCATCATTTCCTTTGCCTACTCTAATGCCAGGGGTATCTAAGTTTGGTCCAGACTGATCGGGATAGTCTTCCGGCAGATTGACAGATGACATGGTCTTCTCCTTCATTAAGTCATTGTCTGCATACAAATAGTTCGCGGAAAACCCAAAAGGCTTGAAGAGCTTCAAACAATTGTTTCTACATCTTTCAAATCTTCTTGAGCATCGGAAAGGTCATCTAAAACACCTTCTTTAACGGCTCTAAGAACTCCTTCAAAATCCTCATCAATGGACTCTTTAATCTCAAGTCCTTTTTCTCCCACCATGAGAATCCCAGACTTGGCTTGGTTGGTGGCTACGGCTGCACTTGACAACGGCTCAACCACAAGCTTGACCCATATCAGGTTCATGAACTCCTCAAAGGCAGGCTGTATTTCTTCCTGAGAGACCTCTTCTAGATTTTCGGCACTATCCTCCATGAAATTATTGAGGCTTTGACGATTCGATGACATTCCTTCATTGATTTCGGAGGCTAACTCACCAACACCGGTTGCCAAGTCATTGATCCCTTCACCAAAGTCATTTCCAGCGTTTTCAACTAGGGTATATAGCGCTTCGATATCTTGGATAGCTGTATTTTCTAAACCATCCACTTCTTCAGCAAATTCAGAGCTTTGTTCTGCAATATTGCTCAGCCCTTCTTCAACAGCGGATGATTTCTCTTCAAGCTCATCCAGAAACTCTTGAATAGATTCTCGCAAATCTCCAAGCTGACTTTGGAGATCGCTGCTAAGTTCATCAAGCTGTTGTTCGAGGCTGCCAGCCTTTTCCTGAATGTAGGACAGTTCACCTTTGGCTTCTTCGACGATCGCCTCAATGGTTTGCTCAGTTTCCGCTATCCTTTGGCCGAGATTTGCAAACCTTTCCAAGGTCTGTTCTCCTTTAGCAAGAATATCTTCTAGCAAGTTCGTGATGGTCTGATCAAGGTATCCGATCTGAGACAGCGTATGTTCTCCTTCTTGGATCAGAGTCTCCATACTGACTGTATTTTGCTCAATCAGTTGAGTGATAGTATCCATAGTTGGTTTGCATTAATTCAATCGAGTACATCGAGTTAAATACATGAAAGCTGTTGCTCCAGTTCATTTACTTCTTCAAGGGCGCGATCGCCCTCCTGGGAAAGCTCTCGCATTTTCCCCATATTCTGATCAATTAAATCTGTAATATCTGACATAGTGGCTGCCTCTAGTTGGGAGTAGTAAACATGATTGACTCAGGACTCACTCAGTCACGTTGGAATGGCTCTCACGACTGAATCACGCAGCGTATGATGCTGATATGGTGAAATATTTGGCGATCGCCCCGCACCCCCAAAGATCTTTCTGAAGACTATTTAGATAACAGCTTCAAAAACGACGCTCAACACGCCTCTATTTACCTGTCGGGAATAACGACCCGTTCATTCTGCAACTTGTTACAAAAATACACATCCCGGCTCTCCCGGTAACGCAGCGCACAAATCACATCGTATCGTCGCAATCTTTCCTAGGATTTTGATAGGTATTCATTTGGCATACCCCAGATATGTTCAACTATTCCATGAACAACTGCGCTCGTGAAGAAGCCAGAATCAATTATTGGTAACGGGTGAATGATGCTCGACTTTAGCAACACGTCAATTGTTTAATTAGACTATGATAGAACTACAACCGTATAAGAGAGAACCTACTAAGAGAGAACCTATCGCCTACGCTATGCCTATAGAGAGAGAAGGCCCTCAGTTTCAATAAAAGACGCGGCGATGGTAGTTCGAGAGCCCCCTGCCAATGTTTTAAGACCACTGGTGAGAAGTGGTAGAGTCATTATTCAATTTTCATTACCTTCCCAATTACTTCTCAATCGGGCGTTCTACTCTATCCCTTGAAGTCACGCGTCATGAGTTTCGATTTACTTCATTTATCTTACTTCTCCCGATCAATTTATATTCACCACACGAGGATAATGATGACTACGCCCCATAACCCCGCTCTGTACGAAGAACCGCGAAGCCAGTCAATGACCACCATCCCTCCGCTCCCGAGAGAATCTCTGCTTAGCTGGTTAGAGAGCACAGGCAGATTCCAGGTCAGTGAAAATGATGACACTCAAGATCACAAAACATCCGAAGACATTGACGATATTCTAGAGTCAGACACTTACGAATCGAAGGATGAGGAAGAGCAACTATAGCACTCATAGGAAAGGTTTATGCAGCTAGATGCGGGTTGCCACCTCTTGTTTGAAGCGATCGCCCCTTCCCCTATTATTTTAATGTTGCGACCTCGTACCGGATCAGGGCAACGGGTGGTGCGAGAAGATTATCGGTTTGACCCTGCCTTCTCAGTCGTTGAATATGCCGACACCTATGGAAATTTGTGCCAACGCCTGCTAGTTGCTCCGGGCACATTTCAAATAGACACGACAGTAACGGTAGAGACCCCCGATAGTATTGATGTTAAACCAGGAGCGCCTTTTGTTCCCGTTCAAGAACTACCTGATTACACGCTCCAGTTTCTTTTACCGAGCCGCTATTGCCAATCAGATTTATTGGGGGATTTAGCCAACGACATTGTTGCAGATATCGAGTCTGCCTACGATCAGGTAGACGCCATTCGGAAGTGGATTCATACTCACATTGAATATGCCTATGAAACGAGTGACTCGTCCACATCAGCCATAGAAACAGTAGAAACCCGTGTAGGAGTATGCCGGGATTTTGTCCATTTAGGAGTTGCTCTGTGTCGTAGTCTCACGATTCCGACGCGGATGGTTGTGGGTTATCTTTACCAACTAGAACCGATGGATCTCCATGCGTGGTTTGAAGCCTTTGTGGGCGATCGCTGGTATACCTTTGATGCAACTCAACCCGAACCTCGCGGTAATCGCATTGCGATCGCCTATGGTCGAGATGCCGCAGACGTTGCCCTGGCAACCCAGTTTGGTCCTTTAACTCTAACTGAGATGAATGTGTGGGTACATGCGGCTGGGCCTCCTGCAAATAGTTAGCGCAATCAGTTATAACCTATAGTAGAGATATAAACAGCGCCAGCGCTACCCGTTATGAGGCAGCGGGAGCGGCACTGGTGTGTAATCAGGATCTAGCTATACTGAAAGAGCTGAAACCCTAATTAGCCCGATGCAATGCCCTAGCTGCCAGAGTGATCAAGTCGTCAAGCGAGGCTTTGACACGCTTAAAGATGGCACCCTGATTCAGCGATATCGGTGCAAGGCGTGCCGCAAACGCTTTAACGAGCGAACCGCTACCCCAATGGCTCGCCTACGCAGCTCCAGTGAAGTCGTCAGCTACGCCATCGGTGCCCGCAGCGAAGGAATGGGTGCGAGGGCCACTGGCCGAACCTTTGGCAAATCTCACACGACTATCCTGCGTTGGGAAGCACGCTTGGCCAATCAAGCTGAGTACTGGTCACCGCCAGCGCCAGACGGAGCTGATGTGACGCTCGAAGGCGATGAGGTCTACACTCGCATCCGCGAGAACCTTCCCCCCCCGTGAGTCTGAGGGTTGGACCATCCATTTCGTTGAGCGCGACAGTCGCTACTGGGTCACAGCGCAGGCCGCTCTCAAGGACGTATCGCTCTTCCAGAGTGGGGTTCAAGCCGCCTGGCAATGGTGCCAAGCTTGTGATGGCATCCGATGGTTCACAGACGGTGAACGGCGCTATGGGCAGGAGCTATGGACGCTAGCGAGTGTCTATCTCAAAACAGCAGAGGTGCATCCTGACTATGGTCACAGAAGGGTTTGGCGAGACGGGGTAGAGGTTGCGATGAAAATAAAGGGTTCTCAGGGCAAGCGACGGGTTGAGTGGGTTAGAGTCGAGCATCCCTTCACCGCTATCAGCCCGCTCAGTGAAGTTCACGCCAATCACAACGAGGCCCAGAATGCTGCCTTGAGGAGACAACGCCAGCGATGCAGATAGGGCTTTGTTCGAGGCCATTGAACCTGATAGAACTCCTCAATAGCAGAGGATTTGAATCCATATCCTCTTAACAGACCAGTGCCGTTTGCGTTGGTGCTACCTTGGATGTTTGCCGTGTTGCTGTGCTGTTCTGGACAGCCTCTTTCGCCTCGCTTGCCGTATCTATTATCTGCTGGGCGCTTTTTTTAATTCAATGTGCCCTTGATCAATAAAAGGACGGACTCTCCCTAGAAAAAGCCCGCCCGTCCATTTCATAAATATGTAATGGTGAGAGTGCGATCGTCCTCTTTCGCCTTTCGTCTTCTGATTTCCCTACCAAGGGTTTGCATCAATGAGTCGTTAAGCCATAGTTGAATGGCGAGTTCCTGATCATCAATCACATATGCGACCCACGACTTCCTCGACTGACGTGCCTCATTTTGTAGAAAACGGTGTAGACGATTTGATTAGGGGCGATATTGGGGGCAATGTTAAGGGCGATATTGGGGGCGATCGCCCTTCCCGTCATACTCCTGCTCAGCTATCTGATTCAGACTATGCTGCCGCGTTGGATAATTTAGTGCTGACCTGTGTTGATGTTGTGTTTGTGCATCAACAATCAGTACTGCTTGTAAAGCGTGCTCGTCTCCCTCGAAAAAGCTGGTGGATGATTGGCGGACGAATGGTGCCGGGAGAAAGCCCCCGACAGGCTGCCCAGCGAAAAGCTGCCTCGGAAGCGGGATTAAACCTCGACGCAGACCGACTCGTCTTTGTGGGTGTATATTCCACTCGGTTTGCCTATCGCCATCAACCGCCCCACCATCACGGTTCTCATACGGTCAACCTGACCTATTGCATACGGCTCACAGAGGTTGAAATGACTCAGCTTTCTTTCAATGCCTCTGAGCATGACGGTTGGCAGTGGGTTAACTACTGCGACGTACCCGGTTTATTGAAGGTGGATGACCCGTTTGATCAGGCATTGCTGACTGTGGTTAAGGATGTGCAACACGTTTTAGCGATTTACCCATCCTCGGTATGGGCGGGCAACGTTGACACCATGCGTGTCTCTCCCGATTGAGGCGATGCGGAGCGTCTAAGAGTCTGAATGTCCGTGCTCAAAGAGACGGTGTTCAGATAGATTAATAGGTTTAGACCATACGGGGCTGCTCATTTGCACCACCACATCGTGCAGCCCAAATTCTTGCTGCAACGAGACTTGAATGTGTTGTAAAAGCTGGTCGCGTGCCTGCCCCTCTGAAAGGGTCACTGCTAGGGCGGCTGAGAGGGTTTCTTGTCCGGGAGCGATCGCCCATAGCCTTATATTGTAAGCAGTTAACACGCCTTCAAAATTTTCTAAATGAGCCTGAATCTCGCTCAGATTGAGATGCGTCGGCGTTTTTTCTAACAAGACATGCAGACTTTCTCGAATAAGTGGAACAGCTGCTACGGCGATCACCACCGCTACGGCAATACTGGCGACCCGATCGGCCCAAATCCAGTCAAATGCCCAGACGGCGATCGCCGCCAAAATCACTCCAATCGAACTCATCACATCCGCCATCATGTGCAAAAATGCGCCCCGAACATTGAGGTCATGATGGCTATGACCGTGTAGTAGCCAGACGTTGATTCCGTTGACGCCTAGCCCGACGAGGGCAGTAATCAGCATGGGGACACTCAGAATCTCTAGATGGGGTTCGTGTAGGCGGGCGATCGCTTCCCAGCCCAACCACCCAGCAACTCCTATTAACCCGATGCCATTTGCCAGTGCTGCCAAAATCTCAACCCGCCGATAGCCAAATGTCGCGTTATTCGAGGCGGGGAATCTGGCGATCCAGCTTGCTAGCAAGGCGATTCCGAGCACAATGCTGTCCGATACCATGTGCCCTGATTCGGCGACCAAGGCCAAGCTGTGGCTGATGATTCCCATCGCAAACTCACCTGCCGCAAACCCCCCGATCAAAATCAGCGCAGTCCAAAGCACTCGATTTTTGGCCGATGAGTCAGCATTTGAGCCAGGGGTATGGCGATCGCACTCAGGACAGTGATTGTGCATAGGAAAAACCAGAGTGATGTAAGCCGAATGGTAAAACTGGATGCCAGTATAAACAAGATTGTTCCTGACTGGGATTGCGATATGAAATTTATAACCCAACGGATTCTTTCTTGGCTTCCTGCCCTCGACCGGCGCGTTTGGATTCTGTCATTTGGGCGGCTACTTTCTCAGTTTGGCAACGGATTTACTCTATTCTATGCTCCTATTTTTTTCGTCAATCAGGTCGGATTGTCTGCCACGGTAGTCGGAATTGCAATTGGCAGCGGTTCGATATCGGGCGTTGTGGGGCGATTTGTGGGCGGCATGTCAACAGACTCCCAGCGGTGGGGGCGGCGGCGCACGCTGTTGGTATCGGCTGCAATCTCGGCGGTGGCAGACGTGGCATTGGCGATCGCCTACGACTTCCCTACCTTGCTACTAGGAAATTTGCTCATGGGCGCGGGTATCGGGCTCTATTGGCCCGCAACCGAAGCCGTGGTTGCTGACCTTACGACAGGCGACGAACGCAATGAAGCCTTTGGGTTGGTGCGACTTGCTGACAGCATTGGGCTGAGCTTGGGAGTGGTGCTGGGCGGCGCGCTCATCGAAGCAACCGGAGCCTATCGCGCTCTGTTTGTGATTGACGGCATCACCTATGTGCTGTTCTTTGCGATTATCTACGTCGCTATTGCAGAAACACTCACCTCGACCGATTCGGATGCTCATCTGCTGAGCGGATGGCGGGTGGTGTTGGGCGATCGCGTCTTATGGGTGTTTGTGGGAGTGAATGTGCTATTCACGACGTATCTGTCTCAGGTGCAAAGCACGATGCCGCTCTATTTCAGCAACTTCGTATCGACTGGTGAAAACGGAGACGGGTTTTCGGCATCCATGATTAGCGCCCTGTTTACCTGGCACGTTGTCTTAACGGCGGTGCTGCAACTGCCAATCGCTCGATGGCTCAATCGTTTTGTGCGTCCTACAGCGCTGACTTTTTCTGCACTGTTGTGGGGGACTGGATTTCTGCTGATTGCTGCCACCGGAATCGTCACAAACCTGCCGATTCTGTGGGCATCTCTGGCGCTGGGTGTGTTGGCGATCGCCACCGTCACCTATCTTCCTTCGGCATCAGCATTTGTGGTTGATTTAGCACCCGACTCGCTGCGCGGCATTTATTTATCAATCAATTCTCAATGTTGGGCGATCGGTTATTTCATCGGGCCTCCCCTGGGCGGATGGGCGCTCGACCAGTCTCCGTGGGTAGCTCACAGCTTTTGGGTCGGGCTTTCCTTAAGTGTCATTCTTGCAATTGTCATCCTTCGCATTCTCAATCGAGCGAGTACAGGTTTTAATAAAAGCCAGGATGCTGAGTGATAGGAGCAAAAATTTACCTGAATTTGCTTGAGAACTTCGCGAAATCATCTACTGAGTGATTGTATTTCTTCAACGTGAACCTATTAAACTTGCTATCGAGCAGACCGCATCCGAACCTGCATGGCCCTACGGGCTCAGGTTTGTGTGGTGAGCCCCCGCGGCGCGGGGGGCTCACCACACGTTCAACGTCCTAACGCGAGAGCGTAAGGCTATAATCCGCCATTCAAGGAATGACCGATGACCAGCAATCCCCCTCAAAATTTGGGTCAGTCTAACGTTCAGCCTCCATTGCCCCCCTCTCAGATGACCAGCCAGTCTACTCCCGAATTAACTAAAGAAGGCTGGCAAAAAGTCCATCGAGAATTTGCTGAACTGCATCGCATTGGCGACCCAATTGAACGAGACTATAAGCTGATTCAATATGCCAAGGATTCAGAAATCCCAACGGATCGCTACTATGCAATGTTTGAAGGCTACCAGGAGCGATCGGCACGGGGCGTCAAAGCCGTTGTTAACACCCTTGCTCGAACGGCGTCCTTCCTTGGGCAATTTACCATTCTTGCCGGACTGATTCTCTTCATCGCAGAAGCCGACACTCGTAAAAAGGAGGCTCATAACCGAGCCTGGGAAACCGTTCGAGACGCGAGAGAACTCACCGAAAGCGCCGGACGCATTGAGGCACTGCAAACCCTGACGGCAGGATGCGCGTATGGCGAGATGGGCGACACACTGCGAGGATTTCCTGTCGTTCAGAATTTTATGCCAGACTGCATTAGCCTGCGTGGACTCGCCGTTGAAGGGGCATTTCTCCCTGAGATTAACCTCCAGTCTGCTGAACTAAAGAATGCACGAATGCAAGGTGCTGGCTTGTGGGGAGCATTCCTGCAAAATGCAGATCTAACAGGGGCTCAACTGCAACGTGCAAGGCTTTCTGAGGCTAAACTCCAGGGCGCAATTCTTAGAAATGCTCAGTTAAATAATGCTGACCTTCAACGCGTTGATTTTTCGTGTGATTCGACGCTTGGCATCAGTTGTAAAGTGAATCGCTTAGAAAATGCCAATCTCAGCGGAGCCAATCTCACCAATGCTGTGCTGGGAAATGCGGATTTAAGCCAAACCATATTAGATGGCGTCCAATACAATGATGCAACCCTGCGTGGCATTGCCACTGAGGCTTCCCGGTCAATCCTGAAAAATGCCAACACCTACCGCATTGATACGGAGGCAAATTTAGTTGGCAAAAACCTGAATCTTGTTGAGTTAAGTGATGCAACCTTGACTCGTGCTCAGCTTATGAATGCAACGCTCAATGGCATTAATCTAAGGAAAGCAACCCTCGTTGAGGCCGATTTAACCGGAGCAAAACTCAACTGCCAGCCTCTATCAGGTGAGGGATCTACTCAAGGGATTACTGCCGACAGCGATCGCCCTAAACAATGTGCCAATCTGCGGAGCGCAAATTTCACCAGCGCAATCCTTAATAACACCGAATTAATCGGGGCTGACCTGACGGGTGCGATTCTTCGCCAAGCCGATCTCACCAATGCAGTTCTAGCCCAAACTGATTTGAATGGGGCTGACTTTACGGACGCAATCGGGCTGACTCCTGAGCAGATTAAACAAGCCAGAAACTGGGCATTGGCGAAATATGATGATGCGTTTCGCGCACAGCTTGGGCTTGCGTTCAATCCCGACGTTCAACAGTCAACCCACTCGATTCAAACTGCTGAACAGTCATCCCCCAGTCGTTCTCTATAAAGGCGCGATTCAATACGAAGCCGTCAGTCGTCAGCCGTCGGCCTTCTATCTCCTGCCTATCATCATGTCTTCCAAAGGATTACGGTAAAGTAATCATAATCATCCCTCTGCGTGTCTGGGGCACATCATGTTCTCTGATCAAAAATTTCCTCGCTGGCTGACTATTGGTTTTGCGTTTCCCATCATCTTTGTCAATGGTTGGCTTGTTCTCTTGGTACTTGAATATTTACAGCCCATCACCAATATCATATTAACGGCCAGCCTGATTGCATTTTTGCTAGATTATCCGATCAGCTTCTTAGAAAAACAGGATGTGAAACGGGGATGGGCGATCGCTCTAGTCTTACTGTCAGCCCTTTTTATCTTTAGCATTGTAGGGCTGTTTGTGGGTCCTCTTGTGTTTCAACAACTCGTAGAATTTGCCAATCGATTACCCATTTGGATTGAGGAAGGCAGAAAACAACTACTTGCCCTAGATGAGCAATCTATTCTGCAATATCTTCCAGTTGATTTTACCGAAATCACGACCCAATTTACCAAACAGCTTTCAACCACGCTCAAATCTCTAACCAGCCAAGTTATTTCTCTCACCCTCGATACGATTAATAGTGCAGTCAATTTACTGGTCACAATCGTCCTAACTATTTTGCTGGTTCTCAATGGCAAACGGCTTTGGAATGGTTTCCTGAGCTGGCTTCCACCAAACTGGAACGCTAAAGTCAAGTCTTCGCTTCAGAAAAGCTTTCAAGGCTATTTCGTCGGACAAGCAATTATTGCATCGATTTTGAGCATTGCCCTTTCTCTTGCTTTTATCGTCTTAAAAGTTCCATTCGGGCTTTTATTTGGTCTTGGCATTGGGATTGCAAGCGTGATTCCGTTTGGTGGGACAGTTGCCATCTTGATCGTGAGTTTATTGCTGACGTTTCAAGATGTGTGGCTAGGAAGTAAAGTCCTGATTACATCTATCATTCTCGGACAACTCAATGACAATGTCATTGCCCCAAGATTACTAGGCGGCATTACTGGTTTGAATCCAGCAGTAGTGGTGGTGTCTCTGTTGGTTGGGGTCAAACTGGGAGGTATTTTAGGCTTGCTACTGGCGGTGCCATCGGCAAGTTCTGTGAAACGTATTGCAGATATGGTTCGAGCAGTCTCCCCGGATGAGTCAGATACGTTACAAGAGGTTTGAAAGAAGAGAACCTTATAAAAAAGGTGTTGCTGACTAAGGGGATGATTACACCATACCTCAGAATTGAATAGGTACAGGGTTTGCGTAAGTCCTATTGAATAGTCTCACTTTGTTTCACTTCGATCAATTTAATGAGTGAAACAGAATCGGACTGTCTCAAGATCTTGTTATTTTAGATTCTAGCGAAATTGCTGTGATCTCTACTCTTAAAGCATTACTGTGCTTTCCTGATGGAATAATTGAGATGCCGTGATTCAACTCCATAACATTCCTGTATCGACCGAGCTAAGGCAAACCCATTACAACTAAGACTGTAAGCATTCAACCCCAATGCACTCAGAAAACATCTCTCATGTGCTCACACCGATGGCCCGCAGGAACAGACTGTAAAAACAGTGATGATTCTCTCTGTTACACATCCAATTCACTGATCCAACTGTAGAATTGCTTGCGATCGCCCAAGGTTGAGTCCTTAGATCCTCTAAATCCGAATTGATTTGCTCTATGAAGGCTCTCGATTGTCGAAGCTAGCCTCTCGGCGAGTCAGGTCACCAAGCATTTTGCCAATCTATCCTGCCCACTAGACATCCCATCGACCCCGTGTCGTTTGATTTGTGCTGTTAGTGCAGTAGAAAGGCTAATGCACGCCAAACAAGAGGGGGCTTGGGAAGTTGGATAGCTCATCCAGTCAAACCTCATTTCTAAAACGGAGTATCAATCATGCCAGATATCATCATTCCAAGCGGACAAGTCAACACTGATGGCGTAGAACTCTTGAACCCCGGTGATTCTGTCACCGTTGAAGGACAAATCATTGCCGACCCCGGTGTCTTGATCCAAAGTAGCCAAAATCTAGTTGATGTTGAGCTAGGCGGCGTCATTCAAAGCGATGGAACCGCAATCCAAGCGGAAGGCATTGACTCTACCATTACCAATGATGGCTTGATTGATGGAGCCTTCAACGGTATCAATGTTGAAAACGGTGGACAATTCTCTGCCACGATTTTCAACAACGGCACCATTACGAGTGATAGTCGTGCCATTAACCTGGGTGGATTGCTGAATACGGTTGTTAACACGGGTGAAATTCGCACAGATTCTAGCCCTCGCAATGGCACCATCTACGGCGATGTCACCGCTCCGAATATAGTCATCCGCAATCTATCAACGGGTACTGTTGATGTCGGTGAAGGCAATGATGGAGATGCCATTTCGTTAGAACTCGGATCTCAGGTCAGCGGCGAAGTTTTCAATGAGGGCACCATCTACGGTCGTGGTGTAGCAGTGGGCAATAACCAATCATCAGCCGTTCGCCTGTATCTAGGAGGCGGAGTCCAAGGAACGTCAACCTTTACGGGCTCAATCGTGAATGCTGGGCTTCTATCGGCTGAGAATGGTCCGGCAGTTGTTATTGAAGACGGCGTGGTGCTGGATGGCTCTATTATTAACAGCGGCACGATTGAAAGCACGAATCCCCAAAACGGTGTTGGCATTCGCCTTGAAAATGGTAGCCAGCTTAATGGAGAAATTGTTAACACGGGACTAATTAACGGAGGACGCGACGGTATCAGCTTTGATAATGGCGGACAGGTGTCGGGAATTGTGCGAAATCTAGGCACGATTACCAGCACGAGTCGTGCTATCAACATCGGCGGCAACCAGAATACGATTATCAACGAAGGGCTCATTACAACGAGTGATAGCCCTCGTAATGGCACGGTTTATAGCGATGTCACCGCAAACAACTATTCGGTGCAAAACCTGGAAACCGGCATTATCGATGTGGGTGAAGGCAATGATGGAGATGCGATCGCCTTTGAGCTTGGCGCCAATATCACCGGATCTATCATCAACGCCGGTTTGATTCAAGGACGGGGCGTCGCCATCGGCGAAAATCAGTCGGCAGCCATTCAGCTTTATCATAGCCCCAGCGAACCGGCAGAGATATCAGTCTTTAATGGCAATATCGAAAACTCGGGTATTTTGGCTGCTGAGAACGGCGCGGCTCTGTTTATTGACGATGCAGTGCGCTTCAATGGTCAGATTATCAATACAGGCACCATTCTCGGAGGACTCTCTGATGGAGGGTTGCTTGCCATCGAAGCGAGCAATGCTCAAGGCAATATCACCATCATTAACCAGGGCACCATCGAAGGTGATGTGAATCTCACGGGTGGACAAGATCTGTACGATGGCTCACAAGGAGTCGTCACCGGCACGGTGTTTGGTAATGGTCGGGGCGATCGCCTGATTGGAGGTCGTGAAACCGATCGCTTTGAAGGGGGCGGAGGCCGCGATCGCCTTGTAGGTCGAGGAGGCGATGACATTCTCTCTGGTGGCGTGAGCGGAGATACGCTACTCGGCGGCGCTGGAGATGACATCTTACTCGGCGGTGGCGGTAATGATACGCTCCGAGGTGGTTCTGGAAACGACCTGCTTGACGGAGGGCCAGGGAATGACATCCTGATTGGCGGCGGCGGTGCAGATATCTTCGTGCTGTCTAGAGGAGCAGGGTCCGACTTCATCCGTGATTTCCGACGAGCCGATAGCCTTGGCTTATCCGGGCAGCTCAGCTTCGACGATCTCACATTCGAACAGGATGGCCGCAATCTCCTGATTCGGGCTGGCAGAGATCAGCTAGCAACCCTCCGGAATACCAGCCTCAATTCGATCAGTGAGAGCGACTTTGTGAGTGTGTAATCTCATTGCCTAACGCGAGCGCGTTAGGGCTCTACACACAAACCTAAACCCGTAGGGCATAACCAGCAAAACAAATAGGGGCATCGTAACTGATGCCCCTCACGTCCGTTAAGACGATGCATACAGCCAGAACGAACCTATCCGTGACCTAGCAATTCGGCGATCGCCTGTCGTTCTGGCGCAGTGTGAGGCGGTGGAGATTGCCGGGTATCCGTAATCAGCCAGTCAAGAGCGGCTGCCTGCACATCCACCGAAGCGCCCGTCTTATCAACGCAATAGCGACCAAACACCAGCTTATTTGCCAGCAACGCTCCTGGGCCGATGCGAGAATATTCAAAGATGACGCTATTATCGATCGTTGCTCCACCGCAAATGTGGCAGCTTGGCCCGATCATGGTAGGTCCAATAATTTTGGCACCATCATCGATGCGAGTCATCCCGCCGATGTAAACCGGCCCTTGAATTTCAACCTTATCCCAGTCAACTGCAACATTTAAGCCCGTGTAAACCCCCGGACGAACTTCGGTACCCGGAATCTGGACGTTTTTGACCTCACCTGCCAACACTCCCCGGATAGCGTGCCAGTAGTCGGGTACCTTACCGATGTCGACCCACTCAAAGTCCATCGATACGCCATAGAAGGGCGCATTAGACTCAACCAGCCTCGGAAACAGGTCGCCCCCAATGTCAAACTTCTCTCCAGATGGGATATAGTCAAAAATTTCTGGTTCGAAGATATAAATGCCTGTGTTGATATCAGTACTCTTGGCTTCCTCGACTGACGGCTTTTCCTGAAAGGTTTTGATGAGCCCGTTTTCATCAGTGACGACTACCCCGTAGCTAGAGACTTCTTCGCGGGGAACTGGCTTCATAACGATTGTGGCGATCGCGCCCTTCTCTCGATGCCATTTAACAGCAGATGACAGATCAAGGTCGATCAGCGCATCACCGCACAGCACAATGAACGTGTCATCGAAGAAGGGTTTAAATTCTTGAATGCGCTTCATCCCACCAGCAGACCCTAGCGCTTCACCAATGAGTTCGCCGTCTTCAATTCGTCCTTCAAAGGAGTAGGCAATCTGAACACCAAATCGTTGACCATCTCGAAAATAGCCTTCAATTTCATTTGCGAGATGGCTGACATTGACCATAATCTGGTCGAACCCGTGTTGACGCAAAAGCTCAAGCAGAAATTCCATTACTGGCTTTTGCAAGATCGGGATCAACGGCTTGGGAATCGTATATGTAATAGGTCGAACCCGTGTTCCCTTGCCAGCGGCCAAAATCATGGCTTTCATAGTTCTAAGTCCCTCTTTGCTGGTCTATATTACTCTATCGAAGTTGCTAGATACGTTCGGTAGAGGTGTTAAAGTCAAGCTTAACGTCCTCACCTTACAGTTTTTCACAAAGTTAAGAGAATACCAGGAGCAAAATGGCAGATTTGCGAAATCTACATTAAATCAGACGAAATATTGCCAACAATTTTTTTATAATAGCGGGTTACTTCCAGAAACCCAAAAACTGGCTTGGCAAATCATTTCTAGATCGAGCCATAATGGGCATTACAGCAGATATAGCCAAAGGCTGAAGGCTGAAGATAAATACCTGCTACTACTGCATTGCTTCAACCATTTGAGTGATCCTAACTCACTCTTCACTGGCTATAGCTGTCATCCTAGTGTCTCGATTTGTACTTGGCACCTATCCTTAGTACTCATACTCGTATCTACCGTCTTCTTGACAATCGTCAAAAGACAAAACACCCGTTGCTTAATCTGGCAATGCAACTGCTGATAAATCAGATAATTCTGATTCTGACAGGTCAGCAAGGCTTCGTACCCTCAAATCGCTGTAAAATTCTTCTTGAGCTAATTCGACTTTAGATTGAGCCGAAAGAAATAGAAGCGCCCAAAATACCCCGACGCGATCGCTCTGCGGAGAGTGCCCGGTCAATTCTTGAAAATTTTCAACTCCGGCTTGTTGCTGCATGTCTGGAGTTCCCCAAAAGTCTAACAACAGCTCAAAATCTAGCCATTCCTGTCCTTCGCTGATGGTGGGCCAATGGGCGCTGAGAAACTGCTCTAGGATAGATGCGATCTCAGATAGGTTTTCTTGGTGGGCAAGCTGAGCGATCGCCCGAACCGCTTGACTCTTGGGCTGAGGGCGCGGACGCCGTGCCCGAATCCGTGGACGGTGTTCAGCAACGGCTGCTGTCATCAGCTCAAGTTGAGCGATTAACTCCTTCAGCGTAACCCGACGATTTTGAGGAGGGCGCGCAACCGCACGACGACGAATCTTGCGCTCTAAATGAAGCGGTAATCGAGGTTCTGCTAAATCATCTGATTCGATAAACTCATCATCATTGAGAGTCTCGTCTGCATCTGGAGATTCTGAGCGAGCCAGATTATCGGCTTTGAGAAGAACCAGCACCGATGCATACAAAAAAGCTTGCCCTGATTCTGACAAATCTGCCTCATAGGGCGCATGACCCGCTTCGCTGCTTTTGCCTGGTTGGAGTTGACTCAGAAATCGATCGACCACGTCGATCACTTTGACATCCCAAGGGTCAATTTCTCCCCGTTCAGCCAGATCGATTAGCATGGCGATCGCATTTTGCGCGAGAGAAAGAGCCATAGAGTTATCGAATGCGAATGCGAGCAAAGAAAACGGCTGCCATCACAATGAAGGCTAGTAGAACGAGTGGCACCCATAGACTCCATAGACTGTAAGGATCAATGAGCTGAGAACTATCGACGGCAAATATTTGAACCAACGCCTTAATTCCGTGTCAAGATTTAGAAAAAATTACCGAGCAGAAAAATTCTGTGAACTTAGCATAAAATTCTGCAAACTAACACAGTGAGGAGCCATCGCGACATATGACTAGCCTTTGGCAAAGGCAACACTAGCCTCGAGCGATTGAGAATGTGTGAACTGACAACACCGATCGCTCGAAGCTAATGCCTAACATTGCGTCATTGATTCTGAATGACGTTGTAAACTCCTCGAGAGAATTGATTCTGAGAATTGACGAATCGGCAGAAACACTCACAAATTTGAAATTCAATCGAACTCTACTCTGGGCATTATGCTACTTCGCAAACACCTCAGTAGCTTCTGCGTCTTTTGTCTCAGCTTGTGAGGCAGGAAGAAGACGCTGCTGCTCTTCAAGTTCGACTTTGTAATGTTCGACATCGTGCTCCAATTCCTGAATGCGTTCATCCCGTTGTTGAAGCTCTCGCCCCGAGTCGATAAAGCGCTGGAGATGAGTCCACACGCTAAAGACCCAAGCGAGCACCGCGCCGATCCCCATGGCGATGAGTAACTCAACCGACAATGGAGCTCGGACATCAATCCCTTCAACGACATGAATGACAGCAGGCTCAGTATTTTCGATACCGAATAGGACTAAAGCAAGACAGATAACAAAAATGATCACGAAATTGAGTTGGCGCATCGCATGAACCCTCAACCTTGTGGATGTTGACCTCTAAACTACCGGGGAATTTAGCACACCTTGAACCCGTTGATGCAACTCAACGCTATATATCAAGATTTGTAACAAATGCAGCCGAATAGCCGATGTTGAGCCCAGTCTAACAGCTTCGCGTAAATAATACACTTGATCCATCAACTAATGGCTAGATACTGCACCATTTATTCAATAGATTCGATGGCCGTCGGGCTAGATGAGAAAATTTGCCGTCTTAGAAATGCCCCCGCTACTACCACAATAATAATAATTAGCGTACCCATTCCAAGCGGACTCGGTATCCAAAACACAATTTCAAGATGATTGACGACTCCGGGTTTAAGCGTCCAGATAATCTGCTGCCCCTGTTGAGTAATCTCTTGTCTAGAAACTCCGGATATATCAGCAATATGGGCTCCCCACGGAGTCGTCAGGCTAAATGTTAGAGTCAGAAGATTTCCTGGATTGATTAATAGATTGCCCTGAGATGCAAGCATATTGAGCGATCGCAGGTCGATTTCGTAGGTCAGGCGATTTCGTAGTACTAAGAGAAAATTGCTCTCATGGAGGCTGAGTTGCGACGAGAGATCGGGTAGATCAGAACTCGACTGGTCAGCCGATTGGGAATCTGAGGAGTCGGCCTGAAAAAACCGATTAAATTTAGCTGTCAAATCGTCGCCGTTATTAAACGGTATCGTCGCTATGAGCTCGTGATCAGACACGCGTTGAATGCGTCCTCCCACGTCTCGCGTTCTCGCCCGAATGCTCTCTAACCAGTCTTGAGTGACATCCCCACTAAACTGAGTCAATCGCTCTGCAAGGGTAATGTGCTGAATAATTTTTCCATGATGCTGATCGGCGTAGACAATGCCGACATCGTATTGCACACATCCTGAGAGGCAGAGTGATGCCAGCAAAATAATCCACAAAAGGCGCAGTCGGAGGAATCCACGGGCGATCGCCCGAAACCCTCTCGGCAACATCATGAACCAGCGTTGAGCCAGCGATCGCCGTTCAGAATCAGGGCGTAGCAATACATTAGACCCTCGCTGGACGTGATAGGGCAATCGAGACATAAGTGAAGGGAAGATTGAAATTTCATCCTTTAGTTTATAGCGGCATGTGCTTGAGTTAAGCACGGTGGTGTGGGAGCGCAGCGCGCCCCACACCACCCTTTCTGTACTTAACGCGCAAATTGCTATAGGGAAAGGGTTTCAAGTTGTGAGTTTACAGAACTTAATTCACCTATAAGACGGGGATCATTAGCTGATCCACCACAGTCCGCCGATCGTCAGCGCGATCGCCACGAGTGCAAACCAGATAAACTGATTATCTTTGGTATTGACTTGACTCAAATCAATACGCTCAGGCTCTTTCTTCTGGGGACGGCGTCTGGGCGCTTTAGTCGTCGGTGTATATCTTGATAACCCCTGACCTTGTTGAGAGGTGTCATCGAGGGCGGTCAAATCCGGAATCTGAGTTAGCCACTCTGGACGAGTTTTTAGTCGGGGTGCTTTGAGAATGTAAAGCAATCGTTTGCCCTGTTTAGAGGTTTCAGGGTCAGGGTGACGACTAACTTGGTTGCAAAGGGCGATCGCATCTTCCCGCTGTTCGGCGGCTTCATAGGCGGTGATGAGCCAAATTTGCATTTCACCTCCCAATCGAGAGGTGCGTTTAACCAGGCTCACTGCCTTTTCAAGATATTGCACGGCTTCTCGATAGCGCCCCCGTTCAAAGGCATCTTTTCCGGCGCGATACTGAAATTTTGCGAGTTCAAGTTGTTCGGTGCTCATAGTGTTTAGCCTACCGAATCAGACAAATCGCTTCTAGAGGGGACGAGAGCGCAAGGCAAATTCTGGTCATCTGCGGTAGTCTAAAATTAGGGAAATAATTGCATTGCCTTAATGGCATTGTCTTGGGGAATCGCATCACTATTACCCGTTATTGGTTAATTTTACCTAGCGAGTTTTGCGTCATTAACTCAGGTATCAGACAGCCGCAGAAACTTGTGAATCGGCTGTGAGTCTTTGTACGTAGGCCCTCTGCTTATCCACTCTTATGCGGTAACTCACCATGCGTCATTCAATGGTTCCGACAATAATTCCGACTCGGCGGTTTTGCTCTGGTTTAGTCCTCTTAGCATTCGCAACGGGCATGGGGCTATTTGCCGCTTCACCCGCTAAGGCTGGGGGCGTTATTTCAGGACAGAGTCAGATCTCAGGGCGTGGTATCTATGTTGATTTAGAACGCAACCCTCATCACCATATCCGCTACGAACATCGCCCGACTGTACGGATTTCGGAGCCTGGGACGACGATACGAGTGATCCGGCGATCGCCCTATTCTCGCTATGAGCGTCCATCTCGCGTGATCATTGACTCAACCTTGGTTAATCCGGTGGTGGTTGATTCAACGATTATTGATTCAACACTAGTCAATCCGGTGATTGTTGAATCTGATCGCTATGGGCGCTATCGCTATCGTGAACCGCGCCGAATCAGCATTCCGATGAGCAGCGATTTAGAAAACTGTATAGAACTCGGCAATCTACAGCGAGCGTGCTATCGATATTGAACGAAATCAAATTAACCGATAAACTCGGATGCGACGATCATTGAACCAATCCCGGCGTCGGTAAAAATTTCGAGGAGCAGAGCATGCGGGATGCGTCCATCGATGATGTGTGCCGCTCTAACGCCTTGGGCGAGCGATCGCACACAGCAGCCTACCTTTGGGATCATGCCGCCTCCGACAATGCCGTCGTCGATCAGGTGACGTGCCGTTTGGATATCCATTTTGGCAATCAGGGATGTGGCATCGTCTCGATCTTTTAGAATTCCTGGAGTATCGGTCAAGAGAATCAGCTTTTCGGCATTGAGAGCCGCCGCCAGTTCACCTGCAACCGTATCAGCATTAATGTTGTAGGCTTGTCCAGTTTCATCAGCCGCTACGCTCGACACAACCGGAATATAACCACTGGCTACGAGTGACTCAACTAGCTTGGCATCCATGCTGTTAACTTCGCCGACAAAGCCAATTCCTGCTTCACCCTGAGGGCGTGCCCGAATCAAGTTAGCGTCTTTGCCACAGAGCCCAACCGCAGATCCGCCCGCTCGGTTAATGAGTGAGACAATTTCTTTATTGACCCGACCCACCAGTACCATTTCGACCACATCCATCGTGGCCGCATCCGTGACTCGTAAGCCGTTCTTAAACTGGGGCTCGATGCCAATTTTTCCAAGCCATGAGTTAATCTCTGGCCCTCCTCCATGAACAACGACCGGGCGCAACCCGACGCAGGAGAGAAACACGATATCGCGCATGACCTTGGCTTTGAGGTCGCTGTCTTTCATCGCGGCGCCGCCGTATTTGACGACGATGGTGCGTCCTGAGAATTGTTGAATGTAGGGAAGTGCTTCACTCAAGACGCGAACGCGGGTCGCTTCGGCTTTTTGAATATATTCGCTGTTGTTAAGCATCGGTGGCGTGATCGTTGAATGAGGATTGAGTAGGGTCTAAATCGAGAGAAGCTGGGGTTGATTCTGGTTTGAGAACCTGGGCGATCGCATCGAGAATTCGATTTGTGAGCAGATGGGGAGACTCATTTGAACTAATCGGTACTCGAACATCAGCTTGGGCATAAAGAGACTGTCGATGATTGAGAATGTCGCGAAGTTTTTGTTGCGGATTTGGAGTTTGTAGGAGAGGGCGGGTCGTATTGCCTTGCAGTCGAGCATAAAGCACTTCAATTGGCGCATCAAGCCAAACCACGATTCCATGATGGAGATAGCTCCAATTTTGTTGCCTCAGCACGATTCCTCCGCCTGTGGCGATCGCCAATCGTGGATAAGCTGACAACTCAGCCAAAACCTGAGCTTCGATGTCTCGAAATATCTCCTCTCCAGATTCTGTAAAGATTTGGGCGATCGAGCGATGAGTCACCTGTTCAATCACATCATCGATATCGACAAATCGATAGCCTAACGTGTCTGCTATGACGCGTCCGACGGTAGATTTTCCAGAACCCATCATACCAATTAGGTAGATATTGACATTTTTGAGCCGCTGCTTTAGCTCCATGTACTAAACCTCTACGCCCATTCAAATTCCTCAGCTTAAAAAAAGGATCGTCTCAGGTTTCCCAGCAGACTCTTATCAGTTTCTCAGGTAATGGTCAGAGATGACTCAGGGTGGAAGCGCATTCTAGTAATTAACGAACCGAAACCCAACTCACAACAAAGTCTCAACTACACACCGACTCAACCTTACCAGGAGAATGATTATGAAACGTGTTATCTTTGCAGGTCTGTCTCTCGTTGCATTGTCCGCTATTATTGTGCCTTCTACCGTTCGAGCAGAGATTGTGTCTCAGGAGTCACGTCAGTCAACGGTGCTATCACTCTCTGACCGTCAGCGCGACGAATTTGTAAGCGGACAAGGCAATCAGCTTTCTGAACGCCAGCGTGATGAGTTTATTGATGGATTAGGTAACAAGCTTTCTGAGCGCCAGCGTGATGAGTTTGTAAGCGGGCAGGGCAATCAGCTCTCTGAACGCCAGCGTGATGAGTTTATTGATGGATTAGGTAACAAGCTTTCTGAGCGCCAGCGCGATGAATTTGTAAGCGGGCAGGGCAATCAGCTCTCTGAACGCCAGCGTGATGAGTTTATTGATGGATTAGGTAACAAGCTTTCTGAGCGCCAGCGCGATGAATTTGTAAGCGGACAGGGCAATCAACTCTCTGAGCGTCAGCGTGATGAATTTGTAAGCGGGCAAGGCAATCAGCTCTCTGACCGTCAGCGTGATGAATTCATCGACGGATTAGGTAACAAGCTTTCTGAGCGCCAACGGGACGAATTTGTAAGCGGGCAAGGCAATCAGCTCTCTGAACGCCAACGGGACGAATTCATCGATGGACAAGGTAATCAACTCTCTGACCGCCAGCGTGACGAATTCATCGACGGATTAGGTAACAAGCTTTCTGAACGTCAACGCGATGAATTTGTAAGCGGGCAAGGCAATCAACTCTCTGAACGTCAGCGCGATGAATTCATCGACGGATTAGGTAACAAGCTTTCTGAACGTCAACGGGACGAATTTGTAAGCGGGCAAGGCAATCAACTCTCTGAACGTCAGCGCGATGAATTTGTAAGCGGACAAGGCAATCAGCTTGGCGAACGTCAACGGGATGAAATCATTCAAGGGGTAGGACATTAAACCGCCTCTCAACAGATACTCAAGCTCTTCTCTCGTTTTAAGAAACCCTCTGCTAAATGCGGAGGGTTTTTTGCAGAAAAAATGTAGCCCTTGTAACGACTTGCTCAACATCCCCGCGCTAGGGTAGCCGAGTGTTAAAGGTGTTGAGGGGTTATGGGCAATTCGACATGGGTAAGGGGGGCGATCGCCACGGTTTCCACCTCTGCGATGGTTCTCTTAACAGGTGTTCAAACCGCATTGGCAGAAACGTTTCGCTTAACAGACGCCACCATTACCGACATCAACCAAGCCTTTGAGTCCGGAGCCCTCACATCAGAGCAGTTGGTTCAGCTCTATCTAAATCGCATTGCCGCTTATGATCAACAAGGCCCCGCAATCAATTCTCTAATCACGGTAAACCCGAATGCGATCGCACTCGCTCAAGCCCTCGATCAAGAACGGCAAACTGACGGAGCCCGCAGCATACTCCACGGGATGCCAATCATTCTCAAAGACAACTATGACACCGTAGACTTGCCGACTAGCGCCGGGTCGATTACGCTCAAAGGCTCTATTCCGCCCGATGATGCATTTGTGGTTCAGCAGCTTCGAGAGGCAGGCGCTATCATTCTCGGCAAAGCCAATATGAGCGAGTTTGCACTTTCCTATGGGCGCTTGGGCTACAGTTCGCTGGGAGGGTTGACCCTCAACCCCTATCGGCTATCGCGCAATGCCTCAGGCTCAAGCAGTGGCACAGCCGCCGCGATCGCCGCAAATTTTGCAGTCTTTGGAACCGGAACCGACACCGCAGGTTCCATTCGCGGGCCTGCCTCGGTGACGGGGTTGGTGGGCATTAAGCCAACGCTTGGACTCACCAGCCGCGACGGGATTGTTCCCCTGACCTTGTCATTCGATGTCGGAGGGCCGATGGCGCGGACGGTCACCGATGCTGCGATCGCCCTTGGATTTATGACGGGTATTGACCTCAGCGACCCGCGCACGCTTGAAAGCGAAGGGCAATTCTACACCGACTACACCCAATTTTTAGATGCCAACTCTCTAGATGGCGTCAGAATTGGGATAGCGCGCGATTTTCTGGGCGGCAATCCTGAGGTCGATGAGCTGACAGAACAGGCGATCGCCACATTAGAAAATTTGGGCGCCACCGTAGTGGATGTTCAGTTTTCAGAGACGCTGCAATCGGGGTGGAGCGTCATGAGCCCGGCGGTCACGGCAGAGTTTGAACCCCAACTTGAGCACTATTTATCAACCCTTGCCCGCGGATTTCCTAAAACCCTGAGCGACATTATCGCCATCAGCATGTCGCCTGAGGTTGTGACCTCAGAAACTCCGGTCAATCCGGGGCGAATCTCCGGATTTGTGGAGTCTGAGGAAAGCCCTGGACTTGCAGATACCGGATATTTGTATGCGGTGTCCAACGAAATTTCAGCAGTTCGTAATCAAATTCTCAGCCAGATGGATGTAGAAAACCTAGACGCAATTATTTATCCAACCATGGCGTGTCCGGCAAGCCCCCTCTTTGATACAGATGACCCAACGTATGTTTGTAATGTGGGCGACCCCTACACGGCGGGATATTTAGCGAATATCGCCGGATTCCCTGATGTCACCCTGCCGATGGGATATACGTCTCACGGGCTACCTGTGGGGCTATCGTTTATGGCAGAAGCCTACAGCGAACCCAAGCTCCTCGGATTTGTCTATGCGTTTGAGCAGGCGACTCAAGTTCGTCAATCGCCTGACCTCTTGCCAGCCTTGCCTGGGGAAGAGATTGAATATTAGTCTCAGGACTATACACAGAGCATGAATAAGTCGGGCTAGACTCTACCGATGGTGGATAACCCTTCGACAATAATGGATGGAGTGTAGCATGGGCCATTCCAGGCGGCGTCTGAGCCGATTTCGGCCAACTGTTTTAGCGCAGTATAGACGTTTCCAGCGACCATTGTGTCTTTAATGCGGCCCACAACGTTCCCATTATGAACTCGGTATCCCAGCTCGACATTCACTGAAAATTCACCCGAAATACCGGCCCCTCCACCGAGCATCTGATCGACAATAATGCCACGGTCGAGCGATTGAATGAGTTCGGGAAGCGACTTTAAGCCCGGTTCAATCAGGATGTTAAACAGCCCCGGAGTTGGGTAGCTTCCTAGGCTGGGGCGAAACCCGTTACCTGTCGTACCGCTCCCAAGAGATCTCCCCGTGGTGCGATCGGTGTAGAAGAGCTGCAATATGCCCTCTTTAAGGTAGGTGATCGGCTGGGTGGGAGTCCCCTCGTCGTCAAATGGGCAACTGTATGGACCGTCATCAGGTTGTTGGCAAAGCGTTAATGCTGAGGATGTCACCAACTCTCCAATGCGATCGCTCCAGGGAGACGCCCGTTCGATTACCCGCTTACCATTGAGCGCTGCCTGGACGGTTCCCCAGAGCATATCAGCCGCTTTTGAGGTAAACAAAATCGGGACATGTCCGCTAATGGTAGGGGTTTTAGATTCTGACCACTGAAGCCGTTCGATAATTTGTTCGGCAAGCGCGGCTGGATTGAGATGACATCGTTGGGTTTGCCCGTCCGATACGCTCAAAAAATCATCCCCGCGTACCCACTCTGCCGACATATAGCAACTGAGCGTTGTATCGGTATAGCTCAGATCTAAGCCGTGAGAATTTACGAGGCGCGTGAGTTCTGCCTCGCATTCCCATTCAGCCGTGCAAAGAATCTCAGGATACGACTGACGAACGAGGGCGATCGCCTCCAGCCCCCAGTCGATCAGTTGCTCAACCGGAATCGTCTTTCCTAAATCTGGATACGATGCCCTAGAGGCAGGAGCGAGTTCTATGGTTTCAGGTTCATTCAGATGGCTGAGGGCGATCGCACGATCAACTAAGGTTTGTGGCTCGACCGAACCATACGCCACTGCCAGCCCAGGACTGCCTTTAAACCAGAGTCGCAGTGCGATCCCTTCGGATTGAGAACTCTCTAATTGCTTTAACCGATTTGCTTCAAAAAAGACCGGACGAGACAACGACTGCGATTGAAATACCTCAGCTGCTCCGGCGCCAGAACGAAGCGCGAGGTCGATTAACTGTTCTGGGAGTGTGTTTTGAGATAAACCGCCAGAATCCATGTGCCGTTACGCTTGGGTGGCTATACAAATCATGCGTTGCTTTACTCTACTATCTTTTGGGATCACAGAGTATCCATCCGTCAACGAATAAGCTGGGGATAGATGACTCGAACCGCTAGCGCAACAAATAGAACCATCAACCCGACTAGCCAAATCAAGCTGAGCCACCATAATGACGGTAACCCCATATGCCAGCGTAACAAGTCTACCAGTGGAGCCAACGGCAACATACTCGCAACGGTTTCTAAGGCAGGTGGCAAGGTATCCCGTGGAAAATAGGTTCCGCAAAGGGTAAACATAGGAATGATCACAACAAAAATCGGCACGTTGATTTGATCGACTCGGCGCACGGCTCCAGCTGTTAACAATCCCATGCTGCCAAACAGCAAACTTCCGAGAAACATAAAAGGAATAGAGCCGAGCAATGTCCACCCCGAATACAGTCCCCAGACAACGGCAACAAGTCCGGTGAGGCTACCCGCAATCATGCCTTTGGTCGCTGCCCAGAGCCAATCTCCCACAAACACTTCGGAAAAGCTGAGGGGAGCCGTTAAAAGAGCATGCCAGGTTCGTTGAAAATTGAGCCGAATAAAGCTGCCAAAGGCACCTTCAAAAAAAGATTGGAACAATACGCCGAGTGCAATCATTCCGGGAGCGATGAACTCTAGATACGAAACAGCTTGACCGTTGTAGGTGACCTCTCCCACTAAGGGCGTCAAGCCATATCCAAAGGCAATTAAGTAGACAATAGGTTCTGAAATGGGGGGCAAGAAATTGACGAGCCAGGTACGCTGATAGACTCTCGCATGGCGATGCCAAACTGAATAGACTCCCCACGGTGTAATCATTGGATATTTCATTCCAGCATTCTCCCAGTTAGGCGAAGGAATACATCTTCGAGATTGGCGGAACGGCGATTCAGTCGAGCAGATGGGAGGGCGCTGAGCTGTTGCCAGAGCAGGTCAGCATCGGCAGGGAGTGCCAGCAGATAGCCCTTTCCAAACGAGCGACACCAGGTATTTGCTTGCGTCGCTAGGGTTTGGAGTTGAGACTCGTCTACGCCCTCTATTTCAATGACTTCGCTACCTACGGTGCGTTTAATGAGATCTAGCGGAGTTCCTTCATCAATGACGGTGCCCTGTTGGAGCAGTAAGAGGCGATCGCACAGTCGCTGAGCTTCGTCCATATAGTGGGTTGTGAGCAATACTCCACACCCTTGGTGCTTGAGGTCGAGGACGAGTTTCCAAAATTCTTGCCGGGCATCGGGATCAAGGCCAGTCGTCGGTTCGTCAAGGAATACCACGAGCGGGTCATTGATGAGAGCTCGTGCCAACACCAATCGCCGCTTTAGCCCGCCTGATAGCTCATCAACTTGATGGTGAGCATACTCTTCGAGTTCTAATTGAGCCAGCAGTTCTCCGGCTCGCTGTCGAGCTGCTTTGCCGTGAATCCGGTAGTGGTGGGCAAAGAAGGTTAAGTTGTCAACCACTGAAAAATCGGGATCGAGATTATCTTCTTGGGTCACGATGCCCATGTGATTTCGTGCCCGACGCCCGTTTCCTTGCACATCAATGGTTCCCAAGCGAACAAATCCTCGGCTCGGGACGACCGCTCCATAGAGCATGCCAACGGTGGTTGTTTTGCCCGCTCCGTTTGGACCGAGTAGCCCCAAAACTTCACCCGAATTTAGCGAAAAGTTGACGCCCTGAACGACAGGGCGATCGCGATACAGTTTCCATAAATCATAGGCAACTAAGGCAGTTGCTTCACGCTGACGCGTTGGAGCAATTTGAGACATCATAGCCATGCATTACTCGGCATACTACAACATACTACATTTTCGTCGAAATAACCAAGCAAAATGCAGACAACCTATCTCAGCAAACTACTATCGCAGCAAGCTTAACGTGTTAGGTTGTCGTAGGTTGGCGTTGAGCATAGCGAAACCCAACGCTAGACACGGTTTTGTTGGGTGATGCTGATACGAATCCAACCTTCAAACAAAATTAGGTTCAGAGGATGTTTTAAAGGATGTTTTAAAGGATCCGACGGTTATAGACGCGTGCGGCTTTTCGCAGAGTAAACCGCGACTACACAAACAAAGTGCGCCGACGCGGACTCTAGCAAAACCAAAGGCATTGGAACCTGCCTCCGCAGGTTATAGCCCTACGGACATGGCTCAGCTATGCTCCGCTAGCGTCCGTTTAGCCGGCGTTTCGCAAGCGATTTAGGATGGCTATATATTCCGACTGAAAGCTTTAATAAAAACTAGATTTAGGGTGAAATATTTTTTAGTCAATTCTATTAGCTATATTCCTTAGTGATGCTCTTCATTCTGTCTTGTGATAGATAAGAGATTAGGAAACATATTGTTAATTTAGACAAGTCAAAGAAAACACGCTTTTACGCAAAAAAGGAAAGTTGTTATGAGTTTAGAAGAAAGAGCAAAGGCTACAAAGAAGAACATTGAAGGCAAAGTTCAAGAAACAGTTGGCGAAGTCACAGGTGATCCTCAGGATCGTGGTGAAGGAAAAGCCAAGCAAGCCGAAGCTGAAGCTCGCCATACTACCGAGGATGTCAAAGACGAAATTAAGAAAAAGCTTAATTAGTCAGAATTACGTCTCCGCCTAGCAGGGCACTGTCCCGTTAAGGGGTGAAGCATTCAAATCCTGTGGATAGAAGCAGTTCAGAGATCGTCAATGGCCGCTCAATTAATCTCATTGCCATGGCCGGAGTCATCTTTCTCTGGGCTGATAGCCTTAAATGGATGCTTTCGCTTTAGCCACTCCACGCGGGCTTTGCCTTGCGACCCGATGAATACAATGGGCATTTACGGTAACAGCAATCGGTCAGAGTTACTCCATCTCAGACATCCTGGAATTGACGGGGGAGGGACGGGCCACGAGTAATGTACAAACCCCGTTATCCACCGATATTTTGGGGGATTGAGAGGAATACCTGCGAATCATTGAAGACCCGATATTTGACAAGGCAAAAGGCTATCACCACACAAGGCACATGAACGACCATGCAGCGAATAATTCGATGTTGATTTTGGGTTGATTTTGCGGTGCGGCTGTTTTGTACTGTGAAAGGGATTGCCTTTAAGGGGGCGATAAATTGCAGCTACCGCAAAGCTGGGTTGCAGGAGTGCCAGCTCGATTTGTCCTACTGATCTGCGAATAGATTCGAAGTATTTTAAGCCAGAATATTTAAAACCATATCAAGTGCTAGTCACTTATTAAGCGACTTATAGCCTTACGCTCTCACGTTAGGACGCTAAACATGTGTGTTCAAATCGTCATAGATATTGAGGCAGTCGCTCACCAAGACACCTGCAAACTCCTCGCCTACCAGGCTAGCGGCGGTTTCTCGATCGCGATTGGGGACAATACGATAGTAGGTGCCCTGCTCATTGGTGACCACCCACAGCCAGTAACCCGGGCCACTGACCCACCACCCCGTCTCGTCGATATGCAGGACTGCGCTGGTTTGTAGGGTGACGAGCAATTCTTCGTAGTCCGCTTGCAAGCGCGCTGCGACCCGCTGCAGGGCCTGTGCTAAGCCGCCAGCACTCAGCTTTAAGCCCAGCAGTTGCTCGAGCACTTGGGTGGTCTTACGCATCGGCAGTCCCAGTTGCTGGTTCAGGCTCGCCGCAATCCCCAGGGCTCTCGGTCCTAAATGTGTCCCGGCCGCACCGACAGCGCGGGTCACTTGCACGGGATGGCCAGACTCAACCTCGCACTGGCAAGCATCACAGTGGTGGCGATAGGTGCGTAGCCGAATCACACGAGGGATAACCGGTAGCACTTCGATGAGGGTTTGTTTAATCACTCGCTGACCGGCCGCATCTAGCGTGTCACCGCACGTTGGACAACGCTCCAGCGGCACCTCAATGTGCTCATCGACCGCTTCATCGGCAGGACATTCGCGCCAAGCGCCAGGGTGTCCCGCTTTACGCCCCGGTCGCTTGCAGTGCTGCTTGCGCTTCTGTTGAGCAATGCGAAAGGGCGCGGCCTGCCGTTTGCCTGCTCGCTGGGCCTCGGCCAATTCGCTCCTCAACGTAGCAATCTCGCGTTGGTTGACCTCTCGCTGCCTCTCTAACTCAGCGATGCGCAACGCTTGCGCTTCAACCCGTTCGACGAGGCGCTGAGGATGGTTCTCCAACATCCACTGAGCGATTTCCTTCACCTGACTAGCCGCTGCCATGATGCGTTCGCCGCTGCCAACGGGCGCGGGGCCAGAAGCGCTAGAGGCTTGTTGAACTTGAGTTTCGCTAGGACTACTCATAGCTCTAAGCTACAGCCATCTTAGAGTCTTTTCATCCTCCTACCGTCGGAAAGACTCTAAACATATACGTTCGTTGGCTAATGTCTCCATCCCATAGGTGCGCCATTTCGCGCTGCGTTTTGTCTCCATGCTCTTTGACAAAGACTTCAAACTTCTGCCAATCGGTGATTTTAGTCGTCGGTTGGACACCACCTTGCTTGGGCTTGGGCTTGAGTGACCCAGTTGCGGCTTTGCGCTGCAACCACAAATTAATCGTATTGCGACTGATATTGAACAGTTGACTGGCTTCGACCTTCTTGAGTCCATCTAACTCGATCGCCCGTATGACCGCTTCTCGGAAATCTTCACTGTAGGGTTGAGCCATAGAAATGAAGTAAACGCGATATGAATACCTCTAGTTTACGTCCTAACAGGATTGGCTACGGCTATATTACTGTATTACTGACATTTGGCACCATGTCAACCTTCTCCCATTCGGCGACTCCTATCCCCCCGACTGCTCAGGCGGATGTAGAGCCTGTCTCTAAAATTAGATTTCATTATTTCGTAATGAAAAATACAATCAACTCGTGACGCAAATCTTAGGGTTCAAATATCGAATCATTGCACATGCATATGCCTTTACACCCGTGCTCCAAACCAGGGCTCCAGAACAGTTCCCGTAGGAGCAGTCCGCATATAGCCTTAGGCATCTAAGAAACGCGTAGCGTCTCTGCTAAGAGAAACAGTCCCTACCGCAGCTCAGCGGCACCTACCGATCCAAAATCGAACATCCCAAATCGAGAATTAGTATTCGATCCTATCTATAACAGCATCCGCTATTAAACACCAACCCTTATGCCAGTTGAAAATAAGTCAATGAAACATCACTATCCAGTCGCAATTGTAGGAGGGGGGCAGGCAGGGCTGTCGATGAGCTACTGCCTAAAGCAGAAGGGCTGCGACCATATCGTGTTTGAGAAAAATCAGATTGGCTATGCCTGGCGGGAAAAACGTTGGGATTCTTTCTGCTTGGTCACACCCAACTGGCAGTGCCAATTGCCCGGATTTCACTATCCGGGCAACGATCCACATGGGTTCATGAAGCGAGATGAAATCGTACAGTATATTGAGGACTACACCGCATCGTTTTTGCCTCCCCTCAAAGAAGGAGTCGAAGTCTCAAGCGTTCGCAAAAATGACTCACGTGGCGTCTTCGAGTTGACGACGTCAATCGGAGAGTTCACCGCAAATCAAGTCGTCATTGCCGTTGGCGGATACCATTGCCCTCGAATTCCGAGAATGGCTGAACGTTTGCCCGAGCACATTGTGCAAATTCATTCATCTGAATACAAAAATCCTCAATCATTGCCCGATCGAGGGATTCTGGTCGTTGGTACAGGACAATCTGGGTGCCAAATTGCTGAAGATCTACACCTTGCAGGTAAACGAGTGCATTTATGTGTGGGCAGTGCGCCGCGATCGCCCCGCATGTATCGAGGAAAAGACGTAGTCGATTGGCTCGACAGAATGGGGTATTACGATCTCTCCATTGATCGGCATCCCCAGAAGGAGAAAGTACGCAGCAAAACCAATCACTATGTCACAGGGCGTGACGGAGGGCGCGAAATCAACCTGCGCCAGTTTGCCATCGAAGGGATGCAGCTCTACGGCAAGTTAAAAGATATTCGCAATGGCCTCTTAGAATTTCATGCCAACCTCACGCAGAACTTAGATCAGGCCGACGCAGTCGCTGAAAGCATTAAGAAAAGCATTGATGAATTCATCGCCAAAAATCGCATTCAAGCGCCGAGTGATCCGCCCTATGTGCCTGTTTGGGCACCCCAGGAAGACCCATTAACGCTGGACTATAGGCAAGCTGATATAGGCGCCGTGATTTGGTGTACTGGATATACGTCTGATTTTAGCTGGGTCGATATTCCAGTATTTGATGGCAAGGGTTATCCTAGCCATGAACGCGGTGTGACCAAGTTCCAAGGACTTTATTTCCTGGGGCTTCCTTGGCTCTATACATGGGGGTCAGGGCGATTTTCCGGCATTGCCCGCGATGCTGAGCATCTTGCTGATCACATTGCCGCCAGACGAACTGTGTCCTACTCCGATGGCTGGAGCGTTGTAAATGAATTTCTTTTAGGGTCATAGAGTCAAAAAATTTGCGATGGATATGATGTGCCATCTCCATCGCCAGCAGATAGGCGCAGCCTTTCTACCTGTCTTACACGCATGTGTCAGCTAAAAACCTAGTGCGTCAGCATCCTCCTCTGGAGAGACGTCCGCTCGCCACGCTTGAATTCCGCCATCTAGGTTATACGATTCAATGCCTGAGTCAGCTAAAATCTGCTGGGCTAGCCCTGAGCGACGACCGCTTGAGCAATAGAGAATCACGGTAGGCTGCTCATCCGCAGTAAGCTCAGCATGTTCAATCCACAGTTGCACCTTTTCGACTCCTTCTCCCTCTTCAATTTCAGAAAGCGGCACCACCGGACTATTAGCAATGTGGTCTTGAGCATATTCGTCATAACGACGCACATCAATCATCATGACCGGTTTGATGTTGCCAGATAATACGTCTTCGACCGTAACTGCTTGTTGTTCTGCTTGAGCCATATCAAACGCTTGGGCCAGCATGATGTCTTGAGCCTTGACATTGAGTGCAAGAACACCCGCTCCAGAGCCGAGCAGCCCCACTGCGATCGCCATCCAAGTCCAACGAGAATTTAAACGCATAGCTAAAAATCCAAAATTTACCAACATTAAGCAATATTAAAGCCGCATTCAACACTCAGCAACGCGGATGTTTGGCGGAATAAGCGGAATAAATGGAGCAAATCGGTCAAGCCCGTAGACTTCAAGTCGGAGCGATCGCCCCAAACGGTCGATCGGAAGAATGACGCATCAGATCCGCATTAAACGAACATCAAAGGATGAAGTCTACTGTGAGATTCACAAAATGACACCCTACGCTCTACTATGTTCAAGGAATAGGATAAAAATTTTCCCAGCGTTACGTAGTTGTATTAAGTTGGGATCTTCCTTCGTATGACGTTGTTTAGTGGTTTCCCAAGGTGTCATCATGGATCCCGAAGCGAAACAAGATGCCGGTTTTTCCGACGCAGCTTCAGAAGCTGAGCAAGTTAAAGTTGATATTGATGGCGAAGAGTCTGGTCAACTTTCTAAGATGCCAGCAGACCAGACCAATGAGCAGTGGCAGAAAATTGGAGAGCAGGTTTCTGCCTTCTTGGCAGATTTGCCCGATTATGTTGGAGAGTTTTTTGGAGAGTATCGCCGTCCCATCGTGACGATTGGGGTTGTTTTAGGCGTTATTCTCCTTTCTAAAGTTGCGCTAGCGATTTTAGGAGCCATCAACGAGATTCCATTATTAGCTCCTACATTTGAGCTAGTCGGTATTGGTTACACTGCCTGGTTTATTTACCGATATATCTTGCGTGAGTCAAGCCGAAAAGAATTGTCTGAAGATTTTGAATCGCTTAAAGAGCAAATTGTTGGTAGAAACGATAACGATGGGTGAGGCGACAGCCGAATAACCCACCCACATACCGGTATAGGGATTCTCCGCTAAGTCATGTGAGGTATGGCGTGATGCGCCATACCTCTTTCTAATTTCTATTGGTTCTTCTATAGCCTCTTTAAGGACGAGTAGCCAATGTCTGGATATGTTTATCAACGATTTCTGGAAGCTCGTCAGGGCTTACGCGGCTATATCGCGTTTTGTCAGGCATGACAATATTTGGCCCTGCTTTACACCGCTTCATGCAGCCTGTTTGTTTGATAGTGACCTGATCGTCTAACTGGCGATCGCTCAAGAGTTTCTCAAGAGTTTGAGAAACTGCCTTTCCGCCTCGTTTGCAGCAATCCGATTTCTTGCAAACCAATATTGTCTCAGGTTTGCGAGCTTGTTTAGACGCAGCTTCTTGGAATTCTTGTTCCTGAGACGATCTCGCGTTCGACTGCTGTGGCATCCGATCGGGTATTTGAGCCGGTCGACGAGGCGCAACCGACTCGATAGCCCCCGGCGTCGTGGGATTAACAGATGCAGCTTTGAGCGTCACCGTTCCCTTCTTCATATCAATCTTCTGCTGACCTGATACGCAAAGCCAATCACCAGGGGTCAAATCGTCTATCAGAGACTTTCGAACATCCTTGGGAAGCTTGATCTTATATTCTCCGCTTGATGTGGCAAGGCGCAGCCCTTTGACTTTATACCCATCTTTAAGAACGACGCTCAAGAGCCGACCTTCAAGACGAAACCCTGATTTTAACTTAGACCCTGACTTACCCATAATTTCCCCTACTTCCTGATAAATCTAATTTTATAAATATTGGTTATTCATAAATATTGGTTATTCAACATTGCGAATTTATACGTTTCATCTATATTACTTAGCTAGATCATTTAAGCGTTGTCTTGCTGTGCGCTATTGAGCAAACATCGCTCCAGCCAAGTTACAAGCTGCCGTCGAGATGCCGTGGTGTGAGCAATGACGCTCTGCAACTGAGCGATCGCCAGTGGGTGATCAATGTTGATACGTAAGCTCCCATCATGAGGACATGTACACGGAATATCAAGCTCTCTTAATCGGTGATACACTCGCCAGCGATCGCTTCGGCAAATAGACACAACATGCGCCGGAGAGTCGAGGTCAAATAAGTCATCCATAGATCAAATAGTAGGCAGATTTAGATGAGATAAATTCTTGGTTAAGAGCAATGATGATTTCGCGAGATTTGTCGCCTGACAGATACGGTTTCAGACACAACTATCGTGGCCTATCCCCTCAAGGATTATAGATTTGAGACGAGGATGAATCCGATAATTATGCTTTAGATATGCTTTAGACATTTCCCTGCTGGCGAATCTAGATACATTAAATTAATGACTCTAATTACAGATACCTGTAAACCCGATCGGTAATTGATTCACACTTGATTCCCCGCTTATTGAGAAGATTAATCAATAACCATTACTTCTGAGCATACGAGAAAATGAGTTTACTTGCAAATAATTTTCATTTATGAGGGACACGATTCTGAGATGCACAGGAGATGCACAGGAGATGCAGGTTCTAAAAAGGGGCCGCCATCAGTGGATTTTAGAAACCCAATGCATCGGAGCAGGCCCGTGGTCAATTTATAGCACCGCTACGTTGACTGAACCGTCGACAGCTGATCATTGAGAAACCGAACAAAATCTTCGACTGTGTCAAGGCTTTCTGGAATAAAATGATCGCTGAGGTCACGATTAAAGCGGTCATAGAAATCGTCAATCAGGGTGAGTTCCCAATCAAACCAGCACACCTCAGACCAGCATAGGTCGTCTTCTAGGCGATCGCGCGGCGTTACCCTTGCAAACGGAAGTCCAGAATATTTAGAGAAGCTTCCATACACAAATTCTGCAATGGCGGGTTCAATTCCTAACGGTTGCCAAAATGCTTCAAACCATTCACATAAAGTTAATTCTGGGCGATGATCTAAGCGCCGACTCACCTGATACCGAAATCTGACATCCGGGCTTAGATCATCGTAAGTTTTAAGGCTGACGAAAAAATTTTTAAGCCTTCGCCACATTGTCTAAACGCCTGATATTCCTACGGTTCGAGCTTCTTTATCAGTATTCCCATTCCCTAGTCAATCTCTCATGGATGCACCGTGAGAATTCTTTACTAGGCAAGCGGAAGAGGTATGGTTTATACCTTTTATCAATGACAACCCAATTTGTGACTTAATTCATCTTAATTTTTTGTGTCACCTTATTTATTCAATCTGGAGAGTACAACGCTCAAGATGTAGAGCTACTCAAGACAAAAAAGTAGATGGGTATTGCCATCACTCGCTAAATTGCTATCTGTTAACCAGAATCTCTTACCTAAGATGTCAGCCCCTAATGAGTCTATGACTAATCAGGTTAATCCCACCGAACCGTCAAGTTCTGCCGAAGCAGCATCCACAACTCCTTCACCTCCTCCAAAGGGCGGGTTTGTCACATCGTTTGCAGACTCTACAATGCCTATCTACCCTGCTGAATATATTGATTTAGAGCGATTTAACGCTCTCGTTGGAGATGAACCCGCTTTGAAGTGGGTAGGTAAACCCGTCGAAGATATCCGCCGCTTATTTGTTAAGCAGGTCATCTTAGATGACGAAACATCCGTCGATGTAGAAACACTTCAAGTTCCAGGGTTTATCGGCGTGTCAGATGATTTAGAGGTCATTGATCCTCACGGGGATACGGTGTCGGGACATGCCGATATTACAGAATTCTTACAACGAGACGGGCTGCTGATTTGTACATTTCAGTGGAATAAAGAACGCTATGGTATTCCGATTGATACCCGGCAGCAGATTCCATCTGAAATATTTATCGAAGCCTTCATAAAAAATGAGGCTCATCATGCCGGTGCTCTCGTACCTGCTCAACGATTTAAAGATGGAGAATTAATTAGCTCATTCGCGGCCCTTAACGAATCAGATAGCTATCACGACGGAATGTATGGCAAGGATGGGTTTGTTGCGGTTGCTCAGCGCCTTGTTTTTCCTGACTTTGTATCACCCCAACAAGCCAGAGGATATATCGACTCTATTGTCTCCTGGATGGCGTTGCTCAATCCATTTGCTCAGTTCCCTCAAAACTATAACGGGGGTGATCCAACCCGCATCGGCGATCGCGCAACCCTGCGAGACTTTATGCGCAATGGGCTGCTAGCAGCATTGGGTGACCTAGATGCCGTTCGATTCTTTAAAGATCCGACGAATAAAACCTATTGTGCAGAATTCATGTATATCTGCTTAAACACTCCGGTATATCCATTTAATAAGCGGGGGTTAACAGAGCTACTTGACGGAGATGACGACAAGGCAGACCAAATTTTGGCTATTCAGCGCAATCATAATAATCGAGAAAAAACGGTTTTAAGCGGCAAGACCGATCACGAAGAATTTGAACGGATACTGGCTCGTAATCCGGGTAATCCGGAGTTTCAAGCGTTTAACATTCCGATGCCTGTCGTGCCTGATGATTTACCTCCGCTCGATGAGCTTTTAGCCCAGTACGGACAGTCTATAGAGCCGAATAGCTTGCCATTGCCGCCGTTTAAGATTTCGCAGATTATCCGACAAGCCTTTCGAACAATGTTGCCTCTCCGGCGGTTTACTGGAGGTCATGAGTCTATTCCACAACAACGGGGAATTTTAGGAGGAATCTTAGCGTTCCTTCAAAGCATTAGGCATGTGATTCTCAGCCCATTTCGCCGTAAAGCCGAGCCGGAAGCGCCTCTAGAAGGCTTTGACAAAAAACTAGCAGATGCTCAAGTGCGCTTATTGACCTACATTGAGCCTGCGTTGCGCCAGCAGCTTGACTTGCAAACGTTTCCTGAGGATGATCCAAAAGTTCAGGCTGTGCGCCAGTTCGTCCAGTTTGTAAGCCAGCAGCTTCAGCGCCCGTTTAAAAGCTATGCCGAATTTGATGCCGTGATTGACGGCATTATGGCGGAGGTTGATAAGCGACTGGTAGCAGCGGGCGATCGCGCTCGATTTGTGCCGCCTCGCGTGTTTTTAGACTGGGGACAAAATGGTGGAAATGATAATCTGCCTCAAGGCTGGGGATTTAAGCTCGAAACGGTGGGTGCGCTAGTATCGCGACGCGTGATCAGTCCTCCGGGCGATCGCCTTCCTCTTGAATACCGAGAACTCAAACTCACCGACCCCATGCTCAAAGGAGACGATGTAAAAGTGATTCAGGGTGCGCTGCTTAGAGCCGGGATTGATATCAAACCGGACGGATTTTTTGGTCCGGGCACAGACAAAGCACTCAAGCAGTTTCAGGAGCAAAACGGGCTGGAGCCCAATGGCGTCGTTACTCGCGACGTTCGGATAGCATTAGGACTGCTCTAGACACGTTCTCTTAGCTTTTTTCTCGATCAGATTTTCCTGATTAGAGCTGCTATCTGAGTAGAAAGGAATGGTAGATGCACCCTGATTGAGTCCCCGGCTTTCGAGCCGGGGTTTTCTTATGGAAAAGGGTGGGGTCTGATTGCGCTATTCTGATAGCGGACAGACTGTTGCCAAATATTATTCAAGGTGCAAATTAAACTAGAATGCTTGCAAAACGAATTGTGCCTTGCCTAGATGTCAAAGCGGGGCGGGTAGTGAAAGGGGTCAACTTTATCAACTTAAAAGATGCAGGCGATCCGGTTGAGCTAGCGGATGCTTATAACCAAGCTGGAGCCGACGAACTCATCTTTTTAGATATTACGGCGACCCACGAAGACCGAGACATTATTTTTGATGTTGTATACCAGACTGCCGAGCAAGTTTTCATTCCGCTGACGGTTGGAGGCGGCATTAATTCCTTAGAAATAATTAAACGATTGTTACGAGCAGGCGCGGATAAAGTTAGCATCAATTCTGCCGCCGTTAAAGATCCAGATTTTATCAATGCAGCGAGCGATCGCTTTGGAGCGCAATGCATCGTTGTTGCCATCGATGCCCGCCGTCGAACTGATGCTAATAATCCCGGCTGGGATGTTTACGTGCGAGGGGGGCGAGACAACACAGGCATTGATGCGATTCAGTGGGCACAAGACGTAGAAAGACGTGGTGCAGGAGAACTGCTTGTAACCAGCATGGATGCAGATGGAACCCAGGAGGGGTATGACCTAGACCTGACTCGCACCATCGCTGAACAGGTAAAAATTCCGGTCATTGCATCCGGAGGAGCCGGAAACTGTGACCATATCTTAGATGCCTTGACGCACGGTAAAGCAGAAGCTGCCCTACTAGCATCGTTGCTTCATTATGGGCAGCTATCCGTTGCAGAAATTAAGCATCATCTTATTAAGCACCATGTTCCTGTCAGACTAGGCTAATCTGGCAGCCGATTTTTCTCCAAGGAGGCCATATCTACACAATGCAAGACAGTGTAGATAATAGATTGGGCACGAGATTGAACCCCACCTAATGGTTATATTTTCTTAATCTATTCATAATTTGGTGGTGCTACACAGGTAATGATGCATTGTAGTGGTGGATGAAGTTCCACAGTAATCCGATGTGATTACGCAGAGTTTTCGAGAAGGCTAAGTTCCGCCGCACAAACCGGGAGATTCGCTGACGCAACGTGCCGTTAAAGCGTTCAATATAACCGGTTTTGCCGCTCTCTTTACTCACCACCCGATGCCGCTTCTGCGGCAGCACACCCCGCTATGCCTCCCACTCATCGGTATAGAACACCGCACACTGACGATAGACTGGCGGCAGCGATCGCCAAAGCTGCTGGGCGCTTTCTCGACCCCGACTGCCCACATGGGCCCCAATGATTTCTCGAGTTC
>JBNPEB010000046.1:0-47941 GCA_051117335.1 Elainellaceae cyanobacterium
AGCTCACCCAATCTTGCATAGTGAAACTGGCTCCGCTGTAACAATCTACCGTTACTCTCTCACAACGACGTCCTGGAATCACTGCCCAGCAAAGTTTCTACACACTTCTGCCTAAAGGACAGCCCGTCCTGGGAGAGGGATTTAGGGTGAGGGTTACGAAAGTGGAATGCACCCCAAACTATCCCTCTGCCTATCTCTTGGATCAGTGATTTAACAACGATAGAGAGCGATTGTAAACCTACTGTTGCTTTAGGGATTTGCATCATGGAATGGACCATTGGTTGGTGGCAAATTTCAGTTCAGCGGGTTTATCCCACCAATGCCGAACTGGCTCAGACCTATAATCGAGCGGCTGCCTGGTGGCATCAACACCTTTCTCTATTAGGCTACCGCGCGGCCTATCGGCACCTGTGGCGATCGCTCCAACAAACCGATAGTTTCTCTTGCTCAAAAAGTATTTCGACCCTCTGTGATTGCGGTATCGGCACTGCCGCTTTTAGCCTCGCCTTTGCCGAAACGATCAGCCCTCACGCTCACATCGTAGGCGTCGATCTGTCCCCTGAGATGCTCCACAGAGCCGAACAAAAACTCATCCAGGCCGGAATTCACTATCACCTGTGCCAAAGTGACGTCAGAACGCTGCCTTTTGCGAACGATTTCTTTGATGCTGTAATCAGCGCTCACATGCTAGAACACCTGAGCAATCCCCTTGAGGGACTGCGTGAAATGTACCGAGTGCTGCGACCGGGTGCGCCTCTGGTGCTTGTCATTACTCGACGGGGGCTCTTTGGTTCCTTCATTCAGGGGTACTGGGGAAACCGATGCTTCAGTCAAAAAGCGTTAATGAATCTGATGACTGAGGCAGGATTTAGCAACCTCAAAATTATTCCCTTTCCACTTGGATTAGCCCGGTTTACCAGTTTTGCCTGTATTGGCTTTCGAGCATAGCCGATACGCTAACGCACTCAGCAAAAGCGATGTATCAGGAGCCTGTAAAATCATGAGTTTTCTCAATTGTTGGCGCTTCGCTACTCTGGTTTTAGTCGCATTGTTTATGGGATTAGAGTTTGCCCATACCCTAGAGATGCCCGCCAAATTGCAATACGACGGAGCACTTTACGTCACTGTCCAAAACAGTTTGTATCAGTACTTTGGTGCACCCGGACCGGGCGCATGGGTAACCGTAGGCGCGGTTTTGGCTGCGATCGCCCTCACCATTCTCACCCGCAAACGCCACGCTTCGTTCAAATGGACCTTGATAGGCACTCTCTGCCTGCTGGTGGCCTTTCCCCTCATCTTTTTCGTCTGGATAGAGCCTGTCAATGTCGTCATCGAGCAGACCAATCCAGAGGCCGTTCCCGCTAATTGGGAGCAACTCAGACATCAGTGGGAACTGGCTCACGTCATTAATTTCGGGCTTGTCTTAGCTGGTTTTACTGCCCTACTGGTCGCTATTTTGACGCCCCTTAATTCTGTAAAGCATCAACCCTATGATTAGCCAGAAATTGAAGGTATAGCGCTACGCATTTAGGTTAGGACGCTATTGTAGAGATAGAAGTGAGTTCAGGAATGTTCATGCCCGCTCCCTATGATTACGACTTGACATCAGTCGAGCCTTAGCGAAGATTCGGGTGAGTCGAAAAAAAAGTCATCCGGCTACCGGAACGAGATGAACCCAAGCGCCAAGCGTTTCGAGAACGTTTGATGAGCACGTCACCGCATCAGATTGTCTATGTGGATGAAGCGGGCATTGATAATCGAGACGACGCAAAATATCGTGAAACGGCAAGGACTTTTGCAAACTGGATGGGCGATCGCTCCTACATTCAGGCTGCTTACCATAACTCCGTTCTTTGACATTATCCGGACTGTCCGAAAGCAGTCGTCACGATATCAAGCGACTGAGTTGGGCATATTTGGACAAATAACGCAAAATTGAGGAGTAAAGCCGCACTTCTAAAAGAGCTATGGCAGACCCGGTAACGACTCTGACGGCTAGCGCGATCGCCACCCTCGCATTTCAGAAATTCATCGAATCCGGAGTGGGGGAGTTGGCGAAGAGGTTTACTACCATTCGTGAAAAGTTAAGAGCGCGCAGCGATAGTCAATGAGTAAAAGTGCTTATTTTCTGAGTTGTGTGAGTCAGGGAAATTAAAGGAGTCCCTGATCCTCCTGGTTGGCTTATGACTACTCGTAAACGTCGCTCAAATCGGGATCATGCCCGCAAACTGCAGCGTCCTAGCGTCAGCGATGAGGTGATTGAAGCCGACCTGATGGCATTACTGACGCCCGCGATCGATGCCCAGCAAAGCTACTATCGTCAACTCGGACTGCGGAATCGCATCCTGACCTTGCCTTTAATGATAGCGGCGGTGTTGACCTTGCTGTGGCGTCAAGTCCCCAGTGTGCAAGAGCTGACTCGCCTGTTAGCCCGTGAAGACTTGTTGTGGTGTAAGGCCACCAACGTCTCTCAACCAGCCTTGTCTCAGCGCTTCTTAGAATTTCCCGCCACGCTGTTTGAGCGGGTGTTCTTCGATGTACTGCCCCGCCTGCGGCAGCGGTGGACAGAGCGCCACCGCAGGCCTTTACCGGAGAGTGAGACTTATGCCTGTGAGCACTTTGAGCACCTCTGGATTGCTGACGGTTCGACCTTGGAAGCTCTCTTTCGCAAACTAGGGTCTCTGCAAGACCTAGAACAGGCACCACTGGCTGGCAAACTGGTCACCGTCATTGATTTAGTCACGCGCTTACCGCTCCATATCTGGTTTTGTGAGAACCCTAAAGCCAGTGATACCCGCTTTGAACCGCAACTGCTGCAGGTCATGACGGCGCGAACCGTGCTGATCCTTGACCGGGGGTTCTATCATTTTCAATTTTGGGCTGAGGTCATCGCCGCTCAAGCCCATTTCATCACCCGACTGAAAGCTAAGGCCCATTATGAGATCCAGCAAGTCTTCACGGAGACCGACACCTGCAGGGACTACCTGATTCGCTTGGGGACGAAACGGAAGCAGACGCCCCAACTCACCCTACGCTTAATCCAAGTGCGCTGTGGCCGCACCTGGTATCACTACCTCACTTCTGTCACCGCCCCCCAGCAATTACCGCCCTTTGTCGTGGCGGACCTCTATCGTCGTCGCTGGCGCATTGAGGAAGCCTTTTCAACCGTCAAGCGCTTGCTGGGACTGAGTTATCTCTGGACGGGGTCGCTCAACGGCATCCAACTACAAATTTGGGCCACCTGGCTCTTTTATGCCGTTCTCGTTGACCTTGCGGATGCCGTTGCCGACGAAGTGGGCGTACCGTTTCAACAGGTGTCGCTCGAGATGCTCTACCGAGGGCTCTATCACTTCACTGTCGCCCATCACAAGGGCCTAGCAGAGCACCCAGTGAACTACTTCGCCGCCCCTGACAATCAAGACCTCGGCGTCATCAAACGGATTCGCAAACCGCCCGATAAACTTGATTTGTCTCCTTTTCCTAAGCCGACTTGACTTTCGTCCTACAGCCTTAACCTTTCACAAATGGTTTACTACAGAGGCGATTTCTAAAATGGACACCCTACGGAAGCGCATCTGGTCAAAGCTGCAAGGAAAGCCTCGCGTGGAAAACGTCAAAGCTGCGATCGAGCAAAATCACAACATTACTCCTGAGCAAGTTAACCAGATTGCGGCTTATCTTCAAGTGGCGATGGATGAAGATCCGCAGTTTGCAAGCGACATTCGGATGCTGGCGCAGGAAATCAACGCAGGGAAGCTGATTGACCAGAGCAATATGACGCAGCATAATTATGACCAGGCCAAGGGTTGGCAGACCAAGGTAGAAGGCGGCACCGCCTATATTGGTGAAATCCACATTCAGGGTAAGCCTGATTAGGGAATGACGATGACTGACCCCATTGCCCAACTGTGTCAACTTATTACTGAGATGCTGAGAGATAATCCGGCGATGTCTCAGGCTGATTTGGTGAGTGCTGTGGAAGGGGCGATCGACTCAAATCCTGAGCTAGCTGCTGCACTGAAGACTGATAATCGAATGCAGCAAATTAATCGCAATGGAGCCAAGGGTTTCCAAACTCTTGCAAAAGATAGCAGCAGGGTCTTTATTGAAGGAACTCACTACCATCTGTCTGACCCAGAGAAGCTTAAGGCGGTATTGGAATCGGTTTTGCAAAAACTTCAGCCAACTGAACCGAAGGCAATTGATTTTCAGGCTTATTTGCAGTCCATCCTTGACGATGAAGACTATCGAGAATGGCAGGAGGTCTACACGCCAACGATAGTTGAGGGAAAGAAACAACCACCCAAACCGAAGTATTCACCTCGACTGAAGCTAAGAGTCGAGATGGTCAAGCCGAAGGAAGAGGAGAAAAAAGAAGAGAATCAGCGAGAGCAGGTTGAACAGTGGGAAGCTCTGGCAGGTCTACGCCAATATGCCCCTGACCATGTGCTGTTGATTGGCAAACCCGGATCTGGCAAATCCACATCCTTGGAACGGCTGCTCTGGGAAGACGCCAGCCATGCTCTGAATAGTCAGCATGCCAAAATTCCGGTGTTGGTGAAACTGCGCCGCTGCACGTCCACCATCGAGGGATTGATTCAAGACTTTTTCAGTCGCCATCAGCTTTCTCTCACGATTGTCGATATTGAATACCTGCTGAGCCAGGGTAAATTGCTGCTGTTGCTGGATGGCTTGAACGAGCTACCCGAAGCCTTCAGAATAACCATTACCAATTTTCGAGACAAGTACCGCACCACCACGCCAATGATTGTCTCAACACGGGATCTCGGTGTGGGTGGTACTCTCGACATCAAAAAGACCCTAAAGATGTTGCCCCTGACCGAACCGCAGATGAAAGAATTTGTGCGGGGATATCTGGAAGAGGAGGGCGATCGCCTATTTCAGCAGCTTAAGGGCGATCGACTGCGAAAGTTTGCCGAAACACCCCTGCTGCTGTGGATGCTCTGTCGCGTCTTTGCGCAAAATGGTCAAGTTCCATCCAATCTGGGTTTGGCGTTTCGAGAGTTTACTCAACTCTATGACCGACAAATTCAAGAAGATGCTCCTGCCGATTCTAGATATCAGTGGCCGAAGCTACTGCGCCATCTCTCCTTTGCCCTGATGCATGACAAAGAAGCAGTCGAGTTTCGGCTGTCGATGTCCAGGGAGGAAGCCGAAAACCTGTTGACTGAATACTTGCAGCAAGAGGGAAGAACCAATGCAAGAGCCTGTGCAGAACGTTGGTTGCAAGACTTACTGGACTATCACCTGATTCAACCCGTCATTCAGCCAAACTACGAAGAGCACATCGAGTTTCGCCACCAGCTAATCCAGGAATATTATGCGGCAGAATATTTGCGGCGGCGGTTGCCAGAGCTGAGTAATGAGCAACTGAAGCGAGACTACCTCAACCTTTTGAAGTGGACTGAACCCATTGCTCTGATGCTGGCGCTTTTAGATGAGGAAGAGCAGGCGCTTCGGGTGGTGAGACTGGCACTAGTTGAAGTAGATTTGATGTTAGGAGCGAGATTAGCTGGAAAAGTAAAGTCGGAATTTCAGCATGCAGCTATTTGCCGAATAAAACAGGCAGTAGCTCAGGAGGATATACAAGTAATTTGTTTTGGCAAAACACTATCTCAGGTCGCAGTACCAGCGATAATCAAGTTCCTAAGTCACCAAGACTCTTGGGTTCGTGCAAGAGCAGTTGATGCTTTAGCAGATATCGAAAGCGAAAGAGCAGTTTTACATCTTATTGAAGTTCTTGGTGATCCTAATGGTCACGTCCGTGAATTTGTCCATAAGAAACTTCAAGAAGTTAGTGATAGTACCTCAATTCCAATATTACTTAAAGTGATCGGCAGCCAGGATTCTGATATCCGTTGGAGAGTAACATCAGTTTTAGAATCCGTCTTGTGGAAAGAAAAAGTTAACAATAGAAAACTAATACCAGTCTTACTTGAATTACTTAATGACTTTGATTCTAGCGTTCGTTCTTCAGCGGTTAGGGCCTTATGGTCAATGAAAGACAAGTCAATCATTCCTAAACTTCTCGAGATAATTGACCAAGATCCTGATTTTGATGTTCGCTACGTTGCGGCTTCAGCACTTGGGGAAATCGGAGATATCAAAACTCTTCTAAAATTAGTGGGTACATTCTCATATGATAAATGGCTCGAAGAACCTGTAGGAGATGCCTTACGCAGGGTTTGTGACGAGAGCGAAACCCTGGAATTGATTGAGTACCTAAACGATTCGGACCCTTACGTTAGATCAGGAGCAGCTGAAGCAATAGGTGCAATTGGTGATGAGAAGGCGATTCCAGAATTGCTCAACATACTTAATCATCCAGATTCTGAAGTTCGTTACGGCATAGTTAAAGCACTAGGAAATACTCTTGATAAGAATGTAGTTCCGGAACTGCTTAATGTTCTCCACGAGGACGAAGATTTTGATGTTTGCATTAATGCAGTTGAAGCCTTAGGTAAAATCGCCGATGAAAGCGCAATTCCAGGACTACTTGATGCCCTTAGATATGGGAGTGATTATCTTAGCTACTGTGTAGTTAAATCGCTAGGGAGAATTGGAGATGAAAGCGCAATCTCAGAGGTATTCAGTAAACTTGGTAGTGAAGATCTGGCTTCGCGCCTAAGGGTAGCTGAATTACTAGGTGAAATTGGTGGTAAAGGAGCGACCAAAGCATTATTAGAAGCACTCAAAGATCGACATTCAGTTATCCGTATGCGTGCTGTAGAGTCCTTGGGAAAAATTAGTGATAAAAGCGTAAGACCAGCACTAATAAGAGTACTTTCTGACCCAGACTCTTCAGTTCGTGAGTCTGCAAAGCAAGCATTGAACAAAATTTGTAATAGATCTAAATTTTCTAGCTCATCGAAATACTTGGAATCTGTCAAGAGAAACATCTCTAAAAACAGGAATATCTCTGAGAATCATGAGGTCATGTCCAAGAAATTAGAGCTTATCAGTGAGGACATAATTTCAGAGCTACATAGTACGATACTCTTCAACGAAGATCCAGATGCTCGTCGTCAGGCAGTTTGTGCATTATGGAATGTTGGCAACGAAAGTGCTATCTTAGCGCTGCTTGAGGCTCTATCAGATCCAAGTCCTCTTGTTTGCTCTTATGCTGCTATCACTTTAGAGAGAATGGCAAGTCTATCTGTACTCTCACGTCTTTGGTATTTGGCGCTCAAAGGCAATGCTGCTCTCTTCAATACTATTTCTGTTATTCAAGATCGGTACAGGTTTTACAATTACACAATAGCTCATGGCATCATCTCTCAAGGCAAAACCATTTCCCTCTACTTCTCCTACGCCCCCGCCGATGAAACCCTGCAAACCCAACTCGCCAACCATCTCACCCTGCTTGAACGCCAGGGCATCATCACCAGTTGGAGCCAGCGCCAAATTCTCCCCGGCGACGATCGCACCCAAGTCATCAACCAACAACTCAACACCGCCGACATTATTCTGCTGCTGATCAGCGCCAACTCCCTTGCCGACGACACCTGCTACCACCTCGAAATCCAGCGGGCTATGGAGCGACATCAAGCAAACGAAGCTCATGTCATTCCCATCCTGCTGCGTCCTGTAGCTTGGATTGGTGCGTCCTTTAGTTCGTTAACCGTGTTGCCCGTAAACCATCAGCCTATCACTCTTTGGGATAATCAAGATGAGGCATTTCAGGAAATTGCCAAGGGTATTCGCGCCGTGGCAATGAAGGTGAGGGAAGAAAAGGAAAGAGATTCGCCATCATAGAATCAAGCCAACTCTTTGAGCCCTATATTTTGGAGGATAACCTAGTTTCCATGAAAGCTATTGAAGCCACAGCCACCATTAATAGTGAAGGCCAACTAACCCTTGATCTTCCAATCAATGTCGCTCATCACCGTCGTGTTCGAGTCATTGTCCTTATTCCCGAATCGGAAGAGGAGATCGACCCAGATGACGACTCCACAGAAACCGTGATTGAGGGCATCCGCGAAGGCTGGCAGCAAGCCCTTGCAGGTGAAGTGCGACCCATTTCAGAGCTTTGGGACGATATAGATGCCTGATGATCCACCGATTCAAGTCGGCTTCACGAATCGCTTTGAAAAAGATATTCGCCGCCTTGCCAAGCGCTATCGCAAAATCAAGCTTGATATCCAACCGCTTATTCAGCAACTCGAAGCAGGTGAAATTCCCGGCGATCAAATCCCGAATCTAGAGCAGACTGTCTTTAAGGTAAGAGTGAAAAACAGCGATATCAAAAAGGGAAAGAGTGGTGGCTATCGAGTGATTTACTACCTCAAAACTGAAACTCAGATTGTGCTGGTCACCATGTATTCAAAATCTGACCGTTCAGACATAGCAGCAACTGAAATTCGAGACATTCTGAATTGACCTTGGGGATAATCAAGATGAGGCATTTCGGGCGATCGCAAATAGTCTTGGATTTTGAGCTTCAGATCTCGCGAGATTGGATACGAATTAATCTCTTGCTCGATATCGGCTTTAGACTTGCCCTTTTTTCTCAGTTCTTCGACCGTTGCTTTGAAGATGGCCTCAAATCCGTAATCGGCAAGTCCTTTGGAAATCAGCCCCAAGATGCCAAGAACCGCAATGCCGCCTAGCATACCAAAAGGACCACCAAGAATTGCAAGAGCCGTGGTGATTGCCGCAGCCCCAGCCCAACCTGTCACTGCCATCGCTACTAATAAGACGAGTCCAGGCACACCCAGCGCTGCCAATTTATCTGCAATCTGATCCATCACTAATCCTTTGGCAAACGCCCACTCATCGAATAATTAACTCTGCGCGATCGCCCCTCGATTGACCGGAGAGTTGCATTCAGGCTTTACCTTTTCTTCAAACATATCGATCTCGGTGTGCAAATTCTCCGGCGTGATGCCTTCGAGTAGTTCATCCAGCGAATACTGTTTGCGTTTGCGTGGCTTAAGAACTAAATTTCCGTCGATGACATCGAGTTCTATCTCAGCTCCTTCACTAATATGAATCGCATTAGCGAGATGAGGTGGAATTCGAATTGCGAGACTATTTCCCCATTTTGCAACTGTTTCAAACATCGCTAATCTCAAGAATCAAAGTGTGTCCTTCTACAGCATATGCTATTCCACCACGCGCAACGTGGAAGACGCCGATCGCCCAAACTCTTCGGGGGCATATTCTAGATGTGCTTCGGCTCCGGGATAGTGATAAGTGCCGGGTGTCACCGATCGCACGAGGTAGTGGAGGCTATACACACCAGGGTCGAGGCGATCGCCATAGGCCACAATGCGATCCTTATAAATCGTTTGGTAGCCGACCTGCCAACTATCACTGCGGGCTTGGAAGTAGGGATTAGCGGTTTGAAAGCTTTCATCTACGGCTTCAAATCCAGCAGGGAGGGGGTCGGTGATGATGACGTGATCGACCGAATGATCGGTGATGATTTCTAGCCCAATGTCATAGACCTGACCAGGGGGTAGTGAAAGCGGGTCGTCTACTACATAGAGGTCATACTCTTTGAGGATCTCATCTTGATTGGCGGGGCGAATCGTGCGCGTCACTCGCAAGCCGCTCAACCGTCCGGGCTGGTCGCCTTCAAGCCGATAGCGATAGGCGGCCAGATAGTGCAGCAATCCGTCGCCTGTTTTTTGCAGGGAGAGCCGATTGCGTCCGCGCTGGAGATCGGCCATTGGGATGCTCTCGGCAGTACTGGGGGTGCTATAGCCCTCAAACTCAGCAGAGAGAAACGGTTGGTCATTCAGTTGAGCGGTGGCGGAAAAATCAGGCGGGGTAGGCTGCAACTGGCTATAGTTCACCAGTGCCAGCAGTGCTTCGGCGTTGTCGTAGGTGCTAGGCCAGATGCCATCTCGTCGCTGATCGAGCAAGCCGCGCACCAGGCGATCGATGAGTTCAGGGGCGCTGTCGCGGGCAATGAACAAACGCAATGCCTGAGACTGCACCGCTGTCGGAGAGCTGATCCACTGCCAGGTGCGGGGCAGATTGACGGTTGCACTGCGGCTGGTTTGATAGACCGTTTCTTGCAATTCATTGGCCAGCTCGTTGGCTTGAGACTGCCAGTCGGGCAGCTGAGCCAGATGTCGCGCCAGCTTGATTTGCGTCAGCGGGTCAAACTGCGATCGCTGCCCATAGATATCGGCTATGAAAGAATTGCGGATATCCCCAAAAGCGGCCAGAGCCGTGAGCGATCGCAGACGCACCTGATTTTGGCAGAGCTGCTGTTTGCAGTAGTCGTATTGGCTGGGGTTCGCCAGGATATCTTGCAAGTAACGGCGCAGTTGGCTCACTAGCTCTGCATCCGGCGCAGCAGGGGTGTCAGAGAAGGTCTCTGCGGCGCGGGCGATCGCCTCCGCCGCATAGGGCGTGACGTAGGGGTCAGACTGTTCCTGTGCGGGATAGGAGGCAAATCCTCCATCGGGGCGCTGGAGTTCTCTCAAGCGACGCAGGGCTTGATTCGCTTGCTGGGTCGGCTCAAACTCGGCAAAGCTCTGACCCAGGGTTTGCGATAGAGATTGCAAGCTAGTGGCGATCGCCAACTGGCTCGCGGCAGGCTCCAGGAATGGAAGTTGTTCCTGGTTGAGCACCTGCTGCGCGGGAGCACTAATTTCTGGAATCAGGGTGCTGGCGAGGGTGAGGGCGATGCCGCCCGTATCTTGGGGCACGTTTTCCGTGATGTTGAAGAGAATTTGGGCTTGGCTGGATGTAGTTCCCGTTTCTACCACCTGTTCGGTGATCTGGTTAACGCGAATTTCCAGGGGAAACTCAAACGCATCCGAGAATTGTCCGAGCTGGCTGGTGAACTGGATCGTGCCTTCATCTGAACCCGTGACCACCATCGGGAAGCGGTAGGCTTGGGTGCCCGATTCGACTCGGGTTTCCAAACTGGCGGAGGCATCGTCTGCCAGTTGCAGCGCACCGCTAGCCGTTCCAGTAAGACTGAGCGTGCCGGATTCACCCGTGTTGTTCGTGACAGAAAGCCCCGCCTCGATGCGATCGCCCGGACGGGCAAACTGCGGCAGAATCGGGTTCGTCACCAGCGGTTTGGTGGAGATAAATGTCGTGTCGGTGCTGTTGGCAAAGCGTAAATTGCCGTCGGTGGCGATCGCCATCACTCGCCAGGTGGTGAGGTCATCTGGCAGGGTGAAGTTTACCGACGCACGACCATTGGCATCGGTGAGCACTGAGCCGTTATAGTAGGCGATCGCCTTAAACTCAGTGCGAATGCGGGTATCGCCTGTCCCCGTCGAGAGCCCGCCCCCATATCCCCAGCCTTTTTCCAGGGGAGACGAGAGGGGAGTCAAGACCACTTCCGGGCGATTGTCTGCAAAGCGCACAGAAATCGGCTGTTCCGCATAGACTGTTTCGACCAAATCAGGCACGCGATAGTCGCTCAGTTGCAAAACGGCTTCATTCACCGCCATCACGGTGATTTGGCCTTGAACGGGCTGTCCGTCTCTGTCCGTCAGATTGAAATTCACAGACTGCTCCCCGCCAGGTTCCAGCGACTCCTCCGCCAGGTTCACTTGTAAATCTAGATACGTGCTGTCCAGGCTGGTTTCAAAGGGCGCAAAGCCAATGCGAGCCAGGTCTTCCACCGTACCCACTTCGACCTCAGAGAGCGGTTCGCCTTTGCGTACCAGCACCGCTTCCACGGCGGCATTGGGCAACATGTCTGGGGTGACTTCAAACTGAATCTGAGGCGCGCCGCCCTGCACAGTGGTTACAGTCTGGTAAATTACGTCGTGGCGCACGATAGCAAAGTATAGTTCAGCCTCCTCATAGGGCGACTGGATGAGAACGGTCGCCGTCTCACCTAGCTGATAGCGGTCTTTGTTGAGCTTCAGTTCGAGGCGATTGTTGGTGTAGCGTCCTCCCCAGTAAACAGGCGTATTCCCCGTCACCCAAATCTGCGTATCGGTCGCAGTCACCTCATCATCAGCGTTAGCAAAATTGGCGCGAATACGATACGACCCCGATTCGCTGGGCGTCAGCGTCACAGACTGGGGTTCGCTGCCCGATCGCACGGTGGCCTCCGCGACGGTTTCATACTCCACCTGGTTGCGGGCCGTGGAGCTACCTGCAATCACCTGGGTGACGCCGCTGTAGTTCATTTTCTGGAGTTCGACCTGCACCCGCTGCCCTGATACGGCATTGCCGTCAGGGTCGGTAACGATCACTTCAACAGGAAATTCCTCATTGACCTCAGCGACAAAATCACTCTGGAGCCCAATCAAGCGATCGCCCGGCAACGCCGTAAAGGTCTGCGAAGCCGTCACCGACAGATTCGATACGTCCGACACCTCAGCGTCCACGCGGTAGGTCATCGGATAGGGCAGATCCTCGGCGACCTCGACCGTCACCTCATCGCTGCCATCGTCGCTGAGGGATTCACTCCGCTGCAATACATCGCTGGATACCGATGGCGCTTCTTCCGGCCAAAACCACTGCCGCCCAAAGGAGAATTGATTCCAAGCCTCTGGGGTGAACTGGGTTTGCTGGCGCGTAACGTAGTAGCTGACTTCGCCTCCCTCCACCGGCGGGCCAAATAAATAGTTGCTTTGGGCCGCTGCGGTGATTTCATCTCCCGAAACGGCAACTTGCTGATCGAGTACCAGGTCAACTTTGAAGTTGGGCGGCTTAAATTCGGCGATGCGAAACTCGCCCGTGATTTCTTTGCCGTTATCACCACCACCATCGGCCTTGGCGCGAATCGTGTAGAAGCCCAGCGGTTGCTCCGGGGCGATCGCCCATTCCAGTGAGAAAGTGCCAAACTGATTGGTCGTTTGCGTACCAAGCTCGATTGTGTTGCCGTTGGGATCATCCAGCATCACTGTATAGGAAACGTTTGGGTCTTGCTGGAGCAGTCCGTTTTGTAGGAAATAGGCCGCTCCGGTGAAATAAGCCGTCTCGCCCGGTTGATACAGGTTGCGATCGGAGAAAATCGTGCCCCGCGATTCGGGCTGGCTGCTGTTCCAGCCGCCATTCACGCCGTAGCCCCACGCGCCGCTGTACTGAAAGGTGCGCGCAAACGCCCAATCCTGCCCTTCTCGCGCGATCACTAGCAGATCAGGGGCATCGGCAAACTGGGCGTTGCCATTCATGCACTGGCGTAGGTCTGGTGCTCCCAGCGTCAACATGCCGGACTGATCTGTCTGTCCGGTAAAGCAGGGCGACGTAGCGGTGCGGGTTTCGGCATCTAGCCTTGATTCATAAAGTTCAATTCGCGCATTTCCGACGCTGGAGCCGTCTGATAAATGTTGAACGCGCACCACGCCCGATTCAGGGAACCACTGGGCAAAGACGCCCAGATTCGTGAGCTGCACCAGCCCATAGAAAGTCGGTTCGCGCCATTCCTGCCGACCGTCTACGGAATACTGCCCAGTCCGTGCCTGTACGCCGTAGGCGAGCATTCCCGTATTGCCATTCAGCCTGTCTCGCAGCGGCACGGCAATCTCGGTCGGTTCATTGGTTGGTAGCTCTACTGGCAACGTTTGCCAGTTCGTCGGAGCGGGCAGCAAATCGGTTCCCTGATTTCTAGGATAGGCCGAATCGGCATAGACCAAGTCACTAGGCTGCACGACGCGATAGGCGGCTTTGTACTGGTTTTCGGGCAGGTTCACGGCGGAGAGATTGATCTGTAGATTTTGCCCCGCTGGGAAAATATTGAGGCCATCCGGAGCCCAAAGGTCGCCTGCCAAATCGCCCGTTTCGTAGCGAACGGTCATGGGTTCGCCCAGCGTTTGCCCATACTGGTCTTCGAGGTCGGCTCCTAGGGTAATGGTGTAGGCAGTGGCAGGCTCTAGTGCCCACGGGTTCAAGCTCACGAGGCGATCGCCCTCATAGGCTCTCACCAAGGGGGGCGTGTCTTTCGGTGGCGGATCGACCGAAATATTTTCTGTGGCAGAGTCTGCTACCAGCCCATTGTTGAATGCGAGCTGGGGTCGTCCTTTAACAAATCGCCCATACGCTCCGCCTGCACTCGATGGATCGACGAGTTCTACCCCTTCAAAGCTCAGCGGGCCGTAGGTTTCCACTTGACTGGTAAATGCCATCTCACTGGCTAAATTCCCCCCCGCAGGCGAAATTCCAGGCGCAAATTCCAAGGTGTAGCGGGTTGCCTTGGCAAGCGGTTGCTGGGGTGCAATCTGATAAACCCACTGCCGCGCTGACGGATCAAACCTTTCTTGAGGTGTAGTTCTAACCTCTTGAGACTCTGGGTCAAAATCATCCGCCGATTCAACGGTGAGCCTGACCGAATCCTCTCCGCTGTCAGGAATCAGCCGGACGTGTTCTCGCAATGATCTCAGATTGAGTTCAACATTAGAGGTCACGTTCAGCGTCGGCTGCAATTCAACCGGCGGCAATTCCGATTCTGGAAATTCTGATGTTCCCGGCATGTTGGTGAGCTGAATCGGTTCTGTCTTGAACGTCCAGACAAAATCTTGATCGAGCTGGTGATCGCTTAAATCTGCTAAGCCTGCTTTGAGAGTGACGCGAAATCGAGTGGCTTTAGGAATTGCCTGATCGGCTTGAAAGCCAACCATGCGCGGCGTCAAAAATCGAAATTGCCCTGGAAGTGGGGGCACGACTTCAAAGTTTTGTAAGACTTCTTGTGACTCAGGATTAGCCAAATCCTCAACCGGGATTAGCGGATCGGTGAATCTAATCCGAATTTGTGCGAGTGGTTCTGCTTGCTCAGTGGGGCTGATGCTCTCAATCCAGTCTGGCAACGTGGGGGTTGGAACCGGCTCGACACTTGGAGGCGGGGCAGATTCTCTCAGTTGCACAATGTTGCATCCTGCGATGAGCAGCGTCATGCTGAAGCCTAGTAGAAAATACGTCCAGGTCTTAGCGATGATTCGAGAAATCTGCATCATGTTATCTATTTGACTCATTCACCCGCATTATTTGTCATACCGAATCTCGGCTCCTCCATCATGAGATTCCCACAATTCTTAATTCAGAGCCTTGTCAACGTCCGTAATGGGCGATCGCCTCGTTGCCCCAATACAGATTCCCTCTGGCATACTGAAAGTCAAATGCCATTATCTATTTCTGCTGCTATGCTAGGCAACTTTCAGCAAAGTCGACTCCGAATTGAAATCGACGCGTCAGACGATATGATTCGAAAAAGCTTACTGCGGCCAGAGCAGTTCCGACGGTGGCTATGGCCGCAACAGTTTTCAGCCGATCTTCCAGACGAATTGAGTGCTGGAGTGATATTTAAGAGCTGGCTAGGTCCAGTAACCATCCAACATCAGGTCGACGCTGCAGACCCTCACTGCCTATGTCTCCTGATGAGTGAAAGCATTGACGGATTCCATGAATGGCATTGGGGTGACGGTTGGATTCAGTCATGCCTAGAAGGAGTCTCAGTCCTACCGCTGAACCTAGGACAAACTATCAACTTAATGCGGTTAAGGCAATTTTTAGAGCATCCCTCTGCTCAATAAAGCTACCGCACATAAGTTTCTGACAGATGCTTACGCCTGTCTCAGCCCCCCAAATCTCCCAGTCTGGACGTTCGGCGATCGCTCAGTCGAGTCGGGAGACTTTGAGCTAACCATAACGGATTGCCCCCAACTTTGAGGGAATGCAAAGCCCACCATTACTTAGGAGAAGTTCATTCACTCCCCGCAAATCAGGCTGCAATATCGCTAGATCCTAATCCTAATCTGAGTGCAGCGAATCATCGCTCTGTTGATCCGCTGGCTTCTTGATTCTCAACCTCACCGACTCCGCATGGGATGATAACCCTTCAGACATTGCCAGCAAATCAATTTGGCTAGCAACCTGATAAAGCGCCGTGTGGGAATATTGGATCAGGCTGGAGTGCTTCATAAATGTCTCAACTCCGAGCGCTGAGGCATATCGAGCCGAACCTGAGGTAGGCAGCGTATGGTTGGGGCCTGCCAAATAATCGCCGACGGCCTCAGGAGTAGAATATCCCAAGAAAATTGCTCCAGCATGACGAATATGGTCTATTAATCCCCATGGATCTGATATCTCAAGCTCAAGATGCTCTGGAGCAAATTCATTGGATAATTCAGCCGCTGTCTTCAATGAATCTACGATGACGACAAGACCGTGGTGGGCGATCGCCTTTTCGGTATCAATCCGGCGTGGGTGATTGGCGAGCTGATGTTGAACTTCGGCCACAACCTGGCGCGCTAACGCAGAATCAGGCGTTAGTAGGATAGCTGCCGCCATCGGGTCATGTTCAGCCTGTGCGAGCAAGTCGGCAGCAACATGAACCGGATTGGCATCAGAATCGGCAATCACTAATACCTCAGACGGCCCCGCTAGAGAATCAATGCCAACGGTGCCATAGACGAGCTTTTTGGCAAGTGTGACATAGATGTTGCCGGGGCCCGTGATCACGTCTACTTTAGGGATACTTTCAGTTCCGTAAGCTAAGGCGGCGATCGCTTGCGATCCACCGACTCGATAGATTTCGTGAACTCCAGCTTCTTGAGCCGCCACCAACACCGCTGGATTCACTGCTTTTCCGGAACCGGGCGGGGTCACCATCACAATGCGAGGAACCTGCGCCACCTTAGCCGGAATTGCATTCATCAAAACCGTACTTGGATACGAAGCCCGACCACCGGGGACATAAATCCCTGCTCGGTCAACTGGCATATACCGCTTGCCCAAAACGATTTCATCACCATCAAAATGCACCCAACTCTTAGGAATGCGCTGACGATGGAACGCTTCGATGTTATGAGATGCGAGCCGAATAGAGTCTAGCAGCTCTTTGGAAACCTGCTGATACGCTGCGTCCAATTCGGGACCGCTAACCCTCAGTTCGTCAGGAGTCAAGGTTTGATGGTCAAACTCTTCGGTAAAGTGCAGGAGAGCTTGATCCCCCTGACGCTTTACGGTCTGAATGACTTCTCTAACCGTTGCCTCTTTGTGAACGACCTGATCGTCGTGCGTGCGATCGCAAATTCGCCGCAGTTCAGTTCGTGCCTCAGCTAGCTGAGTGATAATTCGCAGCATTGCCACATGAAATCTCGGAATGCTAAGCCACAGGAAAGTTACAGTCGAACTGGAGAAAACCGATTGAAGCATTTCGATAGGATTGCTACCAAATGTTAGACTTCAATTTTTTGTCCAGCTCTCTTCTCTAGATTAACCTGGATTTTTAGTGGATTCCGTATCTTGCTCAGAAGAGATGTTAAAAGGATTGTTGGTAATTTAGCAGGATGATTCGCTACAATGAAAAACTCCAGAAGCATTTTTCATTAAATTCATCGAAGGAATTTATCGGGGATTCACTGTGCCAAACATCAAGTCCGCAATCAAGCGCGTTCAGATTACAGAGCGAAATCGCTTACGCAATAAGTCTTACAAGACTGCCGTTAAAACGCTAACAAAGCGTTATCTCGCCGCGGTCGAGTCCTATGCAGCGAGCCCGAGTTCAGAGACCATGCAAGACGTGCAGGCGCGAATGGCTGCTGCATACAGCAAGATTGACAAGGCTGTAAAACGGGGTGTGCTACATCCCAACACCGGGAACCGTAAAAAAGCGCGTTTGGCAAAAGCTCTGAAGATGCATGATGCGTCTGCCACCAAAGCGTCAACCACTGAAACGTCAACCACTGAAACGTCAACCCCGGCAGCAGCCGTAGAATAAGCTTTTTGGCTGAGCTTGATCTAGAGCGCATGTCTATCTAAAGCGCATGTCTACTTAGGGCAAACTGCCTTGCTTCGGCGATTGAACGTGTTGACACGATACCACCGGTCATAATGCAACTCAATGCAACTCATAGATACTCACGTTCACCTTAACTTTGAAACCTTCCAATCTGATTTGGATGATGTCGCTCAGCGCTGGCGAGAGGTGGGAGTGGCTCGTATGATTCACTCATGTGTCGAGCCCGCCGAATTCTCCGGAATTCAAGCCCTAGCCGATCGATTCTCAGAGCTGTCATTTGCCGTTGGGCTTCATCCGTTAGACGTTGACCGTTGGACGGTTGATTTAGCAACCGAGATTCGAGCCCTTGCCCGATCGGATGCGCGAGTCGTTGCAATTGGTGAAACTGGTTTAGATTTCTTTAAGTCCGACAACCATGAACAGCAGTACTTAGCATTTGAATCTCAATTGGCGATCGCCCGCGATTTAAGTCTCCCCGTGATTATTCACTGCCGTGATGCGGCCACGTCAATGGCCGATCGCTTAGAAGAAATTTGGAGCGAGGATGGAGTCGTTCGTGGTGTCATGCACTGTTGGAGCGGCACCCCTGAAGAAACTCAGCGGTTTCTGGATCTAGGGTTTTACATCAGCTTTAGCGGAATCGTGACATTCAAGAACGCAACGCAGGTTCACGAATCGGCGCAGATGGTTCCGAGCGATCGTTTACTGATCGAAACAGACTGTCCATTTCTGGCCCCCGTACCAATGCGAGGAAAAGGACGGAATCAGCCCGCATACGTTCGATTTGTGGCAGAAAGGCTAGCCGAACTTCGAAACGTGCCATTCGATACCATCGCTCATCAAACCGCAGCCAATGCCTGTGAGTTATTTAAATTGCCGCCGCTAGTGGGAAAAGCGAATGACGCACTAGCCTCTTCAACATCCTGATTCGTAAATTGCTTATTTAGAGTTAATCATGATGAGTGAGCGATGAGAGTTCTACGAATCAGCAAATTTATTGAGGCTAATGTTCCATTATTTTAAAAAAAATCGCTAAACTGGTAAGACATGCGTCAAATTTGGATGTCTAGAGCAGCAAAAATAGCCTCAAAATCAACTTCGTCCAAGTTGCATCGCCGTTTAGCATCTTGAGGTGCTTGATGTTCTTGTTGTGATATTAGACTGTATGTTCGCCAACGAACTCGCATTTCCTACGTCATGGGTAGCTGTACTACTTATCTCGCTTTTCCGGGATAGATGATGACCCAGTTCAGTTAATCCTATACTGGAGATTACCGGTTTTTTCCATTGATATTGATGAATAAATAATCTCGACTGGAACTTACTCGCAATTGCCGACCTGTAAATACCTTTAAAGATTTCTAATTTTGCTTCAGTCCTCGTCATTGTATTGGGGTCTGAAGCTTTTGTTGACAAACGCCAACTTTTACTGTAGTATTGGGGGCTCGCCTGGAGCGTGACCCGTTTGAGGAGACGCATGACTAACTTAGCCCAAAGTGCACCCGCCTTTACTCTTCCAGATCTAGTAGAAATTCAGCGGGCGAGTTTCCGTTGGTTTCTCGAAGAAGGCCTGATTGAAGAATTAAATAGTTTTTCCCCTATTACTGACTATACCGGGAAGCTTGAACTCCATTTTTTAGGCAAGAACTATAAGCTTAAGCGTCCAAAATATGCCGTAGACGAAGCGAAGCGGCGAGATAGCACCTATGCTGTCCAGATGTATGTTCCGACTCGTCTCATCAATAAAGAGACTGGCGAAATTAAGGAGCAAGAGGTCTTTATTGGCGATCTTCCATTGATGACAGACCGGGGTACGTTCATCATCAACGGAGCTGAACGTGTCATCGTTAATCAAATTGTCCGTAGCCCCGGAGTCTACTACAAGGCCGAAACTGATAAGAATGGCCGTCGAACTTATAATGCTAGTCTGATCCCAAACCGAGGAGCCTGGTTAAAGTTTGAAACCGATAAAAATGACTTAGTTTGGGTTCGGATTGACAAGACGCGTAAGCTATCAGTTCAAGTTCTCCTGAAGGCGCTAGGGCTTAGTGATAGCGAGATTTTTGACGCGTTGCGACACCCTGAATACTATCAGAAGACGATTGACAAAGAAGGTCAGTTTAGTGAAGAAGAAGCGCTGATGGAGCTTTATCGAAAGCTTCGTCCAGGCGAACCTCCAACCGTTTCAGGAGGGCAACAGCTACTCGATTCTCGCTTCTTTGACCCCAAACGATACGATTTGGGCAAGGTTGGGCGATACAAACTCAATCGGAAACTTCGATTAAATATTCCAGAAGCTGTTCGAGTCTTGACTCCCCAAGGGATTTTGGCTGCTGTAGATTATTTGATTAATCTTGAATTTGATATTGGTAGCGTCGATGACATCGACCATCTAGGGAACCGCCGAGTTCGCTCGGTCGGTGAATTGTTGCAAAATCAGGTGCGCGTTGGTCTTAATCGACTGGAACGCATTATCCGGGAGCGGATGACCGTATCAGATGCGGATTCGTTAACGCCTGCGTCTCTGGTTAATCCCAAGCCATTGGTTGCCGCAATTAAGGAGTTTTTTGGCTCATCTCAGCTCTCTCAGTTCATGGATCAGACAAATCCTCTTGCAGAGCTGACCCACAAGCGTCGCCTGAGTGCGTTGGGTCCTGGAGGTCTGACCCGTGAACGGGCTGGTTTTGCGGTTCGAGATATTCATCCATCTCACTATGGTCGAATTTGTCCAATTGAGACACCAGAAGGTCCAAATGCTGGCTTAATTGGTTCTCTTGCAACTCACGCCCGCGTTAATGCCTACGGATTTGTGGAAACCCCCTACTATCCTGTTGAAGGAGGGCGAGTCCTTAAAGATCGTGCTCCCATCTATATGACGGCAGATGAGGAAGACGATCTACGAGTTGCACCAGGAGATATTCCCGTTGATGAGGAAGGATACATTCTCGGGAGCACGGTTCCAGTCCGATATCGTCAAGACTTTACGACAACGTCGCCTGATCAGGTCGACTACGTAGCAATTTCACCCGTTCAAATTATTTCTGTTGCAACCTCGCTGATTCCTTTCTTGGAGCATGACGATGCCAACCGAGCCCTGATGGGATCCAACATGCAGCGTCAGGCGGTTCCACTCCTTCGTCCAGAGCGTCCTTTGGTTGGTACGGGTCTAGAGGCGCAGGCAGCTCGTGACTCTGGAATGGTCATTGTGAGTCAGACGGATGGGGAAGTTTCATACGTTGACGCCAATCGGATTCGAGTACGTTCTCCTGAAGGTCGAGAGTCAGAGTATTTTCTCCAGAAATATAATCGTTCAAACCAAGATACTTGTCTTAATCAGCGACCCATCGTCTTTGCGGGCGATCGCGTCGTTACAGGACAAGTTCTTGCAGATGGCTCTGCGACGGAAGGAGGAGAACTAGCTCTTGGGCAAAACGTCCTTATCACCTACATGCCATGGGAGGGCTATAACTACGAGGATGCCATTCTTATTAGCGAGCGCTTGGTCTACGACGATGTTTACACCTCTATTCACGTCGAAAAGTATGAGATTGAGGCTCGGCAAACAAAGCTAGGTCCAGAAGAAATCACCCGCGAAATTCCGAACGTCGGTGAAGATGCGCTTCGTCAGCTCGACGAAGGTGGGATTATCCGGATTGGTGCTTGGGTTGAAGCTGGGGACATTCTGGTTGGGAAGGTGACTCCGAAGGGTGAATCTGACCAGCCACCTGAAGAGAAATTGCTCCGCGCTATTTTTGGCGAGAAAGCACGAGATGTTCGAGATAATTCTCTGCGGGTGCCTAACGGTGAAAAGGGGCGCGTTGTCGACGTACGAGTCTTTACTCGTGAACAAGGAGACGAGCTGCCTCCTGGAGCCAATATGGTTGTTCGCGTATACGTGGCGCAAAAGCGCAAGATTCAGGTCGGCGACAAGATGGCGGGGCGACATGGTAACAAAGGTATTATCTCTCGCATTCTGCCGATTGAAGATATGCCCTATCTTCCAGATGGTCGACCTGTTGATATCGTCCTCAATCCTCTAGGCGTGCCGTCCCGCATGAACGTTGGGCAGGTGTTTGAGTGCTTGCTGGGCTGGGCCGGTGAGGTTTTGGATGTTCGATTCAAAATGATCCCGTTCGATGAAATGTATGGCGAAGAGGCATCTCGCCTTACAACTCATTCTAAACTTCAAGAAGCCAGAGAAAAATCTGGACAGGATTGGGTCTTTGACCCTAGTAATCCCGGCAAAATTCAGGTCTTTGATGGTCGTACAGGGGAGCCATTCGATCGCCCAGTGACGATAGGTAAAGCCTATATGTTGAAACTGGTGCATCTCGTCGATGATAAGATTCATGCTCGTTCGACAGGTCCTTACTCTCTAGTAACCCAGCAACCCTTGGGTGGCAAGGCTCAGCAAGGTGGGCAGCGTTTTGGTGAAATGGAAGTGTGGGCTCTCGAAGCGTTTGGTGCAGCCTATACTCTTCAAGAACTGCTGACAGTTAAGTCAGACGATATGCAAGGGCGAAATGAAGCCCTCAATGCGATCGTAAAGGGTAAGGCAATTCCTCGACCCGGAACACCTGAGTCGTTCAAGGTCTTAATGCGGGAGCTGCAATCGTTATGCCTAGATATTGTTGCTCATAAGCTAGAAACCAAAGAAGACGGAACGAGTCGTGATGTTGAAGTCGACTTAATGGCTGATACAAGTTCGCGACGTACGCCCTCGCGCCCAACGTATGAATCCATTACTCGTGAAGAGGTTATGGAAGAGGCTGAAGAATAAACCATAAACGCTTGGCGGTTAAGTGAGTCATCTTCAGGAACTAGATTCAACGGAGCGCCAAGCGATGGTTGCACCATATCTATCTGAATTGCCCACGTAGAGGAACAGATTAGCGATGCCGAAGATAGAGCAACGGTTTGATTATGTCAAGATAGGTTTGGCGTCTCCCGATAGAATCCGTCAATGGGGAGAACGTACATTACCGAATGGGATGGTGGTTGGGGAAGTTACCAAACCAGAAACGATCAATTACCGCACCCTAAAGCCCGAGATGGACGGACTCTTTTGTGAGCGAATTTTTGGGCCTGCAAAAGATTGGGAATGCCATTGCGGCAAGTATAAGCGCGTTCGTCATCGGGGAATTGTGTGCGAGCGTTGTGGGGTTGAAGTAACAGAGTCTCGTGTTCGTCGTCACCGCATGGGATACATCAAGCTTGCAGCTCCGGTTGCTCATGTTTGGTACTTGAAGGGCATTCCAAGCTACATGGCGATTCTGCTAGACATGCCTCTTCGAGATGTCGAACAGATCGTCTACTTCAACGCCTATGTAGTGCTGAATCCCGGAAATGCTGAAAATCTTTCATATAAGCAGCTGCTGACAGAAGACCAGTGGATTGAAATTGAAGATCAGCTGTATAGCGAAGATTCGCAACTGACAGGAATCGAAGTTGGCATTGGTGCTGAGGCACTGCAGCGACTCCTTCAAGATCTCAATTTAGAGGCAGAAGCCGAACGACTTCGAGAAGAAATTGCAACTGCTAAAGGGCAGAAGCGAGCTAAGTTGATCAAGCGTTTGCGCGTAATCGATAACTTTATCGCAACCCAGTCTAAGCCCGAGTGGATGGTTTTGTCGGTGATCCCAGTGATTCCACCGGATTTGCGTCCCATGGTTCAGCTCGACGGAGGACGATTTGCAACCTCAGATTTGAATGATTTGTATCGTCGAGTCATTAACCGAAACAATCGATTGGCTAGACTCCAAGAAATTTTGGCTCCCGAAATCATTGTTCGAAATGAGAAGCGGATGCTTCAGGAAGCGGTTGATGCGCTCATTGATAATGGTCGTCGAGGTCGCACCGTCGTGGGTGCAAACAATCGACCTCTTAAGTCGCTGTCTGACATTATCGAGGGTAAGCAGGGGCGGTTTCGGCAAAATCTACTCGGTAAGCGGGTTGACTATTCCGGACGCTCCGTCATCGTGGTGGGTCCTAAGTTAAAGATTCATCAGTGTGGGCTTCCTCGTGAGATGGCCATTGAGTTGTTCCAGCCATTTGTTATTCATCGGCTAATTCGACAAGGCTTAGTGAATAATATTAAGGCTGCGAAGAAATTAATTCAGCGTAATGATCCCAGCGTTTGGGATGTGCTAGAAGAGGTGATCGATGGCCATCCAGTGCTTCTAAACCGAGCGCCGACACTACACCGTCTTGGCATTCAGGCGTTTGAGCCGATTTTGGTAGAGGGCCGAGCTATTCAGATTCACCCGCTGGTTTGTCCAGCATTTAACGCTGATTTCGACGGCGACCAAATGGCGGTTCATGTGCCTCTCTCTCTTGAATCTCAAGCTGAAGCTCGGTTGTTAATGTTGGCATCCAATAATATTTTGTCGCCAGCAACGGGACGACCGATTATTACGCCCAGTCAAGATATGGTCTTAGGATGCTACTACCTAACCGTTGAGAATCCAGAGGCGAAACTGGGGGAGGGACGATACTTCTCCGGTCTTGATGATGCCATCATGGCATATGAACATGGTCAAGTTGACCTTCATTCATATATTTGGGTGAAATTTGACGGTGACATCGAAACAGAAGAACCCGATGATAAGCCCGTCGAAGAGCATAGAGCTGATAATGGTGCGGTCACGAAAATCTATAAGTATCGTCGGGTGCGTGAAGATCGAGACGGTAACTTAATTTCCCAATATATCCGCACGACCCCCGGACGTGTCATTTACAACAAAACTATTCGGGATGCGCTGGTTAGTTGATACCCATTGTGTGCTGATGGGTTTGGAGAATGTTGGGTTGAATTGATCTGAGCTTTTGGCGAGTTTCGGTGGAGTGGTTAACAGAGCAGAACCCTTCTCCTTTGAACTCGACCTAAGCAAAACAGGATTGATAAGGGGATATTGGTTGGTAGCTGAACGCTGATAAATTGAGGGGCTGAGACACTATGATGCCAGAGCAAAATTCAATTCAGAAAGTTGAAAAGCCGATTATTTTTCGAAATCGAGTCACAGATAAGAAACAACTTCGCAAGCTTGTTGCATGGGCTTTTACAAACTATGGGACAGCTCGCACTGCTCAGATGGCTGATTTGTTGAAAGACATGGGCTTTCGGTATGCGACTAAGGCAGGTGTTTCAATCAGCGTTGATGATCTTCAAGTGCCCCCTAGCAAACGAGAGTTATTAGAAGCGGCTGAAGAAGAAATTCGAGAGACGGAGACCCGCTATACTCGTGGTGAAATTACAGAGGTTGAACGCTTCCAAAAGGTAATCGATACCTGGAATGGAACCAGTGAAGAGCTTAAGGATGAAGTTGTTCGTAACTTTAAGGCAAAGAATCCGCTGAATTCGGTCTATATGATGGCCTTCTCTGGAGCTCGCGGAAATATTTCTCAGGTGCGACAGCTTGTTGGAATGCGGGGACTGATGGCAGATCCGCAAGGTCAGATTATTGACCTCCCTATCAAGACTAATTTCCGCGAAGGACTCACTGTTACTGAATATATTATTTCGTCGTATGGCGCTCGGAAAGGGCTGGTCGATACGGCATTGCGGACAGCGGATTCGGGATATTTAACCCGCCGACTCGTGGACGTGTCGCAAGATGTCATCATTCGAGAGATTGACTGCGGTACGCAGCGGGGAATTAAACTGCGGAGTATGACAGACGGTGAGCGGGTTCTGATTCCTTTGCAGGATCGACTGCTGGGTCGGGTGCTTGCCGAGGACGCGATTAATCCGAAGACTGGCGAAGTGGTTGCGGCTCGAAATCAAGATATTTCCGAAGAGTTAGCCGAAACGATTTGTCAGGCGGGAATTGAAGAAGTAGTGCTTCGATCGCCCCTAACTTGTGAGGCGAGCCGTTCGGTGTGCCAGCACTGTTATGGCTGGAGTTTAGCTCACGCCAAAATGGTGGATTTGGGTGAAGCAGTTGGTATTATCGCTGCTCAGTCTATTGGTGAGCCGGGTACCCAGCTGACGATGCGGACGTTCCATACGGGCGGGGTCTTTACTGGGGAAATTGCTCAGCAAAATCGGGCGCCCTTTGATGGAGTGGTTCGATTGCCGAAGTCTGAACGAGTTCGGACTCGTCCTTTTCGAACTCGTCACGGTGAAGACGCGTTGATCGTAGAGGCGAATGTTGAGATCAGCGTTGAATCAGGCGATCGCAAAAAATCGTTCACGGTTGGGCAGGGTTCAATCCTCTTCGCTCGGGATGGAGCCTCGGTCAAATCTGGGCAAATTCTTTCAGAAATGCAGGCCACAGGTCGTGCTCGAAAGATTACTGAAAAGGCTACGAAGGACGTGGCATCTGACTTGGCAGGCGAGGTCAAGTTCGCAGATCTTGTTCCTGAAGAGAAAAAAGATCGCCAAGGTAATACGACTCGAATTGCCCAACGGGGCGGTTTGATTTGGGTGTTGTCGGGCGAAGTATATAACTTGCTGCCTGGCGCAGAACCCATCGTGAAAAATGGCGATCGCGTCGAGTCTAATAGTATTCTTGCTGAAACCAAGCTCATCACCGAGCATGGTGGGATTGTTCGTATCCCTCAAGAAACTGAAGGAAAAGGAGGACGAGAAGTTGAAATTATTACCGCCTCTGTTCTCCTAGACCAGGCTCAAATCATCGTTGAAAGTCAACAGGGGAAAGAGCAATATCTCATTGAGACTCAAAACAAGCAGCGGTTCTCTCTAATTGCGACCCCAGGCACCAAAGTAACCAACAGCCAAGTTGTTGCAGAATTGATTGACGACCAATATCGCACCCAAACGGGTGGCATTATTAAATACTCTGGCGTTGAGGTTGCTAAACGAGGGAAAGCAAAACAGGGATATGAGGTCGTTCAAGGCGGAACGCTGCTTTGGATTCCAGAAGAAGCCCATGAGGTCAATAAGGATCTATCCTTGCTGCTGGTTGAAGATGGTCAGTACGTCGAGGCAGGTACCGAAGTTGTTAAAGATATTTTCTGTCAAAGCAATGGGGTTGTAGAAGTTACCCAGAAAAACGACATTCTGCGAGAGATTGTCATCAAGCCCGGCGACATTCACATGGTTGACAATCCTGAGGCTGTTATGTCGAAGGATGGCACGATTGCAAATCCTGGACAGGATGTGATGCCTGGTTTGACATCGTCTGACCTACGCTACATCGAATATGTCGAAACTCCTGAAGGTCCTGCGATTCTCTTGCGTCCAGTGACTGAGTTTGCAGTTCCCGATGTACCGTCTGTTCCAAGCCAAGAATCGATCAGCGAAGAATCAGGTCGTTCGATTCGACTACGCGCCATTCAGCGTATTTCCTACAAGGATGGTGAGCGAGTCAAATCTGTGAGCGGACTCGAATTGCTTCGAACCCAGTTAATTTTGGAAATCGATGAAGATAATCCTCAGTTAGCAGCAGATATCGAGCTCGTTCCAGATGAATCTGATCCAGAGTCTTTGAGATTGCAGCTAGTCATTCTAGAATCTCTCGTTATTCGACGAGATGTTGCTGCCGATCAGACTCAGGGTAGCACTCAAACCCGCTTATTAGTTCAAGATGGTGACCAAATTGCTCCCGGTGCTGTCGTGGCTCGAACTGAAATCCAGTGTAAGGAAGCTGGTGAGGTTCGAGGTATTTTGGAAGGTGCAGAGGCGATTCGGCGAATTCTAGTAGTCCGTTCGGCAGATGTAGTAAATATTGACCTGCAAGGGCAAACGCCAGCCGTCAGCGAAGGAGACTTATTCGTTTCTGGAGCCGAAATAGCTCCCGGAATTTTTGCCGAAGAATCCGGTCAAGTTGTTCAAATTACTGATTCACACGTTATCATCCGAATTGCACGTCCCTATCGGGTTTCAGCAGGGGCTGTTCTCCATATTGACGATGGTGATCTAGTCCAACGGGGCGACAATCTCGTGTTGCTGGTATTTGAGCGGGCAAAGACGGGCGATATCATTCAGGGTCTACCCCGCATCGAAGAATTGCTAGAAGCGCGTAAGCCCAAAGAAGCTTGTATCTTAGCTGAACGTGCAGGGACCGCCCAAGTTGTTTATGGAGATGATGAAAGCGTAGAAATTAAGTTGATTGAACCTGATGGGGTGATTACCGATTATCCACTTGGGCCAGGCCAAAACGTCATCATGTCTGATGAGCAGGATGTAGGCCCTGCAGAGCCTCTTACAGATGGCCCTGCCAATCCTCACGAAATCTTGGAAATTTTCTTCAAGTTTAACCGTGCAGAGAAGGGATTCCATGAGGCTGCATTAATTAGTCTTGAAAAAGTTCAGACGTTTTTGGTCAATGAAGTCCAGTCTGTTTATCAGTCTCAAGGGATTGATATTTCAGACAAACATATTGAAGTGATCGTCCGCCAGATGACCTCAAAGGCTCGGATTGACGACGGAGGCGATACGACCATGCTTCCAGGCGAATTAGTCGATTTATATCAGATTGAACAGGTCAATGGAGCTATGGCAATCACAGGAGGTGCGCCTGCTGAGTATACGCCGGTTTTACTTGGAATCACGAAGGCATCGCTGAATACGGATAGTTTTATTTCAGCGGCTAGTTTCCAAGAAACGACGCGAGTTTTGACAGAAGCTGCTATTGAAGGCAAGTCTGATTGGCTGCGCGGTTTGAAGGAAAACGTTATCATCGGGCGACTCATCCCTGCAGGTACTGGTTTCAATGCATATGAAGAGCCCAACAACGTTGATGTTGACTTAAGTTTTGATGGCAACGTCTTTGACACAGATGTTGATCTCAAAGATGTAGTGCTAGATGATCGGACTGCCCGAACTTATGAACTGGAGGGAGGCTTAGATGTTTTCCCTCGCGGGCAAGATGGCGGCTTAGATACATCTCCTCGCTCAAATTACTCCAACTTTACGTCGGGCAGAGCGACTGATCCCTACTCTTCTGTCTTGAATGAGAATGATGACTTCGAGATGGATGCAAGCCCTTTTGGCGATGACGATGATTCTAGTGACTCGAATGATGACGATTAGAAAAGAGTAAGTTGTTTTCTATAGCGGTATGCGCTTGAGTAGCGACTGGATTATAGCCCTACAGGCTTAGGTTTGTGTGTAGGCCCCGCGCGGGGCGCCTACACACGTTCAGCGTCCTAACGTGAGAGCGTAAGGCTATACCAGTCCAAGAATGCTTGAGACGCCAGATTAGATTGGATATTAAGTGACCAATCATAGTCTAAGTACTTGATATCGTAGTTGCCCTCTAAGAGATATTCCCGCTCTTCTGGGCTGACATACTGACTGATAAAGTTGAGGACAGCCCGTTCTTTCTCATTGCCCGTAAATCCGTCTTCAACCCCGTATGATGGAATCCAGTCTTCGCCAAACCAATCAAAAATGGATGAAAGATAGACCTGATTTGCATCAAGATCGATTTTGAATCCTATGTCTGGACGAGATAGCCATTGATCTGTTTGATCATCAAGCTGAACATCCAGGGTTTCAGCTCGATACGGTTCGGTTCGGAGTGGCGGGCAACTCATGGCTGCACACACAAGAGCTGCGTGAATTCGAGGTTCGTTAAATTCGGTTCTCAGAGTTTGATGTTCGATATTATCTAGAGTTTTCTGCTGACCTGCAATTTCAAAACTACGGATTCGCCATACTCCCGGTATATCTCGGATACTAGATTTTAGTGGATCTTGGTCGACGATCGCCTCTAGAGTGAATGAATTGTATGCATTAATTAAAAAGGCAATTTTCTGAGCATCATCCCAGGAGCTATACATATCTGGAGACACTTCACCGATAGAGTTGTTAAAAGCATTGAGCGTTTGGCGATTGGCTTGTAGGGATTGGTAATCGACTAACCCTTCACGATTAACATAGGCGTCTAGGATGTCTGAATAAGAAGCGTAGTTGAATGCTTCGGATGACGATGGATTCGATTGAGCTGAGGTTGTCTGACTATTGGAAGTCGATGAAACAATGCCAGAACATCCAGTCAGGAGTACAACGGTTGCGAGCAGTCCGGGGAAAGTTTTGTAATGTTGAGGGATCATAAAGCAGCAACTATCAATTGCCCTTTTATCATGCTATTCATCATCAGATTAATCATGAGGATTTACTGAGGATTGATTAGATATTGGCTGAGAAGATGGTGTGACAGCAAAGGCGCATTAGGCCCCATCCAAGATTCTGCTCTCGAAGTTCCTGCCGTCATCACACATCCGCCATTAGTTGAAGTCGTCAATGGAGTAGAATTGTCGTTCATGCGACAGTCTTGGATACCTCGCCCTATGCATTCTGATTACCTTGAACGCATCTTAACTGCCCGTGTTTACGACGTTGCTCAAGAAACTCCCCTCGATGTCGCACCTCGCCTTTCAGCACGGTTTAACAATCAGATTCTCCTGAAACGAGAAGACATGCAGTCTGTCTTTTCTTTCAAGCTGAGAGGGGCATATAACAAAATGGCGCAACTACCGACCGAGCAGTTGATGAATGGAGTGATTGCGTCATCAGCCGGAAACCATGCTCAGGGTGTAGCATTGGGAGCCTGCTGTCTGGGCACTCGTGCGATTATCGTGATGCCTGTGACGACTCCTCAGGTCAAAATTGATGCGGTCAAAACCCGGGGAGGGGAGGTGGTATTGCATGGTGAAACCTATGATGATGCCTATGCCTATGCCCGTGAACTAGAGGCTGAAAAAGGACTAACCTTTGTCCATCCGTTTGATGATCCAGATGTGATTGCTGGGCAGGGCACCATTGGCATGGAAATTTTGAGACAGTATCAGCAGCCTATTCATGCCATTTTTGTTGCCATTGGTGGGGGCGGCTTGATTTCGGGAATTGCTGCCTATGTGAAGCGCCTGCGTCCTGAAATTAAGATTATTGGAGTTGAACCCGTCGATGCAGATGCCATGTCTCAGTCGCTTAAAGCCGGATATCGCGTCCGTTTACCTCAAGTCGGGCTATTTGCAGATGGAGTAGCCGTTCGCCAAGTTGGAGAGGAAACATTTCGGCTGTGTCAGCAGTACGTAGACGACATCATCTTGGTCGGCACCGATGACACCTGTGCAGCCATCAAAGACGTGTTTGAAGATACTCGATCGATTTTAGAACCCGCAGGGGCATTGGCGATCGCCGGAGCCAAAGCCTACATTGAGCGAGAAAACATTTGCCATCAAACGCTGGTTGCTGTTGCGTGTGGTGCAAATATGAACTTTGACCGCCTCCGCTTTGTGGCAGAGAGAGCAGAAGTTGGAGAACAGCGCGAAGCTATCTTTGCCGTTACCATTCCTGAAAAGCCAGGTAGCCTGCGTCAATTTTGTGTATGCATGGGTAAGCGCAATCTCACGGAATTCAACTATCGCATTGCTGATCAAGCCGAGGCTCACATCTTTGTTGGTGTGCAGGTTGCAAATCGGGCCGATGCCGTCATGATGAAAGATACGTTCGAAATTCGTGGCTTCAAAACGCTCGATCTCACGGATGACGAATTGGCAAAGCTGCATCTGCGGCATATGGTAGGCGGGCGATCGCCCCTCGCCCATAATGAACGGCTCTACCGCTTTGAGTTTCCCGAACGTCCGGGCGCGTTGATGAAATTCGTAAACTGCATGAGCCCCGATTGGAACATTAGCCTCTTTCACTACCGCAATAACGGCTCAGACTATGGGCGCATTCTTGTGGGGATGCAGGTTCCCCCTCACGAAACGGAAGAATGGCAAGCATTTCTGGATACGTTGGGCTATCGCTATTGGGACGAAAACCAAAATCCAGCGTATCGATTATTTTTGGGCTAATATTTTTGGGCTAACCTTGTCACTGCATGCTGAATTCATATCAGAATCCGCATTAGACTCGATATTTGAGTCGTAAGTGTAGAGACGACTGGCCCAAAGAATGTTATAAATTGTAAAGGTTTTTTAAGCGTTCTCATCTAAGCACCTATCCGAAAACCCGTTGGGGGTTTTGGATTCCAAAAACTCTAGTGAGTTTTCGGGTAGGTGCGAAGAGGATGTTTGAAAAGGGTCTTGCGATTATGGACGCTTGCGGATTCTCGACGAGTAAACCGCGGCTACACAAACAACGTGTGCGTTCGCGGACGCCGACGCGGACTCCAACAAAACTAAGGGGTGTAGAGCCTGCGGTTCACAAACGATATGTAATGCGTAGCGTTCTGAAGGAAGGCGTCTCTGTCAAGAGAGATTTAGCTGCCAAGGCAACAAAAAACAAGACTTTTCAAATATCCTCTAAGGGGGCTGTACCTCTCTCGGTCAACCTTTCTAGAGCAGTGCTTAACACCTTAAATCTATATTCAACCACCGCACACAGCAATGATTCCTGTCATGCGCTTCTTTGTGATGACAGGTGATTTTGCTTGCATTGGTTGAATAATTCGGCATATATGGAGACTTGATTGATTTCATGACTGCAACGACGGCACAATTTGCCAGTAAAGCCAACCCATCTGTGGGTAACGACATTCGGCTCAACGATATTATTAAAACGCTCCCCAAGGAATGTTTTCAGAAAAATCACCGCAAAGCCTGGACATCACTCATGTTTAGCATCGGCGCTGTCGGACTTGGATATGTAGGCATTGCGGCATTACCCTGGTTTTTCTTACCTGTTACCTGGGTATTTACCGGGACAGCACTCACTGGCTTTTTTGTGCTTGCCCATGATTGTGGGCATCGCTCCTTTAACAAGCGTCGCTGGATCAACGACTGGGTGGGGCATTTTCTCATGCTGCCGCTCATTTACCCGTTTCATAGCTGGCGCATTCTTCATGACCACCACCACGTTCATACCAATAAGCTTCAGGTTGATAATGCATGGCATCCTTGGACACCCGATGCCTATATCAACTCTCCTATGCTGCTTCAAACTCTTTACCGGGCCCTGAGGGGACGATTTTGGTGGGCGGCATCGATTGCCCATTGGGGCAATTTGCATTTTGACCTTTCTCAGTTCTCATTGCGCGATCGCCCCAAGGTCAAGTTTTCTATCACACTGGTTGCCATCTTTGCAGCTATTTTCTTCCCTAGCTTGGCGATCGCCACCGGGATATGGGGCGTGATTAAGTTTTGGCTCTTGCCTTGGCTGGTCTATCATTTCTGGATGAGCACATTTACGCTGGTTCATCACACTAATCTAGACATTCAATTCCACCCCGCTGAAACCTGGAATGCCGCAGACGCACAACTAGCTGGAACCGCTCATTGCAGCTATCCTCGATGGGTTGAGATGCTATGCCATGACATTAATGTGCATGTGCCTCACCACATTTCTGTGGCGATTCCCGCCTACAATCTGCGGATGGCGCATGATAGCCTCTCCCAACACTGGGGTCGCTACTTGAACGAACATAAATTTTCCTGGACGCTGATGAAAGATATTGTGGACTACTGCCATCTCTATCATCCGGATGAGGCGTATCAGCCATTCAGGGCAATCAATCGGGCAAACCGTTGATATATAGCGGTACGCGCTTGAGTTAAGTACGGTGGTGTGCGGCGCGGCCCACACCACCGTTTCTATATTTGACGCGCACATTGCTATAGTCTTACGGGCTCAGATTTATGTGTAGCCTTCCCGGCAGCGGCACGGGAGTTACTACTTCATAGCTTGCCTCGCAAGATGGGCGATCGCAGCAAGGCGTCTCATAATAACGTAATAACGTCTAGGACGAAGCGATCCGCTGTTCGATATCGTCTAGCGTTTGTAAGACCAATCGCTTTGCCTGAAGCTTCCATCCCCACCGTTGAATCTTGATTGCAGCAAACCCAGCCGCCGCAGCAATGACAAAATCTAAGGGTTGAACCATTGAGATTCCGAACAGTAAACCGAGTCCTGCGATTCCCCAAAAAGGCAGGGCAACGGTCTGACGCTGATTTTCAACCAACCGACTCAGCATCGTATTTGGCATGTCTGCCCGTAGAGCCTCTTTGACTTGACGCTGTTCAGCAAGGGGAACTGAGATGCCAATTTTCTGCCTCAATTTTTCGATTTTGCGGGCGTTGGTGCTGTACTGGGTTAATTCATCCTCTGCCATGAGGACTAAGCGCTCTAACTGTCCCATGATGATTAATTAAATCGATGATTATATATTAATTCTTGACGAGGGATAATACTCGATTTTTGATTTGTGAGATGACGCCTTGCACTCCACCGTCTCTCATCTGAATTGGAGGAACAGCGAGGTGAATCGGATCGTCTTTAAATTCTTTGAGCCGATAGCCGTATTCTAGATTCTGCTGGTGCTTGCGCAAAACCGGGTAAAGCCGAAACGCTCCCTTCAGCAACTCGTCTTGGCTGCCAAATATCGCTCGATTCATCTGACTAGAGCGCTTGACTGCGATCGCTCCAACCGGGTACCACTGCGTCTTGCCCTGGATACGGATATACACTTCAAAGTCTGGAGTGCCGTCGGCTCTCATCTGGTCATATTGCTGGGCTGCTTTCGTGCGCTTAGCCGATTTAGAGCTCTTAGCAGGCTGTGTCTTTCCGAATCCGTGGGTTGACATGGTGCTGACAGCGAAACATTAACAAAAGTTTACACTATTTTAAGCTGTCATTTTAAGACACCCCCTCTAAGATGCCCCTCTAAGACATCTTGCTCAAAAGCGATCGCCCTTGAGCTGAAACAGCCTCAGCCGCAACTTCGCAAAACATTTCAATGGGTTTGAAGATCATAAAACTAATCAACACGTCAAAATAATTTGACTCATAGATTGCGTAATACTCGAAATCTTCAACCGCAATCGACTGTAGACAAATAATAGCGTTGATCCAAGACGGCGTCGACGTAGCAGAGCAAACGGTTCGACGGATGTGCTGTATCCCAGCGAGACGAGGGTGAGAACGGCAGTATTTCATCATGCTCCAATGCCAACGAAGAGGATACCGATACAGTCGATGTCGTTAATTCAGCAGTTAAAGCTCAGACGAATCCCAAATGGTTTTGGTTTGGGCTTGAGATATTAAATTGGAGAAATGCTTTTTAAGCCATTTCAAGTGTAGTGTAAACGTCCCGTAACTGGGGGCTAATTCGTTCAAAAACTTTTAAATATTTTTGGGCGTATCCGCTATGTCAATTATGGCAATCGATAGCTTGCGACTCGAATTAGGAGTTCTCCCTCTTGCGGATTATGGGTAAACACAAAACTGCCACGCTTACGCTCATTGCCAGAGAGAAAATCAATTTGTTGCTCCCCCGTTTCATCATCTGCGCCATCGAGATGAAGCTCTGCTGTAACTTGAACCGTTCGAGCGATCCGTCCGCCCGTATTCTTAATCATAAACGGCACGTAGTAGCGTCCATCTGTCACTCGTGCGGTTTCTGTCACTTCAATTTGAAAAGCGGGCGGGCGATGCTGAGTCACTTGCCAGTCATAGAAAACCAGCCCTGTAAGAATCAATAAAATCACCGTCGCAATCGAAAATGTGATCCATTCTGCCAGCGATCGCGGTGTCTGATTGGTTGCGCTGGGCGTTTCAGGCGGCATCTCGCCGTTAACATAAGGCTCCGGCGATTTATCTGACGGGTTAACAAATTCGCTCATATCAAATTAAAATACGTCCTGCGGCTCCGCCAATCGAAGCAGGCAACCCCAACACAATCGTATCGCTCAACCACTCCTGCCAGGGGTCTTGCAAATTTAACTGTTGAAAAAAAATCAACATCATAACAGATGCCGCCAGTGCCACTAGATAGGCAACGAGTGTTTCGGTGATGGGGCTAAGCAACAGCCCTCGCTGCTGGCGTTCGGCCCGATTGGCAAAGCCTGAGGCAAACACGATGCCATAGGATAGCAACAGCGACGCCGACATGATTAGCAACAGCCATAAGGGCGGAATGTCGGCTGCCAAAATTGGAATTTCTTCGGTCGGAGCAATACTAAAGGCAATGATAACTGCTCCGATTAGCGTTGCGTCGAAGTCGATCAGCGTATCTCGTAAATTAAATCGGGTCGGGGGAGAAAACCGACTACTCGACATCCGACGGTTGCGGCTACGGACGCGATCGCCACTCAGCGTCGACCGAGCCAGCGCCACCCCAATCGAAAACGGCACTCCCTCAAAAATGAGCTTGCCTAGGGTTTCAGATAATGGCGTTTCTAAGGTGATGCGACGCAGTAACACCAGGGCGATCGCCGCGCAGACCAACCCCAAGCTCAACGCCTCAATGCTTTCCATGACTGCTTCAAGCGGATGGAGCGTCAACGTCCGCCGGAAGCCTTCGACTTGGGTAAGCAGCAGCACAATGATAAACGTCGCCCCTAATACCCCCAATAGCATGGGCGATCGCGCGGATGACCCAATTGACCAAACTTCAATCGTGTAGAGCAGTGGAATACCAAACAAAAACCCTCCTGCTGCCCCCCGCAGGAGATCTTGCAGCTCAATCAGCCAGATATTGGGCGAACTCGACTCGGTCATATCCATATTTTCAGGTCTTAGCGACTATCTTGCTTTAACCATACTGTCGCATCAAAACTACAGCATAGTGGCTTGGCACAGCTAAAATAGTGCATCAGGTAGGGTACCGTTAGCGCAGCATAACGCACCGGGTTCAAGAGTTTCAGTCTTTTAAGAATTTGCACTGTTTTGGGCGTGTCACAACAATAACCCGTGCTATTCAGGAATTTTAGCTTTTAACAATGGCCTAATAAGTTGGTTTGAATGCAATACTATCAATTCTGTAATTCAACCCTCCTAGTCTTGCCCTTTTGAGAGATGTCAGGCTTGCCATCAACTTGGTATTCCGAAAGAGAAGAATTATCAAGTCAAGGAGTTTTTACCATGTCTGATGAACAAAGTCGCGAAAAAATGACCGCCCAACGGCAGCATGACGCTCATACACAAGAAACCATGTCGAGTCGCGCGGATGAAGAAATCCGGGCAGGCGATCAGTCTTCTACCGATGAGAAGGCACGGGAAGATATGACAAAGCAACGCCAGCATGAAAAGCATCTTCGTCAAACCATGGAAGAACGCGCTGAGTCTGAGTAGTTGATCACTTGATGCACTAAAGATACTGAAATGCCTTGATCGGAGCGATGATTGCCAAACGACGAGTATAAGCCCTACGGGCTCAGGTTTGTATGTAGAACCCGCGCGCCGCGCGGGTTCTACATACGTTCAGCGTCTTAACGCGAGAGCGTAAAGCCATACACAAACAGTTTGCTGCATAGTTTGCCCCCTATCCCCACGCATTGGGGGATAGGGGGCAAGCGTAGATTCTACTTTCAGAAACGATTAGTTAGAAGCAACCTGCTGCTCAACCGTATCCTGCACACGAGTTGCAACCTCTTCGGGTAGAGGAATGTAGCCCAACTCAGTTGCATACTGGCTACCTTCAGTTTGTGCCCAGTCAATCATGGCTTCGAGGGCTTCTGCTTTCTGAGGATCATCATACTCAGGATAGAGCAGCATCCAGGTCAGACCTGCAATGGGATACGCTTCTTCACCGCTCGGATCGGGAACCAGCAGTGCAAAGTCTTCAGGTACTTCAACCCCTTCAAACGCGCGAGCAGCGGCATCAGGAGACGGCTGAATAAAGCTACCTGCAGAGTTTTCGAGAGTCGCTACCGGAATATCATTTTCTGCTGCATAGGTGTACTCAACATACCCCACAGAGCCTTCGGTCTGCTGAACTTGAGCAGCAATTCCTTCATTACCCTTTGCGCCTACACCCACGGGCCAATCTACCGTCTTCGCTGCGCCAGCAGTCCAGTTGGGGCATACTGTGCTGATGTGGTTGGTAAATAGGAAGGTGGTACCACTGCCATCCGATCGATGCACAAAGTTGATGCTTTCGCTGGGCAGTTGCAGGTCGGGATTTTCCGAAGCGATTGGCTCAGCATCCCACTGCGTGATTTCTCCTGTGACAATACCGCAGTAAGCATCTTGGGTGAGTCGAAGTTCTTCTCCTTCAACCTCAGGCAGGTTATAGGCAAATGTAACCAATCCGCCCGTCATCGGCACCTGAATAGGTTCACTGCCGTACTGATCCATAAATGTCTGACGCTCTTCATCGGTCAGGGGTGCATCGGTCGCCCCAAAGTCGACAGTACCGGAGAGGTACTGCTCGATTCCGGCACCGCTACCCACAGACTGGTAGTTGATTTGAAGCCCAGGATATTCGCCTTGAATCTCAGAAAACCAGGTCTGATAAAGGGGAGCCGGGAACGACGCCCCTGCACCATTCAAGGTGAGATCAAAATTAGCTTGATCGCCGGCTGCGGCTACTTCCGTTTCATCAGTGCTTTCGGTTTCTTGAGTTGTCTCCTGAGGCGAACACGCACCGACACCCAATGAAAGAGCTGCGATCGCAGCTAAGAATAAAGATGGCTTAGGTTGTAGACGTACTGTCATCAGTTTGAATTGCTCCGTTTTCGTTATAGTCTTCACTTCTCAACGTTACGGAGCTTAGGTAAACATTAAGTTAACGTATTTAGAGGCTAAAAACTGGTGTTTGTAAAGACAAATAGTTCTCTAGTAAATTATCTACCTTTAGTTGTTGCACATCTAGAAATTAGTTCTTTTGATTCCCAAATCCAGGCAATAAATATCATTCAAAAGACATAGAAAAATCGAAAGTTAGTAATAGTCCAGTATCCAATATGTAAGTAAGGTCAACCAATTCACGGTTTAGCAAATTGATTTTGGAGATGATTAGTTATTTCTATGTTAAAGATCATGTCTTCAGAAGAAACACGAATGATTAGTTGACAGTACTCAATTGAGATGTTGACGAGTCGGCTGTATATATGAGTATAGATTTATCGGTGTACATTCTTTGTAGGTAAATAATCAGAAGAGCATCATAGCTGGTTAACTGACAAAACTTTGACGCTTGGCAGTTGAAACCACTACCATACAAACCAAACTCTCCTGCGAGTTATGAGAGCTGGCTTCCGTCGACTTCTCTTATTTTGTTTTGGCATTTGTTGAGCTAAATTTTGTAGGAAAAGAATTCTTTCCGGCATCGAATTGCAGATTTTGCCACGAACTAGACGTCTCTTCCAAACAGCCTATTGATTAATGAATAGACCTATTCCTTAAGAAGCAAAACTTCTAATCGGTAACTATCCCTGAAGATAGAAATCAACCTGGTTTAACTTTCTCTTTACCCGGTTTCTGAAATGCACTGCTTAAATATTGAATGAGCGCTTTAATGTCATTAACTTGTCATATACTCCGATATAGCAATCCCAGATGGTATGTGAGCGGTGGGGCACCCTACCGCTCACACACTATTCATAAGCGATTTAGGATCGCCATATATATGTTTTGTCTATCTAGAAATTAATGCATTTTTGATGCGCTGAATCCTCAAATTTACCCATGCCGTCATCTGTAGTGGAAATTAATGACATCCCAAGCTCAATTAAATCAATCCCAAACCAGCAGCCCCCGTGGTATTTCCCCGCGATCGGATAAAGAGAAAGTATTAGATCAGGGCTTTACAATGGTGACGCGGATTCTGGCGATCGCCGTTGCAGCCTTGCTGGTGTTTATTGCGATTCTGGTTGGGATCGACGCGATCCCGGCCATGCGAGAGTATGGGTTGAGCTTCATTTGGACAAGTGCTTGGGATCCAGTAGATCAGGTGTATGGTGCGTTACCAATGATCTACGGAACGCTACTCACCTCGATCATCGCTCTACTGTTTGCGTTGCCTTTGGGCGTGGGCATTGCTATCTTCCTCAGTGAAGGGTTTCTACCCAAGGCCATTGAGACGCCCCTAACCTTTATGGTTGAGTTGTTGGCTGCCATTCCGAGTGTGGTGTATGGGCTGTGGGGCATCTTTGTGCTCATTCCATTTCTGAAGCCTATCGGTGCCTGGCTCCATAACAATTTTGGTTGGTTTCCACTCTTTCGGAGTGAATATATTGGGCCTGGCTTGTTTCCAGCCTCTATCATTTTGATTGTGATGATTTTGCCGATTATCACGGCGATCGCCCGTGATTCGTTAGCATCCTTACCGCCTAGTTTGCGACAAGCCTCCATGGGGCTAGGGGCAACCCGATGGACCACGATTTTTCGGGTGTTGGTTCCAGCCGCTTTCTCCGGCATTATCGGGGGCGCCATGCTAGGTCTGGGGCGAGCGATGGGCGAGACGATGGCAGTCACCTTGCTAGTGGGGAATTCAAACAATATGAATATTTCGCTGCTTGCCCCCGGAAATACAATTGCCTCGCTGTTGGCGAATCAGTTTGCTGAAGCGAGCGGGATGCAAGTAGCAGCGCTCATGTATGCAGGCTTAGTTTTGTTCGTTTTGACGCTCATCGTTAATATATTTGCCGAGCTTATTATTCGTCAGGTCAAACCCTACTAAACCAGGGCTGCCTATTCTTGTGGTTGGTTCTGTTTGCTCCCATTAGTAATGTCCATTTGTCCATTAATGTCCATATTGAGTCACGTCTATGTCTTCTGGTAATCAGCTCAATCAGACGCGATCGCCCAACACCGACCCAACCGGAATTAAAAAGAAGCGCGGGTCGCGCCAGTCTATTAGCGAAATAGTTTGGACTGTCATTTCGGGACTTTGCGTGGTCATTGCTTTAATACCGCTCATCCTCGTAATTGTGTATGTCTTAATTAAAGGCATTAATCGCTTGGATGTGGCAGCATTTACCGAATTGCCGCCTCCGCCTCTATCAGATGAAGGCGGTGGATTCGCAAACGCACTCGTTGGAACCTTGGTGATGGTGTTTATTGGCGCACTCATTAGTGTGCCGTTTGGGGTGTTAGCTGCTATCTACCTTTCTGAATTTAGCAAGGGGCGCATCGCCAAGTGGATTCGCTTCGCAACCAATGTGCTGAGCGGGGTGCCATCTATTTTGATTGGGGTCTTTATTTATGGCTTGCTCGTGCTAACCAACGTGACCGGGTATTCGGCGATCGCGGGAGGAACAGCATTGGCGGTCTTGATGCTGCCTATCATTGTCCGCACCACTGATGAGTCGTTGCAGATTGTGCCAAAGCAGGTGCGTTGGGCATCCGTTGGTCTGGGCGCATCTCGCTATGCGACGGTCTTGCGAGTGGTGCTGCCTGCGGCACTGCCTGCGATCGCCACTGGCCTCACTCTGGCAGTTGCTCGGGCGGCAGGCGAAACAGCACCGCTTATCTTTACAGCCTTGTTTGCTCAATACTGGTCATTTGATCCCTCCGACCCGCTAGCTTCCTTATTCAATCCAACCGCTTCGCTGTCAGTGTTGGTCTATAACTTTGCGGCAGTACCCTACGACAACCAGCGAGAACTTGCCTGGGCCGGATCGCTTATTTTAGTGGCGATCGTGCTACTAACCAGTATTATTTCTCGCTGGGCAACCCGCAAACGAATCTACTAACGAGTCTCCAAACGTCTGCGGCATTCAAGCACGTATTTCATTGCCGGTCGCTAACCGATATTTCTCATAGCCGATATTTCTCAATATCCAACGTACTTTAAAGGCAGCCATGACTTCCGAAAAATTTACCGAGCAGTCTATTAGTCAGCAGCCAGCCGAAGATCCAGCCAACTATCCGGCCGATTATTCTAATCCGACAGAAGCCGTCTTCCGAGCAGAAAATCTGAACATCTACTACGGTGATTTTCTGGCAGTACGGGATGTCAATATGGAAATTTCAGCCCGAAAAGTAACGGCATTCATTGGCCCATCTGGCTGTGGTAAAAGTACGCTCATTCGCTGTCTAAACCGCTTAAATGACCTGATTGATAGCTTTAGCTTAAATGGTAAACTGTTTTACCACGGCCAAGATTTATATTCCGATGATGTTGATCCGGTGGCGGTGCGTCGTCGCATTGGCATGGTGTTTCAGCAACCCAATCCGTTTCCCAAATCTATTTATAACAACGTAGCCTACGGTGCGAGGGTGACAGGCCAAAAAGATGTCGACCTCGATGAACTGGTTGAGCGATCGCTGAAACGGGCAGCGCTTTGGGATGAGGTAAAAGATAAGCTAGGCGAAAATGGGTTGTCGTTATCAGGTGGGCAACAGCAGCGGCTTTGCATTGCGCGGGCAATCTCCATCGAGCCTGATGTGGTACTGATGGATGAGCCGTGTTCCTCACTCGACCCGATTTCGACGCTAAAAATTGAAGATTTGATTCGCGATTTGGCCGAAGAATATACCATCGTGATTGTGACTCACAATATGCAGCAGGCGACTCGTGTGTCGGATATCACGGCATTCTTCAACGCTCAGGCAACCGAGGAAGGAAAGCGCAGCGGCTACCTGGTGGAATATGGCCCTACCCAGCACATCTTTAGCGATCCTCAAGAAGAGGCAACCCGCAACTATGTCAGTGGTCAGTTTGGCTAAACAACGTACTATTGCTGCGATAGTTGAACAATTTGGAGTGGACGATGGGCCATGGAATGAGCCTGCCATGAGTGGCGATCGCCCCTTTCGTCACCTATCGAAACTATTCATATAAATGATGAATGTTAGTTTTTGTATCTATTTTGACAGAAATCTAAACTTAAATATAGATACAGAAAGGGGAACGCAACATGAAATCGTTAACAAACTGGCACACGTATCAAACTTGGGCGTCGGATGCCCACACTCCTCGCCAAATGGTGAATCTGGCGTGGAGTGAAACACTGCACGATTTGTGGCAACGAGTCGCTGCTCACCTCTCTGTATCGTCTGAGCCTCATGTTTGGCAAACTCAGAACGATGCGGGGCAGACGGTTTGGAGCGCATATGATCCATCTAACGGACGAGAGATTCATGGGGTCTCTGAATCAGAGATGCGAATCTGGTTAGAAGAACGTCACTATCACGATCGCTTCATCACAAATCAGAAAGCTCAACAGCTTAGGGCAGAACAGCTTTATCAACGGTAGTATCCATAGCAAGGGTAGGCGTTCGGGCAACTCAAATGGCGGAAGCAATGCAGCAGAAGGTCTTAATCATTTACTTTTTGCCTTCTGCCGTCATTCTTTCGTTACGAGATGCAGCGTCTATAGCGGTATGCACTTGAGTTAAGTACGGTATAAGGGAGGTATTTATGAAAGATGTGACTACACAATGTTGGACAACTCAACGGTTTTTAAGGCTTGGCAAGTATCTAGCGGACGCGTATGGGGTGAGTCTCAGCCATGATGGCTCTGAACATACCCGTGATCAATGGACGACCGAGCGGTTGATTCACTTCAGTAACAGTCTGTCCCAAGGGTACAGCCTTGGTCGTTAGGTCTATGCCACAGCTGCACCTCAGCGCTGGAGGTTAGATGTCGAGTCTTTGAGAATGTCTAAAAATGCATAGACAGGAGGAGGATGCATTGCGTGTGCTAGCACTGCCACGCCAATGATCCTCTCTAGCGGATCGGGGAGGCTATATACTTTGACATTCGCTGGAATTGGCTCAGCCGCTAATCGGGGAAGGATAGTTGCACCTAATCCTTGAGAGACGAGGCTGACAATAGTAGAGTCTGTTTCCACCTCGTAGGCAATGTCGGGTCGACATCCATGCGAGTAGAGATGATTATAAATTCGGCGCATCATGACATCGTTGAGCGGCGGCATAATCATCGGTTGCCGCGCTAGTTCATCCCAAGTAAGCTGAGAGCCCGAAAGCTTAACCGTGTCGCGGAACAGCGCTACAAATTCGTCGTGATAGATCTCCCACCCCTCTAGCCCTTTACCAACGGGTATAAATGTAAAGCCAATATCGGCTCTCCCATCATGGAGAGCTTGTTCTACATGAGGATAGTCGTCGTGTTCGTCTAAGATCACCGCGATCGCAGGAAATCGTTGATGGAATTTCGCGATCACCGCAGGTAGAATTTGTGTTGCTACACTACGAAACGAGGCAATCCGAATTTTCCCTTTGGTAAGCCCTTTGGCCAGTTGAGCTTCTCTCTCAATTTCATCAGCATGACGAATCATCTCAAGTGCGTGTTCGGTGATGCGTTCTCCGACAGGTGTCAAGCGGGCACCATGGCGTCCCCGATGAACAAGGACAATGCCTAGATGATTTTCAAGGGTGGCGATCGCATGACTCACTGCCGACTGGGACATCTCAAGCCCTAGAGCTGCCTCACTAAAATTTCCGTGTTCAGCAACGGCCACTAAAATTCGCAATTGAGATAGCTTCATCTGGTTTTGAGAATTACCCTTCATCCCAATCCCTTACTGTTATTTGATAGACTCGTTTTGGGCGATCGCCAACTATGACGTAACTCCCACCATGATTACAATTCAAATATATCTAGTTGGTTGCAAACGCCGTACCTAGAACTTACACAATTCACGGCAGGGCAACCGCGCAAGTCCTGATTTCACTAGTCCCACCTGCTTAGCGAGAATCAATAGTCGTAATCGATAGCCATTGATTGAGCCAACCTAATAAGGCCCAAACATAAAATTGGCGTGACTATCTGGCTCATTGCCGTGGTAAAACTCAAAAATAAGCTTCAGAATTTCGTCTCGATCGAGAAAGCCCTTTTGATCACTATCAATTTGAGGAAATACCAGGTGCACATATACAGGTGAAACACTGTATATGCTCAAGAAATTGCCCCAATCATGCTGGTCGATCTTTCCATCCTCATCCGTATCCAACGCATCAATCACAATCCTCATGAGAGATTCGATTTCTTCCTCATACAGGGCTCCATCACTAAGAACTAGATCGTGATAGGCATACCATTCATCTAGGCAAATTTCTTGGTCATGGGCTTTATCGGCTTTTGCAAGCAGACGTTTCCACTTATATTCATACTTATTTGATAAGATTTGACACCTTGGAGAGCGTCGCGACCAATTTCTCAAGTCAATAATTCGCTTTGCTATTTTCTCAAAGTCTTGATGCGCCAGCGAACCATTATGTGTTGTATCGTACATGCTAAACAGCTTGATGAGTTTGCGCTTTTGGAATTCAGTTAGCATGGCGGGTGCATTTCATAATCAATTTAGTTGAATCGTAGCGTGTAACCGGGCGGTGAAGAAACTTTTTTCTTCTTTATCCGATTTCACAGTGCCTTATAGCCGTACGCTCTCGCATTAGGACGATGAACGTGTGTAGAACCCGCGCGGCGCCCGGAGTCTACACACAAACCTAAGCCCGTAGGGCTATATCTCATTGATTTCGTTATCGGACAGTCGAGGTTCCATCAAACTCGTTTGATCACAGACTATAGCAACCGCCACTGTTCTTTGTGCGGTTGTACGCCAGATAGCTTCCCCAGCTTTGGATCTCATCAGGATTCATGTCCTAAGCTATCTGGCTAACGCTATAAATTGGCTCAAGGAGAATTCGCTAGGTCTTGAATCAGGGCATCAGGAGTCATAATTCGCAATGCGGCTCCAGCAAAATCTTGGGAATTGCGGGTGACGATCGCATCTAGATGATTGATCACAGCCGTGCCGTACTGGATTGCGTCTTCAAAATCTCTGAAATTTGCGGTTAATGCCATTGAGATAACGGCTTGATCGACGGTTGCGACTTGAAAAATTGTCGCCATTCGTTGCAAAAATTGAAGTGTCCAATCTTTACCTTTGGTTTTGCGGACGACATAGTAGAGATCACTAAAGGTTGAGGCAGAAATATAACCTTCTATCTGTTTCAGCTCTGCGAAAAGCACAACCTGTTCACTTTGGGTGAAGAAGGGATCGCGATCGAGAGCGACATCCACAATGATGTTGGTATCGATGAGGATTTTCACAGGTTATGCTTCTCTTTCAAATACTCCCATTTAGCTTGATCCGGATCAAAGTCTGGAGGGGTAGGTGGTGCATTTTCCAGTAAGTCCTTGAACGCTTGAACTTTGTATTCTCGCTTTTTAGGTGCTTCAGAGGCTGAAACCTGCTCGGTTGGAACTTGATTGGTTTGCAAAATAATGACCTCTACCTCACCGGCAGGCATCTCGATCGGTTCTGTGATAATTAAATGACCTGATTGATCGATCGTTCCTTTGAGCTTATAGGCTTGCATCTTACATCTCCTGATTTTCACTTACTGCTTGAATTGCTAAATATAAATCTTCTGGACGCTCTGCGCCTGCTGTATCTTCCCAAACATAATCAAACTGAGAGGCACCCAGCGCACAAAAAGTTGGGGCTAACGCTTGAATATCGGCACAAATCCAATCTTGCAGATGGTTGTGCTCCATATCCGTTGCCAGAAGACGCCTGTAGATTCCCAATGCTAACCCCCATTTCCCTTTAGATTCTAGAACCAATCCCCACTCGATAAGAGTATCTGAAACTTTGCGCCAATTTTTCATTGGTGCCCTGATCTCAAAGGCTTTCTGGAAATAGGCGATCGCCAGCTAAACTCCTGGCTATTCAATGGTTCCAGGCGTCTTACAAGGTTCCTGGTATCTAAAATATCGAGGTTTTAAACGTCACTAGCAAGGCGTTATGAGGAGTGATCAGAGGGTTGTGTAAGTGTGAGCGTACTGATTCTGGCGAGAGTTTATGGTGTCGTGCGATCGCTCTACAGTCCTTCTTGCAGCAATGGCAAAAATCGCGACACGGATGCTTATCTTCGGGAAGTTCGTCACAATATAGATTAACCAGAGTGAATTTCCTCGACACCGATGGCAAAGCAAACGCGAAATCGGGCAAAGGTGCTCACTACAGAAGCCTTGAAACTGCTCAAGGAGCAGATCCGGCAGCATGAGCGCGATGAAAACGCGGCTGCAAAATACTCTCTGGAAAAGCTGGGAGAATTGACGGGGCTTGACCCTGAAACGGTGAAGAAAGTGCTGGATCGTCAGGGAACAGATCGGCGATCGCTTGACCGCTGCTTTTCTACATTTGGCTTGACGCTGACCAATCAGGATTACAGTCCTGCGGTTCAAGCAATGCCGTCCCAGATCGACCCCAATTTTGTTGGGCGGGAGGAGGCGATCGCCGATCTGACAGAGTTGGTAAATCGCAACGCTAAGATTATTGTCATTCAGGCGCGGGGAGGAGTCGGGAAAACGACGCTGGCTCGACGGTTTCTGAACCAGGAGTTTGACTCGTTTCTGGAGTTTCCGATTGCAAAGGAGACGAAGGATATTGCTTCTATTGAGAGCCTGTTAGAAGAAAAGCTACGGCAGTTGGGTGAGGAGCCGGGGCGAGAATTTATTGTGTCGTGCGATCGCCTCAAGCGCAAACTTCAAAATGAGCGTATCGGCATTCTCATTGATAATCTGGAACCTGCGCTGGATTCGGCGGGTAAGTTTATTGAGCCGCACCGTCGCTATGTGGAAGTATTGCGAATTTTGGCTGACCCGTTGGTGCAGTCTACAACGATTGTGACCAGCCGCGAACGGTTGAGAGAGTCGAGCATCACAGTGCAAACCTATCTTCTCAAAAGTCTGGACGTTTCAGCCTGGGAGGAATTTTTTCAAAGTCGAGAGCTTGCAACTAATAGTCCAGCGTTGGCAGCGCTGCACGATGCCTATGGGGGGAATGCCAAGGCAATGGAGATTATCAGTGGAGCGATCGTTGAGGATTTTGAGGGAGATGTTGGGGCATATTGGGAAGCCAATCAGGATGATTTGTTTATCGAGCGCGATTTGGAGGATTTGGTCAAGCAGCAGTTTGATCGGTTGGAGCAGCTTGATCCGGATGCCTATAAGTTGCTGTGTCGCATGGGGTGCTATCGCTATCAGGATGTTCCAACAGTTCCGATCAAAGGACTTTTTTGTTTGCTTTGGGATATGCCAAAAAATCATCATAGAAGAATAATCAGATCTCTACGGGATCGTTCGTTACTCGAGTTTAGAGATGAAGAATTCTGGCTGCATCCTACTATTCGGACAGAAGCTATTGCTCGATTAAGAAGAAGCGAAGATTGGACATTCACCAATCACGAATCTGCGATTTATTGGACTCTAGCTGTTACAGAAATTGAAACAATAGATGATGTATCTAAAGCGCTTGAATCATATTATCAATATTTAGAGATACGAAACTATAAATTGGCTAGCAACACAATAATCTTAGAGAGAAAAACCAGATGGTCTGATTCTGAGATAGAAGGTGAAACTCTCGGAACTTCGTTTTACCGATTGGGATTACTTCAAAAAATCACGGTTGTCATAAAAGAGATTGTCGATTATCTAGAGGAAGGTTATCCCTTAGCAAAATTATACAGTCTTTTAGGCGTAATTTCATGGGCAAGGGGCTTTATAAGAGAAGGGAGTATCCCACTTTCGCGAAAACAGGAGCAGGGGGGAGAATGGAAGAGTAGACCCAGAGATCACTCGCCATGACACCTGAAGACCAAGCACGCTTGGAAGCTTGCACCGCCGAGATTGCCGAGA
>JBNPEB010000007.1:0-185719 GCA_051117335.1 Elainellaceae cyanobacterium
GCAGGGGCAAGAACCTGAGATTCTCGCGTCCCTGGCAGCGACCTGTGACCAGCAGGGGCAATCGTTCATCAACTATGTCGCTCAGGCAGTAGCGATTCATCCTTAACCTCAAACGCTAAACACATACCGCGCGGCGCGCGGGTTCTATACACGTTTAGTGTCCTAACACGAGAGCACAAAGCGACAGTTGCCAACGTTAGACATGCCGTGCAAACGAAACGGCACTATCGAGCAATGCCAAACACGCTACCGAGCGATCGCACCATGTTGTTTGGTTCCATCGCGTCCATCGCAGCAGTGGGTTCGTAGCCACAGTGCACCATACAGTCCGCACATTTTGGATTCCCGCTCGCACGACCGTACTGGCTCCAATCGGTGTGATCAAGCAGTTCTTGAAATGTCTTGTAGTGGCCTTCATTGAGTAGATAGCATGGCTTCTGCCAGCCTAAAACGCTATAACTAGGGCTGCCCCATGGAGTACACTCATAATCTTTTTCACCAGTTAAGAAATCGAGAAATAAGGGATTGTGATTAAAGTTCCATGCCTTTTTCCCAGCCTTAAAGGGTGCCAAGATCTCTCTAAATAAAGCGCGAGTTTGTTCTCGCTGAAGAAAATGATCTTGGTCAGGGGCCCACTCATAGCTGTAACCAGGAGAAATCATCATGCCGTCTGTGTCTAGCGTCGCAAGAAAATCAAAGAACTCCTGCATGTCTTGAGGATTAGCACCGTCGAATACCGTTGTATTCGTGGTGACTCGAAAGCCACGGGCTTTTGCAGCTCGAATGGCTTGAATGGCCGTATCAAAAACACCCCTTCGATCGACGCATTGATCGTGTTGCTCTCTTAGCCCGTCTAAATGAACGCTAAACGTCAAATATGGAGACGGTTCAAATTTGTCGAGGTTCTTTTCGAGTAAGATGCCGTTGGTACAAAGATAGATATATTTCTTCCGCTCGACGAGCCCTCGAACGATTTCATCGATTTGAGGATGGAGCAAGGGTTCTCCCCCTGGAATCGAGACAACTGGGGCACCACATTCCTCAACGGCCTTAAAGCATTCATCTGGAGTCAGATGCTGCTTTAAGATTTCTTTAGGATGTTGAATCTTTCCACAGCCTGGACAGGCCAGGTTACAGCGGAACAACGGCTCTAACATTAAGACCAGTGGGAACTTTTTCTTCCCTTTTAACCTCTGAGTAACCAGATACTTGCCGACGGTAATGGCTTGCTGTAGTTGAACAGACATAGGTCGCGTTTCTCCTCACTCCAAGTCGATATGAAAGTAAGCCAGCGGATTACCAGTGCGATCGCTCGCATTACATGCTGATCTATCAGGTTAGCGCGTGCATTCCCTTAATGGCTGAGCAAATCCGGGCTAGCATAACAATCTCAAAACAATTCGATACCTGCACAATACCAGACGCGTTAAGCAGATCTGCTCATCATCGTTGATGCATTGCGGTTAATTTTGATTGTCTTCAACCTGTTGGGGCACGTCGGTTAATCCGAGGCGTTCAATCAGCATGACAACTCCAACAGACACAATTGCTCCGATTCCTAAACCAATCACTAGCAAAATGATATAGAGGCGAATCATCACGCGTCTAACGGTTTGGCGATCGCCCTCTTTGGGGGGATCAAGAGACTCTTTTCCGTTAGATTCCTGGGGAGATTGATGATTTGACATGGCTTTAAACCTAGACAAAGTTTCTGGCTCAAGGTTTGTTCATAGGGACGGTGAAAAGGAATCAAGTAACAACCGATGAGATAGGTTTAAGACCGAGGAGGATTGCTCAAAATGGGCGATCGCCCCGTTAATCCGGTCATGAGCCTCAATGCCAGATATCTTAAAAAGCTCGCTCGACGCATCGTCCATAACCCCACATGCCGCAGTATGACGAGCGGTGACCAACGGTTTGAAAAACATCGATTTAAAGCATCTGTAAAACCCAAAATCAACCAGTTTTCTAGACGACGCCAGCGCTCATAGCGCCGCAGCACCTGGATTTGCCCGATGTCTTCTCCCTGATCATGAGCCGTCTGCAGAACTTGAGCAAGGGCTGCTGCATCCCGAATGCCCAAATTAAGCCCTTGCCCACCCACGGGATGGCATGAGTGGGCGGCATCTCCAATCAACACCAACCGCGAACGACTATAACAGGTGCTATGCATCAATTGAACCGGAAACAAGATGCGATCGCCCAGCAGCGTGAGCGTGCCGAGTTTTCCATCATATCGGCGATCAAGCTCTGCTAGAAACTCCTGCTCATCCATCTCTAAAAGCGCTTTAGCTTGATCATGGGGCGCCGTCAGTACAATCTGATAGCGGTTATCAGAGAGTGGCAGGCTTGCAAACGGACCACTCGACCAAAAGTGCTCGCGGGCAATGTTGTGGTGAGAGCACTCAGGTTGAATCACTGCCGTTACGCACGATTGCCAATAGGCCCACCCCTGAGTGCGAATCCCTGCTTGGTGTCGAATGCGCGATCGTGATCCATCGGCTGCAACCAGCAACGCAGCTGTGATTTTGTGCTGAGTATCGTCTGCTGAAATCGTCACCTCAACGCGATCGCGCTGATAATCAACCCCAACAACTTCAGCCGGGCACAACCACGAAACCGTTGCTGCATCCTCTAAATCATTCTGAAGTGCCTTGAGCAACACCCGGTGTTCGGCCACGTAGCCGAGTTCGTCGGTCCCTAAGTCATCGGGCAGAAGCGTCACCACTTCAGAACAGTCAGCATCTGCGAGGCGAATTTGGCGAAAGGTTGTAATCTGCGGCAGAATCTCGTCCCAGACTCCTAAGCCTGAAAAAATCCGCCCCGACAAGAGCGTAATCGCATACGAGCGACGCTGGTTTAACCCTGCCTCAGGAGAGCGTGCCTCAATTAAAGCAATTCTCAGCCCTGCATTCTTCAGCGCACAGGCGAACGTAAGCCCGACAATTCCACCGCCAACAATCGCGATGTCGTAGTCTAGAGGACTTGTCTTGGGGTGTTCGGTGAGAGGTTGATCAGAACCTTGGTGCCTTGATGATGGCTTATCCTCAGGGATGACGAGAGAAGGATTACTCAACACAATTTCACATCAAATAATCAAACAGAGTTCGCAAGCAAATTTAAGAACATTGGTATTTCTACATACCGTTATTGTGACGCGATCGCCGGTCGTCATCAAGCCAAACCTATTGAGAAATCCTCGTAATATAAGAGAATGAATTCCTCTGCTGGATGTATTGGTGAAACGACATCGAGGTGAACTGCATGGCAAAACATACTCAAGCTCATTTAAATCGGACTATCGAAACAAATCTGCCTCCTAGTGTCAAAGAGATGACAAGGCGCAAAATGGAGTATTACATGGGTGCCAAGTTGATGGAGATTGGGATCGAACCTAAATCTGCGATTTATCGATGGTCTGTTGAAAATAAGGGCGATCGCGAAGTATGGACATGCAGTGCCTACTGGGATGACTCAAAAGACAAAATTTTGAACGACGAACAGGCTGCAACAGGAGATTGAAATCATAAATTCAGCCCAAAATCAGGAAGAAATTCTCACACATTCCGGATGATGCCCCTATCACCTGTAGAAGTGAATGGTAGATGCACCCTGAATTCACTCCCCGGCCTTGTGCTGGGGATTTTTTTTGCTGGTTTTATAGCAATGTACGCATCAAGCCGACATTCCGCAGGTTTCCTCAAGAAAATAAATGATTTTGAAAGCCTTATAGGACAAGGCTTTCAAAGATAGAGACTAAATTTGGATGATCGTGGTTTCGATGCATTCTGTATAGTTTTGGTTGATTTCGTGAACGATAATGCAGGTTTCTAGCGGCGATCGCTGTCGGCGAGTTGGGCTGAAAATTCAGCGCTATGGGGGAGTGTGTCTGAAGCTCCGTTCTAGTGTCAGAGTGATGTTCAGCCATTTAGGATAGAAAATCGAAAAAATGGTAAAATGCTTATACGGTAAGCGTTTCAGGGTATCCGATAAAATACCTTTTTCTATCCATCAACCTGCGGAATGTGGGATCAAGTACAGAAACGGTGGTGTGGGACGCGCCCCACACCACCGTACTCAAGCGCATACCGCTATACTCGTTTATCGAATAGCAAATCCGTCTGATAGTAGACGGGTTGTGTGGCTCGCAATATCTCGAACCGTCTCATCAGAATCCACAGGTAGTTGACCGTCAATTACCAGCATTGACAACCCATGCACTAGTGCCCAAGCAACGCGGGCTAATTCTTGAGCATTACCAGGGCGAATTCCCTCGTTTGCCTGACCCTCGGCGATCACCCCAACCAAAACCATAAATGACTCATTTGCAGCTTGAGTAAGGGATGGATAGTTGTGGTTCTGGGGATGTTGGTAGGGGCCAAACATCACTCGATAGTGCGCTGCATGGTCAACTGCATACTGAACATACGCCACACCGATTGCTTCAAGGCGACGCAGCGGATGCTTCGGTGCATCGGCTAACGTCTTACTGAGAGTATGCGTCAGCGAAAGAAATCCTTCTTCTGCAACGGCTCTAAGTAGCGCTGTTTTGTCTTCAAAATGGCGATATGGTGCATTGTGGGACACTCCAACCCGACGAGCAATACCACGCAACGACAAACTGCTAATTCCATCATCCTCAATCCACTCAAGTGCAGCAGCTAGTAGTGCTTGGCGCAGATCGCCATGATGATAAGTATCTGGTTTCATGCAGTGTTCCTAGGGCAATATGCATACTCGAAAAGTTGACACTGACAACATTTGAATGTAATCTACGTATGTTGACGCTGACAACATATCGAACGGCTGCTTCCGATCGCCATTTTATCGTCACCTACTGTGTCAGTTGGAATGAGTCAGGAGATAGCGGAGGCACCTTTAAGCCGAGCCGAATTACGTCACATTAGAAAAGTAGGAGAAACTTATGGAATACGGAACCTATCAAATTGACCTGCCAGCCCAACCCGATGCTGTGGTGTTTGTCAACGGAATAGTCGCGCGCAACCGGAAAGGATTCATTTGGATGTGGAAAAATTTGTTCCGATTTCGGGACGAAACACAATCAGCCGAGGGATGTCTTCAGGTTAAAGCAGGAATCTGTGGCCCCAGTGAAGTGCTTATGGTGAGCTATTGGCACGATCGGGCTAGTCTTATGCAGTTTTTTAGAGGAGCATTCCATCGAGAATTAATGGAATTTGTGGGTAATCATCCAGATGCCCTCTGTTTATACAATGAGACATACCACCCAACAAAAAGTGGAAAGTATATCCAAGAACCTCAAGGATTAGCCCTCATCTATCCAAACCGTAAACAAGGGCGATCGCCATCCCCCTCTCCAGCACAATAACCCTGCGGCTTTCTACTAGGCTGATTTGTTTACAATCCTCACCAATAGCAACTCAAGGTTACTTATCTTACCAGCGAAATTACATAGAAGCTGGATAAAATTCGCTAAAATCTACAGCTTTTCACTGAATTCCTCCATTTATCTGTATATTTCTAGCTAATTCATCCTGATGCACCTCTCTAAATTCAGAATCAAGGAGTGGTAAATGTACCCTGAAATGATTCCCTAGCCTGCCTGGGCTAGGGTTTTCTTTTGACGGGAAAAGCGCCACGACCTAAATCATGCTGAGAGCCAGGAGATCGTCTGCCATATCAAAGTTGGCAGTCACATTCTGAACGTCATCGAGTTCTTCGAGTGCATCCATTAACTTGAGGAGCGATCGCGCCTGGTCTGGCTCCGTCACCTCAATCGTATTACTAGGAATCCAGCGCAGCTCAGCTTGACTGATGGTATACCCGGCATCCTGCAAGGTTTGATTAAGCGTCTCCAAGTTGGTCGCGTCTGTGACAATCTCCGCGCCTGTCATGTCATCTATTTCCACCAGGTCATACGATTCTGCACCTCCTTCCAAGGAGGCTTCTAGCAGTTCGTCTTCGTGAATTGCTCCTGAGACTGAAACCACCCCTTTCTGGTCAAACATCCAGCTGACACATCCAGTCTCACCCAAATTTCCGCCGTTTTTGCTGAATGCAGATCGCAAATCAGCTGCTGTTCGATTGCGGTTATCCGTCAAGGCTTCGATGAGAATCGCCACACCACCCGGACCATATCCCTCATAGCGAATATCTTCTAGCGCCTCGCCATCGCTGCCAAACGTGCCTGCGCCCTTGGCGATCGCCCGTTCAATGTTGTCATTTGGAATCCCAGCCGCCTTTGCCTTCTCAATCGCAGTGCGAAGCTGAAAATTACCCTCCGGATCAGGAATACCACTCCGAGCCGCCACAATAATTTGTCGAGAAAGCTTAGCAAAGGTCTTTCCCTTAACAGCATCAACTCTCGCTTTTTGTCGCTTGATATTTGCCCACTTACTATGTCCTGCCATGCGCTATTTCATCGACATTCGTCAACAACCTTAATCATTAGGACGCTCAGACAACATGCAGGTCGCCAGATGTCCTTTATCTATCCTATACAAACCATGTGCAGCTTGGAGCTCGGCGCTTCTTCTTGAAAAATTTCCTCTCTGGATGCAAACACAAATGGCTTCAAGTTATTTAGTACAAGACGGCGAAAGTTTCATAACCATAGTGTGAGCGTCTCGCTCACGTCGCGGGCAAGATGCCCGTTCTTAAATGGTTGGCTTACTTCTGCCAGATAGTACTAGCCGCAACACTCTTCAACCACTTCTGATAAACCGATCCGTATTCCCTCGGATGCTCAACCTAATTTCTGAGTGTCGTGACGTTAATCCTCCGTATAAACGCACTGGTAGCTCTTGTAACAGATATGCCACGCTTTTGTTACTCGATTGTCCGGGGTGGTAATCCCTGACGTTGAGTGCATTCATGCACTTAAGCATCGAATGAAACACAGAACGTGGTGTGCATCGTATTCAGGCTTCTCCTCTCAGGTATCCTATCTTTTCAGGAAGACCGCTATGTCTAATCGAACGCTCGCTCAGATAATCAAAAAAAAGATACGTGAGGTCGCCAAACTCGCACACAGCATGATCAAAAGCCTGGTCTTTTGGGTGCTCAGAGGGGGACTGGCGATCGCTCGGCAACCGACTCTTTCAAATTCAGGTTTTATTCTCCCGACGACGGTCTTATTGCTCTTGGTCGTCACCCTCACAGTCGGTGCCATCACCTTACGAACCTATAACCGAACGGCTCAAACCGTCGGTGAACGTCAAGAACGCGTCATCTATAACGCTGCAACTCCTACGATTGACCGAGCCAAATCAAAGCTTGAATATCTTTTTAATAGTCAACGCGATCCTCGATATCCGGGGGGGATTCCAGCGGAGACGGTTCTCTATGGCATGTTGATTAACGATGGGCAGCCCCACAACGGTATTACCGTTCAGCGCCACACAATTGAGAATAACATCGATCCGTATACGTTCCCTCGTGAAGAACGAATTGATATCGATAACGATGGGCAACTAGACAATGCTTGGAAGTATCCGATTGATACCGATGAAGACGGAGAGAATGACGCGACGGTTGCGTATTCCATTCTTTTTCAAACGCCAGCTAACCCAGCAGATATGAAAAAAGCTGACGACACCTCTGTTTCCAATAGGGCTAGAGTCCTTCAGGTGCGTCACGGCCCACTCAGCAACACCACGCAACTCAACACCATTTGTCAACTTCAAAACAGCGCGGCTGCGCCTGTTGAGCAGGGTTGGTTTCAAGACGAAGCCAACACCTCGGTGCTCAGAAAAAACTTTCAGGTTAATGCTTTTGTGCTTCCTGAGAACCGCAATGGAACGGTTTCAGCGCTGGAGTTTCACCAAGATCGTCAGGTTAATCGAGGCAACAAGTGGGGAGCTTGGTTCCGGAATGACCTGGAGATTTTTCCGGGCCCGCAGTTTAACTGGAATGGAGCAATGCATACAGAGGGCAACCTCATTGTCGGAAACGGCAGTTTTACTGCCTACCTGATTAGCTCGCCCGCGTCATGCCTTTATACACGCGAAGCCTCCGAAATTACCGTTTCCGATGTCATTGCTGATCCTGAAAATGACGTTCCTGCGTTTCAAGGCCAGATTTTAAGCGGTAAGACCGGAAACAACTCGTTTGATAACGGCGATGTGTCTCGATTCCACATCCACGCTAGCCCGCCCATTACGAATGGCGATGACAATGTTAAGTTGGCACGAGATAGTGACTCGGTCGGGGGCAATAATCCTAAGCCTGCTGACTATGCGCTCGACCCCATTAAACTTTTAACCGAAGATAAATCTGTCGCTCGTAGTGTCGTAAACCCTTCCGCCAATCGAGCAGGGAACTGGTCTGCTCGAAAGATGGTCACGGATGGTCGTATCTTCAACCGTTCAGAGCAGGCTCCGTATGTAGACGATACCTTCCGCGCGGATAACCGCTTTGGCCCTAAACCTCGGTATAAGGGTATCCCAATTCCCGTGCCCATTGGTACTGAAATTGCAGGCAACCAAATGAATGGTGGAGATAACCCCATCAGCGACGAGGAACTCACTCGAAACGCGCCACCAACGGGTGGAGAGAATGTCAACGTTGGGTTAGATGGGTATTGGGAGCGACGGGCTCGCGCAGAAGGATTGCGACTGATTGTCGGACAGCGCCTCGAACTCGGAAACTATGTGGGTTGGAATGGACTCAGCGCCAGCGGTGCGTCGCTATATCCAACAAATCCACCATTTAACACGACTGACCCGCTGCTACCTTGGAGCGGCAACTGCACGACAAATAACAGCAATCGTTGCCATGAAGCACGTCAACGAAGGACTCTGCGAGATAATCTGGCCGCTGTTCAGGCCACTGCGGTTTATCATGCTGCCTATAGTGGCGCCGCCGCGGGAGATGAATCGCGAGATTTTCCGATCGCCTGTCTTGCCACAACCGTTCACCCCGGCACGGCTACCACGCTGGAGCGCAGTTCTACCTTTGAGAATTTGCTTGCTGCTGGTGAAGGAGGACTCAACACCACAAATTTCCCAATCGTAGTGAGCGACTTTTTCACAGGACGAGGCACCAACGGCTGGGAATATACTCCTCCTGCTGCTTCGCCAAGTGACTTCAAAGACAAGATTGCTGCAACTGCGACGCTGGGTATGGCGCTGAGAAACTTAGCGTATTTTGCTGGCGACCCCAAAGGAGGGGCACCCACCTTTGAGCCCCAACAGGACGGCACGGTTCATTCCTATCCTTGGATGTCAATGTGGGGAGACTTCTCAACACTTCGCCTTGTGCTCAACAAGCTCGACAGCGGCACAGATTATTACGCCCTCAGTCCTGCTGATAAAACGACACTCCACACGGCTGCCTGTACTCTCGGCATGTTGGCCTACAACTTAGGAACAGTCGGAGGTTACAACTATGCTCCGCCCAACAACCAACTCAACGAGGTTGGGTTAAGGATTAAGCAAATGGCAGGCACTCAACCCGGCGGTCCGGCGGACTTGCCTAGTGTACCGGCTAGTTCGGATGCTCAAGCCTTTGTCCGTGCTTTCGAGCAATGGCGTGATAACGGTCCAACCGGGCAGAGAGAGGCGAGAAATAAACTGGTTTCGATCGCTAGACTGGTGATCACCAAAGAGCAGATCGAGCGCGATCGCGTGTTTGGATTCAGAAATGGAAAGAGCCCCAACTGCCAAAATAATTTTGCAGGAGTTAATGGTGCTTCTGGAGGAGCGACCGGACACTTAGATGGACTTAGATTTCTGTGTGGGGCTTCCCCCAAATTTCCGATTCTCTACTCATTATTTCCAGGCAATACCAATGGAGACGCCGCCGGAAACGTTGATTCATCAGATGATCACGCAGAAAAAGTTCCCGATTCTCGGGGATCGTTTAACACGTACATTGCATCCGTCAATCCGGGCGCTACTCGCTATAAAGCCATTGATATCAACAACCTCGCAGTTTTGGAAACGATTGCAGTTAAACCCCGTCTCTTTGCTGACTGGAAACTTCCCTTTGAGGCTGCTGGCAATGGCACAACTCCAAACAAATATGATGATGTCCTGATCAAAGAATGCATCACCATGTCGGTGAATAAGTGTGTGGATCCAGTTGCAGGCGCGATTCCATCAGCCAAGCTCGTGCGAATTCCTTTCAAGGATGCCGCATTTATGAACGGTCGAGAAATGATGCCGGTGCGAACGTTGGATCTCCAGCTTGATTTGATGCATCGCTCTACTAATAACTTGACTGGTGGAAATCACTGGCTTCCCAATAGCGGTCTAGTCTATGCATTTCGAGAAGATGCGGTTCGGGAGGATGCGATCGTGCGATCGCCCGGTTCAGGTGCAAACTGGGCAACCTGCGGAAATGACGCGGGCATTCAAACCGTCGCAGCCTGTCGCATGAATGCAGTGGGCGATGCCCTGAGCTCGACTGACCCGCCCGTTAGTGAAACCCGTAAGATCAGCCCCAAACCTGTTGACTATTATGCTGATCCAGATCGCCGCCCCTATGGATTCCGGCTTCGCAACGGTAAGCGACTTGATCGCGCAGGCGATGAAGGACGTGGGCTATCGTTCATATCAGACAATCCAGTCTATATCATGGGCGACTTTAATCTCCACCAAACCTATGCGTGCAACGACAATCCCAACTGTCGCCTAGAGGAATTTCGAACGCTGTTGAATATTGATAACTTCAGTAATTTCTACAGCCGCAACAACCTGGACGAACGATTTGCTCGTCCTGCAACTGACCGCTGGCGACCCTCTGAAATCTTGGCAGATGCAGTCACAATTCTCTCAAGTGATTTCTGCGATGGCAGCATTGCAGACGGCTTTGAAACCTTTAACCAGGGTAATAGTGCCACGCTGGATACTGCATTGATGGCTCGTTATGGCTGTGGAAGCAGTAGCGACAGACGTACCTCGTTCCTCAACCAAAATAGACCGAATCCTAATAACGCCAACAGCACCCTACCACTGATCTCGACGGTACGCGGCAGTGGCAACGCGGATAAAGATCGGTGGCATCATGAAAATCCTTACGATGAGGGTTCTCCTATTGCGGTCACCCGGAATGGAAACCCACTCAAAGCGGACGGGACAGAATATGCCTCGTCTAATGACAGATATCGTGAGTTTAGCGATGGCAATAAGCCCCTGATCGGGACAGACACCAATCGAGTTAATGCCATCATCATTAGCGGACTGGTGCCGTCTCGTCCCAACCAGGCGTATGGCGGGTTGCACAACTTCCCCCGGTTTATCGAAAATTGGGATACCTTGATTATCTCTGGATCGTTTTTGCAGCTTAACTTTAGCAATTATGCGACGGGTCCTTTTAGCCAAAATGCTTGGGAGTCTGCTGTGAGTAACCCGATGCCAGCAGGTGGAGAGCAGATCAAGTACTACACTCCGCCCAACCGTCGCTGGGGTTACGATGTCGGGTTACAATATGCGCCTGCAGGGCCGATCGCACAACGATTTGTCACGGCTGAGGCGATTCGGAGCGAGTTTTACAGCGAACCGCCTGCTGATGATCAGTACATCATTAATCTCTGTCGGGCGATCGCCGACGATCCAGATGCTCGCTGTGCAGATTAATCAATTCTCTCGTTAGGTCACACATAGGTCACATATTTATAAAGCGCTGTGCACTGTGCAGCGCTTTTCTTTTTCGATAAGACCAACTCTTAACCACATTACAAATGTTGCACTGGGCGCATCGTGCTGCGCCCCTAAAGATTCTCGACACATAGCAACAATTCTGCGAATTGCTACAACTTTTGCAATTTACTATTCTGATTTGCCTAGGGACTGGCGTAATCTGGAATGACCGATGGTTTGAATTATGCCGATATGTTGGTCATATCTCGTCTTGTTGACGTGCTGAGTTTTCCCCTTTCACTGGACATCCTATGACTGCTCCAATATTTGTCAGACTTAAGTCTAATCAGCAGGAATTTTGGGTTGACGAATGTTATGGCCTGCCTGCATTCATCGATATAGAGTGCGAAGATGCAGAGTGTGAATCTTGGGTATTGCCCCTTTCCCAAGCGATAGGACTAGCTACGTTACCTATTCTGGGAGTTCTGAGCATAGCGATCGCCCCTAATGCTCTGGCAGACCCCTTGCCCGCAGGCGATCGCACTGGAACCACTGTGCAGCAGTCTGGCAACCGCTTTGATATTGAAGGAGGACAGCGCTCAAGGGATGGCGAGAATCTATTTCATAGTTTTGAACAGTTCAATTTAGACGCCGATCAGATTGCGAATTTTTTGTCTGACCCAGAAATCCGCAATATTTTGTCACGAGTCGTTGGAGGCGATCCGTCCATGATTGACGGATTGTTGCGAGTCACGGGGAGCAATGCCAACCTGCTGCTGATGAATCCGTCGGGAGTGATTTTTGGTCCCAATGCTCGTTTAGATATTCCGGGCTCATTTACCGCTACGACAGCGACGGGCATTGGATTTGAGGATGGCTGGTTTCATGCATTGGGTGAGAATGACTATGCCAATCTGGTTGGAACGCCCAGCACGTTTGCATTTGGGGTCGAGCAACCCGGCTCGATTCTGAATGCTGGCGATTTATCAGTGGAATCAGGTCATCAGCTCACCCTCACAGGTGGCACCGTCGTTAGCACTGGGCAGCTTTCGGCACCTGGCGGAGACATCACGATCGCAGCCGTAGAGGGAGAAAATCTAGTCCGTATTAGTCAGGACGGGCATTTGCTGAGTCTAGAGATTGAAACGATCGCCGATCCCTCCCTTCTCGATCGATGGACAATGCCGGTTGCCTCCCTACCTGAACTGCTAACTGGAGGAACAGCCACGGGAGCAAACGACCTATACATAAGCGACAGCGGAGATGTGCGCTTGGTGAGAACCGGGCAACAGCTTCCAACTCAACCTGGATCCGTGGCGATCTCTGGAGAAATCGACGCATCATCAATAGCATCTGAGCAGACGGGCGGAACTGTGGCGATCGCGGGTGGACAGATCGGCTTGCTGGAAGCCAATATCAATGTGTCTGGCCCTCAGGGAGGCGGCACGGTTCGCATCGGGGGAGACTATCAAGGACAGGGAACTCTCCCGAACGCCCGTCAAATCTTTATCAGCGACACTTCATCGATCAACGCTGATGCCCTTAGTCACGGAGATGGCGGACAAGTGATCGTGTGGTCAGACAATGCAACGGCATTTTATGGCAATATCAGCAGCCGAGGAGGATCTGAGAGTGGCAATGGTGGCTTCGTCGAAGTATCTGGCAAAGAAACACTCGTCTTTCGAGGTGGCGTTGATCTATCTGCTCCCTACGGACAGGTCGGCACCTTACTTCTCGACCCCATCAATATCCTCATTCAAAGCGGAACGGGGGATGGTGATGGCAACGGGAATACGTTTGATTTTGCGGGGGTTCCATCCGGCACCAATGGCCAGGTGTTTGCAGACGACGTCGCCCCAACGATCTTGTTTGAATCAGAGCTAGAAGGCATCAGCGGCAATATCATCCTCCAAGCAACTAACGACATTACGATTGAAGATCTAGATGATAATTCTCTAGAGTTTTTTCCGTCTGATGTCAGCAACTCGATTACGTTCACGGCAGATGCCGATGGCGATGGTATCGGGGCGTTTGTCATGCAAGATACCAACGACACGATCGTCACAAACGGACGGGATTTGCTGATCTCGGGAGCACGCGTAACCACCGGCGATATCTTGACAGGATTTTTGTTTTCAGAATTCTCTGGCGATAGCGGCAGCGTTCAAATCAATGCCCAAAACGACCTTACGACTGGCGCAATCAACACGTCTGCATTTGGGACGTCGTTTAACATGGGCGGAGGCTTAGAAGCTGGCGATGTAACATTAATTAGCGATCGCGGCACGGTCACGGTCGACTCTATTGATGCCACTAGCATTGGCGTCTCATTTGAAACGGAGGAGCTAGTGGGAACGGGTGGCAATGTGATCCTCCAGGGCGATCGCGTGCAAATTGGAGAGACTATTAACGTTGAAAATCCGGCTAGCATTGATGCTAGTGGTGGAGACACTGATGGTACTATCAGCATTACCCATGCCGGAGGACCTGAGAATATCCCCTTTATCATCGGCGACGCGACGGAAAATGGAAGCGTGGGAGCGCTTGTGGTAGGTGGAAATTCGCTTGAACCAGGGGCGTCGCTGGCTGATTCTCCCACGTTTCCGGTGCTTGCCACAGGGGGAGTTGCTGCGGGCACCCCAGCGAATATTGCGATCGCCTCGATTAATGCCCCCCCGGTCTTACCTGCCAGCCCGCCTCCCATTGTGAGTGACGAAAATCAGCCCACGATTATCTCTTTAGCCGAATTCGTTCCAGTCGATATCAACGATGACGTTACTGAACTGGTAATCGAATCGATTCCACCGGGAGCCACCTTAACCCGTGAAGGCGTTCCAATATCGCCTGGAACCATCGTCTTAACAACTGATACGCTCGTCTACACACCTCCTGTAGATGACACAGGGCTGTTTACTGCGTTCACGCTGCGGGCAAACGATCGCGTCTCTGAATCGAATCTGGTTCAAATTCAAGTTCAGGTAGAACCCACTCCGACTCCTGCCCCGACTCCCACTCCCACCCCAACCCCGACTCCAACCCCCACTCCTACTGAAAACGGTAACAATGAGGATCTCGATCCGAACACCATTATTGATTTGGCAAGCGATTTGCTGCCCTCCGATCGCCCTGACATTGATGATCCGGGTACGAATCTAATTCCTGCTGGGTCTACTGCGGTGGTCATTGATACGGTGGTTTCAAATATTGAACAAAACTTGACTCAAGATTTCATCGCGTATTTGGGGATCGAGAATAGGCCGATCGCCACCTTGGATGATGCCCGCAGTATTTTGCAGCAGATAGAAGACTCAACAGGTGTTAAGCCTGCCTTGATTTACATTAGCTTTGTCCCCGAATCGATTACGCTGTTGTCTGAAACCTGGGAACCTGACGACAGCGATCAGCTTGAACTGATTATGGTGACGGCAGCGGGGGATATGGTTCGTCGTCGGGTGCCTGAGGCGACTCGGGGGCAAGTGATCGAGCTAGCTCAACGATTTCGAGGAGATGTTACGAACCCTCGCCGCACTCGGTCAACTCGATATCTTGATTATGCTCAACAGCTCCATCAGTGGATGATAGCGCCGCTTCAAGCTGATTTAGAAGCGCGAGAAATTAACAATCTCACCTTCTTAGCAGACGTGGGGTTGCGATCGCTTCCCTTTGCGGCACTTCATGACGGCAACGGGTTCTTAATCGAGGATTACAGCGTTGGGCTCATGCCCAGTCTAAGTCTCACAGATACTCAGTATGTGGATATCAAAGACACCGAAATGCTAGCAATGGGCATTTCTGAAAGCACGCAGGGGCAAGAACCTCTGCCTGCCGTGCCGATTGAAGTCTCAACCCTAGCGCTCGATCTCTGGCGTGGACGCATCATTCTCAATGAACGCGCAACCCTCGAAAATTTACAGGAAATCCGTCGAGAACAGCCATTTGGCATCGTTCACATGGCAACCCATGCCGATTTCAACGCGGGTCCTGTGAGTGACTCTTATATTCAGCTTTGGAACGATCGTTTGCAGCTTGATCAGGTGCGTCAGCTCGGGCTGAATGATCCGCCGGTTGAAATGTTGGTGCTCAGTGCATGCCGAACGGCGCTCGGAGACGAGCGTGCAGAGCTAGGCTTCGCTGGATTAGCAGTTCAGGCAGGGGTCAAAACCGCCGTTGCGAGCTTATGGTATGTCAGCGACGCAGCCACGGCGGCCCTCATGACCCAGTTTTATGAATCACTCAGCACGGCTCCCATCAAAGCAGAGGCAATGCGAGCAGCTCAACTCGCAATGGCGCAGGGAGATGTGTATATCGAAGACGGCCGACTCTACGGTCCGGGTGCGCTTCAAGGAGTTGTATTGCCGTCTGCAAGTCTACAGGTGGGCGATCGCGAACTGTCCCATCCCTATTACTGGTCTGCATTCACCATTGTTGGCAATCCCTGGTAAAAGAAAAACCCAATGAATTTCCTCACTTAGATACTGTGTTGCCCGTCAGTCATAGTAGACAATAGAGTCAGCGTTTGCCGGTTTGAGGCATCGAACCGCTGGCATGGAATTTTCTTTTTTCTCTACTCAGATTCGATATTTCCTATTGAGACCAAAGCGGCTTGCCATCTTTGAGGCGTGCATTATTGGTCTAGTGTCTGGTCTAGCTGCTGTTTTGCTCAAACAGGGCGTCGGTCGGCTGGGGGCATGGCGCATCCAAATGTCATATGACTTTGGGGCTTGGTGGGTGCTTCCTTGCATTGGTCTGGTGGGAGGTTTTCTGGCTGGCTTATTGGTCGAGCGCTTGGCTCCTGAAGCGGCAGGTAGCGGGATTCCTCAAGTCAAAGCTGCTCTAGCCAGTGTTCCGATCCCTCTCAATTTGAGAGTCGCACTCGTTAAGTTGGCAGGAGTCATTCTGGTAATGGGAGCTGGACTGAACTTGGGGCGTCAGGGGCCGACGGTGCATGTGGGGGCTGCGTTAGCGGCACAGCTCAACCGATGGATTCCAACATCACCTCAATATCGTCGTCAATTGCTGGCAGCTGGAGCCGCTGCCGGATTGGCGGCTGGGTTTAATGCCCCAATTGCAGGCGTATTATTCGTTGTCGAAGAATTTTTGCAAGATTTTTCTGATTTGACTCTAGGCACCGCAATTCTCGCGTCGTTTATTGGTGCGGTGGTTGCGAGGCTCTTAGGGGATGAAGGCTTGAGCCTAAACCCTACTGTTATGGAATCTCAGGTAAATTTTTCTCTGCAAGACGTGCCATTTTTTCTAATTCTGGGGCTAGCAGCAGGAATTTTAGGGGCGGTCTTCACGCGAGGAATTTTTCTTAGCTTGGCGTTCAATCGCCGAGTGTTGCGGTTGAGCTTGCCGTGGAAAGTGGGACTTGCCGGATTACTGTCTGGAGCGGTTGCGATTTTGCTGCCGGTCGCGTTTCGTGACAATACCGGACTGCCAGAATTTTTGAGCATTAGCGATGTGGGATGGCGCATCGCCCTGCTTGCATTTGTCGTAAAGTTTGTTCTAACGCTGATTGCGTATGGTTCAGGAGCCCCCGGCGGAATTTTTGCGCCTGCTCTAATTTTGGGCTCAGCATTAGGCTATCTAGTGGGCACGTCTGCTCTAGGGCTCGAATCCTTGTTTGGTGCGTCGCTTGGGATTCCGCCAGGAATTGGATCAACAACCACGTATGCCTTGGGAGGTATGGGGGCTTTTTTTAGCGCGGTTACCGGCACGCCGATTACGTCTATCGTCATCGTATTTGAAATGACGACTGACTTTAACCTCGTCTTGCCACTGATGATCAGTTCTGTGGTGGCATGTCTGATCGGCGATCGCCTGGGTGGAGGCTCTCTCTATCGTCGGCTGTTGTCGTGGAATGGCATTGATATTGAAGCCGAAAACATGGCAAAGGGAGGACATCTTACCGAGCTAACGGCTGAAACGCTTATGCAGCAACGGGTAGAGACTCTATCAAGTTCTATGACGCTGAGCGAGGCAATGCAAGCGTTTTCCCGATCGCATCATCGCGGATTTCCAGTCGTGGATGATGGCAAATTAGTCGGAATTGTTACTCAGTCTGATCTGGCGCGATCGCCCTCTCAATCAACCGACCATGATTGGGCCTGTCTAAGTGACATCATGACTCCCCGTCCGGTAACGGTGCATCCGTTTGATCGGCTGAGTCATGTTTTGTATTTGCTAAATCGCTTTAAGATCAGCCGTCTTCCGGTAACCGATGGACAGCGACTCGTCGGCATTATTACCCGAGCGGACATCATCCGCGCCGAATCTGACCAGCTTAGTGGCGAAACGCGAACCTTCGGGCCTCAACCTGAACCGTCTTACTTGGTCTATCAGACGCGATCGCCCAGCGTGGGGAAAGGGCGCCTGTTAGTCCTCATTCGCAACCCGCGAACCGCATCGGCGTTATTGAAGCTGGCAGCCGCGATCGCCCGTGGGCGCCACTACGAGTTGGAATGCATGCATGTCGTTATCGTTCCTCGAATCAACTCCCCAGCTGAAACCCCTGTGAGAATTACCAACAGTCGTCGGCTCCTGCGACAGGCTGAGCAATTGGGGCGAGAGTGGCACATTCCCGTCCATACTCAGATTCGTGTGGCTCATGACACGGCTCATGCGATTCTAGAAACGATCAAGATGCGCCATATTGACATTGTACTTATGGGTTGGAAGGGGCGAAATACAACGCCAGGACGAGTCTTTGGCGATGTTGTCGATACCATTATTCGTCAAGCGTCATGCGAGGTGATTCTCGTCAAATTGTCACGGAATGCTGCCTTCGAGCATTGGCTAGTTCCGGTTGCAGGCGGACCGAATGCCCAAGAAGGGTTAAAACTATTGCCTGCCTTAGTCAAACTCGGTGATATGCCTGATGTGAAAATCTGTCAGATCTTTGAACCCGGTGAATCCGCGTCAGTTAAAACCCCGCTTCAACGTTCGGTCAAGTGGCTGAGTCGGCGAATTTCAGCACCTGTGATGGCTCGCCCAATTTGGGGAACGCTCGTTGTCGATGAAATCCTTAGCTTAGTTGACGGGGAAAATATAGATGCCATTGTCCTTGGAGCAAGCCGAGAAGGTCTGTTGCAGCATGTGATCAAGGGCAATATTCCTGAGGCGATCGCTCGTCGCAGCGATTGTACTGTGATTCTAATGCGGGGGGCGATCGCCAACTCCTTAGCCTGATCTAATATTCATTTAGTTCGCTTGCTGAACGGTTACCTCCGGAGGAGGTGTTGAACTGGCTGAATGATTATCTTGAGGCGATGACTCAAGTCGTCAACACCCATCAAGGAGTTATTAACAAATTTACGGGCGATGGATTGTTAGCGGTGTTTGGGGTGCCTGTTCCCCGCTTAGATACAGCAGATATTACTCAGGATGCACAACGGGCAGTTGATTGCGCCCTTGAAATGGGCGATCGCCTCAAGCAGCTCAATCAAGTAGGGACCCATGACCCTCAAGGGTAGGGAGCAAACAATTTAGGTTTATCAAATCACAGGATACCGATCGGCTCAACAGCTCAGCTCTGATATGACCTCTTAATCCGTATCGATATTTACAGAAGTCAGCATTAGTTTGGAACCGGGTGGTTGTGCGGTGAATCTAAGTAGGGTAAGACAACAAATCCAGCGTTTGTTTAGCCGTCGAAATCGATTGATAACCCGGTAAGATGCCTGCGGGGGCGCAAGTGCTGTATCGTCATGACGAATGCCTCCTCTCCCATTGAGTGTGTATAGCAATGTGCGCGTCAAGTATAGAAACGGTTGTGTGGGGCCGCGCCGCGCCCCACACAACCGTACTTAACTCAAGCGCATACCGCTATATAGAGAAGTACTAGAGTATTCTTTTCCTATGCTAAATCAACCTCAAGCCTATTCACTATTTCGCGTTATTCCTCGTGTTGCCTCCATCGCGGTGTCGGTCACGCTCGTGATTGGCGGATTGCCGACGGCTGTTTTTGCCCAAGAATACGTGCCTCCTGTTGAGGGATTACCCGGTCGGCGTCAGGGAGGAGGAACGCGTGGTGATTGTCTCCGGGGCGACGCCCCATTGGTGGCGCTAATGCCGGAAAGCAACTTTGGGCAAACCCTAGAGAGTTATCCAACCTTCTACTGGTATGTGCCAGATATATCGGCTGAGGCAGCAGAATTCGTGCTGCTTGATCAGCAAGATAACGAAATTTACATAGCAGAGTTTCAGCTTGCCAATCGCTCTGGCATCATCAGCATCAGCTTACCTGAGATGGCGGGGTTGCCGCCCTTAGAACTCGGTGAAAACTATCACTGGTATTTCTCTCTGATTTGCGATCGCCTCGATCGATCGGGCGATTTATTTACCGAAGGATGGGTTCGTCGGATTGAAGATCCAGCTTTGGTTCAAGAGGTTTCAGGACTACCTGAGCGCGATCGCGCAACCCGATATGCTGAGGCCGGGATTTGGCACGAGGCGTTGGATACGTTAGCTCAGCTTCGTCGTTCACAGCCCGACATGCCCGGTGCAATGGATGGATGGGAAACTCTCTTAAACTCAGTGGGGTTAGGAGATTATACTGATGAGCCATTTGTGGAACTCACCGAAGAAAGCTCTCTTATTGGCGATTGAAACACTAGGCAACGGGAGCATCCTGAATGAGTCATTCAGAGATTGCTTAGGGATTCCTTTGAATGGTCTGGGTTCTGGTAAGATCGCCCGACTTGCCTCTAAAACGACGACCCTGGCTGTTTCAAAAACTCACGTTCCTCTGGAGTGCTGTTGCGTCCTAGGATTGAATTGCGATGGGGAAATCGGCCAAATCTCTCAATAACCTGTCGATGGCGAATCGCATACGAGTATGTGTCAGAAAGCTCCGGAGCATCGTTTACGAGTCGGGCAAAATGCTCCACTGATTGGTTTTGGTGAGTGAGCTGCTCGCTATGCTCAAACGGCAGGTAGAGAAATAACCGTTGGATAGGGTCTAAGGCTTGATCAAAACGTTGGGCGATCGCCCATTGAGAAACAGCCAGCGCTTTCGCATCCGTTGCAAACGCATTCGGATCATTTCGAAACATATTGCGAGGAAACTGATCCAGCACAATCACGAGCGCCAAACAACCCTCGGGCGAGTTATGCCAACTATCAAGCTGGCCTGAAGCCGCCCTCTCATAGGTTGACTCAAACCGTTCCCGAATCTCTTGGTCAACTGTTTCTTGCTTTCGAAACCAGAGTTTACGGCGCTGCTCGTATTCCGCATCTTTAGAAGACGGATCGCCAAACCAAAACTCTAGAACGTCAGTTACCTGAGCCATACGGGAGTATCTGCAATCAATCGTAGAGGCAATTAATTGCTCTCTTCAGACGGATCAGCCACCACGTCAGCGTCAGGTTGAGGAGCCGATTGATTCAACAATTGGCGTTGGCGACTTCTAAAATCTTCGGCGGCTGATCCCAGATTCTCGCGTTGCTGGCGGCTATATTCGTCCATGCTGACCCCGTTACTTAAGATGGCGCGATGAATCAAATTAAATACGTCGCCCTGAGAGGCGCCCTCTCCAGAAAAGGGATCGCGACTGCCATCTTGGGTCTGGAAGCCCTCAAGCGGATCAGCCGACTCAGCCTGTTGCGCCGAAACTGGGAGGGGTCCCAGTAAGGCCAATGCAGTTGCGCCAGCAAAAACACCTGCTAGAGCAACAGATGCAGCGGAGATCGATGCTAAATTCATAAACTCTCCTAACCGATTAATTCGCACTCATGAACATCATTACAGTTAGTGTAGACGGAAGTAACTATTCTGTTGCTCCCGTATCGAAATTTGATATTGATGTGGCATCAAAGCTCATGAAAAGCCCATTAGGCAAACGCACGGCGTAGTAGAGGCCGAATGATTAACAACGCAATGCCTGAAAATCCGGCCAGGATTAGCAATGAACCACCCATAGTAATCGCCCCAAAGGGAGCAGTCATTACAGCACTCGACAGCGACCAGCTAGCGTGAGTATAGACATAGCGAATTGGCTCAATGGCATAGGTCAACGGGTTTAGCGCTGCCACCCATCGCAGCCAAACTGGCATAAACGACAGCGGTGCAAGCGCTGTGCTGGCAAACAGCAATGGCAAATTCGTTACAAAAATGACTGCAATCAGCTCAACGTGCCCAGGCAAGGTAAACGCGAGTCCTAAGCTCAGAGCAGTCACGCCAAAGACCAATAACAAAACGATGCCAGCAACCAGGACTAAACCCGGCAAATTTGGAATCCCTGCGCCTAGAAAAGCACATGCTGTAACGATGACAGCAGTTTGGATCATGCTTAACGTCGCAATAAAAATTGATGAGGCTAGCACGATCGAGAGCCGTGACGCTAACGGAGCCACAAGCAGTCGATTGAGAAAGCCAAACTCGCGATCGAACATGACGGGTAAACCAGCATTAAGCGCACCCCCAAAGGCTGTAAAGACAATAATGCCGGCTCCCAAAAACTGACCGTAGTTTTGGCTCTCACCGAATAATCCTTCAGGAACATTCTGAAACAGTGCACCAAATAAAACTAGCCACATTAATGGCTGAATGATGCCTGCAACCAAGGTGCTTGGTCTGCGCTGAAGCTGGATGAATAACCTGCGCGTCAATGCGCTTGTTTCTTGGATGAATTCACCCGAGAAAAGCCCTGGAGATTGAAGCGCGATCGCCCCTTGATTTCCAGAGTTTTGGATGTTGGAGTTTTCGTCGTTCTTTTGAGGGGGGGTAATAGTCTGGCTCATTGAACGGTTCCTCTGAGGTTGCAGCTTAATTTAGACTACATTTAGTCAATCTAAGCATGTCTTTAGACTAGCGCAAGTCGGGTCTAAAGACAGGGCTGACGATTACTAAAACGCCGGTCACCTTGGAGCAGTTTTTGGAGCAATTTAGACCTTGAAAAAACCGGCTAAGGTTTACCGTCAGCGGGAGCTATCGCATATTTTGCTTACGCTCTTGCGTTGGATCGCGATCGCCCGCCGCCGCCAGTTCTGCATCCATCAGCGTTTTTCCGGTGGCCGCTAAATACACATCATCCAGGCTTGGCCGAGCTTGAGAGATCCCAAACGTCGGCAGTCCCGCCTCTTTGAGCGCCTGCTGAACCGTCATAAGCGCTTCGCTTTGGGGATCAACCACCAGATTTAGAGAGTTTCCTTGAGCTTCGTTGATAATAATCTCTTGCACAAACGGCAGATCGGCGAGCATCGTCTTAGCATGAGCCGCTTCATCGGGAGGCGTAAATTCTCGAAGACGGAGCGTGATGCGATCGCCCCCGATTTGATCTTTCAACTCCGACGGCTTACCCGATGCGATTACAACTCCCTGATCAATAATGGCAACTCGATCAGCAAGCGCATCCACTTCTTCTAAGTAATGGCTCGTAATCAAAATCGTCGTGCCATCTGCCCTCAGCTTCCTCAAAAAATCCCACACTGCAACGCGACTTTCAATATCAAGCCCGACTGTTGGCTCGTCCAAGACCAACACATCAGGCTGATGAAGTAAGCCAGCAGCTAAATCTAAGCGCTTCCGAATACCCCCAGAGTAGGTGCCGCTGCGTTTGTCTGACCAATCTTCTAAGCCAAGCAAGTCAATCATTTGCTTGATGCGATCGCCTGCTTGCTTAGACGGAATGTGATAAAGCGCAGCCTGCAGTTGCAGCAGTTCTCGCCCCGTCAAGACCTTATCGAGAGCAACTTCTTGTGCAACATATCCCAACCTCTGACGGGCTAACTTGGGATGCTCGACTACAGAAACACCTGATACCTCTAACCGGCCTGAATCAGGCTCAGCCAAGGTGCAAAGACAGCGAAGCGTTGTCGTCTTGCCTGCCCCATTAGGCCCCAACAGCCCAAAAATTTCCCCTGGCTCTATCCGGACTGATACATCCTTGACCGCTTCAACCAGTCCGTAGTGCTTTTGAAGCTTTTCGATGAGAACAGCAGGAGTCATCTCTAACACTTCCTTCCGGGCGACTAATTACGAATCTCAATCTCAATTTTAATTCTAGTCATCCTCTCGATGAGAAGACTACGCTGAATAATGCGTTGAGATTATCGGCAACAGCAGCAGTGGCGGCGTGCGTTATGGGAAGGCTGTCAACTGCCATGCCTGTACAGAGAAGCATCATGTATAAGATGGAGTATTTAAAGAGCGATCGCGCCATGTTCTGATCGGTCGGGGTCTTCATCAACGACCATGCTTTCATTGCAAACGTGATGCCCAAAACCAGCGCAACCCCCGTATAGACAGCTCCCATTTCGCCCAATGGATACACCAATAGCAGCGTAATCGGGATGAGGAGTAATGTGTAAACCCAAATCTGCTTCGTCGTGGAAACTTCCCCCTTCACAACGGGAAGCATGGGCACTCCCACCTTGGCATAGTCTTGGCGAATCATCATCGCTAGAGCCCAAAAGTGAGGAGGCGTCCAGAAGAAAATAATGGCGAAAATCACCCAGGCAGTCCAGCTCAGATCTCCGGTAACTGCTGCCCATCCGACCAGTGGGGGAATTGCTCCGGCAGAACCCCCAATCACAATATTCTGAGTGCTGTGGCGTTTTAACCAATGGGTGTAGACCAGCACATAGGTGACGATACCCGACATTGCCAGTAGGGCACTCAGTAGATTCGCAAATGTGGTGAGCAGGCAAAATGAAAGAGTTGCTAATGTGATTGCAAAAATGAGAGCATCGCGAGGCTGAATTCGCCCAGAGGGAATAGGGCGATGGCGAGTACGCTCCATTTCGTAGTCGATATCTCGGTCATAGAGGCAATTAATTGTATTAGCAGAGCTTGCTGCAAAGGTGCCGCCCAGCAGCGTCACAAATAGCAACGCTGGATCAACTTGACCGTCTGAAGCAATCCACATACTGCCTGCTGTAGTGATCAACAGCAGCAAAATAATTTTGGGTTTTGTTAGCTGCCAGTAGCTATGAATGACTTGTAGAGGATTGTGATGATGACGAGGGGGAGTCGTCAGAAGTGTTTCGTGCATTAGACCAATATCCTAACGGGTATTCTTCGAGAAAAAGAGCTATCAAATGGGGTGTAGAGAGATTGCGGAGATCGGGCGAAGACTGGAAGCTTATAGAGAGTTGATGTCAAGCGAATGATGTCGAGCGAAAATCCTGGTTGGCCTAGCTGGCTGTGGATTCGACGTTGAATTAAGCTTGGCTAAATGGGTACTGACAACCATGCGAGATTAGGAACTCTGAAGTCTCGATGTCGAGCGATCGCGCAGAGATATCACCGTAAGGCAAATAAGCGTGCCAAACAGAGCAGCCCCGACTGCCTGATGAGAAACTGTCAGCACCTCAACCTGGAGGTGTAAGCGGAATGTTAAAACACCCAAGAGAATCTGTATCACCAGAAACAGCCCTGCTAAATTTGCTAAGCGACGCACGGATCGCGCCAAGTCAGGGGTTCGCCATGCCCAAACTCCCACAACCAAGACTGACACGCTAGCCGGAACCACTCCAATCAGATGGCTATTCATCACGGTACACAGGCTAGATAGACTCAAACATTGGTGCAGCGCCCAGCGTGATCCAACCAACCCACCTGAAAGACTCTGCAAATAAATCAGTATGGCGGCCACCAAGCTAATCCACGGGAGCGCCGTATTCGCATTAGTTTTATGATCGCCAGCACGGTGTTGAGGCAACAGCAGTGTCCCTGCAATGAGCAATGTGGCGAAAAATAACAGAGCCGTACCGAGGTGAGCCGTCACGATGTCAAATCGAAGCAGTTCAGTAACCGTCAGCCCGCCCAGCAACCCTTGAAAACAAACGAGCCCCAAAGCTAGTGTAGAAACCCAGGGAAGCCAGTGTGGCACCTCGTGACGATGCCACCAGCTAAGGCTAGCAAGAGCGATCGCCATAACACCAATCAGAGCAGCATCGAGCCGATGGAACCATTCTAGAAAAACTTGCAAATTCATCTGCTGCGTCGGAATCAGAGTGCCGTAGCACAGAGGCCAATCCGGACATGCCAAACCAGCATTCATGACTCGCGTTGCACTACCAATCGCCATCAAAATAAATGTGGCGATCGCCATTTTCCAAACAAGCCCACGAATCAGCTGCTGTGCTTTTGATTCAACCTGAAAACTAGAAAACGATTGGGAGTCTGAAATAGCAGTCATTGAATCAGAATGTAGAGCAGAATCAGCCACCGCCGTAAACCTCCTTAGACAAATCTCTTAAGAAAATCTTTATTGTCGATACCCAATCTCAAGAATTTCGCCAATACAAAACAAACGCATCAATCCGTGTGTTACAACGCTTAAATTCGAAAAAATCTGCAATAAACGCAGGTACAAAATGCGAGAAAAACTCTGAAGAGGGCATGGCGTTTAGATCAACAACACAACCAAAGATTTCAAACAACTTTTAAGCTAACCAAAATCTGCTTACTTTGATACAACTCGCTGGCGTAAATATGGATGGATCAAGTCATTGATCGAATCACGGATAAGCTACACCACATGCTCAATGAAAATGTTAACAAAATCCTGAGTAGTCGCTCATCACTTCAATTAGCTGTAAGAATTCACAATTTAACGTGATCAATTTAATGTGATCAAAACGTGATTAACGTGATCACATTGTCATCTCTAAATTTCCATTGCATCACATCTACCACTCTAATGACTCTACATCGGATGAATGTTAAGCTTTAGCATTTTCTTTGGATTGCTATCCAGATTCTCCTTAAGAACCTATCCGAAAACCCCTGATGGGGGTTTGGATTAGGCATTCAGGCGATATTTATTTAAGACGAAATATTAAGACAAAATCAATTTGGATTCGCATCGCCCCAAGCAAATCTGTTATGAAACTAAACATTAACGAACTATAGCGATCCTAAATTGCTTTTCACCTAAATCGCTTTTGACTTGTGTGTGAGCCGTGTTTGAGCAGTGGGGCAGGCTGCGTCCAATCCACTGCTCATAACCCGTCTAGAGATTGCTATAGATATTGCTATATTGAGACCTAGTTCATTCGTGAGCTAAGTTGCAGGATCGAAAGTTGAAGAAAATGCTAAAAAATGGTGAGTCTAGCGTGTACCCCCTGCTAAATCGAAAACACTGCCTTAACGTAGTAGGTGTGACAAACCTGTTAATCAAAGAATAAATCTCGACTCACTGTGAAAATTCCAAGCAATATTCTTGCAATGCTCGCTGGTATTAGCCTGACATTAGTGAGCCTATGGTACGGACAAAATAACGGCCTGCTCCCTATTGCGGCATCGGATGAGGCAACGCTCGTCGATGGGCTCTTCAATACCATGATGACCGTCTCAGTTGGATTGTTTTTGTTGGTTGAAGGCATATTGGTGATCTCGATTGTTAAGTTTCGACGCAAGCCAGGTGACAACACTGATGGACCTCACATTGACGGCAATATTCCTCTAGAAATTGTTTGGACTGCGATTCCGGCGGTAATTGTCCTGGTGATTGGGGTGTATAGCTTCGAAGTCTACAATCGAATGGGAGGCTTTGATCCTGATGCCTCTAACGATCCGGGGGTTGCTCAAGTGGCGATGATGCCTGGGCAAAATGCTGTAGGGCCATTCATTAATGCGCCTGACGAGGCAGACTCGCGACCTCGTCGTTTGGCACTTGGTGTGGGTGCCTCTCCAGACGCGTTATCGGCTGGTCCGGATTTAATGGTTGATGTTAAAGGATTGCAATATGCTTGGGTATTTACTTACCCCGATAGTGGTGTAATCTCTGGCGATTTGCATCTTCCTGTCGATAAAGATATTCGGCTCAATATTGTTGCTGAAGATGTTCTTCATGCTTTTTGGTTACCAGAGTTTCGCCTCAAACAAGATGCGATCCCCGGACGAGAAGCCGAGCTGCGGTTTACTCCGCGCTTAGTTGGCGAATATCCAGTGATCTGTGCCGAACTCTGTGGTGCGTATCACGGCGCGATGGTCACTAAGCTTTATGTTCAGCCCCAAGAAGAGTTTGATGCCTGGTTACAAGAGCAAGTTGCCGCTCAAGAGGATGGAAACGCGATCGCCTCAAACCTTGAACCCCGGACCAGTGATGAGTTTCTTGCCCCTTATGTTAGCCAGATGGGGTTAGAAGATGGTGCAGCAAGCTTGCTTGAGGCCCATTCGTCAGACCGTAGCGTTTCAGACAATTTTCAACACCTTGCTCAATACGTATCACCGCCTGCATAGCCGATTTTGATCGGTGCATTCTTAGCCTGTCAAGTCAGATGCATCTAGTGACAGAATATTGAGGAGCATACCGACGACATACGCCTGTAGTTCAAGATGGGCTGATACTTTAGGTTGAGCGATAGGCTATTCCTGATCGAAAACCATCACTCCGCCCCCTGAAATCATGCCGCATTTCCATACCATTCCTAAGCTTTGAGTTATGACAAAAGCAGAAATGCAATCTCCCACTCAGCCTTCTCAGATTGAAGACCATGTCCAGCATGAGGAGCGCAAGTGGTGGCACTACTTTACCTTCAATACTGACCATAAGGTCATCGGCATTCAGTATTTGGTGACATCCTTCATCTTCTATTTCATTGGAGGTGCCCTTGCCACTGCAATGCGAACGGAGTTAGCAACACCTGAATCTGACTTCGTAACCCCAGAGTTTTACAACAACCTGCTTACCATGCACGGCACGATCATGATCTTCTTATGGATCATTCCTGCCGGAGCAGGACTTGCTAATTATTTGATTCCGCTCATGGTAGGAGCCCGAGACATGGCATTTCCGAAAATGAATGCTCTTGCTTTCTGGCTCATTATTCCAGCAGGATTAACCCTAGTCGGCAGCTTTTTCCTAGAAGCTCCTCAGGCTGGTTGGACTTCTTACCCGCCATTGAGCCTTGTTACTGGCAAGGTCGGAGAAGGCATCTGGATTTTTAGCCTATTGACGTTAGGCACGTCATCGATTTTGGGCGCTATAAACTTTGTGGTCACCATTTTGAGGATGCGGGTGCCCAGTATGGGACTGAACGATATGCCTCTGTTTTGCTGGTCAATGCTAGCAGCTGCAGGGCTGATTCTCATCGGCACACCTGTGTTGGCAGGAGCCTTGATTTTACTCGCCTTTGACTTATTAGCCGGAACCGCCTTTTTTAATCCCAGCGGAGGCGGTGACCCAATTGTGTATCAGCACATGTTCTGGTTTTACTCGCATCCGGCAGTTTACATCATGGTTTTGCCGCTTTTTGGGGCGATTTCAGATATTCTGCCTGTTCATGCGCGGAAACCAATTTTTGGCTACCGGGCGATCGCCTATTCGAGTCTGGCGATCAGCTTCTTGGGGTTGATCGTGTGGGCACACCACATGTTCACGAGTGGAACACCCGCCTGGTTGCGGATGTTTTTTATGATCACCACCATGATCATCGCTGTTCCGACTGGGATCAAAGTATTTGGCTGGCTCGCTACTATTTGGGGAGGCAAGCTTCGCCTCAACAGCGCCATGCTGTTCGCAATGGGCTTTATTGCTGTTTTTGTAATCGGCGGGATCAGCGGCGTCATGGTGGCGTCTGTGCCGTTTGATATTCATGTCCACGATACCTATTTCATCGTCGCTCACCTCCACTACGTTCTGTTTGGGGGCAGCGTATTCGGTATTTACGCCGCAATTTATCACTGGTTCCCTAAGATGACTGGGCGCATGATGAATGAAACCTGGGGACAGATTCATTTTGTGCTGACGTTTATCGGTATGAATCTTACGTTTATGCCAATGCACGAGTTGGGACTCTTAGGCATGAACCGCAGGATTGCGCTTTATGATCCAAAATTTGCTGATCTCAACATGTTGTGTACGGTCGGATCGTATATTTTGGCAGTGTCAACCCTTCCGTTTTTAGTCAATGCGGTATGGAGTTGGATCAAAGGAGTTAAAGCGGAGAGAAATCCTTGGCAGGCGTTAACTCTAGAATGGCAAACGTCCTCCCCTCCTGAGATTGAGAATTTTGAAACCTTACCCGTTCTTAGTTCAGGTCCTTACGACTACGGGCTTGTTATTTATTCTCAAGACGCCGCTCCTCCCGAAACCGTGCTGACTGAAGGATAGCTAGATGAGTTTTATTCGCTGAGGGCATGGCATTCCATTTCCTCAGCATGGGTATCTCTCATGCTTGAGATTTCTGAGTCGCTAGCCGTTCATTGTTAGAAATTAGAAAAATTCATGCAAAGTTCAACGATTGATTCTGCTAAAGCCGAACTCAACAGCCACCATGCCGGTACGGCTCATCACGAAGGACATCCCGACCACCGTCTGTTTGGGCTTGCTATTTTTCTCGGTGCGGAGAGCATGATCTTTGCGGGGCTGTTTTTGGCGTACTTGACATTTCGCATGGTGGCCCCGGTTTGGCCGCCCGAGGGAACTCCTGAACGAGAATTGCTCATTCCAGGGGTTAATACGCTGATCCTGATTGCAAGCAGCTTTGTTATGCATGAAGGGAACAAAGCAATCAAGCAGAACAGTGATTCGAAAGGCTTACGTATATGGTTCGGAGCAACTGCTTTACTGGGCGCAATCTTTCTAGCGGGTCAAGTCTTTGAGTACAACAATTTAGAATTTGGCTTAAAGACCAACCTGTATGCCAGCACATTTTATGTGCTCACTGGGTTTCACGGTCTTCATGTATTCCTGGGGTTATGTCTAATCTTGGCTGTGCTGTGGCGATCGCGCATTAAAGAGCATTACTCTAGTGAAAACCATTTCGGTGTTGAAGCAGCCGAACTCTACTGGCACTTTGTAGATGCCGTTTGGATTGTTTTATTCATCTTGTTGTATCTGCTTTAACCGGCAGTCTATCCCTACGCGCTCAAATTGATTTGTAGAATCCCTGCGGCACAGGGATTCTACAAATGTTCAGCCTCTATAGCGGTATGCGCTTGAGTTAAGTGCGTTGGTATGGGGCGCGCCCGTCTCCCACACCACCGTTCCTGTACTTGACTGCGCACATTGTATAGACGCAAATCTATGGGCTCAGGGAATCGGATGTAAAGTGATTCTCTGACTCCGGCGAGTGCATAGACCAACGATATTCGATGGGCAAATTTGCTCGTTCACAGCTTTCCTCTAATTGTTTTTGTAACGTTAAGGCTTTGCGAAGAGTCACAATCAACTGATGAACTTGGTTTTGTTGTGAAGATCGCTGCCCCACAGCAAACATAGTTTGACGTTCTAAAAGCTGTAACAGTAACTCGTAATGGATATGGGAAGGAAGTGGAATCGGCTCCATGTGCAGTATGAGCAATCCTTATAAAAAATTAGAACACCCGTCAAATCTAATACTAACTCCCAATCATCAGTGGAGCATCAGACTGGGCTAATGGGAGAATAAACGGGCGATCGCTTGGCCGGGATCAGATTGCCTCATTAGCAACTCTCCAATGAGGACTGCCCGGGCTCCCGTTTGATAGACGCGCTTCAAATCATCTGACGTGTGCAACCCCGATTCACTCACGACCAGAATATCCCGTTTCTCTAATGTCTGCTGTCTTGCATTTAAAAGTTGACACGTGGTTTGAAGATCGACGGTAAAGTTTTGCAGGTTGCGATTGTTGATGCCAATCAGGTGAACGTCATCGAGTGCTAATACGCGGTCGAGTTCGGCCAACGTGTGGACCTCAATCAATGCTGCAATGCCCAGCCTTTGAGCAATCTTGATGAAATAGCGTAAATCTTTATCCGACAAAATGGCTGCAATGAGCAACACTGCATCCGCTCCGTTTGCTCGTGCTAGATACATCTGATACGGGTAAATCAAAAAATCTTTGCAGAGCAACGGCACGTCAACCGCTTGACGGATATGGCGCAAATAGTCGAAACTTCCCTGAAAGAAATGGCTGTCTGTCAAAACCGACACGCACGACGCCCCGCAGTCTTGATAAGACTGGGCGATCGCGACTGGATCAAAGTCTTCTCGAATGATGCCTTTACTGGGAGATGCCTTTTTGACCTCAGCAATTAGCGATGGTTGAGTCTTTCCCTGCCTCAAGGCTGCCATGAAATCACGAGGAGGGTCAATGTCTGCGACCTGCTTTTGCAACTCCTTTAATGAAATTCGCGATCGCCACTGATCAACTTCTGATTCCTTGTGCCACACAATTTCTTCGAGAATGTTGTGCGGGGCCGCATCGGGTAAACGAACTTGATACTGAAGGCTTTTGACGTTGACAGCAGGACTTGGAGGTCGGCGTCGAATTTGCATGAGCTAAGGAAAGATAGTGAAATCTACAGCGCTATTCAGGATACAGTCAATGCTCTCTTATATGCATCGTCCAAAACTTCAGACAAAGTAGGATGCGTATGCACCACAAAGGCGAGGTCATGAACTGAGCGGCGTTGGGCGATCGCACCTGCAACTTCCTGAATTAAGTCTGACGCATGCAACCCGATAATATGGGCACCCAACACCTCACCCGTATCTTTACGGTAAATGATTTTGGCTAATCCATCTGTTTCTCCTTCAGCGATCGCCTTCGAATTGCCCTTAAAATATGAGCGGACGGTTGCCACCTCGAAGCCTTCTGCCGCTGCGAATTCTTTTGCTGCCGGTTCGGTCATGCCAACAAAGCTAATTTCAGGATGGGTGAATGCTGCGGCTGGAATACTGCGATAGTCAACCTGGCGAGTGCGCCCACTGATATTCTCAACAGCAACGATTCCTTGAGCAGACGCCGCATGAGCTAACATCATTTTGCCCGTCGCGTCACCAATTGCCCAAAGATGAGGAAGAGGCTGCCCATCACTGAGAACGGCCATATGGTCATCGACGGGAATAAACCCGCGTCGATCGGTTTCAACCCCTACCGATTCGAGTCCAATATCCTTTGTAACTGGGACACGGCCCGTGGCGACTAGGCAAGCATCTACCTCTAAAATTTCCACAATTTCTTTGGTTTTAGCATCTGCCAGTTCGATGACAACGGGCGAACCTGGGACGACGCGCTTAGCTAGCAGCCCAGAACGAGTTTCAATGTCTCGCGGTGCAATCAGCAACCGTTGCGCAATCTTAGCAATATCTGGATCAAACCCAGGCATGAGCTGATCGAGAGCTTCGATGAGAGTGATTTCACAGCCCAAGGCTGTGTAGATGTCAGAAAATTCTAAGCCAATATACCCGCTACCAATAATGGCAATCCACTGGGGGAGCCATTCTAATTTGAGCCCGTCATCACTCGTAAACACGGTTTTGCCGTCGAGCTCAATACCAGGGGGGACGAAAGGCACCGATCCCGGGGCAAGAATAATGTCTTTCGCTGTGATGATCGTTTCACCCTCATTAGTTGCGATCGCCACTTTTTGCGACCCTGCGAGCTTCCCCCATCCCCGGATGACATCGACCTTGAGACGAGTCAGACTATTTGTTAAATCGCCTCGAATCTTATCAACCAGGGTGATGGCATGGTTTGCGATCGCTTGGCGATCGAACATCACCTGTTCGACCTGAACACCCAGCGCCTTCAGATGATGAGTGTTGTGTAATTCCCGAACACGCCCTGACGCTGCTAGAAGAGCCTTCGATGGAATACAACCTCGGTTAACACAGGTTCCACCCATGTCACCCGACTCGATAATGGCGGTTTTGAGACCGCAACTGACTGCATGGAGAGCCGCACCATGCCCTCCCACTCCTGCGCCAATGATAACCAGATCGTAATCAAATCCTTCGCTCACGTCACTTGTCCTGTATGTATTGCCCTGTTCAATTCTCAACTGGAGTGAGTCCGTTAGACAACTCCCTCAATCGACTTATAGAGAAAATTTATGGTGTAATGTCGATGCATTGCGGAAGTCTCACGTAACAGGTTGTTTCTAAACTACGTTAGCAAGCCTTCGTAGAGATTCGTTCACCAACGTAGGTCGAATTGGGCATGTTAAATTCAGACTTCACAATCATTAATCATCCTGCCTCCCCATTCTCGCATTTTGGGAGTCTACTATGAACCACCAACACCAAAAGCTTCGCCATTCTGCCACGCAACAATTCATAGAAGCACTCGATCAGCTTGAAAAACGACTATTAGCTTCTCAGAAAGATGCCTCGGAGGAGAGGCATTCATCCAGCGAACAGCCCCTCGGCAATAATCATGCTGCTTTAGATCATCCAGCAACTCCCTCCCTCGACTCCAATTTCAAAGTAGACTCTCTTGAAGACGCTGTTGCTGATATTGAGCGGTATATTCAGTCTCAAGAGTTAGGCCCTTGACATCGATGATTGATATTGGAGTATCAATAGTGAGCTTATTACCATTGGCGTTGGCGGAGCACTTCATACAGCATCAGGGCTGTGGCGATCGCTACATTAATCGACTCTACGCCAGCAGCCGATGGGATTCTAACCCTAATATCTGCCATGGTCGCAAGTTCGCCTGACAGCCCTGCCCCCTCATTTCCCATCAAAAGTAAGGAAGGCTTTTGAAAGTCAATGTCCCAGTACGATTGAGATGCCTCCGGCAATGTTGCAACAATTTGCACCCCCTCAGCCTTAAACAACTGAATATCAGAACGCAAGTCATTTGAAACCTGCATAGGAACGCGAAACCACTGACCAGCAGACGATCGCAACACTTTGGGATGATCAGGGTCGACACTATCTGTGCTAATCCACAATCCATCAACGGCTGCGGCTGCGGCTGTGCGAATGATCGTCCCTAAATTTCCAGGATCTTGCACCGTTTCTACAGCGATGCCTATGCTAATTCGATGCTCAAGTGTCAGATTAGACGACCGTGCTGCTACTGCAACAACACCATCGGGGTTCACCGTCGTTGCAATTGCCTTCAAAACGTCTTCGCTGACTAGTTCGGCCCGTTCCACCCGAGATGAAATCTGTGCCCACAAATCAGCATGGGCATCTTGCCATTTCGGTGTGCAGCAAACTGACAAAATTTGCCATTGAACTGCAACCGCCTCCTCTAATAAATGAGTGCCTTCAATTAAGAAATTTTGCTGGCTATGGCGATCGCGCGTCCGGTGAAGCTTCCGCAATTGTTTAACGAATGGATTCTGCAAACTAGTCAGCATGTCTGAATTCACAGAATTAGGGCATTGCGTCGATCATTCATTAATCGATCATTCATTAATTGACCATTAAAACTCATAGTCTTACGAGTCTGAAGGCAGAGATAAATTGACCCATTTGTTTGGAGCTGGCTCAGCCCGATGAAATACAAATCTGCCCCGCTTTAATTAAACTTTTGTTACAAGAAACCATGGATCAATCAGTAAAATTGATTCAAATTATTGATTCAACCCCGAGGCGTTATTCTGAATGTTTGTCTTCAGACTTCAGCTAAGACTATCAATGATGGAGTCATCACTCACGAGGTTTATACCAGATGCGGAACCCGGGACTTGAACCCGGAAGTCTTTGCAGACACTAGAACCTGAATCTAGCGCGTCTACCAATTCCGCCAGTTCCGCAAGGCTTGTCATTCGATGCTGCAATTTCCCATAATGACGTAGTATTCTGTGTCAGTCAACTCGATGAGTGTGCCCCATTTGGAGATATTAGAGAATCATATACGCAATTCTACATGAGCAACAGTCCGCCAAGATTCTAGACATGTTGCTGCTTTCCGGTAAAATCTAACCAAATTTACTCATCGCCTAATCAACACTTAGTTCGTTCTGGAGGATAGACCTATTAACCCCTCTCTTCATTCATCAAGCTCCTACTCTCTTCCCGAAGAAGGTCATTCTACGCTTCAAATTTGGGGTGGAGCTCGCCTGCACGGCCACGTCAAAATCAGTGGAGCCAAAAACTCAGCTTTGGCAATTATGGCAGGAACTCTTCTGTGCCCTCAAGACTGCCGGATTCGCAACGTTCCATCCCTGGTCGACGTAAATCGAATGGGGGAGATTCTATCATCCCTGGGGGTAAAGCTTCAGCGCCACGGCGATGTTTTAGATATTAATGCCCGTCATATTGGTCAGTCTAAAGCTCCGTATGAGCTCGTGAGCAAACTCAGAGCCAGCTTTTTTGTCATCGGTCCGTTACTCGCCAGATTGGGGGTTGCACGGGTTCCATTACCGGGAGGATGCGCGATTGGAGCCAGACCTGTTGACCTTCATGTCCGAGGTCTTCAAGCAATGGGCGCCGACGTTCAAATTGACCATGGAACTGTTCATGCCTATATCAAGGGTGGGCGCAAGCGTCTTTGCGGAGCGCGAATCTATTTAGACTATCCGAGTGTCGGTGCTACAGAAACGCTGATGATGGCTGCAACCTTAGCAGAGGGTGAAACAATCCTCGAAAATTCAGCCCAAGAACCAGAAGTCATGGATTTGGCAAATTTCTGCCGAGCGATGGGGGCAAAGATTCGCGGCGCAGGAACAAAAACCATCATTATTTCAGGTGTTCCTAATTTGCATTCGACTGACTATATGGTGATTCCGGATCGCATCGAAGCTGGAACGTTTTTGGTAGCAGGGGCCATTACTCGGTCTGAGATGCTTCTTTCTCCAGTCGTTCCAGACCATTTAACGGCGGTCATGTCAAAACTTCGGGCGATCGGCGTAGAGGTCAGAGTAGAGGCTCCCAATCGACTGCGTATCCTCCCTGCCGAGCGATTAATGGCAACAGATATCAAAACTCTTCCGTTCCCAGGATTTCCGACTGATATGCAAGCTCAATTTATGGCGCTTTTAACGCTCAGCCAGGGTAATAGCATCATTACGGAAACCGTATTTGAGAACAGACTCCAGCACGTTGCGGAGCTCAATCGGATGGGGGCAAACATTCGTGTCAAAGGGAATAACGCAATCGTACGGGGTGTTCCCCTTCTGTCAGGTGCGCCCGTTGTGGCAACAGACTTGCGCGCATCTGCTGCGTTAGTGTTGGCTGGTTTAGCCGCAGAGGGAATGACTTCTATTCAAGGACTGCACCATCTCGATCGGGGATATGAGAACATTGCTGGAAAGCTTAAGACCATGGGTGCGAAACTAAATCGAATTAGTGCTCCTATGGACGATGATGCTGATACATCAGCATCCCCTAGTGATGATCCTGCTACGTCGTCTGTCGGAACATAGGGACGTTTTTCAGAGATTCTCTAAAAATAAGATAACAGCAGAGAGCTGCCTATTTCCTGCTTAAGACCGCATACACCGGATAGATAAGAGATAAGACAGCGCGCCCGATCATGGTCATAAACGGGCGCGTTTGAGTTGAGCAGTGCCGGAAGTTTTCAGTGATTTTTGCAATATAAAAGGGTGGAAACCATTGAGTTTCCACCCTTCAAGTTAGCTATGCCCTAATACTGAGTTAACGAATTGACAACACATTATGATTCTGCGGCTTGAGGCAATAGCTCTCGCTGATCACCTCGCATCACCTGAACCTTACCATCTTCATCAACATCAACAATCGCAGTATCACCGTCTTTGATTCGACCTGACAAAATTTCTTCGGCCAGAGAATCTTCAAGCAGTCGCATAATTGCTCGGCGAAGCGGGCGAGCCCCATAGCTGGGGTTAAACCCTTCTTCGACAAGTCTGTCCTTAAATCGCTCAGTGACTTCGAGAGTGATACCTTGCTCGGTTAAGCGACCAAAGACTTCTCGAAGAAGAATGTCTGAGATTTCCTTGACTTCGTCTTTTGTCAGTTGACGGAAGACAATGATCTCATCAAGACGATTGAGGAACTCTGGGCGGAAGTATTGCTTAAGCTCCTCGTTGACTAAGGAGCGAATGCGGGTATATTGAGCATCGGCTTGGCTTTCGGAGGAAAACTCGAAACCTAAGCCGCTGCCGCCCTTCTCAATCACCTTAGAACCGATGTTGGAGGTCATGATGAGTAGAGTATTTTTAAAGTCTACAGTTCGACCTTTAGCATCTGTCAGGCGACCATCTTCTAAAATCTGCAAGAGCATGTTGAAGACGTCGGGGTGAGCTTTTTCAATCTCATCGAAGAGAACGACCGTGTATGGACGACGACGAACTGCTTCGGTGAGTTGCCCTCCTTCGTTGTACCCTACATATCCGGGGGGAGAGCCAATCAGCTTAGACACTGTGTGGCGCTCCATATATTCGGACATATCGAGGCGAATCATAGCGTCTTCAGAACCAAAGAAGTAGGCTGCTAGAGACTTCGCCAGCTCGGTTTTACCGACCCCCGTTGGACCGGAGAAGACAAAGCTTGCAATTGGACGATTAGGACTCTTAAGCCCCACACGAGCCCGACGGATAGCTCTTGAAATTGCTTTGACTGCTTCTTCTTGACCCACCAAACGCTGATGTAGAGTATCTTCCATATGAAGTAACTTCTCAGATTCGGATTCCGTCAACTTGTTGACGGGAACACCTGTCCAAGAAGCAACAATATGAGCAATGTCTTCTTCATCAACGATGGGAGATGGATCTTCGCCGTTGGTAGATTCTGTCTTTTTACTCTGAGCGATCGCCCGAATTTCAGTCTTGATCTCCATCTCGCGATCGCGTAATTCACCCGCTCGATCAAAATCTTGAGCCCGAACGGCATCGTCTTTATCTTTTAAAACCTGCCGAAGCTCTCGATCTAGCTCCTTAGCAGCGGGTGGTAGTTGAGAATTGATCAAACGGACGCGAGAGCCTGCCTCATCAATTAAATCGATTGCTTTGTCAGGCAAGAATCGATCAGAGATATAGCGATCAGAGAGCTTTGCAGCAGCCTCCAATGCCATATCTGAAATCTTCAGCTTGTGATGCTGCTCATAGCGATCGCGCAACCCATGAAGGATCTCGATTGTTTCTTCAACGGATGGTTCACCCACCATAACAGGCTGAAAACGGCGTTCAAGAGCCGCATCCCGCTCGATATGCTTGCGATACTCATCAAGCGTTGTTGCACCGATACACTGGAGTTCACCCCGCGCTAGAGCAGGCTTGAGAATATTAGCGGCATCAATGGCACCCTCAGCCGCACCTGCACCAATCAGGGTGTGAACTTCGTCAATCACGAGAATAACGTTCCCGGCCTGACGAATTTCATCCATGATCTTTTTGAGGCGTTCTTCAAACTCACCTCGATACTTGGTGCCTGCAACCAGCAAACCAATATCGAGTGTGACAACGCGCTTTTCTTCAAGAATGTCAGGGACATCGTTGTTAGAAATGCGTTGAGCTAAGCCTTCTGCGATCGCAGTTTTACCCACTCCAGGTTCGCCAATCAGAACTGGATTGTTCTTAGTACGGCGCCCTAAAATCTGGATAACTCTCTCGATTTCTTTCTGACGACCCACAACCGGGTCAAGTTTACCTTCACCCGCAAGTTGAGTCAGGTTAGAACCAAACTCATCGAGAGTAGGAGTCTTAGTGCGCCCCTGGGGTCCGCCTGCGGAGACTTCCGCAGTTTCGCCCAGCATACGAATCACCTGAGTTCTGACCTTAGACAGGTCGACCCCCAAGTTTTCGAGAACTCGAGCCGCGACTCCTTCCCCTTCTCGAATCAGCCCTAAAAGCAGGTGCTCAGTGCCGATATAGTTATGTCCGAGCTGGCGTGCCTCTTCTAGAGAGAGTTCTAGGACACGCTTTGCCCTGGGGGTAAATGGAATCTCAACGGCAACGAAACCAGACCCGCGACCAATAATTTTTTCGACTTCAATCCGGGCATCTTTTAGATTGACGCCCATAGACTTAAGCACCTTGGCGGCGACACCGGTTCCCTCTCCAATAAGACCCAGAAGGATTTGCTCCGTACCTACAAAGTTGTGTCCCAGGCGACGAGCCTCTTCCTGGGCCAACATGATCACCTTAATTGCTTTCTCTGTGAAGCGTTCAAACATGGCGTTTTTCCATCACCTGCTGCGTGCCGGTATGCTGATTTTAGCATAGGCAACTCTTGCAGGTGCTATCGACTCGCCAACCTGCAGCTAAAGGAGATGGTTTAGGCATCACAGGGAAAATCGCCTATTAATCCTTTCTTAAGCTATTCAGTTGAGAAAATGAGGAGCAAACTTCAGTTCCACGAGAAAATAATCTTCATGAAGTGAACCCTAAGTCAAGACAAATTTTGGAAACCTCAGTCCCGGATCGCGATGAAGTTGCCATCCTGATTGGTTGAGCTGATGGTTTATGGCGTGCCACCAGTCCCTAAGTAGATTGGCGAATTCGGGATCTTGAATTCCTTTTCGCCAGAGAATTAGGGCATCTTCACCAGAGTCTTGGTAGTAGCGTCGCCGTCGACCGATCTCTTGAAATCCAAACTTTTGGTAAAGGGCGATCGCTCGTTGATTTGAGCTCCTCACTTCAAGCGTTGCCCACTCTAATCCTCGCATCCAAGCCGCTGCAAGGCATGCATAGAGCAAAGTCTGCCCTAACCCTTGCCGTCGATAGTCAGAATGAATAGCGAGAAGGGTGATGTGAGCCTCTTCTGCAATTGACCAAAGACACACCATACCAAGCAAATCTACACAGGACGTCTCATAACCGACCTGAGAGTGCGGAGAATCAGTCTGCGTGCTCTCCTGGGGTTGATGCTGTACGATCAATAGATCACTGTTCGGGCTTTCAAGTTCCCGCTCATAGCTCGGTAGTGTCCATAATCCACCTAGACATTTTTGATCAAGATGTAAAGCAGACAGAAGCAAATCAGACGTTAATGGTTTGAGTTCTAGACGCTTCACGCCAATTCAGCAAGTGTCATCAGTAATCCTAAACAAAGGTTTTAAGCAACGCCTATTAAGTTGCGCAGCCCTCGATTGTACACTAAATAGTAAGAAGTACATATACTTAACTCTGGCTCAGCTGAGGAAACTTGCAAAAATGGTATCGACTCCTGCTATTGAAATGATAGGTTCGGGGCTACAGTACTTGCCTAATTTGAGTTTGAAAGAGTTGTCTCCGAACCAACAGCTTTTACCCTTAACAGCCCGCGTCAACGCAAATGATCGGCTGGAAATCGGCGGATGCGATATTCCTGAGTTGGTTCAGACGTTTGGATCGCCACTTTATGTATTAGATGAGCAAACGGTTCGGACGGCCTGTCGTCAGTATCGAGAGGCATTCACCCATTATTATCCGGGTGAATCGCTCGTTCTTTATGCATCAAAAGCCTGGAATTGTCTTGCCGTATGCGCCATCGCTGCCAGTGAACAGTTGGGGATCGATGTTGTATCAGGTGGAGAACTCTACACTGCTCTCCAGGCTGGGGTCGCACCGGAAACCCTCTATTTTCATGGTAATAACAAAGATGATAACGAGCTTCAGCTAGCGTGTGAGGCAGGAATCACGCTGGTTATTGATAATTGGTTAGAGCTTAACTCTGCCGCGAATCTGTCATCTAGCGAGGCACCGCTTCGCATCATGGTGCGTATTACTCCTGGCATTGAGTGTCACACACATGAATATATCCGAACAGGGCATCTCGATAGTAAGTTTGGGTTTGACCCTGATCAGATTGATGAGGTTTTTAACTTTATTCGAAATTGTCCGAACCTTAATTTTGTCGGGCTCCATGCTCATATCGGGTCACAAATCTTTGAATTACAGCCCCACCGTGATCTGCCTGCTGTCATGGTGAAGTGGTTAACCAAAGCTAAGGAGTGGGGCTTACCAGCTCTTGAATTAGATGTTGGAGGCGGGCTTGGGATCCGCTACACCGAGGCGGATGATCCCCCGTCCATTGATGCATGGGTGAAAACGGTATGTGACGCGGTTTTAGAAGCATGCAACGCCCATGATCTTCCCCTCCCGAAGCTTCTTGCTGAACCGGGGCGATCGCTCATTGGTTCAGCGTGCGTGACCGCTTACACCATAGGTAGCCAAAAGGTAATTCCCGATGTTAGAACGTACGTTACGGTAGACGGAGGCATGTCAGACAATCCTCGCCCCATTACGTATCAGTCAATATATCGGGCGGTAGTGGCAAATCAAATGTCAGCCTGCCTAACCGAAACCGTGGCGATCGCAGGCAAGCATTGTGAATCGGGCGATATTATTATTAAGCAAGCTCGACTGCCAATTACTCAGCCAGGAGATACCCTCGTCGTTATGGGCACAGGTGCTTACAATTACAGCATGGCATCAAACTATAATCGGGTTCCTCGCCCTGCTGCCGTCTTGGTTAATGAAGGAGAAGCAAGCATTATTCTGCAACGAGAAACGGTTCAAGATTTGATTCGAAACGATCAGTTGCCTGACAGATTGCTCAATCAGTAATCAGCGGCATGCTAATTGCAGGTTGCAGTAATTATCGATTTAAACAATTCTTTCGAGGATTTTTAGGATTTAAGGCAACCTCAACGTTTTCTAGATGAGATCTTACATTTGTCGATTAGACGCATGTAGGCCGGTTACGATTTCTTACATGTCTGTGGTTATCGCAGTGAGCGAACTTCTCCTGATGAGAATGCAAGGTTAATTCAAATCAATCAGATGGGATCTCTGTTCAAGCAATGGCTGACAAACCTCGGCTGGACTCAGTCCTTGCTATTGCCTGTGATTGATATTGGATTGGTTCTTGCGCTGACCTATATGGTCTTACTCATTGTGGGTGAACGTCGCACTCTCTGGATGATCAGAGGGTTGATCGTACTAATGCTTGCATCGGCATTGAGCACAGCGCTAAATCTGAAGCTTTTAAGCTTTGTCTTAGAAAAGCTTGTGATTGGCTCTGCTGTTGCAATGGCATTTATCCTTCAAGCTGAGTTTCGCCGGTTTTTGGAACAGTTGGGCCGGGGAGAAATTCTTCAACTATTTCAGACTTCACGAGAGGCGATCCCAAAATCTGCTAGTGTCATTGATGAAATTGTGGATGCTGTCAAAGAGCTCTCGCAAAATCGGACAGGAGCTTTGCTCATCTTGGAAACAAATCGACCCATTGACGAGCGAGATTTCTCCGTACCGGGTGTTAGATTGAATGCCGAGGTTTCCAAAGAATTGCTACAAACTATTTTTCAGACGACGACTCTCTTACACGATGGAGCCGTATTAATTCGAGCATCTCGCGTTGCGGCAGCCGGTGTGATTCTACCGATTTCAGAGCAAGTTGCATCACGTCAACTCGGAACACGACATCGAGCCGCGATGGGAATTACAGAGCGGGTAGAAAACTGTTTATGCGTTGTCGTTTCTGAAGAGACAGGGTCAATTTCTCTAGCAGAAAGAGGGGTTCTCAATCGACCATTGACAAGCAGTAAGCTAAGAGAGTTACTGCGAGAGCGGTTCTCTCAATCGGTTGAGCGTGAAGCTGTTGCTCCTCAACTTCGCAGTTTAGGACGACAGATTAGAGCTCAGGGGATCGCGGTTTTTTCTAAAGTAGTTCGGTTATTATCTTCAGCATTTCGACGAAAAAAATAATGTTACATTAAAGGCTTTTTCAAGATTGAGGTAGTTTTAGATATCTTTTCGCTCAACCTGTTAATTTAGAGCGGGAATGGCGATTTTGGGGAGAAAAAATGACAGCGAAGCAAAGGGTTCTACGTGACCTACCCGCCGATTTAAAGCCTGAAAATCTACCCAAGCATGTTGCTGTCATTATGGATGGCAACGGACGCTGGGCAAGTCGGCAAGGTCTGCCTCGTAGCATTGGGCATCGACGAGGAGTTGATACTCTCAAGGAGCTTCTGCGGTGTTGTCGGGATTGGGGAATTCAGGCATTAACTGCTTATGCATTTTCAACTGAGAATTGGAGCCGACCTTTAGAAGAAGTCGAGTTTCTAATGACTCTGTTTGAGCGCGTTCTTCAGCAAGAGTTGGAGGAGATGATTCATGAAGATGTACGAATTCGATTTGTCGGCAATATTCAAAGTTTGCCTGGATCTCTGCGAAAGCAAATCGAACATTCAATGGCTGTGACCCAAAAAAATAAAGGTGTTTTGTTTACGGTTGCTAAAAACTATGGGGGGCGTCAAGAACTGGTGCAGGCCTGTCGGGCGATCGCCACTCAAGTTCAGAACGGGCTAATTCAGCCCAATGACATTGATGAGGAGCTCTTTGAAAATCATCTCTATACGGCGGGGATCTGTGATCCTGACCTACTCATTCGAACAAGCGGCGAGATGAGAATCAGCAATTTCTTACTTTGGCAAACTGCCTATGCCGAACTCTATATTACCGATACACTCTGGCCTGATTTTGATCGGGCTGAGTTACATCGAGCGTTATGGTCATATCAACAGCGCGATCGCCGCTTCGGGAAACTCAAGAAATCTCAGATTTAAGCGAAATGTAGCGGGATCAACCTCCAAACTGTCAGGTTCTCTGAGAAACATTCCAGATGTTGCGCCAGACAGGAGTTCGGTATTCAAGGACCTGAAAAAATAGCTTCATCTAAATCGCGACGACTCAGAGAATACTTGAATGACCGTTGAATATCTTGGCCATCGTCGCCCGCACTGATGTAGCACACTCGTAGAGAATCGACATCAAGCCACAATTCTGCTTCCCACGTTGCCATTTTTACATGCCAACAATGGAGGCTATCTTTGTCTTGATGGCATCCTCTAGACGCTAGCCATTGCTCAATATCAGGTAAGGGATGATTGTATAGCGGAGTATCGGCAGAAGGACTAGTCATATCAATCATGTCTAAAAATTCTGAAGTAGTTGAATAGTCTACAATCATTTACAGATCACGCTCAGAAATATCCTTAGAGCTATCCAAATCCTCATTAGGTTAACTAGCTCATTCTGAGTCTTTGCACGGATAATCAATTCAAATCATCTATCCAGACAACTGAACTAGGGTACAGCCAACTCTGATCAAGAGAAGGGGAGAATGATTGCTGTTTGGCATGTGTCAATGCCTGCTCTGAGCGGGGTTCTGTTGGAGATAGGTCCAATTCATTCGGGCCAGATAAATGAGTCATCGGCATGTTTACCGATTGCACTGGTGTTCGCAGACGCTGAGAATGGGCAGCAGGGTGAATGGCAATCTCGCCCCGCGCCACTCCAATCGTAATGACGAGCAATAAGCAGGCAATAAACGTTAATCCAAGGATAAATAGGGCAAAAATCTCACCAGGGGAAAGGGGGCGATCGGTCGGGTCGAGATAGGCAGAACGGCTTCGATATTTATGAGAATCGCTGACTGGGCGATCGAGATGAACAGATGGTTGGATGACAGAGAATCGAGAGTAGCCAATCTTTAGGTCATATGCCACCCGTCTTTCAGGGCTACTTAAGGTTGCATACGCATCATTAAGTTCTTGAAATCTAGCAGTTGCTATAGCAGGAGGCAAGCTGGTGGTATCGGGATGATAGAGTTTACTCATCTCTCGATACGCGCGACGAATCTGTTGCACAGTTGCCCAAGGTGGCAAATTTAGCAGCGAATAGTAGGTATTTCCCCGTTCTTCTCGTAACACGCCCTGCCCTCCAAGGGTACAATCCCCTTACTAGCAGAGGGGATCACCCTCATGAACTACTGTTCTGATATTTTAACGACCTTCGTTGAATAAGATAAATAACCCTTAGCGTAGAGACATCTGTCTTAAACGGGGTCCCAGCATTCGCCACGGGTTAGTCGGATTTGCGCCAGCGTAAATATAACGGGAATAACGCGGCCATAGTTTGTGGCGATCGCCCGCCATCCTAAATCGGCAAAAAACCAAATCCAGAGCGCAGGCCCAACGAATGCAAACATGGTTCGCACAGCGCCATAGCGTGCTGCGCTAACAGTCATGCCTCGCCTCGCTACTTGGAGAGCCGCTCGGCTTTGGATTTGAGTTGCAACCGTGACTCCGCCCCGAACAATGGCCTGTCGAGCAACTTGATAACTGGCTGCATGCAGAGCAAACTGACGAGCAATATGCTGGAGTAGCCAGGGACGAATCACCGAGCTCACTGCGATCGCACTGCTGCCCTTAATAATCAACGCTAACGGATCCCGTTGCAGCGACAGCGGAAGCTGGTGTGTCAGATTCGATTGGGAGAGCGATCGCTCGACTCGACCTCTAAGCTGCTTTTTTTGCGAGCTCGGTAAACGCTTCCACGTTCGATTTAAGATATAGAGAAAAATTTCAGCTTCCAAGTCTGTTGTAGACCAGCTATTGGAATAAGAGACTTTAAGATAACAACAGACTCGAATCAAGACCTGACGGTAGCTAACTCCCTCAGTTTGTTGCCTCAAGACCGTCATGCCATCGGCTGCCAAAAACCGAAATCGCTGTTCTAAATGGTCAAGCCACGTATTTCGATCGTGGCTCTGCACCTGCGGCGGACCCGGTCTCATTGCATAATCTAACGGATTAAACTGGGGGCGAAATAAAATATCTGCCAGATCCCGCAACTCATCGTCAGTTGCTAACTCAAGCCCTGTTCTCAACTCATCCATCCCTTAACTCCCTTTAACCACTAGAGTCTAACTCTGTCACCCATACTCTACTGACCCATATTCTACTGAATTGACGAACGAAAGGATGCAAAATATGGTAGTCGATGTAGCCGTAATCGGAGCAGGGCTAGCTGGTTTAGTGTGTGCTCGACGACTTCATCAGGCTGGATATCAAGTCGTTGTGGTCGAAAAATCGAGAGGATTGGGCGGACGAGTCGCTACACGCCGAATTCAGGGTTATCAATTTAATCACGGCTTGCCCTATCTAGAACTCCAGGGAGAATTATCACAACAGTTACTGACATCTCTAGAACAGCGGGGAATTATCGCCCCGTGGACTGGGCAGATTTATGATTTGACCAACGAGCAATCTACCAAGCCATCTCTCATTCAGCGATTCGATGGAGCTCCGCGCTACCAAGCAGATTCTGGGTTAACAGCGGTGGCAAAAGAGCTCGCCAAAGATCTAGAGATTTATCGAAATCATCGGGTTCGGGCGATCGCCCTATCTCCAGACTCGTCGCATCAAGTCTGGAGGTTGCATATCGACGCAGCCCCTAATTCTGCGATCGCCTATATCCGGGCCAATGCAGTTGTGATGGCGATCCCAGCTCCTCAAGCCCTGGCCCTAATCAGTCCACTGACGCCGCTAGCCAGCATCCAAGACGTAGCATTGACGCTAGAGTCCATCCGATTTGAGCCTTGCTTAAGCGTCATGGCAGGCTATCGTTCATCTGCTACTCCCGGACAAGAAAAGGCGACATCCCAAACATTTATTCAGTTTGTTGATCATCCTGATCTGAGAATTGCCAACATTACAAGCGCACAGGATCCAGCCTCTGGTTTATCCACCGTTATTATTCAAAGCAGCGCTGCGTATGCGCGTCGGCATCTAGAACTCCCTAATCTAGAGCAGGTTGGTCAACAATTGCTTCATCAAGCAGCTCGACTCCTAGAAGACGGGCTAGACTCGCCGGACTGGTTCCAAGTTCATCGGTGGCGCTACGCGGTTTGCAGCACGTCTTATTCAAAACCATACCTGGCGATCGCCAATCCGCGTCCAATGGCATTTAGTGGCGACTGGTGTCAAGGATGCCAAATCGAGGATGCACTCCGATCAGGCATTGAATCTGCTGCTTTCATCAACCAACATCTTCAAAATCGGCCCCTCTCAGACGACATAAAAAATTGAGGTGAAGCCGAGCGTATTAACGCGCTTCACCTCATCCCAGACTTATACAGTAGCCCGATCCGAATACCTTTAAACATTCGAAACGATCAAATTCTTACGTCTAATCGTGCAGCACCGCCCTAATTTCGCCGTGACGTATTATTTTGTTGGGTTTCATTATTGCCCCCGTCTTCATTGGAGTCCTGCTCATCATCTCCGGAAGAATTACTGCCCATATTGGGGGAACGTCTCCGATTAAAGCGACCGCCGCTGGTGCGCTTACGGAATTTACGAGCGTATGCTTGGTTACGAAGTGCTTTTTCTTTTTTTAGGTTGCGGCGTTTAGCCATGCTTACCTCTTCAGCGTGATGGATCAATTAAGAGAGACAACAATCTCAAGGCATCATATACCCAAAATCATGTCTTAGATAAATCTTTAGCCCGTGAAGGTCATAGGAATCAACTCTAACATAATCCTTCGAGTTGCTGCTTGAGAGCCGTTTTGAAGGGGATTAGATCCGTTAAGTCAATCGGCATAATATAGCGGTATGCGCGCCGCGCCCCACATTAGCGTATTTAATTCAAGCGCATACCGCTGCTATATAGCAATCCCAGATGGGGTGTGAGCAATTGGCAATTAGCAGTTAGAGATCAGCAATTAGCATTCAGCCAAGCGTCTAGCCTGAAATTTCAGCGATCGCCCCCACACGGGCAAATATATAGTGGTTTTTCCCGAATTCTTTGGCAGAGTACATAGCCTTGTCAGCGGCGGCAATCAGGTCTTCAACACTCGTGCCATTATCTGGATACATGCTGATTCCGATACTTGTCGTCATGGCAATGGTTTTTCCTTCGATTGCAAAGCTTTGCGACAGCGTATTGAGAATTTTTTGGGCAACTCGGTCGACATGCTGAGTGCTGGGAATAGCAGGCAAGATCACAACAAATTCATCTCCACCGAGTCGAGCGACTGTGTCGCTGCTTCTCAAACAGCCGGTCAGGCGTTGAGCCACCGCTTTGAGTAGCAAATCACCCATTAAGTGCCCCTCCGTATCATTGATCAGCTTAAAGCCGTCTAAATCAAGGAACAGAATGGCAATAAGATGTTGAGTCTGAGCAGCCCATTCAATAGACTGTCCGAGTCGTTCGTGAAGTAGCTTTCGATTCGGTAATCCCGTTAGGGGATCATGATACGCAATGCGTCGCAGATGGCTTTCTGTTTCTTTCAACTCTGCATTAGAACGCACTAGCTCCGCTGCTGTCCGTCTGAGTTCTTCTTCCATTTGCTTTCGCCGGGTGATATCTCTGATGATTCCCACTAAAAACAAATTGCCAGCCGCATCTTGATGCAGCGATCGCTTCGTCGCAATTGAATAGACCGTGCCCTTGATATCAGTAAATGTTTCTTCAACTTCATGCTCAGCAGCAGATTTGAATGTTAGATCATCTTGCTCACGCAAGACATCTGCCTGCTGTTGAGGCAAAAAATCCTGTTCTGAGCGCTCTAGCAAGTCTTCTAACGAACAACCCACTAGGCGACAATAAGCCTCGTTAAGGACAATCCAGCGATGCTGTTTATCTTTGACATACACCGGGTCAGGAATGGTGTTAATTACTGAGTGCAAAAATTCCTTAGATTTTTTGAATTCTTCTTCGAGATGGGCAATATAGCCCGTAATGACAACTCCTGATCCCACAATGCTGAGCAAGGGAGGAACCATGGGAATCCACCAATTTACAATAAGCAGCGTGTAACAGATGCCTGCCAGGCTTCCTCCCAACGCCAGTACTCCGAGCGCTGACCATTCAGGCGAGCGAATTTTCCAGCACAATCCGGCTGCTGCCAACGCCCAGCCGAAAACCCAGCCCCATTCCAACGGTTCTGGAAAAACTTGGATCAATCCGTGTCCTGAGGTTGCCGCGGTTAAGATTTGGCTGACAAACTGAGCATGAAGCTCTATGCCTGCCGTTGGGTGTGCATCTCGTGTCAGCCCGCCACTATATGAGGTGTAAAAAAAATCTTTGAGGCTTGTCGCGGTGGAGCCAATCAACACAATGCGATCGCGCATCAATTCGTCAGATACCTGGCCATTCAACACATCAGTGATTGAAACGGTTGAGAAACTATGAGATCCGCCCCGCAGATTGGCGAGAATTTGATATCCCCCGCTATCAATGCGAATGTAGGCACCATCCTGGGATTCGAGTCGACGAAAAATACCTTGCCCGAGTTGCAAATAGCTAGGATTCACAGAGGCCGCAGCTTCAGACAAAATTCCATCTGCCTCAAGATACATTTCAGCTACTCGTAGTGCGAAGCTTGTGTGCGGCCCGTCTTCTAATGTCCAAAACAGCATCGCTCGCCTAACTCGCCCATCCGGGTCGGCAACGACATTGTTAAACCCGATTTGCTGGTTCTGATCGAGGATAGGGGGTGGGTCAACGCCTGGACTTTGAGAATCGACGATTTTTTCAATCCCTACCAAATTAGGAGTGTTGCGAAAGACGGTTTGCAGTGCGTCATATCCTGGATTGACGGGGAGTTCGCGATAGATATCCAACCCAATAACTCTAGGCTGATAGGATTTGATTGTCTCTAACAAAACAGCCATCTGAGCATCAGAAATAGGCCATGTTTGCAACCGATTAATATCTTGATCGTCAATTGTGATGATGACGATTCGATCGTCTTGAGGTTTAGCAGGGCGAAGCCGAATTGTTTGGTCAAATGCGGCTAATTCAGATGACTGCAACAAGCCTGCAAATCTCAAGATGAGAACGCACGCAGTCACAGCAGACGCAGTTAGCCATACCCGACGCTCGTCATAGAACCAATGACCCAATTTAGAACCCCATTGGGTCAACGTAATGCTTTGCCTGGTCATTTGGTGTTTTGTCAAATCTCCTCATCCCAGCATTGAAAGAAGCTCCGACTTGAGAGCTAGGCGTTGATTTAGTTTCAAGGTTGCCCTGGGAATCGAGATCAATAACGCACCAAACCGAATTCACGTATTTTTCATATTCAAGCAGCTGTATCGTGATGAGATTTAGAGGGTGGGATGTCCTGGCTGTTCCAGAGAGGCGATCGCTCTCCTCTGTTTTAAGAAAGTTTAATTTTAAGAAAGTTTAACTAAAGCAACATTTCTTTCATATTTAGTTCTAATCTGCAAAGAATTGTTATTCTCTATACACAATCTCAATTTAATTAAAACCGAAGGAACAAATCTATGAAAACTTCGAAACATTTAGGGCAGTCATTCTCGATGGGGCTGCTGTTATTTGTGGCATGTTCGGCATTGGTGGGTTTAATGTTTCTTGAAAGTGGGGTCTTGAAATAGGTGTAGCGACGCGTAGAACACCTCGAATCCTGATTAACTGACAAAACTTTCTATAGTGGCAGTTGCAACTGCCACTATGGGGGCAAAACCCGCCCGCGGGTTGAAACCAGTCGGCGCAGACCGAGTTTGATTGTCTAGGCGCGGTCTACCCTATGAGAAGCCGCAAAGCGTCCATAGACGCCAGCCTCCAAATCTTTTGTCAGTCAATTTTATTAATTATCAGACCAGGGATCAGCTATTTGCTGTCGGCAGTCGGCTATCAGCTTTTCGCTAAATGCTAACTATTGCTGCTCCAGAGTATTTTTTACAGATCCTAAAGCTATAGTCGACGCAAGAGGCTCATACCGTGAGTATCAGTTCCGCAGGTATGGAGCAGCCCGTAGGCTTGAGCTAAATGATAAACCTCATGAGTTTGCCGAGGAGATGGCCGCCAGGGAGATGGATTGTCGTACGCATAAAACGTTTCCACACCGTCAATTCCGATTTGTGCAGCAGCAGGAATTAGCTCGCTTGCAGCTTGTCGATATCGGTTCGGGTGGGCCAGCACTGTAATGCCCCCGGCAGCATGAGCTGCATCAATCACCTGGGTTGCCTGATAGGCCGTTCCGCTAGCGAGTTGGCGTTGCAAATAAGGCTGCATCGCAACGTGATCGGGATTGAACGCATAGCAAAGGATATGAACGTCGCTTTCAAGTAAGTTGGCATTGATTTCAACGCCAGCCCACAGGCGCGGTGACTTAGGACCCAAATGAGGTTGAGCTGATATCCATTTTTGAAGCCGTTTTTGGGCCCGATAGTATCCGTCAATGGTGTGATGGTCGGTAATCGCAAAGTGTTCTAACCCGTTGGCTAGCGCTTGTTCAATGAGATGTTCGGGAGTCAGTTGACCATCTGAACAGACTGTATGCATGTGAAAATTAAGCGTTTCAGGGCAGCTCTCAGCCGTCACCGTCTGAAAAATATGCTTAAGAAGCGTGGCATCTTGGTCTGCGAATTGAGCAGCAGCAGCAGCGAAAGCAAGATTGACAGCCATGACTCCTTGGGTATTGCTTGGCAATGTTAATGTTCAACTCTACTATATTCGGTTAGTGCCCGATTGGTCAGGGATCGAATCCACTTCGGGGCTACTAAGAACAGGCAGGACTAGGGACAGGCAAGACTAGGAGCAGACAAGAGCAGATGTGATCGAGGCACCGCTGCATCTGCCTCATATAGCTTGAGGTTCTGTTTTGACTAACAAAACGACCGAATAGACCGCGATCCCCTCTTCTCGCCCGGTTGGGCCTAGCTTTTCGTTGGTCGTTGCTTTGATACTAATACGATCGACCGATAGTGTTAAAACATCAGCAAGGCGATCGCGCATAAGTTTTAGATATGGCTTCATCTTAGGCCGTTCCGCAATAATTACGGTATCTAGGTTGCCGATATGCCATCCGTGACCCTGAATTAGACCATTCACCTGGGCGAGCAATTCTAGACTGTTTGCGCCGGCCCATGTCGCGTCGCTCGGTGGAAAATAATGCCCAATATCACCCAGGCTCAGCGCTCCCAGCATGGCATCCATGATGGAGTGCGTCAACGCATCAGCATCGCTATGCCCCAGTAAACCCAACTCGTGGGGAATGTTGATCCCACCGAGAATCAGTGGGCGATCGCCCACCAGTCGGTGTATATCGTATCCATTACCAATACGGATGTTCATGATTCAACCTGCATGTCTCACGTTCCATCTTCTCTAATTCTTCTCTCGGCTTGGGTCATGAAGCCAATGCTCATATAAGTCGGGACGGCGATCGCGCGTTCGTTGGATTTGTTGCATCCGTCGCCACTGAGCGATCGCCGCATGGTTGCCAGAAAGCAGCACCTCAGGAACCTTCCATCCTCGAAACTCAGCCGGACGAGTATATTGCGGATAATCTAACAACCCATCTTCAAAACTTTCGGCTTTGAGTGATTCAACCTTACCCACCGTGCCGGGCAGCAGGCGAATGACTCCATTAAGAAGCGCCAAGGCAGGAATTTCGCCACAGGTTAGCACAAAGTCGCCCAGCGACACCTCGCGAGTCACAAGATGCTGAACTCGCTCATCAATGCCCTCGTAGTTACCGCAAATCAGGACTAACTGATCATAATTGGCCGCGAGTTCCTGACAAAGAGATTGAGTCATGGTCTGCCCTTGGGGGGTCAGGAAAATAACATCGTGTCGCGGTAGAACAGGAATAGATTCAACCGCTGCAAAAATGGGTTCGGGTTTCATGAGCATCCCAACTCCACCGCCGTAGGGTTCGTCGTCAACCCGTCGATGCTTGTCTGTCGCAAAGTCACGCGGATTAGAGAAATAAATGGTGGCAATTTGCTTTTCGAGCGCTTTGCCGATTAGCCCTGATGTGAGAGGAGATGAGAAAAACTCTGGAAAAAGCGTAATGATGTCGAATCTCACTGGATACTTCAGAAAGGAATTTTTAGAGCGTTTTGCATCAGATACTTAAACTTTTCTTAAAAATCTGGCATGATGCCTATATTAAACCGTATCTACATTGAGGAACTTTAGTTTTTCTTGAAGCAAGGGTGGGGTTCTTCCTGGATACGGTTTAGCATGCTCCAGAGTCTTTGAATTGAAGCCTATCTAAACTAGCTCTATTCAAAACTGCAAGACTTTGCTGGGTAGTTAGGCTCGATTTATTGCTGACTTCTCGATCGGTTGATAAAAATTCAATCCAATGAATTGCTCCGCTGACTCTAGAATAGGAGTTGTTTTTGCGAATAGCAGTATCGCGACGGTTGAGTGAACAGATAAATCGGCAAATTATTAACCTTGGCAAGCTTCTGGAGCGTTGGATTCGACTCAAGCCCAGGAGCGAAACCATGCTGCAACTTGAACATCAATCTCTTCAGCAGAGAATGCCCCAGCTTACACGAACGGCTGTTATGGTCATCGGCGGAGCCGAAGATAAAGTCCACGGACGTGAAATTCTATACACCTTCTTTGAACGTGCGGGTGGAATCGATGCTCAAATTGGCATCATCCCCTGTGCGTCAAGAGAACCGGGAATTATTGGCGATCGCTATCGCACGATCTTTCAAGACATGGGAGCTAAAGACATTGAGCTTCTCGACATTCGCGATCGCCAGGAGGGTGAAGATCCAAAATGGCAGGAGTTTCTAGATCGAGCAACTGGCATCTTTATGACCGGCGGGGATCAGCTCCGTCTCTGTGGCTTGATGACAGATACGCCCCTGATGGAAAAAATTCGGATTCGCGCTCAGTTGGGTGAAATTGCTCTGGCTGGAACCAGCGCGGGAGCCGCCGTCATGGGCGAATACATGATCGCAGGCGGCGGTAGCGGTGAATCGCCCAATCGATCCTTAGTCGACATAGCTGCCGGATTGGACATCATCCCCGAAATCATCGTGGATCAGCATTTTCATAACCGCAATCGGATGGCTCGGCTGATGAGTGCGATCGCCGCATATCCTGATAAATTTGGCATCGGCATCGACGAAGATACCTGTGCGTTATTTGAAGGGCAGGATACGTTTCGCGTGATTGGCAAGGGAACGGTCACCGTCGTTGATGCACAAGAGTTGTCGTATACTAATCAACCGGACGTGGAAACGACTGCTCCGCTTAGCATTCATAATCTGCGAATCCATGTACTAAGCCATGGCGATCGCTATGATTTAGGCAAGCAAAACGTTTTATCCCCCGATGTTTGAATTCTCCGCTATACTCACCCATCATGCCCGCCGTATCGAGTGAGGTTTTTTCAATTTTAGGGTTTTATCTTTAGAAAGACATATTAACTATCCCGTGACTATTGCCGAGTTGCGGACTGTTCAAGCTTTATGCCGTCTCAACATTGATTTTCCTAGAGAAATTGTTCGCTATAAACAGTTGTAGAGTTTTCTGAAGCTTGAGACTAGAAGGTTAATGCAACTGCTGCCCAGCTGAGAGATCCCCCGACACCACCATGAGAATTCTGAGAACTCAAACTCTACGCGGTCCAAACTACTGGAGCATCCGATTTCATCAACTTATTGTTGTTCGTTTAGATTTGGAAGATTTAGCCGATCGCCCGTCCAATCATCTTCCAGGGTTTTATGAAGGCTTAGCTGACTCTCTTCCAACCCTAATTGAACACTTTTGCTCCCCCGGTCATCGGGGCGGATTCCTGAGCCGAGTCCAAGAAGGAACCATGATGGGGCATATCCTCGAACACGTTGCCCTCGAACTCCAAACACTGGCCGGAATGCCAGTCGGGTTTGGACGGACTCGTGAAACCTCTGAACCAGGTATTTATCAGGTTGTGTTCCAATATCAGACCGAGCAAGCTGGACGCTATGCAGCAAGAGCCGCATTTCGCCTGTGTCAGAGCATCATTGAATCGGGCCACTATCCCAAGGAAGAATTAGAGCAAGACCTACGAGACTTAAACGAGTTACGAGAACAAGCCTCACTCGGGCCTAGCACCGAAGCAATTATCAAAGAGGCAGATGCTCAAGGCATCCCATGGGTGGAGCTTGATTCGCGAGCCATGATTCAGCTTGGATATGGTGCCTACCAAAAGCGGATTCAGGCAACGTTAAGCGGGATGACAGGCATCTTAGGCGTCGAACTTGCCTCCGATAAAGAGAGCACCAAGCGAATTCTACGCAATGCGGGTGTGCCCGTGCCTCGGGGCGAGGTAATTTATTATCTCGATGAATTAGAAAAAGCAATTGAGAACGTAGGCGGCTATCCCATCGTAATTAAGCCGCTAGACGGCAATCATGGGCGTGGGATCACCATCAATATCGAAAATTGGAATCGTGCCGAAGCCGCGTATGATGCTGCAAAAAGCATCTCTAACGGGGTCATCGTCGAGCGATATTATCAAGGCCAGGATCATCGAGTCTTAGTCATCAATGGCAAAGTGATTGCCGTTGCCGAACGGGTTCCCGCTCACGTCGTCGGAGATGGGCGCTCAACGATTGAAGAGTTGATTGAGCATACCAATCGTGATCCCCGTCGAGGAGAAGGACACGACAATGTGTTAACCCGCATCGAAGTCGATCGCACGAGTTGGGAACTGCTCGATCGCCAAGGATACACACTCACGACTGTTCTTGATGATGGGGAAATTTGTTATCTCAGAGCTACGGCGAATCTGAGCACGGGTGGAATCGCAATTGATCGCACGGATGACATTCATCCCCGAAATGTCTGGCTCGCTGAGCGAGTGTCTAAAATCATCGGCTTAGACATTGCAGGCATCGATATCGTCACCTCTGATATCTCTCGTCCACTGTACGAAGTGGATGGCGTCATTGTTGAAGTGAATGCTGCTCCAGGACTGCGGATGCATGTGTCGCCCAGCGAAGGGATTCCACGCAACGTGGCTGAGCCAATCATTAGGATGCTGTTTCCGCCAGATACGCCAACCCGCGTCCCAATTCTTGCCATCACTGGAACCAATGGAAAAACGACCACAACTCGCTTACTAGCTCATATTTTTAGACAAACCCAGCAGATCGTTGGCTATACGACGACTGATGGAATTTATATTGGTGATTTTCTGCTTGAGGCGGGCGACACAACAGGCCCTCAAAGTGCTCAAGTCATCCTCCAAGACCCGACTGTAGAAGTTGCTGTTTTAGAAACAGCCAGGGGGGGCATTCTTCGGTCGGGTTTGGGATTTCGCCAGTGCGATGTGGGCATTGTGCTGAATGTCGCGGCTGATCATTTGGGCATCGGCGATATTAATACGGTTGATGATCTGGCATATCTAAAGAGTGTGGTGGTGGAGTCTGCCCGTCCCGGAGGGTACGCAATCTTAAATGCAGATGATCCCCTCGTTGCCGACATGGCAAAGCGGGTTAAAGCTCAGGTTGCTTATTTCTCGATGAATCCAACGAGTGAGATATTGCTAAATCACCTTGCCGAAGGGGGGTTGGCAGCCGTTTATGAGAATGGCTATTTGTCGATTCTCAAAGGGCACTGGACGTATCGCATCGAACATGCAGAATATGTCCCCCTGACGATGGGAGGACGAGCTCCGTTTATGATTGCGAATGCACTAGCGGCGTCATTAGCCGCGTTTGCTCAGGGCGTGACTATCGATGACATACGCGATGCGTTGAAAACCTTTAAGGCATCCGCGAACCAAACTCCTGGACGAATGAATCTATTTGATCTGGGCCGCTACCACACGCTCGTCGACTATGCCCACAATCCAGCGAGCTACGAGGCATTGGGCGGCTTTGTGCGGAACTGGCCGGGTGAGCGTATTGGGGTCATTGGTGGACCGGGCGATCGCCGGGATCAAGACTTTATCACCTTAGGGCGACTCGCTGCCGAGATGTTTAATCGGATCATCATCAAAGAAGACGATGACACACGCGGTCGGCCTCGCGGTGAGGCAGCAAATCTGATCATAGAAGGCATTCATGCGATCGCCCCCAATAGCCGCTACGAATCAGTTTTAGATGAAACCGAAGCCATCAATCTTGCCCTCGACGAAGCTCCGGATGGAAGTCTGGTCGTGATTCTTCCTGAGAGTGTGAGCCGAGCTATTCAGATGATTGAGGCCCGAAAGCCAATCAGCGAAACTGATGAATCACCAGTCGAGAATTCGAATCATAGTGAGAATTCGAATCATAGTGAGAATGGACATCATTTCGATAGTGCGAATGGGCTAGAGAGCACGCAGAACGGCTCCCAACCGAGCGAGTTGGGATCTGAGGAATACGTTTAAACGACTCACGGGGTAGGGACAATCGGCGTAGATCGAATCGTTTGTCAGTCGGCATTGCTGATCTAATCTATGAATTTCGTACGGGCGGCTCTCTGCGAGATGCTACGCAAACGCAAACCGTCCCCCCCACGGGAACTTACGCACAACAATCATATTCGCATTCGGGACGTTGCGAAATTGATGAATGATAGGGAACCCACTAGCCCACCAACCACCCATTGTATGGGCATGGCAATGTGTTATGCGACGTAAGGGTATCCCCCTTGAAAGCGACATCAAGCTATGCCCCCCTGCGTCGATTTTCGTCGGCAGGGTTTTCGATAGGTCATCTGCAAGGTTCGAACGGCTTGAGCATCCAAGCCCCGGCACGGCTGCCGTCGAATCATCTCGCCCTGACGGTTTTCAATGACCCATTCGAGAGAGGTGGCATCCAGGTGGACAGTCACCATCTGCCCAGCCCAGGGACGCCCGACAGAGTAATTGCGGTTGTACAGTGAGATTTGCCCGGTTTGACTTACCTTCCGTGACCATCGGTGTTGAGCGAGATGCTTGAGTGCTAGAGAGAAGTGCCAGGTGTCGGGTTCAGTATCAACGTCATAGGAACGGGGGATTTGAGACAACTCGGGATAGGTGTCGAGGCGAGTACGCTGATGCGCACAACTGGGATAAACCCGCTGCTGTAGGATTGCGGCTTGCTGCAATCGGGTTTGCAACGTCTCAAAGTCCGCACAGGTGCTGGGCTCAATCCACCCTTTAACCACTCCATGCGCTCGTTCGACTTTGCCATTATCTTGGGGGCAGTAGGGTCGATTGTGGAGAACCTCAATCCCGAGACCCCTTAACCAGAGGGTCAACGACGATGGCAATGCTTGCTTATCTCCCCAAGGTGGACCATTGTCAACGCGCAAGGCTTGGGGCTTGCCCCACTGAGAAAAGACGGAGCGCAAGGCGTGTTGCACCTGTTGGGCAGGGACGGCTTCAAAGATGTAGTGGGGGAAAAGCCTCGCTCTGCAAGAGAGCACCACTGTATTCATCAATCAGTGATATCCAACTTGCCGGACTCCCATCGGCTAAGCGGACATGAGAGGCCGCATCCAACTGCCACACCTGATGCACGTGAGTGGCTCGCTCTCGCACGACCGATGGTCGCTGGGCGCGCACCGGGTTCAACTGGTGCGCGCGAAACCAGCGTTGAAACGTCCGAGGATGGGGCAAAGGACTATCTGGATACCGCTGCTGCAGGAGAACCCGAATCAATCCAGCCCCCCAACTCCGATGACGGCGTTTGAGCCACAGCGCGCTGCGATAAATCACTCGTGCACATCGAGGCCCATAGCGGACACTGCGCTCTCGATGGAGCGCGAGCCCTGCTTCCCCATATTTTCGGTAGTGTCGCCAGATCTGGCGCACTCCCCAAAAGGACAGTGACAGGCCATCGGCGATCGCAGCGATAGTCTCACCCTGCTGATGACGCTCAATAATTTCGCGTCGGATGGGCACGGGAATTGCATGGGCCATAGCTCCCTGCTTTCCCAAAAGGGCAGTTGCTCCTATCTCTGTCTTAGCTCTTATCCTTGAATATGGGGCATATACTTGTGTCGCATCAGGGGGATACCCTTACGTCGCATAACACAATGCCATGCCCCTCCGAAAATCATTCGTAGATGAGCATTGCCGCATTCAGCAACGCCGGATTGTCATCGTTCAACATAGGATTGCAATCGTTACAGAAGGATTGCAATCGTTACAGAAGGATTGCAGCCGCTACAGAAGGATTGTAGCTACTACAGAAGGATTGTAGCCGTGACAGAAGGATTGTCATCGACACACATGCCATTGTCATAGAGCACCATCGAATGATCAGGATCTCGACAAATGGTATCGATAATCATTGAATTGCGATGACCCACATGACGTTCTACGAATGGGTCGGTATTCCTGTATTTCTGCGCCAAAATATTAAGAAATGTATCCTTTTAGTATGGGCACTCAACGCTTGAGATTTCGCGCTGAAGGCGCAGCTGCCAAACTCCTTCTCGGGGTAGCGGTGCCCCTGACAATGCACACTGAATTGGACGATTAGCTGTGGCTGGCACACGAATCTTAATCTGGTATCGAAATGACTTGCGGCTTCACGATCATGAGCCGATGAATCGGGCAATCAACGCCAAGGCGCATGTTATTCCGCTCTATTGCTTCGACCCTCGACAGTTTGAGCAAACCTCGTTTGGGTTTGCAAAGACGGGAGCCTATCGGGCGCAGTTTTTGCTTGAAAGCGTGGAAAACCTACGTCAGTCGCTGCGATCGCTCGGTAGTGATTTAATCATCCGCATGGGGATGCCCGAAGAGGTCATTCCTCAACTGGTCCAAGAGCTTGAAATTTCCATAGTTTATTATTCCAGCGAGGTTACTTCTGAAGAATTAACCGTTGAACAACACCTTCGAAATGCCTTAAAGCCTCTCAACGTAGGGAGTCAGTCGTTTTGGGGCGCGACGCTATTCCATCCGGATGATTTGCCCTTTGACATGCATCGGCTGCCTGAAGTGTTTACCCAGTTCCGAAAAGCAGTTGAACGCTCATCAACCGTCAATCCAACCTTGGCTCAACCCGATGCGCTCCCTCCATTGCCAACCGTAGATGTCGGGGAATTGCCAACCCTAGAGTCATTAGGATTGGAACCGCCGACCTATGACGAACGAGCTGTCCTGCATTTCAGCGGTGGAGAGGCGGCGGGCATCGATCGCCTACAGGACTATTTCTGGAATCACGATCAGCTGAAGGTCTATAAAGAAACTCGCAACGGCATGTTGGGCGCTGATTATTCATCAAAATTTTCGCCGTGGTTAGCGCTTGGTTGTCTCTCGCCACGATTCATCTACGAAGAAGTGCAGCGCTACGAAGACCAGCGCGTGGCAAATAGTTCAACCTACTGGCTGGTGTTTGAGCTGCTTTGGCGCGACTATTTTCGCTTTATTGGTGCCAAGCATGGCGATCGCATCTTTTATCCATCAGGGTTACGCAAATTACCGATCGATTGGGCACAGGATTGGGAGCGATTTGATCGCTGGCGATACGGACAAACGGGCTATCCCCTCGTTGATGCCAATATGCAGGAAATTGCTGCGTCTGGATTTATGTCAAATCGCGGACGGCAAAACGTGGCTAGTTTTTTGACCAAAAATCTAGGAATCGACTGGCGCATGGGGGCTGAATGGTTTGAGTCGCTGCTGATTGACTATGACGTTTGCAGCAACTATGGCAACTGGAATTACACGGCGGGCGTTGGCAACGATGCGCGAGGGTTTCGTTACTTTAACGTCATCAAACAGGCAAAAGACTATGACCCCCAAGGAGCCTATGTTAAGCACTGGCTGCCAGAATTAGCCGACGTTCCGGGAGCAAAGGTCCATGAACCATGGAAATTACAGCCTGTCGAACAGAAGCGGTTTGATGTGAGAATGGGAGTAGACTATCCCAACCCGGTGGTGGATTTCTTTAAATCAGTGCGGGCAAATGAGGCAGTTTATGAGACGGCGTTATCGCGGCAGTAAGCGAGGAATGCATTGTGGCAACGATTCTGCGGGACTGGAGCTATCGATATCAGTGGCTATACGATGCGATCGCCCGTTTGAGCGCCCTCAGTGTCGGTGGTGAAGCGCGGTTTCGGCAACTAGCCCTGCATGGAGTCTCCATTCAGCCCGATACAGAGGTTCTCGATCTATGCTGCGGTAGCGGGCAGGCGACCCAGTTTCTTGTCGAGCGATCGCACCATGTCACGGGGCTAGATGCATCTCCTAAGTCGATTCAGCGAGCCAAGCAAAATGTTCCTGAAGCCACCTATGTTGAAGGCTGGGCAGAAGACATGCCCTTTCCCGATCATCGATTCGATGTGGTTCACACCAGCGTTGCTCTCCACGAAATGCAGCCTGATCAGCTGCGCCAAATTCTCCGGGAAGTTTATCGAGTGCTCAAACCAGGCGGCGTATTTACCCTAGTAGATTTTCATCAGCCCACCAATCCCCTGTTTATGCCAGGGCTTGTAGTATTTTTGTTGCTGTTTGAAACTGAAACCGCATGGCAGTTGCTGCATACTGATTTAGTTGAGTTATTGACCCAGACCGGATTTCGAGTGGGCGATACGCGTTCTGAGCAGGAGAGCCAACTCCAACTCCATGCAGGGGGCAGTCTCCAAGTGATTCAGGCGTTTAAGACGCTAAAGGCGGATAGCTAGGCAAGGGGAGCATAAAAATTTCGTAGGACGTGTCACGCCCTTGTCATGGTTATGCTAAAGCGATCGCATCACTTATAGCGTTGCAAGTCGAGCATAATAAAATGATGCACGATGAGAAAATGATGCACGATGAGCCGCCATATCACGCGAATCATGCGTCTTTCAAGACCCAGTTTACTAACGTACGCACCGCAAATCCGGTACCACCGGGGCTGTTATAAACATCTTCTTTCTCAGTCCACACCGGGCCTGCCACGTCGAGATGCGCCCAAGGTGTGCGTTTCACGAACTGCTTTAAGAACAAAGCAGCCGTAATTGCCCCTCCAGGGCGAGGCCCTGTGTTTTTCATATCGGCGACGACTGACTTCATGCCCTCAAAATATTTTTCTTCCATGGGCATGCGCCAGAATTTCTCGCCCGATACCTCAGCCGATTCGAGCAGTTGGCTTGCGAGGTGGTCATCGTCGCTCCAGAGTCCAGCGATATCATTGCCAAGAGCAACAACACAGGCTCCGGTTAAGGTTGCCAAGTCAACGATTGCCTCTACCTCCAGCGTGTCTGCAAACACCAGCGCATCTGCTAAGGTTAGACGCCCTTCGGCATCGGTATTATTAACTTCAATGGTTTTTCCGTTGGACGCGGTGAGAATGTCACCCGGGTGCATGGCTCGACCACTCACCATATTTTCGGTGACGGCGCTGATAAAATGCACTTCAACATCGGGCTTGAGTTGGGCGATCGCCTTAGCGGCTCCGAAGGTTGCAGCCGCTCCCCCCATATCGGTTTTCATCATCTCAATCCCGCTACCGGCGGGCTTTAAATTGAGCCCGCCGCTGTCAAAGGTCAGCCCTTTGCCAACAATCGCCAGTTTGCGCCTGGGCGTCCCCTCCGGTCGATAGGTGAGATGGACAAACTTGGGGGGCAACTCCGACGCTTGAGCGACTCCTAGGAAAGCTCCCATCCCGAGCTTTTCGCATTCATCTCGTTCTAGAATCTTAATGTCTAGCCCATACTCGTTGGCGATCGCCTCAGCTGCTTCTGCTAAGACGATGGGCGTGACCACATTCGCAGGCGCAGACACTAATTCGCGAGCTAAAATCACCCCTAAACTAATTTTTCTGGCCCGACTGATGGCATCTTCTTGTCCATCAAACCCAAGGAAATCAACTGTTTGGATGCCATTTTTTTGCTCTTCACTGTCTGACTTGAATCGAGTATCTTGATGCAGAGCCAGTTCAACGCCTTCTGCCATCGCCTGCACACTCATGGCGGCATCCCCATTCCACACCGGCAAGCTGATGCCAACTGTTTTGCATCGTTCCCGTTTGGCAAGCCGAGCCACGGACGCCGCCGTTCTTCGCAGGGTTTCGAGTGTGAGGTGATCGAGCTTCCCTAAGCCAACTATTGCGATTTTCCGTACTGGGCTATTTGCTCCTACACGGGTGACTGCGCTGCTGCCCGTCTGCCCTTTGAAGTCTGTTTCTTCGATCAGTTCAGATAGGGTACCCGACAGCTTTTGATCGAGCTGTTCTAGGTCACCTGTTAACTGAGTTGCGTCTTCAAATAATCCAATCGCTAGACAGTCACCAGACCAGTCTAGACGTGGCGTTTCTATGCCTCGAAGATCCATGCCGTACGCTACCTGAATATCTCTAACCACATTTTCCAGTATTGCTCAATTTGTGTGAGCTTAGGCTACCATTCGGGAGACGATGAGAAATTCTTTGCATCTGACGGGTTGAAATCGTCGACACTCTTTCAGCAGAACATTGTTGAAACTTCTAGAATCGAAGAGAGTTTAGGCGCTGGTTGACTGACAAAAGATCTGATGTAGGTTGGCGTTGAGCAACGCGTATAGCTCCAAGGGGGCATTCAAGAAACGCGAAGCGTCTCCGCAGGAGTTACCCCAACATTGACAATAGTTTCGATGGGTTACGCTAGCGCTTTAGCGAAGCCATGCCTGAAGGGCTATACCCATCCTACGGCAGAGCAGGGATTTCAAAAGTTTTGTCAGTAATCAAGTAATCAGGTTTAGGCGTATGCAGCCTTGCTCGTATGGGCACCCCCATAATGTTACGTGTAATGATTCGCATCATTGTATTTAGTGGTTTGATGAATCTGGATGCTGAAGTCGCATAAAACAAAACGTCTGGTCGGAATTAGCGCAGGACTACTCGGTGCGATCGCGGGTGGAATTGCTCTCTCAAAGTGTGCTGCCACGATTCCCTTTAACCTTCCTTTTGGAGGAGGGGTTGGTGAAAATGCCGCCTCTAATGTCCTCAACCTTAACGGCGACGACGATTCTTACGTCTTGCAACTAGTCGGGCATTCTCCAGCGGATCGAGCAGACGAGCTAGAGGCGATCGCCAACGGAGAATCAACCGACAATACTGGCAAACCAACCGCCCTTGAGCAAAGTCGGGCCCGATACCTGCTCGCTAATGACTTGATCGAGCAAGGGCAGGCTGGAACTGCTCTGGAGTGGCTAGAGGGGCTAGAAGACGACTATCCGGCCCTGGAGCCTGCCATTCTTTATCAGCGAGCGATCGCCTATACGGCAACGGGAAGCCCAGAGGCGACTCGATCAGTCTGGCAAGACTTGCTATCAAAGTTTCCTGACCATCCAATGGCAGCAGAAGCGCTGTTTGCTCTTGGCAAAACTGACCCCCAGTATTGGGATCAGGCGCTCGAAGCCTTTCCTGCCCATCCTCGCTCGATCGAAATTGCCCAAACTCGTCTGAGCGAAACATCCGATCAGCCCCAACTGTTGTTGCTGATTGCCAAATACGGCCTCTATGATCCAGAGATCGTGTCGGTGCTCGATCGCCTGGTCAATGAGTACGCGGCTCAGCTTCAGCCTGAGGATTGGCAAGCGATCGCCTTTGCCTACTGGGAAAACCAATATTATGGCAGCGCCTCCTATGCCTATGAAAATGCACCTGCAACGCCGCTCAATCTGTATCGAGTGGGTCGAGGAGCACAGCTGGATGAACGCCGCAGCGATGCGATCGCTGCCTATCAACGCCTGGTTCAAGAGTTTCCAGAGGCAGCGGAAACCGCAGAGGCGCTATTGCGTCTGTCTCGGATGGTCAGCGCCACGCAGGCGATCGCCTATTTAGACCAAGTGATCGACCAATTTCCTGACCAAGCAGCAGAGGCGTTAGTTGACCGAGCTGCCGCCCTAGACGAGCTTCAGAGCACCGAATCAGCCGACCAAGCGCGACAATCGGTGCTGAGTCAGCACAGCAATTCTGACGCAGCCGCTGAGATTCGCTGGCAGCAAGCAGAACGACATGCTGAGCGAAACGACATAAAATCTGCTTGGGAATGGGCGGGTCAAGTCGTGACAGAAAATCCTGATAGCGAACTCGCCCCAGAAGCGGCATTTTGGGTGGGCAAGTGGGCGATGCAGTTGGGGCAGCAAAACGAAGCCAAAACCGCGTTTGAGCATGTTTTGACTGAATACCCAGAGTCGTACTACGCATGGCGATCGGCGACATTTCTAGGATGGGATGTCGGAGACTTTACCACCGTGCGAACTAAGATCCCCGATCTAGCGAAACCATCGCAGCGCGGAGTTCCGCCAACTGGGTCAGATGTTCTCCAAGAACTGTATCTGCTGGGTCAAGATCGGGATGCTTGGTCCATGTGGCAAGTCGAATTTCAAAATCCCGTCCAGCCTACCGTGGCAGAGCAATTTACCGATGGTCTGATGCGCATCGCTATCGGAGACAATCTAGACGGCATTTTTATGCTGTCGAGTCTATCGTGGCGAGCCAAAGCTGAAGACGCATTAGACTATGCCGAAGCAAAAGAGCAAACCGCCTATTGGCAAGCTCTATATCCGTTCCCCTTTCTAGAATCCATTGAGGCGTGGTCAAAAGAAAGACAAATCAACCCCGTGCTCGTGACGGCGCTAATTCGGCAAGAGTCTCGCTTCGAGCCGCGAATTCAATCGGTCGTAGGGGCCACTGGGCTAATGCAAGTGATGCCATCAACCGCCGACTGGATTGCTCAACAAACGGATGTGGGAGACTTTACCCTCAACGATCCAGACGACAACTTGAAACTAGGCACCTGGTATCTGGACTATACCCACGAAGAATACAGCAATAATTCATTATTCGCGGTGGCAAGCTACAATGCCGGACCGGGCAGCGTCGCTGATTGGATCGCCCGATTTGGATTTAGCGATCCAGATTGGTTTGTCGAGCAAATTCCATTTCCCGAAACCAAAGGATATGTTGAATCCGTGTTCGAGAACTATTGGAATTATCTCCGCCTCTATAATCCTCAAGTCTCAAAGCGTCTAGCGCAATATTCTCCCAAGCACGCTATTCTTACGGGGCAAATGCCCTAATTTCTCTGACTGAATGAGCGGTCTTTTCCGATTTTTTACTTTCTCGCCTTACTCTGAAGGTCTGTTGACGATGTAGTAACGATTAGAAACGAATCATGGCCATTTTTAAACAACGGATTCGCCTCAAGGCACTTCCTGCTGTAATGGGCGTTGTGGGAGTAAGTGCTCTCGTCTGTGCGCCCGCTTGGGCTCAGTTTGCACTTTCTCAAAAATCTGATGCTGAGACTCTTAATCAGGTTGCTCAAGCCCCAGAACCAGACATGCCTGCCGGAGACGCGTCTGATCTGGAGGCTCCTGAAACAGAGCCGACTGCGCCCGATGCGCAACCCGCTCCGGCTGAAACAGAGCCAGTCGAACAACCCGCCAGTCCCTCGGAGTCACCGGCAGAGGCAGACCCCATTTCGTCTGAAGAAATCCAGCAATTTGTGAATGTTGTTCCTGATCTGCAAGCCATTCAGCAAACGGCTGAAGAACAGGTGGTTGCTGTCATTGAAGAATCTGGATTGAGCCGAGAGAGATTTAGCGAGATTTATCAGGCACAAGAGTCACCCGAAATGGAACCAGCAGCCGAGGTTTCTCCTGAAGAGGAGCAGTCATTCAATGAAGCGTATGCTCAGATTCAGTCGATCGAAACGGAAATTACTGCTCAGCGAGAGCAGGTTCTTGAAACGGCAGGATTAGACCCCGACCGATTCAATGAAATTTTGGTTGCAGTGCAGCAAGATCCCTCACTGCGGCAGCAAGTGCAGGAACTCCTGCAAAACTGATATCTAACAAAACTGATATCTAATTTGGGGTCTAACTACCAAGCCTTTTAGAACATTTCTCTAGCGTGAATAATCAAACGGGCTGAATCCATTGGGTTCAGCCTTTTCTGTATCTGCTTTTTCTGCATAGCCCCCCGCGGCGCAGAGGTTCTATGCATGTTCAACGTCCTAACGCGAGAGCGTAATCCCGTAATAGAGTGACACTAAATCAGTCCTTCCCGCTAAAATGCGAACAGAGTTTTTAAGTCTTCACGACTAGCCCATATACAATAGTCAACGAAGCGACAATTAACGAAGCGACAACCAACGAAGCGACTCAACAACCAATCAACAGTCGACGACTCGCCAATATAGCCAACACAGGGAATCGAGGATTTAGGCAAGCTCATGACCACTCTTTCGGATTCGGCCCAGCAAGAGAAAAATAAGACAGCGATTTCAAAGAATGGGCAACCTGACCCGAATGATACTAACGAGGCACCCGATGATATTGAAATGTCGCTGTTTGATCATCTGGAAGAACTGCGATTCCGAATTTTTTACTCTCTCATTGCGGCGTTTGTCGGCGTAGTCGCGTGCTTCACATTCGTTAACCGCATCGTTGAAATTTTGGAAGTCCCGGCAAAAGGCGCAAAGTTTCTTCAGCTCTCGCCGGGGGAATATTTCTTTGTATCGATCAAGGTAGCGGGCTATAGCGGCCTGCTGTTGGCGAGCCCGTTTATTCTGTATCAGATAATTCGCTTTGTGGTTCCGGGTCTAACCCGTCGAGAACGTCGCTTGTTAGGGCCTATTGTGTTGGGGTCGAGCGTCTTGTTTTTTGGAGGGCTGGCGTTTGCCTATTTTCTGTTAATTCCAGCGGCATTAAACTTTTTTATCAGCTATGGCGCAGACGTTGTTGAGCAGCTCTGGTCGATTGATCGGTACTTTGAGTTTGTGTTGTTGTTGATGTTTAGCACGGGACTAGCCTTTCAGATTCCTGTTGTGCAGTTTCTTTTAGGGATGTTGGGCATTGTTTCAGCGAGGCAGATGCTTTCAAGCTGGCGCTATGTGTTTTTAGGTGCCGCAATTCTGGGAGCAGTGTTGACCCCTTCCACCGACCCCATTACTCAAAGTTTGTTAGGAGGTGCGGTCTTGGGGCTATATTTTAGCGGTGTTGGTCTGGTGGTGTTGTTTAGGCGTTAGGCGATCGCGCCTTTATATCGCGCCCTTTAATATCGCCCCTTCGCTACTTTATCTAGATTGCTTGCTGTTGATGTGCTCGTGATTGCTATCAGCACCCATGACAGAAATTACCTACAGTGACTTTGAGAAAGTTGACATCCGAGTTGGCAAAATTGTTGATGCCAAGGAGTTTCCTAACGCTCGCAAGCCTGCTTACCAGCTTTGGATTGACTTTGGCGAACTAGGCATCAAAAAATCGAGCGCCCAAATCACGACGTTTTATGAATTAGATGAGTTGGTAGGACGGTCGGTGTTAGCAGTGACAAATTTTCCACCCCGCCAGATTGCCACCTTTATGTCTGAGGTTTTGGTGTTAGGCGTTGTCATGGAAAACGGTGGGGTCGCCCTGATTCAGCCTGATCGCGATGTGCCGCTCGGATCTCGTATTTCATGATGCAGGATCGAAGCCTAAAGCATCCATTCCGAGGATCGGGCACCCAGGTCAATGGGAATACTGACCGCCTTGCCTAAGCGGGGGCGATCGCGCGTTTGGTCGATAAATGTTTTGACCTGATCAGTGCCACCGAGCGCGTTCAGATAGCTTGCGATGGTTTCTAGGTGCGCCACATATTCGGGTTCGGTCATCGGAAAAGACGCCTGTTCCAGATATTTCCACATGACTTGGACAAACACCTTATCCTGGATGCGTCGCAGTTGAACGTCAAACGAATATCCCCACTTTTCTATCAATAGCTGATGCAACTCTTCTCCAGTCATGATCCCCGCTCAGTTTTGAGAGTTTGGAGCCTAAACCAACACCCGTTTCCCTTTTAGGGTAAGACATTCGTTTAAATGCCACCACTAAATGCCACCATCACACGTTCAACGTCCTAACGCGAGAGCGTACGGCTGTACAACACCATTGTTTCTGCACTTGACGCGCACATTGCTATAGAAGGAAGGAAACCTGATGATTCTCATCAGGTCAAAATGGTGCCGCCCATTAGTTTTCGATACCGATACTCCAGCTCGGTCTTGAGTAAAAGCCATCGATCGAGTTGAGGATCTTGGTCTAAAACACTTTCCGCAGCGTCTCTCGCCAGTCCCAAAACGTCTTGGTCATCCACTAAGCTAGCTAGTGCAAAGTCAGGCAACCCAGACTGTCGCCTCCCGAGCACTTCTCCGGGGCCTCTAAAACGCATGTCCATTTCCGAAATGAAGAAGCCATCTTGAGACTGCTCAAGGACGTTGAGCCGCTGACGTGCGGTTTCGGTCTTAGAACTGCTCATGAGCAGACAAAATGCTTGATCTGCGCCGCGACCGACTCGACCCCGCAACTGGTGAAGCTGTGACAATCCAAATCGCTCTGCATGTTCGATGAGCATCACGGTCGCGTTGGGTACGTCTACCCCAACCTCAACCACGGTTGTTGAAACCAAAATCTGGGTTTCGTTGGCGCGGAATTGGGCGATCGCTCCATCTTTTTCGGTTGAGGTCATGCGTCCGTGCAATAGTCCCACCTTAAAGTCTGGAAATACTGTCTCTTGGAGGCGCTGATATTCATCAATGGCCGATCGCAGGTCGAGTTTTTCAGAGTCTTCGACCAGAGGTAACACCACATAGACTTGCCGCCCCTGAGCAATCTCTCGACGAATGAGGTCATAGGCATGGGCGCGATCGCGCGCCGAGAGAATCGTCGTCTGGACGGGTTTACGCCCAGGCGGAAGTTCATCAATTTGGCTGACATCCAAATCCCCGTGGAGCGTCAGTGCTAAGGTTCGAGGAATCGGCGTCGCCGTCATCGTTAATACGTGGGGATGATCGCCCTTTTGCTGCAATCGGGCGCGCTGTTCGACCCCAAACCGATGTTGCTCATCGATTACCACAAGCCCCAACTGATGAAACTTTACTGGATCTTCGATGAGTGCATGGGTCCCGACTAGAAGCGGCAGTTCGCCCGTGTTGAGTTGCCCATGGATCTGTTTGCGTTTTGAGGTTTTGGTTGATCCGGTGAGAAGTTCGACGGGCAAATGCAGGAGGTTAAACCAGTTCACGAGTTTGCGATAGTGTTGCTCCGCTAGCACCTCGGTCGGAGCCATTAGCGCTGCTTGGTAGCCCGATTGAATGGCAGCCAGAATTGCAACCACTGCAACCACCGTCTTACCCGACCCGACATCTCCTTGCACGAGGCGATTCATCGGCACAGGATTTTGCAAGTCGTTGAGAATATCATTGACAACTCGGCGCTGAGCTCCGGTTAGCTCAAAGGGGATGACCTGATAAAGCTGGTCAATGAGGTGTCCGGTTGGTGCTAAAACGGCTTTTGTCTGCTGTTGGCGCTGATTGAGCCGTCGCCGCAGCAGTCCTAATTGCAAATAGAAAAACTCGTCAAAGATTAACCGACGACGCGCCAACTCTAGCGCATCTCCGTCTGGCGGAAAATGAATATGGGCGATCGCCTCCTGAATGCCGACTAGCTCATATTTCTCCCGCAGTTTGTCGGGGAGGGGGTCTTGAAGCTGAAGTACCCCTGGTAATGAGGCCACCACCGCTCGGCGCACCACATCGGCTGACACTCCCTCAGTCAGTGAATAAACCGGCACGACTCGCCCAACTTTGATTGACTCAATTGAGCTGCCCGGATGGTCAATGATTTCGAGCTGGGGGTTATCCAGCGTCATGCCATACTTGTTTTCCTTAACCAGTCCGGATGCGGCAATGACTGCACCTATCGGGTACATCCGCTTTTGTTGCTCTTGCCAGCCACGATTGCGATAGCGATTTCCTGCAAAAAACCGGCTGAGCTTGATCTGCCCCGTTTTATCTCGAATCGTTAAATCAAAGATGGTGAGTTTTGAATTGCGGGGGCTACTGAAGCAGTTGCAGCGTTTCACCGTACCTACCAAGGTGACAGTCTGACCCGCCACTAAATCTCGAATATTGACCTGACGCGCATAGTCAATGTGGTCGCGGGGATAATAGAACAGCAAATCTCGAACGGTGAAAATTCCCAGTTTTGCTAATCGTTCAGAGTTTTTGGCGCCAATTCCAGGCAAATACGTGACTGCCTGCTCCAATTCAACCGGGGGGCTGCGTTTGGGTTCGACAATCGGAGTCGTTTTGGGAGTTTTTGATCGCGTTGGCTGGGTAGGGTGTTTGGATCTCCCATTGCCATCGGGTGATGATTCTTCGTCGGATAGACGTTGATGGTGTTCTTCGAGCGATCGCTTGGAGTGATGCAAAAACCGTCGAGCATCGGCAACCAAGTGGCGACGCTGGGCAAAGGTCATATCCGAGTAGCGAGCAAACTGGGATGACAACTCTCGCCAGCGCCCTTTTTCCTCTGCTGTCAGGTCGTTAGGAGGCTTCTCTAGACTTAGGCAAAGGAATTCGCTAAAGCGATACTGGTTTCCCATCAAATCATTGAAGCCACGGTCGGCTTCGACAGCTAGAGCTTTTTGTAGTCGCAGCCAATCCATATCGGGGATCAGGGATCTTGAGAGAGGAGAATAACCGAACCATTGAAGACGTATCAAACGCGCGCTGCCAAGATTCGCGGCTTTGTGGTCAGAGGCGAACCTTGATATGGCGATCGCTAATCGTCATACCAACTCGCTCGCCATGCCGCCTCGGCTTCAGCAGTGGCAAGCTCGTGGTGCTTGCTCTCATAGTCTTGATTTAACCGATTTAACCGGGCTGAAAATTCCCGAATCTTCGATCGCCATGCGGACAACGTAGTATCTCCAAATTCGATCTCAGAGGCTCGTAGACGAATTGCCATGATGTGGGTAATTCTTGACTCGTCGTCATCGCCGTTATCCGTCTCGACAATGAGATTGAGTAGATTAGGCGGGCTGACTACCTCGGTTGAAAGCTCGGCTTTGGCCGCCGCTTCTAAGATTTTTTCCGGTACTTTTTTCGGTAAAATTCCAGACTGTTGCATCAGTCGATTAGCGGCATGAGAAACATTCCGCAGGATTTCGTTGATGCTCTCTTCTAAAATCTCTTGCTGATTGAGCAGCAAATCGGGCGTGAGGGGACGGCTTGTCTCAGTAGACGATGAGTCTGAATCTTCGTGATCATCCCCTTCATCCCCTTCATCTTCGTGACCATCGACGTCACCCTCTTGATTATCAGCTTCGTCGTGATCGGATGACTCAGCGGTTGACAACTCGTCTGTTTCTGAAAGGGGCGCTGACTCTTGAGATTCAGATAAGGACGAGTTGATGAGCGTCTCTAATGAAAATTCTGGTAAGCCAGACGAAGCGGTAGATGTGACATGGTTAGACATCACATCATCGGGGTGATGACTATCAAACTCTAGCTCTAACGTTTCAAGATCGTTAAATGCATCATCATCGTCATCGTCATCAAGGTCTTCCTCTTCAACGGCGGCTAAGCTCGCGTCTAATAGCGCATTAATTTGTTCTTTAGACTGGTTCGCAAGTTGGCGAAGCGCTTGTTGAACCTTCTGGCGCTGAGCCAGAGACAAGTTTAAGAATCGCTCTGGGTAGCCCTTGGTACAAATTTGAAAACCAGTGACGACGAGTTGCTGGCGCACTGTCTGACCCAATGCATCAAGATATCGGGTATATAACGTCTGAAACTCTAGGGCGATCGCCTCTAAAGACTTCTCTAAAACCGCGATATCTCGCTCAATTTGATCAATTGCTCCCGCCATATCTCCCAATCTTACCGAATTTCCATCGTTGCTATCCCAGCATAGCGATTTTGGTCTAAAAGGTTAGAACTAGAGCCCAAAAAACTAATAAGACAGGTCAAACATGATGACCTGCCTTATTATGTCGCGCACGAGGCAGAAACGTGAGATCTTCTCATAGAGACTACCGCATGCCACAGGCAGCGAGTCTCTTATTTTTTCTTTTTCCCACCCTTCTTTTTCTTCTCGCTGGTACTGCTCTCAGACTTAGGTGCGGGTGCTGATTCAGCTTTGGGTTCAGCGTTTGACTCAGCTGGGGGTTGAGCTTTTGGCTCAACTGCTTTGCCCGTTTGAGCCGCGACCTCAGCCGCAAAATCAGATTCCTCTTTCTCGATCCCTTCGCCTAGCACAAACCGGACAAACCGACGAACTTGGATATTCTCACCCAACTGCGCTACTGTTTGCTTTACCAGTTCATCCACGGTGATACTTTGGTCGCGGATGTAGGGTTGATCCATGAGCGCCAACTCACTGAGACGCTTGCCGATACGACCGTCAACAATTTTTGCCCGAATATTTTCAGGCTTGCTCGCCAGGTCGTCGCGTCCCATCTCGATCTCTTTTTCTCGTGTGACTATATCGTCAGGGATGTCTGTGGTTCTGACATATTCTACGTTTGGACAAGCCGCGACCTGCATTGCAATGTTGCGAACCAAACCCTGGAACTCTTCATTGCGAGCGACGAAGTCGGTCTGGCAGTTGACTTCAACCAGCACACCGACTCGCCCTCCCGTATGAATATAGCTGCCCACTAAGCCTTCAGCAGCAACTTTGCCTGCTTTTTTTTCTGCAGAAGAAATACCCTTTTGCCTCAGCCATTCTCCGGCTTTGGCGATATCTCCATCCGATTCTTGCAGGGCTTTCTTACAGTCCATCATGCCTGCGCCGGTTTTTTCGCGCAGTTCTTTGACGAGTTTTGCTGATATCTCCACCATTGTGCTTACGTCCTACTCTGCTGAATGGTTAGCAAATGAAAGTGGGTTGAGTCGCAAGAGACGATGCACAACCTCTCTCCAAGTTAATCATCCGTGTCCTCGCCATCACTATCGTCCTCATCATCAGACGCCTCATCGCTCTCGTCGTAGTCGTAATCTGCTTCTGCGCCATCATAATCTTCGTAATCATCATCAGTCTCTAGTTCGCCGTGATGACCTTCATAGATAGCGTCTGCTAGACGACCTATGACTAGCTTAATTGACCGAATCGCATCATCGTTAGCTGGAATGGGAATATCTACAAAATCAGGATCACAATTGGTATCGAGCAACGACACAATAGGAATTCCTAGCTTCAAGCATTCTTGAACGGCATTGTATTCCCGACGCTGATCTACAATGACAACGATATCAGGAACCTGACGCATCGATTTGATACCGCCTAGATACTTTTGCAGTTTTTCTAGCTCTCGGCGGAGTACAGATGCTTCTTTTTTGGGTAATAAATCGAGCGCACCGCTCTCTTGACGACGTTCTAGCTCTTTGAGACGCTCAACGCGAGTCTTGATCGTCGCCCAGTTTGTCAACATACCGCCGAGCCAGCGCTGGTTGACGTAATACGAACCACATCGCGCCGCCTCTTGGGCAATGATTCCAGCTGCTTGGCGCTTGGTGCCGACAAATAGCACTTTTCTGCCTTCGTCTGTCGCAGCCCGCATGTAGTTATAGGCTTCTTCCATGCATTGTGCAGTTTGCACCAAATCAATGATGTGTACGCCATTACGGGCAGTGTAAATATAGGGAGACATCTTTGGATTCCACCGGCGGGTTTGGTGGCCAAAGTGAACTCCTGACTCGAGAAGCTGAGCCAATGAAACAACAGGCATGAATTTAATCTCCTTTTCGGGTTTATCCTCCACCCAGGCGCATTTCTAAGAGATTAGAAACACCCGAAACCCTGAGTGTGCGATTTTTTGACAACTCTACTAGGGTAGCATAATCAGCGAATTATGCCTGCTGCTGAGATTCCGAATAGGCGGCATAAACCCCTTTGACGTTGTACCAGTTCAAGAAAATTCGTGCGACTTCTAGGGCGAGTTGAGGCTTGTTTTGATTGATTAGCCACTGAAGAAGGGGCGCCATCGTCGTTTCGTTAAGTCTGCCGCCAAGGGTCAATAGCCCCCACAATGCCCGATGAATCCAAGTCATTTGAATCATCATGCGAACATCCCACGTGGGATGTTTTTGGTAGAACAAAACGCCCATACGTCCGCGCTGGATTTCTCTTTCGATGAGAGTGGGGACTTGGTCGAGGGTAAACGGAGGATGCCAGTGGTAGCCGACTGCTTCGGGGCATTTAATCAGGGTAAGTCCAAGTTGTTTGAGACGGACGCCAAGCTCTAAATCTTCCCAACCGTAGAGCTGAAAACCGGTATCAAACAAGCCTGCTTCATATAGCCAATGACGGGCGATCGCCACGTTCCCGGTGGCAAAATAAGCGGCTGAAAAATCTGTGATTTTATACGGCTCAGCCGTTGGGTTCTCAAAATTGCAGGTGTTGACGACGCGACCATAGGTGAAGAGGCGATCGCTCTTGAGGCGTTTTTGACCTTGGATCAGCGCGTCAGCGTGAGACTGAAGAAAGGTTTCAGTGACCACCAAATCGCTATCAATAAAGATAATCGTATCGCCATTCGCAATCTCAACGCCGAGATTACGAGCCACTGCGGGGCCTTGGTGCTGGTGCTGGTGCACTCGCACATGGGGAAAGTCTGCTGCGTGGGCGTGTAACCATTCAACAGTGCCGTCGGTTGACCCATCATCAACCACGACGATCTCATAGTGGGCGATCGCACTGGTGGTTGGAATGTGCTGATGCTCTAGCGCAATCAGACATTTCTCCAAAATAGGTTTGCGGTTATAGGTCGGAATAACGACGCTTAGAAACACGAATGCCTTATGAATGCAACATCATGAACCAATATAGCCTTACGCTCTCGCCTTAGGACGCTAAACATGGGTGGAATCTGCGCGCCGTGCGGGTTCTATGCACAAAGATCCCGCAGGGCTATAGCCAATGTAAGGCTATGCAGCCTGATGCAGACTGAATCTACGGAATGACATCCTATAGCCTACCAATTGAGTGGAGTCTTGCTGCACTGAATTGGACTGAATCTAATCTGAATTTGGCTTGAATCTAGTTTGGGGGGCGATCGCCCTCTGATTCTGCGTCTAAACCACTATCCTCAGCACATAGCGCCTCTCCCCGCATAATCACCCACGTCAGCGGAGCCTTGCCGCCGCTATCCTCGTCATTTCGCCAAATTTCATCAACCTGTCGCCAGCCTCTCTCCTCAGCCCTTGCTTCTGCTGGGCTGTTGATCGCATACATTTGCCCAATGCTGCGCAGAAACACAAGGTCAATCTCATAGCTTCCTGCATCAACCCGCTCACAGTCGATTTCACCGTCTACCGTAAAAGGCCAACCCTCACCAAAATCAACCTGGGTTAGTTTGTCATCATCGACTGCCAAATCTGCGATCGCGCGATCGCCAGCCTTCTCCTGAGCATACTGGAGATTTTCAGGATATTCTTCAAACGCGCGCTGCTGGGCAATATCGTATTTGGGGCTAGACTCAGGCACGGCTTTCATCAGGTTGATAGCCTCTTGCCACGTCAGAGCAACCGATCGCCACTCGTCTGGGGAGTCAGCCGTTTGGGTCTGTTCAGCAGCATCCATCGCCGTATTGACGGCTGCTCTAAATGGGTCAAATTCAGTATCAGTCGACTTCTGGAGGGTGTCCGACGGTTCTACAGAGGGTTGCACAACAGAGCATCCGCCTAAGAGCAACAGTGCCGAAATAATCGAGAGTATGCCAGCCGAGAAAGGAGAACTCATCATCATGACTTGGCTCATTGCAATGTAATCTCAGCCTTCGAACTCGTTTGGTGCACGGTAGCAGACGCGATTACCCAAAATTTCTGTCGATTAGAGAGCCTGAAGAAACCCTGCGGTTTCTCCATTTGCAGTGTTCTTATTGTAGAACTCGCGTTTGTAGAATTGCGACATTACAGCAACCTAATAGCGCTATCACAGTCGACGCTCACAGCCACGAAGCTAACATACTTGCGGCGTAGCAAATATAGCAGTAGCCAGATCACCGCTTAACCAGACACCAACGCTGTGGAAGATGGGGTTCTCACGCAGAGAAAAGCGTATTAGGCAAGCAGTCTTCACAAACCCTTTAGCAAATCTCTGCGACTTTTCCTGATTCCTTCAAGAAAGTTAGCGATCCGCTTTGTATCTTTGAGTAGAACGAATACTTGATTAGGGCGATCGCAAATGGTTGAAGAAACTATGAACAATCTTTCACCTCAATCTCAAAGCAGCCAGTCTCGTCTCCATTTCCTCAACCCTATTCGGAGTTGGCTTGACGACTTTGAAATCCGCGATCCTAAAATGGCTCGTCTCATTTCTCGAACGATTCCTGCTCAATGCCCGTTTGAGCGAGATGTTAAGGTGTTTGGGCGCGTTGTTGCCCATATTCCGCCGCTGTGTAAGCTCAATCCTCTCTATGAGCAGTTTGTTGGTCTGCGCTTCCGATCGCTCTGCTATCTAGTCGATGAATGTGGCGAAGATATCCAATCGTTTTGCTAATCGTTTTGCTAATCATCGGCAACCAATTTTTTCCAATCTAGATCAATCTGAATCAAATGGATGAGTTCTATCATCTCGTTCAATCTGCAACGAGAGAGCAGCGGCACAATTTAGGAGAATTGACAGGCTCAACATTTGGTAGTTCTCCTGGAACGCTGTGCAACCACATTCGATATCTCAGTGCGGGTAGTGTCGGACAGCTTTTCTGGAATAAATCTTGGAAGCAAGTAGTCACCGATGTTGCAGACTACATTCAGATTGATTGGGATAGCGTCCTTAACGGTCGGCCATGGAGAGAATTAGACACTCCCGAAATTGAGACGGCTGTGGTCGCCAAACTAGCTCAAACGATGCTAGATCAGGTTTCGCTAGAGCAACGCCAGCAAATTTTAAGAGAAATGAACCAAGAGACAGATGATCCTAGACTTGAGAAGTTCATCGTTACCGGAAGCTTGATGTCAGCCGCGAAGATGAGTGGTTTCGGAGTCTATCTATTGGCGAGCACAGTGCTAGGCAGTTTTACTCATGCGTTAGGCATCACGTTGCCGTTTGCTATTTATTTAGGCATGAGCCAAACCATCGCAGTAGTATTAGGACCTGTTGGGTGGGGCAGTACTTGCAGGCGGAATTCTTTTTTCGCTCAATCAACCCAACTGGAATCGCCTGATTTTAGCTGTGGTATGTGTTTCTATGATTCGAAATTCACCCATCTGAGCGTGCTAAAGCGGAGAAGGCAAATCGAGAAAGAATTGAATTTTGGCGCGCAAGGGGAATTTACGTCAAATCGTAAATACGAGCACCAATCAGATCCCCGGCTTCTGCGTTGATACCTCAATCGTTACCGAGAAACTCCATTGAGAAGCCGGGGATCTAAAGAACTTCACGATAAACTTTGCGCCCGTGGGGATGGTAACTCTAAATGAACTTTCGTAACCGCCATAATCGTTAGGAGTTATGGCTAGGTTAAGCTAATGATTAAGCAGCTAGGATCGCTTCAAAAGAAACCGAGCAGTTAAACAATAGCTGCGGTATCTGCTGGTTTGTTTATGATTTTTGAATAGAAAGGAGTGAGTGATTTATGAGTGAAAAAGTCTCCTCTGGATCACGCAATGTGGCGATCGTAGGCCCTTATCTCAGCGGTAAAACGTCGCTTCTTGAAAGTTTACTCTCCGTAAGTGGAGCCATATCTCGTAAAGGAAAAGTAGCTGATAAAAATACCGTGGGAGATGGCACTCCAGAAGCCCGCGATCGCCAAATGACTGTGGAAGTAAATGCCGCCAGTACTGAGTACGGCGGCATTCATTTTACGTTTTTAGATTGCCCAGGTTCGGTTGAATTTGCCCAAGAAACTTACAATGCTCTCATCGGAGTCGGGGCTGCAATTATTGTTTGTGAACCTGAAGTTGAGAAGGGTTTTACCCTGGCTCCCTTGTTTCAGTTCTTAGATGAATGGGAGATTCCCCATCTCATTTTTATTAACAAAATGGATCGCTCCCATGTCAATTTTGGTGACCTCTTAAATGCCTTGAAAGCGGTATCAAGTCGGCCACTCGTTTTGCATCAGTATCCCATTGGGCAAGGAGAGGATTTAACAGGGTTTATCGACCTGATCACCGAGCAAGCCTATCATTATCACCCCGGTGCGCCTGCTGATCCGGTTCCCCTGCCCGATGATCTCAAAGATCAAGAACATGCTGCCCGGGAAGCAATGCTAGAAACCCTGGCAGACTTCGATGACCATCTGCTAGAAGAACTCCTCGAAGACATTGACCCCCCCCAAGATGAAATCATTAACGACTTGAAGTTAGAACTTGGAGCAGATTTGATTGTTCCAGTCTTAATCGGTGTAGCAGAACAAGATTTTGGAGTTCGCCCTTTATTAGATGCATTGGTGCGAGAGGCTCCTGAGCCAGCTATCACGGCTAAGCGACGCGGCATTTCCGTTGAACCGGATAAGCCCCTTGCACAAGTGCTCAAAACCTACTTCACGCCTCAGGGTGGCAAATTGTCTCTTGTACGAGTTTGGCACGGCACACTGACAGACGGCATCGTGCTCAATGGAGTTCGTCCTAGTGGCATCTATCAACTCATGGGGCAACAGCAGCAGAGTGTAAGTGAGGCTAGCATCGGCTCGATTGTCGCGTTAGGGCGTTTGGATGGTGTAAACACTGGAGACACACTCAGCACTGACATGAGGCAAGAGCAATCATTGCCAAACGCCGAGCAGATTAGCCCAGTCTATGCACTAGCGATCATTCCTGAAAATCGCAGCGATGAAGTCAAACTGAGTGGCGCTCTCAATAAACTGATTGAGGAAGATCCATCTATTAGCTGGGAGCAGCATGGAGATACCCATGAAGTCATGTTGTGGGGGCAGGGTGACATTCATTTACAGGTTGCACTCGATCGCCTGCGCCGCAAATATAATCTGTCGATGACCACTCATCTTCCTCATGTGCCCTACAAAGAAACCATTCGTCGCTCTGCTCACTCAATTCATGGTCGCTATAAACGCCAGTCAGGGGGGCATGGTCAATTTGGCGATGTCTATCTCGACATCAAACCGTTAGAAAGAGGTGAAGGGTTTAGCTTTAGCGAATCTATTGTGGGCGGATCGGTTCCTAAGCAATATATCCCTGCGGTTGAGACGGGAGTTCGTGAATATCTGAATCAGGGCCCGTTAGGATTCCCCATTGTTGATGTTTCGGTTAATTTGACTAACGGTTCGTATCACAGTGTAGATAGCTCGGAGCAAGCATTTAAACAGGCGGCTCGACTTGCAATGCAAGATGGCATGGTGAAATGCGAGCCTAGTTTACTAGAGCCTATCTTGGCAATTAAAATTTCTGTTCCATCAGAATTTACATCCAATGCGTTGCGCCTCATCAGCACTCGTCGAGGACAAATTTTAGGCTATGAAGCAAAACCTAACTGGAAAAATTGGGATGACGTTTCGGCTTATCTTCCTCAAGCCGAAATGTATGACTTAATCGTGGAGTTGCGATCGCTCACGATGGGATCTGGCTCATTCCAATGGGAGTATGACCATCTTCAAGAAGTCCCTGACAAGCTAGTTAGCGGTATTCTTGCAGAAATTGCTAGCGGCAATGGCAATGAAAACAACAAGAATAAATAGGGGCTGAAAAAGTATTTCATGGATTATGGTAAGGCTGAGGATCTCACCACGCTAAGCTAAAGCGACGCTTGCTCCCGCCAAACTTGCCTTCCACCTACTTACCTGACGGTTTTCCACTCAAAAGGGGCGATCGCCATTGCTTCTAATTTTGAGCAGGGTTTGCCTGTCCTAAATCACCTAAATAGTCTTTCGCGATCCATCCTCCTGCAAATTCCCCAGTCGTCAGTCTCACCCACGTATAACCACCCGCAGTAACCGCGCTCGTTTCATCCCACTCAAATTGCGCATCCGACGGCAATCTTCCGATTATTGCTGCTGCCACGCCAGGCCCACTTCTGACATTGACAGGAAGGTTACCAGGTGTTGAAACAATCCCCAAGCGAGTTGGAAGCGCTTCTCGTTGAATAAGAGCATCTCTTGCTTCCTCTATCGAGACACCGGAATACTCACCGATGACATCGACGGCCCAAGCTCTTAACGGATCCTCCTGCTCTCCAGTCGGTTCCTCTTGCAGGATTCCGACAGCTAATGCAACAAACTGGCCTTCTACTTCACGGTTTTTCACTACCTCCGTATATCGATTGCCTATAAAAGCAACAGCGACGGGTACAAACATTGCAGCTATCGATATAGAGACGCTTTCCCACCAAGGCTTTTGGTCTGCCATTTTTTCATTGAGCAACTCTATTGAAAATCCTACCAGTCTGCGGCTCTCGCTGGTGTTATGGTCGCAGTCATCCTGATTAGGGCAAGCATATTATTGTGGCCGCACGACACGCGGCCACAACGATTGCCTAACGTTTCCGTCCCCAGTAAGGAGGGCAAAAATCAGAAGGCAGACGTCAGAAAAAAGGCAAAAGAGAAGAAAGCAGAGCGGTCTGGTGGCTGTGAGGATGACGTAGGGTTGGACGCCGAATAACTCTTGCTCTCTTGTTCATCCTTCTGCTTTGATTGTCGTTTCCGTCCCCTTGCGGGGGAAGTGAGATGAAACCCCCTAATTACGAATTCGCGCAATACGTGAAGTAGCACGCTGTTTCCGTCCCCTTGCGGGGGAAGTGAGATGAAACCTTCGTGCGATCGCCATGAAGGAATGGGCTACACGGTAGGTTTCCGTCCCCTTGCGGGGGAAGTGAGATGAAACGAAACTTAATCTGGGGTGGGACAAGGCTTCACCGTTCCGAGGTTTCCGTCCCCTTGCGGGGGAAGTGAGATGAAACTATTATCTCCAACGGACGTAGACCTAAACCCCCAGAAGATGTTTCCGTCCCCTTGCGGGGGAAGTGAGATGAAACCGAAAGTGCTGGATACAAGTTTAACGTCGGTCAACACTAGTTTCCGTCCCCTTGCGGGGGAAGTGAGATGAAACATATCCGTTCAGGCGATCGCCCCTGCGATGAGGAACTGGTGTTTCCGTCCCCTTGCGGGGGAAGTGAGATGAAACACGCCTCGTCACACCTGCTGCTAAATTTACGCTGTAGCCATGCCTGTTTCCGTCCCCTTGCGGGGGAAGTGAGATGAAACGACTTTCCTGGTACAGTTTAATGCAGGTCGTGCCTATGAGAGTTTCCGTCCCCTTGCGGGGGAAGTGAGATGAAACTGATTTTATTAACAGCTAGGCGGCGTAGCCATAGTTTGTTTCCGTCCCCTTGCGGGGGAAGTGAGATGAAACCCAGAAGGCAACCTGACTAACACGTTCTTTCCTTCTAAGAGACGTTTCCGTCCCCTTGCGGGGGAAGTGAGATGAAACTCAGAGAACTTTGACGAGATCCTTAACTTTAACCTCGTAGAAGTTTCCGTCCCCTTGCGGGGGAAGTGAGATGAAACTCCCTAACTGGCTCCAAATGTAAACCTTAACCATTTCTTAACCAGTTTCCGTCCCCTTGCGGGGGAAGTGAGATGAAACCAGGACATTGACCTGTGGGTTGAGTACCAAGGCATTTGGCAAGCGTTTCCGTCCCCTTGCGGGGGAAGTGAGATGAAACCACTTTAGCGCTTCTTCAGCTCTTGGCCTGGGCTGGCAAAACAAGTTTCCGTCCCCTTGCGGGGGAAGTGAGATGAAACACAGGGTTAACACTTTCATCAAAACTCATAGGGTCACCATGTTTCCGTCCCCTTGCGGGGGAAGTGAGATGAAACCTATTACTTCCAGCGGTACATTAGCTCTGAATTGGGCGACTGTTTCCGTCCCCTTGCGGGGGAAGTGAGATGAAACTGTATGCAAATAAGTCCGATCAGTGGGGCACGCCATGTTTCCGTCCCCTTGCGGGGGAAGTGAGATGAAACTATATTTGATCATCATCCTCTTCAAACTCTCTATCCAAGGCTTGTTTCCGTCCCCTTGCGGGGGAAGTGAGATGAAACTTCTAACTTTAAGATGATGTCAGAAAATCATCTTTTACCTTGTTTCCGTCCCCTTGCGGGGGAAGTGAGATGAAACCGTAGATACAAACGAGGTATTCCTAGCAGCGTTGACCCCCAAGTTTCCGTCCCCTTGCGGGGGAAGTGAGATGAAACTTGGACTGTTAGTTTGAGTAAAGCTAGCGAAATACAGATGAAAAAGTTTCCGTCCCCTTGCGGGGGAAGTGAGATGAAACCTGAACAACAACCCCAACCACCTAATTACGATTCACCTCAATGTTTCCGTCCCCTTGCGGGGGAAGTGAGATGAAACAAGATTATAACCACCATAAGCTCTATATCTTTCTATAAAGACTGTTTCCGTCCCCTTGCGGGGGAAGTGAGATGAAACCCCTAGCTCAGCAGCGTGCGCTGGCTCAGCGTTTCAGCCTTTAAAACCACGGAGGTCAAATCGATTGTCAATAACGGCCTCTGTAGTGTCAATAATGGGGAACTTAAATGCCTGAAATCGTTACATACCAGGCGATCCACGGAGGTAAACGAAACTATGCGGTTTTCAAGGTTCGGCTGACCTGCGTGGGTCAAAATTTCTTAACTGCCTCACACTCTAACGACAAAATCCATCATCGTCTAGAGCAAACCTATTAAATTATGTTATGGCAATCCCAAATGGGTTGTGAGCGGTGGGGCGGGCGCCGCCCGCCCCACCGCTCACACACAATTCACAAGCGATTTAGGATCGCTATATGGTCTAGCGTTTTTGCTAATGTAACAAAATATTAAGCATTGCAGAAAACCTTGGTTCATCAGAGTGACAGATTATGTAGAGGTTCACCCAATATCAATTCTCGATTTTAGATTTTAGATTTTGGATTTCAGGAGCCTGATAAAGCAACGATTTCCATCAAAGACTGGTGGCCATCAATCCAAAATCGCAAATCCAAAATCGCAAATCCAAAATGGTACACCGTCTGGACACACTGAGATGATCTGCAATGAATTCATCCCCTTTAGATGAGCAGCTCAAACACTATGCGATAGATGCTCAGCAGCATCCGCCGCAGTCTCCAGGGCGACAAATTGCCTTGAGAAAACTCATCAACGGAATCTTGACCTCAGGTCGGCTGTGTCGCCCCCAAGCCGGTCAATATCGAGGGAGGTATGAGGATATCTATAGCGAAGCACTCCAAGAACTGATGTTGTTTATCTGTGAGAATATCGACAAATATTCACCAGAGCGAGGGTCGGTGTTGGTTTGGGTGAATATGCTTCTGAGGCGGCGGTTTTTTAACGAGGCAATTCCCAAGGTGCTCGATAAACCGGGTGTCGTGCGGATGAGCTTACACGATATCGAACATTTAGATCTCACCCCGTCAGACCCTCCCAAAACCCTGACAGAGCTTTTGGAAGAATGTGTAGATGCTGACCCAGACAATCTATTTAAAACTGCACATCTCGCAGGGCAGCCCCAGGCAACCTTTCAAGTCATTATGAAGCGGCGGCTGGTGGGCAGCTCTTGGGACGAAATTTCAGCCGAATTTAACACCAATCTATCCACCATTAGTAGCTTTTATTACCGGGGATTGGCTCGATTTTCATCGACCTTACGAGACTACTGCCTTGGCACGATTCCACCTTCTAATCTAGTACCCGACACTCATCATGATCACTAGTTCATCTGATTCCTTAACCATGACCGTCCCGATTAGCTTAGCGGCTCATCAGCGTGCCCAACGGCTCTGCCGACGACAGCGCGATCGCCAGAAAGCTCAGCAGATTTATCTAAATACCTTGGCGGTGTCTGCGGTAGATCTGTACTTGCGATGCATGGCCGTGCAAACAAACCTAGACACCAGCCAGAGTGCTGATCCGGTTTTGGTCACGGCGCTGGATACGGCTGCTCTTGAGATTGTCAATCAAGGACTGTTGGAATGCCGTCCGGTGCTGCCCAATCAACCATCGGTCTACATTCCGCCAGAGGTATGGAGCGACCGACTGGGATATGTCGCCGTGCAATTGGATGATAGCCTCAGCACCGCGACGCTTTTAGGGTTTGTCAAAACCGTGAATACGCAGAACATTCCACTCGATCAGCTCAGACCTCTGGATGAGTTGCTGGAGCATCTTCAGCAGAGCCAACCCGCTCAAGTAGTAGAGTCTCGGACCCATCTCAGTCGATGGCTAGAAAATTTAGTGGATGACGGATGGCGATCGCTAGAATCGCTGCTGGGTGCTCATCAGACCCAACTAGCCTTTGGCTTTAGAAGCCATGCGCCTCTCAACGACACGATGGTCAAGCGGGCAAAACTGCTCGACTTGGGGTTGCAACTCAACCATCAATCCTTAGCGCTGCTGGTTGCCATTACTCCCCACGCTCAGACTCCGTCGTCAGACGTGCAGGATATGTTAGATATCTTAGTGCAACTGCATCCGAGCCACGGAGAGACCCATCTCCCCTCTGATGTTCACATCAGCCTGCATTCTGAATCGGGTGACGTGTTACAGGACGTGCGATCGCGCCAATACGATAACTATATTCAGCTCAAACGATTTCGAGGCACACCTGGAGAGTGTTTTGATATCCAGGTTTCCCTAGGCCAGACGAATATCATTGAAACATTTGTGATTTAATGCGTATCCGATGAATGAGCTGGTTTGAGCTGCAATACGTTGTAATGAACCATTATGGATAGGGTTGTTGTGTTGAGCTTTGGAGCGGGAAATTTTGCCAGCGGCTTTCCTGCCGTTACGGCTCAACTATGGGATCGATCAACGCCCCATCCAGTCAAATTTACGGCATCGTTGCCCGCGGCTCCTCATATTCCTGAATTCTACCGACAGTGGCGACTTCTGTATGTGTCTCTGCATCAGCGACTTGACCTCTGTTTTCGCATCGACATTGAAGCTGCCGATGTGACCAATGTGTCTGAACGTGAATTTAGTGAGTTGTGTCAACATCTATCGGAAGCAATCAATGATTGGTTGAATGCCAGCTCGTTTTGTAGGGTCGTTCAACAACTCCGGACACAGCTCGACACGGACGATCCGATTCGATTTATCTTTGAATCTGACGATCGATTGTTACAGCGATTGCCTTGGCACCTTTGGCACTTCTTTGACGACTATCCTGAGGCAGAAGTAGCGCTAAGCGCGCCTACCTATCAGCGATCGCAGCCCCAAATCGTTCCATCTACACCCTCCTCAAAGGCGAGGATTCTGGCTATTCTGGGCAACAGCCAAGGCATTAACACCGCCGAAGATCGTGCTTACCTAGAGCAGTTATCTAACCATGCCGATATCACGTTTCTCGTGGAGCCGTCCCGTGAAGCTCTCAATCAAGCACTTTGGCACCCTTGGCACCTGGTGTTTTTTGCTGGACATAGCGTGAGTCAAGACACTGGCGTCCTTCAGCTCAATCCCACCGATGCGCTGACGCTTGAGCAGCTTCGCTATGCTTTGAGATATGCGATCGCCCAAGGACTGAAGCTAGCAATTTTTAATTCCTGTGATGGGCTTGGCTTAGCGCAATCCCTCGCTGATCTCCACATTCCGCAGGTGATTGTCATGCGAGAGCCAGTTCCTGATCAGGTCGCTCAGCAATTTTTGCGATACTTTTTGGCATCCTTTTCGAGCGGGCAATCTCTCTACTGCTCGGTGCGAGAAGCACGAGAAAGACTGCAAGGCATGGAGGATACCTATCCCTGTGCGACGTGGCTGCCTGTGATCTTTCAAAACCCGGCGGAAGAACCTCCGCGCTGGCGCGATTGGTATACTGCTGATGAATCGAGTTCAATCCCTTCAACAGGAATACTTCATGCACCGAAGCAATCCCCTCGACCAACAGTAAGCTGGGCATTGATGCGAACAGTTCTCCTCGCAAGCAGTGCGATCGCCTTGTTGATCATGGGAGTTCGGTATGCGGGGCTTTTGCAACGCTGGGAGCTGCAAGCCTTTGATCAACTGATGCGATCGCGCCCAACTGAACCTCCCGATGACCGGTTGCTGATCGTGGCGATTACCGAAGATGACTTTCAACTCCCTGAACAGCAGCAGCGCACTGGCTCCTTATCCGATCAGGCGTTTACTCAGCTTTTAGAAACCCTCCAATCCTTGCAGCCAAGAGCCATTGGTCTAGACATCTATCGTGACTTTCCAACCCAGCCCCCTCTGGGTGATCCCGTTACGACCCTACCAGAAACCAGCAATCTCTTTGCGGTGTGCAAAACGCGCGATCGCGCTACCAATCATCCCGGCATTGCCCCGCCTCCTGAAGTGCCAATTGAGCGCCAAGGCTTCAGCGACGTTTTGAAAGACCCAGACGATGTGTTGCGGCGGCATTTACTTGTTCTAAATCCTCACCCAACATCACCCTGCAAAACGCCCTATGCATTCAGCACTCAGCTTGCGTTCCACTATTTGGCAGCCGAAGGATTCTCTACCCGCTACACCGAAACCGATCAGTTGATGATAGGAGATACGCTCATTAAGCGATTGCAGCCTCATCGGGGCGGCTATCATGCCGCTGACCTGTCGGGCTATCAGATTCTATTAAACTATCGAGTCCCTCAGTCGCTTACAAAAATCGCTCCGACAGTGACCTTGGCAGACGTCTTGTCGGGGCAACTGAGCCGGGATGATGTGAAAGATCGGATCGTTTTGATTGGTGTGACGGCCACAAGCGCAGGCGACTATCTAGCCACCCCCTATAGCTCAGGGTTTCAGTCTTATGAAGAAGTACCCGGTGTGGTTGTGCAAGCCCAGATGGTGAGTCAGATTTTAAGCACTGTTCAAGAGGGTCGCCCCTTGATAACAGCCTTGCCCATGTGGGTGGATGGGCTGTGGGTCTGGGGATGGGCAGTTATCGGAGGCATTGTGGTTGTCTATGGGCGATCGCCTGCTCGATTCGTCAAGTCTCCGTCTGTATCGATTATTCTCCTAGGCGGCACCACCGTTGGAGCCATCTATCTGGCCTGTCTTGTGATGCTGATTCAAGGCTATTGGCTGCCGTTTGTGCCCGCAGTCCTCACGTTCATGCTGACGGGAAGTGCGATCGCCCATCTTTCATCAGCTCGTCATATTTAATTCATCCATATTAATGCGCGAGGTTACCATGACACAATTCATTCAAATAAAGAAATTTGCAATGGCGTCCCGTTCAATTTCCCGTAGATTGCCGAAACGCCTTGCTTCTACCATGATGCTGACGGTTTTCGGGTCAACAGTTTTGGGACTGCAACTACTACCCGCATATGCCCAATCGTCTCCCTCATCGCCTTCATCTACATCGATTGTGTTTTCAGCGCCGCCGCCGCCCTCTGATTTGGGAGAACCCGGTGGGCGGAGTGAAGCCGCCAGTCGGGGATGCGGCATTAACGGAGAATTGACTGGAGAACCGATTCCATCTGATGAAGTAGGGCTAACGGCACTGGCATCTATCGTGACAACTAGCGAATTTGATGGCGAATTTGATGCGGTCTGGGGGCTCACAACAGCCGATCGCCCGACGTTTTGGTTTTATGTTCCCCGCTCATTGATGTCGGGGACGGGAAAATTTATCATCGAAGATGAGACCACTCAATGGACGTATCCGGTCACGTTAGAAGCCAGTACGCAATCAGGAGGACAATCAGGCATTGTTCAAATTTCACTCCCCGAATCCGCCCCACCGTTAGCGCTAGATATAGACTACCACTGGTACTTCAATATCTACTGCCAACCCGGACAACCACCTCGGTTTGTGCATGGTTGGATTCGCAAGACAACCGTAGATCCGACCCTTGAAGCGGAACTTGCTCAAGCATTGCCCGCCCAGCAGGTCGAACTCTATGCCGAACATGGCATTTGGTATGACGCGTTGGCGATCGCCGCCGATCTCCGTTCAACGAATCCTACCAATTCGATCTGGGCGAGTCTTTTGCAAAGCGTGGGCTTAGAGGCGGTGGCCGAAACCCCTTTATTAGACTGCTGTCAGCTCCAATCGGATCAAAGCCAATTGCCAATCAACACATACGACGACCAATACATAGGACGCCAATAGGTTCTATCATGTACTAACTCCAACTGGGCTTGGCGCAACGCCTCCGCTTTGGGCACCCCGTCTTTCAAGCGTTGATAGAAAGAACTCATCAGGCGAGCCGTGGATTCGTCGTTGACATTCCACAGCGAGGCCAGCGTACTGCGGGCACCCGCGCGAATCGCAACGCCCGCTAGACCCAGCGCGGCACGGCGATCGCCCTCTGCGGTTTGACAGGCGCTTAAGACCAGGAGTTCGATGGCATCCGGTTGAGTATTGGTACGTGCTTGCAATACTTGCTGTATTTCGTTGACATAGATGCGCTGATCCCACGCCACGATAAAGGTTTCATTGGCTTGAGAACTAAACTGCCCGTGGGTTGCCAAATGCACAACCGGAAACGGGCGCGTCTGAACCTGATTTTGTAAGGCAGAGCTAGTAAATTCGTCATTCAGCAAGATCTGGCTCGGCATTTCTGACTGAATCGTCTGAAGCTCGATGGGCACATTGGGCAGCGCCGAAAACCCTGGACGAGGTTCACTCACGCCTGCGGCAATCACTCGTAGGTCAACCTGTTCGAGGGGCTTGGGTGCGATTAGCTGTAGGCCGGGTGTCAGGGCAATGCTGTAGGTTTCAATCAGGTAGCGATCGCCATCATGGAGAGCCGCCATCGGCACGTTGCGAAGTTCACCATCTAAAACAAACACCAATGTCTCAATCTGGGCTTGAGCCAACTCTGCTTCAGCCGGTCGAATCAGCCAATCATAGACCTGTTGGGACGCTACTTGGGCTTGCCGATATCGCTGGGGTTCCACCAAATCGTGACGGAGTTGAGTCAATGTTTCTTGAACGATAGTTTGGCTCACGTTGACGGTGTAATACTGCAACGGTTGCTGCGGAAGCGTGAGAATCACTGTAAATTGATTCGGCAGAATGATCGGATAGATAACAGCGGCTGTTTGATCCTGTTGTTCTACAACTTGATCGAGGATTTGCTGGGCATCTAGACAGGCTTCTCTCAAGAAGTTATTTAACTCTGCAATCTGCAACGACTCGATCACCCGTCGAGCTTTTTCGAGATTCGTCTGACTCGGTTCTGCATCATCCGGCTGCACGAGGAGTTCAACAAACTGACGATACACGGGTTCTACTTCATCTCGAAAGGAAAATTGAATATCTGGATTGACCGCTACCAAGTCATACCGCAGCGATTGGAGCGCCTCAATCGCGGCATCATAGGCGGCGATCGCGCCAATTTGATCTCCCTTTTGGGTTAACAAGCGCCCCAGTTGCCACTGCCATTGATAGGTCAGCTCCGATGCATTAATCGATTGAGAAAGAAGGAGTGCCTGTCGGGTTAGATCTTCGGCGTCAGATCGCTGGTGATGGTGTTCATAGATTCGTCCCAAGGTGCCCAGCGCATCGGCTTCGGCGCGCGGGTCGTTGAGGGTGCGTGCTTGCTGAACGGCGATCGCCACTCGATTTGCTAACTGCCTGTAGGAGACACTTAGAACACCCTGCTCACCATTACTAGAATGAGGTGCGTTTAGGAGACTTCGAGCTAAGTCAATCTGCATATAAATGGCTCGGCGGCTCAGCGGCAATTCCTCAATTTGAGACAGTATTTGCAGGAGTTGACGCTGTGCTGTGTCCCAGTCTTGCTGCGCCAGTCGGAGTTTTAGCTGCTGCAATCGTGCTGAAACCTGGGTGGTAGGGGTAGAGGCGATCGCCGCTGCCTGCTCATAGTAGGCCAATGCTGCATCCAACTCCTGCTGCTCAGAGGCTGTGTTGCCCAAGCTCAACAGTACTTCTGCGATCGCATCGGGATCTGACACCGACTGGGCGATCGCCAAACTTTGCTCAAGTAGTTGGCGAGAGGTATCTATATCACCAATTACGCGCAAGACATTACCCAGATTGCGTAAACCATTGGCTTTTAATCGTGAATCGGGCTGGTCTTGAAGGAATTGCGTCGTTTCTGTTAGCTGATTATAGGCTTGGCGATACAGACCGAGCGATCGCAGGGCTTGCGCCTGATTGATCTGATTGCGAATCAGGCGTGTTTGATTGTCAGTCTGGTCATCAAGCTGCTCATAGATATCAAACGCCTGCTGCCAACTCGAAAGCGCCGCCTCTGCCTGACCTTGGGATAGTTGCAAATGCCCGTGAACATCAAGCACCTGTGCCACAACAGGCGATCGCTCATGCGAATCTACGGTTTCTAGAACCAGGCGTGCGTGTCGAATTGCGTTGGTTGCATCACTCCACTGCCCAAGCTGGTGATGGGCCAATGCTAAATTGCTGAGAATCGTTGCATGCTGAATTGGACGGGGACTCGTGGCGATCGCCGCTTGCCACGATTGAACGGCATCGGCAAACTGTTCCGCTTCATAGAATTGTCTGCCTTGCTGGTCAAGCGCCTGAGCTTGGGATATGGCTTGGGAGCGTTGAGAATTGTCTAATACGGTGTGCGCCACGCTTGGCAATGCGGCCGTCCCCAAAAACAGCATGATACAGAGCATCAACGTCATCAAAAGTCGCCGTCTCATTGGGAACGGAATGAATACCCGTGGAATAGTTTGGAAGATGCCAACGGTGCTCTTTTGGCGTCGAATTGCCATGGTTTATCTTCCTTGTCGTATTGACCCTCTATAAAGAGTCAAGCTGATTAGCCTCATTTTCCGCAATTGTAAAAGTTTATTTACATTGACTCTCATTAAATACGACTCAGAGAACGTTTTGGCTGCAAAAGGGGGAGCTTCCATTGAATTTGGCAATTGAATGTAATATTTTTCTGGATTAGAGAATTAATTGTTAACAATCCGATTTTCAAGAATATTTGGTGGTATTTTAAGCAGAGTGTTCATTCAATCTGTTCTACTTCAGGTCAAAAAGAAAGATTCAGAAATAGCATCTTTCTAACTCCAACCTACCGCCTTTATTGACTAAAAACTATCATCGGCTAATCATCGATCGGGTGTTTCAGCCAATGAGAGTGCTGCTTAATATTTCACATTCAAGGTGCGATCATGCCGTGGAATTTGGTTGATGCATTGAGCCAACCTAACCAACGTCGAGAATTTTTTCTACCTATAGCAAGCATTCCAATTGGGCGAAATGCGGTTCGGTTTGTTGACCCCAATCTATTCGCTATTTCAGAGACTTACACCAATACGGCGGATAAGACTGCCGATGTTGCCCTAGACATTCAAATCACTCCACCCCCCGGTGGGTTTGTACCCGAAAACGGATTGCCCGATCCGGCCATTCGCTTGCATGCGGTGGATCGAGGCTTGGTACGGTTTCAGCCGGGTGCTGGTGGGGCGGGCGATCGCCTGCTGCTTCAGCTCCCTCGATTCTCATTGCCGATTCCTCAAGTGAGATGGTGGCAACGGTGGATCGAAGGTGAGTGTATTCCCACTGTTCTGATCTACGAAAATATCGACCGTGCCAATTTAACCGCACGCCTCCAAGCCATGACGCCCGGACAGGTCAGCGCAGACGGGCTAGATTTTCCATCTCAAGTTACCGACAGTAATAAGCAAGACTTTATCAATCAGTTTCTAGCAGGAGTTCCACCCGATACATCAGGCGCTGCGTTTTTGGTGGCAAAGGCTGGAGCCTATTTGGGGGTTGCAGGGCTTACCGTTTCGAGTCCTGATCCATCTGACCCTACACTGCCGAGGCTACTAACGCTGCGGGCTCGCTATCACAACCACACCACTGCCGATCCGCATCCTATGAATCCACGAGAACTGTTTCATTTGCTGTTTGGCAATGACTCTCAAGAAGCCCAGTTTCATCCCCTGATGCAAAAGATTGATGTCACTGGAGAAATGCAAACCGCTGAGCCAGAAACGCGGCGGATGCGGCTGCGTCCTCCCCTGCGGACGTGGAAGCGGGTCGAGTGGGAAGCCGATTTAGAAATTAACAACCATGCGGCAAACTGGGAACCCGCCGGAAACTTGGGAAGCGATCGCCTGTTTAATAGCCATTCACGCGACGGGCGCAGCTATAACCGAGGAGACTACGCGGGTGGCAATAAGTGCAATCTATTTGTAGACGATATTTGTTTGAGAGCCGGGTTTCGAGTGGGCGTTCATCCGGTTGGCGCGAACCGTTGGCATTACATTGACGCGAATTCCCATACCAACCTCGTTCATGATCAAGCGGGTGCCACCGATCGCGTTGCTATCCAGGGCAGCAATGAAGATCGAAACGTAACCTGGGCCTGGAAGTTTGAAAACTGGCTACGGGGGCAGCCTGCGGGCGATCGCCAGCGACTCCTGAACGAAGCTATGACCGAAGAAGGGCGGTGTTTCATTGTGGCGGGTGCTCGTGCTCGACGATTCGTTCCCCGAACTCTACCGGGTAATGTTCGAGGTGTTGCTGTATGCGGAGACTCGCTGCGGCGAAACGGCATTGGGCATATTGTCATTGTCAAAGAAGTCTTGGCTCAGCCTAATCTAGTTGCCAATCGAGGCGATGGGTTGCAGCGCATTCGCGTGATGACGATGGAAGCCAGCGGCAACGGAGCAGTGAACCGCGACCTTGATGCTCAACTCGGCGGCGCTGCTGGGGCTGCGGCAGGCAATAACGGATTTATTCGCCTGCATTTGTTTGAGCTGCATCCAGGACAAGACCCCGACACCTTGCAAGGTCTGCGAAGTCTGAATATTCGCAATCGCAATCTCAACCTGCTCGGCACCGCCAGTGAGCGGGCAGCCAATCGACGCTTAGATCGCAACCCAGACGGCACGCCTCGTAACGACAACCAATGCTGTCACGATAATCACCCTCCGAGGGATGCGGCTCCGACTCAAGTCCCCTGCTAGTGAGTACGACGTATGACGACTCAGTTTTCTGCTCCGATCACCGATTTGCTGAATCTGCCTAGCTCTCTCAGCGGGATCAGTACCGAATTAAACGATATCTTTGCGCGAGTCGGCTTGTCCGATATCTCGGTGGCAGTTGATCCTCCTGATTTTGATCCTGGAGACATTAGCTCCGATCCTCCGCTAAGCGATGGCGAAGCGGATGCGATCCAGGAATGGTTTGAAGGCGAGTTGGAGGAGCTTCCGCCCGATGTCTCGATCCCTCAGGATGTCGTCTCAGCCGTTGCGGTGGATGCAGGAAAACGAATCGTCACGCTGCAACTGCAAGCGCTGAGCGAAATTGAAGTGGATCTATCAAGCTCAGCAGGCATCAGCTTCGTCCTCAATCCGGGAAGCTTTGCAGCCGACGTCACGATTACGCCAGACGGGGTATCCGTTGCATTCGGGCTGACGTTGGTGGCTCGATTCAAGCCGAGTCTACTCCAGCCAATGCGGAAGATAGCAGGGAATGGACAGTCCCAATTTGAGCCTGACCCAACTCGATCGTTTACCCAGGTAGGCTTGGGTGAAATCAGCGTCGTGGTTACCTCTGCTGGAGAAGTAGACTTTGATAGCCAGTTGGTGATTCAACTGGATGACCCCGTGAAACTGGTGAGCGCCAATTTGGTGATCGAGTCTGCTCGCTTGCTGCTCGATTTTCGGGGCGATCGCAAGGGGTTGGTATTTCAATGGCAAGAATCGAATCTCAGCGCCTGGTTGAGTCAGGTGGCTCCCAATTTCAAAGAACAGGGCAACCAGAGCACGACCACCATTACCCTGCGCGTGGTGTTGGGCGACCCGATTGAAGAAGTACGGCTCGATTGGCAGGTGTCAGGCAATCCGCGTGATTATCTGTTGCCCGGATTAAAGGTGACAACGCCGAGCGATACGCAGTTTAGTCTACTGCTGCGATCGCGCGATGGGGGCGATCGTCTCAACCAGCTCACGCTGATTTTGACGCAGGATGCAAACCAGTCTATCAGCGCATCGAGCAACTTTGCGTGGAGTCGGGAGGGCGATCGCGAACTGCAAAATGACGACAACCAGCCTCCAGATGCCGCTCCGCTGATTCAGGTTAATTTCAAAACCCGAAAACCTGTCAGCTTAGTGCTGCTCGACATGAAGCTGGATACGCTTGAACTGCCGACTTTCTTCAAGCAGCTTGAGACCCCCCTAGCGGCTCTCGACTTTAACACGCCCGATTCGCTGCTCCAAGCTCAACCATTTGAGTTTCAATCTCTTCAATCCGATGCGTGGACCATCAAGTCAGACTTCAATACAGACGACTTTAACTTTCCCTTCTTGCGGAATGAGAGTGCTGGTCAGCGGATTACTATCAAACTCCGTAACCCCGATGTAGACATTACCGAGACGCAAATTAAGCTCCCAGTGAACGCGATGGTTCGCATTGGCGATATCGAATTGGGGACAGAATTTGACATTACCTTCAACTGGGAAACCTTCGCCTTTGACATTGATCATGACAAAGGCATTCACTTCTTGTCGGGTGAACTGCCCGAACAAACCTATCTGGGCCTGACGTGGCGCTTTCAAGGGAAGAAAATTGGAGACAACACCTACCACCATTTCACCCTGGTCACAAAAGACTTCAACTATCAGCTGATTCAGCCAGAAGGGGCATCCATCGAGCTGGATTACACTCGCGCCAGTGATGAACCGATTACCTTCATCGTCAGCAACTTTGCCATTACCGACAAAGGCATCAATCTCAGCGCTGAAGTGAGCGATCGCCCCGCCCGGCTCAACGGCGTCGATACCCGCTTCCGGTTCCACGGTAGCCGCCTGGATATTGTCGAAAATCAGATCAAAGACTTCACCCTCGCCGGTTCCGGTCCCCTACCACCCGATTTGGTAGGCGATGCAATGGTGGACATTGCTCTGCAGTTTAGCCAGCGCGAGGGAGGGCTGACCCTAGTAGCCGGAGGAGCTACCTTAAAGGCAGAAAAGCTGCTTAGCTGTCAAGGCACACGCTTTGAATTTTCGGTGGATGCAATTGGGCTGAAATTCGTCAATGATGGCAAGTTTCACCTCTACTTCACCCTCACCGGGACGGCACAATTTAATCCCTTGTCGACCGATGACAGTAACGGGCCGTTGGCGTTGCTCAAGGGCATCAAAATTCAGATGGTAGAATGCCCGCTCACGGGCGATATCAGCGTCATTGGCAAACACGTTAATTTCTTAATCGAACTCCCTGAAGCGGTGTCTTTCAGCTTCTTGGGCTGCTTCACGATGGAACTTCGCTCGATTGGCTTTGTGCCTCAGTTTGAGCGGTTTGGTGGCGATGCTGCCATGGAAGTGGGCGGACAAATCAAGTTCGCTCAGGGCACCGGCGATGTCAACACTGTGCAGATCGACTTCCACAGCCTGTTTATTGGGTTGCCCGCTAAGGGAAGCTTTGTGCCTCGGCTCTACTTGCAAGAGCTAGAGGTCAACATCAGCCTGGGCGAAGCCTTCAAGCTCAACGGGGTGGTGGAGTTTCGGGATGACGCGGACGAGAAGGGCTTCTTGGGTGAAGGTGTTTTAGAAATTCCAGGAATGCCCGTCTTTGCAGCGAGCTTTGCCTTCTTGCGAGTGCGCCGTGATGACGAGTCGCCGTGGGTGCGGGCTTGGTTTATTTACCTTGAAGCTCGTCAGATTAGTTTCTATATTCCCTATGTGGAGTTTTACATTCGGGAAGTGGGGCTGGGCTTTGGCTACCGCTATACGATCGCCAGCATCAAAGCAGCGGATGAAGCGGGCGATTTGAAAACGCTGATTGGTGAACTGCGTACCCTGTCTCGCACCCAAGGAGATTTGTCGAAGCGCGATCGCTGGGCCGTTGATCTAGAAGGACCAGGAGAAGATCTGCGGTGGACAATTGTCTTGAGGGCGTTGATTTCTCAAACCTCGGCCACTCCCGGCTCAATTTCTTTGAAATGGCTTGAGCAAGTAGAGCAAGTTTTGCCTTGCCTATTCTTATTTGATGCCGTGATTGCTTTCCGCAGTGACCTGACCTTCTTCATGGCCGTTCGCGCTTGGATTAATTCCAACTACTACGACTACGTGAATGACGTGAATGAAATCCGAGAACGCCCCTTGTTCTCTGGGTTTGTGTTGCTGTCAGTGCGGCAGAAGCGATTCCTCGCGCAGATTTCTTCAAATCCTGAGGGGAGCCTGGGCACTCGCCCGCCGCTGCCTGCCTTCGTCGAGCAAGCCGTCCGCAACGGACAGTTTGCCGCCACCATTTTGGTCGAGCCTGGATTACTGCACGCCGAACTCGGCTGGCCTAACATGCTGCGCTGGGGGCAAAAACTCGGACCGCTGGAGGCCGAAATTTCAGGCGGCATGATTTTCCGCGTCACGAAGCACTATCTCGTGCTGGGCATCAGCTTCAAAGCCCGCGCTAGCCTCAGCTTTGAAGCCGGGCTCGATTTGAAAGTCGTGGGCGTGCGGGTGAGTGCTCACGCGAGCGTTGCCTATGGAGCCCGATTTATTGGCCTGGTTGACTTTGCCAATCCAGCAGAGAATTCTGCCCTCTATGCCGGAATTGGTCTGGAAATCCGCATCAAGGTGTCGATCGCCCTTTGGATTAATCTGCTGTTTTTCAAGAAGACCTTCCGCCTCAGCCTGGAAATCGGATTCACGGCAGGGCTAGAGCTGGGCATCGACGGGCTGACCAATCCGGGTCTGCGCGGGTCGGGGACGCTGTTGATTGCGGCGATGGGGCGGCGGCTACAGGTGAGCGTGAAGCTTGGAGCCAACGAGTCAGCCGTCCAAACGGCACTCAACCGCACGGCTCCCTTCTTAGATTTGGGATTGGAAGCCACCGATGTCGATCGCAGCATTCCAGGAGTCAGTTCTGCGCCAGACAATACGCCTGCCCGCGTCGCCGCGTCGCGGACTCGCCCAATCGCAGCGCCAGGACGCAGACCTCCGGTTGTCTTAGCGAGTCGATCCGTGATTGCCGCCCGCGCCACGACTCTATTCAGGGCTACCGCTGAACCCCCTGAGGCATTCCGATCGCCCCATTACGATATTTTTGTAATTCGCCAAGCGGATGATGATGGCTGGGGTTATTTTGTCTTGCTGCCGCGTGGAGAAGCCACTGACGATGATGATGGCGACGATAACACGGTTGAAGAACTCGGATTTTTACCGGCGCCGCCCAATCCGGATGTCGCCGTGACCCGCGACTTCATCTTTGAGATTCCAGGCGATCGCCCCGATGATTTTGTCCTCGAACACTTCCGCCCCCTCACCGACGTTTGGGAAGTTTTCTCCGCCGATGCGCCAGATTGGCGAGTCGATTGGGATGCCGTGATTGAGGAAGCCACTCAGTTTGACGCCGAGGGCAATATTCTCAGTGGAGAGGAAGATAGCCCCGGCCCGACGACGATTCGGTTGAAAAAGTATCTGCGATATGCCTTCAAAACGCAAGTGGTCGTAGACGCTGAGGGCGATCCGGTTTTAGATGATGACAATACCCCGATCGAGATTCCAATTGGTGACCCCGATGCGATCGCCCCTAGAGACAACGTGCTCGAAGATGAGCGGGTGCAAAATCCATCGGAAGAATCCTACGAGGCTGCGGTGCGGGGGGCGCTGGAGCAGTTCCGCAGTTCGCCTTTCTTCAAGCGTGATCCCAACTCGGTGTATGAGCAGACGCTTGAGGTGGCCTTCCGCGACGGCACCAGCATTTACACCGCCACAGGCGAAGCGGCATCCGGCGAAACCGCTGACATTCAAGATGATGAGTTGCTGGACGAAGAACAGACCAACCAGCAGGCGCATCAGCTTCGCGGCTTGATTGTTCAAGATTTGATTGCCGATGTGCGCGATTATGCTGATGCGCCAAGCGATAGCGCCGCAGGCAGCAACCAACCCAAACCTACGGCTGGCGTCGATCGGGCGATCGCCTTCCAAATGGGATTGGTCTTCCGCTTTAAGGGCACTCTGCCCGACTGGTTGCAGGTGGCGAATCCGGCTGACTCTCCCAGACTGTCTCAGCGGCTCGGTCCAGACAAAGACCAGGCCGGAAACACCGACGAGGATTTCAAGACAGTCCGCACCTTCAACGTCGCCCGTGCCGATTTTGCTCAAAACCCGCCCCAGTTTGAGCAGGTGCAGCCCCTCACCGATGCCAACACCATTGCGATCGCCTGGAATTTGACCTGGTCAACTCCACCTGAAGAAGGCTGTAGCCCCTGCCAGAGTGAACCCGACCATCACCTGCTCCACTATCAGGTGCGGCGGCGAGCCTTGGACGGCCAAGAGCGGGAAGTGGTTTACACGCTCAAGAGCGCTGAAGCGGCTCATTTTGAAGCGACGTTCGAGGTGACAGCCGAGGTGCTGGATGTGTTGCGATCGCAGGATGATATTCCCGATGAAATCATCACTCCGCTCCAGGCGCTGTTGGGACAATCCTTTGAGAGCAGTCAGGTGTTTCTTGCCGCAATTCGCAATGCCCTGACCAGCTTTATTGCGGATGATGCAGAACTCGCTCCCTACAAATCCCGAATTCTGCAAGCGGCGCTCCAGCGTGACGGCGGTGTTCTCAAGCGGCTCCGTCCCCGATTCCAAGTGGTCGATCACTTCTCGGAAGAAACGCTGGACGACCAGGCATCTCTGCCCGCCACGGGACGCAGCTATCTTTACACCATTACTCCCATCGACTTTGCAGGCAATTCAGGTCGTCCGCTGACCCTGGTGGCAACTCGCTATCCTAACGAACCTCCCCGAGTGCCGGTGGACGGGCAGTTTATGGTGAGCTATCGCTTAGCGGATGACGACGTGACGCTGGCTCCTGATCCCGATTGCCCGGTCGTGCCCACGGTGCTGGTGCCGGAGAGAATTCAACTGCGCTGGAGCGAACCCACAGGACTCAGGGAAGGCCCAAGGGTTGCAACCGCTCGCTATCGGCTGATTTTCCGCAAGGACGATACCCTGCCGATTGGTAGCTACGGACTTGACAGCAGCACGCAGGGGCCTCGCGCCAAGTCGCTGCCAACGAGCAATGCCCGTCCCCTGCCGACGGATATCAAAATCGATGTCCAGGCGAGTGGGCTGCCGCAGGAGCGACGAGCGGAGATTGCCCTAATTGAACGTCCTAACGCAGAACCGGACGAGATACCCTTAATAGACGCTCTGCAACGCTTTGGTATCCTGCCCTCTGAGACTGAGGAGCGACGGTGGCGACCCGAATCGTGGCGGGTGTTTATCCAGACAATTTCGGTGAATGGCGTGCCTTCGGCCTTAGCACCGGTGCAATTGATTTTACATTTTGAGTCATTCCAATCCGTTGGCACTGGAGACATTGAAGAACGACAGCCCGCCCAACTGGAATGGGTGCCTCACCCGACTACGTTTCCGATGCTGCCGCCGGAAGATGAACGGGCGATCGCCGGAGTGACCCATGTGCCAATGCCTAAGCTTGAAGACGGACACGCGCCTCAATTCACCGGTGATATAGATGCCGTTCACTACGATCGCCATCCCGCTAATCTTCGCCTTGTCCGCTTCCGCTGGAATCAAGGCCCCAGTGACCAACCCAACTATCCGATTAGTTTAAATGCAGGCTATACCCTGCTTGAGCTTGATGTGGATGCCCACACCACGCAAACGTTTGGCGATCGCGCTCGGTTGGCTGAGGCATTGCGAACGATTCAAGAGGTGCAGTTGCTGCCTGCCGATGACCTCTGGCTCACGCCCAAAGATACGCTGGCTGCAAACCAGTGGGAAGCCTGGTATCCCAGTCGGCTCCTCCGCAGTCGATCGCTGACGGGCAACGGCTCACAGGTTGACGGCTCGCAGACTGATTTGGGCCCCTGGTATTCCTGGCGAGAATCATTTTTAGAATGGCCCGAATGGCCTGGACTAACCGATCCTGACAGCCGCACCGAGGCGTTACATCCGCTGCTGCAAACCCTGCTGGATACGCTAGACGAAAATCCTGCCGGATACCGCGATGCCAATATGCAGCCGCTCTGCACCTACAACGTAGACGTGCAGTATGGACCACCACGCCAGCCGGGAGACTTTGCGACGTTCCGTATGACAACGGCTCCCAAATCTGATCCCTATGGGTGGAGCATTCTCCAACAGTTGGGGCTGAGTATGGGCATGACTCTAAGGGATGAAACGAGTCATGAATTAGTCACCGGACAAGACCTGCTGGATGCGCTGCAAGAGGCCCTCGATGCCATTCGACACGATGAGACGTTGCACGAGACATTTGCGGACTTAGATACCCTCTATCAGCAGCTGTATGTCGAACTGCTGTTCCAGCCGAGTCGCAGCTTTGAACCGGCTCCCAGAGAAGATGCCGATGCCAATAGCCTGCTGGCGATCGCCCAGTTGAGTCTGCGTCCGTCGGTGCGACCCTATCTCACCTACGGCTCAGTCTTGATCCAGGGCCCTGCCCGCACGTCAATGAATCTGCTGCTGACATTGGAACCAACGGAAAGTTGCAGCCTGATTGATCAGTCCAATTCGGCAGCGGGTCAGCAAGAGCTGCAAGCCTCCGATAAACCCACCTGGCAGACGGTGCGATTGCCTCTCAATGGGCAAACGAGACTGCTGTTGCGGTATGAGAACCCGCCTGCGATCGCCATCAAACTCAATGCTCCGCTAGATTTTGCGCCTGATGGCGGACTTCCCGCTGAATTCATGGCTACGTTTAATGCCTACTTTGAATACAACGCCTCCGTGCCACAGCTTGCGGTGAAGCGATCGCTGGCTGAATTACCTGAAGGCGAGCAAACCAAATTCCGTAAAGCGTTCCGTCTGATCTTGGCTGAACCCGATCGGGCGATCGCCGATATTACGCTGACTCCTCTGGCTAAATTTTCGCCCCTCGATGAGCGATCCACCTATTTCACCGTGCCACCGACCCTGGCGGATGAATTCAGCAAGGCATCGACATCTGAAGGAAAGCAGTGGCGGCGGCTGAAGCTGTTCCTAGAATCGATCAACTCCAACGACCCCACCCAGCCCCGCATCCAGCTTCCGACGAGCAAAGCAGATTTAGAATCCCTTCTGCCCGATTTCTTAATCTGGTCACAGCGCTTCTTTGATGCCAGCGATGACGTAGCAGCTCGACTCGCTGATGAAATTGACGTTGAGCCTTGGCTGGTCACGGCCTATCCCCGCATCAGCACCCCGGCCTATGCGACTCCTGATGCCAGCGGGCGGCTGACGTATGACCATCTTCTAGAAGATCGGTGGGCCCACAACTACCGCTACTACGTGCGTCCCTACAGCCGCTATGAACTGCTGTGGCAGAGCCTGCTCCAGTCGCCGCGCCTCTTCCCGCGAGACAATGGGGCTCCGGCGATCGCCCAGCGCTTTGAGAATATCGTCTTGTCCGAGCGATCCATTGGTTTGCTAGAAAACAAGGTGCCTGCCGACGTTCTTGCAAATCTGAAATCTCTGACGGATACGGTGTTCCAGGGACGAGAGCATCTGGTTCAGTCTCTTGAGCAAATTTTGTCGGGCGATCGCCAGACTGAACTGACCACCCTGATTATCGAAACGGCTGAGTCCTTCTCTGAGTCGTTGCCTGATCCCCAAGGCGGCGGACTGGATGTTGCCCTAGAGCGGACTCAGCCCGTGGATAAGCCGCTGATCCTCAGGTCTGCTCGTTTGGATGCGCCGAGCGCACCGAGCAGTCCGGCTCCTCCAGGAACCACCTGGGAGGTGATCGTTGCTCAGCATCCCGAACAGTCTCTCAGCGAGCGCAATCAAACCCTGGTGCGGCGATTGGCGTTCCGGCAGGTGGCGTTTAGCCTGCTGCGACGGTTTGCCTACCCCGACTGGATTGGGCAACTCGAACAGGCCAGCACGCCCAGTCATTCTCTAAGCCCGCAGTGGGTTGAAAACCAGTTTCCGACAAGTCCAGAAAGCTACCCAGACGAGCCCGATCACGTTGATTTCAGCGAAGACTTCGATCCGGCTGTGGGGCGCAGTTTAGAGTTGCCCCTGCGGATTGGTAACTTCCAGCAGGGGGCGCTAGTGCTGCAATGGGAGGCGCTGCCCTTCTTCTATGAGCATCGGCTGCTGGTGGTCGCCCAAACCGCGAGCACTGTATCTCCGGTGAATGAAACCACTCAGCGCGACTTTGAGTATCAATCGCCCAATCCCAGGGCGATCGCTGAAAGCATTCAAGCTGATTGGAACCCCGTTGATCCCTTCACTGGAGCAGCGATTAATTTACGGACGCGACGAGTGCAGATCCCCTTGCAGCGGTTTTGGGATGCGCTACCGGATACAGCTCAAGCCCAGTGGCAAAGCGAAATGCCCGATGCCAAAGATGCCGACGAACCTCGCCGCAAGCTGTCGTCTTTGCCCGATCCAGAAGTGGTTTATCAGATTGTGGAATTGTTTAGCGGCAACGTCGAGGTGCAGGTTGAATATTTCTTTGACCCCGAAGCAAAGCGCTTTGCCCGGCGGCAGTTGGGGCGGCGATTCCTGGGCGAACTGCTGCACCTGATTCCGCCTCCGGCTGGGACGGCTCAAGCCGACTATGTGCTAGATACCACCCTCCAGCAAATTACTGAAATTCAACTGAAGAGAACGGGCTATGCGGTGCCATTGCCGACTAGTCGCAAGATTGCAGTTCAGGCTCCATCGGTGTTTGTGGTCAGCGTGCTGACGCAGGGCGATCGCCACAATCTGCTGCTCAATTCGGTGCCTGACCTCAACACCCTGTCGGTGCATCCGGGTGGAAATACCTCCCGTGCCGAGACATTTTTGGAGGAATGGTATACGACTCGCCCCTTTGCGCCCGCGCCGACCCCGGCTCCTGATTTGACTCCGCTTCCAGACTCGTTACTTGCCAAGCTGGATTATCCCGAATTGCCTAATTCAGAGGGGATTCCGGCGTCTCTGATACGGCAGTTTCACATTGCGCGCGATCGCGTCACCTGGCAGGGGATCATGCTGCCTCATCAGAGCGAAACGTTGCGCACCTATCGCTCTGACTTGCCCGACCATCAGCAACCTGTGAAAGATGCGATCCAACGCCTGATTGATTCTATGCAAAAGGAAGAAATCAGCGTCGTGGCAGATTACAACGTCCCGTCTCGCCCGCGTCCAGACGATGATTTTCCAGGCACGTACCGGATTGTGGTTAACTATCCTTCTGATACTCCAGATGATGCCAACTGGGTGCTGCGCTGGACGGGGCCGATGAGTGATGAAGATGCCAATGCTCTGCGTCCGCGTGCGGGAGATGAGGCTGATTATCGGAACGGGATCACTGCGTTGATTGCTCAGGTGCAAGGTCGAGAATTTTCGCAGGCGATCGCCTCTGGAACAGGAGATTTCCCGACTAATTTTGACTTCAGCCTTGGCAAATTCTCGGTCGATGCGACCACTACAGGTCGTACCCTGCGCTGGACAGGCTCAATCACGCCTAATGAAGCAGATACCCTGCGTCGATTAGATGGAGATCAAGCCTTCAGGGATGGGGTGCAAACTCTGATTCAGGAGATTCAAGAGTTCTACGACGGGCGCACGTTTAGCGAAACGATTTCCTTTGCGTGGCCTCGTGTTGATAAAGCTCGGCTTGCCAGCCAAATTCACAATGATTTAGCTGGGTTAGAATTTCCGCCCCAGCCTGGAAATGATAGCCAGCCAATTCGTAGCGGTCCGATTCGCTGGCAAGGAGCGGATAATCTCGGCATTCCCATCGAGGATTTGATTCGTCGGGTTCGAGCGGCCCTGCGGAATGACGATCCCTTCCTGGACGCATTTAGACGGCTCATTCGCCAGCTCAATCAGGAATTTACGGCGTCGTTCGACCTGAAATTGCTGCGGTGTCGGCAAAATCTTATGCAGCCAGAACGGGATGCCCTGCAAGAACTATTTCCGAATGCGCCTAATGGCTTTAGCGATCTGTTTGACGACCTCGACGATCGCCAGGTGATCGATCGCCTCTATGAAGACTGGTTTAGCCAAGAGCCAATTTCTCATGCTCTTGATGAATTGCCCGATGCTCTGGAGTCCCAAGTTGATTTTCCAGAGCCAATTGACTGCGCGCTGGTCTGGACAGGTTCGCTTTCGCCAGATGAACGGACGGCAGTTCTCAATCTCTCTGGGGATGCTGGATTTCGGCAAGCACTCGATCAGCTTACGCGGATACGCCCCTCCCCAGATGCCCTACCCGACAGCCTTCGCGATCAGCTTCTTATTGAGCGCGATCGCCTGGTCTGGTTAGCTCCCGTTCCCACCGATGAGCAGCGTCGAGACTTACGTAATCTCACTGGCGATGAGGATTTTGTGAACTCGGTGCGACGGCTAATTAATGCCCTCAAAGCCGAGGATGTGGGCGATCGCACGGAGGTGCCGTTAGTGCCGCTAACGAATTTGCGCCCCCCTCTAGATGCCTTGTCTGAGAGCCTTCGCAATCAGCTTCTTATTGAGCGCGATCGCCTGATTTGGTTAGCTCCCGTTCCCACCGATGAGCAGCGTCGGGACTTGCAAAATCTCGATGGCGATGAGGCGTTCTTGAGCGCGGTGCAGCGCTTGATCAATGCTCTTGACGCCGGGGAAGGAACCGATCGCACGGAGGTGCCGCTGGTGCCAGTGGCAGAACTTTGTCGTGCGTCTGCCCCGCTTGGGCCGGATCAGGTTCCTCCGAGCCTCGCGTCCCAGATTGATTTCTCAATCGATGCAGGCCAGTACACCCAACTGCGCTGGACGGGGGCGCTGATCGATAGCGACGAACAGCAACTGCGACGATGGGCACAAATTCCGGCATTCCAGACGGCGGTGGAGCAACTGGTTGAGACGCTAGACGGGCAATCTCCGATGTCTCAACCCTTGCCCGATGAAATCCCGGCGGTGCTGCAAAATCGATTCCAAATCAATCCCAATCAGCTTGCCTGGGTCGGGAATGCGCCCGATGCCGAACAGCGAGCCGTATTGGAAGGGCTACAAACGGATGAGAGACGCGATCAAGGATTGCGAAACGCGATTGGACGGCTGCTCACCGCGATTGATCGCAATGCCAGTGGTCCTGTAGTCGCTGTGTCTGCCAATGGTATTCCGCGCCGCCCCGCTCAGACAGACATCCCGACTGCCATCCGCGATCAGTTGAGCATCACGCCCACGCAAGTCACTTGGCAAGGGCGAGTGCGCCGCACCGAACAATTGAATGCTCTGCAATCTCTCACAGGAGATGCTCCCTTTAGAGAGGCGATCGCCTCGATTCTAAATGCGCTCACCCAGTCTGTAACCGAAATCCCCTTTGCAGACCCGATTCCCCTGCGTCCACAGCCCGCTGACTTGCCAGACCAGGTGCGAGCCAAGCTGCTCATCGGTCGGTCGGTGATTCGCTACCACGGGTTGATGACGGTTCAAGAGGGGCGAAGCTTGCAGACTGCCTATGATGCAATCCAGCCGGATCGCGATGCCATTCAGCGACTGTATGATGCGTCAATCAACCGAGGGATGCAGGGGCGAGAACTGCGAATTCGCACCCGTCGAGGCAGTGCGGCTCCTAGCAGCCTTAATCCGCTTACCGCCGAAACGCTCTAATTTCCGACTCATGTCCAGACTTGCTCACCGAATGCCCCAGGAGTATCCCCGATGCCGCCCATTCCTCCATCCGCAATGAATCGTGTCCAAATTCAAGGCCCGTTTTGGTCGGCAGTCATGACGGTGCTTGAGTTTGCCGATCCTCGAAAAAACTGGGCATTTCGCAATTTGTTTCTTGACCATACGCCCCGCACTGCGCTGGGGGCAAATTCGATGTATCTGCCCGGAACGCTGATTCTGATGGGCTTTATTCGTCAGGTCAAGATTCGTCCCGATGATTCTGATGATAACAATACCAGCACGGTCTACTCTTGGGGCCGGGGTCGCCAAGAAAACCCGCCACCTGTGCAAACTCCAGAACAAATTCAAACGGCGCTGAGACTGGGGCAAATTTCCCTGCTGCTGGTGCAGGCTGACCCGACGACATGGGATAAAACCTTCCCAGATGGGCGGAGCGATCGCTTTTTCCGAACCTTGACCTGCCTTGCGGGCGAGATTCATCTCGACGGATTTATTCAATCTCAAGACGATGCCACCACTCGCCTTTATCAAGATCTGTCCTTGACTCCTGTACCATCATCTGAGCGAGAGGGAGCGGCTCATCTGCTCAGTGCCGTTACGGTTCACAGCAGCGGGGTGTCTATCTACGGCAGCATGGGAGTCCCTTGGCAGAATGAGAAAATTGCGTCTCCGTTTCAGGTGGCGAAGGAGTTGCCCGAACCATCCGATGATCCTCGTGCCTTTCGTCTGACGATTGAGCGCGATCGCCTCACCGAAAACGAACGCCAGCAGTGGCGCACCGCCTGGAATCGCCTCAGCCGCTACCTCAATCCGCTGAATCCCCAAAACGGTGGTCTCATCCCTGCTGAGGCCAATACGCCCAACTGGGTGACGCTCGAACTCACCGATCCCGATGCGGTTCCTAATCTGTATTGGCAAATTCAGCCCTGGACAAATTCTGAAGGTCCGAGGCTGCATCTCTCTCCTGATGATTTAAATATTCTGCTGAGCGACCAATCGCCCTATGATCTCGACAATCCCCCGACCTCACTCGCCCGGATTCGTCCCAGCCTGATTTCCGTAGACCTGTTGGAAGAACGGCTGGTGATGCAGGTGAACGCTCAAAAATCTGCACCAGCAGATTCTAGCGAGACACCCGATGAGACGCTTCAATATCTCTATGCGGAGGTGTTGGGCGAGTTGCAAGAAACCATAACGCTAGAACGCTTGAATCTGGCCTTCGACCCGGTAGAGACGCCACGATTTTTGCGCGATCGCCAACGATTGCCCGCACCCACGCGAGGAGACGCCAACGTTCCTGTTGAGCCTGCGGTGCTGTGGGGGTTTATGCCCCTCGAAGCAGGCTGGGCGCAGTTGCCTGTCCCCAATTTGACCGAGCAGATTTACTTAGACAGCGGTTTGGCTCAACTGCCTCAGCCAGACCCTGAGGTTCCGCCTGAAATTGCGCTCCTGCAAGGGGCCGTTTCTTTAGGAAATGACCCGCTTGATTTGCCGCAAACCCAATATGCCAGCGAACAACCGTGGAGTGTGGTGCTGACGGATGCTCAACGCATCGAGGGCACATGGGTGCTAGAACCCTTTATTGATAATGGTCAGGGCTATCGGCTTATCCAGGTTGACCTGACGATGACAGCCCCCAAAACGACTATTAACGGGCTGTTTTGGCTAAGTACCGATCGCCCCACGGTGGAAGATGCCCTGCCTGATTTTGACAACTGGGTGGCTGGCGTGCGATCGCTCCCGTTGCGAACCGCCAATGCTCAGACCGATGTGTTCCCAGCTCCGGTGCTGCTGAAGTTAGAAACATTAACCCTATCCGCGCGATCGCCCGATGATGCAACGCTCCAGCCTGTTTCCGCTCACTTGGGAGCCTGGACATTTGCGTATACCGTAGATGCTGCCGTTTTTAACCGGATGATTGAGGAAAACGTTCTGCCATCCAATACGTTTAGTCAGCATTTGCCCTGGGTCTGGCAGCGTCATGGCGTTCTGCCGATGGTGCAGGCTCTGCCGCTCACCCAAAATCAGCTCCCACCCAGCTATCCAAGCGCAAGCCGTCAGCTCGTACCGTTTGAACTATCCGTCACCCCGGCTGACACTGGACAGGCAGACGTGCCTAATAATTGGCGATTTGGTATCCCGGCAGTCAATAACGGAGTGGCCGCGAGTGGGGCAGCCAATGGTGCTGCTCAATGGGCTGAGCCAATTTGGGATGCTCCCGTTCCGGCTCGCGAATGGCGATCGCTCGTTGACTTGCCCTTAGTTTCCCTGTCATTGCCGGGTTTAGTCCTTGATCCCCAAATTAGTACCAATGCGACGGGGCTGGCTGCCGATGCCACCACTCAGCTTCCGGTGCAGTATCGCTTTGATTTGCCCTATGCCGATGAGCTAAACGCTCTGGCGCAGCTTCCTGAGCCGCCGCAAGACCCAGAAGCGGTGTCGCCACTACCCGACTCGCCTCCTCCCCAGCCGCCTGCCCCGCTCACCCGCGAAACATTTGGTGACTATTGGCAAACTCTGACCACGCAAGCCAGTCTCGCCAGCGCCGCCGCCGCCACGGGATTGGTTGCGACTCCGGCGAACGGGCAGCCCTCCCAAATTATTCTCCAGAATTTAATTGAACCGCTGAGCTGGGGGGTGCAGCCCGCGCTCGATGTGACCGCCTATCCCGGACAGCTCACCCTCGAAAACAGCACGTCACCCACTGGATCGCTGACGGCTGATGCCTCCATCGTGCTGTCTGGACTGTCTGCGCTAGAAGGCATTTCAGGAAAATTTGTCGCGGGAGAGCAAACTTACACGCTCACTGCGGGCAGCATGGCGGCGCATCCTGAATCGGCGGGATTTCGGGATCAGCGAGGCTTGGTTCGCACGGCTAGCACCGTCACAGAGCACTGGGTGAGGACGCCGATCACCTTTCATCGTACGGCAGAAGAACCCCAATCCTATGTCCTCACATCGCTACGCCACTCGATTTCGCTGCCGGTGGGCGATCGCCAATGGCAGCTCTGGATTCGGGATGTGCCCATTCCAACCGAGACTCAGACGTTTATCCGTCAAGACGTCTTCTCATCTGCCGCTGAAGATGTCAACGATCCGGAGGCGCTGTCTCGCAACCACAATGTTCTCCAAGGATATGAATGGCGGTTAGGCGATCCGGATGCCAAGCAGGGAAATGGCGGAAATGCGAATGGCGGAAATGTTTCAACATTGAAGGCTTTATCCTTCTTTCACCTGCATTTCTATCCGCTGACGCTAGAACGACTTGAATTAAATGGCGATCGCGTTGCAACGTTAGAACTCATCGGTCGGCTCCAGCTTCCGCTGTCGGAGCACGGTGAAGAACTGGAGGAACTAAGCAATGCCGTGCGCATCACCTGGACGGGGAATGAATCCGGTGAATTCATCCTAGATGCGATCGCGCTCGTGTCTGACCAGGCACAATTTCCGCTGGCATTAGCCGATGGGGAGACCACGCAAGCCCCCCAACTGATTTGGCAGACTCCTCAACTCATCTCCCAACCCGACGGTACGCGAGCGCTTGAAATCACCGATGCGCGGCTCCAGTTTTTCCTGTTTGGCGCAAAATGGTCGCTGGCGCTGACTCCACTCGTCTTCCCGCAGCGGTTTCTGTCAAATGACCCAACGATTACTGCGAGTCACGAGTTTTCTCAGCCGCCAGCGGCATTGGTGCCGCAAGAGGCGATTCTCACTCTGGATTTCAATCAATTCAGGCACCAGGCATTTCTGAGACTGCGCGTGATTTTGGGACGCACGCCGCTCACCGCTGAGGATATGGCGCGATCGCCCTTCATGGCACTGGTACGTTTCCCGCTACTAGAATCTCCTCATGCCGTGGATTGGGAATCCGCCGAGTTGTTTGACGACTTGCCTCTGACGGTTGCGCCTACCGCAATAATGTTTACCTCGAATGCACTCCAGTTTGAATGGATGGAGTACATGGCGCAAGATCCAGAACCGATGCTCCAATTTCTGCCGGGGATGCATCTCAAATCGGGCGATCGCCAAACGCCTGGTTTTGCCGCATTGACCTTCGAGACGATTGCCGATGAATCGAGCGAATTTCCGCAGCTTGCTCTGAAAACCGCGTTTCTAGAAACCCTGCTACTCTGCCAGTGGAGTCAGTTTCTGCAAACCAGTTCATCGACCCAGCCGACCCTATCCCAAGTCTTCGACTCGTCAGCGGGCGATTTAGTCATGGGCTACACCAGCCAGTGGCAAGCATCTGACTCGACTTGGAAAGAGTCGCTGCTGCTGAACGGCGTTTTAGAACTTAAAAACCTAATTTCGTTTCCCACAGACATGGCGATCGCCACGAGATCTGGGCGCACGACCCTCACCTTGCCTGAGCTGCCACCCCCGTCTGCCCAAGGCATTCGTCCACTGAGCCATATTCGCCACACGATCCGAATTTTGCTGAATCAGCATCAGATTCCCGTTGAGTTGCTCACCGTCGGGCAGGGTGATTTGCTGTTTCAATTTAAGGGCGATCGCCCGTGGCAAGTCTTGGCTGTGGTTGAGCATCAATTGATCGAGGTGATATCGAGCCCAGACCAGGTGGCGGCAGCACTCCAGAACGATCATCGCTGGACGGTGGTGCAAGAAATTCGGTTTGCGCCGCCGAGTGTGTTCAAGCGGTTTCTCACCCAACTTGCAGCGGATGGTGCTCAAACGATTGACCCCGTCGATGGGGTAGTGCCGATCGGCACAGCCAATCAGGGCTATTGGGCCTCTAGCCTTCAGGCGCTGCTGAACGAGGATGCACCCACTCTAGATCAGGTGGCTGAAACGACGCTGATTGTCGAAGCGAGTGCTCCTCAATGGATTAATCAAACGCCCGTGACAACGCCTAGCGAAACGACGCTACAGTTTTTGCCGAATGGGAGTCAGCTTGGCATTCTCAGCAACCCGCAGGATTATGCGCCATCCGATCCGCGATCGCCCCAGTGGTTGCTGCTGACAATGCCGTTTTTAGGTCGGTTGCAGACCGATCGCAACGATGCTCTTAGTTCATCAGCCCATCCGCTTCTGCGCGATCCGGTGCTTCTTCTAGCTACTCAATCCCTCGACAATCCCACTCTGGCTCTGGCTTTGACCTCATGGGCCGAGGGTGTGTCTGTTCGCGTGGGCGTATCGGGTTTTGATACCGCAGCGGGGCGGACGTGGGCGCGGCTCGATCCGCTCTCGCTGGAAGAAGGCTGGTTTCGATTACAAAATCCTCGACCTGAATCTTTCTCGACGGGCTTACAAAGCATTTTGGCCGCATTTCCGAACACTCCCGCTCGCTTGAGTCGCTCGGTGGCGCTGCGCGTGGCGTTTGACCCGACTCGCCCCTCCTATCCGCCCTCGATTGATCCTGACTCTGCATTGCCTGATCCCGTTTCTGGCGCTGACTTGGTTTGGCGACCCAACAGCCTATTAGCCCAGCCTGGAGTTGTGGGCGAGGCGCGACCCGGTTTTATCGGCAGCGATCGCGGGCTTGAGGCGCTTTATATCTTTGTGCCAGGGGACAATCGCGCGATGGTTTATGACGTGTCGGGCGCGAACCCCAATCCCCTCAACTTGCAAATTAACAACGCCGATACCACCACTACTTGGCTACCCGATGGGGGGCTGCGGGTCAATCAACGCACCCTGATTCATTCGCTGCGATCGCCCGTTCGGTTGATGCGGGCATGTCAAGCCAGCCAAGAACTCACTATAGAAGCTTGGATTCGCCCTGAAAACGCCAATCAGGACGGCCCCGCTCGCATTATTTCGGTGTCGAAGAATCCAGGAAATCGCAATTTCACCTTGGCACAAGGACCAGGCGACGATAATCGACCCTCGACGGGATATAACATGCGGTTGCGAACGACTAGTGATCGCAGCGGCAGCACCTATCTGTTTACTGCCGACGGCACCGTGACAACGGAATTGACTCACCTAGTCTACACGCGCGATCGCTCCGGCAATGCCATCTTATATATCAACGGTCAGCCGCAGGTAACTGGACGCATCGACGGCAATTTTTCGAATTGGGATCTCGACTATCAGCTTGCCCTCGCCAATGAATTTGTAGGGGAGCAAGACTTTTGGCTGGGCGACTATCATCTTGTGGCGATCTATAGCCAAGCCTTGAGTGCAGAGCAGGTTCAGCGGCATGTCCAAGATGGGCTAAACCGCCGACGAACCGCCCGCCCGGTGCCCTACTGCTGGTCTGTTGTCGGCGCGCAGATTGCCAGCAGCCAGCTTTTGACCCATCGCCCGTCCGCATCTCCTGACCACCATGCAGCCGCTACCCAGCTTCCGGCGCGGCTGACGATCAACGGGCGATCTAATCCGTTGCCGATGAGCATTGCCGTTAGTCCCTATTTAGGCATTGACTTTCGCCCTGCGGGTGCGCGATCGCCCGACCGAGATCCCCAACTGGTTTCAACAGAGCTGCTCTGCCTCGATACGGCGTCAGGGCAGTTGCTTCCAGTTGCAAGTCGGCTGTGGGAAGAGACGCAAGAACTTGACCAGCGCAGTCAATTTTGGGCCACCGAAACCCATCGACGATTAGCCCCTGAGTCGGCGATCGCCATTATTCGCCGCCGTGAAATTATCGCTAATCCCACTGCTCAAGCAGAGGGAACTGCGTCTGCTGTGGTCACCTATCGATTTCAAATTGTCGCGATTCAGCCTGTCCTATCCCTGGCAACGCGAGTATTTTCGCTGCGATCGCCCGTCGAGCAGCTCCGCTTTCGAGAAGGTCAGTTTGGGGGCGATCATCTCCCGCAAGCAATTCACGAGTTTGAGCTTGCCCCGCCACAAACGACTGGCGTTCAGCCCCTCTATTTATCTGACGCGGACATTCTACCCGGATCGCCGTGGGGATTGAGTGCCCTGCGGCTGAGCGTGCAGTATACCCAAGACCAGCAGGCGGTGATTGGAGCAGTCGGCTCAGAGGACGAGCCCCCCACTACCCAAACGCTTTGGTGGCAAGCTCCGAAGTACGGCGTGCAGTACCGCTCATCCGCCAATAGTGCTGCGGATGACGATCTGCCAACGGCTGGGCTTCCTCCCCTATTTCGTCCCGGCGCTATCAAAACCTTACTACCTGTTTTGCCCAATCCTCCCCTCCCCGTAGTCGATATAGACGCGCAGTTTAATCCGTCTGCGCCTCCTGTTGAGCGCTGGCAGTCGATACTTCCTGGAACCTTTCGCTATCTACTGACTGGCGATCGCCCCGGTGTGATGATTGCCGTTCGCAATCAGATTCTTCGACAGCAGATGACTCAATCCGACGAGAATGGAAATGCAGGAGCAAACACCGTACTAGTCTCAGGAAGTATCCCTGTGCAACATCGGGTGCCTCGCCCGGTGCCGTTGCCTGAGAATCATGATCCGAGCTATGCGCTGCAAACTTGGGCCAGTTACTTCGAACCGTCCCAACTCCTTCTAGCAACGCTTGCACCTGCGGATGAAGCATTTTTTGCGGCGTGCTATGTTCGCAAGGACGACCAACTCCAACTCATTCACCCAGCGCAACGACTGCGGCTCGTTCTTCAACAGCCGATTTATGGAAAGATTACACCCCAATGGACAGGTGAGCTAACCGTTGAGGCGATCGCCACCATCGAACCTCCTGACCCGGATTTCACCGTAGGTGATTGGGATATTCAGCTTACATTGGTAGACGGCAATCAAACCCTTTCCTACCAAAGACTAGCCACCCCAAGCGGGCTAAAATTCGGAGTACCAGACGCCCAACGTGATTCGCTCGAACGAATTCTCGCCCGAAAAGCTTCGGGTGATGAAATCCAGATCAAGGCTGAGGTAAAACCAACGGCAATCACCAACAACTTTAGCCAAACCCTCTCATTCTCATTGCGAATCACAGACCCAGACCTGCTGCCTCTGCCCCTCAGACCCACCTTCGTCCAGTTTGAAGACCCCGAATATAACCGTCAGCTCGCGTCGTCATCTGCCCATGCAACGGGCAATTTGTTAGTGGAAGACGGTGAAGATTCAGTACTTCATGAGGTCAAACTATCGAGCGATCGCCGGGAATATAACCCAGATAGCATGCTGTTTTTGCGCTACGACTGGGATGATAATCGCGCCAGCACAGGGACGTTAGCCCTATCGCGGATTAGGGGGGCAGGCGTTGTGACTCCCTTAAAGCGTCCTGCGGCTGGAGCCATAACGGCTGGAGCGCTCCAATCGTTTTCTCTGTCTAACCTTCAGTCTCTGAACTCGTTGACATTCGTTCAGGGCGATGTGCTTCAGTTTAAGCTGACGGTTCTGGGTGTTGACATCATTCTTCAGGTCAACATTGTTGCCGATCCCGTGATGCCCTCCACCCAAGCCGCCTATGCCCTATTACGTCCGTCTCAGAATGCAGTTACAAATGCACCTATTGTCGAATGCGTTCGCTTTGCCTGGAGCCCCATGCCGTCTCGGGTAGACCTGGTATGTGCAGAAGATTTGAGAACAGAAGTCGTGCGCCGACGAGCCGTGTTTCAGTGGCGTGACTCAGTTCGTCCCAATGCTCAGGGAGCAGTAGATCGCTATGCCATCCAAAAGATTACACAAACGGGATCGACCCATTTCCCGGCGTTTTAGGGCAAGCGGTGCTGATTTATGGCGTTGTTAATTCAAGGAAAGCCTGTGGCGATCGCACTCAGTTTAGTTGAATAATGCCGTCTTGAGTGGGGTCTTGGCGGACGTCGCGGTAGCTCTGCACCCACAGCATCGCCGTCACTAGCAAGATCGAAAACAGCCCCAGGTTTAAAATCTTAAGCCAAAGAGGAGAGGGAGGGGGCGATCGCCGGATGGGAGGAGCCGATAATCCTGATTTCAACTGGTGAAGTACAAAGGCAGCATTGGGCGGACGCTGCCAGAACAAGGGCTCCATTAAGTAATCTAGCCAATCTGCTAGAGGCTTGGGAACGTGCTGGGCGTCCTCTCTCCACAAAAGCGCTCCCGTCTTTTCGCTGGCATCCAAATCGAGGGGATGTTCGCCCGTGAGCAGAAAAACAAAGGTACGCCCTAGGGCGTACAAATCAGACTGAGGCACAGTTCTACCGGTCACCTGCTCAGGAGCCGTGTAGCCGGGAGAGAAAATGCCCATCCCGGTCACGTCCTTGCCCATCAGTCGCTCAATCACGGTATGGGAGACTTCGCGCACGGTACCAAAGTCAATCAAGACAAGCTGTCCATCGGGTTGCAGCATGATGTTAGACGGCTTGATATCCCGATGAAGATAGCGATGCTGATGGAGATGATTGAGCACGTCGAGGAGCTGCACGAGCCAATCAAGGGCTTTATGGGGGTCAACCGGACCTTGTTTTTCAACTAACATTTCTAAATTTCTCCCCGGCACTTTCTCCATCACCAGGCAGTGCAACGGCTTTTTTCGTCGAGGCAACGAGAGAGAAAAATAACCATCCCCAGGCTTCATCGTCGGCAATCCTGGGTGATGCAGCGTTTTCAATGCCTCTGCTTCTTGTTGTAGTAGCCGCACAGACGCAGAATGGGTTTTCTTAGAAATTTTCAAAACTTTGTAGCGTTGACTGGCCTGCGCGGAGCACATACGGTCCTGGTTTGGGGCACACCATAAATCTTCTACTTCAAAGATTTCAGCATTCCCCGGTTCATCCAAAGACCGTAATGGCGCAATCAGCCGATAGCGATCGCCAATCCGCAATGGAGCCTGACATCCCGAACAGATCTCTGCGGAATCATCATTTTCTCTCTGCTTGCATTTGGGGTTGATGCAATAGGCCACGGTTCACGAATCGATGGTTTGGGAGATGACATTCATCACAGTAGGCGGCAGATTAAATCGCCCGTCTGATGTTTCGAGGAGCGATCGCTGTTTGAGAGACTGTAATGCCCGAATTAAATCTTGCGGCGATGACGTTGGCAACGTGTTCATCAATTCGTCCATTGACATGGACTGCTGTTTTTGAGCAATTTCATGCAAAATTTCGTTCTCCACGTCGGACACTCGCTCCAGAATGTCTTCGATGTAGTCACTGATGTCGTGGGTAAACAACGTCGTTTTCAAGAATGATGTGACATTGCCATCGAAAACCTCTCGAATCGTTGTCGCCACCATCTTGAGCATAAATGGATTGCCTCGATAGCCTCTAATTAAGTCTGTCCATTTTTGGGTGTCTCCTGTCAAGCCTTTTTCGGTGAGCAGGTGTTTGGCATCCGATTCGCTGAGTCCGTCAATTTTGAGCGATCGCACGGGAGACGTTTCACCTTCGAGTAGAGCAATTTCTGACGGCTTTTCTTGGCTGGTGACTATCACGCAGCTTCGATGCGGCTCTTGCCCGACTCGCTTAAACAACTCACCATAATCAGCATAGCCATCGCGATAGACTCCGGCAAGGCGACCACTTTGGAGAATCGACTCGACTCCATCTAGCACCAACAAACAGCGATGGCTGCGGAAATAGTGAATCAGAGCTGACATCTGAAATTCTAGAGAGTCAGACAGCGATTTACCGTTATGTGAGGTAGACGGAGCGTTTGTGAGAACTGGAGTGATCTGATTCAGCAAATCCTGTAGTGAGGGAGCGTGTCGCAGGGATAGCCATAGGACAGACTCAAATTCGTCTTGAATCTGACGAGCCAGCTTCACCGCGAGCGCAGTCTTACCAATCCCTGCCATGCCCAACACGGCGACCAATCGGCACTGGTCTTGAATCAGCCACTGGCGAAGCTGAGAAAGCTCCGCTTCTCGCCCATAAAACACTGAACTGTCGGGGGCTTCTCCCCAGTCGTAAACCGGAGCTGATTGAATAAATTCAGGTGCATCTGAAGCCGCTGGAGCGGAAGACTGCTCTGGAACCGATGCAGGTTGCTGATTTCGGTTTTGAGCCAGCGCTTGATAGCGAGATACCAGCAGCTGTTGCAGTTTGGTGAGCTTTACCGGCCCTCGACCGCTGATGTGAAACTTTTGGTAGACCTCGCTCAATCGCTTTCGCACTGCATCACCGCTGATACCCAACTCTTGGGCGATCGCCACGGTAGGTTTTCCATCCATGGCGCGAGACAGCACCTCTTGTTCGGCACTAGAGAGGTGATGGTCGTGGGCGATCGCCTCTAAAAAATCGGGTGGGATCACAGCATTTCTCACATGAGTTCCAAAAAGTCGTTTTCATCCTAACTCATTTCTGTGAGAAACGGCAATTCCACGTGACCAGGATGAACGACTACTAGGGAACTCGCTTGTAAATAAGCTACTAGCGCTGGCACTCACATCATGCTGGAAAATCATGCTGAAATATCATCCATGTGAGTTGACAACCTCACATAAAGAGAATATAACTAGTATTAACTCACATGAGTGATGTTTTGGTGATGAGGGGAGTAATCATTTACCAAAGGTTTGAATAAGGTTTGAATCATGATGCGTGTATTGAAGTCTCAGCTTATTGAGGCATTCCCAAATTCAGAACCGGGGACTGTTGAGGAAACTATTACGCCGAATCACGGGGGGCGGGTTCACTTTCAAGCGACTTCTTGGCCTGCGCGACTCTATCCCGGTAACGTCCATACTGTTCTGCTACCTGGTGAATCCGTTGCTGTGGTCGATCGAGAGGGCATTACGTTACTCGTGACTCCGATGCAATCGATCTTGCCCGTTGGGTTTCCGGTGACAGTGCCCATGCCGATCCAACAGCCTTAATGCAAAGACGCGGGCGTCTTGCCCGCACTAATCGTCGAATCATTGAAACTCACATGAAAACTCACATGAATTCTTTCACATCACGTCAGCCTCGTCAGATCGCCCGTGTTTGCTGGGCTGGATTGCTCAGCGGCGCGATCGCCAGCGTGCCATTACCCAGTGCTGCTATCCCGGTTGAAGCCGTCACGAATCCTCGTGAAGCCTATGGGGGATGGGTCAGCGATGAAGCCGATCTGCTCAGCGACTCGACTGAAGCAGAGCTCAATCAACGGATTTCAGACTTAGAAGCAGGCAACGGCAGCGAAATAGCGGTGGTCACGGTGCCAGACACCTCTCCATCCAGTACACCTAAAGCGTTTGCTACGGCATTGTTCAACCATTGGGGCATTGGTAAGGCCGATGAGGATAACGGCATTCTGTTTCTGATTTCTGAGGGCGATCGCCGTGTTGAAATCGAGACTGGATATGGGATTGAACCAATCCTGCCTGACGCGCAAGTGGGTGAAATTCTCGACACCCACATCCTGCCCCAATTCAAAGAAGGCAACTTTGACCAGGGCACATTGGCAGGGACGATTGCCTTAATCGATGTCATCCACGATGCGACACCGGTTCTATCTGCGTCTGCTTCGTCTATCAATTCAACAACCGACTCGGCAGCCGTACCATTACGGTCTAGTTCTTCTACTTCAGCAGCAGAGGAGGGTACATCTGATCAGCCAGAATTTCGCCCATTCGCACCGCATCAGCCCTGGATTCAAGTTTTGATGAAAACTCCGTGGCACATTCGGTTTGCGATTGGTGGGCTGAGTGTTTCATTGCTGATGGTCTATTGGATGCGGAAAGCAGCACGCGAAGCAGTTGTGCTCAAACCAGGTGCGTCATCGCGGTATCGCAGCGTGCAAAATCTAGATGAAAAACCCCAGTGGTTCGGATATTTGGGAGCATCTGGACTCATCGTTTCAGGGGTTGTGTTGGTTGTAGGAGCAGGGGCTACCTCACCCGCGATCGCCATTTCATCTGGACTATTTTTTGGACTCCTACTCGGTGCACCAATTTCTCATCTCTCAGTACGACAACTCTCGCCCCACAGAAATAAGCAGTTGGTTCGCCCTCGTCAATGCAAGACCTGCCATCATTCTCTCAACTATCTTGGGGAGACAGACCTTAAGAAACACCTCAGCAAGCCTCAGCTAACTGCACAGAAGCTCGGCACAGTCAAGTATGAAGGGTGGCATTGCCCCCAGTGTGAAAAGGCAGGAAAGCCCCACGTTCATATTGTCGAGACGGTTATGAATTCAAGGTGTTATTACTATTGCCCGACCTGCCAAGAACTGACCATGACTCGCGTCTATGAGATGACGAAACGTCCAACCATGTTTCGTGCTGGCATACAGACGATGACGGAGCACTGTCAATGCTGTGGGCATGAAAAGAAAGAAGAATCAACCCTGCCTAACTTGAGAGCGCGATCGCGCCGATCGTCTTCTTCTCGTGGTTATTACGGGGGGGGCGGCTATGGCGGGGGTGGCTTTGGCGGCGGCTTTGGTGGTGGCGGCGGTGGTGGTGGCGGCTGCGGCGGTGGCGGCTTTGGTGGCGGCAGTAGCGGCGGTGGGGGCGCTGGGGGCGGATTTTAATTGCGGGGGCGATCGCCCCCATGGTTGCTCCACGGATCGCCCCACAAGCTCCCTCATCCCCGCACAATTCGTTGAATTTGAAATCATAATCATGCATATTGCCAAACGTACATCCAACTTCCTCATCATTCAAAAGTATCCCAAGTTCTGCTGGACATTAGCCGGATTTTTGACCGCCATTGGAGTCTTTACATTGATTGCTTTACTGTTTGGAGCGTCGGCTGATATCTCGCCTCAAACAGCCATTTTAATGATAGTGATTGCAGGAGTTGTTCTAACATTTGCTGAACTGCGCAGCTTCGAGTTTGACCGTGACCGACAGAAACTTCGCATTCGTCGATGTTGGATGTTGCGTCAGCGGGTTATTGAATATCCGTTAACATCATTAGTTGCCGTCCGTCTGAGTTCAAAAACGGTTTCAGCCGCAGGCTATAGCGGCACGGGCAGCCGGATCGAACTCGTGTATCCAGACAATATTATTAAACCGCTGACGACATCCTACTCATCAGATGCTACGCAACGAAAAGTAGCGATCGCCATTGCCCAGTTTCTCAACGTCGAGGCGCAAGTTCCACCCACCTTGGGTGAGGTGTTTCAAACGGCTTCGAATTGGTTGATGAAGCAAGTATCGGGGCAATCATCAAAGCGCAACTAATAGCCTTACGCTCTCGCGTTAGGACGCTGAACGTGTGGTGGACCCCCGCGCCGCGCGGGTGCTCACCACACAAACCTGAACCCGCAGGGCAATAGTTCATTAGAGATTTTAATCATGACTGATCCAGATCTTCGCATTCCTCAAGACCACGCCCAAGACATCTTGGCGATCGCCACTCGGCGCTATGCCGAAACGGTGGGGGGCTATTCTGCTACTGATTTGGTTCGGGCGGGAGAAGAGGTTCAGATTCCAGACGAATTTATTCGAGAGGCGATCGCAGAGGTTCGCGCTCGCAATCAGCATCAGCAAGCCAAGCGACAGCGGATAAAAATCTGGTTTCGATTCGCCTTGAGCAGTGCGGCTGCAATCGTCGCCATCACTGCCGCCTGGGGCATTGGCACCTACAACACATTGTCTCACGCCGAATCTGACGTAATAGCCGCCCGCGCGCAGGTTGAAAATCAGCTCCAGCGCCGAGCCGACCTAATCCCTCAACTGGTTCGCGTAACGCAAGACTATGCCGATCATGAACAAGCACTGGTGTCTATGCTAACTGCATCACGACAGCAGTATTTGGACGCACAAACACACGCAGAAAAAGTAGAGGCGATCGCCACCATTAATCAGGCGATTGATGACTTTTATGATGTCGCTAATGCCTATCCCAAGCTGCAATCTAGCCAGTTGTTCATCAATTTGCAATATGAAATAGCAGGCACTGAAAACCGCATCGCAGTCGAGCGAATGCGCTATATCGAAGCAGCCCAGTCGTATAACCAGCGGATTAATCAGGTTCCCAATTCGTTGTTGGCATCGATGTTTGGGTTTGAGGACTACTCAACGATCGTTAAGGCAAATGAGTGACCCAGAAATCGCCCCTTCCCGATTCATCCCTCTAATCAGCAACGTCCCCCAATCTCAGGCGATCGGGTTGTGATACCAATTCTCTAAATTGAGGTTACGGATTTCGTAGGGGTGGTTTCTCCTGACGGAGACTCTACGCGAACGCGAACCACCCCTACCACGGCGTTTATGGGTAGTCCGAATTTAAAGAATTGGTGTGATTTGCACACCGCTATAAATTAGGGGACGTTTGGACGTTCCTACATTAACTGCTCAAGCCTTTGAAGTGGCGGGTAAGAATACACATCACTTCATTGGGATTGACGGTGGGAATGGGTTTTGACCATTCATAAGGTTGGGCATAGCGGAGCTGATACATTTGCATGATGTATTGGTTGACGACGGTGAGCGAGCCCACAGCGATGACGCGCAGGGTTTCACGGTCATCGTTTGGGCACGATGATGGGTCAAACCGCTCCGGCAGTTCGTTGGGATTTACCATGATGAAACACTCCTTTTGGGTAGTTGGTAAGGAGCGCTCAAACGAGAAGCCACCCACTAAAAGGCATCACGAATTGGGATGGCTACAGGAGTGTGGTAAAACAGTCCATAGCCTTCGATTCTGCTGATACAGGGTCGCAGGTTAGTCTCCCGGCACGTGTTCCGAGCACTGCTGGGGGACGCTGCTCATGTTTGAGCGCTTGATAGCCGAGAATAGCGCACGTTGTTAGTAAAGACAACCGTATTACTCAATTTCTTTGTGGGGGACAGATCCCCGGCTTCTCAATCGAGGCGTTTGGAAGTAGTCACAATGCTTCAATCAGAAGCCGGGGATTTAGCGGGTCTGTGGGAGGCAAATCCCCGGCTCCTTAATGAAGATGTAGAATCGTTGTCAAATGCCCGTGCCAGAAGCCGGGAATCTAAAGCAGATGAATTGGCCATAAGGCTTATGCCATCGGTCTTTTCTAGTCATTTATGCATTCGGCAAAGGAGTCTAACTATGCCCTACGAAAACATTAGCGCCACGATCTCAGACGAAAGCTTGAGCGAAATCAAAGGGGCGATCGCCACGATTCGCTCCCATCTGTCTTTTTTGATTAGCCTGACCCCAGACGAACGCCGCAAGCGGTTCAAGATGGGCGACAAGAGCTTGGCATTTGTCAGAAATAGCGTGACCGTTACCCAAAACAACCCGGAAGTATTGCCTGGAAACTTTAACCGCATGGCAAGCAGCCTGCTGGTCTATGACTTTGTGAAAGCAGCTGCCAAACATTCTCCCGGTCTTAAGAGCGTGGCTGACCAGTTGGGCGAACGGTTTAAGTCGATTAGCGGTCGTCGCCCCAAATCAGACCCTACGACTGTTTGATCTGTTTCGATATAACGTGCGATCGAGTCAGCCTCCACTCGATCGAGTCCAGAGGCTCTTTAAAGAGATGCAGACACTCTCTAGACACCCTCAGAGGCTCTTTAAAGAGGTTCCAAGACTCTCTAGACACTCCCAGCGACTCTCTAGACACTCCCAGCGACTCTTTAAAGAAGCTCCAAGACTCATTAAACACTCCCAGCGACTCTTTAAAGAAGCTCCAAGACTCTCTAGACACTCTCCAAGACTCTCTAGACACTCCCAGAGACTCTTTAAAAAGATTCAGAGACTCTTTAAAGAAGTTCAGAGACTCTCTAGACACTCTCAAAGACTCTCTAATACCAATTCTTCGAAGTAAGGCTACAAATAAATAGGCTAGAACCCTTGCAAGGCTGGTGGCCGTCAATCCAAAATCGCAAATCTAAAATTAATCATGACTGATCCAGATCTTCGCATTCCTCAAGACCACGCCCAAGACATCTTGGCGATCGCCCTCATTTATGACAAGCTTCCGTTTTTGGTGGGATTGACTCAGGCTGAGCGCAAGAGACTCTGCCGCATGGGCGATAAAACCCGTCCATTTGTCAACAAATCAATTGAGCTGGCTGCTCAAAACCATGAGCTGATGTCCCGCTGCCTTGATATTGACGAGATGCGCCGAGATGTCGATCTCGTGGATGCGCTCTACCCCATCATGTTGTCAGTTGCGAAGCTGCAAGAGCTGCTGGAAGATACGTATCTGCAGGCCGGTAGTGAAGCGTTTGAAGCGGCACGCATGGCGTATAGTGCAGCTCGCAAGCATGGGAAAAATGCGGGCATCGACTCGGCAGTTGAAGAGGTAGGCCGCCGGTTTAGCCGCAAGAGACACAAGCCAAAAGCCGAGACCACGTCGGCGGAATAGCGGTGGGGCATCACAGACGTATAAGTGTTGATTGACCGACAAATTCGATGTGTTGTAACCATGAAATTTGCCAGTCAACCTGCTTGCCTTTGTCAGTCAATCATGCCGTCATGGGCACTAGATGATAGCAAAGTCCGCTTCTGAAATCACGTCACTTGATGTATTTCTCAAAACGGCCAACACATCACCGTCGAGTGAAATCGAGGTCTGGTTATTGCGTCCCTGTTGAATCTCTAGTTGGTTAAATCCGATTCCCAGTCCTGCAATTCCAAGAACGTCCTCACCGTCGGTAAAGTCGAGAACGATATTTCGCTGTTCTGGGATATCACCTACGGCAATCCAAAACTGATCGGCACCTGCACCGCCATTCAAACGATTACCGCCCTCAGATTGGACAAAGAAGCGATCGCTCCCATTCCCCCCAGTTAGCCGATCATTCTCACCCACAATAAAGGTGTCATCACCGCCACGACCCTTTAGGATGCTACGCCGATGATCTCCAGTGGATGCATCAATCAGATCATTCATGCCGCTAGCATCCAATCGTTTTTGATTGGCGAGTTCAAAGGTCATTCCCGTCAAACTATCAAAAACTGGAGCATCCATATCAGCGGGCAACGTTGCTGGATCTGGTTCGCCATTTTGACCAGGTTCAACTAGAGCAAAGTTTGCCTCAGAGAGTTGGTTGGCATCAATGTTTTCCAGCAGAGCTAGCGGACTACCATCAATGGCAATCAGCGTATCTGTCCCTTGCTGAATGATTTCAAGAGCATTGAAATCGGTGCCAAACCCTTCTAAGCCAATCACATCTTCTTCACTATCGAAATCAGTGACGCGGTTAGGTGAGATTGGAATCGTGCCGTTGTTGGCAATCCAAAACTGGTCAGCGCCCGCTCCGCCAGTGATGCGATTGTTTCCACCTGTTTGGACAAAGAAGCGATCGCTCCCTGCACCACCAAAGATGCGATCGCCTGTTCCAAGTAAGAAGGTGTCGTCTCCTGTGCCACCATCCAGGCGATTTTGTCCATTACTTTCAACTGCGTTGATGACATTATCGCCAGCACCCGCAAACACAAGCTGGGCTTCACCCTCAACATCAATCACCTGCAACATCATATCGTCTTCCATAATAGATACCTCCTGTTGGTCGATGTAGTTAGTCAGCCTTCAAATCATTGAGAAAGGCATGAAACATCCCCGACAACACCATCAACTCCAGCAATTTTTAGCCGTTGAAGCATGACAAACTCGCGAGATATTCAATTTGAATTTCTCGACCATCGGTCATATATAGCTGGGTTAAATATCAGTGTTCGGAAGCTTCACTCATGAATACGAACATCGGATTGATTCGGATCAAAATTTCTGGAATGGTCCATTGGATGAACGATTTCGGAGGGTATGGCATTGCAGTGCCCGTGCTGTAGAAGATGGATGGATTGGGAGTTTCTATATCACCCCTCAATTTTGATTCACGGGTCTAAACAATTAAATTTGATCCGATTTGGGGAGAGCGTCGTATCAGTTACTAGAGACACAATTTAGGAGCTATCAACCATGAACCCAAATCGAGTTCTGACGACAGTTGGCATTGCTGGGCTAACCCTCATGAGCAGCATCATTGCTCTGTCATCGGCGGCTTTGGCTCAAGAGCGATCTGCTCAATATCAACAAGCAGTCCGTACAACTCAAACGTCTGCTAAATCACCCGACCAGACTGCCACGATCGCAGCGTTGGCATCATCCAGTGAGGCATTTGAAACGTTGACGGCTGCACTTGAAGCCGCTGATCTGGTTGATATTCTCGACGGAGATGAAAACTACACCGTTTTTGCACCGACCGATGAGGCATTTGCAGCGCTTCCAGACGGCACTCTTGAAGCATTGCTCCAGCCTGAAAACCGCGACCAGCTCGTTCAAATCTTGACCTATCACGTTGTTCCAGGGCGGGTGTTGTCTACTGACTTGAGCGCAGGTGCCGTGGCGTCTGCGGAAGGAAGTGCTTTGAATGTTGCGATCGACAATTCAGGTATTTCAATTAACGATGCGAATGTAATTCAACCGGATGTCGAAGCCAGCAATGGTGTGATTCACGTGATTGATCGGGTTCTATTGCTTCCGGATCAGTAGATTGTTTTCGATGAGAATCCAAGGCAATTGGAATCGGATGTGAGGTACAACTCAGGCTACGGTGGGAGTAGCTCAGCTATTCCCACTCTTTTCAAATCAAATACCTTGATCCGCTTCCGACAAACGGCTATTCCTGACGCTGGTGAATCTAAACTCAGCCTAACGTGATGCTTCATCTTGTTGGACTTCGAAACCCCAATGGCGTCCGATTTACCTCCATCTAATCGTCCAGTCACCACTCAGTTGACTGACCTTGACCTATTAGACGCACTCAAAGCAGGTCAAACAGATGCTCTTAGTACGATATACGACCGATACGCAAATTTGGTTTTCAAAGTGGCGTTACGCATTCTCAATAATCGAGACGAAGCTGAAGATGTGACGCAAGAGATATTTTTAAAGATTTGGAATAGAGCCAATCTTTACGAACCGAATCGGGGTTCATTTAGTAACTTTTTAGTCACGATGGCACGCTCACGCGCTATCGACAAACTTCGATCACGCGGGTCGAAGTTTCGATTTCTCCAGCGATGGCAAGCTGTCATTGTTCACACTGTCAGTCATGAAACTCCGTTGGAATCTATCTCAATTGAGGAGCGATCGCAATTCGTACACTCTGCTCTAAGAACTCTGTCCGATAACGAACGCCAGATTTTAGAAATCTCCTATTATGAAGGGTTAAGTTATTCTGCAATTGCAGAACAGCTTAACCTTCCATTAGGGACTGTGAAGTCTCGTGCCCGCACCGGACTCCGTAAACTTCGACATGTATTGAAGCATTATCTTTAGAATTCACTGGCTATGACTCGCTCCGATAGTTCTGAAAACTGGCACGATCGCATCTTAGATTATGTTTTGGGAAATCTCAGCCCAGACGAAGTTGTGGCACTACAAGAGCAGATAGCCAACAACTCTGACCTTGCCAGGGAGCTGGCAGAACTCCAAGAATTGTGGTCTGCTCTGCCCTACGCTCTGCCTGAAGAGTCTCCATCCCCTGACTTGAAAGCGTCTGTTTTGAAGAAGGCGGTCGAGGGAAGTAATCCACAGGTGGCTCATCTTCAGACCACAGACGTGCTTCATGCACAACCTCCGTCGTCCCCAAAATCTCGATCCCGTCACCGATTTCGCTGGTATGGTCTGACGGGGGCGATCGCCGCTACCCTTGTGCTCGCGCTAGGCATTGACAACTATCGCCTCCGTCAGCAAATCAGTGAAACTGCCCAAATTCAGCAAACTCTTCAGCAAACTCTTCAGCAAAAGCAAGCCCAGCTTGAGCGTCTTCAAGCCCGACTACAGACGATGACGCCTGTTGTTTCTTCTCTGCGAGAGCCGAATGCGACCGTGTATGCTCTGCAGGGCATTGGATTCGCAGAGGGTGCGACCGGGCGGCTGGTTGCCGTTCCGGGGCATCACGACATGGTGCTCGTGTCTGAAGACTTACCGGTTCTCTCTGACGACCAGATCTACCGCCTTTGGGCGATCGCTAGCGAAGCTGAGCGACCCCAATATTGCGGTCAGTTTAGAACCAATTCGGTCGGCACTGGCCACTGGACAGCACCCGCTCTGGACTGCAGTAATACCCCAGCTCAGCTCGTAATTACCCTTGACCAGCCCAATGACTCCATTGATTCAGCAGGGCCACTCGTGATGGAAAGTCAAACTTGAGGCGCAACGAGCGATCGCTACCTGAAGCAGGATTACCAAAGCTTTTCACATCAGTTCTTTGCCTGTAGCCGATTGATGGTAGTAAGGTGATTGGGGCGATCGCTACTGTATTGAATGGTTTTCATCAACTTGCAGAGCTTATGTTCATAATCAGCCTCCGGTGTTAGGTGACACTCCTGAAGCTTTTCTCCAGAGTCTAGCTTCGCCCCCCTTAAACAGCTTCTGACAAACCAGCACACTATTTGGTTTTGAAATAATCCAGCAACGGCGACGATCTATCCATTGGAACAATGCTCCTTCGCTTTTGAACTTAGGCTGGTTCCAAATATCTGCTGGCGGCGTGCCGAAGTAGTTCTGATAGATCTCTAGGGTGCGGCAGTACTGATGATAGTATTTCAATCCTTCCTCTACGCCACCTAATCCTGGAAAATGATGGAGTGATTTATTCAAAACCTTGCCACAAAACTCATCCCAGTAGGAGCGGGTATACAGTAAATGAAGATGCCAAACGCGATCAACGACTGTGGAAGGGGATAGCTCTTCATCGGCGATCGCAGCTAGAAGCATAAATTTTTTATACTCCTGAATGGCGCGATAGGTGTAGATTGCTGTCCACTGATATTCCCAGGCTAGCTTGGCAGAAAACGGGAAGACCGCTGATGGATCATCTAATTCAAACTCGCAGATTCGAGCATATAGGTCTTTTTGTTCTGGCGTCATGGTAAATGTTCCTGTAGTTAAAATTAACAACCGCATCCGCAGGTCTGCTCAGGAGGAACGTTGGGAGTAGGGTAAATAATTTTCAGCTCCAAATCTAGAAAGTCGCTGAGTTCCTGACCAAGCCACCACAACTCTGCTTGAGAGAGTCTTTCATGGCCGACTAGATATTCAACGCTGCCTGCATAAATTGACAATTTTGGAGGAACGTTTACTTTTCCACCTGCTATCGTTCTGCCCTTATTATCGATGTAGCGATCGAAGGTATAGCCCGGATTGTAAACTAACAGATTGATGTCTTGAAAGGGAGAGGATTGACGCTCCCACCGAGCTGACTTACTGCTGCATATGTCGCTAATTTTTGCGTTTCGCTCAATACAGATTCCTTCTTTAAGCTCTCCTACTCTATGGATGTAGAACACCAGTATAATGATACTGATCAAAAGTAGTAGAAATGTCCCAGTGAATAATCCCATGGATAATCCAATGAGGATAATGAAGCAAAGTATAGGGATGCCGCAGCCTAAATGCGTGCTTACTGGAGGTGATTGTTGAGCTACTATTTCTATGCGATCGCCATCTCGATACAGCTCAACCTGGCTGCCCGCTGGCTTGAGGTTAGGATAATAACCATAGCTTTCCTCCTCCGATCGGAGCACCTTCAGCGCTGATTCAGCTGAACTAAATCGCCGATCCAGATGAGGATGGGTCATCCTTTCTAGCCACCTTGAAAACCTGCGGCTCATCTGATCACACTTAAACGTTACCTGTCCATTTGCTTGGGTTAGGTCAGCTGGATGAATACCTGTGATCAAATAAACTAAAGTCATTCCCAGGCTATATAAGTCTGATGCTGTCGTTGTTTGTCCGGCAAACTGCTCTAACGGAATATAGCCATAGCTGCCAACAATAGTAATGGTGCCGCTTTTTTTGTTGGCAATTGTCTGGACTGAGCCAAAATCTACTAGAAAGAGATCGCCAACACTATGACCAGAACGGTTGGCAAGCAGAATATTACTGGGCTTAATATCGCGATGGATGATGGGAGGGAGTTGTCCGTGGAGATAAATCAAGATCTCCAGGATTTGATTCGCTATTTCAATCACGTCTGCTTCCGAAAACGTTCGCCCACTCTGGATCACGCCCTCTAAGGAAGGGGCTTCGATATAGCTCTGCACGAGGGCAAAGCCTTGGCCTAAATCAGTCTGAATATCGAAGGAATCAAGGTACTTGGGAATTGATGGATGATCGAGAGATTTTAAGGTCTCTGCTTCTCGTTCGAAGAGTTTGAGATGGTCCCAGCTAAAATCAGGTCCAAATAGTAGCAGTTTAAGAACGACAGCCTGTTGCGTTTCTAGATCAGTTGCTAGAAAGGTTCTGCGCCCTACTTGCCGACCTAGTAATGATTGAACTTGGTAGCGATGATGGATGATTTGGCTAATGAGTTGTTCCATGAGTTCTTCCATGGGATCGAGGAGTCAATACTGCGATCGCTTGGCAAGTACTGAGTTACACATGCGTACCCAATTCAGCCTTGGGTCTGTAATGCCGTCGGCAATAAAACTCCTCGGCTGGAATAGATGCTTACACGAATGACGCAGACGTCAGTTGTGACGAGTCAATGTTAACCAGTAGAGCCACATCGGTTTCGCTGGTGCTGATGAGTGTACTGGTGCCAACTTGAGTGATGGTCAAGCTGCTAAATTCTAGACCTGCCGTTAGGCGAATCTTGTCTTGACCCAGTTCGAATCCTTGAAAAGTGTCGATGCCTTTGCCATCCGCTACAAACACATCCGCACCGCCACCACCGATGAGAACATCTTCGCCGCGTCTGCCAATGAGAATGTCGTCTCCACTGCCCCCAATCAGGGTGTCATCTCCATTGCCGCCAACGAGCAAGTCATTGCCCGCAGCACCAACTAACGTGTCATTACCTCTGCCACCTCGGCCAACGTCATTTCCACGGCCACAGCGGGCGATATCGTTGCCGCCACCGCCACGATGAATATCATCACCTGATCCGCCTCGCATAATATCAGCAGATGCCCCGCCAATGATTCGATCATTTCCACCAGCACCTTTGAGCAAATCAGTCCCCTTGCCCCCCCGGAGCACGTCATCTCCGCTACCACCTCGGAGGATGTCGCCAAGGCCACCACCTATGAGAATGTCATCTCCAGCACCACCGATAATGACATCACTGCCATTACGACCAATGATGCGATCGCCATCAATGCTGCCAATTAGAACTTCGCTACCATTGGCACCTCGAATGATGTTGATAATCGTGGAGCCATCATCGTCATCAGGGGTGTCGGGGCCAGGAGGTGGCTCTGCTCCTCCCCCTCCAGAGGGCTCTACATCGAGCGTGCGAAGATAGATTTCATCTGTATTTGTACCGGTGTCATTTAGGTTAGCACCGTTGGAAACAAAGACAACCTTGCTGCCATCGGCAGAAATCGTACCCCCGAATGATGATGTCCCAAGGAAACCGCCAACGGGTTCTTCCCCATTGCTGTTTAGCGAAACCCGAGTGGTGGTGCCCGCCACAGTATCGCGCACAAATACGTCGGTGGCATTGTTAGTATCGTCGGGTACTAGATTGCTAGCCCCCGATTGAAACACCACATAGCGGCCATCAGCCGAAACTGCGGATTTTGGAAAGCCAATTTCGCTGCCGCCATTCGCCTGATTGCCGTTAGAGTCTACCGAAATGCGGGTAGTAGTGCCGGTCTGCAAATCGTGCATGAACACGTCAGAGTAGCCATTCGTATCGTTAGGAACCAGGTTGCTGTAGGTGGACTGGAACACCACGTAGCGCCCGTTGGGAGACATAACGGGATTGAGGGCATCATCGTTTAGAAAACTCTCATTAACAGAAAATCCGTCGCCTTTCTGTCCCTGTGAATTGACCGAAACCAAGGTCGTGGTTTGCTCAATGCGATCGCGCATGTAGATATCAAAGTCGATACCCGTATCTTGGGGCGATAGGTTCGATGCCAAGGAGGAAAAAGCGACGAAGCGTCCATCTGCCGAAATAGATGGACTCGATGAAGGACTATTGGCTGGAACCCCATTGGAGTTCACTGACGCAAGAGTTGTTGTGCTTGCAACGGCATCTCGAACGAAGACACCCTCACCAGAGACGCCTGTCAGTGGGGCTCTAGACTGAAACGCAACATACCGCCCATCCGCTGAAATAGACGGTCTATACTGATTGTTGTTTAGCACATTCGCTGGGCTTTGGGTGCCGTTTGAGTCTACCGAGAGGCGAGCGATCGCCCCGGTGGTTAAATCTTTCCTAAACAGATCGGGTACGCCGTTGGTGTCTCCGGGAACTAGATTATTTGCGTTGGATGAAAACACCACATAGCGTCCATCCGCAGAAATGGCCAGGGAATCAAACGAGCCAGGATCACCATTGCCCTGCGTTCCATCGGATGCCGTAGAAACGAAGAAAATCTGTCCGGTTTCTAAGTTTTGAAGAAAGACATCGCCGACGCCATTGGTGTCATTTTCAAACTCCAGGAAGTTAGAGACGAAAGCAACGTAGCGTCCATTGGCAGAGAGGACGGGTTTTTCGCCAAATGAGGTGCCAATTCGAGTTGTGGTTGCCATGGTGTCCTCGATTGAAATCAACACCTGTGCATAGTTCTGAGTCGATTGAACTTATGCACTGAGCGATACAAAACGAGGGATTGCGTGCTCTGTGTTTGAAAGCGTCCGAAAGTCCTCCAATTTAGACCTTTTTAGACCTTCGGACACTCCTGGATTAATCGTTCAAGCCGTTGAAATGACGCGCATACCGCTATACATCTGCATGATGGATTGGTTGATGACTGCTCGAGAAACTACTGCGATGACGCACAAGATTTCGAGATCTGCAATTATGGCTCCGCTAGAGCGATCGCGTCACCCAACAGGATGCAGACCTAAAGAAGTCAGACACCCAGGATTGATGTGAGTTCTTCGGGTTGTAGGTTGGCTTCTTCAAAGAGAGCCTGTAAAAGCTCGATACCTTTTAGAGGATGTTTGAAAAGGGTCTGGCGGTTATAGACGCTTGCGGCTTCTCGAAGAGTAAACCGCGCCTACACAAACAAAGTCCGCGTCGGCGGACTCTAGCAAAACCACGAGGTTAGGACCTGCGGAGGCAGGTTTTATCCGTGTAGCCTGCGTTCGCGAAGCGTCTCTGTCAAGAGAACTTTAGTCGCCAAGGCAACAAGGAACAAGACTTTTCAAACATCCTCTCAATCGCTGGATTTAGGGAATCACTTGCTAGTTCAGACACACCTCAAATGTATTCAGCTATTACTAGAATCTTTCTTGTTTATTCTGCATTTGAGACGTATTGCCACATAACTTTGTTTAAATCCAGTTCGAGAATCTCAAGTAAAGGTGCTCCAGGAGAGCCAATCTCGACAAGATGTTATTAAGACTATTCGCAATCAAGATCCAGAGAATGGTCTTCCGATATTTCTTTTAGGACACCTGAATAATCATCATGCAAAGGAGATGATGCAAGCATTTATCGATGGAGAAGATGTCAACATTAGTTTTTTGGCAAAATGTATCCGCCATGTTTTTGCTCATGGAATTTTATAGCCTTACGGGCTTAGGTCTGTGTGTAGAACCTGCGCGGCGCGCGGGTTCTACACACGTTCAGCATCCTAACGTGAGAGCGTAAGGCTATAACTGCTAATTCGGCAGGTGTGTCAGCAGATTCACCATGAGTTAAGCAATTGTTATGATTGATAAACAGAAATTATATAAATCAACTATTGAAATCAGGTCAAATTATAAATATAGTGAAGCCATAGAACATTACATCGGAGATTGAAAGATGGTTCAAGCACTCCAGCGACCTAATCAAACGACTTCTACGGTCCAGCAGGTCAATCATTCGTTCCCAGCTTCAACGCAGTTGACATTATCGGTTCAGATTGTTAATGCTCGCGAAGCGGCTCGCACAATTTCTCAAACCTATGGAGTCACGTCACCTGAATCATCTGTTGCCTGGGACATCGTAGAAGAATTACTAGTGGTTTATTCCCGCCAACGGACAAAGCAGGTTATGACCCCATTTGAGGAATACTGCTTGCAGTATCCCGATGCGCCTGAGAGCCGAATCTATGAAGTGTAATTCACTGGCAGAATCGAGAGCTTTCTCCTCGATCCTTCCGGTAGCCCGGTTGACTAGTCTCATCGCTTGCTGCTCTTCCAGTGAAGTATGCATTAGGACAACTCGAATGGCTGAAGCAATAACGCAGTAGCAAGTATTGCCCTCTGCCCTCTGTCTTCAGCCTTCGACCTTGGCTTTCGTGCTTTTGCTATAAATTAATCGTCCAAGCGTGCTCCAATGCGTTTGTGCATGTCAGATACTCTCTGATAAACCTGGCAGAAGAGTTTTAATACTAGTCTTTCAACCTAGAATGATCATAGTCATTGATTCAGGACGTTTGTCTTATGTCTATAGAAACCGTTGGAAATCCACCCCCCGAAGCCGATCAGTTGCGTGCCGAGATTGAAAAACAGCTACCCAATATCATCGCTAGTTTTAGCCAAGTTTTACAAAATCAATTTGGCTTTGAAGGGCTCCGTGTCGGTGGATTCACACTTGTTCCTGCTGAAGCCGCAGAGAATATTTCGTGCAACGAAGAAAGCTGCTCCATCGATTGAAACGCGATTCGTTGCGTCTTGTGAACGCTTCGCTTTGAACGCTCGGAGTCGGGACATTAGGTGCAGGACGGTTCAAAACTTGCTCATTGACGTGTCCAACAGGCGACGTTGGAAACGAGTGGCGATCGCATAAAACACGGGTATCACGTATAAGCTCAATAGCGTAGACATAATCATTCCACCTAGCACGACAGTGCCCAGTGAGACGCGGCTTAGTGCCCCGGCTCCCGATGAAAAGGCGAGGGGCATCAGCCCAAAGATTGTTGAAAATGCCGTCATTAGAATGGGGCGAAATCGAATATCTCCGGCATCTAGCGCCGCTTGAATCGTGGATTCGCCTTGCTCTCGTCGCTGGTTGGCAAATTCTACAATCAGAATCGAGTTCTTCGTGACCAGGCCAATCAGCATAATTAAGCCAATCTGACCATAAATGTTCAGGTTTAATCCGACAATCAGCAACGCGCCGAACGCGCCCAATAGAGACAGCGGCACTGCCAGCAAAATCACAATGGGGTCAAAATAACTTTCAAACTGAGCCGCAAGCACTAAGAAAATAAACGCTAGCGCCAGCCCAAAGATAAAGAGTGTCGATTGACCTGCTTCTCTAAATTGTAGAGATTGTCCTGATAATGCAGTGCTAATTTCATTGGGCAACACCTGCTGCGCTAGATTTTCCAACGCCGTGAGTGCTCCTCCTAGCCCTGCATCGGGTGCAGGACTGCCCTGGATTGTGGCAGACCGTAGACGGTTGAAGTGATTGATCTGGGGCGGAGTGGTCGAGCGCTCCACATCGACCACACTCGACAAGGGGACGAGCTCATCGTCGCGCGATCGCACGTAGAAGCTATCAATGCTATCGATTGTGTCTCGGTAGCGATCTTGAGCTTTAACAATGACTTCAAAGCGGCGATTTTCTTGATTGAAATTGGTTATGTCTTCTCCGCCTAGGAGAATCTGAAGCGTGCTGGCAATATCAGACACCGTGACCCCCAAATCAGCGGATTGCTTGCGGTCGACCGTCACTCGCAATTCTGGCTTGAGCCGCCCGAATTCGACGATTAACGGCAGTTAGCTCAGCCTGACCCACCTCTAAGTCGCGCTGTCGCTGGTCTAACTCTTGTTGGGGAAAGGCACCCTCTTCAACCAGCTGAGAATAGCGCTGTAATTGCTCTTGTTTCAGGTTTAGTTCTGCCTGTGCTCGTTCTCTTTCTGCTCGCAAGGCTTCTAACTCTGCTTGATCGCTCTCCAACGCAGATTGAGCGACATCCACTTGCGCCCTAGCTCCTGCAATATCAGCCTGTTCACGGGCTGCTCCCAGTTGAACGACGGGCGTTCCTTCACTGACTTGTTGCCCTTCTTGTACCAAAATGTTTTCGACACGACCGCTTCGCTCAGACTGGATGTTCCCCGACTGCTCTGCATTAAGAGTGCCGGTAAAGGTCGACGTCTCTTGAATAGTTGCAGTTTCTACTGGCACCACCTGGACAGGCGTACCCCGGGGAGCCTGCATCTGAGAATCCCGTTGCTGAGAGGCACTCCACCAGCGCCATGCACCATATCCGATTCCCAGTAAAACTAATACCCCAAGTAAAATACCAATCCATTTTTCCTGGGACGATCCGCCAAGCGTGGCAGACGACTGCCCATCGGGCTGATCGGCATCAAACGGGGGATTACGTTCAACAGTTGCCGTTTCGGATCCTCGATTACCATTTGGAGATTCGTCACGATTTGGGGTGATATTTTGAGGGTGATTAGGTTGGTCAGAGGATTGAGGCTGGCTCATTATTTCTTATGGGCTAGAAACACAGTAAGTCACAATTTGGGTGAACTCTACCTGTGAAGATAATCATCTAGCAGTGGACTAACCTCATACGCAGGTTAGATTCCTTCCTTCATAAGCGCTTAAAGTCTATCTCAGGATAGCTGGCTAATCACTTGGAATATGGGAACCTAATAAGCGTGAATCGGGATAAAAGCCGTCAAACGCCTCATTCCATAGCTCGAATTAAGTGCTGTAGTTGTGGGGTTTGGGCTTCTATCATTCACAGTTTGTTGTTTTAGTTCCTGTATTTCTAAACATTCTTATGCCTATCGGTAAAGACAGTCAGTTTAAAGCTGGTAAACAGAGCGATCGCTCTAACCAAAACAATCAACCCGACAATCAAAACCAATGGTCGCGGTGGATTAGTAGTGGCTTTTTGTTTTTAATTGCTGCTTTTCTATTGGTAAACTTTTTTGGTTCGAATCGTCCTGGAGCCAATTCTCAGCAAGTTCCATATAGCGAGTTTTTGGAGCAGGTCGAATCTAATCAGGTCAAAGAAGCCATCATCAGCGACGATCGCATTCGCTACGAGCTTAAAGACGGTGCCGCATCTGACGTTGAGGGTGCTGAGTCCGAAGACTCTCAAATGCTCCAAACAGTACCGGTTCCCTCAGATCAAAACCTGACCACGCTGTTGCGCGAGAATGATGTCGAGTTTTCTGCGATTCCGTCTAGCGACGGCAATTGGTTTGTGGGACTGCTCAATTGGCTATTGTTTCCCCTGATCTTTTTAGGAATTTGGCTATTTATTCTGCGTCGTGCCCAAGGCGCTGGTGGACCGGCTGCTTTAAGTGTAGGCAAGAGCAAAGCCCGCACCTATTCAGAAGGCGACACAGGAATTAAGTTTGAAGATGTCGCAGGCGTGGACGAAGCGAAGACCGAGCTTCAAGAAGTCGTCGACTTTCTCAGGGACTCTCGTAAATATACTCGCCTGGGTGCCAAAATCCCGAAGGGCGTGCTGCTAGTCGGCCCTCCTGGTACTGGTAAAACATTGCTTGCAAAGGCAGTAGCCGGGGAAGCAAGTGTGCCTTTCTTCAGCATCTCAGGATCAGAATTTATCGAACTGTTTGTCGGTGTGGGGGCATCCCGCGTTCGGGATTTGTTTGAGCAAGCCAAAAAACAAGCCCCCTGCATCGTCTTTATCGATGAGCTAGACGCCTTGGGTAAATCTCGGGGTGGACAAAGCCCATTTGGAGGGGGTGGCGTGAATGAGCAAGAGCAGACCCTCAACCAGCTCCTCAATGAAATGGATGGCTTTGATGCCAACACGGGTGTGATCATCTTGGCTGCGACAAACCGGCCCGAAGTCCTGGATCCGGCGCTTCAGCGCCCTGGACGATTTGACCGGCAGGTTGTGGTCGATCGCCCTGATAAGATTGGCCGTAAAGCCATTTTGGAAGTCCATGTTCCAAATGTAAAACTGGCTGAAGATGTCGATTTAGAAAGAGTTGCCGCCCGGACTCCCGGATTTGCTGGAGCTGATCTAGCCAACCTCGTCAATGAAGCTGCACTTCTGGCTGCTCGTCGCGACGGTGATGCTGTGACGATGTCAGACTTTAACGAAGCAGTTGAACGAGTTATTGCCGGATTAGAGAAAAAGACTCGCGTCTTGACCGATATGGAGAAAACCACGGTTGCCTATCATGAGACAGGGCACGCTGTTGTGGGGTCGTTGATGCCTGGAGCCGGTAGAGTTGAAAAGATTTCAATTGTGCCGCGCGGGGTAGGTGCGTTGGGCTATACGCTTCAGCTTCCTGAAGAGGATCGCTTTTTGGTGGGCGAAGATGAATTGCGAGGCCGAATCGCTATCATGCTAGCTGGGCGATCGTCTGAAGAAATCACCTTTGGTAAGGTCTCAACCGGAGCCAGCGATGATATTCAAAAAGCAACCGATATGGCTGAACGGTGTGTCACGATTTATGGCATGAGCGACACTCTTGGCCCGATTGCATTCGACAAACCTCAGCAGCAGTATATTCCAGGGATGAGCAATCCTCGCCGTTCGGTTAGTCCTCAGGTGACTGAGACGATCGACCGAGAAGTAAAAATGATCATCGATAATGCACATAATATGGCGTTAAAGGTGTTGGATGCGAACCGGGATATTCTTGAAGAGATTGCCCAAACGCTGCTAGACCAAGAAGTCCTTGAAGCAAGCGCACTCCAAGAAAAGCTAAGCCAGGTTAAGCGCCCGGATGGGTTAGAAGAATGGCTGAAGCACGGCAAACTCTCGGACGAAAGTCGAGAATTGCTAGAAGCGATCGTGAGCAAGTAGTGAAATCTAATAGTTAGCTCTAAATCAGAATATCGTGAGTCAACTTCAAATTAGTCGGCATATCTATGCTGATTTGCCGCGTCATTCATTGATCGTATGTGCGACGCTGGTGCAAAATCCGGCTAATTTGGGGGGGGTATGCCGGACGGCGGAAGTGTTTCGGCTAGAATCTTTGGTCTTGTCAGAACTGGCGATCGCCCAAACGGCTCCATTTAGAAGGCTGTCTACCTCTGCTCATCACTGGCAACCCCTAAGCCAATGCTCCGTTGCCGATCTTCCTGCTTGGCTAAACCGCTGTCGGAGCAATGGCTATTGTTTGATTGCGTTGCATGCTGACTCCAACGCCAAACCGCTCACAGAATTTAGATATCCGACCCGATCGGTATTGCTGATTGGGCGAGAGCTGACGGGCATCCCCGCCCCATTCGTAGAGCAGTGCGACGAGGTGATCACGATTCCTCAATTTGGTTTAATCGAATCGCTCAATGTGCAAAATGCAGCGGCGATCGCCATCTACGAATATATTCGGCAACACACCGGGCCGCTTCACGCTGATCAGGGGGCTAATCCTTCAGAGTAATCTCAATCTGGGTTTCCTCGTCGACCATGACACCCGTTAGGTCTGCACCCACTAGATCTGCGTCTCTCATGTCAGCCCCTTGTAAGTTGGCATTCGTGAGATTGGCATCCTGCAAATTTGCTCCCCGAAGATTTGCACCTGTCAGAATGGCGCCACTCAAATCGGCTGCGTCAAGCTGCGCGTCTTTAAGATTGGCTTCGGATAAGTCGGCGCTAACCAGCGTCGTTCGGGTCAAAATAACCTCAAAGAGATTGGCTTGACTAAGATTTGCGTTAGTCAGATCAGAGCCTGTTAGATCGACTGGGTCGGCATAATTTAATCCTTCTGGACTCACCGATAACGGCGTGTTACTCAGCGGAACTCGATACTTTCCGGCCAAGTTTTCACCGGACAAGTTTGCGCCACGGAGATTGCAATCTAGGCACACTCGTTCTATTTCAATCTGATAGAGATCTTGTGCTCGGTCTGTACACCCCAGGCCAATGCTCCCCATGATCAGAGGGGCGATCGCCCATAATCGAACGTTCATGTTCATGGTTTCCTACGCTATAGATTTAGGGGATGAACAATGCATTGCAATCGCATGTTAGATCGCGTCCGATTCAATCCACTCCGATTCAATCCACTCCGATTCATTCAATGCATCGAACTTTCCCTATTCTCTCATTGTGCGAAATAGCCACAAAAATTTCAGTAAACAAAGTCAACGTTTTGGGCGATACGCGCTCCACGCAGGCAAACCAACGCGAGTCTGCTGTTGTCCTGGGGCTCAGCGAGATGATTTCGAGATTGTGTACTAATCAATGTAATAGCGCTGTTCGAGCCATATTCGCACCTCAGCTTCAGATGCCAAGGTCGTCATGCGATCGCTTGCAGGATCGTAGACTCTCCAATATGGATTACCCTTTGCATCTGCAACTTTCCAGATGCGGGGCTCTGAATTTTGCGCCATCGCTGATACAAACCATTGCCAAATCTTCTGAAGCCGAGACGGATGTGATCGAGCAACTCGTGGTTCATTAGGATTTGAGAGCTGTTCTAGATGTTCATAGCGTATCCACTGTTCGAGGGTTCTCATGGTATTCACCTTTGCAGATTTTGGATTGCAACTCTCAGCTCAGCGATTAACGGAGCGCGCGGAGCTGATAGGTTTACAGTAGCGATCGCCCTCCATCTGAATCAAAAGGCATGACTCATTGCATCGATGAATAAAATTGATACCAAGCTAGTCAATCTGGTTAAAAGTTACATCCAGAAGGTTGCGGCTCTTGGTCTTCTACATCAGCCGCAAAGTTTACGGGCAGCGTCACTGAGGTAAAGCCATCTGAAACAGTTCCTCGTTGGGCTTGAAGTCCGTAGCCATGAGGATGCATGTGAGCACGAACCACCACCACCTGGTCAGGTTGAAGGGCAACCGGCCCGCCAGAGCGAGTAAATGGCTGTTCATTTACGTGGCTATGGAGCAAGATTCGGCGATAGAGCAGGGTGCCGTCTTCGCTAAGCACTTCCCACCAATCCGCATACTGATCACAGCCGGTGTCTGGGCTACGAATTGTAACGGATAGAGAATAGTTTCCCGGTTCGCCTCTCACAGAGACGTCAGTCACTTCGGCAGCATTCGTCATGTCAGCACCACTCGCAATATCAGCAGGATCAGAATCAGCACCATTGGAGCTGGTTTGAGAGTCAGGCGCGGTCGCCACTGGGGATGGAGAGCCAGAAGGGGTCGGGGCGATGGAGGGCTGTCTGGGCGCACATCCCAAACCACTCGCACTCACACACAGGCTTAGAGCGATCGCCCATAACTGACCAACAATAGGCTTAATAGTCCGATTCATAGAGATTATCCTCCAATTTTCTTAATCCAAATCTTTCCTACTGTTGTTTGATGCATTAGCAACGATCCGTTAAGACCACTCTGTCATTTCTGTGATACCATCCAAATGCAAATTTGATTGGCTGATGTAGAACGTCATCATGATTTGTGACTAGGATTTGTCGTGAAGAGTTGCAATCAAAGATTTCGCTAAGAATTACGACAAGAATTACGATCAAGAATTGCGATTAGAATTGCGGTTGGCAAATCAGTTAAATTCACAGCTAAATCAACAGCGTTGTCGGGAGAAACTTTATATGATTGTGGTCGGCTGGCGCAAGGTTCTTGCCTCTGTTTGTCTGAGTTTGCTGCTGCTGCTGACAGCCTGTAGCACGCAATCACCCCCGTCTTACTACGATCAGGTTCAAGAAGACACCACCGGATCAAATGCCACCCAGGCAGTTTCTAAAGAAGCAGTCCAGGGCAGCAATTTCAATCGGCTGTTTCCCGAATCGACTGACGGGTATGCAGTCGTTCCGGCTCAAGAAAAGCGCGGCTTTGCAGAATATAAGCTTAACCACGATGGCTCGACGGTTGCGATGCTCTCAGTCAACGATACAGTGAGTAACCCAGAAGCGGCTGTGAAATATGCCACCACTACTCGGCAAGTCGGAGGTTATCCGGCTGTTGATATTGGCAATACCCAAACTGCAATCTTGGTGGCAGGCCGGTTTCAGGTTAAGGTGCAGTCGCGGGATGAGTCGTTTGCTCAGAGCGATCGCGAAGCCTGGATTGAAAAATTTAACCTGTCAGAGCTCGCTCAGCTCCAATAAGAGAGGAGTTTTGGTTCGATATAAACGGGCGATCGCTACGATGCCCTCTCTGGTTTGGTTCCTGTCCAATTAGCATTCATTTGGGGGAATTACGTGAGTAAGCCAATTTACGAACTCGTCGATCGCTTGCCTAAAGGCGGCATCACCGTATCATCGCTTCGTGCCTTAGATTTTGTTATTCCTGGGCAGTGGGATAATCTCACCGGATTTGATCACACGATTCGCACGATCACCGGGGAAACCGATCAGGCATTGGTTCAGCAAATCGGCACGCGGGCTGTGACCCTCTTTAATGACAAATCGCAAGGCTATCAGCGTGCTCTCTGGCTCTATCAGACAGTTGATTCTGCCTCTGGTGCATTAGGCACGGCGGCGCTGGCGAATAAGGTTGGGCAAGATGTTTCTTTCTTAGGATTTCTCAAACACCTCACCCCAAAACCCGAAAAGGCTCAAAGCATCGATCTGAGCGTTAAGCTGGTCGTCGAACTCGTTGCTTTTTGCCAAATTAACGGCATTCCAGGCGATAGCATCGGAGATTTTTTAAGAGCCTTGGCGGATTACAGCGGCGAATCTTTAATGCGCATGACGGCCTTGGTCTGTTTCGACGGACTGATTCCTCTGGGGCCTGATTTTGCCATGAAAGGGCTTTCGACCATCAAAAAGATGAATCCGTCTGACCTTGACGGCAATCGCACATTCAAAGCCGTGCGTGATTCGATTCCGGGAGATAGCTCTAAGGCGCAACTCAACTTCGTGACTGCGAGCTTTGAGTCGGTCAAAGGATGGATGGATGAATTTGTTGAATCGAAAGAATTAACGCCTGAAAAAGTCGTTGACAATCTAGAAAGATTTGTCGAAATTTCTAAAGACAAGCTTGATTATCTAGGGGCATTTCTAGATATGGCGTGCAAATATTATGAGCATACCGGTGTTCAAACGCTGGCACGTCGTCTGATCGAACGCGCTGTCGCTGAAATTTAGAGTCTTGCGATTCTTCTAATTTCCTGGCGATCGCAGGACTGGGTTGGCTCAGCATAACCCATGGTGTCTGAGAGTTTTGGCTTTCATCAATATCCCAATAAACTGAATTAGACGCGATACTACAGACCTCCGAGCTATGAGTGAGATTTCTCAGATATTTCTGGCTCTTTCCATCGCTATGTTTGGTTTTGCAGTTCTCAATGGACTTGATGAAAAAATTAAATCTCCGTCACTCAGATATCCGTTAATCGCTATTATTGCAATCGGACTGATCATTAGTTTTTCAATGATTTTTGAGCAGGATTGGAAAGTCCATGCTCGGCTCTTATTGAAGCTCGTCTTATTTGCTTGGAGTATCCATGTAGTCAATTGGGCTGTGCTTCGAGGATCGCTTTCTCATAATCTTGGCATTCAACCGCGTAAACCCCAAGGTTTGATTGGAGTTATTTGCGCGCCTTTTTTGCATGGTGGTGGAGAGGATCACGTTCTTGGAAATACATGGGTGTTCATCCTCTTAGGATGGTTAATACTCATACAAATTAATGCCGAATATTTCGTGTTTGTCACGATAGTCATTGCCCTGATTAGCGGTTTCGGTACATGGATTTTCGGCAATAAAGATAGCCGTCATGTAGGGGCAAGTGGTCTGGTATTTGGATATTTGGGATTTGTTTTATCATTTGCAGTGTTGAATAAAAACTTCGCTGCGGTGCTATTTGCTCTATTAGTTACTAGAGCGTATGTAAACACAATCAAGATGCTCTTCCCTGGACAAACTGGAGAGGGTATTTCTTGGGAAATGCATCTCTTTGGTTTTGTAGGGGGAATAGTGGCTGCAAACTTAATTTTTCGTCAGCCAGAATTTGTGCAAACGCTGTTTAATGAACAGGTTCCTCAATGGATTTGGCCCGATTCGATGCATATCCAGTAAGGGAGTGTTGGTTAAGGTTTTAAGTGGTCGCGTCCCTATAGTTAGAGTTCTTTACGAATATCGACGACTCGCAAAATTGCCATGACTAAAATCAGCGTTACGAGTAGCAGCACGACTGCATTCGCGGCGGCAAGGGGATATTGCAAACTGCCGATTTGAGTTTGAATCAGCTTGCCGACTGAGGCGGCTTGTCCGCCTCCCATGAGGCGAACGGTGACAAATTCGCCCATTACCAGCGTCACGACAAAGATAGAGCCAATCGCAATGCCGGGTGCTGCCAGAGGTAAGATGATTTCTCGTAAGACTTGAAAGCCTGATGCGCCCATGTCTTGTGCTGCGGTGATCAAATCGCGGTCGATTCGCATGAGGCTATTGAAAATCGGGGCAATCATAAAGAAATTGAACAGGTGCACCATGCCCAGGACGATCGCAAAGTCAGAATAGAGCAACCATTCAACGGGTTGCTGTACGATGCCGATCCCCATCAGCAGTTGGTTCACCAGTCCTTCTTTTCCCAACAGCGGAATCCAGGATATCATGCGGATGATGTTGGATGTCCAGAAGGGGACGGTGCAGACAAGGAATAGAATCACTTGCAGCTTAGAATTTTGGATGTGAAACGATAGGAAATAGGCAACCGGAAAGGCGATCGCCAAACAGCAAAACCACACCAGCGCCACATATTTAAAGGTGTTGAGATAGGTCTTGAGTGACACATCCGACGTAAAGATATTGATGTAGTTGTCTAGCGTAAAGGCAGGCACCATCGCATAGCCGTTGAACTGCCAAAAGCTGACAATCCCAATCATGATGATGGGGAAGATCAGAAACAGCAAGAATACGAGCGTCTGCGGCGTCGCTAATAAGTACGGTTGGACAACCTTTAAGCGTTTAGCCATTGGAGAACATCTCAACTCGACTGATCGGAAACCTGACCGACTGATTCAACTCGACCAAACAATCATCGCTCTACGTTCGCTTTAGGGATGCCGTCATCAACCCGGCCCCCACGAGAATGCTGCCTCCTATGCGGTTAAGAGTACGGAGAAGCGCAACGTTCCGAATTGTTTCACGGAAGCCTCCTGCCATGACCGCATAGGCAAAATGAATCGGAAATCCGATAATGATGAACGTTGCTCCTAGAATTAACATCTGTGGCAAAGCAGGAGCACTAGGAGAAATAAATTGCGGCATAAATGTCGCAAAAAAGATAACAGCTTTGGGGTTTAACAGGGCTGCAGTAAAGGCTTGAGTCATAATACCTAAGCTCTGCGGGTCAGCGATCGCCCCCTCTATCTGGTCAGGGTGAGGCTCTGATCGCCACTGCATGATGCCGAGATAGATCAGATAGAGTGCCCCCGCCCATTTGATTAGCATAAATAGCTCAGCCGACGCCGCTAGGATGGCTCCTAGCCCAATAAATGAGAGCGTCATCGAAACAACAATGCCCGGTATGACGCCAACAATGGTGGCAAACGCCGGACGGATGCCGCTGCGCAGACCGACTGCCATCACCATAAAATTAATAGGACCGGGAATAGCGATCAGGACGCTAGCCGCCAGAACAAACGTAATCCAAAGGTCAATGGTCATCAGCGAGTTCTCTCAATTGACGTGCGGACGGAGGGTAGACGCAAACGACTCCTGTAGCTCCCGTAGGTTGGGTATAGCCCTTTGGGCATGGCTTCGCTAAAGCGTTAGCGTAACCCAACGAAACCCATGATATTGTGGGATTTCACGCTGCACTGCTACGCAGAAACAAGCTACAACCCAATCTACGGGAGTGGGCTGCTTCGAGTATGCAACCGGATGCCCCCTACGGAAATTTGCACCTCTACGACGCGATGAATTCGTTCCATTTCTGAACAAGGTAAACTTGCTCATCCATGGTGGAATTCCAGACCACGACATTCCCCATGCGCTCTTCAAACGAGCCTCCATCTCGAACTGCGCCTGCTTTTTCCAGAGTCTTGCCGAAGGGGTCTACCATATCTTCTGAGGCGGGTTTGCCCTCATACCAAAACTCCCATTCCGCCTGAGACATAAATTTCTGCGCATTTTCGGGGATAGCGCTGTAATAGCCTTGCCGTCCGAGGAATGCACCCACCCAGCCATCGAGCATCCAGTTGATATATTCGTAAGCGGCGTCTAGTTCGATTCCTGACAGATTTTTGGATAGACCAATGCCGCCTCCCCAACCGCGATAGCCTTCTTTCAGCGGCGCATAGACGCACTCAATTCCTTGAGACTTCACCGCTGTTACTGCTGGCGACCACATGGATTGCAGCACTACCTCTCCTGACGACATCAAGTTCACCGACTCGTCAAACGTCTTCCAAAAAGCACGGAACTGACCATTTCGCTTCTGTTCCTTCAAGATTTCAGTAATCTGGTCAATTTCTGCCTGGGTCATATTGCCTTTGTCGCCAAAGGTCATCAACCCAGCCGCTTCTGCGACCATTGCTGCATCCATGATGCCGATGGAGGGAATATCAAGAATCGACGTTTTGCCCCGAAATTCGGGGTCAAACAGTTCTGCCCAGCTTTCGATGGTACGCCCGACCAAATCAGGTCGATAGCCTAGCGTATCTGCGTTGTATTGGAAGGGGATCAGCGTTGCCCAGTCGGTCGGCTCGGTAGCAAACTCGGTGGAATTTTGATCCGGCAGATACATCACCTTGTAGGGATAGGTGCCTTGGGAGGTTTCAACGGGCATGCCGTTAAACTTACCCGTGGTAAACATGCTGACGATTTTGTCAAAGTCTCTGATTTTGCTGACATCGACCGCCTGCAAGTTACCCGACGGGACAACCAGCGGCAAGCTGAAGTATTCACCATCGAACACGTCATACTGTCCGGGCTGGGTGATAGCAATCTGGTTATTCTCATCGGTGCTGAGCGCCCGCATTTCAAGCTTGAAGCCCAAATCTTCCTGGGCTTTGTCTCGAATTTCGTTAATTTGAGACACCCCAGTCCCGATGAAGCGCAGGGTGACATCTTTGATTTGATTGGTGTTAACTTCTGGTCCTTGAGCGGGATTGTTGGGAGTCCCGCTCGGAGAGCAACGAGCCGCAGCGATCGCAGCCCCGGCAGCTAAACCTGTACGAATCAGTTGACGACGAGAAATGTTAGACATAATGACCTTTAATTAAACCTAATAAGAAAACAACATGGTGAGGAAACCAACAGAAAATCAGTGCGGCAGAAACACACAATCCTCGGCAGACCAGCTCAGCAACACACTTTGCCCTTCATGGAAATGTCGCTCGGTCCAATCGGTCGTGCGAGCCTTATAGAGAACTTCTTGCCCCGTTAGCTCTAACACCAAATAGACGCGAGTGACATATCCGGTGAATTCGACGGCTCTAATGCGGGCTGCAAACCGATTGGTGGCGGGCACCTCTGGATTTTGGGACGGGTTGGTATCGAGATAGACGCGATCGGCTCGCACCGAACACGCCGCCTCAGATCCAACCTGGGCATAGTCTCCCTTGCAGATAATTGCGCCCAGTCCATCCACCTCAAGCTGCACCGAATAGCCCGGATTGTCTTCAACGGCGCGAGTGACGTTGCCCACAAAGATATTGTTATCCGCCGTGAAGTTGGCGACGAATCGGGATATTGGCTTGGCAAAAATGTCTTGGGGCGTGCCGACCTGATCGATGCGCCCATGATCCATCACCACGACCATATCTGCGAGGGAATAGGCTTCGTCGTGGTTGTGGGTGACTTGGATAAAAGTCATGCCAAACTGCTGCTGGAGCTTGCGCAATTCGCCTCGAGTTTTGACGCGCAAATTTTCATCCAAGGCGCTGAGAGGCTCATCCAACAGCAAGACTTGGGGACGGGTGACGAGTGCCCTCGCCAGTGCAACGCGCTGCTGCTGCCCGCCGCTGAGCTGAGCGGGTTTGCGGTGAGCAAATCGCCCCAGCCCAACGATTTCAAGCATTTCATCGACACGCTGGTGCCTTTCTGCTTTGGGAACTCTCCGCATCCGCATGCCAAATTCTACGTTCTGCCACACTGTTTTGTGGGGAAACAGCGCGTAGTTTTGAAACATCATTGAGGTGCTGCGCTTCGCTGGAGCAAGATTGTTGATATGGCGATCGCCAATATAAATCTCACCTTGAGTAATTTCCTCATGTCCAGCAATCATACGCATCGTCGTCGTCTTTCCGCAGCCACTAGGCCCCAACAAGCAACAATATGACCCTGACGGGATGTCGAGAGTAATATTTTCAACCGCCACAAATGATCCATACTTCTTCGTGACAGACCGAAGAGACACATTAGCCGTGGTGACAGACATGCCAGCAGACGCATCGCCCCTTACCTCAGGGGTTTGGGATGCGATCGCTCCTGGAGTTGAGGTTGAAATTGGGGACTGCGTCATAGGGTGGGGCAGGTGTAAACACCACTTATGGAAGATATTTATTTCTTCACTATTACTAAGGTTTCTGGGAACAGAGATTGTATTTCTAGATACACTTCCCTAATTGAAGTGGATTGATCTATCAAAAAAAACCTTGCCGCATCGCCTGCTCACCCACATCGATGCAGTCTTGAAGAAGCGTCTTGCACACGTTTGTCATGCCACAATAAACTCTTATTGAAATTCAGATTGCACCAGCATGACACGAGTATTTATCTGTGGTTCGGCACTGCGGGGTCAACCCGACCACAAAAATCTTCAGTCCGCGACGTTTGTTCGAGAAGCAAAAACAGCTCCCAACTATCGGCTCCATGCCGTTGCAGACGGTTGGCATCCCGGCATTTACGAAGTCTCAACGGGGGGCATTGCCATTCCAGGAGAACTCTATGAGCTGACATCTGATCAGTATGAACACCTTGTCTCGACCGAACCGCCTAATATGTATCCGGCTGATGTCACGCTAGAAAACGGCGAAACGGCGATCGCCATGCTCTATCCTCAAGAGCTGGTCGAGCGGCACAGCTGGCCTGATATTTCTCATTTGGGCGGATGGGCAGCGTATAAGGCAGGTGGTAACTAATTATGTCTGAAGTCCTCATCAAAGGCGGGCGCATCGTTACGGCAGTCGATGACTACATTGCCGATATTTTGATTAAAGACGGACGGATTGAGGCGATTGGCAGGCGATTAGACGCGGCTCCGGCTGAGCAATATGACGCGTCAGGGCTGATGGTGATGCCGGGCGGAGTGGATGTGCATGTGCATATGGAAACGCCGATGGGCGGAGGCGTTGAAACCTGCGACACGTTTGAAAGCGGCACTAAATCGGCAGCCTTTGGCGGCACCACCACAATCATCGATTTTGCGCAGCAGTTCAAAGGAGACAGCCCCAAACAAGCTCTCGATCGTCGGCTAGCAGCGGCTGAGCCCCAATGCTCGATTGATTATGGCTTTCACGTCATTCTTACAGATGTCACCCCCGATGCCTTAGCCGAATTGCCCGACCTGATTAACCACGAAGGCGTGTCTAGCTTCAAGCTGTATATGGCGTATCCGGGGGTGCTGATGGTGGATGATGCCGCCATCTTCAAGACCATGCGCAAGGTGGGTGCTCACGGTGGCATGGTGAATCTGCACGCCGAAAATGGCAGCGTCATTCAGGTGCTGATCGAAGAGGCACTAGAGCAGGGCAAGACATCACCTAAGCATCACATGCTGACCCGACCCAGCATTCTAGAAGGCGAAGCAACCCATCGAGTGATTCGCCTAGCAGAACTGGCCGAAATCCCGGTCTACATGGTGCATTTGTCAGCCACAGAGGCATTGGATGCCGTCGTCGAAGCGCGCGATCGCGGCATTCACGCCTTTGCTGAAACCTGCCCCCACTACCTGTTTCTCACCCACGACGAATACGATCGCCCCGGCTTTGAGGGCGCCAAGTATGTAATGACGCCACCGCTGCGTGACCACAAATGCCAACATGCCCTCTGGCGCGGCCTGAAGTTTGATGACCTGCAAATTGTCTCGACTGATCATTGTCCCTTCTGCTTCAACGAAAACCTGATGGGCATCCTCAAGTCAAAGCAGCACGGCAAAGATGATTTTTCCAAAATTCCGAATGGGGCACCTGGCGTTGAGTTTCGCATTCCCCTGCTCTATGATGGCGGGGTCGTAGGCGGCAAGATCTCGCTCAATCGCTTTGTGCAGCTCACTTCCACAGCCCCCGCTAGGATGTTTGGACTCTTCCCTCGAAAAGGCGCGATCGCCATCGGCAGCGATGCCGACTTGGTGCTGTTTGATCCCAATAAATCCCATACTCTCAGTGCCAATACTCACCATTCAAACGTAGACTATTCTCTGTTTGAGGGGCGACAGGTGCAGGGCAAGGTCGAGAAGGTGTTTTTGCGAGGGCAGCTGATTGTCGATGGCGATCGCTGGTTGGGTAAACCGGGGATGGGACAGTATCAGAAGCGATCGGCATCAGGACGGTTCTTGTAATGATTCTGTACTTGACGCGCATACCGCTCTAGAACAAAGTTGAAGAAAAACGAGCGATTTTACGGTCGTCTACGGGGAAGATGCCTTTTAGACTGGGGAGAATATGTTTCGTGATCCGATTCCCCTTTGATCGAGGCTTCGCTATGTCATCTGTTGACTCTCAGCCAACCAATCTAGACACATCTTTCTCCGATGCTGTCATGGGTGCAGCCATTTTCGATTTTAGCGGCTTGCCCAAAGAGTACTACACTACGAACGAAAATCCTGACATTAGCTGGGTGCAAACCATCTTTCAAGCACTAGGATTGCGATCGCTGATTATGTCATCCTTGCAGCTCGATGGATTTCACCACGCCGTCATCCATGGCACTGAGCACAGCGCTGTTGTTGTCAAACAAAATAAACGCTACATTGCTCTGCTGATTCGCAAATCAGAATTTCTAAAACGGTCGGATATCTTTTTGTCGTGGATGCAGGAGTTTGAGCCGAGCACGCTTAAAGCTGATATTCGCTTTAGCACGGTCTAGACAGCAATTCTCATGTTGGCAAAAAGCGGTTCAAGCTTTAGAGACAGTTGGGCTTGGTCACGAGGTCTAGCTTATCTTGCCCCGTGTGAAACACAGACGGCGTCAATTAACATGAGTTGCCCCGATGATATAGCCGCACACTCGTGAGAAAGATGTGCCAAGACGGGGATGTATCCGCGTTTAAGGCGGTGCGCTGCATCAAACACCGCCGATTGAAACAAACTATGCACCAGCCAATCGTGAGATAGTAGGTAATCAGCCGCGAAGGCAGTCGTATCAATCAAGAAAAAATCAACTCCATACTGGTCAACAAACTGCTGAAGTGTTGATGGATCACGGCTATATTGAGCATTGATGAGAGCGATCGCCCTTTCGTGAATCACGGTGTAGTAGCGGGGATGGTGGGGCAAGGCAAATTCTCGTCCAACCAGCGTAGACCGCTTGGCAAACACCGGAATATTATTACCCTCGGCTGCAAGGGAGGCCACCAATGTATCGGTGGGCTGGGTGGCTAAATAGTGATAGATTGCCGGATATTCACCCACAATCCAGCCTTGGAACTGAAAGATAAGCATCGGAACAGCGGGCACAATCGTCACCGTGAGGATGATCAGCCCGCTTAACGCTACGCAACAGAGATCGCGTCGAGACAGTCGTTGATGAGACTGACGTTTGTTTTGCCACCATCGATATCCGGCATCCAGCAGGATTGTGAGCACCAGTCCAGCGGCGATCGCCAACACAAATCGCCAACTGTGGTAGGTGTATCGACTCGGGAAATGGAGTTGAAGCAGCATCAGATGGGCAAGTAAAAACATACCCACCGACGCTATCAACACCTGCCCTAAGACCTCGACGTGTTTCGTTACCAAACGGGCGAGCGGATATCGGGGGGTGAGTAGAAACGGGAGTCCAAACCCTGCCCAGACGATTGATGGAAACACCGGAATACGAATGCCGCTCGCCCCGTTGAAGATGAAGTCGAACGGCGTCACCCCAAAATATTCGTTGCGTCCACCTGCGTTATATTCGGGCATGGCTCGCATCTGGTCGGCTGTGATGGCGGAGCCAAATTCAGACAGATTTGCGACAAACATTAGCGCAATTATCAGGGCGATCGCCATGCCTGCCCCCCAGAGCCCATAGTCTGCCCTGATGCGGGAAAGCCTTGGAAATCTGCCATGCCAGCGCACCAGCCGAACGGTGAGAATCGCCACCTCAAGCACCATCATTTGCGGAAAAAAGAGTCCTTGCAGGGCGATCGCCAACACACACGGAACGAGTGAATTCCGGATCAAGTAGTACAAAAATGCAGCAAACAGGGGATAAACAAAGGCTCTCGGCGTTGCCGAGACGACATCATCATTGAGCCAGAGATGCTGATTGAAAATGGTCGTTGCAATCAACCCGCTCAGCGGAACCGGCAAAATCAAATACGTCACCTGAAAGACGTAAATCGTGGCGATCGCAGCGAGGATGATGGGCAAAATCTTGGCAAGCATGAGGGGATCAACGCCAAACTGAGCTGCAATCCAGTAAACTAACTGATATCCCCACGGGGCAACGGTTTGAAAGTAGTTGGCGATCCAATCATCTGGAAACAGGTGCGGTTCGATGAATCGCTGTAGCCAAACGACGTGTTGTCGGGCATCATCTTGCACGATGTAGTCGTGACTCAGCCCGTGATGTAGCGTAATCAGTCCATAATAGAGGGGCACCACCAGACTTAGCACCCTGCTAAGCCCGACCCCTTTCTGATTAAAGGGCTTATTTAGTGACCTGATTCGCATGGTGGGACTTGTCTGTTTGCACGGTCGCCACGATGCGGTCGAAGTACCAGTTGAGAGCCGGGGAAATGATGCTATGAAATCTTGACAACACTGACATTTCGGTGCCGGGGGCGATCGCAAACTGGTTTTTTCTGACGCCGTTCAAAATTTCAGCGGCGACGTGATCCGCAGTCCAAATCGCTGCCGTTGCGGTGATTCGCTGAGTTTCGAGAGGCTTTGTCTTATTTTCCTGCTCAAGTTGCGGCGTATCGGTATCGGGCGGATAGACAATCGAAATCCCGATTCCCCAGGGTTTGAGTTCGCCTCGGAGCGACTCTGCCAAGCCTCGCAAGGCAAACTTGCTGGGGCTATAGGGGCTATAGCCGTAGATGCCAATCAACCCTGACCCTGACGACGTCATCACGATATGTCCGCTGCGTCGCTGTTCCATATAGGGGAGAACAGCGCGAATGCAGTACAGCGTGCCGAAGTAGTTGATCGCCATCGTGGTTTCAAACACCTCGATAGGCACCTCTCGAAAGTATCCGGGATGCGCGATTCCAGCACAGTTGATTAGCATATCAGGCATCCCAGACTGGGCGATCGCTTGTTGAACCGCCTGATTGACTTGCTCTTGGCAAGACACATCGGCTGGAAGCGCTAAGATTTGCTGAGACGGGTGCAGACGATACTGCTCAAGCTGGGTTTTAGCAGTATCGAGCGCTTGGGGAGTTCGCGCCATGATTGACACGCGATCGCCATTCCGAACAAGCTGACAGGCAAGGGCATAGCCGATGCCGCTCGATCCTCCGGTAATAATGATATGTCGCGAGTCCGCACCCATTTCTGTTTAGCAATTGCTGGCTAATAATGCCGTCTACTGATTGCGCCGTTCGGCTTCCTGCTTCAGGGCAGCCAGTGTGTCTTGAAGCGTATTTTGATAGATATTAAAGAAAATTCCTCTGGGCGTAGATGATTCAGGCTCGACATTCACCTGATGCGTGATCAACACCTGATTGGACGAAATTGGCTCAAGTTGCCACGTTCCTTGGAGAGAATCGACATCTCCTTCGACCAAGTTAAACGCAATTCGCTGAGGATAACTCTCTGTTGCCGCAATCACGATTCGGCTTCGGCGGCTAATGGGAAAGATTCTAATGACATTGATCTGTTCAAATACTCGCTGATTGCCTTCAGAGCGCAAAAGTCGGCTCTCTGCCACGCTTGGGAAAAACCTCGAAAAATTATTGTAATCCGTGAGAACACTCCATGCCGTAGCAGTCGGAGCGCTGACTAGCACACGCACAGTATATTGTCCGTTGCTGCCAGAGAGTGTTACCCGTCCTGACTGCAATGTAGCTTGATCTTGAGATGGAAGTTGACTAACCGCACTACCCGACTGAGCAAATGCAGGAAAACCAAATGATGTCGCAACAATTAGGGCGATCGCAGAGAGGCTGCTCAGCATGACGAAGCGATAGCGTTTCCAACCAGGGATATGCATATTTTGGGTAAAACTCATATGACTTAAATCATTCCGCATCATTGTATCAACTGGATCTCAATTCGGTACTCATTCAACCTCAACCACGGCAATATTAACCAAGCTCGACTCCATAGCGTTGGCGCTGAAATGGATAGGTCGGCAATACCACTCGTTTGCGATCGCCCCCAGGATCAAGCGCATCCCAATCCAATGGCGCACCTTGGAGGTAAAGCATTGCCAGTTCTTCAAGCATCTGCCGTCGATTGGCTGGGCTAGATTGACTAACGGATTGACTGACGGAATGAGGGCTGGAAAGTTGCCCCCAATCTGCGCCCCCCCGAATGCGTCCGTGATGAAACCCGTCTGGAGACTGTCCGGCATCGAATGCCACCAATTTTTCTCGGAGGTCTGCAATAGATGATGAAATCACCGCAAGTCGATGGTTAAAGTGCGATCGCCCTGTATATGCGGTAAAACACACATCTCTTAACTTCAAATCAGGATGCCGTCCCAGATGCTCGATATATCGCCTCACCAAGTCTCGCAATGCTTGCTCTGTGCGAGCCGACAGCATCAACAGATAACGATCCTCCTCTCGGTTTTCTCCTTCTAGCTGATTGCTTTCTATCTCACTGCTCCCAAGCTGCCTGCTATATTCCCCAACCACGACATGGGCATTCGTGCCGCTAAACCCAAACGCACTCACTCCCGCAATGCGAGGCTGTTCTTCCCTCGTCCAGGGAATTGGATGCGTCGGAACTTTGAGCGGTAATTCATGCCAGTTGATCTGGGGATTGGGTGTTTGAAAATGCAAATTGGCAGGAATTTCGTCGTGGTAGATCGCAAGCACGGTCTTGATCAGCCCTGCGATTCCGGCGGCGGCTTCTAGATGCCCAATGTTAGTCTTCACGGCACCTAACACTAGGGATTGAGAGGGCGATCGCCCCATCCCAAAGACCTCCCCCAATGCTCCCGCCTCGATCGGGTCGCCCAATGATGTACCCGTTCCGTGGGTTTCTATATAGCTGACCCGTTCGGGCTGAATGCGACTCGCGTGTAATGCCTGACGAATGACTGCCTGCTGAGCTGGGCCGTTGGGCACTGTCAAGCCACTAGTGCGCCCATCATGATTCGTGGCTGAGCCAAGAATCACTGCCCAAATAGTATCCCCTGCTGCTTCCGCGTCACTGAGCCGCTTCAGAGCAACCATGCCACACCCCTCGGAGCGTACAAATCCATCTGCTTCACTATCAAAAGAACGGCATTGCCCCTTAGGAGACAGCATCTTTGCTTTTGAAAAGTTGATGCTAGCTTCTGGTGATAGGATGCGATTCACGCCACCCGCCAGTGCCAGATTGCATTCACGATTTCGTAAGCTTTGACAGGCCAGATGAATGGCTACGAGCGATGACGAACATGCCGTATCCACTGCCAAACTTGGCCCTGTGACACCCAACGCATAGGACAGGCGACCAGCAGCTACGCTGTGGGTGTTTCCAGTCGAAAGATAGGCGTCAATCTGAGTACTGTGCTGACTGAGCAGCCGATGCCAATAATCAATACTGCAAATTCCTACAAAGACACCAGCCTGTTGCCCAATTAGGCGATCGGGAGATAGTCCAGCATGTTCTAGCGTCTCCCAGCCTACTTCCAGCAGGAGGCGCTGCTGCGGATCAAGGCTAGCGGCTTCTCGCGGTGCAATGCGAAAAAATGGCGCATCAAATTCGTAGAGATGAGGCACAAACCCACCCCGATGGGCACACATTTTTCCTGGAACAGTAGGGTCTGGACTGTAGTATTGGCTAACATCCCAGCGATCGCCCGGTATGTCTGTAATAGCATCTTTCCTATGGTGCAAAACCTCCCAGAAAGCCCCTGGCGAATCTGCCCCACCCGGAAACCGACACCCCATACCCACAATGGCGATCGGTTCATGCTGTGCCTGCTCGACTGCATCGAGTTTTGCCTGGAGTTGCTTAATGGCAAGGAGTGCCTGCTTGGTTGGCGAGAGATTGGTTGGCTGGTCTGGAATTTGAGTCATGTCATCAATCAAGTCAGTCGTTTGAGTTCGTCTAATAGTAAAGCTTCTGCATCTTCGTCGGATAAGAGTTCTAGATCAGGAGATACATCATTTGACGAAACAGACTGAGATTCATAGGCACTCGATAGATTAGACGTTGATGCAACATTAGAGGAAAAAAGTAGAGTCTCAAGGTAGCTAGTCAATGCGGCTAGGGTGGGATAGTCATACATTAATGTGGACGGCAACGGACGCTCTAAACTAGATTGCAGGCGATTTCGCAATTCGATAGACGTCAGCGAATCCATCCCCAAATCGGAAAAACCCTGGTGAGGGTCATCGAGAGTCGTTGGATCAAGACCTAAGACCCTGGTGACGTGGGCCTTGAGATATGCTGAAAGAAACGCGGGGCGATCGCCCGCTGGCAATGCCTCAAGCTGGTGTAAAACGGGTGCCGGTTTAGTTACTTCATTCTTTCTTTCACTGCCAAAATCAGTATTAAAATCAGCCAGAAACGGCGACTGTCCGTGTTCTTGTATCCACTGCGACCAATCAATGGGTAGGACTCCGACTTGGGGACGCGGCTGTGAAAGCAACGCCTCTAATACCTCTAAACCGTCTTGGGGATTGATAAGTTTGATTCCTGTTTGACTAAAGCGATCTTGTACTTTCTGTTTCGCGGCTAGCCCAATGTCACTCCATGCACCCCAGTTAATGCTGAGTCCAGGGAGCCCTTGCGCGCGACGAAAGTGAGCCAGCGCATCCAAGGAAGCATTGGCTGCTGAATAGTTGGCCTGCCCCGCCGAGCCGAGCAAGGATGCTGCGGATGAAAACATCACGAAGTAGTCAAGCGATAGCGCTTGAGTTAATACATGTATGTTCCATGCGCCTTGAATTTTGGGAGCCATGACGCGCTCAAAATGCTGCCAGGTTTGCTGCGGAAGTGTGGCATCATCGACGAGTCCGGCGAGGTGAAAGATGCCACGCAGAGGGCGTGGGGATTGGAGGGTGGATTTGGCAGAAGGTTTATATCCCTGGTGTTGATAGGGCGCAAGAATTTTTGTAAGGTCTGCAAGGTTAGACACATCTGCTTGAGCAACTGAAACAGAGACTCCTTTTTGCTGAAGCTGAGCAGTGGTAGATTGTGCTTCGCTCGATGGAGAGTTGCGCCCGATGAGCAGAAGGTGTTTGGCTCCGTGATCAACTAACCACTGGGCAACCTGCAAGCCTAATGCACCCAACCCGCCCGTAATTACATAAGTTCCATGATCACGAATCTTGATAGAAGGGGGATGCGCGTCTGCCTTGATGGAGGGTGATGCTACGCTAGCAGAACTCGATGCATTACGGATTATAATTTTGCCGATATGTTTGGCTTGCTGCATGTAGCGAAAGGCATCAATGGCGCGATCGCCCGAAAATGATTGATAGGGAAGAGGCCGCAACTGCCCAGTTTGCAACTGGTCCACCAACTGGCTCAGCATCGACTGAATCACGTCGGGCTGCTGCTGAGTCACATCTACTAAATCAATGACGTGGTAGGCCACATCAGGACGGGCGATCGCCATGATTTCAGGCTCCCAAATCCCGGCTTTACCGATTTCAAGGAAGCGTCCCCCCGGTGCTAATGCGTCTAAATTCTTGGCAATAACGTCACCCGAAAGAGAATTTAGAACCAAATCAACGCCCTCCCCCTGAGTGATTTCTAAAATCTGGTCGGCAAAGTCAAGGGTGCGAGAATTCATCACGTGATGGATGCCAAGGGAGTAGAGGCTATCCCATTTGCTGGGCGATGCGGTGGCAAAAATTTCGGCTCCGGCGTGCTGAGCGATTTGAACCGCTGCCTGCCCAACTCCCCCAGCGGCTGCATGAATGAGCACGCGATCGCCCGCTTTGATGCCTCCCATACGATGCAGCGCATAGTCTGCCGTCAGAAATGCAGTCGGAATCGTTGCTGCTTCCTCAATACTCAGCCCATCGGGAATCGGAGCCACTAACGCGGCGTTGACGGTCACATAGTTGCCGAAACTCGCCGGGGCGATCGCCATGATCTGATCCCCTGGATTAAGGTGCTGAACGCCGTGCCCAACCGAGACAATCTCTCCCGCACATTCCAGCCCAAGCACCCCCGCATCGCCCGGATACAGCCCCATCGCATTGAGCACATCCCGGAAATTAAGCCCGGTTGCCCGCACGCGAATTTCTACTTCATCGGAATGGGGCATCTGGCGAGGCGCAGATATCCAGGTGAGGTTGTCTAGCGTGCCGCGTGTGGAGATGTGAAGCCGTCGATTCAGAGATTCTGCTGGAAGTAGAGTAGATGCGTTGCTGCGAACCAGCCGCGCCCCATAGCGAGACTGGCCTTGAAGGGCCATCTGATTTTCTGCATGGGTTGCCCAATCATCTGCCCGCAGTTCTTCAAAGAGCGTGTGAATCGTAGACCTATCTATGGAGGCATCTAGGGTAGAGCTATTGCCTGCGGCGAGGTCAATCAGGCAGCAGCGAAGATCTGGATGCTCACGAGCGATCGCCCTGCCAAGCCCCCACAGTGGGGACTGAGCGATCCCCTTGGAGGTTAACGGTTCTCCCTGAACGGATTGCGCGCCTTGCGTAATGAAGTAGACACGAGTGGATGATGCGGATAAGTGAGGCTGTTTAATGAGGGCTTGAATTAGATGGAGAGCACTCTGGCAGCCAATCTGAGGATGCCAAAAAGTATGGGAAGGGGAATCGTTTTTACCTATGGGTGAGGCATCAAGGCTCCAGAGGTGAATGATGCCGCGCAGCGACGCAGGCTGACGGGCGAGAAGGGATTCAAAATGCTGAGAGTTTATCGGATTAAGCTGGACATGGCGGTCGGTGTAATCAAACGTTTGAGCAGGTGTGACGAGTGTATACGTGTGTTGGTGAGCCATCAGGTACTCACCGAGGCTGGGAGCGACTTGCGAATCTGCGAAAATTAGCCAGTGCCCCGGTTCTAGTTGCGGTTCTAGTTGCTTTGAAGGGATGACAGCAGGAAGCGATCGCCACTCGACTTCATAGAGCCAGTTTTGCCAATCGGTCGGGGTAGCCCCCAAGACCGTCTCTCGGTTGACTCGTTGTGCAGACAGTCCGTTGGCTTGAGCAATCAGAACTCCGTGGGCGTCAAAGATGCGAACATCCGCAGTGATACGATTAGGCTGAACTGATTCCTGAGCGGGTTCAATAGAACGAAGCTGAACGTGACTCCATAGCCGCTCTGTTGGAGCCTGATAGAGGCGAAAACAGTCGATGCTTACAGGCACATAGGTGACAGACTGCATCGACTGAGGCAGGGCAGCCAATACGACCTGAAAGCACGCATCAAGCAAAGCCGGATGGATATGATAGGTTGATGTGTCAGTAGAAGCATCACATATTTCGCCCAAGGCTTCACCCTCTGTTCTCCAGAGTGCTTGTATTCGTTGAAAGCTCGCTCCATAGTCGATACCACGGGTTTTGCACATATGATAATGGTCAGTGGGCGATCGCTTTTCGTTTAAATCCTGCTTCAACTGCGCCAGGTCAATGGGTTGTGAATCCACAGGTTCAACCTTGGCGATCGCTCCAGAGCAGTGCAGTTGCCACGTTTCATCGTCGGGATCGTGCAGATCGCGAAGCAGACTATAAATTTGGAATGATGCCTCTACTGAATCGTTGCCGATTGAGTCTTTACTGAGAATCGTTTGAACGGATTTCACCCCATCCTCAGGCAGAACCAGCGGCGCTTGAATCACCACATCCTTGAGGCGAATAGATTGTGTTTTTAGCACCTGATGCCCCGCCGATAGCGCCATTTCTAAATAGGCAGTTCCTGGCAAAACTGGGCGTTGAAACACCCGATGATCAGCAAGGAACGCGGGCGCATTCGAGGAGAGATGGGATTCAAATACAACATCTTTGAGTGCAGACGAAAAACGGTTTCCCAATAACGAATGTCGAGCATCCGGCATCCGTAGGGGCATGGTACCACCATGCCCTCCACAGATATCAATCCTTCTATCCAAACCGTTATCTGATCTATTATCCAATCCATCATTCAATCGACGTGGCCTATCCAGCCAGTAGCGCTGCCGCTGAAATGGATAGGTCGGCAACGGAATTCGGCGGCATGACTCCCCGTGATACACCGCATGCCAGTTGGCTGACCAGCCTTGTGCATACAATCTGCCCAAGCTAGCAAGCATCGACTGCCAGTCGGCTTGTTTGGGCTGCAAACTCGCTACTCCGCTTACTGCGTGAGACTGGGAACTACTTCGTTCGCTCTGGTCTGCCCACTGATGAACCATGCCAAGCAAAATCGGTTTTGCACCGCATTCAAGAAACGTATCATATCCAAGCTGGCGGAGCGTTTCTATCCCGGCTGCAAACTGCACAGGCTGACGGATATGGGCACACCAATAGTCGGGAGTGGCAATGTCAGACGTAGCCAATTCTCCCGTAAGATTAGAGATCAAATCAAGCCGAGGCACATCAAAGGCGATCGCCCGCGCAACCTGCTTAAACTCCGCAATCATTGGCTCCATCATCGGGGAGTGGAACGCATGGGAGACGGTGAGCGGAGTCACTTTGATGTCGTGAGCCACCAGTGTTTCACAAACGGCTGTCAGAGAAGCTGACGATCCTGAAATCACGATGTTTTGCGGCGCATTGATTGCTGCAATTGACAGGTCAGGATAAGAGGCGATCGCCCCCTTCACGACGTCTTCGTCCGCCATCACGGCTGCCATCCCGCCTGGTGGCAGTGCTTGCATTAGCCGACCCCGCGCCGCCACCAGCTTCAGCCCATCCTCTAGGCTAAATACCCCCGCGACACAGGCCGCTACATATTCGCCAACGCTGTGCCCCATGACGATTGACGGCTCGATGCCCCACGATGTCCAGACTTTGTAGATAGCATATTCGACAGCGAAGAGGGTGGGTTGGGTGTATTGGGTTTGGTGAAGGAGTGGGGGAGTGGGGGAGTGGGGGAGTGGGGGAGTGGGGAAGAGAATCTCGTGTAGAGACTGACCCAGCAGGGGACGTAGGATGGTGTCGCAGTAGTCCAGGGTTTGGCGAAAGATGGGGTGGGTTTCATACAGGTCTTTCCCCATGCCGAGATATTGAGAGCCTTGCCCGGTGAAAAGAAAGGCGATTGGGCGACGCGATGAACGGGTGAATTGAGGAGTGGACTTAGAAGTAGAAGAAGTAAATGTAGAAGACACTCCAATCGTGTCAGGCATATCCAGATAGGCTCGAAGCTGTGCCTGCATCTGAGCAACCGAATCAGCCGCGATCGCCAATCGAACCTCAAAATGCGATCGCCCCGTGTTGGCAGTAAAACATAGATTCGCTAACGACACGTCTGGATTGGCGTGGAGAAATGCCTCATAGCGTGTTGCCAAATCTCGCAGCGCGGATTCGCTCTTAGCAGAGAGGGCAAGCAGATGATGAGAGCGGGTGAATTCCGTGATGATTAATTGCTGGAAATTAAGGGGCGATCGCCGCTTCGCAGAATCCACCTCAGTGCGGGCATCTTGCCCGCGTTCCCTCGTCTGACGTGAATCAATGACCGTTGGATTAGAACGCGACCGAGACGGTCGCACTGGGGAACCATCCTGTTTGTCGTTTACTGACGGCTGACCGCTGGCAGCTAACTGTCTGTTTGCTTCCTCCAACACCACATGCACATTCGTCCCGCCGATGCCGAGCGAGTTTACCCCTGCTCGTCGTGGATATCCGGTGGATTGCCAATCCGTGAGGGCGGTGTTTACAAAAAACGGGCTGTTGGCAAAATCAATTTGCGGATTGGGGGTGTCAAAGTGCAGACTGGGGGGCAGTTTTTGATGGTGCAGTGCCAAGACCGTTTTGATAAAGCCCACTATCCCAGATGCGATGTTTAGATGTCCGACATTGGTTTTGACCGAGCCGATCGCGCAAAACTGGTTCTTCAACGTGCCCGTGCGAAAGGCGTGAGTCAGTCCAGCAATCTCAATGGGGTCACCCAGTTCGGTGCCTGTGCCGTGCGCTTCGACGTAGGTGATCGTGTCAGGGGCAATGCCGGCTTGGGCGATCGCCTCGGCTGCAACGGTGGCCTGCCCGTCGGCTCTGGGTGCTAGATAGCCCACCTTCATGCCGCCATCATTGCCCATCGCTGAGCCTTTGATCACGGCATAAATCTGGTCTCCATCGGCGATCGCCTCATCCAGCGGTTTCAGCACCACCAGCCCGACGCCGCTGCCAAAGATAGTGCCCTGGGCATTAGCATCGAAGGCTCGACAGTGGCCATCAGGAGAAAGAATCATGCCGTCTTGAAACAGATGACCCACTTTCTGCGGCGTATGCACCGACACGCCGCCCGCCAGCGCCATGTCGCACTCGCCATTCAACACGCTCTGAGCCGCCATGTGAATCGCCACCAGTGAGGTCGAACATGCCGTCTGCACATTAACGCTGGGTCCGCGCAGGTTGAGCTTGTAAGAAACGCGAGTGGTCAGGTAGTCTTTGTCGTTGGCAACGGTCATCTGGAAGCCACCCATCGAACTCAGCGTCAACACGTCGAGAGAATCATGGGGGTCAAGCTGATGGCGATTGGGCATCACCTGGTTGAGCAAATACGTGTTCGTCGATGCCCCCGCGTATAAGCCGATGGCTCCTGGATAGGTGAGCGGGTCGTATCCAGCATGTTCCAGGCTTTCCCAAGCGCACTCCAGCAACAGGCGCTGCTGCGGGTCGATCAGCTCTGCTTCTTTAGGGCTATAGCCGAAAAACTCTGCATCAAAGCGTTCGATGTCATCTAAGATGGGGCTGGCTTTCACATAGTTGGGATGATTGAGTACCTGTGGATCGACCCCTGATGCTAGCAGTTCGTCATTCGTGAAGAATTGAATCGACTCAACGCCATTGCACAGGTTTTGCCAGAATTCCTCCAGATTGGCTGCCCCCGGAAATCGGCACGCCATGCCAATCACCGCTACGCCTGAATGGGCTGCCCGTTGAGTTCGCCGACGGAGAGGCGGACTGGATTCCGGATGTGCTGGATTCGAATCTGGGCTGAGATGACGGTCGATCCGCGCTCTGCACAAACGAGCCAATGTTTCAATCGTAGGATATTGGAACAGATCCACTACGGATAGTTGGCAATTCAAGCTGGTTTGCAGCCGATGCAGCACCTGCACCAGCCGCAGAGAATTGCCCCCCAGTTCAAAGAAATTATCGTGAATGCCGACAGATTCGATTTGCAACACGTCTTGCCAAATTGCGGCAATCTGCTGCTCTAGCTGGCTAGCTGGCGCGGCATGGCGAGTTTGCTGCATGAGCAACTCTCGGACTTGATGCACCATCTCGTCAAAGTCTCCCTGCTCAAACCGTTGGCCGAGCTGCCGCCGCTGGATCTTGCCGATCGCCGTTTTGGGAATTGCCTGTCGAGCCACCGGAATTAAATAGTCGGGATTGATGCCGATGGTGCTCATCACTCGCGTACGGATGAGCCGCAGCAGGTGGGCAAGATTTTCTTCTTTAGCCTCGCCTCCCATATTCTCGGCATGGGAGGAATGAAAGAAAATAGCGAGGCGATCGCTTGCCCCCTTCGCCTGCCGAACGCCGCAGGCTGCCGTAAACGACACCTCCACGCCGTCCAACTCTTCGACCACAGACTCAATCTCATGGCTGTAATAGTTGACCCCGTTGATGACAATCACATCTTTTTGCCGTCCGGTAATCGTCAGCCGCCCATTGCGGATCAGGCCCAGGTCGCCCGTGTCAAACCAGCCATCCGCCGTAAAAACCTCTGCATTCAAATCGGGGCGGTTGTAGTAGCCTGCCATCACCGTCAATCCATTGACCTGGAGACGACCGATCGCCCCCTCGTCCACGACTTGATTCGCCGCATCCGTAATTCGCACTGACACCCCTGGAATTGGCGTACCCACCTCGACAAACGCATCATCATCCGTCGTGGATTGCAGCGAAAACTGGTGAGAATGGACAATGCCCGAACAGGTTTCCGACATGCCATAGCCCGGACTGACTGCCCCATCTGCTAGCCCATGAGGCGTCAGCAATTCAAGAAACTGCCGCGTTGTTTTACCCACCACCGCCTCTGCCCCGTTCCCCATCCAGCGAATCGAGGACAGATCCCACCGTCGCTGCCGAATTGCCTCCGCCTGGTCATTCACTAGCCCGTAGGCAAAATTGGGTGCCCAGGTGGCCGTGACTCGATACTGCTCGATCAAATCTAGCCACCGGAGCGGATTTTGCAGCACGAGTTCGTTGGCGACGTGAATTTGCTGACAGCCCAAATACACTTCTGTGAGATGAAACATCACCAGGCTGGCGACATGCCCCAACGGCATCCAGTTGAGGGTGATGCTAGCCTCTGTCAAGCCGTTCACACTCGACATGCCATAGGCACTTGCCAGCACATTCCGCTCGCTGAGCATCACCCCCTTCGGCACGCCAGTACTGCCTGAGGTGAGCAGCAGCAGCGCTAGGTCGTCCGGCTGGCGCGGGTGGGGCGTGCGATCGCCCCGATCATGCCCCCGATCATGACTATTCTCAGTCTGGCTCAATGCCTCAATCGCCATCACCGACGCAGACGAAACGACTGCCGAATCTGCCGCCTGACTCAAAACCGTGGCGATCGCAGGCTGTAACGTCTCATCGGTCACAATCACTGGATTTTCTAGAAGCTGAAGCGCATTCAGCAGCACACTGGCGTTGCGGGGGTCGAGGGTGTAATTCGAGACGGGGGCAATCGGCACGGGGACAAAGCCTCCCAAGATGCAGGCCCACAGCGCACTCACCCCGTCTAGACTGCGAGAACATTGCACGATCACCGGCGTCTGAGGCGAAATTCCGCGCTCTCTCAAGCCCACCAAAATCCGTTCTGCGCGGTCGAGCAACTCTGAATAGGTCTGATGGGTTTCCGAGCCATCCGCATGCACGTAGAGAATCCCCGTTGAACGCTGAGCAGCTCGATAGAGAACCTCAGGCAGACTGGTTGGCATATCTGAATCATCAGGAAATGGCTCTCCGTGGGCGATCGCCTGTCGATGGGCTCCGACTGATTGCGCTATTTCTGGAACTGTTTCTGGATTCTCCTGATGCGGTTGCCGATGCGCGGATGTTAGCTCCTGATGTGTGTTCTCCCATTGGGTGGGCTGATTCTCAAATACGGGATCACCCATTCTCACTCCTCTCAAACACCGTTCACTTGGGGTGATAGCAATTCTGTCCTGATTGAAATATGTCTGAACTGAATTTACTCATGCGGCATTATTTTAGCCTCGTCGCTTTTGGGTTTTCGACTATGATTTGAATCAGATTTCTCCTGAAGCTGTAAGATAGCGGTTTCATTGATTGGCTGTAAAGCGATCGCGATCGCCAATCGATTGCCAGTCTGTAAGTTTTTTGTCAGAGTAAAACCCGTGTCAAGACTTGCGATACCCTATGAAACGACGATTTAGCATCACAATGCTCAATGTTGGCGATCGCCGATTCCTGAGTGCGTTTCAGCATGATTCAGTAGACAAGGTTTAAGATTTTGGGCGGTTTTGTCTTAGCATCATGGAGACAATCAAACTCATTATTTCTGACGAAACGCTTCGAGATGGAGAACAGCAGGTCGGAGTGTTTTTCGATGGAGACACCAAACATCAACTCGCCCAGTTGATTGCCAGGACAGGGGTTCACCAAATTGCCCTCATGCCTGCCGTGCACCCAGCAGAAGCACAACTGGTCACTAACCTAGTGGCAGCCGGGTTAGCGCATCAAATCATTGCGTCTACCATGCTCACTCGCGCCTTTATTGACCAGTCAAAAGCGTGTGGGGTCGAGCAAATTATTCTCTTCAATGCCATTTCCGATCGCCTGCTGTTTCTTCGAGATGCAGAGGTAGCCGCGAGTTCTGCGTATCATGGCAAAACGGTTGATAATGACGTTCCCAAGTCTCTCATTGACCGCATTCGTCAAACCATGATGGATAACGTGTTAGACCACCTGCGATATGCCAAAGCGCAGGGGCTCAACCTCTGCTTTGCAGCAGAGGATGCCAGTCGAGCCGATTTTGATTTTTTGGTCGATTGCATCATCAAATTTCAGCCCTATGTCGATCAGGTTTTGCTGTGCGATACGGTGGGCGTGCTCACACCTGAGAAAAGCTTTATTTGGATTCGTGATCTTTTGGAATGTACGGACAATGCGCCGCTGGCGGTTCACTTTCACAACGATATGGGACTGGCTCTAGAAAACACCATTCAAGCCGTGCGGGCAGGCGCGACCGGAATCTCAGGAACCTTTGGCGGCATTGGTGAGCGAGCAGGAAATGTCGCGCTAGAACAGGTGCTGAATGGCTTGCGGATGCGCTTTGGCTGGGAGGTCGAGGGCATTAATTATGACGCTTTAGCTCGTGTCACAGACTGTCTCAATCAGATGGGCGTGCGATCGCACCCGCCCTATTCTCAGCAGTCACAACGACACGAAACCGGCATTCACGTGCACTCACTCCTGCGCGATCGCCAGAGTTATTCCATCTTTCCTCACAGTCATCCTGAAATCTGGTTCGGCAAATTTAGCGGAGCAGGCAACCTCCAGTATTTGTTTGAACATCACCTCCAGACTCCGTTAACCCGCGATCAGTACGAACGACTGCGATCGGCCATTAAAGCCCTATCGATTCAAAAGCGGCAGTCATTTTCAGCCACTGATGTCGTGGACATGCTCAAACGCGGGGAATTATCGCCCTGATGAGCAGAACCTTGTAACAAATGTGTCGATTTATTAACGTATAAGAATTAGGATGACCTAAATTCTTTTTATCTAACCCTTGCCATGCTCGACAGCCCCGTATCCCCCACTCTTGATCAGGATCCCGCGAGCGATCAAACTGAGCGATCGCCCGATTTGCCCCTGTCTGCCGACGAACACCCGGCAGGCGGCACTGACCCCAATCGATTTAACTGGCACGAAGTCTGGCATCCGATCGCCTATGTGCGAGATCTCGATGCCAATCAGCTCACTACTGTCACGCTGCTCGATCAGAATCTGGTGATTTGGTGGGAGCGAACGAGTCAATCGTGGCGCGTCTTTGAGGATGCCTGTCCGCATCGGTTGGCTCCGCTATCTGAGGGGCGAGTTGCAGAGGATGGGCTTTTAGAATGTCCGTATCACGGGTGGGCATTTTCGGGAACGGGAGACTGTCAGCGAATTCCTCAGCAGCGGGACACCACGGCAGCAGAATCGTCGCAGCGAGCCTGCGTCGCCTCCTTGCCGACCGCAATTCGCCAGGGATTGCTGTTTGTTTATCCAGGCACGCCGTCGAATGCTGAGAAAACGCGCATCCCCATCGTCGATCCCCTAGACGAGTCGCCTGACGAATGGGTCTGCCTGGATACGGTGCGCGATCTGCCCTATGATGCGCTGACCCTGTTGGAGAATGTGATTGATTCTAGCCACATTCCCTACACCCATCACAAAACCGTGGGCGATCGCGCGAATGCGAGTCCGGTTGATTTAGAAGTCGTTGAATCGGGGCGGCAAGGGTTTCAAGGACGGTGGGAGGAAGGACCGCGACGGGGCACGTTGGGGTCGCAGACCACCATATTTGTCGCGCCCGCACTGATGTGGCACGACCTCACCTCAAAGCAATTTGGCAGAACGATGACGGTGGTCTATGCCACTCCGATTAGCAAAGGAAAATGTCGGTTGTTTGCGCGATTTCCCTTCAAATTTTCGTCAAAGCTCCCCGAATTTTTTATCAAACTCACACCCCGCTGGTACTCTCACATCAGCCAAAACGCCATCTTGGAAGACGATCAGATCTTTTTGCATCTGCAAGAACGCGCCCTTGAGCAATCCGGCGGGCGTGATCAGTTCACGAAAGCGTTTTATCTCCCCACCGCTGCCGACGCGTTTGTCGCAGAACTCTGCAACTGGGTGAATACCTATCATGCAGACCCGTTTCCCGATGCCTCACTGCCGCCCGCTTTCTCGACCGCGCAACTGCTGGATCGCTATCATTCGCATGTGGAGCAGTGTGCAAGCTGCCGGGGCGCACTTAATAATATTCAGCGCATCCGTCGGGGAGCCGCGTTTTTGGGCATCGGCGCAGGCGTCGTGTCTCCGCTTTTAATCAGCCTGATGGATGGAACGATCACGAGTTTACTGACGGCAAGTTTGGCGATCGCCGCAGGGTTATGGTTTGGGTTAGGACGATTAGAACGCCGATTTTACGACGGACGAGAGATTCCGCCCCGCAATCACGCCTAAGCGTCTAATTCAACGCCACTTGACCTTAAACAAATTTGCGTCCAGATCCTCGACCCAGGAGCCATGACAGGTCAGCCGAGCGGCGATCGCCCCAATTTCAACCGATGACTTGCCTGCATAGCCACATCCCCCCGTGGCCACAAAAACGCGATCGGGCTGAATCACGTCAATAAACGGATAGTTAGTGGGCGTATAGGTCAAAACACACGGATTGACATGGGTAGCAACGATTTCTAACTCAGGCATAATCGCCTTTAATATGGCGTGGAGATGGTCATGAGTCGCCGGATCTGGCCCCTGCTTGAACCATGTCGTCAGACTCTCCAGCGAATCAAATATCCGATCTCGCTGACTGCCCACGCCCACTTTCAAATAGATCTGCCCATTGGGAAATTCGACTGGGGGCACCATGTATACGGCTAACATTCGATCGTCATTCTGCTCGTCCGGAAACTGATACATCAGAGATGGTATTGAGGAGTGCCCATGCGGAGCACGTATCGCCTGCAAACTAGACTCGCTCAGCTCTGCGAGCAGAATTGATTCGGCGACGGGTTTGAGGTCGAGGGGTCGTCGGATGAGCGAAAAGAAATTGGTAAACGCACCCGTCGTAATCAAGACTTTCTGAGCATCGTAGCGGCTCCCATCCTGGGTGTGGATGATACACCGATCGGGTTCTAGCGAAATGTCTTTGGCAATTTCACGAATCACGGTGGCTCCTCTCTGTTGAGCACTGTGAAGCTGTGCCTGAATCAACCGACGAGGATTGATGAAACCCGCTCCCCCCGTTTCATAAAGACCAATAGAATCTGACGCAAATGAAAAATAGGGAAACTGCTGCTGAAGTTCAGATCGGGAAAAATCTTGAAAGGTCGCCTGAAGCGTTTGTCCGACGGCTTTGTTTTGCGTGATATAGCGGATGCGATCGGGGGTATTGTGCCCAACTCGTAGCGCCCCAACAGGGTGATGAAAGGAAATGCCGCTCTCTGCTTCGATGTCGGCATACTGCTGGATTGAGCGTTTTGCTAACGTCCCCCAGACCCAATCAGCATCCAGAATGCGAGTGATACGCCCTTGGTCGTAATGGCTGGCAAAGATGCCATCGTGGGATGCAAAATGGCTCGGTTCGTCGGGGCCAATGATCGCAACGCGGCTCGAACTCTGAGCGAGCGATCGCCCCGCCGATGATCCGATTAATCCTTTGCCAATCACCGCATAATCAAACATTCAATGCTCCTCTCCCGATGTCGGTTTGCAGTCTAGCATGAGGGCTGTGGCGGCGTTGTATCCTCATGATGCATCTCGATGTATTCAAAATTCGTCCTTTTTTGACGCTTTGCTACATCCCCGACACTCTGAGGCGCGATCGATAGGATAATGAATAAAGCCCTATGGGCTCAGGTTTGTGTGGTGAGCCCCCGCGGCGCGGGGGCTCACACACGTTCAACGTCCTAACGCGAGAGCGTACGGCCATAGTCGCCCTATTGCAACACGGCAGTTTGAACGCAGATTCTTGAAACGCAGATTCAAGACAAAGGAAGGAGAAAGCTTTGGTTACTACACCGATTAAAACCACTAAATCAGAAGAAATTTTTGCGGCAGCTCAAAAACTTATGCCCGGTGGCGTCAGCTCACCCGTGCGCGCCTTTAAGTCGGTTGGCGGACAGCCGATTGTCTTCGATCGAGTCAAAGGCGCGTACATCTGGGATGTCGATGCCAATCAGTATATTGACTACGTAGGCACTTGGGGTCCCGCAATCTGCGGTCATGCCCATCCAGACGTGATTGCGGCTCTCCACGACGTTTTAGAGAAGGGCACCAGCTTTGGGGCACCGTGCTATCTCGAAAACGTCTTGGCAGAACAGGTGATTGATGCGGTTCCCAGCATTGAAATGGTGCGGTTTGTCAACTCTGGAACCGAAGCCTGCATGGCAGTGCTGCGGTTGATGCGTGCCTTCACCGGGCGGGATAACGTCATCAAGTTTGAAGGCTGCTATCACGGTCATGCCGATATGTTTTTGGTGAAGGCCGGATCGGGGGTCGCCACCCTTGGTCTGCCCGATTCTCCTGGCGTCCCCAAAGCAGCAACCAGCAGCACCCTCACCGCTCCCTATAACGACCTCGATGCGGTGAAAAAACTGTTTGACGAACACCCCGATCAAATCGCAGGCGTCATCCTTGAGCCGGTGGTAGGCAATTCGGGCTTCATTCCCCCTCAGCCTGGGTTTTTAGAAGGCTTACGAGAATTGACCCAAGCCAACGGCGCACTGCTCGTCTTTGATGAAGTCATGACCGGATTTCGGATTGCCTACGGCGGTGCCCAAGAAAAGTTTGGCGTCACGCCCGATTTGACCACGCTAGGCAAAATCATCGGCGGCGGCTTGCCCGTTGGTGCCTACGGCGGGCGCAAAGACATCATGGAAATGGTGGCTCCGGCAGGGCCAATGTATCAAGCCGGAACCTTGTCGGGCAATCCGCTGGCGATGACCGCAGGCATTAAAACGCTAGAGCTGCTGCGTCGCCCCGGCACTTATGACCAGCTCGATCGGATTACCAAAAAGCTTGCCGATGGAATGGTGCAAGTTGCTAAAGACACCGGACATGACGCCTGCGGCGGACAGATTAGCGGCATGTTTGGGTTCTTCTTTAATCCGGGGCCGGTGTACAACTACGACGATGCGAAGACGTCTGACTTGGCAAAGTTTGGTCGCTTCCATCGCGGTATGTTGGAACACGGCGTATATTTGGCGCCGTCTCAGTTTGAGGCGGGCTTTACGTCGTTAGCGCATACGGATGACGACATCGATCGCACGCTTGAAGCAGCCCGCGCAGTCATGGAAGGTCTGAAGTAGATACGGCGATCATCGCGTAGGGGCAGGTTTTGATAGCATCCTCCTGCTATACAATCAACGTATGGGCTAAACCTGCCCCTACGCGTTGGGATTAATTCGTATGGGCTAAACCTGCCCCTACGCGTTGGACTTAATTCCTACTGGCTAAACCTTGCCCCTACGCGTTGGGATTAATTCGTATGGGCTAAACCTGCCCCTACGCGTTGGACTTAATTCTCATCTGTCCTAGATCGTTGTCCCTTCCGCGCTATCGAGATTGCTTTAGAGTGTGGTTTCAACAGCCCTAGTCAAATGGCTAATCAGGTTGCGTTTCAATCATGACAGGGTCTTGGTAAAGCGCTACGGTAAACGTCACAGTTGATCCTAAGCCTTCTCCCAAGCTGTAGAAATTGACAATACCACCCATCGCTTCAACCAGCTTTTGAGAAATGACCAGTCCCAATCCTGACCCCCCAAACTGGCGGGTTCGGGAACTATCGACCTGACTGAATGATTGAAACAGCTTATCCTGGTCTTCCAGCGAAACACCGATACCCGTATCTGCAACGCTGATTTTCACCATATTGTTGGGTGTATCAGGTGCATCCTCTTCATCTGAATCCAGCGCTTCTTTTTGAATCACCTCAGCCGTAATCGTAATTCCGCCTTGATGCGTGAACTTAATGGCGTTCCCCACCAGGTTGAGCATGACCTGCAATATTCGTTGATAATTGCCATGTAGGATAATCTGGTCTAGCGTCGCAGGCGTCCGGATTTCATAACTGAGGTGTTTTTGCTCGGCTTGTGTGCGGGTGAAGTTTTCGACATCGGTTAGCAAATCGTCAAGCTTGACGGGGTTCATATCAAGCTGCATCTTGCCCGCTTCAATCCTAGCAATATCCAGAATGTCGTTGATGATGCTGAGGAGATGAACGGCAGATCGATACGCCTCTTTGATAAATTCACCCTGCTCTTCTGGATCATCTGCCATACCATCCATGATCAGCTTGAGGAAGCCAAGCATAGCATTCAGAGGAGTTCGCAACTCATGAGAGGTATTTGCGAGAAATTCACTTTTCAGTCGAGAAGCTTCTTCTGCTGCTTGATGCGCCTCTTCTAATTCATTATGTTTGTGAATCAACCGTTCATTCGCCCGCTGTAATTCAATGGCAAGATCCCGGCTTTCTGAAAATAGCGTGGCGTGAGCAATCCCTGTGCCAACCTGATCGGCAAGTTCCTGAATGATGTCTAGATCGGTCGTGCTCCAAATTCTGGATCGATCAAACTGATATAGCACAATAAGCCCGTTGGGCTGATCCTGGTGCGAAGTTGCAACCGCCAGAGTCGAATATCGCTTTGGCTGAGACTCGCCTAACTCTCCAGAGTCGAAGACGACAGGCTTGAGCGTTTGAATCGCCTGACGAAGAGGCGGATGATCCTCTAGGTTAAATGTTTGCCCCAAATGAATTAGAGATGAGGAGTCTTGATATTCTGCGACAACTTGAATGTTAGATTGATCGGGCTTATACGCCCCGATGAAGCAGTGACACGCTTGCAATGCTTTACCCAACCCATCGACGGTTTGCTGCCAAATCGTTTCGAGGTCTAACGTGCGGCGAATATTCCAGGCAACTTGAGTTAGTAGCTTTTGATACTGGCTGGGGTTGAGCGCAGACACTAAGTTTGGAAGACAGTCAACAGTCTGGAGGGCTTCTGTCTGAGAACACGCTCTTAGAAACCGTCCTGTTACGACGACGCGATCAGTCCGGCCATACGGCACAATTAACGGACTAATGACAATGTCAAAAAGGAGATGGCGATCGCCATATTGAAATGCATAGGTAAACTGCTCAGGGATGACGCCACCTAAAACCTCTTCGACCCGCTTTTTGTAGAGACTGATAGAGACGGGTCTAAAACTGTCTTCAAACGACTGGCCGATTAACTCTCTCGGATCTAGCCCTAACTGGAGAGCACCCTGCCACTGAAATGACAAGTATTGCCCTAGGCGATCCTGAATATAGAAGAGATCGGCTTCGGAAGTAGACAATGCTTCCTGGGACTTATCAGCTATGACTGACCTGGCAGGTTCACTAAAGGTGGGTGACGAGTGGCTAAACGAGTTCATCAACATTGAACCGGAAACAACGAATACGGTCAGCGATTAACACCTGCTTATCCTAAGCAATTCCTGAATCAATGTAGATGCAATCCCATGCAAAATGATGCTTAACCTGATGCATATCGCTGATGTCAATAGCTAGAGTTCCCGCTCTAACTTAGCCTATCAATGCCTGTTCAACAACATCTGTTTGACAACATCTGTTTGACAACATCTGTTCGACAACGGCACACGATGAAACGCCTTGATAATCATTCCATTCGATTAATCATTCCATTCGCCGCGGGGTGGAACAGGAGGATTTTGTTCGAGGGTGCGCGTCAAATCATCGTCTCGGCGCACACCACCACGCAGCCATTGACGCACGGCAACTTCAATCACTTTACTCGGATCCTGAGTTAAGTGACTGATCTGGTCTAATAGTTCGGCATCTAGACGTACCGAAATTTCAACTTTGTCCGACGACACGCTAGAGCTAACAGCGGGATTGTCCATAGGGGTAAGAAAATCACTTGAAGATGAGTTTCATGCAAGGTCATGGAGTTAACCTGCTTGAGTTTATGGTAAGCCAGCGGGAAACATTACGTCCAAGTTCGACAAAATTAGTCAACTCAATCCTAAGTCCATGCTTGATTTCCAAGAAGGCATTACAATATCTTAAGCTATCCCCTATTCTGTAGGATGCTCTCTAGCTGACTGCAAGTCTGATTCTTCGAGGTCTATGACTGACGTACCTGTCTCTCGCATCCGCAACTTTTCAATTATTGCTCACATCGACCACGGCAAATCGACCTTGGCCGATCGCTTGTTAGCCTCAACAGGGACGGTCAGCGATCGCGACATGAAGCAGCAGTTCCTCGATTCTATGGACTTAGAGCGAGAGAGAGGCATCACCATCAAGCTCCAGGCAGCTCGGATGAACTACACGGCTCGCGACGGCAATGCCTATGTGCTCAACCTCATCGATACGCCAGGGCATGTTGACTTTTCTTACGAGGTGTCGCGATCGCTCGCCGCTTGTGAAGGAGCGTTGCTCGTGGTTGATGCCTCTCAAGGGGTGGAGGCGCAGACGTTAGCAAACGTTTATCTTGCGCTCGAACATGACCTAGAGATTATTCCCGTCCTCAACAAGATTGATCTGCCTGGCGCAGAGCCGGATCGAATAAAAGCCGAAATTGAGGAAGTGATCGGCTTAGATTGCAGTAATGCTATTTTGGCGTCGGCTAAAGAGGGCATCGGCATTACCGAGATTCTTGAATCGATTGTTTATCTGGTGCCTGCTCCTCAAGAAACGCTTGACAAGCCGCTGCGCGCCCTGATTTTTGACAGCTATTACGACAGCTATCGAGGGGTTATTGTATATTTTCGGGTGATGGATGGCACCGTTCGTAAGGGCGATCGCGTCCGGCTGATGGCATCTGGCAAAGAATACGAGATTGATGAGCTAGGGGTCCTATCGCCCACTCAAATCCAGGTAGAGGGGCTTCACGCTGGCGAGGTTGGATATTTCGCCGCAGCGATTAAAGCAGTTGAAGATGCGCGCGTTGGCGATACGATCACCTTGGCAAAATCGCCTGCTCCCGAACCGCTTCCCGGCTACACAGAGGCCAAGCCGATGGTATTTTGTGGGCTATTTCCCACTGACGCCGACCAGTTTGAAGATTTGCGGGAAGCCTTAGAGCGGCTCCGACTCAACGATGCAGCCCTGCAATATGAGCCTGAAACATCGAGTGCGATGGGGTTTGGGTTCCGCTGTGGCTTCCTCGGCTTGCTGCACATGGAAATTGTCCAAGAGCGACTTGAGCGCGAATATAATCTCGATCTGATTACCACGGCTCCGTCCGTGATTTATCGGGTCACGACAGCCGATGGGGATGTCATCAACATCGACAATCCCTGTTTGTTGCCAGACCCCCAACATCGCGAAAAGATCGAGGAGCCCTACGTTCAAATTGAGATGATCACCCCGGAAGAGTTTGTGGGCCCTCTCATGGAGCTGAGTCAGAGCCGTCGGGGCGTCTTCAAAGATATGCGCTATCTCACGCAGGGACGGACGACTCTCACCTATGAACTGCCGCTGGCAGAAGTGGTGACTGACTTTTTTGATCAGATGAAGTCGCGATCGCGCGGGTATGCCAGCATGGAATACCATCTGACTGAGTATCAAGAGAATCCATTGGTCAAACTTGACATTCTCATTAATGGCGAGGTGGTCGACCCTCTCGCCAACATCGTTCACCGCGATAAGGCTTACTACGTTGGGAAAGCGCTGGTTGAAAAGCTCAAGGAGCTGATTCCGCGTCATCAGTTCAAAATTCCCCTCCAGGCATCCATCGGCAGCCGAGTAATTGCTAGTGAAAGCATCCCGGCGTTGAGAAAAGACGTTTTGGCAAAATGCTATGGCGGCGATATCAGCCGGAAGAAGAAACTGCTGCAAAAGCAGGCAAAGGGAAAAAAGCGTATGAAGTCGTTGGGAACGGTCGATGTTCCTCAAGAGGCATTCATGGCGGTGTTGAAGCTATAGGAGCCATTGCTGGTGCGGCTAGGCGAACGAGGATGGATCGGATGACCGCTTCATTCGGTTTCTGGGGCACAATGGGTGGGATGTTGAGTTCAACTCCACGAGCGATCGCCCATGTCAAGTTCTACATCCGCACCTACCTCTATCTCGCCTCAGATTCGATTGTTCCTGGATACGGCTGATGCAGTGCAATGGCAAACGTGGTTGCCCATTGGTATCTTCTACGGGGTGACAACCAATCCACTGCTGCTAGAGCGAGCCCAAATTCCCTGTACCGTCGAATCTCTAAAGGGTCTGGCAACGCAAGCACTTGAGTTGGGTGTTCAAGAAATTCACATGCAGACCTGGGGCACGACTGTCGAAGATCTAGTTACCACAGGCAAAATCTTAGCCGCCATTGACCCGCGCGTGGTGGTCAAAATCCCCGTCACGTCGATGGGCGCGGAAGCCGCCGCGCGATTGATACGAGAGGGGATTCGTGTGACGCTCACGGGCGTATATGCAGTCCATCAAATTCTCATTGCAGCCGCGTTGGGGGCTGATTATGCAGCGCCCTATCTCGGACGAATTACTGACTTAGGACACGAAGGACGCGACGAATTAACGGCCATGCACTGGGCGATCGCAGGGGTCAATAGCCCCACCCGCATTCTCGTGGCGAGCATCCGCAGCGTCGATGATATTGCCTATCTCGCCTCACAAGGGCTGAATACGTTTACGTTTTCGCCCAAGATTGCCGCAGAGTTTTTTAACGTGGCTGCCACTAATCAAGCGGCAATTGATTTTGAAGATTCTGCCTCTCGCATGGGGTCTCTTAGCGCATAATGTCTGCCACGCGAGAGGGGGCGATCGTAGGGATTCCGACCCTGGGCCTAGATTATGCAAGAGCAGTTGCTAAGGCAATCGGTTTGCCGAGCTATGTAGCGTTAGGAAACTCGCGCAAGTTTTGGTACGATGATGAGCTTGCGGTTCCCGTTGAATCCGTCACGAGCCCAGGAACGAAGAAGCTTCTCTATATTGACCCCGGATTGGTCGGGCGAGTTGCTGGTCAGCGAACCATCCTGATTGATGATGTAATCAACACAGGAGGCACTGCCGCCGCCATTCAGCTCTTGCGAAAGGTAGGTGCAGAGGTCGTTGCGCTTGTCGTTGTCTTGACAGAAGGGCATGATTGGAAAGCCCGATTACAAGCCGCTGAATTTGACTGGGCGCAACATGTACACCGGATTGGACATATTCCGTTGTTTCAAAAAACCGAGACTGGCTGGGTGCCCATTCCTGAAACAGAGGATCGACATGAATAATACCAAACAGAATATCGAACGGTTAGCAATCCTCAACGCCTGGGTCACGTCTGTGATTGTCCTGCTGAACCTGATGACGGGATACCTGGTGCTCAATGTCAGAACGTTTGAATCGTTTACCCTTGTTATTTTTGTGTCGGGAACAGTAGGAGGAGCCGCAAGCAACTATCGCCGGTTACAAGAGGCTTATGTACAGCAACTTGGAAAGTCAAGACACAGTATTCAATCGTCTCCTCAACTACAAGAGAACCAGCTGCACGAGAATCAGCCGCCCGAGAACCAGCCGCCCGAGAACCAGCCGCTAAATTCTGAACGACTTCCTACTCAAGAAGATCCCAGCGATGCTGACGGTACATTATCCGAACCGTCAGACCCCAAATCGTTAGCCATGAAGGATGAAGCAACCATTCTCCTACTTCGATTACAGATATTTTTATCTCCAGTATTTGGTGGCTTGTTTGCGTTTGTTCTCTATGGAGTCTTTGCCTCTGGAATCATTCAAGGCGAAATTTTTCCCAGATTTCAGAGCGCAGACAATGAATATACCACGCCCTATGAGTTTGCAGATCAAACCATTCCAGCGACAAACGGAGACGCTGCCAAAGCAATCTTATGGGGATTTATTGCTGGCTTTGCAGAAGGATTTGTCCCTAACTTTATCGACAAATTAGTCAAAGATGCCGAGCAGGAGAACTCATAGGACCCGCTGCTTCTCAGGAGTTTTTAACGACCATACTCTACGATTTAGATACAAAATCCAACTCGTGGAGATAATACCAGAATGACATCACAGACTGTCTCATCGATGTTAATGAGCCCATTTACGTTGGGTGATCTGTCGTTAAGAAACCGGGTAGTGATGGCTCCTCTGACGCGATCGCGAGCCGGTGAAGCACGTATTCCCAACGCATTAATGGCTGAATACTATGCTCAGCGAGCTTCAGCGGGTCTGATCATCACCGAAGCAACTGTTGTTTCAACGCAGGGAATTGGCTGGTTGAATTCTCCAGGTATCTATACCGATCAACAAGCCGAGGCTTGGAAACAGGTGGTTGATGCCGTTCATGCACAAGGAGGACATATCTTTCTTCAGCTTTGGCACACAGGGCGGGCATCCCATTCCAGCTTTCATGACGGTCAGCTACCTGTAGCACCGTCTGCCATTCAGATTAATGGCGATATCCACACGCCCATTGGCAAGCAACCCTATGAAACACCGCGCGCCCTCGAAACTGATGAAATTCCTGGCGTCGTTGATGATTATCGCAATGCAGCTCAACGGGCTAAGCTAGCTGGCTTTGATGGAGTTGAGATTCATGGCGCAAATGGCTATTTGATTGACGAATTTCTTCAGTCTAAGACAAACCATCGGGGCGATCGCTATGGTAGTAGCATCGAAAATCGCTATCAGTTTCTCAAAGAAGTAACTGAAGCAGTGCTAACAGTTTGGGATGCTAAGCGCGTCGGCGTGCGCCTCTCACCCAACGGTGTGTTCAACGATATGGGCTCTCCCGACTTTCGAGAAACATTTCTCTATGTCGCCACCCAGTTGAATGCTCATGGTTTAGCCTACCTCCACGTCATGGATGGTCTAGCATTCGGCTTTCATGAATTAGGAGAACCCATGACCCTAGCTGAGTTTCGGGATGTATTTTCTGGAGCATTGATGGGCAACTGTGGCTATACTCAAGCAGATGCTGAGGCCGTTCTTCAAGAAGGGGCAGCTGACTTGGTTGCCTTTGGACGCCCCTATATTAGCAATCCAGATTTAGTCGAACGGTTTGTGCATGGTTGGGAGCTTAATCCTCTGGCGGATATGTCAGTGTGGTATTCGTTCGATGCAAAGGGATATACCGATTTCCCAACCTACAAGGAAGCGCAGGCAGTCGGATAAGCACGGGTTCACGATCCTGCAAGGGCACCCTTAAATTCCCCACATGTGGAGGGCTTTCACGGTAAAAAAGGGGGCGTGCTGTTTTGGCAAGCGCATCCTGAGCTTTTCTTTGCCGCAGGCTCTACACGCGTTCGCCGTCCTAACGCGAGGGCGTAGGGTGATATTAATGGGCTGCAATCAACCCAATTGCTCCATTCCATTGCACGATTTGATGGGCTAACTGCTTGGTAAATACCTCTGCTATGGTTTCAAGTTCGGCGGTTGTTAGCGAGTCGGATAGGCGATCGCCATAGCTGGGGCGGTTATGGCCAGTACCAAACCATCGGGCTAATAGAGTCGGCGTGATGCGGGTTGCGGTCTGGGTGTGTTCGACCCGAATCGTGCTTTGAAAGCCTGCGGCTTCAAACAGGTGGTTTAAATCATCTGCATCCCAGTTCACCATAGGGTCATCGGCATCTTGATAAATAGCTTCTTCAGCGTTGATGAGTTTCTTTGAAAGGCGGCTCCCCAAACTTGATTGGGCATCGATGAGCTGATAAAGACGTTGTGTGTGGCGAGGGATACTTTCTGCTAACACAACCCTGCCATCGGGTTGGAGAATGTCTTTGAATGATTGAATGATCGCTCCTTTATCAGGTTCTGCCGTGAGCGTGTTTCGTCCGATCAGGCGATCGCACCTTAAATCGGGTACATGCTGATGCAGTTGATTTGAAAGAGTAATCAAGGGTGCCTGAATCACCATAGGACGCATCAGTTCAGGTAATGTCTGAGCCTGCTCCTGGAGAGCATCAGCATCGGTTTTGTGACGTACGCAGGCATACACGCCGCCTTCGGGGACTCGGCGGATGGCTTCCCAGGTGAGCAAGCCGCTTCCTGCATTGAGATCTACCACCAAATGATGGCGTTGGAGATTCGCCAGGGAAAAGAGGCGATCGCGCACCTGCCCCAACCTTTCTCCGGTTTGGCTAAGCGTGCGTTGTAGCCAGCGATCGGCAGCCGAATTCACCGGGCTAAAGGTGAGCACTTCGGGTAAGGCAACGCCAACCCCTTCGACCAATGCGGCTAGCTGAGCCTCTCGTCTGCGTACGACCTGCTGTCGAATGTGATCTTCATAGCCTTGCTCAGAGGGTTGATAAAACACCTGACCTTGCAGACTGGTGGGTAAATACTGCTGTTCGACCCAGTGTTCTCGATAGGAATGGGGATACAGATAGCCCTTACCGTGCCCAAAGCTATGCTTGTCGCGATTGGCATCTCGTAGATGCAGAGGAACCTCATCTTCCTTTTCTTTCTCAACCGTTGAAAGCGCATCAAAAAAGCCCATCACGGTGTTCGACTTAGGAGCCGTTGCTAAATAGAGGGTTGCCTGTGCTAGGGGATAGCGACCTTCAGGCATGCCAACGCGATCGAAGGATTCTGCACAGGACATGACGATCGTGACTGCATGGGGGTCTGCCAACCCCACATCTTCGCTAGCCAACACGATCATGCGACGAAAAATATAGCGGGGGTCTTCTCCGGCGTAGACCATTCGCGCCAGCCAATATAAAGAAGCATCGGGGTCTGATCCGCGTAAGCTTTTGATAAAGGCGCTGATAGTGTCGAAATGGATATCTCCCTCTTTGTCGTAGAGAACTGCCCGCTGCTGAATGGATTCTTCTGCCACATCTAGGGTGATATGAAGGACACCTTTCTCGGCACCTTTCTCAGGGGGCATCTCAGAGGCAGGAGTCGTTTCAACGGCTAGTTCAATCGCGTTTAGCAGAGCGCGGGCATCTCCATTCGCCACGTTTACTAGATGATCGAGCGCGTCTGCATCGAGGTGAACGTTGAGCCTGCCATATCCGCGTGTGGGGTCGTTGAGCGCTTGCTCGGCCACGCGATGTAGGTCAGGATTTTCTAACTGCTTGAGCTGAAAGACGCGCGATCGGCTGACCAAGGCTTTGTTGACTTCAAAGTAAGGATTTTCGGTCGTTGCGCCAATCAGAATCACGGTGCCATTCTCAACCCACGGCAACAGCGCATCTTGCTGAGCCTTGTTAAACCGATGCACTTCGTCTACAAATAGAATGGTTTTCTGGCTGAACTGTCCTCGTCGAGATTGAGCCGTGGCGATCGCCTCTCGAATGTCTTTCACCCCTGCCAACACCGCATTAATCGCGATGAAATGGGCTTTAGTTGTATTGGCGATGACTCGTGCCAACGTCGTTTTCCCGGTTCCAGGCGGTCCATAAAAGATTAATGAGGAGATCTGGTCGGCTTGAATCGCTCGTCGCAGCAATCGCCCCTGTCCGACGATGTGTTCTTGCCCGATAAACTCATCGAGCGATCGCGGACGCATCCGTGCGGCGAGGGGTGCGTCCGTTTCTTCAAGATGTTGGCGATGCTGGTCAAACAAATCCATTTGCCACGCTAATGGGCCACGCTAATGGGCCAAATCACTTTACCACCACTGGATCAATTGAGATGAGCCGACGCTGAAACCTGAAGCATCTAACAGATGGCCTCTTGGCGGTCGGCTCAACACTCCTGTGGAGAAGCTACGCCAACAATTTGTTATCTCGCTTGACAAGCACATGCCACTCGCTCCTCAATAATCGTCTTCACGGCGTTACGATTTGCCAGGGGCAACGCTGCGCGATCGCGTGAGGCTAGCTGTCTCCGGATCGTATCGAAATTGATCGAGAGTACCTTCTTGAATCTTTTCAATCACCTCCTCAATTATCTCCAATGGTACGAGGAACCACTCTCTCGGCTTTACAAGTGTGCCGAAGCGATCCGGCAACTCCACCTCAATTCGAGCATTATCGAAGAACTTGTGCAGGAGTGCTTCAAGTTTGGTTCGGTTGATATTTGCCAGTTTGAAAATTGAGACAATTTCCACGTCCGCCAGCAGATAGGTCGCGTCTTTCTTCGCGTGAGCAATCCGCTTTTTTACATCGCCTCCAGTCACGCCGATTTTGTGAATCACCGACCGATGTTTGGCAATAAAGGGATCTTCGGATTGGCTCCTCAGCACGTAGATGTAGCCGGTCGGCAAGTCGTCTTCGGCTTCGACGGAGGAAAACAGGGGACCGAGGTCTAGATTGGTGATACGGCGGCTGGCCTTGTCTTTATTTAAGGCCCGCTGGAGCGATCGCAGCAATAAATCACTCTCGGTAGCGTTGTCGTAAATTACCCGTAGCCTGCAGTCTTGACGCCCATAGTCAGTGACAAACGGCTCCCCCACGTCAGCGACCAGCACCTTCTGCCCATCAAGGATGAACAGGTCACCTTTATTAATGGCGGCATTGTCCTGGTATTTCAGGGTTTGCCGTACTCCAGTCTCCAAGTCCTGCTGCACTTGTTGAAAGATGGGTTTAAATTCAGCGAAGTCTTTGCAGGAGGTGCGCTGGGCGATTTCCTCAGCGGCTTTGATTTCCTGGCGCGAACGACTTTTGTCGCGCGAGCTACGCACATGGGTAAGCTGGGTGATGTCGTTATCTGAAGCGGCATCGACACCCAGGGATGCCAGCAGAGCTTCATCATCGAGGTCTTCGTCTTCTGCGGTCAGGCTGGTATCCGCGTCAGCATTTAAGAGTCCCCGTGAGTCTAGTGGCTTCAGGAGTTCACGACATTCTTCCAATTCCCGCAGGCGATCGAGCCGCACCGCGTAGAGCCGCTCGAAGATGTCCCGGTCTTCCTCGTGCTGAGGCAGACGGCCCTGTTCTTCCACAAAGCGCTCGATTTCCTCGAAGCCAGCGATGATCCGCTCTTCTCTCGGAGAGCGCTTGACGGTGGGGGTGGGGGCGGTGTCAACGCCCAATTCAGCCAGCAGGTCCAAATCGGCGTCGGTAGTATACTTAGCCATCGTTTTCCTCTTTCACCTTGCGTTGCAGGAAGGCAATCCCTTCTGCCATCCGTTTTTCCCACGGGTCGGTCGCTGTGAGGGAGGGCAGTCGGCCTTTCTCCTGTTTGAACCGTACCGCCCGTTTGGCCAGTTCTCGCGCTTCGTCTACGGTCAGGCTAATTCGCTTGGCGGCAATCACCGCTGCTACTTGCTTTAGCCGTTCTTCGCTCATGGTTTTAGCGAGAATCGCGTAGGCTTCGCCAAAAGGATTGATGCGGTCGATCAGATCCATATCCAGGTCGGTGACTGAGAGGGCAAATTTCTTCACCCCGTCAATAAGGGCGGTGTTTTTCGTTAGGTCTCCATCCTCAGAACTGGTTGTGTATGTCCCACTGGCTTCTCCTACGGTTTTCTTGCCCTGCTGAACCAAGTTGAGAGCGGCGATCGCATGTTGTCTCACCGCCTCTTGATCTTCTTGCTCTAAATCTGGGAATTTCTCTTGGACGATTTTACCCATGTGCACCTGAGTCAGTTCCTCTGGTACTACTTCCTCATTGAAGAGCCCTTGTTCCAGGGTTTGGGTGTCTTGGACGAAGGCCGTCACCAATTCGGTTAAATCTTCGCGGCAGATGCGCTCGGCTTCTGGGCTTTTGGGTTCTGATAACCCTTTGATTTCAATTTGGATCTGACCCGTGTCAGGATTAACGCCAACGTTGCAGCCATCAGGGTTATAGCCGTCTTCGCCATAGTCAAAGCCTTCGGAAGGCTCATTGTCGTGGCGTTTGGGCCGGAACTCGAAGCGCGGCGCGAGTACTTGCTCCATTAACAGGCTGGCGGCGATCGCCTTCAGAGTATCGTTCACGGCCTCGGTGACAGTTGCTTCAGTAGCATCGGGTTCTGCAATCAGGTTGGTGAACCGGGCGCGGGTTTTACCAGGGGCATCGCGGGTGGCGCGACCGATGATTTGCACAATCTCCGTCAGGCTAGAGCGATAGCCAATCGTCAGGGCGTGTTCACACCAGATCCAATCGAAGCCTTCTTTGGCCATGCCCAGAGCAATGATGATATCGACGTGGTCGCGGTTGTTTTTCTGGGTCGGGTCTTTGAGAGCAGCGGCGACCTTATCCCGCTTGTTGGGGTCGTCGTCTACCAGGTCAGCAATCTTGAGCAGAGTGCCGTCGGCGGTTTGCACGAGTTGAAAGCCGGTAGTGGGGTCAGCGCCCTGCCAGTCGCCCAGTTCCTCAATGATGTGCTCGACTTCGCGGATCTTGTCTTTGGTGCTCTCGCGGGAGTTGACGTTAGGAATGTGCAGGATGGTTTTCTCATGGGGACTGAGCACCGCCATGATTTTGTCGGGGTAGCTGCCAGCATAGAAGTAGTAGCCGATGTCGAGCTGCTTTAGGTATTGGTAGCCGTTGAGCTGTTCGTAATAGGTGTAAGTAACGGTGTCGAACTTGGCTTCGTCTTCGGGATGCAACACGGCCTCGGCATCGCCGCGAAAGTAGGAGCCAGTCATGGCGACGATGTGGGTTTTGTCGCGGGTCATGAGCTGGCGGATGTGGTCGCCCAGTTTGTTGTCGGGGTTGGCGGAAACGTGGTGAAACTCATCGACGGCAATCAGGCGATCGTCGAAGACTTCGACGCCAAACTTTTCTACGGCGAAGCGAAAGGTGGCGTGAGTGCAGACCAGGGCTTTGGCATCGCTCTCTAGAAACTTCTGCACCGCATCGACTTTGCCGCCGTTGTCACCTCCAGGAGCATTGCAGAGGTTCCACCGGGGTTCGACCTGCCAGTCGGCCCAAAAGCCAAACTGGCTCAGGGGTTCGTCATGGAAGCTGGAGCCGATGGATTTTTCGGGAACGACGATGACGGCCTGCTTGAGTCCCTGATTTTCCAGCTTGTCGAGGGCGATAAACATGAGCGCCCGACTTTTACCGGAAGCAGGGGGAGATTTGATCAGCAAATATTGCTCACCGCGCTTGTTGTAGGCCCGTTCTTGCATGGGGCGCATTCCCAGCTCGTTAGAGCGGGTCGAGGTGCCATCTTGGGCGTAGGTAACGGAAACGGACGGAACAGCGGTGAATTTACTCATGGGTCTGGGTTGCTAGAGCGGGACTAAGAGATTGGGAGCAGCGGCAGCTAGTACAGCGGCATAACGTCGTCTAGCTGAAGCTTTAAGTTGGGCAGGAGGGCTGACGAAATGGCCTCACCCAGTCGGTATTGGCGCTGGCGGTATTCGTCGCCATCAAGCTGGCAGACGGTGAAGGTGGGTTGTTTGGGTTTGCCGATGAAGGCGATGCCGCCGAGGCCGCGATAGTCCACGATCCAATATTCGGGGATGCCGAACAGGGCATATTCTTCGACTTTGCGGGCGTAGTCTGTTTCCCAGTTGCTGCTGACGACTTCGACCACTAGCTTGATGGAGTGTCCTAGGGTGATGACCGGCTGCCGCTGCCACAGCGGTTCGTTAGCCAGGGCGGTTTCGTCGAGAACAATAAGGTCAGGACGACGCGCCGTCGCTGTATCAGCAAAGGGTTGGATCAGGCAGGTGCGGAGAATAAACCAGGGATGGTTGGCCTGGGTAATGGCCATGCCAACGCGGGTCGCAAGCTTACCGCCAACGGTCTCGTGGGGGCCGGTCGGTTCCATATCAATCAGTTCTCCATCGGCCAGTTCGTAGCGGGCATCATCGCCGTATTGGGCGATGAATTCATCGACGGTGAGGGTTTGCGTTGGGGTGTAGGTCATGGCGCTGGTGGGGACACTAGTGGTGTTTATGCAGGCATAGTGGGTTTATTCTCCGGCCAGGGCAATGGCCTGCGCCAGCACAGCAGGGCTAATGCGTAAACCGACCTGGACAAGGCTTTCTAAGTCTTGCTTGGCCGATGAGATATACCCCATCTGCTTGGCAAGAATGATGACCGCTAAAGTCCCCCGGACGGGTATCTGGAGAATCTTGGCGGCTTTCCGTGCGGCTAAATCATCAATAAATCGCTTCATAGCCAGTATGGCCGATGACCCAAGATAGTACCTGGCTTTCTCCCAACCCCAGATCCCAACTGGCAACCCTGGAGTCAATGTCTGGAGCTGCTTTGATGAATTCTTGACCTGCTTGCTGAAGCCACGTTACGGCACCACTTCCTCTATCAATTCTTCGGGTGTGGTTTGAAAGGGAGAGACTGCAAATCGATCCAGGGCTTGCAGAAAAGCTTGACGGCTGATGCCAGCAATCTCAGCCGCTTTGGACTGAGAAATCATTCCGACTTCGTACCATTTGACAACCGCTGCAATGAGCAGTTCTTGGGCAAATTCGTCGGGGCTGCTGCGGAGAGCGGAGAAAGCGCTTTCAGGTAGGTTCAGTTGAATTTGAATCATAGGATTAGCCCTTAGGTCAATAGTCGCTGTTGCGTTGTTTAGCCGTCGGGACTCTACTATAAATCTTGTAGATCATGCGCTAACTCCAAAGCCGTTTTGATATCCCGTTTTTGAGCTTTTTCTGGCCTCCTGGTAGCGTAATAACTTATTTCGGTTAGGTTAAATGTGCTAGTTGGATTGCAGGAATATGGTCATAAATTTCTTGATTTTCTTCTTGAGCCTGACGTAGATTGTACTGTGCCTGTAGGTTCATCCAGAACTGAGCGCTGTTACCAAAATATTTTGACAAGCGTAGGGCTGTGTCGGCTGTTATGCTGCGCTTTTCAGATAAGATTTCCCCGATTCGGGTTTGAGCGACGCCGATATCTTTGCTCAGCCGATAGGGGGTGATGTCAAGTGGCTCCAGAAATTCTAGCCGCAGAATTTCGCCGGGGTGAATATTGGGTAAGCGGGTGTCATCCATAATAATTTGTCTCGGTGGTAGTCTACGATTTCAACTTGGTCAGCATTGTTTTCCTCTGTCCATACAAAACAAATGCGCCACTGATTGTTGATGCGACTGCTGTACTGCCCTTTGCGGTTTCCTGCTAATTTTTCCAGTCGGTTACCAGGTGGAACCCGTAGGTCATTGACGGACGTTGCCGCATCGATCAACAGCAATTTACGCAAAGCGATTTTTTGGATATCAGAAGGATATTTGCGAGATCTAAAGCCATCGAATATTCGTTTTGTCTCGTCAGACTTGAACCCTATAATCACAATGATGTCGCGCAGCGTTACTATCGTCAAGCAGTAGTATGATGGGCCAGGTTGAACTGTGTATCCAGCTAAACTTTTTCCCTCACCCCCAGCCCCTCTCCCGTTCTGGGCTGTCCCTTACGCAAAAGTTGCCCAAAAGCCTGCTGAGGCTAGGTTTTAGCGGCAAGTTGCGCTCCTTCCATTAAATCATGGAGTTTCGTGAGCCCCCTCCACAACGTCTTCAGTCCCGGAT
>JBNPEB010000064.1:0-42486 GCA_051117335.1 Elainellaceae cyanobacterium
ATGACCATTAGGCATTTTGCCATGTTTGTGAGTTTTAGCATGACCACAGAGCCGACATTCCATCACTTCAATCCAAACGACACGATTACTCTACTTTACTAAACCCACATCATTCTGATGCACTACCGGTTGAACGAGGTGAAACCCAACACCAGCAACGGTTTTGTTGGGTAACGCTAGCGCTAACCCAACCTACGGCAAAATGAGGTTCTCAAAAGTTTTGTCAGTCAACCAGCAGCAGCCCATACCAATCCAAAATCTAAAATCTAAAATCCAAAATTTGCTCTTCTACTTCCAAATGCGGAGATTGAGATTCAAGTCTTCTACGATGCCGATCATCATTTGCAAGGTTTCAAAATATTCTTGGGCAGGGGCAAAGTCTAAAACACTGCGAAATATCCTCGGTTCAAACAAGTCTTTGTGAGAGCGGATGGCGATATAAATTTGGTTGGCAACAAATGCCACATACAGATCGCGGTTAACTTTTTTTCTCAACTCAACGAGTCGTCGCATGAGGCTCGTTGAGAGAATATATCGAGCTTCGATCTGGTCATTCCCATAGACGGCAAAGAGGCGTTCAAATTCGGGGTCTTCAAGCTGAATCAGCTCACCCCGCGTTTGATTGATTGATTGAAAGGCTTTACCTAACCCGCCAAACCATCGTTCTGCCACGTCAGGAATAACAATGGTTCTCCCGTTAAAGGATTTGTTGAAATTGGCTTGAAAGAACAGCCCCTTGAAGATCGTTCGATATTCGCGATTGCCATCACTATCACGGGTTTGCTTTTCTGCATGAATTTCTGAAAAGAAAATCGTCGTATCGCCCCAGCTTCCCTCAATACAGTCTTCTTCTTTGAATCGATCAGGTGCGCTTTTTTGAAATAGCCAGCTATTAATAAATGCCCCCCGATTAGATTGACCGACTGGATGCAGTGAATAGGTAAGATTGCCGCTGGGGTCAATAAAACGGACGATTTGTCGGATGATTTTATGTTTGAACTCTCGGCGATAGTTTTTGATCACCCCTCTATAGATAAAGATATAAATAACGGCACCACCGGCTATTAAATGGGGCAACAGTCCTGACAGGGTGAGGCTAAGCAACCCCACCATTGCCGCCATCACGAGGCTAATGGCAATCAGGGTTAAGACAATTTTTTGTCGTTGGCTTTCAAATACTTCAAGGCTTTGATATAGCTCCTTGTCGTAATGTTTGCGAAAAGTCGTGAGCGTTTTGAGCCGGAGTGCTTCCGTCGAGTCGGGCGAGGAGGGCTTTGTATGACCTTGGGGCGATCGCTCTGCTGTTGAACGCCCTGCTGTTGAACGATCTACTGTTGAACGATTAGGAGTCATCAACAAGGAATCAGACAAGGCATTGGACTGATTATTGAATCGATCGGTAGACTGGATGATCGCTCCGCTTGCGCTCAAGAGCGTCATGGTTTGGGTTGCCCAGGCTTTCACTGGCTCATGAGACGATGCAGTGAGTTGACGACAGAGTGCCAATGCTTGATCGGGTTTATCAGCCTCTTGATAGGCTTTGACCAAATACATCTGCGCCTGAGCTGTTTTTAGCTCACTCCTGTTGGCTCGCTGAACGTATGCTTCAAATGCAGCGATCGCCACCGGATACTGATGATTTTCAAAGGCTTGATGGGCGCGATGATAGAGTGTGTCTAAATTTGATAGCGATTCCAGAGGAGATTCAGCAGGTTCTTGATTAGGAGATTCAGCAGGGGATTCAACAGGCTCTTCAGTAAGCAATTCGGCAGAGTCTTGAGTAGGAGATTCGGACGGCTGAGAATGCGTCACAGCGGCAGGTGTACGTCGAGTGAGATATTGGCTGAGATCGTCAGATGATGAGGATGACGATTCACTGACGATAGACTCAGGCGAAGTCAGCGTAGATAGAAGCTTCGATGCCCACGTTTTTACTGTTGGATTAGAACTATGGGTTAACTGTTTGGCGAGGGCGATCGCCCGTTGAGTCTGCCCCGTCAAATGATGTGCCTTGACCAAGCTCATCTGAGCCTGCAACAAGTAGGTCGATTCTGAACCGGAATCAGAATATGACTGACAAAATTGCTCTAACGTGTGGATGGCGTCGTCGTAGTGACCCGCTTCGAGCGCTGCTATCCCTGCGTGCAGCGCCTCCAGTTGAGTAGACATATCAGCATCCTAAAGAATCTGAATTTCAATCATCAATACCCCAATCACTTGGTTCAGATGTAACCCTGTTCCTACGATTGGTTAAATAAATTGCGAACATTCACATTGCGGCGTTCTGTCTCAGTCGCTTCAAATACATGTTTGCGCCGATAGTTCATCATGTTAGCGAAAATATTAGTCGGAAACATTTCTACGGCGTTGTTGTAGTCGGTCACAGCACTGTTATAAAACCGCCGCGCCGCAGAGATTTGCTCCTCAATTTCGTTGAGCGACCGTTGAAGCTGAAGAAAATTCTGATTGCTTTTCAGCTCTGGATATGCCTCCACCGACACCATGAGGTTGCCTAACTCCCTAGAAATCTGATTCTCGACTTCAACCCGCGCGTCTTGAGTCAGCCGTCCTGATACGGCTCTTGCCCGCAGTCCGGCGATATTGGTTAAGGTTTGTTGCTCAAACTGCATATATTGCTTTGCGGTTGCCACTAAGTTAGGAATCAAGTCACACCGCTTTTTGAGCATGACATCAATACTGGCAAACGCATTGTCAACCTGGTTTTTCTTACCGACCAGACTGTTGTAGAGAATGACTGCGATCGCAGCCAATGCAATCAAAACGATGAACGGAAGCCACATTATTGGTATTCCTCAGGATATTGAAATCGTTGTTTATAGAGCGGTGTGCGCTTGAGTTAAGTACGGTACTTGACGCGCACATTGCTATAAATAGAAATTCACGCTGCTCAATTTTACTCACTAGAATTTAGAGCGTCCAAAAACGACTGACTCTTTCCAAAAAAAGCTATGGCCTTACGCTCTCACGTTAGGACGCTGAACGTGTGGTGACCCCGCGCGCCGCGCGGGGTCACCACACAAACCTAAGCCCGTAGGGCTATATAAGCTGAGTGGAATTGAGAGTGAACTATAGATGAGGTAAGCAGCGGTTTCTAAGCATTTCAAACCGACTTGATATCCTGACACAGATGCAGCGAGTTTGTACCATTACAATGGTCTAATTCGTTGTTCATTCGTCAGGAGTGGTGTGGGTTATGTGTGGAATCGTCGGCTACATTGGAACTCAAGCTGCGACGAGTATCTTGCTTGAGGGGCTACAGCGACTCGAATATCGAGGATATGATTCTGCGGGCGTTGCCACGGTTTGGGATGGCAAGATCCGTTGTGTCCGCGCCAAGGGGAAACTCCATAATCTGCAAACAAAGCTGGCTGATGACAACAACCCTGCCCAGATTGGGATTGGGCATACTCGCTGGGCAACGCATGGCAAACCTGAAGAACATAATGCCCATCCTCATTTGGATATGACACGCCGCGTCGCCGTGGTGCAAAACGGGATTATCGAAAACTATCGTGACCTGCGCGATCGCCTCAAGCAGAAAGGCCATGAGTTTATCACCGAGACTGATACAGAGGTCATTCCCAATGTCGTGGCCGAATGCCTCGACGAGATGCGCAGCAGGGGTGAGATCAACCAATTTTTGTCGCCATTGACCGAGGCGGTGCGGCGAACGGTACACGCCCTTGAGGGATCATTTGCGATCGCCATTCTTTGTACCGACTATCCCGATGAAATTGTGATTGCTCGGCAAGATTCAGCACCGCTTGTAATCGGGTTTGGGCAGGGCGAATTTTTCTGCGCGTCGGATGTCCCCGCCATTTTGCCCTACACGCAAGCAATGATCACCCTTGAAAATGGTGAGATGGCGACCCTGACGCCGCTGGGGGTGCAGATCTATAACTTTGAGGGCGATCGCCTCCGCAAGCATCCTCATCTGCTGACTGGAACCCATATAGCTACCGAAAAGCACGGGTTTCGGCACTTCATGCTTAAAGAAATTTATGAGCAGCCGAGTGTCGTTCGCGCCTGTTTAGAGGCGTATGTTGATAGCGAATGGACCGCCCATCATGCAAATAATCCTATTCGCCTCAATTTGCCTGCCGATTTATATACTGACTTGAGCCAGATCCAAATCATTGCCTGTGGCACCAGTTGGCACGCGAGTTTGGTCGGCAAACATCTGATCGAACAGCTTGCAGGCATTCCCACCCAGGTGCAGTACGCATCTGAGTTTCGCTATGCGCCCCCGCCCCTCACCCCCAATACCTTAACGATTGGTGTCACGCAGTCGGGCGAAACCGCCGACACGCTATCGGCGTTGAATACAGAGCGGCTGCGTCGGAGTGAGTTGGCTCCTGATTTTCAGGCGCGGCTGCTGGGCATCACCAACCGCACCCAAAGCACTCTGACTCGCATGGTGGACTGCGTGATTAATACCCATGCAGGTATTGAAATTGGCGTAGCAGCAACCAAAACATTTCTGGCTCAGCTGGTAGCTTTCTACTGTTTGGCGTTGGATCTTGCCTATCGTCGTCAAACCCTATCATCCGAGCGACTAGAGCAGCTTCTCACCGATTTGCGCCAGCTTCCATCTCAAATTGAAGCCAATTTAGAAGCCCAAGAACACTATGCAGAAGAATTAGCGCACCAGTTTACCGAAACCCAAGACGTGATCTTTTTGGGTCGCGGTATTAACTTTCCGATCGCACTTGAGGGCGCACTGAAGCTCAAAGAAATCAGCTACATTCACGCAGAAGGGTATCCAGCCGGAGAAATGAAACACGGCCCCATTGCCTTGTTGGATGCAAAAGTACCTGTAGTGGCGATCGCTGTTCCAGGAAGTGTGTATGACAAAGTATTATCAAATGCCCAGGAAGCAAAAGCCCGTGATGCACAACTCATCGGCGTTGTCGCTATGAACGATGTTGAAGCCGGAGAAACCTTTGATGCACTACTGCCCGTTCCTCTTGCAGATGAACTGTTGTCTCCGATTCTGACCGTGGTTCCGTTGCAACTCTTGGCTTATCACATTGCTGCACGACGAGGCTTGGATGTGGATCAGCCGAGGAATTTGGCAAAAAGCGTTACGGTTGAATAAAGCATATCGACTTTGAGGGCGATCGCCATGTTGTCTGTTTCAACGAAGCATTTCACATTAGATGAATATCATCGCTTAGCAGAATTGGGGTTTTTCCATGAAGATGACCCCATTGAACTGATTCATGGGGATATTATTCAAATGGCAGCAAAAGGCACTGCCCATGAGGTTTGCTTGACAAGGCTCAATCGAGAGTTGATTAAGCTGATCGATGATCAGGCTACGTTGCGCTGTCAGTCCCCCATTATCTTGCCTCCTAATAGTGAGCCAGAACCGGATTTCTCAATCGTGCGCGATCGCTCCGATGACTATCTCGGTCAACATCCAGGAGCATCCGATGTGCTCCTAGTTATTGAAATTGCAGATTCATCTCTCGACTATGATCAAACCGTGAAACTCAAGCTATATGCTAAACACGGCATTCAGCATTACTGGATTTTCAATCTTCTCGAACATGTGCTTGAAATCTATTACGACTCGTATCAAAGTCCTCAAGTCGATTATGGGTATCGAGTGAAACGCACGATATTGCCTGATGAGGCGATCGCCCTACCTCAGATGCAAGATAAGATACTTCATCTATCAAAGGTGTTTCCTAGATAAAGGCTATATGCATGGGGAACTATATGCTCATCTTCAACCAGCCAAAGAGTTGCGCTACTGTGAGCTGCAGATTAATGCCTTCGATGCAGGGTAGACACGCATCCCCTGTTAACTCATCAGGTAGGCGATCGCACTGGTAGACTAATACGACTCGTTCTTCTGGATCGATCAACCATCCCATCTGCCCTCCATGCCGCAAGTTGTGGAGTATCTTGCGAGTCACCTTCATTTGCTTCTGGTCTGGCGACAAAATCTCAATGATCCAAGGCGGTGCAAACTCAATGCCAGCACTGGCAATTTCACCATTGGCATCAACTAGAATTTGCTCGATTGCAACGATGACCAAATCGGGCACAATCGACCGGTTAGCAAATGTGCACCGCAGCTCTGGCAGTGCTTCATAAGTAGATGTAGCCGCATTGATAGCAGAGGCTAAACGCAGTTGTAACCGACTGTGCTTCCCTCCTGGCATTGGCTTCTGAATCACCTCTCCGTCAATGAATTCCCAAGCAGGCGACTCCTCAATCGAGGGCAGTTGCAAAAAGTCATTGAGGTTAGGTGAACCTGGAACTGCAATCATGAGTCGCAATTGAATGCTAGGCAACTCTTATCTTAGCGTTTATGGGTAGAGCGGTGATGCTATCCAAACACCAATACGCTAGAGTAACAAACTCTGCGATCGCCCCTTCAAATATCGCGGTTTTGAATTAGGAGGGGCATGACATGTCATGCCCTTACCTAAACGCCTACCATCATCAGGTGTTGGTTAATCGTCCAACCCTTTGAAGTAACGGGTGAGAATACACATCACCTCATTGGGGTTGACCGTGGGAATGGGCTTTGACCATTCATAGGGTTGTGCATAGTTGAGCTGATACATCTGCATGATGTGTTGATTTACGGCTTTGAGCGAACCAACCGCAATCACGCGCAAGGGTTCACGGTCATCGTTATCCCGCGACAATGGGTCAAACCGCTCCGGCGGTTCGTTAGGATTCACCATAATGAAACACTCCTTTTTGCTTGTTTGAAGGAGCGCTCAAACGAGAAGCCATCCCTCTTCAAGACATGGCGAATTGGATGGCTACAGGAGTGTGGTAAAACAGTCCATAGCCTTCGATTCTGCTGTGAAGAGTCGAGGGTTAGTCTCCCGGCACGTGTTGTGAGCACTGCTGGGGGACGCTGCTCATGTTTGAGCGCTTGATAGCCGAGAATACCGCACGTCGTCTGTAAAAACAACCGTATTACTCAATTTCTTTGTCGAAGTTTGAAAATGGGAGATTCAGATCTCCGGCTTCTGGTTCTTGTGACTATTCCCAAACGCCCCGATAAAGAAGCCGGAGATCTAAATGTGGATTTGCTTTAGGGACAGATCCCCGGCTTCTCATTCAGGTATTCCAGCTCATGACTAGGGTCTATAGAAGCCGGGGATCTGGTTGCCTGATCGAGGGGAAACCTCTGATATGGTTGGGCTAGAGCCGAATAGACCTGCCAAAAATAATCACTCTGAGAGCTTTAATAATCACTTTGAGAGCTTTAATAATCACTCAGAGTGTCTTGATCATCACTCAGAGCAACAAAAATTTGACATCCCTGAGTTCTCATTGAGTTGTTTGGGGGAAGGGGCAATTAGGCAAAGCCTACGCTGCGCGATTAGGCAAAGCCTACGCTGGGCGATTAGGCAAAGCCTACGCTGCGCGATCGCGCTAAGACTTCAAGATTTGCAGCTAGAAAAAATTAACTCATTGGGCAACTGAGCATCAATGCTCTTGTGTCAATTCTCAACGTCCCTTTGCTAGGTCAGCGTAAATGAATGTCTCAACTCCTAGCACGATTAACAGTAAGAGTTCTGCCCACGACAAAATAGTTACACCCAGAGGACGCTGAGGAACCAAAAACCAGAATGCAGACAGAGCAATAATTCCTGAAAAGACAAATGTGATTTCGTCCACAATCAATTGCTGAATCTTGCGGCGCTTACGATGGCGATCGCTGCGGTGGGCGATTTCCCAGCCAAAGAGAGTTTCTAAATCGGCATAGCCTGTATGTGCTTTAATCCTGTCCACTAGCTTGTAGCGGATATATCTGCCGATCGCTGAAATCTTCTCGTCGTTGACGACATACGTCCATCCCAGAATTAGGCAGACCCAGGGGATGACTAGCAATGCGTAGTAGTGAGAAGGGTCAGATACGGCATAGGAAACAACTCCTCCAAATACGCCTAGCGTGACGTACAGCAGGTTGTCTCGAAAGCCAATTCGCTGAGCCTGTTCGGACTTGAGGCAATTGTATTCAGCAAGCAATATTTCGAGGGATGAATCTTTGTCGCTCATGGTCAGACCCGGCAGTTCAGAGATGTGTGCCTATTATCGCCAGAAAGCTGAAAAAATTCTCTAGACGCTGGGCAAAACTGAGATTGAGTTGTCAGAATGATGGATATTTAGATTACCCGAAGGATTTACCCATGCCTCGTGCCGTAATCCTAACCGCCCTCCCCGTCGAATATCTGGCTGTCCGTGTCCACCTGTCCGATCTCCAAGAAGAGATGCATCCTCAGGGAACCATCTACGAGCAGGGAACATTTGCTGCGAATGAGCAAACCTGGGAAGTTGGAATTGCCGAAGTTGGTGCAGGGAATGCCGGAGCAGCAGTTGAGGCAGAACGAGCGATTGCCCACTTCAAGCCTGATATCCTTTTCTTTGTTGGTATTGCCGGAGGCATTAAAGACGTTGCAATTGGCGATGTGGCGGTAGCAACAGATGTTTACGGTTACGAAGCGGGAAAAGTGGGCGGTGGGCAACAATTCTTCGTTCGCCCTAAGGCAGGAAAATCTGCCTATGCAATCGTACAGAGAGCTAGGTCAGAAGCGAGAAAAGGAGAGTGGGTACAGCGGCTCCCAAATCCTTCGTCGCCTCAGCCTCGGGTATTTGTAGCTCCTATTGTCACTGGAGAGAAGGTGGTCATTTCCCGAGCATCAGACTTATTCCAGTTTCTGAGGACAAGCTATAACGATGCGATCGCTGTTGAGATGGAAGGATTTGGGTTCCTCAGTGCAGCGTTTGCCTATCCCAATATCCAATCAATTGTGATTCGCGGCATCTCCGATCTGATTGAGGGCAAGAGTGCAGTTGATCCTGAGGAAGGCACTGAGGAGGAGCGCCAGGCAAGAGCGTCTCAGAATGCCAGCGCATTTGCATTTGAACTACTAGCAAAACTTCAAATTCAGTTATTCCAACAATCTGCATCATCAAATCCTTCGACAGAGAGCCAAATGGTTCAAAGTGACTCTGCTCGCGAAGGTCAACCCCCGTCATCTAGTCCAGCCTCGCAAGGCATAGGAAAAAAGCCATCATCGAAGCTAGGGGGGGTAAGTAATAAAATATTTGAAGATAAATTAATAAATTTCCTAACTACTATCCATCCCTTAGGACGTAGAGAAAATAGGGACATACTTCTAAATAGATTGCCAAAGAGCCTTGTTTTAGTAATTTCTAGATATGATGCCACTTTATCAGATATAGATAACATAGTTCGTTCGGCAGAGGGGTGGGGATGGATTAATGAAAAGGGTAAATTCGCCTTAGAAATTTTAGTGGAGAATGCATTGAGGTTTGTGGAAGGAACTCATCAAGCTGAAGAACTAGGTAGTCTAAAGCAAGAATTTCTAAGTAGAAACAGCCCAAATAAATTTACTGTTTCTCCCTCAGTGTCAATGAAACCTTCGAGTACACCTTTTCTAAGAAAAAGAAAAGATGTGACAAAAGTTATATCAGAGACAGAGCCAGATAATACATATGAAATCGTAAATACAACCCCCGAAAATCTCGAGCTAAGCGATTTATTCACTCGGGCGAGACTTTTTCGAATTTCTCCAAAGACCACTGAGCAAGTGAAGAATGCATTAAATTCTTTTCCACCAGTAGTTGAACGAGAAAAAGAACTTGCAAGGGAGATGAGCCAATATAGTAATGAGGCAAACGAAAAACCTCAAAAATTAGACTGGCCTGAGAAGCAAGAAATTTTGTCAAAGAACACAAAGGTACCTCGTCAATATATTGGGTATTTCTTCACAGGCAAACCAATTGCGCGTAGTAATTTTATTAACTTATGCAATTCTTTAAGACTTCTATGGCAGAGCATTGTTGACGTAGATTTCTTAAGAGTACTGGTTGAGGTTGTTCCACAAGAAAGAGCTCGACAATTTCCAAAGATTGAAGATCAATGTGGTACGCTTCAGATGCTAGATATAAATTATCCAATCGACCTAGATAGCCTTTATGTTGATGTCAATATTGTAGGAAATCCGTTTAGTCAACAGTGGAGAGAGATTTCCGAAATGCCCCAGATCTATAATTTTAATACAGCCGAGATTGATTATTTTGCACTTAGTAAAATTCAACAGTTCCAGAGATCAGGTCTGAAAGTAGCAGAGCGATTTTCTAAATTAATGGTCTTAGGAAAGCCTGGTTCTGGGAAAAGTACATTTTTGCAGTATCTAGCAATTCTATGTAATCGAAATCAGATAGAAACTGATCGAGTTCCAATCTTTATACAACTTAGATCTTTTGTTCGACATGCACATCAAGAAGGTCATTTTGATTTACTGAGATATATATATAACGCTTCTTCTAATCTGAACAAAGATTCGCTAGAAAAACTTCTTCAGTACGGTAGAGTATTCATCTTACTTGATGGTCTCGATGAAATGCCGGAAAATGATTGTAATATTACTGCACAGCAAATCATCAATATCCGCGAGAAATACTTTGATAATAAATTTGCTATTACATGTAGAGTCGCTGCCAGGGAAGATAGATTTTCAGGATTTACCTATGTTGAAATAGCAGATTTCAATCAGAAGCAAATTGAAGAATATTCCAAAAAATGGTTTAGCCTAATCTTAGATTCTGACTGTGATAGCGAAGAAAAAGCAAACTTCTTCATTAAAGAACTCAAAAAACCAAAGAACTGGCAAATTAGAGAACTGGTCGTAACACCTATTTTGCTGAACCTCGCATGTTATGTCTTCAGCGAAACAGGAAAGTTTCCTTCTAGTCGTTTAACTCTTTATGAAGAAGGTTTAGAGATTCTACTGCGCAAATGGGATCAGTTTAAACGTATTAATAGAGATGAATCGTATCGAGATTTGAGTTTATTACATAAAAAGCAGATGCTCAGTAAGGTAGCGATTGATACATTTGAGAATAACCAGTATTTCTTCGCGGAAGATGATGTCCAATTTCTAATTGCTGAGTATCTTGATAAATTAGAAAGCAGCAAGAGTAAGAATTTAGAAGACTTGTTGCCAACTAGTGCCGCTGTATTAAAATCCATAGAAATACAGCATGGTTTATTAGTAGAACGAGCAAGGAAAATTTATTCTTTTTCTCACCTAACACTTCAAGAATATCTCTCAGCACGATTTTTTCTTAGAAAAACTGCTTTAGAAGCATCTGAAAGGCTTTTCAAAGATGTCGCAGACAGGCGTTGGCGGGAGATTTTTTTGCTAACTGCTGAAATGGTAGTGGATCCGAATAACTTCTGGAAGTCGATGAAGCAGAAAGTAGATGCAATTATTGCTGAGGATGAGAAGATTCAGCAATTCATTGCCTGGGTTGATAAAAAATCAAATTCTATAAATATCTCTAATGTGTCAAAAGAATGTATACGAGCTATCTATTTTGCTCTCCCCCTCAATTTGGATTTCGAACTTAGTTCTACGCTTAATCCAAAGCTTATTCCTGCCTCTGAGTTGAATTTAGACTGCAATCGCCATTTTGTTTTAAATCGTGGTCGTGACCTTGCAGTCGCTCATCAGGTTGATCATGATTTAAGCCTTGATATTGTTCTACATCATATTTTGTTCAGTCAAACTAATCCTCATATTGACCTTAAGATGGCATTTGACCGAATGTTTGATCTTCTTACCCGTTTCTCTTTAGATCGTGCTCAAGCTGATGAACTAGCTCAGCATTTCCAAAGCCTTCTATCTCAGCTACCTAGCCAGGTAGTAATGCGTAATCATTCAGAACAGATAAGAGGCTTGATGATCCATTATCGTGATATTGGCCATTACTGGAAGTTTAGTAATAGCCAGGTGAATCTCCTGAAGCGGTATTATTTAGCGAACAAGTTATTGGTGGACTGTATATCTAACACTAAGAATCTTAGTGAATCAACTAAGCGTGAGATAAGAAATTCTTTGTTGTTATCTTATATGAAGGTTCATAAAACCTCTTCTTAAGCACAGCGCTTTGCGTAGGGTGCGTCACGGGACGCACCTTTGATATATGGTCACAACCAAAACGATTGCTCAAATGATGAAACTATGCAAGAAGAGTGATGCTCTTAAGAATGGTTTTTTGGCGATCGCCCGTGTAGGTAATGCGATCGCCAATGAGTAGAGTGCTAAACCTAACCGTTGTTGAACATTCAGGCATTATGCAGTAGGGCGATCGCTAAAGATGGGTTCTTGAGGGCAATCCTAAAGGGCGATCGCTCTTGAAGGGCAGATACAATATTCAAAGGCGGATTAGCTTAACAGCGACGCCAAACCAACCTTAGAGGGCTTGTACCGTGAACACAGCCAAAATTAGTACTGATGGCACTCATCAAATTGTGATACTACCTGATGACTTCAAAGTAACAGGTAGTGAAGTCTACATAAAAAAAATGGGTAACGCGATTATTTTGATCGACAAAAACAATCCGTGGCAAGCCCTATTTGACAGCTTAGAGCAATTCTCTGACGACTTCATGACAACTAGAGATCAACCCCCTCTTGATGTCCGAGAGGCATTCTAGATGAAGTACTTACTTGATACCAATATTTGTATCTATTTGATTAAGCAAAAACCGACTAAAGTTCTGACGCGTTTCTCAACCTTTGCTCTATCTGATATTGGCATTTCCTCAATCACGGTAGCGGAATTAGAATATGGTGTTTACAAAAGCCAGCAACAAGAGAAAAATCGTAACGCCTTGATGCAATTTTTAATCTCTCTAGAAATCGTGGAGTTTGATCAAACTGCCGCAACCCTTTATGGTTCGATTAGAAGCGATTTGGAATGCAGAGGGCTTGTAATTGGCTCAATGGACATGCTGATTGCCGCCCATGCCTTAAGCCTTGGAGCTACACTGGTGAGCAACAACGTACGAGAGTTTGCGCGTATTGATAATCTCTCTCTCGAAAACTGGGCGGAATAAGCATGCAAGGTACGCCCCCAACCACAAACCCTCAGCGCGATCGCCCCAACATACCCCATCCATTCTCCAAAAGTCTGTATTCTTACACTGTCCGAAAGCGACGCTCAAGAAATCTTAGCTGCTATCGTATCCATTCACGAAAAGCTCTTATTTCTCATTGGTCTAATACCAATTCTTCAAAGTAAGGCTACAAATGAATAGGCCAGAACCCTTGCAAGGCTGCTGGCCGTCAATCCAAAATCGCAAATCCAAAATCGAGAATTGGTATAACTGACATCTTGCAGTATCTCAAGACAGTCTCATGCTGCGACAGAGCAGCGAGTCACGCTCACAACCATGCCGAGTTCCGCTAAGACCTGCTGAATGTCGTGCAACTGCGGAATCTCAGCTCGACGCACGTATACCCGGATGCGATCGCCCTCTGATATGGCTGCTCTACCAGCGGGCGATCGCTCCGAGAGCATGTCAACTGGGGGCAGAGATTGCTTCACGGTGTTCGCAATGACTTTATACTATATTTACTGCTTGCAACTCTCTACTGCTTTCTATCGGTATGAAGTAAGCCAGCCTTTCCCCACATATCATCGCTGTAGTCTTGCAAAAAGATCATGACCGCTTCGGGGGGCACTCCGTAGGCTTCTTGAAACGCTTCAGTGATTCGCTTGACCAATAGTTTCCGCTGCTCAATCGTGCGTCCGGGGGATTGTTGAATCGTGATTACAGGCATAGGGTTATCTCCAATTTCACTGAAGGTATCGTAGCGGATTAGATAATTATTATCTGAACCCATTACAGGAACCCGGAAAAGCCAAAAATAAAATGAGCAATCTCTCTGATCCTTCTCTCTGATCCTCCCCTCTCATTCTAATGAGAGAATGGAAGGATAGCGGTGGTTCCTCCATTGGAGGGAGGCTTTAAGCCCATAACTTTGTTAGCTTAACAGCAGAACAAAGTAATTGGATCTTAAACATATGGGCATCGAAGATAAAGTGAAGGCAACTGCCAAGAATATTGAAGGAAAAGCTCAAGAAGCGATTGGCGAAATGAAGGGCGATCCTAAAGAGCGCATGGAAGGCCAAGCTAAGCAGGCTGAAGCTCAGGCTCGTCACACTGCAGAAGATGTGAAAGACGAAGTGAAGAAGCGAGTTGACTAATTGAGTTAGCGTTCGTAAATTATAGCTATCCTAGATGGGCTGTAAGGGCTTGTTAGAAAGTAGCCATTGTGGTGCGTTGCACTGACGCTAACAGCACCCTACGGCTCTATCAAGCCGTGAAGTTGTTTCTTTACGGCTCCGCTGCTTAAACACCATTCACAAGCGATTTAGGATTGCTATAAATATTTGATTTGATTTTGAGCAGGGACATGCATTGCCATGTCCCTTATTTTTATAGAATGTTTGAGTCAAGACTGATAGACTTTAGACCTATGAGTCAATGCGATCGCCACCTATGAGTTACTTTCGACCTAATATCGACGCGATGGCAGGCTACGTTCCAGGAGAACAGCCTGCGTCAGGCACTAAAATCATCAAGCTCAACACCAATGAAAATCCGTATCCGCCCTCTCCCCATGCGATGAGCGTATTGCATGAGATTGATGGCGAACTGCTGCGTCGGTATCCTCACCCAATGGCACAGTCGTTTCAAGATGCTGTGAGTCAAGCGTTGGGCGTTCCCCCGGACTGGATCTTGGTTGGCAATGGCAGTGATGACCTATTAACCATGCTGATGCGAGCTTGCACCCAACCGGGGCGGCGCGTGGTTTATCCCATGCCTACCTATGTGCTCTATCAAACCTTGGCAAACATTCAAGATGCTGACATTGTTGAAGTTCCCTTTCCCGACGACTATACGCTGCCCGTCGAAGCGCTTGTCAAGGCGGAAGGCGCCGTTACATTTGTCGCGTCTCCCAACAGCCCATCCGGCACTGGCATATCAATCGAATTACTCGACAAACTCGCTGCTCAACTATCCGGGATATTGGTGATTGATGAAGCCTACGCCGACTTTGCTGACGCTAATGCACTAGACCTGGTTCAGATCTATGACAACGTAATCGTGCTGAGAACGCTGTCAAAGGGCTATTCTCTAGCAGGGTTGCGTCTTGGGTTTGGCATTGCTAATCCTACGTTGTTATCGGGGTTGATCAAGGTCAAAGACAGCTACAACGTCGATGCGATCGCCTGTTTGGTTGGTGCGGCTGCGATCGCCGATCAGCAGTATAAGGACGCGATGGCGCAGATGGTGATTGCAGAGCGTCAGGTGATGGCAGATCGGTTTGCTCAGCTAGGGTTTTATGTCTTTCCATCCCAGTCTAATTTTCTGCTAGTCCAGCCCCCTGAGCATATCCGCCACGACGGGGCGCCGACAGTCGCCGGGTTTCTCTATCAAGAGTTAAAGCAGCGGGGCATTCTCGTGCGCTACTTTAAGCAGCCTCGACTATCGAATAAGCTGCGCGTTACGGTCGGAACGCCTGAGCAGAATGCCCTCCTATTTCAACTGCTGGATGACATTCTCTCGTCATAACCCGTTGGTTGACGATATGCGCTCAGCCAATATTCATTGGATCGCAGACCCGTTACCCTGCCCCCGATGATCATGACCCGATTGTATATGGGCAACTAATACCAATTCTTCAAAGTAAGACTACAAATGAATGGGCCAGAACCCTTGCAAGGCTGGTGGCAGACAATCCAAAATCGCAAATCCAAAATCGAGAATTGGTATAACCTATGCGGCGATTGCTTGCCCGACTCAGAGAATTGAGTGCATTCAGGGCGCTGCATGCCTCTGATTTAGGACAGTCTCTTGCAAAAGGAGCCGGAATTGCTCTGCTTGCACAAATTTTAGGAGTCGGCATCGGCTATGGAACTCAGCTTTTGCTAACTCGATGGATGGGGGCTAGCGACTATGGAGCCTATGACTTCGCTATTACGCTAGGAAACTTTATTGCATTTCTTGCCGGATTTGGATTGCCCAAAGTGCTGTTGCGGTTCATTCCGGTGTATATCATCACTCAAGACTGGAATCGCCTGCGGGGCATCATCTGGGGAAGCTGGTGGCAAACCTGCATCAACGGGTTACTGCTCGCTACAGCGGGCACTGTGTTCATTCACTGGCTCGATGCCCAAATTGGCGTTTCCTATGCTGTTCTTATCATTGCAGGCTTGTGGACGGTGCCCCTACAAGCTCTGATGAATTTGCATGTTGAAATGAGTCGGGGGATTGAGCGCATCGGGCTTGCCTACATGCCCTGGCTGGTGGCGTGGCCGATCTTACTGCTGTTTGGCGCGATCGCTTGGAGACAAAGTGGGCAGCCTTTAACAGGCATCTCGGCGATCGCACTTTCGATGGGAGCATTGGCGATCGCCATCGGCATTCAACTTTGGCAGTTTCGCCACCACGTCTCCACTAAACTTCGCAGCGTTGCCCCAGCGTACGATATTCGTCTGTGGCTGATGACGGCATTGCCGCTAATCTTCATCGATGGGTCTTCTGTGATTCTAAATCAGACCGATATCCTCATGTTGGGGGCGTTATCAGGCACCCAAGCCGTCGGGATTTATAGTGCAGCACTGAAAACGGCAAGCTGGGTGAGCGTTGTCTTGGTTGCAGTCAATGCGATCGCGGCTCCTAATTTTGCTAAGCTTTATGCCCAGGGCGATCGGCAGACGTTGCAGAAAGTGGTTTCGACAGTTGCGTATTGGATTTTCATTCCAGCCTTCATCCTCACCCTCGGATTAATCATCGTTGCGGTGCCGATTTTGCACTGGTTTGGAGATGAGTTTGAGGTCGCACGCTGGTCGCTGATCACCTTAGCAATTGGGCAGTTGGTGAATGTGGGCTCTGGCTCAGTGGGCTATTTGATGATGATGACGGGTCACCAAAATCAGATGGCGCAAGTGTTTGCCGCAAGCGCTGTGGTCAATTTGGTATTGAATGCGATCGCCATTCCCCACATCGGTATCTTGGGGGCATCATTAGCAACGGCCTTTTCAATGTCGCTATGGAACCTTTGGCTGCATGCTCTAGTAGTAAAACATATTGGGGTTCGCCCTTCGATTTGGGCGGCAGTGCGCCATCGGACATGATTTCTCAAGGTAGATGAAACCTAACGAACCACGAGACTCACGATGACTAAAACGAGTCCTGCGACTAGGCAAATGAGCATCGCATAGTGGGCGCGGTTAGCAGCGCGATCGGCGTGGGTTGCCAATTCGTTAGGCGCTTTGAGAGAAATCAAGAACGGCTGACGAGCCTGGGTAGGCTTTTGCAGCATCCGTTCTCCAAACTCGTCGGATAGTTCGGCTAAAACAAACACGGTGCGCCCTACAGGTAGCACTGCTTCAGAATAGCGATAGCCTAGCGTATGGCGATCGCCCTGAGTTATTGGAGTGTTAACCGTAATAGAAAAATTGCCATAGGACAGGGATCTGCTGCTCAATTGATCAGGACGGAAATCATTTAGGATATCAACGCTGTCGATATGAGCGCCCTCAGGATTGACGGTGATGGTTCCGGTTGCATCTTGAAGCTGGAATGGAATCGAGCGTTTGTTGCTAGCAACTATTTCTGACCCCCGTTGCACCTCTCGCCGAGATCGACCCTCACTATCTTTTCGAATAACAGTCTCTTCGTAGTCTCGCCGGACGGTCATGGTGTAGTAGACACAGGGTTCTTGCTTGAGTTCAGATATTAAGGGGCGATCGCACGTAATCGTTCCCCGGAGGCCCACATACTCTCGCCAGTTTCCGCGACCAATCTCTGCTGCAATCTCATCGGCCATTTGAGCGAGTTCGGCGATCGTGGCAGCGCGAGCAGACTTGATGCCCAGCGATCTGGCGCGTTGGCTCCGCTGCACAAAAAATAACACCAGCCCAATTCCAAGCAATACTATACCAGTCGCCAGCCAACCCATCGAATCACTATCGCGTCATTACTCGCTATTATCTCATTAATGATTGATTTATTACCTACTTCAATGGGCATCAACCTATGTCGGATACAGCCGCGTTTACGATCGGGGTAGAAGAAGAATATCAAATTATCAATCCACAGACGCGAGAGCTTGCTAGTCAGTCAAGTACGCTGATCGATGTCAGTCAGCATCATGATCAGGTCCAGAATCTACTTCCTGAGATCCATCGGTGTCAAATCGAAATTGATACAACCGTGTGTCAAAGCTTAGCAGACGTGCGTCGAGAGCTGATAGAGGCAAGACGCTCAGCAATGCAGACAGCGCAGCATCATGGACTGGCGATCGCCGCTGCTGGCACGCATCCCTTCTCCCAATGGCAACATCAGAAAGTCACGCCAAACGATCGTTATCTTGGGCTTTATGATGTACTACAGCAACTAGTCCGAGAACTGGTCATTTTTGGCTGCCACGTCCATGTAGGCATTGCCGATCGAGACGCTGCCGTCGAGGTGGTCAACCGCTCCCGACAATGGCTGCCTACCCTACTCTCCCTCACGGCTAATTCTCCGTTTTGGCAGGGGCGTGATACGGGCTACCAGAGCTATCGAATGGAACTATGGTGTCGACTGCCGACCGCAGGGCCACCGCCTCACTTCAAAAACTATGACGACTATCGAGAATTTATCCACCATCTCATCCAGACAAATATCACCGACGATCCCACCAAGGTGTATTGGGATATTCGCCTGTCAGAACGCTTTCCTACCGTGGAGTTTCGGGTGGCGGATATGTGCAGCACGGTGGATGAAACCGTGATGTTTGCCGGTATTGTTCGTGCCTTATGCCAGACCTGCTACCAAGACCTTCACGACAGCACCCCCTATCCTGAGATTCGCTCAGAGCTGCTCAAGGCTGGCATGTGGCAGGCAGCACGCTATGGCATCGAAGGCGAGTTAATCGACTTTAGCAACCTCCGCTCTGTTACCGCCACTGACTCGATTCAGTCTCTATTGACCTATATTCGCCCTGTTTTAGAAGAACACAACGATTGGGACAGGGTGAGTCAGCAGGTCGACCAAATTCTCACCCAAGGTAACAGCGCCCAGCGGCAGCGACGCATCTATCAAACCACCGGTGACTATCAAACTGTTGTTGATTATTTGATTGAGCAGACAATGCAGGGAATCGTCTGATACCAATTCCTTGAGTTAGGGTTACAGCTCTCGGAGGGGCGGTTCGCGAACCGCCCGTACGGAATTCATAGATTAGTTCAGCAACGCCGGAATCTTTGAAATGAGAATTGCTATCGATTGAGAGGACTAAGCCTGACAAAGCTCCTCAGCCGTCTTACCTTCTGGCAATTCACTTTCGGTAAATCCGAAGGGGCGGACTAGATCTAAATGGTCTTGAGTGCCGATAAACGCATTCAACTGCTCATTAAACGCATTGCGGAACTCTTCATCCTCCTTACGGAAGCCAAATGCTCCGTATCCCTTAATTTCCTCTCCATCAATGACGGGGTCGCTGAAGGGTTCTGCCCGCTCAACGTCTCCACTTTGATCTTTGTCTACCAAATCTTGCACGGTGAGAGAGGTGCCAGCGTAGGCATCGACGCGCCCAGCCTTCACAGCTTCAACCGCACTCGGCGCATCGGGGAGGATTTCAACCTGATCGGCGGGAATACCGGTCGCCTCAGCATAGCCTTGCTCAACCGTGCCAGCGACTACGCCCAGCGTTATATCTGGATTATTGGCAATATCGTCATAGCTAGTCACGCCTTTCGGATTACCGCTTTGCACGATCATTCCTTCACCAATACCATAGCTCGGATCAGAGAAGAGAATTTGTTCGCAGCGATCTGGATTGATATACATTCCAGCCGCAATCATGTCGAAGCGACCGGCTTGCAGCCCTGGAATCAGCGAACCAAACTCGGTCAGGACTCCTTCAATTTCGTTGATGCCCATTTCAGCTAAGACTGCCTTAGCAATTTCGGGGGCTTCGCCAGTGATTTCACCCGTCGCAGTGTCTTGATAGCCATAGGGTGCTTCATTTGCATAGCCAATTTTAACAACTCCAGATTCTTGTACTTTTTCTAGGGTCGAGCCGCCCGTTGATGACCCGCCACTACAGGAGATAATCAAAAAAGCAGCGGCGATCGCCAGCGTGAATAGGCTTATAACTCGCGTCTTCAATCGAGACATAGATATCATGAGATGGATTCTCCTTTTGATAGTTAGTGAGATAGTTAGTGAGATAACGCCGCATAGTTGGGTGTGACTGGCTCTAACGGCTCAACCTGCCGAGCAGCAATGAATTCAGGTCTGGGCTTCAAGCCACAAAACGGCTCGACGAGCGCATTTTGAACGCTGTTATAGACAAAAAAGACATTGCTGCGCGGGTCGGGTGAAATATTGCTGTTTGACCCGTGCATGGTGTTGCAGTCAAAGAAAATGACAGAACCAGCTGCGCCTTTTGCCGATACCATCCCTCCTTGATTGACTAAAAACCTGAGAGATTCGTCATCGGGCACTCCATATTCTTGCTTTTTCAATGACTGTTGATAGTGATTTTCGGGGGTTTCACCCATACACGAAATATAGTGCCTGTGAGACCCCGGAATCACAATCAGCGGACCGTTAAACTCGGTATTTTCAGTCAGGGCGATCGCCACGCTAATGGCTCTCATACGCGGCATGCCGTCTTCCATGTGCCAGGTTTCAAAATCAGAATGCCAGTAAAACTCTTTGCCTACAAACCCCGGCTTGTAGTTGATCCGCGATTGATGAATATAGGCGCGATCGCCCAGCAAATACTGAATGATAGTGAGAATTCGCGCATCTCGCGACAGTAAACTAAACAGCGGACTCAATTGATGGGCGCGAAAGATCGATCGAACTGCGCCACTCCCCGGCTCTGTAATCACTTCATCAGATGCTTGAATCTCTGTCGATGCTGCCATGCGCTGAAGTTCTGCACGAAAGATGGCAACGTCAGTGTCATCGAATAGGCGGTCAATGAATAGAAAGCCATTGGCGTCATAAAACTTGGCTTGGTCAGGTGTGAGTCCAACGGTTGGTGCTTCTTTGCTGTATATGACTGGATCTTGGCGATCGATAATGGACTCGCCGCTGCGACGTGAGAGATAGACGTCCTGGGTTAAACTCATGGGTACTCTTAATGAAGTCTGCAATCATGCAATGAAATTTGCCCTCATCTTTGAGGAAACGTTAGGCATCAATGGCCTCCGCGTCCGTTGGATAGGTTCCGTGGGCATCGTGCACCTCTTTACCATGCAATGGAGGATTAAACACGCACGCCATGCACATTTGGGTACTGGCACGCAAAATATGGGCGTCGTGCTGGTCAAGGGCATACAGCGTGCCTACCGAGATGGGATGAATCCTGTGATTCGCCAAATCTTCGATCTCGCCGCTGCCTTCGAGGCAGTACACCGATTCCAAATGATTTTGATACCACATCGGTAATTCTGCGCCTGCATAGATCGTGGTGATGTGGAAGGAAAACCCCATCTGGTCTGCCTTAAGCAAAAGCCGCGTACTTTCCCATTGTTGAGTGACGACTCGCCGCTCGGTGCGTTCAGCATCTTGTAACGTTCTAACAATCACGATTCAATACCCTTATCTCTAAACCAGCAGAAAACCAGCAGATAGGTTCAGCTATGACGCTGTGCCTAAATTTGGAATGCGCTTGCTGACCTTAGCATAGCGGTAGTTGAGCGATAGACGATTTTCTACCCAACGAATACCAGCCGCCGAAATTAGGCTTAGTACTAAGAAGATTAATCCTACAAGGGTGAGAGGTTCAAGGTAGCGAAATGTTTCAGAGCCAATAATTTTTGCAGTTTGCAAAAGCTCTAAAACCGTGATAGCCGAAAGCAACGGTGTGTCTTTAAACATGGCAACAAGGTAGTTGCCTAATGCTGGAATCACGGGTGGAATGGCCTGGGGAATGATGATCAGCCTCAGTCGCATCGAAGGAGGCATCCCCAATGCCATTGCGGCTTCCCACTGCCCCTTTTGAATACCGTCTAAGCCCGCCCGATACACTTCAGACGTATAAGAGCTATAGTGAATGCCGAGGGCAATCACGCCGCAGAGGAACGGAGCTAGGGTAATTCCGAAATCGGGCAAGACAAAGAATAGAAAAAATATTTGCACCAGTAGAGGAGTATTGCGAATAAACTCGACGGCTCCGGTGACAGTCCATGATAGCCACTTTTGAGAGGAGCGACGGGCGATCGCCAACACCAATCCCAAAGTAGCCGCCAGCAGCATGCCCAAGATTGTGGCTTGAATGGTGACAATCGTAGCTCTAGCTAGCTCTGGCAGAATGGATAGGGCAAATTCAAAATCAAAGTTCATCCTAGACTCCTCCTCGATCTAAGCCGTAACTGAGGCGACGTTCGAGCCATTTCATGGCAGTTGAAATGACCATGGCGATCGCAAAATACAACACCAGCAGTAGCACAAAAATTTCTCCTGTTCGCAATGTTGCAGACCGAAGCAACTGTCCTTGAAAGGTGAGATCTGTCAACGTGATCAGTGAGACAAGAGACGTGCCTTTCAGCAGCTCAATTAGCAAGTTGGTAAAGGGTGGCATCATGCCTACCAAGGCTTGGGGAACGATAATCAGTCCCATAGTCTGCACTCGATTCATACTCAATGCCGCAGCAGCTTCGTGCTGCCCTTTGGGAATCGTGCTAACGGCTCCTCGAAACACTTCTGCCCCGTATGCGCCAATATTGAGCCCCAACCCAACGACAGCCGCAAGGAAGGGGGTCAGCTCAATGCCAAAGGCGGGCAACGCAAAAAACAGCCAAAACAGTTGCACTAGCACCGACGTGCCGCGAAAAAACTCAATATAAATGGTTGAAACCACCTGAAGCGGCTTTAGCTTTGAAACGCGCCCCCATCCGGCGACGAATGCCATAATTGCCGCCAAAATAGACGCAAAGAAAGTCACCTTGATGGTAGTCACCATCCCCGCCAACAATGGGGGTACTAAGTCAAGAAATTGCATGATAGCTTATCCGCTAAATCGCCCCACTCGATTAGAGACATCTCGCAGTGTCATCTCCCTTGCAACATGAAAGGACAGCGCCTCACATGCCTCTGAATACAAGAGGAAAGAAGACTACAAAGGTATCTCTCTCACGGTTCATTAAACATTGGCTCAATTATGGATAAAAGCATAATGTTGCCAATTTAACGAACCAAATGTGCCGTAACTGTACCAAGTGCTCTCCCCTGAGAGTGTGATCGATTAAACAAAATTAATCTGCTTAGGAAAGAATTAAGGTTGTAAATAGGTTGAAAGATCGCTCGCAATCACGGCTACGCAGTCGCCTCGCTCGACATGCCCCGGCGATCGCCGACAGATTAGGATTCCTGACCGATGACTTTTGAGCAGACGGGGCGATCGCCTCAAATCATCCAAAAAATGGATCTGCCCGGTGGGCTGCCCGTCGAGAATCTCTGCACCCAAGTCATGAAACGGCTCATAAATGCCGTCCGCCGCTGCGGTGACGTAGCACGCCGTGTCGGGGACTTCCATCAATCGTGGGGGGTGAGGGGCGATCGCCTGATCAGATTTGAGGATTCCGAGATGACACAGTAAATTGCGAAGTCCAGTTTCAGCAACGGCTAGCGCTTTGACCGAAACACGGGCAGATCCTGCTAGTTCGGTGGTGAGAAATAGAGTGCCGGTTTCTTCGACTGCCGAATCAAACATGCCATCCGTATCTAGCTCGCGCAGCATCAACCCAATCGGTGCACCAAAGGCGTTTAATGCCGCCAGTGTTTTTTCCATCATGGCAGCATCGTCGAGATAGTGCATGATGATGCAGGGCACAAACTCCAGCGAATAGCCGCCAGAGTGCATATCAAGCACCACGTCGCACATCGGCAGCAGCACATGATAGACATAGTGGGCAATCACCTCGGTCATCGTGCCAGTGCGATCGCCCGGAAAGACTCGATTCATATTTTTGCCATCAATGGGCGATAGCCGCTTGCCTGCCATCATCGCAGGGAAGTTGAGCGCAGGCAGTAGAATAATACGCCCTTGAATCGCCTCTGCATCTAGCTCGCGGCTCAGCTTTGCCAGGGCAATCGGCCCTTCATACTCATCGCCATGACTGCCACCCGTTAGCAGTATCGTCGGACCACTGCCGTTTTTAATCACTGCGATGGGCATGTGCATCGAACCCCATGCAGATTCGTTCCGAGAATGGGGAATCGACAGATAACCAATTTGTTTACCGTCTTGTTCAAAGTCGATGTTAGTGCTGATTCGAGAAATTGGAATTTGTTTCATGATCATAGTTTTCTACACCGAATACAAATACCAATCTAGTTCTAGCGGGGTTACATAATCATTGAACATGCGATATTCTGCCCATTTGCACTGACTGTACACAAAGCAATAGTCTTTGCCAAAATAGGCGGGCAAGATTTCGCCTTGATCAAATGCTCGTAAGGCATCCTGCCACGTGCGCGGTAGGCTTGGCGGGTATTGATCATAGGCATTGCCGTCTGCATGAGGCGGTGGTTCAGACTGATGCGTAATTCCATAGTCAATCCCCGCCAACATAGCTGCAATCACTAGATAGATATTGGCATCCGCCCCAGGGACCCGATGCTCAACCCGGGTCGCATCCGCCCCGCCCATCGGCACCCGCAGCGCTGTCGTACGATTATTAAGCCCCCAGCAGGGTGCCAGCGGCACAAAGGCTCGGTCTTTGTAGCGTCGAAACGAATTGGCATTGGGCGCAAATACTGCCATTGATTCAGGCATTACCTGACACAGCCCACCCATTGCCCAGTGAAAGATTTCACTGCCGAGCGGCGTTTCATCGGATGCAAATACGTTCTTGTCATCCTCATCCATCAGGCTAATGTGGACATGCATACCGCTACCCGAGCGCGATGCAAACGGCTTTGACATAAAGGTCGCATCCATGCCATGCTGCGCCGCAACGCCTTTCACAACCCGCTTAAACATGACTGCCTTATCAGCAGCATCCAGCGCATTGGGCAGATGGTCAAGATTGATTTCAAAATGCCCGGATGCAGACTCCGCAACAATCGTGTGGGTTTTAATGCCCTGCATATCACAAGCTCGCACCATATCTTGAAGGACGGGCGACACATCATCGAGTTCGCTCATACTATAGACTTGGTTTTGCTGCTGGCGTCTTCCGGTGAGGAGCGATCGCCCCGGTTGCAAAGCCCCATCCGCATCGCGTTCTCGATCGAGCAAATAAAACTCTAGCTCAACGGCAACCATCGGATGCAGCCCTTTTGCCTCAAGGACGTTGAGCACCTTGGCGAGCACCTGTCTTGGATCGGCAAAAAAGCCTTGCCCATTCGGTTCTACCATCGTTGTGAGGACTTGAGCGATCGCCTGATTTGACCACGGCGTGGGTACTAACGTGTGAGGAATCGGGATGCAGACGCGATCGGCTTCTCCTTCTTCTAAAATAAATTGAGTGTCATAGACGATTTCGCCCTGCACATTCATCGAAAACATCGATCCGGGCAGGCGAATTCCCTCCTGCAAGACTTTCTCCAGCATGGAGACATGAATCCGTTTGCCGCGTAGAATTCCAGATGTATCGGTAATGAGGACATCAACGGCTATAGTCTCTGGGTAGTTGTCTAGAAACGAGTGAGCGGTCTGAGGATTCGCCATCATCATGCTTTCTCAATCGGTTATAAATAGCTTTCGTTCAAAATCAAAGAATGACTCGCAGCCTGTTTCAGTGACACGCACCGTTTCGGATAGTGCCATGATGCCAAGCCCTGGAATTTGAATCCAAGGAATCAGATGAAAGGTCATGTTTTCTTCGAGCAGACGTGTTTCATCGGGCTGGAGGCTGAGGATATGACCTTCTCCCCAATCGGGTGCAAATCCAATGCCAATCGAATAGCCCGATCGCGTCGCTTGCCCAGCCCCGATCGAATTACTCGCAATGATAGACCGATTTACCGCATCCGCTTTGGCAGCCGTGATTCCAGGTTTGATCGTATCAATGGAGGCTTGCACTGCCTCAAGCACGATCGCCTCTGCCTGCTTTAATCCGGCGGGTGGGGTGCCCACATAAACCGTCCGCATCATCGCGGTGTGATATCGCTGCACGCAGCCGCCGATCTCCAGCATGATGCAATCGCCCGCCTCGATTTTGCGCCCTTCCCAGGTGGCATGACCGATCAGCGCCCTAGGCCCCGATGCCACAAACGGCGAAATGGCCGGATACTCCCCCCCTGCCTTGTACATCGCATGATGAATGTCTGCGGCAATATCATTTTCGGTCACGCCTGACTTGGATGCTTCGATGCCAGCCCGCATCCCGGCTTCAGTGGCGATCGCCGCCCGTCGCATGATGTTGATTTCATCAGCTGACTTGATAATACGGTCTTCTTCAACAAGCCCAGAACAGTCTACAAATGTGGCGGATGAGCAGATCGCCATGAGTTTTTCTTGCTCAAAGCGTCGAAAGAAATATCCCTTGCGATCGTACCCGATGCGACACTTCGATAGGCCAAACTCTTCAAGGGCGTGATAGAGCTTTTCGATGGGGTCTTCTGTGTCCATGTAAGGACGGCTGTGTTCAACCCAAGTGCGGGTTTGAACGTTGGAATCTTCTAACAGGCGTATCACCATAAACGGATCGCCTTCTAGCGGTACGATCAGTGCCTGGAAGTAATAATAGCCAACCGTCTGATACGTCGTGAGATAGTGTAAGCCTTCGGGATCGGTGACGATCAGCGCTTCGACCCGGTGTTTCCCCATGCGTCGCCTCAGATTATATAACCGACGCTCATATTCCTTCATGGGAAACAGCAAATCGTCCCGTCGTCGCATAATTAATCTCACTCCACACGTATTTGAACAGTCTCGAACAGTCTTAATTGCTGTCTTCTCTCTAGGCGCATTCTTAGGCGCATTCTAGGTGCATTCATAAATCCTCTGCCAATCAGAGATTAGCCAGCCTAGAGCAATTTAGAGCAATCTAAAGCAATTTAGAGCAATCTAAAGCAATTTAGAGCAATTTAGAGCAGACGTGATAGCGCTTATCACAAATCTACTCGTGCGATCGCAGACCATCGCAAAGATTAGCAAAGATGCGATCGCACGACTGTGACGCTTACCACAAGTTGTCATACCTAGTCAGATTCGCTCAGATTCGCTCAGATTGAGTTCGGCATCCAGTTGCATATCCCAAAATGGGGCTTCAATTGTGTGACCATCAGGGTCGCAAACAAAGCACCCATCACATTGCTGTATATAGCCTGACGCGAGAGCGTAAGGCTATAAGACAACAGATTGTAAAAAACTGTCAAGATTTGCGACCACTAGATCATTTGGCAAGTTTTCGGGGAGATTCTAAAAACGGAGCTAAATTGATCACAGATTGATTAGAGATTGATCAGAGTTGGATCGTCAAATTTAGAGCGCTCTAGTTTCCGCACATACCGCAATAAATCAAAGAATGATTTATTATTCTCTCTTGAATGCACTACCCAAGAGCCTAATCGGGTGTCAGTTGATGAAACAATCTACCGAAACCAAGACAGAGCTTCTATTGAAAGATTTACTGGATGCATGGGGAGCATCGCAAGATTCCCTAAATCAAGCCTATGCATTGAGTAATGTCCACCATCACTTGCCAAAGCTGGTTCGAGAAACGGCTAACCAGTTTTGTCTCACAGAAACAGACGTTACAAATTTCCTGCGAACCAAGTTTAATTACGACAGTCTGATAACGATTGATTATCACGAACTCGCCGAGCAATTTACGAGCATGGCAGCCCTAAAAGAAAATAGTTAGGATGCGTCGTGGCGAATATCGGAGTCGAAAGCCACCCCGATCTATGCCAGTTCTTTGGTTGCTGGATTAATAGTAAGAATACTCATCAGTCCGTCTTTTATCGTATGTAAATTTTCGGCTCTGATGTTTTAATTTTTGAAGAACTCGAAGTTGGCGTCGTTAGTTCTCCGGAGAACTGGGGCATCTTGAAGAAGTCTGGGCACATACGGACTAAACATATTCGAGACGCTCAGGTTTTGGAGAAAAACATGGCTAGAACGACAACCTCAAGCAAACGGAAAACTCGTCCCAATATCAATCAAGTTAGAGCGAAGATTCGTGAACTTGCTCAGGATCATAACTACGATGAGCAGATTTTGCTTCGCTTCGCTGAATTTGTAAACGGTGGAGCATTTAAGCCTGTCGAGCCGAGTATGCAAGACCTCAAGGATGCTGTTATTGCAGCATTCAACTGTTCGTCATATCAAGAATTAAAGAAAGACAGCAGCTTCAAACTGTTCGTGCAAGAACATCATCTCAAAATGACGAATAAAGCGGCTTGGCTGAAGGTCTACCGGAAGTTTGTGGGCTTACCGGATAGTGAACGGAATGCCATTGGAACCACGTCAATTAATGGGGTCGATGTACTACGAAATTTTTTGCCGTGGAAAGTATTTGATCTAAATCCCAAAACGGCGACCACAGACGAAATCAAATCAGCATTCAACAAACTAGCGAAAGAACATCATCCCGATCATGGCGGAAATGCAGAGATCTTTGAGCAGTTAAAAATCATGCGAGATAGCCTGCTGGCTGCATATTAATTGGAGAGGGAAACGCAGGACTGATGGGAAAGTGTAATATCACGGCGAAAGAACTGGCAGACGCGTTAGATATCACGCCAGATCGGTTGGTAGACATCTGCGAGTTCTTCGATTCTGACCCCGATGACGACTGGGAATTAATCAAAGGTCTTCATTTTGAACACGGATCATACGGAGCCAGAGTCTTTAGCGCAGAAGGCGCAGTTGAGATTTGCAATTATCTAGAAGCAAATCAGAAGGAACGCCCGCTCCTCCAACGATGGAAACGGTGGCTACTCCAGCGCGATCGCCGACTCAAGGGACTGATGGTTGCTAAACATATCCAGGAAATCAGTCAACTCAAAGGGCAGATCGTATTCAGAAATAGTCGAGCCTTTTTAGGACCAAGGGCGTGTCGAGAAGTCCTTGGGCTGGGCACTCGACAAGATATTCTGAATCGAACTTTTAGAGAAGTTCAACGGTCTGAGAATACAGAGATTGAGCCCCTAAAAATCGATTCGGACTTTTTCAACGACGAGCAAGACATTCGGTATTTAAGTCGATCAGGGCTTGCATCAGTCAGCAAGCATCTGGGAGTTCGGCTATCTCAGAAGCATCGGCAGGAGTGGGTCAAAGTTGTTGCTGCTTATGCACCTCCGGCATTGGAAACAATCGAAAAGTATGAAGCCGATCGAGAGAAGCGGATTGAAAGAGCAAAAGATAGGGTTCGTAAACGAGCAAGAGGTCGATGTCAACTGACCAATTGCCTTCAATCAGTAGATCAATTTGACTTAGAAGTTCACCATTTATTTGATAAGAATACGTATCCGCAACTCGCTGACATGGAGACAAACCTGATTGCCATTCGTTCTAATATACATACTCATTTCCATCAGTGGATGGGAGGCACTCACGTCACCTGCACCGTAGACGATATGGAGCGATATGTTGAAGAATTTAGCAATTCTCTTTTTCCTAAGAGTAATAACGATAACGACTATGATGAGGATGATGACGGCAATACCGAGCAGGCAACCAAAGTAGCGATTCTTCTATCGAATGCCAAACGAACGCTAAAACCCTTACTCTAAGACAACACGTTGATGTGTGGCAGTTGTCAGTCAAGCAGGGTGCATCCTCTTCTGTATAAATCATTCACGCAATCAATCCCTATTTGCTGCACAATCGGGTAGATACTTTCAAATGCCCCAATTGTGATGCAGCTATGACCCGCGATTACACACAATTTCAGTTAGGAGACATTCAGCTTCAATCGGGCGATCGCCTTCCCAATGCCCAGCTTTCCTATATTACATTTGGCACCCTCAATGCTGATCGCAGCAATGTTGTCTTAATTCCGACCTATTACACGGGCACGCATCGCAGTTACATTCCCCTGATTCAACCGGGTCGAGCACTTGATCCAGACAAATACTTCATCATCGTTGTCAATATGTTTGGCAACGGCGTATCGTCATCTCCGAGCAATACGCCTGCGCCACACGGGGGCGGCAACTTTCCCACGATTACACTCTACGACAATGTAATCTATCAACATCAACTACTCAGTGATGTGTTTGGCATTCATCACATTTCTTTAGTTGCAGGGTGGTCAATGGGAGCCCAGCAAACCTTTCATTGGGCAGCTATCTATCCTGATCAGGTTGAACGGATAGTGCCGTGGTGTGGGTCTGCCAAAACATCGGTTCACAATTGGGTGTTTTTGGAAGGGGTGAAAGCTGCGCTCACCACAGATGCTCAGTATCAAGATGGGCATTATCAAACCGCTCCAACTCAAGGATTGAAAGCCTTTGGACGAGTCTATGCAGGCTGGGCATATTCGCAAGCGTTTTTCCGCGACGGGCTCTATCAACAGCTAGGATTTGATTCTGCGGAAGCATTACTGAGATTTTGGGAAGACGATCATCTCACCTGGGATGCCAATGATTTGTTGGCAATGTTGTGGAGCTGGCAACACGCCGATATTAGCGATAATCCGCTATACAAGGGAGATTTTCAAGCGGCATTACAGTCAATTCGAGCACGGGCGATCGTGATGCCTGCTGCCACCGATCTCTACTTTCCACCCGAAGATAGCGAAATCGAAGTCACGCACATGCCCAATGCTGAGCTGCGCGTGATTCCGTCTAATTGGGGACATTGCGCGGGCGGCCCCGATCGCAATCCTGTAGACACTGCCTTTGTCGAAGCAGCAATTAAAGATGTGTTATCGACGTGACCGTAGGCAGAAGTAGGGTGCCGTATAGCCTTTCAGGCATGGCTACGCCAAAGCGTCAGGATGGTTAATTGATCCTCAAAATCAGAAGGTAGAAATTTATCGATTGAGTCAAGCCGTCGTGATTCTCGATTCACCGCGTAGTTTATCTGGGGAAGAAGTCTTGCCAGGATTAATTTTGGATCTTAGTTTGATCCTCTAGATACCCATTCTCATTGTGGAGCATCGTATTGACGAAGCGGCACCCGAACATGCCATGTTTGTCGCTGTTTTAATAAATTGGCACACGAATATGCCATGTTTGGCGCTGTTTTAACAAAGTGGCACCTGAACATACTATGTTTGGCGCTGTTTTAACAACGCGGCATACGAATATGCCATTGCAGCGCAAAATTTAACGAAACGGCACGGATTTTTGTAGACTAGATGGGCGATCGCCCCATTCATTTCAGCTCGACTAAGCAAACTCGACGAATCTGATACCTAGATTTAAACTTGACGAATATAAAAAATATCACCATAAACCATAACGCGGGCGATGGCAGATCAATATATTTGGATAGTGACGGATGCGGTGCCAACGGGCGATCGCGGCGGTGACACGCCTCGGAGTCCGTTTGAAGACGATGTGCCGACTATACCCTCTGGTAAGCGACCTGGCATTCCCGTTCCAGTCGAAAAGCTAGAGCAGGGAATGGCTGATTTCTTGGATACGATGGGGCGAGTGCTAAAGCAGGCGCAAGCCAAAGCTCAAGATATCGGCGGTATGGAGTTAGATGAAATTGAGCTGTCAGTAGAAGTCAATGGCGAAGGACAGTTGAGCCTGTTAGGATCAGGCACAAAAGTGGGCGGTAAGGGTGCTCTGACATTGAAGTTTAAACGAGCAGCAGCAGCAAAACCGGGTGAATAACGATGGCAAAGAATTGGGCTGTGGTGATCGGCATCAATGACTATAATCCGCTCAATTTCACGCCGCTCCGCTATGCCAGACACGATGCAAAAACAGTTAAAGCCTTCTTTGAAAAGATGCGCTTTGATCAGGTGTATCTATTTACGGATGATTCTCCGCCGATTGCGCTGCCGAATGGCATCCATATTCCGTCTGACCCGACCTATGGCAATTTAGTTACTTTCTTAGAAGATCGGTTTAAACCAGGCGTATTGAGTGCCGGAGACAATTGCTGGTTCTTCTTCGCGGGACATGGAGAACGCCATGCTGACAAAGATTACCTGATGCCGAGAGATGGTAATTCTAGAGGCACAAAAGAGATTGTGGGATTGCAGGTGAATAAGGTACGCGAATGGCTCACCCGTAGCGGCGCTGGCACGGTGATTATGTTGCTAGACGCCTGTCGTAGCGAAGGCAGTCGAAGTGGACGAGGCATTGATCCGACTGAGCAGAACGGGGTAATTACGATTTCGTCTTGTAACCCCACCGAAAAAGCTTGGGAAATTAAAGAGCTAGAACAAGGCGTATTTACCTATGCTCTTTTAGAGGCGTTGGAACTGCCGGGAGAACGCAGTTGCGCCACCGTTGAACGTTTGGGAACTTATCTAAAGCAGCGCGTTCCTGAACTGTGTCACCGCTATGGGAAACCCACACAAACTCCCCGCATCGGCGTTGACCCGATTGAAAAGCAGCACTTTATCTTGATGCCGCAGTTTGCTCGACAGGCTGATATTGATTTGATGAAAGCTAAAGGCTTCCAATTGGCGTTTAAGGGCAAGCTGCAACTGGCTGAGCAGATGTTTTTGCGGGCAAATGTGGCAGCACGAGGTTTGGATAATGAAATCCTGGATTCATTATTCAGAGTTCGCCAGCAAATGCAGGGAATGGAGACTAGCTCAGTTGCTTCGACATCCATTACAGAAACTTCGACGGGGCGATCGCCTAACACCGCAGAAACAATCTCTGTGAGCGAGGTGGCAGAAGGAAATGTATCTGCATCACCATCTCCGAAACTCGAAACCTTTGACTTTGATGTCGTAATTGTCAATACCCAGGGACAGGAGATTTCCCGTGAGCAGAAACAGGCTCAATACTTTACCGAGATATTGAGCGACAGCGTCTGCATGGACATGGTTCAGATTCCAGGCGGCAAGTTTCTTATGGGGTCCCCTGAGAATGAAGGACTTAAATATGAAAAACCTCAGCATTGGGTCACAGTGCCATCCTTTTTCATGGGCAAGTTTCCAGTCAGGCAGATTCAGTGGCGTATTGTAGCAGGCTTTCCCAAAGTGAATATTGACCTTGATCCAGCTCCATCTAATTTCAAGGGGGCGAATCGTCCGGTTGAAAATGTATCTTGGCATGAAGCCGTTGAGTTTTGCCAGCGTCTCTCACGACATGCTCAAAAAGCGTATCGCTTACCCAGCGAAGCCGAATGGGAATATGCCTGCCGTGCTGGAACTGAAACCCCATTCTACTTCGGGGAGACAATCATCACTGATCTAGCAAACTATCGGGGAACTGATTGGGACTTCCAAGGCACAACCTATCCAGGAAACTATGGCAGTGGGCCAAAAGGGATATTCCGGGAAGAAACGACGGTTGTTGGACAGTTCCCAGCAAATGCCTTTGGACTATTTGATATGCATGGCAATGTCTGGGAATGGTGTCTGGATTACTGGCATGAGAATTATCAAGGCGCCCTTGTGGACGGAAGTGCCTGGATTAAAGGTGGTGATGAGTCTCAGAAGCTACTACGGGGCGGTTCCTGGGTCAACGCCCCAAGAAATTGCCGCTCTGCGGACCGTAACTGGGACGATGCAGACTATAGGCTCAACGTTGTCGGTTTTCGTGTTGTGTGGTGTGCCGCGAGGACTCTTTAGCCCTTTGTGCTTTAGCGCTTTTGCCCTCTACCCTTCTTTCCTTTTTCTCTCTCTTGCGCGAAGCGCTAAAAATTTTTTGCCTTATTCTGACGCTGTTTGAGTAGAGCAAAATCGCTATGATAAAGAAGGATGAGTCATCGAATTGGTGAGCCAGCACTCAGATCATAGGGTTCTAAATTTGAGTTCTTTTCACTCAGTTCGATCGGCCACAGTCAGATCAGAGACTTTAAGACCTGTGTTAGGCTCCAAGGCTATCAAAGATGAGCTTTAGAGCCGTATATTTTTTTGATTTTGGATAGGAGAGCAGTTAGGTAGAAGGTTATGGCAGATTCGGAACAGCGAGAAGCATATCAGCATAGGATTCAGGCTCAGTTAGAGTCGCTGATCGAAAAAGCTGAAGTACTCAACTCAAAACCAGTACCAACCGACAAGGATGCAAAAGTTCAGCACTATTATCGGTTAGAGCTTTTAAACGGCAAGCAGAAAGTTCTGCGAGAGAAGTTGGAAGAACTTCAAGAAGCTAGTGAAAGCACATGGGACAATCTCCAAGCAGGATTTGAAATAATTTGGGACGATTTCAAAGAAACATTCAATACATTAATTTCTGAAATCGAAGCTGATCCAGCTGATCCCAAGTAATTGCGCGTTTTTTATTGGGTAGTGGCATCGCAAATTTCAGTCTCTAGATTGATTCATATCCTTGCGTATTCACCGTATGGTTGCAGATGACCTGATTTCATTTAGCATAGGTTTCTCACGATGAAACGCGACATAGTAAAACGATTATCGGATTGGTGCTTGGTTTCGATCACGTGCCTAATTTTGTTGGCATTGGGATTACCAGGTATCCCGTTTCAAGGGAATGCTTTGGCGATCGCCGGAAACATTGACCATCAGCCTCAATTTCTAGTTGCTCAAACTGGATTGAGTGAACAGGTTCAAGGAAAAGCAGAAGAGGCACTTGGAAAGGCTCAACAAGAAGTCGGTAAAGCAACCGGACAGGCTAGAGGCACCGCCAACCAGGTTCAAGGTGAAGCACAAAAAGCCAAAGGAGCAATTCAGAGAGAAGTTGGAAAGGTAACTGGGCAGATGGAAGGAGCTGCTAATCAAGTCCAAGGTAAGCTGAAGCAGAGTGTTGGTGAAGCAAAGGCTGCGGCGGAAGAAGCGAGTGATGAAGTTGAAGATACGACCGAAAGCTTTGTCAATAAAGTCAAAGATTTCTTCCAAGACTAATGCACTCACAGTAGTACGCTCAATAGTAGCAATCTCAAAATAGTACTTCCAGCCGGATCACTTTCAATTGGAATGATTATGGTTGGGGTGCTCTAGATAGAGTGTTTTAGGTTCGCATCCCTCAGTAGAGTCGTTGCATCATCTGAGCATCATCTGAAGATTGAAGCAGATCATTGAAGCAGATTGCTGAGGGTTGCGTCATTACATTAGCCTCCAATAGACAAAACTTAAAACACTGGCGGCTGTAAGTCACGCTTATACATAGCAAAGTCGGCGTAGGTCAATTTGATAGGGTGTCTGCAATCGTTATGCTGCCGGATGCTCAACGGCCTTGTTACAAGCAGTAATAATAATATGGTTTTAGAGCACACCTCTTCTAAAAAATGCTAAGGTAAGTTCGGTTGGTTTTCGGCAGAGTACGCTTGTTTCAGTTTTCGTTTGCAGGCACATCTCCGATCTGACTCTCTACATTTTCTATTGGAGGTGTCCAATGTCCATTTACGTAGGTAATTTGTCTTACGATGTCACTCAGGACAATCTTACGCAGGTTTTTCAAGAATACGGTAAGGTCAACCGCATCAGTCTACCAACAGATCGTGAAACGGGTCGCCCACGCGGGTTTGCCTTTGTTGATATGGAAACTGAAGATCAAGAAACAGCAGCAATCGAAGATCTCGATGGTGCTGAATGGATGGGTCGTGACCTGAAAGTTAATAAAGCCCGCCCCCGCGAACAAAAGCGTTCGTCTGGAGGGGGGCGTTGGGGAGAGCAGCGACAGCAGTTCTCTCGCTATAGCTAGTATTGATCTGTTAACCACAGTTCAGATCCTATATTGTTGTAGCTCTTAAGCGTTTGGGGCAGGCAAGTAGTCTGCCCCTTTTGTGTTGTGCGTAAAAGGAGAGTAGCATATGGCCCAAGTTATCCTTGGGGAAAACGAAGGGATTGAATCGGCACTTAGGAGGTTTAAGCGAAAAGTATCTCGTGCCGGAATTTTTCCAGACATCAAAAAGAATCGTTTCTTTGAGACTCCGTTAGAGAAACGTAAGCGGAAAAAAATCATCAAAAACAGGCAGAACAAGCGGCGGGGTCGGCACTAGCGCCTTGGCTTCGACAAAGAGCGGTTTAGCCCTAATCTTCTAACGTCTGTAGCGCATTTGTTTAAGGGGGGTAAGGGCGATCGCCTGAGAAACTAGCACATTTATTCGCAGCGAGTCATAGTTTGTGCAATTAGCTGGAAGATTGGGCGATCGCATGGGCCTGTTCACTTGACGCGCACATTGCTATAGAGCAGGGGAGCGATTATTTGCACCGATCGGGGCTGTCACGGCCAACACGATTCTGACGTTCTGCGATGAGGGTTGCTAGATCAGGTCGTCCGGTTAGGGCGAGTCGCCATTTTGCCCAAATACCGTAGATTGCATTAGCAATGGGTCGTAGAATCGGTAAGCGGGTCGGTGCATAGATCCATCCCATGCCTAGTATTTCATAAACTTGCCGAAATACTTCAAGGTCAGTAATCACTGTGCCATCAGGCCGAACTGCATGGATTCTCCCCATCGCTGTTTCAAAATCAACTCCCCCATGCTGCTCAGGGTCATAATTCTCATCTGCAATGTCTACAAATGCAATTCGTCCTTGTTCCGCGTCTTTTGTTTTAAGAAACTCTACTTCTCGCAAACATAATGGACACTCGCCATCATAGAGGAGTTTAATTTGCCAAGGCGGGGATGATGCCGTTTGGCTCCCTGTTTGATGTTGAGCATCGTTGGATTGAGTGTTAGATAATGTCATGTTGATACGAATATGAAACTATTCCAAATGTCCATCGATAGGACATTTAAGGTTACTATGTACCTTTATTTTAAGAAAAATTAAGACACCCGGCTAGGATTAATGCTTGTCATTTCGTCCGAGCTGATGGGTGAAGGCGGTGAAGTACCCGTCCCGGACGTGCATTGGTCATGTGTCCTGCTTCCCACACGATCTGCCCATTCACCCACACCGTTTGGATGCCCGATGCAGGCTGAGTGGGATGCTCGAACGTGGCGCGATCGCCAATTTGATTCGCATCAAATATCACCAAATCGGCATAGTTACCCACCCTAATCACGCCGCGATCGCGCAGGTGAAACTGCATAGCGGGTAGGCCAGTCATGCGATAGACCGCATCTTCAAGCGTCAATAGCCCTACGTCCCGCGCATAGTGCCCCAAGACTCTAGGAAACGTACCCCACAGTCGAGGATGGGGAAATTGGTCGTGGGGTAGCCCATCCGAGCCAATCATACTGTGAGGATACGCCAAGATGCGCTGCACGTCGGCTTCATCCATCTGAAAGTAGACGGCTCCGGCAGGCTGGAGCCGCTGTGCGGCCTCTGCCAAGGAACAGTTCCATTCACGGGCAATATCAGACAGATCGAGACCGGCCATGGACGGTTCAGACTCTGACCAGGTGACAATAATGCGAATGTGCTCATCCATCAAGTCTGGCATGAGCACCGTCGAGCTTGCCGTATACGGATAGACATCAAGCCCGATCGGGTGGTGTTGGCGTGCCTGCTCGATCAAGGATAGTGTGATGGGGCTGCGTCCCCAATTGCGTCGCCCTGCACACTTATGATGAGAAATCACCACAGGAACCCCCGCAGCCTGAGCGGTTTCAAAGGCTTCCCGGAGCGATGCTTCTACGTCGTCTGCCTCATCCCGCATGTGGGTGGTGTAGATGCCGCCTGCCGATGCTAGCAATTCTACCAGGGCAATAACTTCTTCTTTGGGGGCGGCTCGATTCGTTGGGTAAAATAACCCCGTTGAAAAGCCAATCGCTCCGCTGTCGAGTGCGCCTTGCAAGAGCGATCGCATCTGGTCAATTTCAGCATGATTCGCGGGACGATTCACCTCACTCATCACCCCGACTCGCAGCGTCGAATGCCCCACTAACATCGCCGCATTAACTGCGGGGGGGTGGGCTTCCACAGCCGCAACGTAGTCGCCGAAGGTTGCAAATCGATACCAGTGGCGATCGCCCAACAAGTCGAGCGGGGGAGGAGGACGATCTGTGACAACTAATGGAGCAAGACTGACCCCACAGTTGCCCGTAATCACAGTCGTCACACCCTGGCTCACTTTGGGGCGCATCTCTGGTGAGGATAGCAACGCGCGGTCGTCGTGGGTGTGAGCGTCGATAAACCCCGGAGTGATGGTGAGCCCGGTCGCATCGATGGTGTGAGCAGCCCTGTAATGAGACACGTCACCCACGGCTGAGAGGCGATCGCCCGTAACTGCAAGGTCTGCTTGAACCCGATGAGCACCTGTGCCATCAATAATTGTCCCATTGCGAATCACGATATCGGCAGTATTAGTTGAAGGAGTGTCCATCTATGCCTTTGCTTTACGACCGTCTTACTGCAACTGGTTTGGAATCTGAATGCCGGTTTGCTCGCAAATCAAACGATAATAACTCTGCTCATCTATCATCCTCCTGATAGTTCATGCGAATGGTAGATTGACCACTCATATCAACAAGTTGCCCGTGTTTAACGGTACACATGGGTTCAAACAGCGTTTTCCCGAATATTTGACCATCGGTTTGGCGAATGACGCTGTGCAAGTAAATCGCTGCTCCAATTTGTTCTCCGTGGGTAAATCGAGAGTCTGTTGTCACAATTTGTCTAGCAATTCCGTTTTCATCCACGATGATTGCATCCTCGTCTCCCGTCGTCACTGAAATGCCGACAGGAATGGTGATCCATCCGGTTGCGGTTGGGGATGCTGTCATCTCATCGAGGGCAATCTCTGCCACTAGTGACGCCAAGGATGAATAGGGACGAATGGCATTGTGCAACACCGATACTCGAGCGCCTGACATTCCATCTTCGTAAAATGCGTGTCCTAAGTCAGGACGCCTTTGAACCCGCTCGGAGTTTTGCGCATAGACATGACCCGCTAGGTCTACTGCAATCAGCCCTGCATCAGCCTGAGGATTCCGCTCTAATACAGTCTTAACGGCAATATGAGCAGGCTTACCCTCGATCAAATCATTTAGAACTTGAGAGTTGAGAGACTGTCCATCAACGCCGATGCTGTTGGGAAGCCGATGTCCGCTGACAAGCCCTCCTTTGGCATCAGCCGATAAGAATTGATCAAGGGGAACGGGGCGATCGGGACCACTGGAAATCACCGCAGCGGCGATCGCCTGTGCAACGGGCTCAGGAGGTTCAACTCCAGTCTGTTCTCCATCAATAAATAGGGTTCGACTCCCGCCGCGCTGGGTTTCGTAGCGATATACGGTTCCATGTTGAGATAGGGCCGCATAAACGGCAAACCCGCCAATCGCGCCTCGTCCGACCGCTTCAGCAGCCTGTAGCGCCCTGAACACGGCAAGTCCGGCTTGAGATCCAAATGCACCTATCCCGATTGTCACAATCTATCATCCTTTTGAAAGGAGCCATGGGCGAGCCAATTTTGTGCTAGCCCTGATGGTATAGCAACCGCCACTGTTCTTTGTGCGGTTGCACGCCAGATAGCGTCCCCAGCGTTGGATTTCATCCGGAGTCGTAGGCTATCTGGCTAACGCTCTATTTATTTACAGCCCCTAACGTATCACCCGCTAAATCTGAAAGAGTAAAATTCATCACATTTTATCGGTTGAATAGGTCGTACCCCGTCAACACCCCAATAAACCCCAATAAATCCCAATAAATCCCAACAGGGGGGCTATAAAGCCCTACGGGCTCAGGTTTGCGTGTAGAACTCTCGCGCCTAGAGGGTTCTACACACGTTTGGCGTTCTAACGCGAGAGCGTCAGACTATAACTGCCAATATGTCACAGCATAAAAATAGGGACACGGCCATTCGGTGTCCCTAAACCCTGATTGCTTTAGGGGGTCGGTGCAGGTTGCTCAGTCGCGGTCATCGATGATGAATCGGGTGTCGGATAATAGCCGTTTGATTCCTTGCTTAAAAACTCGTCCGTGTCATTTTGAAATTCGAGCAACAGCTGCTTGTCGATATCGTTTAAATCAGGATCTGGATTATCTAACATTTCTTGAATCGTTTGCTCCACCAGCGATGCTTGCTCTTCAGCTTCTAACAGCTCGGCCTCAAATTCAGGGGTGAGGAGATCTTCAAATGGCTTGAGCTGCTCATATTTTGCCTTGACGGTCTGAAGCTCTGATTCAACACTGGCTTTTTCTTGCTTTAAGGTTGCAATCGTTTGTTTGTAAGACCGCACCGCTTGGAGCACTTCAGGTAACTTGCTTTTTAGGGTCATGTATTCAACATCGAGTTTTTGAAAGCGCTCAGCGAGTTGAGTGTAGGCGCGGCAGAGTTTGGTATAACGTTCAGCGATCGTAGTCATAGTCAATTCCCATTATGGTCTGTAGGTTATTTGTTTAACTTCACATGAAATATAGCAATCTTAAATGGGTCGTGAGGGATTTCGGCAATCACTTATAGCCCTACGGGCTTAGGTTTGTGTGTGGCTCTTGCGCGCCGCGCAAGAGCCACACACGTTCAGCGTCCTAACGTGAGGGCGTCAGGCTGTACCATTAGGTCATTGATACCTTAGTCTTTCCCAAATTTTACAAGTTTCCTAAGCATTAGTATTTTTTCTGATTTAGCGACTTCAAATGTCTTTTGCAGTACCGTTTGGGGTCGTTCATGTCATCGTTCCATAGGTTTTTTGCACATAATATAGAGTCCGCATAGGGATGGGGATCATTGGAAGAAGTGGCGATCGCCCCTTTGTTTATGTCATAGGCGCGCTCAAAATCTGTTCGATCTGCTGCTGCATGTGCTGAAACTCATCACGCAACTCAGTCGGTTCGCAAATCGTCATCGGAGTATCTAACTCAAGCAGCAACAGAGCCAGCCATCGCACGCTTTCGACATATCCTTGTAAGACAATCCCGTCTTCAGTGGTAGTTAAGATTCCTAACGTGACAGGCAACCTAGGCTGAATCTCTTCGACGGTTGCGCTGAAGCGTATGTTAATTCGATGTTGACGAGGAACTTGGGCGAGCGATCGCTTGATTGACGCCAGGGGATCAAAATCAGTCGGGCGGGTAAACGACGACTCTAGCACCTGTATATTGACAATGCGATCGAGCCGAAAGGTGCGTAAATCTTGGCGAAGATGGCAATAGCCTGTGCTATACCAGTGCCCATTTTGCACAACCAATCCGTAGGGATCAAAGGTGCGTTCAGAATCTGTGCCGTTATAGGCTCGATAAAGTAGTTGGATCTGTCGCTGTTGCTCAATTGCCCGACTGAGAGTAGCAACGACCTTCTGAGCAACCGGAGGGCTATCAGAAAAGAGTTCCTCCATCACTAACGTATTTTGAATGGCGTGGGCTTGATCTCGAAGCAACGAAGGCATGACGCGCAAAATCTTGGACAGCGCTCCCTCAATCGCTAAATTTACTCCCTCTAGCTTGAGCTGCCGCGCAACCAGTAATCCTAAGGTGAGGGCGATCGCCTCATCGTTAGAAAACATCAGCGGTGGAAGCTTATAGCCAGGAAGCAATCGATAGGCACCATAGCGCCCTCGTTCTGCCTCAACTGGAATCCCCAACTCTTGAAGCTGAGCAAGGTAGCGTCGCACGGTGCGCCGATCGACGTCCAATCGCTCGGCTAATTCTCCGCCGCTCATTTGAGCATGAGATTGCAACAGTTCTAACACCGTCAAAATACGACTTGCTGGATGATGCATTGCCCAACCCGCCTATATTTTTTAATTCGAGTTTTATTAGGACTGATTATGACCTATTACTCCCGTATGCTCAAGATCAACGGTTCAATAAGGTTCACTCATGAAAACACATCAGCAGTGGCTCGACTATCAAGCACTCGAATTAATTCCGCCTGATGAGGAGAAATCAACTAGATTGTGGCACCGGTGGTTGGCTGCATTAAGCTCGTGGTGGAGTTATGGGATCAATCGTCTTGAAGCGCTAATCATCCTGGATGCCCAACCTCGCATTTGGCAAAAAACAGATCGACACGGCAATACCTGGTGGAGCATCTACGACCCGATGACGCGACGGTTCTATCAATTTTCGTCTGAACACGACGTGCGGGTTTGGTTAGATGAACACTTTATTCAGCGATCGGATTGGTAATGCCAGCGATCGCCTCTTGAAAGCAAAAATCAGAAAGCAGAAGGATGAAAAAAGGCTGGATTTAGAAAGGGGCGATCGCCTTTGATACCCACCTCAATGAGCGATCACCCACCGAAACAGTTTCTCTATCACTTTCCTCCGTTTTTCTGGAAGACGGAAGAGCGAAAACGGAAAAGTGAAAAGAGCGATCGCTTCATACAAATAATCTATGACTGCTTTTCCTCCGTCTTCCGCCTTCTATTTTCTCTCTTCTAAAGTTTCCGTCCCCAGTTTGGAAGAGCGAAGACGGAAGAGTGAAAAGAACGATCGCCCACCGAAATAGTTTCTCTATCACTTTCCTCCGTTTTCCGTCTTCTCTCTTCTTTCTTCCAAAGTTTCCGTCCCCTTGCGGGGGAAGTGAGATGAAACCTGGGCGGCGCGCGGCGCGAAGGAGGCGGACCCGACCGAGTGCCGTTTCCGTCCCCTTGTATGTTTAGAGGTAGGAGCGGTAGACCCACGTCCCCTAGTTCATGATGATTTTCATCATAGTCCGACCGTAAGCGCGGCTCACCGCTTCTATCCATTGCCTCTGAGAACTCGGAACAA
>JBNPEB010000075.1:0-8915 GCA_051117335.1 Elainellaceae cyanobacterium
GTCAGCGAATCTCCCGGTTTGTGCGGCGGAACTTAGCCTTCTCGAAAACTCTGCGTAATCACATCGGATTACTGTGGAACTTCATCCACCACTACAATGCATCATTACCTGTGTAGCACCACCCAATGATTTAACTCTCGACCTTGTATCGATCTGCATGGTGATCGACGTTTACCCGTATAATTGACGGGCGCGCATTGATACTCTCTGGTTTGGCGTGGACATAGAAGCAGAAAATACTCGGCAGGTCATCGGGATTGATTTAGGCGGATCGGCAATCAAGCTGGGTCGATTTGACCAAACAGGTCATTGTCTTAAGTCGTTAACCGTCTCAACGCCACAACCGTCGTATCCTGAGGTGGTGCTAGAGGCAATGGCAGAGGCGATCGCCCAATTAGACCCAGCATCCGATAGCCTTGCCATTGGAGTCGGCACTCCCGGCCCTACCGATTCAGCAGGGCGGATTGCTAGAGTCGCCATCAATTTGCTGGGTTGGACTAACGTGCCCATTGCCGACTGGCTAGAAAAAAAGACGGGGAAACCCACCATTATTGCAAATGACGCCAACTGTGCAGGGCTGGGTGAATATTGGTTGGGGGCAGGGCAGCCCTTTCAAGATCTCATCATGCTTACCCTAGGAACAGGAGTCGGCGGAGCCGTCATTTTAGATGGCAGGCTGTTTGTGGGGCGAGATGGCACAGCAGGAGAACTTGGGCTGATTACCCTTAACCCGAATGGACCTGCTTGCAACAGCGGCAATCGAGGGTCGCTAGAGCAGCATGCTTCCGTACAAGCCATTCGTCGGCGCACTGGGCTTGACCCTGGAGAACTCGGTAACAGAGCTCAGGCAGGCGATCCCAGTGCGATCGCCTGCTGGGTCGAATACGGGCGTGACTTAGGAGCAGGCTTGGCAAGTCTTATCTATGTGTTGACTCCGGAAGCGATCATTTTGGGTGGAGGGATCAGTGCCAGCGCAGAGTTTTTCGTTCCGGCAGCCTGGGCGGAAATTGAACAGCGGGTATTGCCATCATCTCGCTCTAATTTGCAGCTATTGCCCGCAGCTTTGGGCAGTCAGGCAGGAATTGTGGGAGCTGCAAAATTGGCATGGCAACATCTAGGCCCATAACCCTTCATAATGAGAGTAAATCTCGAATTGAGTCGTCAACATTACGCAAATTTGGCCTATGAACTACGTAATTGCCGTGTTGTCGGATCGAATTCAGGCAGAAGAGGTCTATTCTGCCCTTGAACGTGAAAAATTCCCGGCAGAACGGGTTAGTCTCGTGGGAGATGGATACGAGTCTGCCGATGCCTTAAGCATTGTCGATCCCAGCATCCAAGCTCGAAAACGGGCCCGATGGATGGCATACTGGCTCGTGCCATTCGGTTTTTTGGGCGGAGTTGCCTTTAACCTCTCCACTCAGTTCCAGCTATTTTCGTGGGCAGGCACGCTCGGCAACCAAATCATCGGCGGAATCTTGGGGGCAATTGGCGGTGCAATGGGCAGCTTGTTTGTTGGCGGAGGCATCAGTATCGGTTTGGGCGATCGAGAGTCCCCTTCCTATCGGGAACACCTCAAAGATGGCAAATATGTGATTGTGGTTAATGGTCCGCCAAATCTAACCAACAAAGCCAATCGTATTCTGCGTCAGTTTGATCCAGAAGCAATTCAAGGCTATATCGATACTCAGCGAGTGTAACCTAGCAGATCAATCAAACGATTTCATAGTGTTGTTTGCTGTGCAACAAATTGTGGTGATGCGACATACCATACTTCTCAATGAAGGTGAGATTATTGGTTTAAGTCTTTCCTAGTGCTAGGGAGAAATCATCACATAGAGTACAATATCAGTACAATTTTGGATCGATGGCTCCTTCGTCGCGTTTTTAAGGGATGGGGGTGCCATTATCGATAGGTTTCTTCTTACGTTCCAATCAGTGCTTTGATGCTCAGTAGGCAACTGACCTCCCTGCGGCAAAACGTTGCGAATTTATGTGGAGCTGACATGCTAGATTTCAGAGTTTCTTCAGACATATTGATTAGCGTTGCGACTGCCCCATTGCTCCTTGGCATCCTGGGAGGTAAAGTGCTAACGGAGTTATTGTGTGATTTTGGACAGGCGAGCGAAGAGATCTTTCGGGGCGATCGCCTTCCTATTCTCAATGTGTCACACCAGACATCAGATTTAAATTCTGATCGGTAGGAATCAGATGCTCAACTACAAACAGTCTGATTCTACGGTGATTTCGCCGCTGTATATTGTCTCAATAAATAGAATCTCAACCACAATCGAATCAGTTAAACAGGATCAGCTATGAGTTCAACTCTCCACTCCTCTGATGATGCGTTTCGCTCTGGCGCACTCATACAACCCCGAGATGATCAATCAGGAATTACGTCGCCTTCTGTAAGCGATTTGTTCCTCCGTCATCGGCTCAAAATTGTGGAAGACCTGTGGAGAGCTGTTCTCCTGCAAGAATGCGGACAGCAGTTTGTCGAACTGCTACAACAGTTGCGAGATATGTGTTCTCCTGAAGGACAAGCGGCTGAAGCAATTCGCTCCGATGTGTTGGAGGTCGTCGAAAGTCTTGACCTAAATGATGCGATTCGAGTCACTCGTGCCTTTGCGTTATATTTTCAACTGATTAACATCGTTGAGCAACACTACGAACAGCGAGGACAACAGCAACAATATCGTGCGGCTTATGAAAACGCATCCGATGATGAAGGGCGGCAGGTTCGTTCCTTTTTCTCCTTTGATTCTGTCCCCCCCTATCTGGATGCCGAAGCCCAAGGCGGCATCCAGGCGGATTTGCTAGAGCGTAGTTTTCAAGAAGGGCTGTCTTCCCGGCGAGGATCTCGCACGTTTCAAGGGCTGTTTCCTAAGCTGCGACGACTCAACGTTCCGCCCCAGCATATCCAAAACCTGATCGATAAACTCGATATTCGACTCGTCTTTACTGCTCACCCTACTGAGATTGTGCGGCATACCATCCGCGGCAAGCAGCGTCGCATTGCTCGTATTCTGCGTCAGCTTGATCGCGCTGAAGAAGGAGTAGAATCAGTCGATTGGTCTGAATCGTGGGAAGCAGACGCTCTCAGAAATCAACTCACCGAAGAAATTCGACTGTGGTGGAGGACGGATGAGCTACACCAGTTTAAGCCAACTGTCTTAGATGAAGTCGACTATACGCTGCACTATTTTGAAGAAGTGCTGTTTGAAGCCATTCCGTTTCTTTATCAGCGCTTCCGTCGAGCATTGAAGGGGACGTTTCCGGCATTGCGCCCGCCCAGCTATAAATTCTGCAAATTTGGATCATGGGTAGGATCAGACCGGGATGGCAACCCGTCTGTTACGCCCCAAGTGACCTGGAAAACGGCCTGCTACCAGCGCAATCTGGTGCTAAACAAGTATATCCGCTCGGTTGACCAGCTCATCGGCCTTTTGAGTCTCTCTCTCCATTGGAGTGATGTGCTCCCCGATTTATTGGAATCATTAGAGCAAGATCAGACTCACATTCCTGATGTGTATGAAGATCTGGCGATTCGATATCGACAAGAACCCTATCGCTTAAAGCTGTCCTATATCAAAAAACGGCTGCAAAATACTTTGGAAAGGAGCCTTCAGCTCTACAACGGAGACTGTTTTCAGGAGCAAACCGTTGAAGTCAATCCTATGTTGATCTATCGATCGGGGGCTGACTTTTTAGCCGAGTTGCGTCTCATTCAGCGCAATCTGGCTGAAACAGGCTTGAACTGTCAGGATTTAGATAATTTGATTTGTCAGGCCGAAATCTATGGATTTAACCTGGCTCATCTCGATATCCGACAAGAAAGCTCTCGCCATTCTGATACGCTCCATGAGCTCATCGAATATCTCCAAATTTTGCCAACGTCTTACAATGAGCTTTCGGAGGAAGAACGGATAGATTGGCTAGTGTCGGAATTGCAAACCCGCCGACCGCTCGTTCCAAACGAATTGCCGCTTTCAGAAAAAGCGAACGAAACCATCAAAACGTATCGCATGGTGCGCAAACTCCACCAAGAGTTTGGTCCTGACATTTGCCAGACGTATATCATTAGCATGAGTCATAGCGTCAGTGATTTATTAGAGGTATTGCTGCTGGCAAAAGAGGCGGGGCTTTATGATCCAGCAACAGGATCTGGAAGTTTGCAGGTCGTGCCGCTGTTTGAAACGGTGGAAGATTTGCGACGTGCCCCATCGGTGATGAAGCGCTTGTTTGACCTGCCCCTCTATCGCAACTTCTTGGCAGGAGGCTCTAAGGGCGCAGATGGCACATCTGACTCTCCGATTTTGCCGGATTTGCAAGAAATTATGCTGGGCTATTCGGATAGTAATAAGGACTCAGGCTTCTTGAGCAGCAACTGGGAAATCCATAAGGCACAGCAGGCATTACAGCATACGGCTGAGCCGTATGGGATCTCGTTACGGATCTTTCATGGGCGGGGGGGATCGGTAGGGCGTGGGGGCGGTCCAGCCTATGAGGCGATTTTGGCGCAGCCTGGAAGCAGTATTGATGGGCGAATCAAAATCACAGAGCAGGGTGAAGTGTTGGCATCGAAGTACAATCTCCCTGAATTAGCGCTCTACAATCTGGAGACGGTGACGACAGCGGTCATGCAGGCAAGTCTGCTTCGCAATGGGTTTGATGATATTCAGCCCTGGCACGAAATTATGGAAGAACTCGCGGTGCGATCGCGCGCCCATTATCGCAATCTCATCTATGAGCAGCCTGATTTTATCGACTTTTTCCATCAGGTGACTCCCATTGAAGAAATTAGTCAGCTACAAATTAGTTCTCGTCCGGCGCGGCGTGGAGGGGGCAAGAAGGATTTATCGGGTTTGAGGGCGATTCCGTGGGTCTTTAGCTGGACGCAAACTCGATTTTTGTTGCCGTCGTGGTACGGCGTTGGCACTGCGATGGATGATTTTCTAAAAGAAGAACCACAGGAAAATTTAAAGCTGTTGCGCTATTTCTACTACAAGTGGCCCTTCTTTAGAATGGTGATCTCGAAAGTCGAAATGACGCTCTCTAAGGTCGATCTTCAGATTGCCGATCACTATGTGCGCGAGCTTTCTCAGGATGTCGATCGCGATCGCTTCGATCGAGTATTTGAACAAATCGCCCATGAATACTATCTCACGCGCGACCTGGTGCTGACGATTTCGGGGCATCAAAAGCTGCTAGATGGTGATCCGGAATTGCAGCGATCGGTTCAGCTCCGCAATGGTACGATTGTGCCGCTCGGGGTGTTGCAAGTCTCTTTGTTAAAACGATTGAGACAACACAAAACCAGTACTGCATCGGGTATTATTCGCTCTCGATATAGCCGGGGTGAATTACTCAGAGGTGCGTTGCTAACGATTAACGGCATCGCTGCCGGAATGCGTAATACGGGCTGATAGTCTTAATGTCTGATGGGGACATCGCATTGCAATATCTCTATTGGGGACATCGCATTGCAATATCTCTATTGGGGACATCGCATTGCAATATCTCTATTGGGGACATCGCATTGCAATGTCCCTACGAAGATAAAACAAGGGGCGTACGCCCCGTATGTGTTTAGCGTAACTTCTTATAGATCCCCCTAAATCCCGAAAAAGGGGGACTTCAGCAACCTGTAGATAGCCCCCTTTTCCGGGGCAGCGACAGCGGGGGATCTTAAATCCGAGCCCGTAGGGCTATAGATTTACCCAAAATCGATATTAATTTTGCTGGACAGGCTCTTTGGCGAGAAACTTCTCAAGCTCTGTGAGGGCTTCGTCATCCATTTTGGTTTGCATGGGGCAAAACTTGGGACCGCACATTGAGCAAAATTCTGCCGTCTTGTAAATATCAGCGGGTAAGGTTTCGTCGTGATATTCTCTGGCGCGATCGGGATCGAGGGACAACTCAAACTGGCGATTCCAGTCAAAGTTATAGCGAGCGTGAGATAACTCATCGTCGCGATCGCGCGCATTGGGGCGGTGCCGTGCCACATCGGCGGCGTGAGCGGCAATTTTATAAGCAATCAACCCATTGCGGACATCTTCGGCATCGGGCAAGCCCAGATGCTCTTTGGGAGTGACGTAACACAGCATGGCAGTGCCGTACCAACCCGCCATTGCAGCCCCAATTGCAGACGTAATGTGGTCATATCCGGGAGCAATATCTGTCACCAACGGTCCTAGCACATAGAAAGGAGCTTCAGAGCATTCTTCCATCTGCTTGCGAACGTTGAACTCAATTTGATCCATCGGGACATGTCCTGGTCCTTCCACCATCACCTGAACATCATGCTCCCACGCGCGACGAGTTAATTGCCCAAGGGTTTTAAGCTCAGCCAGTTGAGCCTCATCAGACGCATCATGAAGACATCCAGGACGCAGGGAATCTCCTAAGCTAAATGAGACATCATAGCGCTTAAAGATTTCGATGATGTCTTGAAAGTGGGTGTATAAAGGATTTTGTTTGTGGTGGTGCAACATCCAACGGGCAAGAATTCCGCCGCCGCGAGATACGATGCCTGTAATCCGATTCCGCACGAGGGGCAAGTGCTCCATCAAAATGCCAGCGTGGATGGTTTGATAGTCGACTCCTTGCTGTGCATGCGTCTCAATGACGTGGAGAAAATCGTCAGGGGTCAGATTTTCGACCTTGCCATGCACGCTTTCGAGTGCTTGATACACTGGCACCGTCCCGATGGGAACAGGGGATGCCTGGATAATAGCAGTGCGAATTGTATCTAAGTCGCCGCCGCCGGTCGAGAGATCCATGACGGTGTCTGCACCGTACTTCACCGCGAGCTTCAGCTTATCGACTTCTTCCTGGAGACCTGATGAATTGGGAGATGCACCGATATTGGCATTGACCTTACATCGAGAGGCAATCCCGATGCACATGGGTTCAAGATTTGGATGGTTGATATTTGCCGGAATGATCATGCGACCCCGGGCAACTTCGTCGCGAATGAGGTCAGCCGGAAGATTTTCACGTTGAGCCACGTGTTGCATCTCCTCGGTGATGATTCCTTGCCGAGCATAATGCATTTGTGACACATTGCTGTGTCCGCGACGCTTCGCAATCCAATTGGCGCGCATATTAAGTTCCTCAGATAAACAGCTTCCCTCCGCTGGTATTAACCAGACTCAGGTTCTAAGGGACTCTCTCAGCCTGACGGTTTCAGGCACCCCTAGCTTGACTGTTAATATTATCACCAACTTTCGACGAGCTGGGCAATGTTCGAAAAACTTATAAGTTGCACACAGATCTCGCCCGTTTTACGTGCCCATTTTATTCATCAGATTCGTCAGAGATGACGGGTTCGTCAGAGCCTGCTAATACATCTTTGTCAATGACACCATGCACGCCCCAATTGCCATCAACGACTTGGGTAATGCCAAAATCTACCCCCACCGACATGAGGGAAATTGCTTCATCTTCACTCATCCCCTGCGTAGTCATCAAAAAGTGGCGCATCTTGCGAAATGCATCTCGCATAGCACTGTCTACCGACGATTCGCTATAAATGTTTTGTTATACAGCTTAGCCCTCTGTTGAGGGTGCAACCTGATTTCCCCGACTGTGACCAAACTCCATCAAACCCTCAAATAGCTAACTCTTGACACTATGGATTTAGATATTCCTCAATTAGATATCTAGCTTTGTCGATGCTTCAACAGCAATATGCGATGAATACTCCTCTCAATCAAATACCTCCTGATGATACAGGTACGGATACACTTGAACGATTTCGCTATCAAGCTCAACTCGCTGTGCCTTTTTGCTTGTCATGCGCTCGCAGAGAAAAAATACGCTCTGTTATTTTGGAGCACTTTGAAGACATCGTTGTTGAATATGATGACTATTGGCATTTCATTCAGGTCAAAACTCGAAATGCAGATCGAGGCACATGGAAGCTTACAGATGCTATAGACGGCCTAAAAAGCTTATACAGAGCATTTGCAGAAACATCGCATTTGGAAGCAAGATACAGTCTGTTTGTCGAAGGGTCTATATCTGCAAGAGACGACTTAAATGTTTTAACCCTACCCCGAAACGAGATCCCAGATTCAATCATACAAAAAATATCATTAAAGCTTAGTATTGATGAATCTGAGTGCAAGACCTTTATTGAACGTGTTACTGTCCATCCCAATCAACCTCCTAGAGCATATATTAAATCCCATAATATTCATTTAATGGGGCAAGTTTCTGAAAATACTACAGCCTCTGAAATTGAAACTTTAGAGGGAAAACTTACAGATGAAATTCTTCGAGCGATGTCATGTGATCGCTTGGATAGTGTTTTATATCGTTATCTTTCAAATGTAGATAATTCTGAAAACGATATCCAAAGAAAAGTACACTCTAAGCGTCTGACTGCAGAAAGTATCACTGATATTATCGGCTCACTTATAAGTGGTACTTACCCTTTACTGTTGCGAATTATTGACCTTAATACACCCACACCAACCAATCTTGAAAGAAAGCTTATGGCAGGAGGAGCTAGTGATCGAATCATTAAAAATGCAAAAGAGCTACGCGCAAATGCTTCTATTCGTGAAGTTGAAATTCTATCATCAGGATTCTTCATGGAAGAAGAAAAGATCGTCGATGTGCAAATGCGGATAGAAACCCTTGCTAACTCAGTTGTTGAAAGATTTGAAGATTCAGATAAGCCTGCTAAAACTATTTGGCTAGAACTTCGCAGGGAAATAACTAAAACAGTAAGTTCTGTCGATCCAAACCGAATATATAAACAAGATCCCTATTTACTCCTTGCAGGGTAAGCGCAAGAAAAAAGGGTCTGTGACATGCTAAGGGCATCCCATCACTGCCCCTCCCCGAGAGTCCCCATGAGCCAAGGCTTTGCATCCAACCAAGAAACGACTAAAGCCGGTCAGCCT
>JBNPEB010000056.1:0-40448 GCA_051117335.1 Elainellaceae cyanobacterium
GCCTTCACGCCCTGGCAAAAAGTCCTCCATCTGCTCCCACTGGTCATCTCGCAGCGCATAGCGTCGCATCGTCTACCTCTTATTTCTGCTGTCTACAGTTTATCTAACTGATGACAGGCCCTAGCTGGCTTCTCCACATATGACCCCGCTACAATCAATCAGGTGTTCGGCTTCTTCCCACGACCGCGCCAAGGTTTAATCTTAACTTGACGAAATTCAAATTCCTCAATCAATTTCCGCTTCTCATAATGCTTAATTTTTTCACAGACAATCTTAAATCTTCTATCTCCAGTTTTCTTAAAGTACTCCAGACATGCCTTGAAAATTATCATACTTTTAGTACTTTGCATGATAAACAAGAAAACACTTCTAACTTCTTTTAGTCTGCTATCTTTCAGAACAGTAACCAGCTTGCTTTCATGTTGAGTAATATCTATCTTTCCTTCACTTATACGTTTCAATATTATTTGATTTCTCTTAATCTCTTCTGGACTAAGAGTTTCTGGCTCAAGTTTGTCAATGCTTAGAAGATTGGATACCTCATGTCTTGCTTCAATCCACCCAACTAGTTCGGCTGTTATAGATGCCCAGAAGGCAACATCAACAGTTAGGCTAACTGCATATGTGTAAATACTTGCAAGAGTTCCTGGTCGAATATCACAAGTATTCGACTGAAGCTTGCAAAAATCAATTCCGAATGCATCTAATAGTCCGAAAGTCCCCCCATCAACAACAGCTTGAAACATGAGCAAGGCAGCTTCTTTATAAGAAGCACTGTCAAAAAGAGATCCCTTAGATAGGGCATCAATAATAATTCCCAAAAGTGCTAGACAGCAGATGAATAGAATATTAAAAAAGATAATACTCCAGAAAGAGAATATGTCAAAGTAATACTCTTTCCTTGTATAGAAATCAACAAGATTTTGAAATTTTGAAAAGTACAGTAAGTAATAAAGTGCTGCTGATGTGGCAAGGGCAAAAGAAATAACAGACGAAATCCAGAAGAGATCCTTAAAAGTGAGCAATCCAATACATAGGAAGATAACTATAAAAACAAATAATATAAGAGCAAAATGTTGGAAATATAAGCGTCGAATTCGTCTAAATATCCACAGATTCTGTATGTATTGCAGAAGCATAGACTATAGTAAAGCAATAACAGCAATAGCTATCAAAGCTATAACAGCTAAACATCCTAACCACCCAAAATTAAAGCCGGAACTTCTTCGTTGAGCTTCAAGCCAATTACTGTGGCAATTACCACAAACGGAGCTTCGTAGCCCACCCCTCCAAGCAGATGTAGTGCGAGAGCTATGCCTTACCTTTGCTCCACATGAAGAACAAGTAAAGTAGTCTCCTACTTTAGGACTACTAAATAAGCTGATCGCACTCTTCAAAATATAAAATCCAATGGCAAGGACTATTAGCCCACCTATAATTTCCACAAAGAACCTCTACTTTAAAGAACTATCGAATCCTCAGCAAAACTACTAAGATTGTTGCTTTCCTAAGTAGTGTAAAACTTAACTTGCCCATTAGGGTTGTTTTGATTGAACTTATCAGCAGCAACACTTACCCGACCTGAGAGTCTACTAATAACCCGCTCATGCAAAATCATGGCTTGCTCAATATGTCCGGCTTCAACCATTTTCTCAAAGGCTCTCATACTAGCAGAAATAAAATTCTTATTATTTTCAAGATCTGCCTCTAACTCAGCATCCAACTGATCCATTCGACGCTCGATTGTTTTACGCTGAATATCGGCATTTTCTCGAATCACTAATCTATTTGTCTTTTCTTCATCAAGCTGCTTCGCTAGATCTAAAGCTTTGTCAGCTATTGGTATAAGTTGAAAAGCCAAATTAATGTACTCTGAAATCTGTGGAATTTCAACAATTTCAACATGAGGTCTGTTGGGTACAATTTGCTCATCCATAGGGGTTCAATTCTCCTAGCCAATAGGTTGAATCAGATCTTGCTGCAAAATCTTCTTTAAGGACTCTCCTCCCCTATAACAAGTCTCAACAGCCTTTTGTTCTTCTATTTCTAACTCTGAAAACTGTTTTTCTTGAGAGGATAGTTGAATTACAGCATCAAGATAGCGCATCATATAATTCACAGCAACTTCATGAACTAGCTTTGCATGCTTAATTTCTTGTGATGCTTTTCCATAAGTTTTTATGGCTCCACTGATTTGTTCACACAGCAGATCAACCTCTGCTTGCAACTTTTCAAGTTTTGTACGTTGCTGAGATGCAGTAAATAGGTAGAAGATGCCACTAATCGCGGCGGAAATAGCAATAGATACAGCAATAGATGCAACATCTCCTTTTTGCAATTTCATAAGATTCTTGCCTTGAAAAGAATTAGCTATGCTCCGTGCGAATCTCGAAGATATTCCTGTTAACTCTCCATGAATTATGGTGGGCTGCAAACTATTGGGATAAGTGAAATCAATAGCGACTTTCAGTTCTTTTGGCGTTGGAATGTCATTATCCCTGAAAGATAATTCATTAAAGTATGGTTTAATTGCATTTTCATACCTTGGTACTAACTCTGTTTGTAGCTGATTTCTATATCGATTGAATTCCTGAACATCATCGTTAAGAACTAATTCAGCATCTGATATATATTTTTGAGCTACCTCGTAGCGTCGCTGGATTGACGCTGCCCAGTCCTTGGGGTTCTCAAAAATATTTTTCGTTGATCGCTTGTCTAGAGGCTGAATGGATGGGTCGTATTCGTATAAATCTTCTCGCTGTCGAGCTAAAACAATTGCTTTTCTACGTTGCTCCTCAGCTATTTTGCGCTGTTCCTCAGCCTGTCTACGCTCTTCCTCAACTTTTCTGCGCTTCTTTTCTTTTTGCTGCCTTGACCAGAAAAAATACCCTATTAGAGTAGCTACGCCTAAGACAATCGCCGTTTTAGGTGCTGCTGCCAAGAGTATTAAGTAAATAAGCCCCAGAATAAAAAAGCCAACTAACTTTAAGCAGCCAATCATCGTAGCTCCTCAATATCATCCCTGTAAATAACTGCCCAATTGATGCCACCACCATAAACTAACTTTTGAGCAACCGCCACAACTGATTGTCTGCGAGGACGAGTGCAAGGTCTCTGTGCGGAGCCAGCTAACGGTGAAGTTGTGCGGCGGCAGACGACCTTGAACTCCCACCGATAACCTCTAACCCGCCGCACCAACGCAGTGTTGGGCTGCTGACGGTAACAGTGTCCTAGATTTCATGCATGTGAATCGATCAGGCGTTTCAAACTGTTACTATGCTTATCATTGAACTTATTGAGCTTCTCTCGAAAAGAAAGCCAATAAGGTTGTACAGAATTACTCAGTTCTAAAGACTTCTTAAATAGTGATTCAAGTCCTCCATAGCAACTATATGAACAGTAAAGCTGATCGTTTTGGAAAAAAGCCTCTAAGATATGTTCCCATTGTGTTGGACTCAAATATTCAGAAACTTTAACTAGCAACCAAGAATTACTTCCAGCAGAGTCAAAAGAGCCAGATTTTGCAAACCTATCAATTATTGCTGAAACATTATCTTTTAGAATGGGTTCAAGTAGTTCATCAGCAATTTCATCCCAATATCTTCTTTGATTAAGTAAATCCTCAAAAGAGGTAGCTTTAACCTGCTGTGTGATAGAGTCGTCAAGCAACTTAAGTATTCTGGATTTTGGTTCATCTATTAATTTGTATGATGACTTTGCTGCAAGTGAATCTTCTAGGCTGGCAGTAGAAATCTTCTCCTCTAAGTCAGGCTCAACTAAGCTGATGAAAAATTCATCTTCATAGCTTGTCATTAACAAGACTGTTTCTTCTAGTGAGATGAGTTCTATCTCTTCTTTAACTTGTTGAGCAATAAAGTTATCAAATAATTCAAGTGTTTTAGTTTTCGGATCATTTATTGATTTGTATGTGGATTTTGCTACAAGTAAATCCTCTAAATTTGCAGTGGGAATTTTCACCTTTAAATCAGTCTCAATTAAATCCGTAAGCCAATTATCTTGATACTTAGACGCTATTGAGGTTAACTTCTTTAACGAAGAAGCCTTTATTTTCTCTTTCGTATAGGTTTGAATACTCTCATCCGATTTCAGAGAGGTCTCGGATCTCATCAAAAGTAACTCATCTAAAGTGGCTTGCGATGACAATTCTCGCAAAACAGGAATAAGTATTTTCTCTTTGAAAATGTCGTCTTTACAAGCTTCTCTCAATGAGAGTAAGTCCTTCAAAGGAATTTGAAGTTTCTTGGATACAGATTCTCTTAAGAAAACTATACGAGATGCCTTTATCAATATGGATATAACTTCTTGTGAAAGTCGTTTAAAGTATTTTTGATGTGTTTCAAATATGTCAATTTTATCAATGTAAGCTTCTGCCTTTAACCTGCATGGTTCACTGAGACTATCCCAAGCAGCAATGCTTCCAAGATAAATGATAGCTTTATCCCAGTTATCATCCATGACTCTATTGAGAATAATGTCAGACAACTGAGCATTCAATATTTCCCTTGTTTCTTGAGGATACATATTTGATATAGCATTCAGCGCTGAAAACTGACGCGATCTTTCATCTTCTAGACGTTCATCTATTAACAAACTTTTGGTTAAACCAATAATAATGTCTTTAACCAAAACAAATCGCGCACGAGCTAATGGACTTTTTTGAAAATACTTTATTGCTAATTCCGGATCTATTGGAAAGTATTCAGATTTAATGTCCTGAAAAATTCTCTCGCGGGCAGCGCGTCCTTGAACAGGTGGACGCTCCAAAAGATGCGTTACTGCACTTCTCAAGTGGTAGCGTGCTAGCTCGGCTGTTGCTTCAAACGGCTCCTCTAAAGAAGTCATAGAAGGGTGAGCACATCGACTCCGATCTTCAAATAGTCTTTCAATATCTGATTTTTCTACGGTTGAGATTAGTTCGAATTTCGTGAGTGCAATCTCAGGAATACTAGACTCAAATTGCCAAAGCTCTCTAAACTGCTTGCCTGACCCTCTCAAATTGTCAAATTCTTCTAGTAATTTCGCAGCTTCTCGATCTCCCAAAAGCTCTAACTCTCTCAGTTTGTGTAGAAAGTCAAAAACTACTGCGTTCCATGTTGCGACAATACAAGACCGAAATGCACCAGCGCGATAACAAGAAACTGCCTCCCGAATAAACTTTCTAGATAATTTATCTCTGCATCGTACTATCAGTTCATCTAAATCGATAAAGGCTTCGTACATACAGTAACTAAGAAAGTTTAGAAGCGAGTCACATACTATAGTAGCGTATCAATTTTGTGGACACTGCACATACCGTCAAGCCACTGTCCTACCGATAAGTTGCAGGCTACTGTCCTTAACCGACCATGTGAAGCAGCCCAACGGCAGAATGCAGCGGTTGCAGAAAACCTCGAACTGGGCACAGGCGGCGATCGCCAATCCGCTGCCATATCGTGTTAGCTGGATAGCGCCACCGATCGCCCCCAACCACTTAACCTTTGCCACAACACCGATCGCCTCTCAATACCGCCTCCACCCCTATCTCCTGAGCGCCTTGCAACACCATCACTAATCTCAAAGGACGGTCACAACCGACCATCTCCTGAGCGCCCTCGGACTCACTAACCAACTCGAAGTACAAGTGTAAAAGACTTTGTGCGGAGCCAGCTAACAATGATTAGGCGGAATCTTTCGGCATAAGATCCGGGACTTTAATTTGGTTAAAGCCTTACCGTTCAGTAACTTCAATGGGATCTGATCCCATTTTTAGCGGGATGTTATGCGGAATTGTGTTAAATCAATTCCATAGTAAGAGATTTGGTGAAAAGAGATAAAAGCGATCGCCCCTTAACAAACTTCACCTAGTCGCCCCTCATCCTATCCACTCTCCACCAAAACGTGCCATTAAGAAATTCTGAAGCGCGAGTGCATCATTCACAACAGTTGCACCATGCCCATTCAATCATCTCATCAAAAATTAGTATCAAATTTGACTTGACTTGGTTCATCAAATTCGGTAGCGTTTGGAGCTATAGCTGTTGACTCGGCAGCTTGTTTTCCCAAGAACTTGGTCAGGCGGTACCGGGAATTGCGCCAACAAAACCCGATACCTCGCCCCCACGACTGTCATACCCAGTCGCGAAGGCTAGATTTATTCTAGGCCGTCTCGCACTGTACAACGTCTGGGACGGCCAAGTTGTTGGGATTCCTTACCCTGATTCATTGGAGGAATCCCAGTGACATACTTACCCAATATTTCATCGCCTGCCCTTGATGGTGAGGCGAACAGTCCACTATTGCTTGCATCTCCTACTGCTCAAACTGAGCGAGAACCCTTGCGGCATATTCTGCTCGGTTCTACCAACGGCGTGCAAAGTACTATTCATCATCTACATGTGCTGGGCTATGTGGAACAGCGCTTGTGGAGTCTACTACTTCAGGTGCCTGAAACAGGCATCATCATCCCACCCGAACAAGGTGACGTGATGAGTTATTTGATTCGCTGGCGATCGCCCCATTAGACGTGCAGGTGCTGCGTATATCCCCCATTAGGGACGTGTGGTGTGAATCGTCAAGACCTGTGGAGGAGTCGAATCAGGCGGGTAGAGAAAGTCCACTTGCACCAGTCGAATGGGGGGGCGATCGCTCTCAGAGGTCAGCCCAGGTAAGGTGAGGGATACGAGGGGTGCTCCCATCTGTCCGCGACGCTGGACGAGATGCACGTAACGAGTTCGGGGAAGCCCAGCATCATCCGTATAGCGAACCCTCACCGTGCCCCGAAAAAACACCTGCGGCGGCAGCGGCTCGAAGAACTGCAAGCCGTCTTGAGAAAGGTCATCTTCTTTAATGGGGGTTTCGAGCGCCACTGTCACCCGCTGGTCTTGACGAGTGGGGTTGACGAGCGGCAGCGTCAAGCGATATTCCACCGCATAGTTGCCGTGGGCTTGATAGGCCGTATCCGGGTAGCGCACCAGCATCGGCGCACTCTGAATTTGCCCCGTGCCCATCTGTCCTGCCAGTAGCGTGCTGATGCCATACGAGATCCTGTCGCCCGGATCAGGGATGGTGAGCACCATCGCATCGCGGTCTGCTGGTTCGGGGTCATCGACCAATTGCGTTTGCCACTGCGACCCTTGAGAAATGCCTGCAACCCGACCATAGATGACCTGTCCGGTTGTTTGGTCAGGCGGCGTCGGCGAGCGATCGCGCGCCCCTGCCAAACCACCCGATTCGAGTACATTAACCCAATCATCCAGCGCCGGAGCCGTTTCGTTACCCGTCTCATCCAGCCGTGCCCGCATCGCCAGACTCGCCGCATAGACGGGGTTCGTGCTCCTGACCCGCATGAAAGTCGATCGCCCATTCAAGGGTGGATCGAGAGTCGCCACCGGAATTGGCACATTGAGCAGCACGGCATAGTCTCTAGCAGGAATCACGACTTGCGGCGGAATATCCGACTGCCGCTGCCCCCGCAAAATATCGCTCATAACGCGGCTACCCGGTCCGGCATAGATATCACCTTGCGGATTTTCAACCCAGGAGGGCAGCGTGACGAAGGGCGCATCGGGTTGGCTGAGATAGCTCGCGGCTTGCAGAATATCGACCGTAACGGGGCGATCGCCCGGATTGTACAGAATGACCCCCAGATACAAGCTGGTTAACTCATCATCCGACGGAGCGCGATAGACGTGGTGGGCAAAGACATCAAATCGACCGTCGAAGGCAAAATTGAGGTGGGCAGACGGAGATTCCATGCCATCGGGTGGAAATGTCGATAGCAAAATGCCCTCCGTTTGCACGAGTTCAGGGCTGTTGCTGTTGAACATGGGAATGGAATCTATCTCACCTGGCAACGGTCGAATCGTCTGCGGGCGCACCACCTCGACCGGAGTCGGTGCAGGCGGGGTTTGGGCGATGAGAATCGGAACAAAAAGGTTAAACATGACAGGCATCGGTAAATATCAGGCGAACGGTTGTCAAATTTCAAAGTTGCTCTAGACTGTTGAAAAAATGTGGCGAGAGGGGTTATGGATCACGCATTGGTTCCGACAGTTCAGCATGAGTCTTCATGGTGCGAGATTTCTCGGTCTGCGATTCAGTCTAACGTCACCATGTTGAGGCATCGAATTGGACCAGAGGTGAAGCTCGGCGTAGTCGTCAAAGCTGACGCATTTGGTCACGGGCTGATTCCCTGCGCTAGAGAATATTTAGCGGCAGGTGCAGACTGGCTGATCGTCAATTTTGCCTACGAAGCAACCGCCCTGCGCCAAGCTGGAATCGAGGCTCCGATTTATATTTGTGGCAATGTTTCGGTCGCTCAGGCACAGCAGGTCGCCGAGGCAAAGGCTCGACTCGTCCTTTATGATGCAACGGTGGCAAAGGCATTATCCCATGCGGGTCAGCAGGTCGGATCTCCAATTCCGGTGCACCTCAAGATTGAGACGGGTGCTCATCGTCAAGGCTTACCCCTCAACGAGGCATTAGACCTTGCCAAACTCGTTCAAGAGCTTGACGGCATTGTCTTAGAAGGAATTGCGACCCATTACGCTGATATTGAAGACACGACTGACCATCGATTTGCTCGCCAACAGCTCCAGCTGCTTAACAACGCGCGTCACGCGTTTCAAAATGCTGGGTTTGACGTGCCGATGGTGCATTCAGCCAATTCTGCGGCCACCATTCTCTGGTCTGAAGCGCACGGATCGCTCGTGCGAGTTGGCATTGCCGCCTATGGGCTGTGGCCCTCCACCGAAACCTATGCCACCGTCTTGCAAACCGCGAGCGATCGCCCTGATGCCTTTATCCCGACTCTTCAACCCGTCTTGTCGTGGCGGGCGCGGGTCGCTCAGGTGAAAACGGTGCCTGCGGGTGGATACATCGGCTATGGGCGCACCTTTCGAGCCACTCATCCCATGGCGATCGCCATTCTACCCTTGGGCTATCACGAAGGCTACGACCGTCGCCTCTCTAATTTGAGCTATGTCTTGATCAACGGAATGCGCGCCCGCGTCTGTGGGCGAATTTGCATGAACATGACCATGGTCGATGTGACGCATATTCCAGGCGTTCAAGTGGGCACGGTGGCAACGCTGCTGGGCAGCGATGGCGAAGAACGGATCAGCGCCGAACAGCTTGCTTCATGGATGGGAACGATCAATTATGAAGTCGTCTCTCGAATTCACGCCTCCCAGCCTCGATTGGTTGTTGAAGGCGTTTCCCAAACCGTCCCCCAACCCGTTGATACAAGTCATCACGTGCCGTCTATGGTCAATGCTGCATCGTCTCAGCGCTAATTAGCAATAAATTATGGCAATTTTCAATTGCGATAAGCTGTAGTAGCCGCCCCACACCACCTCGCTGATTTCGTAACTTAATATTTAAGACAATCGGGCAATATCCAATGGCTAGAAGACGAACAAAGCGCGTCACTCTCTCCGATCTTTCAAAATCGGGGCTTCGTGCCCTATGCAGCACCCACTTAAAATTCATCGTCCCTTTAGTTGTGTTTCTCGTGCTGGCAGTTTTTTGGGTATTCGGGACACTGCCTTGGCTCGTTATTAATTTTTTCCTGTGTTTCCCCGAAGAAGGCATTGCCTGTAGCGACGTAGACGCATATACCCGGTCGGCTCGGCTGATTCTTTCGGTTGACATTATTGTTATTTTGCTATCAGGATTTGCGGTGTTTCAGATTAAACGCCTGCGTCGATCCCGGCAATGATAGGATTAATGTAGCGACAGCCGTATAGCGCTGTCATATCAGGAATGCTGTCATATCAACCGATTGGGTTGTTACGTTTAACGCTGATGAGTTGGTGGAGATTCTGACCGCCTTTTACCCGATTTGGCGGATCAAACGGGGTCGAAAATGTTCCTGATTCTGCGTATAACCGAATGCTGTGATTCGGCTTTTACGTCCTTAAACCGATTAATCAATCGTTAACATTTCGTTACAGTGAAACTAATATCAGTTGAGATTAATATCAGTTCATCTATAGCGATCCTAAATCGCTTGTGAACTGTGTGTGAGCGGTGGGGCGGCGCCCGCCCCACCGCTCACAACCCATCTGGGATTGCTATATGTGACATGGTGTTATCCACGCTGAATTCAAAATCGAACGATTTAGAGGTCGCCTTATGAACGGCAACATTCGTGTTGGAAATTTATTTGGGATTCCGTTTTACATCAATCCCTCCTGGTTTATTGTGTTTGGGTTAGTGACGTTTGTCTATGGCAGCGACTTAGCCCAATTTCCACAACTCACTGGAGCCCTTCCTTGGCTGTTGGGAATGGTGACAGCGTTGATGTTATTTGCCTCGGTGCTGGCTCATGAGCTAGGGCACAGTGTCGTGGCAATGAGCCAAGGAATTGAGGTCAAGTCCATCACGCTGTTTATCTTTGGCGGCCTCGCAAGCCTAGGAGAAGAATCAAAGACGCCATTGCAGTCGTTTTTAGTGGCGATCGCTGGCCCGGTGGTTAGCTTCGCGCTATTTGGCGTATTTTTGATAGTGAGCACGTTTGCGGGTCTCTCAGGGCCACTTGCAGCAGTCGTTGCTCTGCTAGCTTATATCAACCTAGCACTGGGTGCATTTAACCTCATTCCTGGCTTGCCCCTCGATGGCGGCAACGTGCTCAAGTCCATCGTGTGGAAAATTACGGGTAAGCCCTATCGCGGCATTGCGTTTGCCAGCCGGGTCGGACAATTTTTTGGATGGGTTGGCATCGTCCTCGGACTAGATTCTGTGTTCGGATTTAGCACCCTGATTGGGCTGCAACCGATTGGCAGCATTTGGACATTACTGATTGGCTGGTTCCTGCTGCAAAATGCAGGGCGATCGGCTCAGTCTGCCGCGATTCAAGAGCAGCTAAGTGGTTTGACGGCGGCTGATGCGGTATATCCGAATAGCCCCATGGTGTCTGCTGATCTGTCATTGAGAGAATTGGCGAATAATCACATCATCGGCAGCGACATGAATTGGCGGAAATATTTGGTCGTCGACGACGAGAATAAAGTCATTGGTGAAATCGAAGTCAACGCCATGAAAAACATCCCGACCAACGACTGGTGGACAATCAAGGTCAGTGATGTGATGCAGCCCTCCGATCAGATCAAAACCGTCTCGTCCGACAAGCCGCTTCTAGATGTCATCGGCATGTTAGAAGACGAGCAACTATCCGCACTGGCAGTCACAAAAGACAACGGTGTCTTAGTTGGCTTACTTGAGAAGGCATCGATTACTGAGCTGCTTCGCAAACGTGCAGAGGGCGAGGCTCCCATAGAAACGACCGCCGCATAATTCAACGTAATTCAAAGGGTTTAGCTTGCAGGGACGTGGAACGCCACGTCCCGTTTTTATGGATAAAAGCTAAGCTCAGGCAAGCCCATTGTTTCATCCCATCCCATCATCAAATTGAGACACTGCACGGCCTGTCCTGCTTGCCCCTTCATCAGATTGTCTATTGCCGAAATTACGATCACACGACCTGTGCGGGGGTCTACCTCAATACCGATGTAGCAAAGATTGGTGCCACATGCCCATTTTGTTTGCGGATAAACGCCATTCGGCAATATTTTGACCCACGGGGATGACCGATAAAATGCCTGATAAATCGTCAGCAAGTCATCACGCACTAGCCCTGGGTCGCGCAGCGTAGCATAGACGGTCGCGAGAATCCCCCGCACCATCGGAATGAGATGGGGCGTAAATTGAACGAGTACGTCATGGCCTGCCAGGTCACTACAAATCTGCTCGATCTCAGGAGTATGGCGATGGCGGGCAACTCCATAGGGGCCTAGTGAGTTATCTGCTTCTGAAAGCAGGAGATGGGTTTTCGCTTGCCGTCCGCCGCCAGACGTGCCAGATTTCGCGTCGATGATGGCAGTTTCAGGAATAATCAACCCTTGCTTCATCAGGGGAGACAGCGCCAACAAGCTGGCAGTGGGGTAGCACCCCGGACACCCAATCAACTGAGCCTCTGCAATGCGGCTGCGATACAGTTCGGGCAACCCATAGACGGCACGTTGTACGACGTCGGTGTCAGTCCGAGCCTTGCCGTACCATGTTTCATAGGTTTCAAGGTCACTAAAGCGATAGTCTGCCGACAAATCCAAGACGTTGCAGCCTTTTTCTAATAAAACGGGAGCGATTTGACACGCTAATCCGTTGGGCAACGATAGGAAAACGACCTGACAGCGCTTCGCAATGTCGTCTAGATCAATTGCTTCAACCATGAGGTCGGTGCAATGGCCGAGATGGGGATAAATATCGGCAAAACTACTCCCGGCACTGCTGTCACCGCCGAGATAGACCAGATCTACGGCTGGATGAGCGAGCAATAATCGAACCAACTGCACCCCGCCATAGCCAGACGCGCCAATGATGCCGACTGGAATGCGTGTCAAATCACCCATGATGTTGAACCATAATAGTTTCAAGATTAGCTATCTGACGAGAGTTGTGCAGGGGCTCAAGACTGCACAATAACACCTCTCTAAAAGGTGCATTTTAGTATCAAAATCCCGATTTCGGGGAGTCTATTCGTCTGAATGGTACAGCAAAAACCTGAATGGTTTGGCAGGGGTTATATCTGCGCTGTCTAGGACGGCTAGACGGTTGAAAAATCAGTGAATCAGCCGTACGATGCCGCTATTCGATAATCTGCGATCGCTACAATAAAAGTAACGCAACTTTAGAATAATTAACGTTCATTAGGTGGAAAGAGTCCTGTGGAACCGCTGCATGACGAAAGCATTCATTCATCGCCAGCTCTCGATTTCGACTTTGATTCGATCGAAGAGGCGCTCGCCGAACTGAACGCGGGGCGCTCCATCGTCGTGGTTGACGATGAACATCGAGAAAATGAAGGAGATGTCATTTGTGCCGCTCAGTTTGCGACCCCCGAAATGATTAACTTTATGGCGGTTGAGGCTCGTGGGTTGATCTGCTTGGCAATGACGGGCGATCGCCTCGATGAGCTTGATCTGCCCCTAATGGTCAGCAATAAGACAGACGAGAGCGAACAGACGGCCTTTACGGTCAGCATTGATGCAGCGCGCCACTTGGGAGTCACGACCGGCATTTCTGCCGACGATCGCGCCCGGACGATTCAAATTGCCATCAACCCTGCCACGAAGCCTGAGGATTTGCGTCGTCCCGGCCATATCTTTCCGCTTCGTGCTAAAGCCGGAGGAGTGCTTAAACGCGCCGGACATACCGAAGCCGGAGTTGACTTAGCTCGGCTTGCGGGGCTTTATCCGGCATCAGTCATTTGCGAAATTCAGAATCCCGATGGTTCGATGGCGCGGCTGCCAGAATTGGTGCATTATGCCCAAACTCATAATTTGAAGCTGATCAGCATTGCCGATTTGATTGGCTATCGGCTCCAGCATGAACGCTTTATCCATCGAGAGACGGTCGCTGAATTGCCGAGCTTGTTTGGTCAATTTCAAATTTATGCGTATCGCAATCTGCTCGATAATTCTGAGCACGTTGCCATTGTGAAAGGCGATCCGTCAACCTTTAAAGACCGCTCGGTGCTAGTGCGAGTCCACTCTGAATGCTTGACGGGCGATTCGCTGGGCTCGCTTCGCTGTGATTGCCGGGGGCAGCTCCAGTCTGCTCTGAAAATGATTGAGAATGCGGGCGCAGGAGTGGTCGTTTATTTGCGCCAAGAGGGGCGCGGCATTGGGCTCATCAATAAGCTCAAAGCCTATGCCTTGCAAGATATGGGCTTAGATACGGTGGCGGCGAATGAACGATTGGGGTTTCCGGCAGATCAGCGCAATTATGGAATGGGAGCCCAAATTTTGAACGATTTGGGCGTGAAAAGGTTTTGCCTGATTACGAATAATCCCCGCAAGATTGCGGGTCTAAAGGGCTACGGCTTAGAAATGGTCGATCGCGTCCCGTTACTGATCGAGGCCACATCGCATAATGCGGCCTATCTGGCTGCAAAAGCTCAAAAGCTCGGGCACATGCTGCTGCAAACGTATTTGGTTACAGTTGCGATTCAGTGGCATGATGAAGTTCATTTGGTGAAACAGCACTACGATCGCCTCGAAAAGCTTCGCCACATTGCCAAGCAGCATCATCTACTGCTGCAAGAAGAGGCGCGTCCTGTGGCGATCGCCCTATTTGGTCGCTCATCGCTCACCTTTCATTTGGGGTTTGATCAGTCTGAGGGGGTTGCACCCGATTGGTATAAGCACCCCGATCATCCCCACGTGCAGGCGATCGCTCAAATCCTAGACGAAGTTGCAAGCTGGTCGTTTGTGCAGCAGTTAGAGTTTTTAGTGTCTCCGGGCTGCGATCCGATGACGAATTTGAAAGTGCAGCTCGATCGCCAGATTTTTTATCTTGAGCGATCGCCTAGCTCCAATCGCATTCAACCCTCAGATGTGTTCAATGCGTTAGAGACGCAGCGCATTTATGTGTTTTCTAGCCACACTCCAACTGATTGATGGCACGCTGGATGAAAATGCGAATCATTCATCAGAGCATGGCGATCGTTTATCCATCTCTGAGGTACACAGCAGACCTAGAAGTACTCTTGCAAAACTGTAAGGTTTGATCAGTATCACTTGCAGCAGTTAGAAGCGTTTCATCGGATGCTGGAGCACGTTAGCAAAGTTCGACACAATCCAATGAAATCGAGCATTTGACGCCCATGATCTAACCTGGGAACGTTGCAAACTTCGAAAATTTTCTTTATTCTATTAATAGAGGTAGTTTGCTGACCGTACTATTGGTAGTGACAATTGGTAATAATAATTGGTAGTAACAGTTGGTACTGGCAAGTTGGTGCTGGCAATTGGTAGTAACAGTCGAGCAAGAAGTTAAGCCGTTAGAAAAGCTTTAATTAGGCGCTTAGTGACTGGAATAGTCTTCACAAGACCCCAGAAGTGACGTGCAGATATATGATTTGTGTTTGCGTCGCATCTGCGAGAATTTGCATACGATATGTAGCGTCTCGCTGAATACAGTTTTGATAAAAGCTTTGAAGATTGCGCTTAACTCTACCTACTTTGAAACGTCATCTATTGACGGTAATGTCGCAATGAGAAAGAGGCAATGGAATGCGCTCTCGTTATCCTAGACGAAATTCGTTTCGTTCTCGATTAAATAAATGTATCACCGCAAGTCTTGCTGTCGTAGCGGTTACGCTTTGGATTCTTGCAAATTCTTCGGCCAATGCTGCGATTGAGCAAGATCAAAACATTGATGTATTCTATGCAAACCTTACTGCAGCATCAGATGTGGTGAAATCCCCACAAGGAAGAGACATGAGTCGTTAGATTAGCGTGGTTTGTGTAAAGGCGATCGCCCTAACAGGTGCACCGACTGAGACAGCCATAGAAAAAAGTTCGGCAGTTTTACGAAACACGTCGCTCAACAAATCGCTTGTGCAACACAAGTTATAACTTTGGCTGCCTGTGCCCGCATCTTTTGCTGGGCAGAAAATCCTGGTCAATATACTACCATTTAGTAATATAATAAAAAAGATAATGCATAGATTCGAGCATGGTGCGATTCGCTAAATCTACTCGCTGTGCATCCGTTTCGCGTCAAAGCATTCATGCTCGTAAGACTATTTATAACCATATTAGAGCGATAAGACTCAACTATGCCAATTAAGACGGCCACGAAGCAATCCAAAATGACAGCAAGAGAGCTTGACGAGTGTGGAATCGCCAAACTCTCTCCCACGGCTCTAGGTTTAATGGCTGAATTCTTTAAGGTTTTATCAGAAGTCAGCCGATTGCAGATTGTATGCTGCTTAAAGTTGGGTTCTCGAAACGTCACGGAAATCATCGAAGAAACGGGGCTGGGGCAAGCCAATGTCTCAAAACATCTCAAAATCTTAACTCAGGCAGGGATTGTCAATCGTCAGCAGCAAGGGGTTTGTGTTTACTACCAGATTTCTAACCCATTTGTGTTTGAACTATGCGAGTTAGTTTGTGATGCCCTATCCATTCAAATCGAGCAGCAAAACAAGCACTTCGAGCAATTAGAAGCGATCCGCCAAAATCGTTAAGAAATTCCTTCGATGGGTTGTTCTCAAGAAGGGACGTAGCGTTTCGTGTCCCTATATCTAAGAATTCTAAAAACAGGCTTCGCAAATTTTCACATGGCAGACTTGCGATCGCCTATTTAGTTTACTATATTACTGTATGGTTATTCTTTCGGGCGATCGCCAAATCAAGACAGCCCATTTATTGCCTTATGCTCTCGCGTTAGGTCTCTGAACCTGTGTAGAATCGGCGCGCCGCGAGGGTTCTACACACAAATCTGATCCCGCAGGGCTATATCCCATGATGTTTATGTCCTGAGTTATGGTACTTACTCAGCAGTGTTGTGAAGCGCTACAGCAAACCTGCGACACCGTTTTGATTGTTTGTCTCTTTAATACTTTTGAATAATTGGAGGATATCCGATGTTATTTCGTCAGCTATTTGACTACGACACATGGACGTATACCTACTTGATAGCTAATCCAGCAACGAATGAAGCGGTTTTAGTTGATCCCGTCTTGGAAAAGGTTGAACGCGATTTAAAGCTGCTTAACGAACTAGGACTCACGCTGCGCTACTGTTTGGAAACCCACATTCATGCTGACCACATTACCGGCACCGGAAAGCTACGCGAGTTAACCCAGTGTCAAGGTGTAGTGCCGATTAATGCTGAAGCAGGGTGTGCCGATCGTTTCATGAAAGACCACGACGTTATCCAGTTAGGAGAGGTGAAGATTGAGGCGATCGCCACCTTAGGACATACCGACAGCCACATGGCTTATCTCGTCAACGACACTCATGTGCTAACGGGTGATTCGTTATTTATTCGAGGATGCGGACGCACAGACTTTCAAAGCGGTGATGCTGGCACCCTATATGATTCTGTGACTCAGCGATTGTTTACCTTACCAGATGATACGCTCGTGTATCCTGGGCATGACTATCGCGGACAGACGGTTTCAACCATTGGCGAAGAAAAGCGGTGGAATCCTAGATTTGTCAACCAAGACCGGGATAGCTTTATTGAGCTAATGGAACATCTTGATTTGCCCAATCCTAAGAAAATCATGGAAGCAGTTCCCGCCAATCAACTCTGCGGAAAGATGCCAGCCATTGCATAACCCTTGACCCCACATGAAGGTAACACTATCAAAACGTGAGGACAGAAGACCTTGATCAGTTATTTAACCTGGCAATCAAAGATCTGACAGTGACTGTAGGGTGCTGTATAGCCTTTCAGGCATGGCTACGCTAAAGCGCCAGCGTAACGCACCGCTAACAAATGCTTCGGAGCTGTAAAGCGTTCCTCCCTCGGCTCTGTCATGTTCATCGGGAGTTTCATATCACGATGCTTGTTTCACTGATTGGTTATCTGCTAGCGGTTTGTATCGGAATTAGTCTGGGCTTAGTCGGCAGTGGAGAGTCAATTCTCGCGGCACCCGTCTTGATTTACGTGATGGGCACTCCCCCCAAATCTGCCTTTGCGATGACGCTGGTGATTGTGGGAATTGTCAGTCTGATTGGAGTCATTCCCCACTGGCGTCAGGGCAATGTCAACCTAAAAACAGCAGCATTATTTGCTCCGCCAGCAATGGTAGGTGCCTATGTGGGCGCTCGCATTGCGTCGTTGCCGATTGTTCATCCGTCTGTTCAGCTAATTACGTTTGGGATTTTGATATTGACGCGAAACAGCTCGAAAAAGGATTTGGCTATTTTGTGCTTGCCGTTGCGATCTTTATTCTGATCAAGCGGTAGTTGAGGCTTGGAGCAGAGTGATCAGCGAAGAAAACAATTCCGACTGTATGGCGGCAACTCGCAATCTATCACAGTAACAAAACTGCCATCCTATTCACTATCATCATTGCCAATCACGGCACTCCGATCGAGCAGGAGTAGGTTTCGCAACTGGTCGGTATCAAAGTCAGTGAGCCAGTTTTCGCCCGTGCCAACTACCTGTTCTGACAAGGCTTTCTTACTCTCAATCAGCTCGTGAATGCGTTCCTCTAAAGTGCCAGTACAGACAAACTTGTGAACCTGCACATTGCGAGTTTGCCCGATGCGAAAGACTCGATCCGTTGCCTGATTTTCAACTGCCGGATTCCACCAACGATCGAAATGAAACACGTGATTAGCGCGAGTTAAATTAAGCCCAACTCCCCCCGCTTTGAGCGACAAGATGAAAATTCGCGGGCCTTGCGGGTCGCTTTGGAAGCGATCAACCATGTCTTCGCGCTGCTTCTTAGACGTGCTGCCATAGAGAAATAGGACTTCGCGCTCAAACTGGCGTTCGAGATAGGCTTTCAGCAGCTTGCCCCATTCTGCAAACTGGGTAAACACCAGAGCGCGATCGCCCTCTGAAATGACTTCCTCCAGCATTTCTTCGAGTCTTTGAAGCTTTCCAGACGCGAGCTTAAATGTCGATGGGTTTGACGCTGGATCAATTGCTGCTGAGCGTTTGCGAGATTTTTTGGGTACTTCACCGCTCGCATCATCCATCAGAGCGGGATGGTTGCAAATCTGTTTGAGCTTCACGAGCAATGCCAAAATCATGCCGCGTCGCTGGATGCCTTCGGCAGATTCAATGGCTGCAAGAGACTGATCGACCAGTTTTTGGTAGAGTGCTGCTTGATCAGCCGATAAGCCACAAAATACGGTCATTTCTTGCTTATCAGGCAAATCTCTGATGATGTCCCGATCGGTTTTTAAGCGACGTAAAATGAATGGTTGAACGAGCGATCGCAACGTTTGCAGCGAATCCGTATCGCCGTATCGCTCAATTGGCACCGCAAAGCGCCGCTGGAAAAAGTTGCGAGGTCCTAGATAGCCGGGATTGAGGAAATCAAGAATCGACCACAATTCAGACAGGCGGTTTTCGATAGGGGTTCCGGTTAGAGCAATGCGAAACTGAGCGTCGAGCTCTCGCACTGCCTGGGACTGCTTTGCATCTGGGTTTTTAATGTTTTGGGCTTCATCGAGCACGATCCCTTGCCATGAAACACTCCTGAGATCCTTGATATCTCGATAGGCGAGGGCATAGCTAGTGACAACTAAATCCTTATCGTTAACCGCTTTCGCAAATGCCTTTCCCTGCGATCGCTTGTCGCCATGATGGACAACGACCTTCAAACTCGGACCAAACCGCTTTACTTCCCGCTCCCAGTTGCCCAACACTGACGTGGGGCACACCAGCAGCGTTGGATGCTCAAGATTGTCGTGTTCCTGCAAATGTAGCAAGAGCGCAATTAATTGAATGGTTTTACCCAGCCCCATATCGTCTGCAAGGCACGCTCCTAACCCCCATCGCTCAAGAAACGCCAGCCATGAGACGCCGCGTAGCTGGTAAGGACGTAACTCACCCTGAAAACTATCAGGCACCCCAATGGTTTCAATGCTCTCATTGCCAGTGGTCAGGGTTTGGATGAGTTCTTCGAGCGTTCCTGACGCTTCAAAGTCAACGACGGGTAATTTCTCAATCGTTTGCGTGTCGCCCGTACTGATGCGCAGAGCATCTTCTAGCGACAGTGTCATCTGGTCTTTGCGTGCCGCAAAAAATGACTGGGCAGCTTTGATATCTTGCGATCGCAGTTCGACCCATTCACCATTAATATCAACCAATGGCGTATTCATCGCCACAAGACGGTCAAATTCAGTTTTAGAAAGGCGCTGGCCGCCAATGGTCAGCTCCCACTTAAAGTTGAGTAAGCTCTGTAAGCCCAACTGTTGCCGTTTACCCCGTCTCGGCGGCTCAGCCCGGACGCTCAGCCCCAGTCGACTCGCCAGCCCGTTTGGATTTGAAAGACTCGGCGGTAAGATCACGCCAAAGCCGCTATCTTGAAGCAACCAAGCCACCGACTTGATAAATTCGTAGACCTGGGTCGGGGTGAGCAGACACGAGCGAGGCTGCTGGTCTTGAAGGCTGGGCTCAATGAGTGGATAGAGGCGAGTTGCAAGCCCTAGCCCCGCTAAGAGCGTTTCTTGAGGTTGCTGAATGGTGCGTCCGGCATAGACAAGTCGCTCAACCGGGTTACTCCAAATGGTTTCGGCACTCACCAAAAAATTGGGGTCATCATTGGCCTGTAGGCAATATTCCAGCGTCCAATTTGTCCCACCGGCCTCTGGAGGATGCAAATGAAAGCCCGTGCGAAAGCGAGCAATTTGTTGAGTCAGCTGCCGTTCTATAGGAGTTAACCAGGTTGTTAAGGCTCCTTCGAGGCGATCGCCCCGTTCTGGTTCAGCCGCTAAAATCGGGTGGTTTCCCAACGATTGCAGCCATTCTCGCAACGGCAAGTCCTTAGGAAGCTGAGTTGCAGGCATCGGCACCGTACTCGCAACCGACCGCACCTGAGCATCGATCGTATTGTTGAGAAAACTAAATAGCAAATCTTTGGCGTGCTGAAACCGTTGCTCGTCATCGACTATTTGATGGGCAATTTGGTCGGCAAACGAAGACACTCCGGCAGCGTCTTTCGGCTCAGCACCGTTGTTTGAGGGCGTAGATATACTGTCGGATGGTGTATCGACAGGTGATCCATTCGTCGCATCCGATGCGAGAGTGTCTGCATCGCTAGACACATCATCGGCTACCGGATTTGAGGTCTCTAATTGCTCTAAAGAATGAATATTACTGCCATTCTCTCCATACATTTGACAGGCCGCGGGCATATGGCTGATAAAGTGCCGCAACCGCATTTGATCGGTCCCGCTATCGAGCAACGCCTGCCAGCGCGTAAATCGAGTATTATCAGCGCGGCGGGCCAGTATGGGTAAAAACTTCGACCGCGATAGGAGGTCTAGCATCCAACGGGCGACATGCGACCAAAACCGCAACTCTGGAGAAAAGCGAGACTCATTGATATCAACGGAGCCAAGCGGTAGCGAATGCAATAGTTGAATGGCTTCGGATGGCGAGAGGCAGAGTCCTGAAATGGTCCAAGCGTGGAGGCTTAGATCGCCCGCAGCCGCCGACTCACCCGGCACTACCTCATCCACGGTGGTAGACGCAGAATGCTGAGGCACGGCAGCAATCTGGGCTTTGCGCTTAGCAATGGGGATGCGATAGGTCGGAAAGGCTGCGGTAACGGTGTGCCAATGAGAGCAATATGGCTTCGCTTGAGGGTCTAACGGAATCTCTTCAAACCCACCCAGATTGTGATCCTGGTGGAGCGATCGCAAAAACTTAGCCAGTTCTTCAGCATCCATGACAAATGGATGAGGCAGAGTCGAGCCACTGAGCACCCAATCATTTGGCTCGACTCGGCGCCAGGTTTCTCCCCAGATAAAGAAGTGTCCGCTGAGCAGATGGGTTCGTTGAGAGCCATCGTGTCGGCTGCGTTGATGAAGGGGAAGGGTATGGTCTTGACGGTGAATCAGCCAGCTACCGTGTAAAATCGCCATGCAAACTCAAAATCTCTAAAACTCTGCCATCGTCGAATGCTGAAACTCGATGAACCTTGCAATCAGACATAAACATTCCCCTTCAACTTTCTATAGCGATCAATCGCTTGTGAATGCAGCCTGCTTCACTGTTCATACCCCATCTAGGATTGCTATAGCGATGAACAGCACTAAATAGCAGAATGCTGCACGATAAGAATAACTACGATGAGGATAATTCATTATGAAAATGATAAAACCGCTATAACCCTGAACTATTGTCAGGTTATTTAATCCATAGTGCTTAGCGTCAGAGCGATCGCCAGGAAAACTGTCAGGATTTGAGCTAAATGTGGTTTACCTGAGACATTTGAATCATTGTACAACTTCAAACCTGGCATCATGTGGACATCACGATCAGAAAGGAGATCTCCTCTTGGTTCCTTTAAATGATGACAACCCAACGCGGACAACCCCTTACGTCACCTATGCGCTGATTATCATCAACGTGTTGATTTTCCTCTATGAACTTCAACTAAGTCCGCCTCAGCTAGAGCAGTTTTTTAGAGCCTGGGCCGTTGTGCCAGAGCGCTTAACGGCTAGTTTCCAGGGTGAAGCCTCCACGTTAGTTTGGATCACGCTTATTACGTCGCAATTTCTCCATGGCGGGCTTTTGCACGTGGGTGGCAACATGCTTTATCTGTGGATTTTTGGCAACAATATCGAAGACAAGCTCGGTCGCGCTAAATATTTAATCTTCTACCTTGCCTGTGGAATTTTAGCCTCACTCGCGCAGTGGGTGTTTTCCCAAAATTCTCAAATTCCATCACTAGGGGCAAGCGGGGCGATCGCTGGCGTGATGGGAGCCTACATTATTCGTTTTCCAAAGGCTCGCATCTTGACGTTGTTTCCGATTTTCTTCTATATCACCGTGCTACGAGTGCCTGCCTACGTGTTCTTGGGGATTTGGTTTGTGCAGCAAGCGTTTTATGGAGTGGCAAGTCTCAATGTGCCGTCAACAGTCGGCATGGAGAGTGGCGGCGTGGCCTATTGGGCGCATGCGGGTGGGTTTGTTTTTGGCGCGCTGTTAGGCCCTGTCTTTGGCTTATTTAGCGATTCAAATAATCGAAATCGCTATCGCTAGAGGCAAGTTCTACAGGGATAGCCATCCATGCGTGGCCCTACCAGCCCAATAATTGACCGGCCAGCATGTTGGTTTGGATGCGACACTAGGCAATGATCTGTTGGAGTTACGATCTGGGCAAATTTTGGGGCGAATCCTTCGGTTTTGGGGTGTTGCCAACCTGACCCCCTAACGAATTCTCACGCCAAAACGTGGTCGCGACGTCTTGTTGTTTCTGTACATAGTAAGAGCGATAAACCACGATAATGCCCCCTGTCAGCACAAAGGCGATCGCTGGAGCAGCAATGGGCACCCAGCCTTCGGCGGTAAAAATAACAAAGCTAGCCCCCACCAGCATTGCAATCATCGTGACGCTTCCCAAACTGAGCACCGCTGGATGGCGCAACCACCAAGCAATGCCGCCGCCAGCGACAGCCCAGCCGATAATCCAGAGGAGTTCTCCCCATTCAGGCCAATACCAAAATAGAGCATCGTCGTTTAGCACGGCGCTCAAAATGTGACTAACCATCTGACCATGAATCACCACTCCTGGCATCTGATGGCTTTGTTCTCGACCGGCGGTAAAGGGCGTATAAAACAAATCTTTGCTGCTTGGGGCGACCGTGCCAATGATGACGATTTTGTCTATAACCCAGTCAGGGTCGAGTTGCCCGTTGAGAACATCCGTCAATGAGACTTGCCGAGCAAGGCGATCAGAGGTGCGATAGTTGAGTAAGATTTGATAGCCCGCCGCATCGGCATCTCGATATCCTCCCGATGTTTTGGTCAGAGGAGGGAATGGGGTTTGACCGATTTGAATGTGTTTAGGCTGCTCCGGGTCAGGCTGCAACTCTAATTGAGGATTTTCTGCCCTCAAGTATTTGAGCGCTAGCCGCAACGAAAAGGCGTGAAAGACCGTACCGTCTGATTCTGCAAACATCAGATTACGCCGGACGACGCCATCTGGATCAATGGGCAAGTCGCTAAAGCCCACGTGCTGACTCGGAATAGTGCGGGGGGGTGGGATCTGGTCGGCAGCCGTATCGCCAAGCTTGGTGATAGCGATGACCTCGTGGTCTTGAAGCTGATTTAGCAATGCCTCATGCCCCGGATTTTGAGGTAAATCGCGGTGCAGATCGAGCCCGATCGCCCTGGGCTGATATTGGGCGATCGCCTCAATCGCGTCTGCAATCGATTGGTCAGAGGGGGTGACCCGCTGGAGTTCTTGTAAATCGGCTTCGGTGATGCCCACAATCAGCAGCCGGGGATCGGGGCCGCGATCGCCCCGCAACCTCATCATGCGGTCATACATAGTCAGTTCTAAGGGTTCTAAGCCCCCCACCTGCCGGATGCCTAACACTAACCCAGCAACCGCGACAGTGGCGATCGCAATGCTCGTAATGCCGCCCCGCACCCATTGCCGCCACGGTAGACGTTCATAGGTCTGAGTGGGATGATCAGGGGAAAATCCTGATGGCAGCGCCGAGTCAGGAATTTCGGTCAATTCGGTTGGGAGCTGGGAGAGGCGTTCGAGCGCTTCCAACACATCTGCTACTGACTGATATCGCTGACTAAAGTGATAGCGCACCATCTTATCGAGCACCAACCCTAGCCCCATACTGACTGCCGCATAATCACGCCACAAAATTTCGCCCGTATCAGGATCGCTCGGCAACTGAAACGGCTGCATTCCTGTCAAGGCTTGAATGGCGGTCACACCGAGCGCATAAATATCGCTGCAAAACCGAGGTTTGCCCGCTAGCTGTTCGCTCGGCGTGTAGCCCTCGGTGCCGATGCCTACCGTAAGTCGAGTCTGCTCCATGCCCGTGAGAATTTGAGAGCGGATTTGCTTCACGGCTCCAAAATCAATCAGCACAAATTTATGATCGCAATGACGCCGGATCAGGTTTTCAGGCTTGATATCACGGTGAATTACCCGATGCTGATGGACAAACTCTAAAATCTGAAGCACATCTTTAAGCATGGCGATTACATCGGCTTCGCTCATGCGGGTGACGCGGTAGAGTTCATCGCCGAGAGGCGTCCCGTCGATAAACTCTTGGACTAAATAAAATTCTCGATTGTCTTCAAACGAATCTATAAACTGAGGAATTTGGCTGTGCTGCCCTAATTCTTCCAACGTCTCAACTTCGGTTTCAAACAGCCGACGAGCCACTTTAAGAAACTTTGTATCTTGGCTAGCCGGTTTAAACTGCTTGACGACGCATTGGGCACACTCAAACTGCTGGACATCTTCGGCTAGATAGGTTTGCCCGAATCCGCCAGCGCCCAATACATTGATAATTTTGTAGCGACCATTGAGTAGGGTTCCTTGCATGGTAATTTGACAGGCGGCGCATTCTGATTTTTACACACAATCTTTACGGCATTACCTGAATCGACCAGATTAGCAACACACCATGATTACAGGCACAACTCAACTTCTCGGAGTCATTGGATATCCTGTTCAGCACTCATTGTCTCCAGTGATGCACAATGCTGCGATCGCCCATATCGGAGCAAACTATGTCTATCTGCCGTTTCAAGTCCACCCTGATGATTTGGAACGAGCGATCGCAGGCTTTGCCGCAATCGGGCTGATGGGGTTTAACATTACCATTCCCCATAAGCAATCCATTATGCCCTTTTTATCCGAGATGTCGTCAACGGCTCAAGCCATTGGAGCCGTCAATACGGTTTGGAGAACTCCGCAAGGCTGGGCAGGCACTAATACTGACGTGGAAGGGTTTCTGGCTCCGCTGTCCCACCGCACGAACTGGTCGCAGGCGATCGCCATCGTCTTGGGCAATGGCGGAGCTGCCCGAGCCGTCGTGGCTGGATGTGCCAGCTTAGGATGTGCTGAGATTTGTGTCGTCGGGCGCAACAGGGACAAGTTAAACGCCTTTCGCGCGAGCTGGGCTGACTCGCCAGCGATTAATCTATCCGTCTATCCGTGGGATGCTCTGCCCACGCTGCTCTCCAACTGCACGTTGCTTGTCAACACCACGCCGCTGGGAATGCACCCCCGCATCGATGAGTCGCCCGTGAGCCCATCAGACTTAGAACGGTTGCCCCCGGAGGCGATCGCCTATGATTTAATCTACACGCCTAATCCAACGCTCTTTTTACAACGTGCGAAGATGCGAAACCTAATGGCGATCGATGGGTTAGAAATGCTGGTTCAACAGGGGGCAGCCGCATTAAGGATTTGGCTTGAGCAGCCTGTGCCGGTAGATATAATGCGTCAGTCGCTCAAAGAGCAGTTACGCTAAACGCGTGTAGAGCCCCGTGACGCTGGGGCTCTACACGCAGATCCGAGTCCGTAGGCTATATCCTCCGTGTGATCTGTACCGTAACTCTGCGACGCTCGATCGAGCCTATCGAAGCTGAATATACTTGGGTTCGCTAAACATGTGAACCGTATCCACAAATCGAGCCGTGCGCGACTGATTAGAAATCACCAGACTCTGGGTGCGCGCGCCGCCTCCGAAGAAACGCACGCCATCCATCAGGGTACCGGCGGTAATCCCACAGGCAGCGAATAAGAGAGTCTTTCCAGAGGCTAGCTCGTTTGAGTTGTAGACCTTGTCTGGGTCGTTGATGTTCATCGACTGCAGCCGCTCGATATTTTTCTCTTTGCTTTCGCCGATCAGTCCAGTTTTCACAACCGCCGGATCGTAAACCAACTGACCTTGGAAGTGTCCGCCGAGGCATTCCATAGCGGCAGCCGAAATGACGCCTTCAGGAGCTGCACCGATGCCCATCAGAGCGTGGGTGTTTGTCCCGGCGAAGGCACATGAAATGGCAGCCGATACGTCTCCATCGGAAATTAAGCGGACTCTAGCACCCGCGTCTCGAATTTCTTTGATGAGGTCATTATGGCGATCGCGCTTCATGACGACCACCACAAGTTCTTCGATAGAACGATTGAGACAATCGGAGAGAATCTTGAGATTTTCGGTCGCTGACTTGTTGATATCGACATGACCCCGAGCGAGCGGAGGGGCTGCCAGTTTCTTCATGTAAAAGTCTGGGGCTGCAAACAATCCACCTTTTTCAGCGATCGCCAACACCGCCATCGATCCTGGCTGCCCATAGGCCACGAGGTTCGTTCCTTCGCAGGGATCGACTGCGATATCAATTTCGACTAATTCGTCAGGGTTGCAATAATTTTGCGCGTCGGTGCGGGTACAAATACCAACCTCTTCACCAATAAACAGCATCGGCGCATCGTCGCGTTCGCCCTCACCAATGACGATCCGACCCCGCATGTGGATTTTGTTCATCCGTTCCCGCATGGCTTCAACCGCCACGTGGTCAGCCGTATTCTTATCGCCTTTTCCCATCCAGCGTGCCGAGGCGATCGCGGCCTGTTCAACTACCTCGATAATTTCTAAGCCTAGTGTACTCTCCACCAGTGAGCCCTCCCAACTATTGATACTGCGTCGTTTTGCGGATTGTGTATTGCTCTAAAAGTCTATCAGACGAGGGGATCTCCTCTAAAAAATCTGTCTCACTCCCCACCTTTCACTCCCCACCAGTGTCTCGTTATCGGTGCATTCTGTGAAGCGAATATAACACTAGACTTGAAACCCCATCTCGTTAAGCCCTTCCTGCAGGCGCTTTGCCTCGCGCGGATTGAGATGCTGATAGTGAAGATTAATGGCCGTTCGGAACGCCGCTAACCCTTCCGGCATTTTGCCCAATTTGAACAATACAACGCCCAAGTTTTGGTGAGCATCGGGATGAGTCGGGTCAAGGCGGATGGCGGTTTGATAATGGGCGATCGCCTCTGAAAATTGCCCAAGAGCTTTAAGCGTCATCCCGAGGTTGTAATGTCCGATGGCAAATGTCGGATCAATGGCGAGGGTTTTCTCAAATAAGACTTTTGCGCCGGTGAGATCCCCCGACAGTTGCCGCAGGCGTCCCAGATTGCTGTAAGCACCCAATTTAAGGCGCGGTAAGATTGGCTGCTGGATAGCCTGTTCATACGCTTGTGCGGCTTGCGCGAGGTGCTCCATACGGCTGTAGGCAATACCGAGATGATAATACAGCTCGTAATAAACAGGAGGCTCTAGCGCATCAGACGTTAAACCACGTTCGAGCAGCTCAATGCCATTGTTTGTTCGTCCTAGCTGGATATAGAGGGCTCCTAGCTTGCTGCACACGTATGGGTCACCTGGATGGTTGACTAAAAATCGTTCCATCGTGAACCGAGCGGTATCAATCTTGTTGCGGCTGGCGATCGCCCCGGGTGCGTAGCCATCATGCCAGATGGCCACATCAGGTATCTGGATGATCTGCCAACTTGGCTCCTGCTGCAAAATTTCAGCTACGCTATCGTCGATCATTGCATGATAGGGACGATCAAATCGAACGTTGGGATGATTGCGAAATAATCGGGACACTAGAGAATAGGGAGACTGCGTGGCTCCAATCTCTTGTCGGACGAGGGTTACGACTAATGCTTGGTCATTCTCGATGGTCTGGCGTAAGGTGTCGTGAATGCTTTCAGCGAGGCGTTCATCGGCATCTAGAACCAGAATCCAGTCGCCGGTGGCGTGGGTGAGGGATGCGTTGCGAGCCTCGGCAAAATTGTGAGTCCAGACAAACGGGTGAACCTGTGCGCCTGCTGCGTGGGCGATCGCCATGGTGTCGTCTGTGGAGCCTGTGTCGAGGACGATCATTTCATCGACAACGCCTCGAACGCTAGCTAAGCAGCGAGGCAAGGTTTTCGCCTCGTTTTTGACAATCATGCACAGGCTCAAATTCATGGTGATCTTCTGCCCTAACTCAGCTATCCAGTTCTAGGCTGATTCTATAGCTTTACGCTCTCGCGTTAGGACGCTGAACGTGTGTAGAACCCCCAAAGCGAAACGGACAGTTAGAGCCCCCGAACTGTCCGCCTCGCTATTGGGATGGGCTGGGCAATGCTCAGCCCACATAATCAAAACTAACGGGTGTAAGACGTCTTTGGGCAAAGTCAAGATGAAGAATTGGCGAAATAAATAAGAAAATATTTTACAAATGTTCTAGGACAAATGCCGCTTTTATCTTAATAAAAAAAAGGAAGCCAAAGCTTCCTTTCTAATAGCATTTGAAATTGAATCAAATTACATCCAATCATTCAGGTATCTATGACCCTCCTGCTTTTTTACTGAACACAATAAAAATGGTTTTCAGAATCAACTTAATGTCATACAGGAGACTCCAGTTTTTCTGATAATTCAGGTCAAGTTTAATCACATCTTCAAAATTTTCAACAGTAGATCGCCCATTCACCTGCCATTCACCCGTCATACCAGGCTTCACATCGAGTCGCTGCCAGTAGGCAATTTCATATTGATCAATTTCATCAGGAGTTGGCGGACGAGTGCCAACCAAACTCATTTCCCCTTTCAACACATTCCAAAATTGAGGTAATTCATCAAGACTTGTCTTTCGCAAAAACCGACCTACTCGCGTCATTCTTGGGTCTTTTGGTATTTTGAACATAGGGCCTTTAGCCTTATTTTGGGCTTCTAATTCGGCCTTTAATTCTTCAGCATTAGTCACCATCGATCGAAACTTCCACATTTTGAAGCTTCCGCCCATCCAAGAGCATCGAATTTGCCCGAAGAAAATTGGACCTGGATCGTCAAGCTGAATGGCGATCGCAATTGGAATAAATAAAATTGCAGTAATTCCTAGACCCACCAGTGCCCCCGCGATATCAATTGCTCGTTTTGCCTTTGAATTTACAGATGGATGAGTCGTCGGCAGCGGGATTTTTTTCTGCTGAATTTTATTCTTTGGAGAGCGTAACGTTTCTGCCAAATTATCGTCTAACGTGGTTTGCCGAATCGGAAAGACGTTGTGCAAACCAGCTGTAGTTAATGAAAACATAGGTTGCAATGACACATTGATCAAAATAACCTCAAGATCATGTTGCCGAGCCGTCTTCCTAATGTTGACCAAAGCCCCGATGCCACAACTATCCATAAAATAAGTCTGGCTGAAATCAAGCTCAGCTTTGATTAGAGTTGGGTTGCTCTCACAAATGTGTTGGAAATCTTGCTTAAATACGTCAGGTTCTGCCCCAGAAAAGCTAGACGGCACTCGTATCAAAGCGACCTGATCAAGAATTGCAACCTGGCAGCTTTGATACTCTGATTTATTAATCTCTGATTTACTAATCATAGTCAACCTAGCTCAATTAAGTAATTTTGATGAGGCCGGCTGCCGGATATATTTTGAAAATCTTTTCTTCCTAAGAGGCTCAAACCAGATTTGGAGCGTGTCCTACTTAATCAAGTTTTCCCAGAGAAAAAATCACATTTATCCTGACGCGTCGCCTCCTTTTTTAATAGTGATGTCGATGACGATTAAGCTCCCGTTTTGAGCCGCGTGGTCGGCTCCATGCACTGCTCTTTAAGTTGAATCGTTGCATTGGCAACTGCGACTCGTTCGCCTGTTGGTACAGGCATGTTCGCGTCCGCTCGAATCGGTCGAGTTTCGCCCGATACAAACGTTGAACTCGTCAAATCACTGGGCAGAAAACCATCGTCGTTGGGTAGAGCAAAGAGCAGGCGTAATGTCCAATCAGGCGAACCCCACGATGAATGAAAATTTGTATCGATTCGCAGAAAAATGCACGCCGGTCTAACAACCTCAATCACCTGGCGATTGAGGGACGCCGAGCTAGCCGATTGATGCCTAACGGATGTCATGGTTCCAACCAGGCGATCGCGCGCATCGAAAAATTTGAACGTCCAGTGACTCAACTCATATCGGCCAAAGTTGGGTAAAAAGGGCACCTGGTCGACAGCTTCTCGATTGTAGGAGAAGGTTCCTAAAAACCGTCCCCCCGATAGACGCGGTTCCCCGACCGAATTCGTAAATCGTCCTGCTAGGTCAAAGGTCAATTCTTCCGGTTCAGAGGAAGACGGCTGGGAAATTACGTTTAAGAGAGAGTCTGGAGTTGCCACGGTTGTATTCTGAGTAGAGATATGGGTCATGGAGTGATCCTCGAACTCAGTCGAATTGGGCTAGAGATTAAGAACAAGGGCGACATGAAGACGGCAGATTGGATACACGCCAAAAAACATGAATGAAGGCATGGAATGAGGAATAATCAGCCTCATCCCCATGAAGGTAATGCGTATCAATCGACTGGTGGACAGTGGGTTAATAGTCAGCAAACGTGCAAACCATGACAATCGACGACCATCAGGAACTTCTTCTGAATGGATTGATCCCATGTATCCGTAGACGCTTGCAGCGAGTCAAAAGAGCTTGTTAAAGAAGAATTTTAAGAATTGGGCGACGACTCTGGATTACGTGAAGACTGCAACTGCCTTTTTGTAATACCTATAGCGGGTGCATGGCTAGGGATTTTACGGAACTTCAATCAAAAAATAAGATTAGACCCTACGTAAATTTACGAGCAAAACTACTGAATCCTTGATATGTCTGGCTTAGGTGCTAGTTTCTGTAATGGAGCATCCGTGAAGAAATGACAAAGCCTAGTTAATGCACAACTAAGAAGGGATTTAGCTTTTAGGACAATTAAAAAATTCAGGGTTTTGGCTAATTGACAATGCGCGTCATTGGCAACCACAGAGTATAAATTCGTCTTGGGACGCAGTTCTGAAAAGACAAACTTCTGAAAAGACAAACTTTTGTGTATAGCCTTACGCTCCCGCGTTAGGACGCTAAACGTGTGTAGAACCCGCGCGACGCGCGGGTTCTACACACAAACCTGAGCCCGTAGGGCTATAAGAAGTCAGCCCATCTCAAAGAGAGGAGGCCAAAGGATTGATAGACTTTGAAAGGTAGATTTAGGAATCTACAACATCTAAGTCGATTATGAGCTTGCCTGATAGTTCCGCGATCGCTAACTAGCTCCTGTATTAAGTGCCTATCCAATAACTCGTTAGAGTTTTTGGAATCCAAAACCCCATCAGGGGTTTTCGGATAGGTCCTAAGGGGATTGCGGCTCACATCAGCCCTGCGACATACCAAAACACTTTTGAAATGGACGTTTACATTGCGAAAATTTGATTAATTTTTCTTAGCGTGTTGTGAATGCCTTCGATGGTAAGCATGGATAGAGTGAGTTTATTCACCATCCAACCGATCTAATCGAGATAAAAAATCTTGGTTGTAACAGAACATTTGAAAACTTTTACAAATCGCCTTGCTCGGCACGCACGATAGCAAAATTTTGGGAGGAGACATGAATATCGCCGTTGTAGGTCTTAGTCATAAAACTGCACCCGTAGACATTCGAGAAAAGCTGAGTATCCCAACTCCACAAGTTGAAGCAGCGATCGCCCAGCTTAAAAGCTACCCTCATATTGAAGAAGTCACCATCTTAAGCACCTGCAACCGTCTAGAACTCTACGCCGTTACCAGCGAAACCGAACACGGCATTCGTGAGATTGGACAATTTTTGGCGGAGCATGGCAAGATTCCGCTCTATGAGCTACGTCCCTATTTGTTTACCCTGCTGCACCATGATGCCGTCATGCATCTGATGCGAGTGGCGGCAGGGCTTGACAGTTTGGTGCTGGGTGAGGGGCAGATTTTGTCTCAGGTGAAGCACACCCACAAAATTGGACAACAACACAACGGGATTGGGCGCATTCTCAACCGGCTATTTAAGCAAGCCATCACGGCTGGTAAGCGCGTGCGGACTGAAACCAGTATCGGAACCGGAGCCGTTTCGATTAGCTCTGCTGCCGTTGAGCTGGCGCAGGTCAAAGTCGACAATCTTGCAGACTGCCGAGTTGCCATTTTGGGCGCAGGCAAGATGGCGCGTCTCCTGGTTCAGCACTTGATTTCTAAGGGTGCCAGTCAGATTTCGATTGTGAATCGTTCGCTCAAGAGTGCTCAAGAACTCGCTCAGCAATTTAAAGAGGTCGACCTCGCGTTGCACCTCTTAGCCGATATGGGGCAGGTCGTTGCGGAGTCTCACCTCGTATTCACGAGCACGGGCGCAACCGAACCTTTGTTAAACCGCTCAAAGCTAGAGCAAATCTTGGCTCCCAATCAACCCTTGATGATTTTTGACATCGCCGTGCCGCGTAATGTCGATGCCGATGCCAACGATTTAGATCATGTGCAGTCGTTTAATGTGGATGATCTCAAGGCTGTCGTGGCTCAAAATCAAGAAAGTCGTCGGCAGATGGCCATGGAAGCCGAAGAACTGCTCGAAGAAGAGGTTGACGCCTTTGAAGTCTGGTGGCGATCGCTCGAAACCGTGTCTACGATCAGCAGCCTGCGCGATAAGGTCGAAACCATTCGAGAACAAGAACTAGAAAAGGCGCTTTCCCGCTTGGGGTCTGAGTTTGCTGAAAAACATCAAGAAATTATCGAAGCGCTGACTCGTGGCATTGTCAACAAGATTTTGCACGACCCCATGGTGCAGCTCCGGGCTCAACAAGACATCGAAGCTCGCCGACACGCCATGCAAACGCTGCATCTGTTGTTTAATCTGGAGACGGTGTCAAACCAGAAGTATAGCTAGCGAACCACAAACCCGACGGCAGCCCTATGATGAGAACCGTTAGCCTAGAGATATCTTGATTGAGTGGGCGATTCTCCCATGGTCACAAACACGCCGTCGTCACAGCCAGTTTCTGAGCGCAAGCGCATCCACTATCTGCGGTGGATTGTGATTGTCATTGGGGCGATCGCCCTGTTTGACATTGTCACGACACTAATCGCAGAGGGCTTTTGGTTTCAGGAAGTCGATTTTCTGAGAGTCTTTCAGATTCGACTGCAAATCCAGGGCGGACTCGCCTTAGTGGGTTTTGGTATCAGTGCGAGCGTGCTGCTGGTTAATCAAGCGATCGCCCGCAGGCTAGCTTGGTCAACTGCCGATAGAGCCAATGCGCCCCCGTTACCTGCTCGTATGGGGATTGTGCGATTACTCCCCCTCTCGTTTGGGCTGAGTCTGATATTGGGCATGATGGTGATTTACTACGGGCAGATTGCCATCAGCCATTGGCACCCCAACCTGAGCCTCTATCAAGCTTCTTCGACCATTCCAGCAAATTTTCGACCCGCATCTATCCTGCAAATTGGGCAAACGCTCCAAGATCAGCCGTGGCAGTTGGGTGTGTTAATCGCCGCTGCGATCGCGCTGCTAATTTACCCCCAATTCCTGCTTCGGGCGACTGCCGTTCTCATGAGCGTCGGGTTTGGGCTAGTCATGTCAGAACAGTGGGATAAACTTCTGCTGTTTCTTTCCCCAACCGACTTCGAAAGTTCTGACCCGCTATTTGGCAACGACATTAGTTTCTATGTCTTTCAACTGCCCATTTGGGAGGTCTTAAATTTTTGGCTGATTGGGCTAGCGATTTGGATATTGGCATCGGTTAGCTTAATCTACTTGCTCTCTGGTAACAGCTTGAGCCAAGGGCAATTTCCGGGATTTTCTCCCGATCAGCAGCGACACCTCCATGGGCTAGGAGGCGGGCTGATGCTAACGGTGGCATTAAGCTACTGGCTCGATCGCTATGAGCTGCTGTATTCTGCCCAAGGCGTGACATTTGGCGCTAGCTATACCAATGTTGTCGCCCAACTGCCTGTCTATTCAGTTCTCAGCATTGCCGCACTGATCATTGGCATCGTCTTGATTTGGCGAGCCATCGTCTGGAAACGTTCCCGTATATTTGCCCAATCGGGCGATCGCCCCCAATCTCGATCATTACGCACTGATTTAACAAATTCTCAGAACGCCACCTATCGCTCTCCCCAGTCTCGACGACTCTCATCATCGGTGCTGTCGCGGACTCGCGATCTTGATAATGCCTCATCGTCGGCCTCATCGTCGAATGGCGGCGCGGCACGAACGACCTTCCGGGAGTCGTTTTATGGGAATCGAAGACCGTCAAACGGGGATGCGAATGGGCGATCGGGAAATGGACGATCGGGAAATGGGCGAACTCGTGTCTCCTCAACGTCTCCTGAATCCGCCTCGTTCGCCGAGTCAGATCCCCCGTTACGACCCGTCGTTAGGGTGCTCATCGCCTATGTGATTGCAGCGGCGATCGCTGGACTGGTTTTACCCGCACTGGTTCAGCGAATTATCGTGCAGCCAAACGAACTAGAACGAGAACGCCCATATATTGAACATTCGATTGCGCTAACCCGCGACGCCTTTGACCTGAGCGATATTGAGGTTGAAACATTTAATCCGCAAACGACACTCACCTATGAAGAACTGCAGCAAAACGACCTCACCGTCAACAATATTCGGCTGTGGGATACGCGCCCTCTCCTTGAAACCAATCGCCAACTGCAACGAATTCGGCTGTATTACGAATTTCCCGATGCCGATATTGATCGATATACCCTCAAGTCGTCTGCCGACAGCGGACCCGAACGGCGACAGGTCTTAATTGCAGCCCGAGAGCTAGACTATAGCGCCGTTCCTGAAGAGGCAAAAACCTGGGTCAACCGCCACCTCATCTATACTCACGGGTACGGCTTTACGATGAGTCCGGTGAATACGGCAGGTCCAGGGGGGCTGCCCGACTACTTCATTCGCGGCATTGAACATGTGGCAAGTAGCGACGCCATTCAAAAAAGCATTCCTGTTGGGCAACCCCGCATCTATTACGGGGAGATGACAGACAACTATGTGATGACCCGCACCCGCGTGCGAGAGCTTGACTTTCCCAGCGGAAGCGACAATGTCTACAACACCTACGACGGCAACGGCGGGATTTCGATTGGTGCCTATTGGCGACGGTTGCTGTTTGCCAAACACCTAAAAGACTGGCGAATGTTGTTCACTGAAGACTTTACGCCCGATACTCGATTCCTATTTCGCCGCACTATTGCCGATCGCGTCAAGGCGATCGCCCCGTTTCTACGATATGACACCGACCCCTACTTGGTCGTCGCTGATACGGGGCAATCTCGCAATCGCAGCGGCTCAAATAATTATCTGTATTGGATTCTTGATGCCTATATCACGAGCGATCGCTATCCCTATTCTGACCCCAACGGGAATGACTTTAACTATATTCGCAATTCTGTCAAAGTCTTAGTGGATGCCTATCACGGGTCAGTGACGTTTTACGTCGCCGATCCGAGCGATCCGATCATTCAAAGCTGGAACAAAATTTTCCCAAATATGCTGCATCCGCTCAGCGACATGCCCGCCACGCTGAGAGAACACATTCGCTATCCCCAAGATTATTATCAGGTGCAGTCTGATCAGCTCATGACCTATCACATGACTGATCCGCAAGTGTTTTATAACCGGGAAGATAAGTGGCGGGCACCCAGTGAAATCTATGCTAGCGAGCAGCAGCAAGTCAAACCCTACTATCTTCTAATGAGATTGCCAAATGCGGAGACGGGCGAATTTATTTTGCTGCGACCGTTCACCCCCGCTCAACGGCGAAATTTGATTGCTTGGCTTGCGGCTCGCTCCGATGGGCAGCAGTATGGCGCAATGCTACTTTATAGTTTCCCCAAGCAAGAGCTAGTCTACGGCCCCGAGCAAATCGAAGCCCGAATCAACCAAGACCCGATTATTTCTCAGCAAATCTCGCTGTGGAATCGGCAAGGTTCACGAGCGATTCAAGGCAATTTGCTAGTCATCCCCATTGAGCAATCGCTGCTTTACGTTGAACCCCTCTATCTAGAGGCCGAACAAAATCGGCTGCCCACCCTCGTCCGCGTGATTGTGGCGTATGAAAATCGCATTGCGATGGCTCCATCACTGAATGAAGCGCTAAGAGGCGTGTTTCAAGCAGAAGGAGATAATACAACGACGATTATTCGCCCGGTTGAGGAGGAGCTAATTGCGCCGCTGAATCAGTCCCCGGGTGTGGACGTACCTGAGACGGAGGGTGGAACAGTAGACGGGGCGTTAGAGAATCAGGTTGAAGGAGAGATACCGAGTCCGCAGTAAAGAATTAGGGCGTTGCTGATTAGAGGACGAGCGTTCATGTTTTACTAAAGAAATGTCGGAAAGGGTTAATCCTACATGGGTAATCCCTAGTTCCCTTGTGGACTAATTCCTTCACAAAATTGTCGAATCTCATTCGTAGATGTTTCAAGCAGATTTTGGGCTTCAATGTTCAATGATTGATATCCCTCGGCGATATCTTCTCCAAAACCACCAGCTTCGAGATGGCGAATGAGAGATTGAATGATTGGTGTGGCAATGCTGATAGCAAAAAGTGCGCTAAATCTTGCCACAACGGCAGGTGCAGATAATAGGATCGTTAGTTCAGGAAATAATGCCAAGACTGCTATCAAGATTAGGAAGAAGATGGGAGCCATAATTCCAGCACTAATAGCGGCTTCAAGGATGCGATCGCAATCTACACCTCTCAAGCAATCTAACCACCATTTTGCTGCCTGACTTGCTGCAACGACTCTTGAATGGATAAAACGGGTATAGGTGAACTCAAAAACCCTTGAGCATCACGGCTCACTATTGCTTCTAATCCTTGAGTAACGGCGCTAAAAATTTGAACAGCGTCTTCAAAATCAGCCAAGCCAGAGTTGAAAGCCAATTCCAGAACGTCTCGATCAATCGGACAAATCATCATGGCGGTCAGTCTGAAGATACTTCTCAACCCGTCTCTCTTCCAGCATCACTGCCACTTCTTCATCTGTCGGTGCAGGCTGCTCTGTTTTTAACAATCCCCTCATCCGCCGAATCGCACTAGAGCGGTCTGGTTGAGCAACAGCCGTATCTTGCAAGGACTCAACGATAGCAGAGATCAGCGCGAGGCGATCGCTGGGTGGCAACTTAAAGATTTGCGCTTTTAGTTCTTGTGACAACATAGACTGCTCCCAAGTTCAACGGGCTTTGCCATCTAGTATGAGCGATCCTATCCTGAATGACCAAGCTGATGTTTGTGTTACGGCTTCCAGCGACTCGTTCATTTTCCAGAAGATGCTTGTTGTGACCAATTCTCTTGTGCCTGTGACCAAACCTCCATTAAACGCTTTGAAAATAATTGCAGTCGTTCTGAATCATCCTGGACATTCGCATACTCCCCACTGCACTGTAGATAAAGAAAAAGTTGTGTCTGAAACTGCTGAGAAATATTACGAGACTGCACCCACATCTTCTGTGTATTTGTTTGACTCAACAATGTTGTGGAAAGTGTTGCCAAACCGCTTACAGCAGGGACAACCCAATCCAACTGACCAAGAACTTTGCTGGCAGACAAAGCTGAAAGAATAGTTGTACAGACAGCTAACGTAATACTAGTAACCTGAAGCCACTTGTACCGAGCTTTGTGACGATCAGCCCGTTTAGCAAAATCTTTAATAAGGTGATCGCACTGATGAAGAGCCTACTGTTTTCTCTCCTCTAAATTTCAGCAGGGGAAAGCGGGTTATATCTCTCCATAGGCTTTTTATCTCAAGGCTTCATGTAACAGACATACCATTGACGTTGAATCACAAAATTTCTTTGACAAAACTTCGCTGCTAACAAGCAGGCTCTAGGTTCATTCACACGGCCAGCTTTTGCTGTCTAACGGTGAAGTTGTGCGGTGGCAGGTAACCTTGAATTTCCAACGATAACCTTTATTCCGTCCGCACCAACGAGGTTATGGGAGGACGAGCTGAAAAGTCAGAGGTAAACTTTGGCTCATGGCTTGGAGGGAGAGCGTGACGACTGTCCAACGCATGGCAGCAGATGCCTACTAACATAGCGAGCGCACGCTCTCCTTATCCCTTGATTTCAATTGACGAACTCTCAGGGTAGGGATGTGCCAATCCTTCCATAATCTTTCGCCCGAAAGCAAGGGGCCAAGCTGTTTATATTGTGCCATTGCTCAGGGTGAAGGTATGTCAGAACAACAGCATTCTCTACCATCAACATCATCTGCTGAAGCTGAGTTTGCCGCTTATATCGGCATTGATTGGTCAGATCGTAAGCACGATATTTGTCTTTATGATGTTGAAACTCGAAGCCGCACGTTCCTCAAATTGGAGCATCGTGCCGAGGTCATTCATGAATGGGTCGCTGGACTCAAACAACGCTATGGAGGGCAGCCGATTGCAATCGGCTTGGAGCAAAAGCGCGGTCCGTTGATTTATGCCTTAAGTCAGTATGATTTCCTGCTACTCTATCCCATTAATCCCAGAACGGCAGCGAAATATCGTCAAGCCTTTGTTCCCAGTCGTGCTAAAGACGACCCCACCGATGCCGATCTATTGCTTGAATTGCTCTGTCAGCATCGAGATAAGTTAACTCCGTGGGCACCCGATAGTGATGAACTTCGGAAACTCCGGCAACTAGTGGAAAGCCGCCGCACATTGGTAGGTGAAAAAGTCCGCTTAACCAATCGCATCACGGCTGCTTTGAAGAATTATTACCCTCAAGTATTGGACTGGTTTCGGGACAAAGACACCCATGTCTTTTGTGAGTTTGTTGAACACTACCCAACGCTGCCTGCCGCTCAAGCGGCCAGTGAAAACGAATTGCGCGCCTTCTTCAAGTCGCATCGCGTCGTTCGTGAAAGTGCCATTCAGCGACGGTTGAGCCAAATTCAAACGGATGTTCCCTTGACTGAAGATGACAGCATTATCGAGCCGTTGCAGTTACTCGTACACGCTTGGATGCAGCAGTTAAAGGTTGTTCTGCTCAACTTGCAAACCTTCGACCAGCGCATTGAAGCCCTGTTTGACCATCATCCCGACTCATCCCTCTTCGCCGCGTTACCAGGAGCTGGTCCCCATCTGGCTCCTCGACTCTTGGTCGCTTTTGGCGATGACCGAGACCGCTATCATTCAGCCCAAGACCTGTTGCGCTATGCCGGAATTGCCCCCGTCAAGGAGAAAAGTGGCAAGAAAGAATGGATTCATTGGCGCTGGAGTTGTCCTAAGTTCTTACGGCAAACCTTCGTTGAATGGGCCGACCAGTCGCGGCGGCATTCCTTTTGGGCTGAGGCGTTTTACGAACAGCAACGACGCATCGGTAAAACCCATCCGATGGCGATTCGGGCTTTGGCCTTTAAATGGATACGAATTCTCTTCCGGTGCTGGCAAGACCGAGTGTCCTACGACGAAGCGAAGTATTTGATGGCTTTGAAAAAGAAAGGCTCACCCCTGGTTCAACACTTAGCTAAATGACGATTTCAGCCATTGATGAAATTGCTTTAGCCCTCTCAGTTGACCTCGTCGGCCTCAGGGCCTATGTTAGGTGGCTGACAAGAGCAACCCACCTACTCTGAAATCGGAGTTTTGGGAGTAACTGCAAACTCTAGCTGTGAACGATAGAAACAAACATCGAACTCCATAAAAAAGCTCACTTGTCCCAGGATAAGCGGAACATTAGTTGCCTGTGTCCAGGCAAACACCAGTTGCACAGGCTCAAACTGTCCGACGACTGCCTGGGCAAGCACAACCCGCGCCTCGTACTGAGCTAAGTTGCCTGTCAAACTTAGTTCAGTGGTCTGCCTTTCCCATTCATACCCAAGCTCAATTCCCGCAGAATAGGGTAGTACGTTCACACTTGCCCCAGTATCCAGTAACCCCGTTGTAGCGACAGCACTATCCTGATGAATCAGAGTAAAGGGCAAATATGGACGAAAACTGGCTTCACCTAAATGCTGGATCAACAGAGAGAAATGGATACTGCTCAGCGTTAAGCATGATCTTGAGCTTTGGCAGTCTGTAGAACTTTTAGCATTGTGTCCGCTGCTTCGTCTGCATCATAGGGCGACCATATTGGGTAAGCCTGCTCAGGCTTAATTAGGTCGGTTTCCTGCTGGGCAAGTTCGGAGATTAGAATCTGCATGACGTAAAACTTGTCTGAACGACTTAATTCTCTTAAAGCTGAAATTGTAATTGCTCAACTAGGTTGACCTAAGCCCGCCTTTGATAGAAGATGGTAAACTTTTGCCATGAAAGAACTGCCCCCTCTCGATGGACTGAGCCCCGCCGAAAAGGATGCCCTCATTGAAGGGCTG
>JBNPEB010000067.1:0-39628 GCA_051117335.1 Elainellaceae cyanobacterium
CTAAAGCTCGAACTCAAGAAGCACTTGATCAAGCATTAACCCAGATTATCAATGAGTGCATTTCCGATGACGATGCCTTTGGCTGGTTCGCTCACTGTGGCTTATTCATTTGAAAACCGCTGTAATTCATACAGAGGACTTGTCATCCTTGCAGTCATCGGTTGCGATCGCAGTGAAGAACTGTGCAATTTGGGAGTGGGAAGGTCGATTGACTACCCCATCGGGGCAGTTGAAATGGATTCAAGGCAAGTCTCGCCCACAACATACCCTCAACGGAATCGTTTGGGATGGGCTGCTCATCGACTTTACCGATCGCAAGCTAGCGGAAGAAGCCCTACACAGAAGTGAAGCGAGAAGTCGTGCCTATTTATCCGCGATACCTGATTTGATCAATATCATAGACAGCAAGGGGGTATTTCAGGAGGTTGTCAGCCCAAACCCAGCAATTGATGCTATTCCTCCTGGTGTAGATCGGGTGGGGCAATCGGTTTTGGACCTTCTCCCTAGCAAGGAAGGTATCCGACAATTTCAAGCCGTTCGAGCTGCATTAGAAACTCAAACGGTTCAGATGTATGAGCAGCAAATTTGGATGGGCAATCGCCACCAATATGAAGAAGTGCGCATATCGCCCTGTGATGACCAAATGGCTCTAGCCATCATTCGAGATATTACCGATCGCAAACACGCCGAACTTGCACTTCAGCACATTACCCAACAATTGCAAGCCTTTTTAGATAATGCTCCGGCCATCATCAGTCTCTTTGATACAGACGGGCAGTATTTACGCGTTAATCCTGCCTTTGAGGATGTGCTTGGTGTGACTGAATCTCAGATTGTTGGCCGTAGCTTTGCTGATTTCTTGCCAGAATCGGTTGTCACAGCGATGAAGTCACGAATTCAGACGTTAATTGAGACGAGGCAACCTCTAGACGTAGAAGATGAGCTTATTGTTAATGGCGATCGCAGGATATTTCAATCCATCCTTTTCCCAGTTGTAACTCTCGGCGAAACACCGACCACCTTTTGGGCGATCGCCATTGATATCACCGATCGCAAAGCCGTTGAACAAATGAAAGACGAATTTATTTCTATCGTCAGCCACGAACTGCGCACTCCTTTGACCTCCATCCACGGATCGCTGGGGCTGCTGGCAGCAGGCATTTATGACAACAACCCCGCCAAAGCCAAACATATGCTTGACATTGCCGCAACCGATTGCGATCGCCTCGTCCGTTTGGTCAACGAAATCCTGACGCTTGAGCGCCTTGAATCAAACCATTTGCAGATGGAGAAGAGCGTTTGTGATACGGCAGACCTGATTCAACAGGCAGTCAACGGGATGCAGGCGATCGCTGAAAAAGCATCGATCACCCTCGCCACCGAGCCGATTTCAGCTCAAATTTGGGCAAATCCTGATGCTATTTTGCAAACGTTGACCAATTTGCTGAGCAATGCCATCAAGTTTTCTCCAGCGCAGTCTACAGTATCTGTTGCGGCTGAAATTGAAACCAATATGGTGAAGTTTCGAGTGAGCGATCGCGGGCGAGGTATTCCCCCTGATAAGCTTACGACCATCTTTGAACGCTTTCAGCAAGTCGATGCCTCTGACTCGCGGCAACAAGGTGGCACCGGCCTAGGGCTCGCCATTTGCCAAAGCTTTATTACTCAGCATGGGGGCAAAATCTGGGCGGAAAGCACCGTCGGAGAAGGTAGTACGTTTTTCTTTACAGTGCCGATCGCAAAAACAGACGCCCCGTAGCATCTCAGGGCTGTGGGTACATCGTGTTCTGAGTAGTTAAAAGGCAGATACAATCCACACCCAGAATTTGCGAAACAAAGCCAGTCGAATCATCAGATTATCCTCATAGATTTCAGCAAGTCGTAGGGTGCTGTATAGCCTTTCAGTCATAGGCTACGCTAAAGCGTCAGCGTAACGCACCACCCTGCAAGGATTTGCGACTGCTAGTCTAAAATACTTTCCACCTCTTGACGGAGCGATCGCCACTGGGCAAGAGCTTGAGGATCAGACTCCTCCCCTCGCTGAAGCAACACGATGCCGTCTTCAAAGCCCACAACCCCATACTGGTTCTTGTTGAGCAGCCGATCGATCGGAGGAACGGTTCGACGGATCTCATTTCGAGCATTGCGAAACATCGTTTCAGGGAGCCAGTGCCCGATATCAATTACAACGTAGTCGACTCGATTTTTTGCGTGCGGTGGCATAGCGAACCGTGATCGACATCGGCGTAGATCCTTGTTGCAGCAAAATTTGTAGCAGCGGTAGCCCTGCAATTGTCCATGATGCTGGCGCGATCGCCGGAATGAAAGCTAGGGGAAGCCAGTGCCCCAGCAAATATTTGAGGGTTTTATCGACAGGAGACACCGCCTCCTCAATCAGTTTCAATGGCTGAGTGGCGATCGCCCCTTGAATAACCTTTCGTTGCACAAGTAGATGCTTGTTTTCCATAACCAGCCTGCTCTAATCAGAACTAAACGAAGCTGATTGAAATGTGATGTCAAATCAGCCACGTTACTGATATATCAGGCTAATCATAATAGTCTCTTTGAAAACCCTCAAGCGACTACGACAAAACTCTCAAAACTCGATTCTCCATATTGGCTTGGATGCGACGTTGCTAGCGGCTGGGTGTGCTGCACGAAACGATCTGTCAGTCAACTAGGCTTTAATCATTATCCGGGTCAATCTATCCTAATCCGGTATGACTCCTGCCCCTGCGCCTTCAATCAAAACAGGCTGATGGTAGCTACTGGGTTTATCGCCCACCGTAGCGCCACCGTTGATCATTCCTTGCAGGCTGGGTTCAAAGAAAGTATAGGGAAACCTTGATTCGGGACGGCTGACGTCATCCAATCGCTGCTGCAGGTCTGCCGGAATGTCAAACTCTAACGCCCCCAGGTTGTCCTGCAACTGATGCAGCTTAGTTGCCCCGATAATGACCGAGGCAACGCCTGGACGATTCGCCACCCAGTTCAGCGCGACCTGAGCCATCGATCGGTTTAGCTCATTGGCGACCTTCTCCAGCTCTGCGACGATCGCCCAGTTTTTCTCCTTAAACTTATCAAAGGCCGGATTACCGCTATCTGCCAACATCGATAGGCGACCTGCCCCCTCCGTGCCATCCTGCGAGGGCTTGTATTTGCCAGACAATAACCCACTCGCCAGCGGTGACCACACCATGATGCTCGTACCCAAGGCTTTTGCTAGGGACGTATACTCAAACTCGATGTTGCGCTCTGCTAAGGAATATTCAAGCTGCACGGTGCTGATCGGTTCTAGATGCCGCTCTTGAGCCAGGGTCTGCGCCTGAGCAACATACCAGGCAGGAGCGTCAGACAGCGCAACATAGCGTACCTTGCCCGATCGCACCAAGTCATCCAGCGTGTGGATTACCTCTGCGGCTGGAGTCACCTGATCCCAGATGTGCATCATGTACACGTCTATATAATTGGTTCCTAGGCGGCGCAATGAGCCTTCCAAGGCTCGAATAATATTCTTGCGTCCATTACCCCCCGCATTGGGGTTACCGGGTTCGGCGTTGTAGCTAAATTTGGTGCTAATCACGACGCGATCGCGCGTTTCGCTATCTTTCACGAACTTTCCTAACATCCGTTCACTGTTGCCATTCGTGTAAAGATCAGCCGTGTCAATGAAGTTACCGCCTGCTTCAAGATAGGTATCAAACTGCTTGCGGGCATCGGACTCATCTGCGCCCCAGCCCCAGTCATCGCCAAAGGTCATCGTCCCCAATGACAAACGGCTTACTCTGAGACCCGTGTTACCCAGGGTGTAGTACTCCATAATCTTGATATCCTCAAAGAGTGTCACGAATTGATTCTCACTTGATAGTATCGTCGCTTTGCTTTACTTTCCTGGCAACATAATCGTACATTCGCCACTCAGAAAATCACGTTCCTCTCCCCCGTCCTATGCCTTCTCAACTTTTACTGCCACTAGACGAAATTCCGCCCAGCTTAGTTGACTTTTATCCTGATTTTCTAAGTCAACAGGAAGCCGACCGTCTCCTAGCGCACAGCACATCTTTAGAATGGCAACACAACACCATTCGTATGTTTGGCAAGATGCTCAAATTGCCAAGATTAGAAGCAATGTTTGGAGACTCAACCGAGTATCGCTATTTCTATAGTGGTTCAGTGGAGCTGACGGCCAAAGAATGGACTGATCCCCTCAAGAAGCTGCGCGACAAAGTTGAGCGCGCAACGGGCTTCACCTATCAAGTCGTGATTGGCAACCAGTACCGCAACGGCAGAGAATATATTGGCTATCACTCGGACAATGAACCCAGTTTGGGCAAGTCTCCAGCGATCGCCTCGATTAGTTTAGGAGCCACTCGAATCTTCAAAGTCAAGCGCCGAGGAAAGGGACACAAACCCATCTCATTTGAGTTGACACACGGATCACTCATTTTGATGAAGCCGGGATGTCAGGAAACCTGCATTCACGCGCTGATGAAGACTACCAAGCCTGTCGATGTGCGCGTGAATTGGACATTTAGACCCTGGTTGACTGAAATTGCGTAAGCCCTATTCAATGAAGCAGTCTGTTGATAGTGCCTGTAGTGAGGTGTTTTTGGCGATCGCCACGAGATCTCCCTGATGTCGAATCAAGACATGATTGTGATCTTGGGTAAGGTCTAACGTGCGAGCACTCATGCCACCCGTTAACGCAATCCAGTCGCGTCGCGTCAGATCTTGAATCACCGCAAATCCGGCTCCTTTCTCCAAGACAAACGTATCGCGCCCGCGTCCACCAATCAACATATCTTTGCCAAGGCCGCCCCAAAGTTCATCGTCTCCCCGATTGCCCTTGAGCCAGTCGTTCCCTAGATTGCCGGTGAGAATATCGTCGCCGCGCCCACCGCGCAATCGGTCACGCCCCTGATTTCCAACTAGCCAATCGTCTGCTCTGCCACCCAGGAGTTGATCGGCTCCGCGGCCTCCGTGTAGTTGATCGATGCCGTTATTTCCCAGCAGGCGATCGCGTCCACCCCGTCCCCACATGCCATCATCAGCAGAAGTGCCGCATAGAATGTCTCGCTGATTGGTTCCTACCAGGGTGGAACTCGACGTGAAGGAATACTTCGCCGTCAAAAGTTGATTGGCGTGGGCAGACTGGATGACCTGGTGTTTACCGTCAGCCCAAATGATTTCGATGTCAGCGGCGGTGTGAGCGCCTAGCCCAAAATAAAGGCGATAGTGGCCTTGAGACAGGTGAGATCCTTCCGATTGACCGACTTGCTGGAGCTGTGTGCCATTTGGCATTTTGACAAGCACCTGAGCCCCGATCGCCTGTCTGTTTCCAGGTGCTCCCACCAGGTTTACTTGCAGCCAGTGGTTTGGGTCGAGGGTGTTGAGGTAGAGCTGTGGGTGAGGGGATGCGTCATATCGAGTCACATAGAGCGCATCTCGCGTTCCGTTATTATCTAGATCAAACCAGCTAGACCAAGCATCATATGTCGGCAATGTATCAAAGCCTTGCCCCGGATTAAACTCAGAGGATGGTGGGTCGCTCAGTAGAGACGTGGGGACAAATTGGTGCTGGGGCGTTTGTTGATATAAACCACCGGGTAAAGTTTGTAAATCAGTCAAGCCATCGTTGTTGTAGTCAACCCAGTTGGCGGTGAGTGCTTGATTGGGTAATCCGATGGTGTTGGGTTTGATTGCAGTATAGGTGCCGTCTGTGTTGACCAGTAGGCGGCTTGAGCGGGGAGATGCTACGTATACGTCGAGGTCTCCATCGTGGTCAAAATCGGCGATCGCCAATTTACGTGGGTCTAACCCCTGAATAGAAAGGGTTTGGCGCTCTTGAAACGTTCTGGCTTCGTTGGTATAGAGCTTGAGCATGCCGTCGTCGGCAACCAGCAGGTCTTGGCGATGGTCGCCATCTGCATCTAGCCAGACAAATTTCGGAAAAGTATGAAAATCAAGTCCCAATTGAGGTGCCACGTTTTTGAATGTGCCGTTGGGGCGCTGTTGAAATAGTTGGTTAGGGCTGCTCTTCCCACTCACATAGAGGTCGAGGCGATTGTCTCCATTAAAGTCAACCCAGGCGGCTTGTCTCGAACGACATCCTTGCTTGGTGATGCCGAGTTGAGTGGCGCGATCCTGAAACGTGTCATTACCTCGGTTGATCAGCAGCTCATCGTGGACGTTTGCTGCCTGAGGAAAATTTAGAATCTGCCCGCGCAGCCCGCCCCGCGCCATGAAGACATCCATTAGCCCATCGCCTTGGTAGTCAGCCCATGCCATGCCGTGGCGATCGCGCGATTCGAGAATGAAGTGGCGATCGCGCGGATTGATTTGCTCCGCCCCCACATATACCTGGTTGAGTGGAAACGGCTGCTTTAGCTTGAATGAGTAGGCGATCGCCGAAAATCGGGTGTCGAGTACTGCATGACCATTGGGTCGAATTGTGAATTGGATGCGGGTTTGCAGCCCGTCTTGACGAGGAGATTCCTCGACATTAATAGTAGCTCGATGGTGTTTCAATACCGTGATAGACGACTGCCTAACATCCGGTGAGGGCAAAACAATTTCTCCGCGAACGGCTCCTAGTTTGCTTCCTTGTTGCAACTGAAGATGCAGCGTTCGAGGATCACTTCGGTAGATATAAAATCCTCGCGTATTCGCAGGGGGCTGAAAATCAAACTGTCCAAATCCGGGAAAGCCGTGTGCTTGGTTAAGATCCCAGTCAGACAGGACATCGGTAAATGTGCCAGCAGCACTGCCGAGCAGCAAACTTTCATCGCCGTTATGGTTGGTGGTAAAGATGTCAAACGTGTCGTCCTGATTGGCATCTACAACTCCCACGTCATATAGACAGGCCGTATTTAGATTGAGAGCTAATGGCTCAAATTCTTTGGTGACCATGCCTATCACCTCCCCGGAGCGTAGGCAAGCAAATCCATGCTTGCCTAGAGCGCGATATTCTCATTTAGGCAAATGGGAAGGAATCAAGGAAGAAAAACGGGACTGAAATCGATAGATGCAGCGAATACGTACAGCCCAGGCGTCAAATCGAATACGCCATGCTGAGATGGCAAACGCCCTATTTTTTTCCTTCTCTACTTCTATTCTATCTAACCTAATTCATAATATGCGCTTGAACTAGGTGCCAATTCGCTCTTGCAAATGATCAGGCATATAAGCGCGATCGCCCAACCGCCGCAACAGCGGTCCATGCTCGTCAAACTGTACTGCACTCAACGATCCGGCTGGGCAGTCAATGCGATCGCGATAGCGACCCAAATCGATTCCCAAAAGCTGGCACAAGATAATCCGAATCGTTGTTTTGTGAGATATCACCAGCACCGGCCCATCCTTGCAGGTATCCTCAATCTCTGCGATCACAGGCAATGCGCGATTCGCCACCTCTAAGGCCGTCTCTCCCCCGCCAGTTGGTGCATTCCAGGCAGGCTCTGTCATCCAGCGAATATAGTCTTCTAAGTACTTCGACTTTACTGCATCTCGGGTCTGCTCTTCCCAGTCTCCAAAGCTCATCTCTCGGAGTCCTTCTCGAATCTGCATTTCTAACCCTGTTGCTTTGCATATCGGCGTTGCCGTCGCCATCGTGCGCTTCATTGGGCTGACAAAAATAGCTTGCCAGGGGGTATGAGCGTAGGCTTGTGCAAACGCCTCTGCCATCTCGTTCCCCTGCTCTGTTAACTCCAAATCTAGTTGACCACAGAAGCCCCCGCCTAAGCTGAACGAAGTCTCACCATGACGCAAAAAATATATCTGTAGCCCCATTGCTCATCAGCTCCCAAAGGTCATCTCCTAAATTGTGCCAGGTCATTGTCTGAGAGGGGTCATTCCATGGATAGGTCATGAAGATACGACGCTGAAGGACAAAGCGGGATGGCTAGGAGATTGTCCCATAAGTTCCGTCGGGGCGGGTTTTGATACCACCGTGTCGGCATTGACGACGAATGTATTGCCTAAACCCGCCCCGACGTGCGTCCCCACGTCGCCATCGTGCAACACCAAAATCCCGTGAATATGGTCGGGCATGATGATGAATTTATCCAACGATAAATGTCGATAATGGTTTGGCAATTTCAACCAATGCCGTTGTCCGATTTGACCCAATGGGTTTAATTGCATGGTTCCATTTACGATTTCGCCAAATAGGCATTCTCGATGGTGGGTGCAGATGGTAATGAAGTAGGCACCTGATGTGGTGTAATCAAATCCTTTTAAGCGGATGGAATGTCTGTGATGCTTTGCAGGGTCGTAGTTCATAGACAGATGATTGTGATAAATCTGTCTTTTAGAATTCCCGTTTACGAGCGATTGAGCGCCTTCATCATGGTGGATAACACATCTATCCGTAAACATCATGTGCCGAAAGAAGCGCATCCTAACTCCTCATTTTTGCTATCACATCACAATCCGCTGCAACAATCGCGAGTTTCGCCTCAACCAATTTGAATGTCGCGAACTGTTGCTGATGGCAATTCAAAAATGTCGTGAGAAATTTGGATTTAAACTCTATGCCCTGTGCATCATGAGTAATCATGTGCATTATTTGCTAGAGCCGAAGGAGCCGGAAGATCTGCCCAAGATCATGCACTGGCTGAATTGGTATACAGCCATGTGTTTTAACCGCATGATGAATCGAACCGGGCACTTTTGGGAGAAACGCTATCACAGCACGGGCTTTCCAAATACTGATAAGCGAAGAGCATTGAATACATTGCGCTATATCCACGGCAACCCCAAAGCAGCAAATATGCAGCAGGGATGGTTTTATGATTTCAGCAATTATGGCACCTATGACCGCCTGACTAATGATGGCATTACCCAGTGGCATCCAGCGTTTTTGATGTTGGGAAAAACATTGGAAATCTGTGCAGCGGCCTATCGCAAGTTTTGCAAGAAATATCGCCCCCAGCCCAAACCAGAACGCAAAAGTCACTGGGGTAGCAAACTGCTAGCGGGGTTGAAGATTAAGAAGAAATCACAGAAGGCGAGTCCTGGACAGATGGATTTGTGGGAGCAGTGGGAAGCTGAGATGGATGAAGCTCATGCAATCACTGAGAAGTTTTTAAGAGCGAATAGCTACAACCCGGAGTACGCAATTGCTCAGATACCTGATCAGCATCGGTGCCAGGTATCGGAATGCCAGGATGCTGATTCTTCGTAGGTTTGTCGCCCTGAAACAAAACTTTTGGAAATCCTGAAAGCTCTACAGCTTACACTTTACAAGTTTGGATGCGAGAGAAGAACGAAACACCCAAACGAAAACGACTCCAACAAACAACCCGACGAAGGCTCCCCAAAACACACCACAAAAAGGGAGGTGGCCTAGGGGTGCTGAGGTGTCAAAAGTTACAGCTTCATAGCTAATGTACTCGCCGTCTTTTCGCCAGCCATTGATGTCGCTCATCTTACGATAGGCTTGTCTTGCCGCATCTTCATCTTCTCCAAAGTCGAGTTTACCACCGACCTCGACCCAAATATCTTTTTGCACACTAAAGCCAAACTTGCCGCCGCTAAATTTGACCCAGAGTTGGTCAATGATACGGAGATCGTCGCAGGGGAAATTTCGGAGACTCTCTAAGCTGAGATATCCTTGCTCTTTTTGATTCGTTACCTCTAGCATTACGTTTAGGGTTTCTTGGTCGGCTTCTTTCCAGCGGCCATTTGCTAGGTAATTGACCAGTTCTCGATAGCGTTCGGGGATGCGTTGGCGCACGACACACAGGGCATTTCCGGGGCGATCGGGGTCAGATGTCCACGGGTGTAGGGGCGGTTCATGGGTTTGTAGGGGCGATTCGGCATGGGGTAGGGGCGTTGGCGCGTTGGATAGGGGCGGTTTATGTGTTTGTAGGGGCGAACGGCCGTTCGCCCCTACGGCGGTTAATTCCTCGGGCGTGGGCAATCGATAATCGTACACACCATCATCCGGTGCCAGGTTAGTCTGGGTTGATAACCAGGCACAAAACCAGCGAGCATCTTCCCAACGTAAATCAGTCACAAGCTGATCGTTTTGTTCGATTGTAATGTGGCGATCCTCTGCCCACGAATGAAATTGTTTCTCGGCCTGATCATTGAGGAAAAGCTGATACTCGCCCCACCTGGTATAATCTGATATCCCAATTTCGTCTGTAATTGGAATTAAATTTTGAAATCTGTTTTCTAAGGTTATTTCAGCAGTGAATGAACTGAGGTTCATGCTGCCGCCAATTCCAATTCCACCAGCACTATGAAATGTTTTGCCAAGCAGTTGTGAAGCTAAACGTTCAGAGACTTCTGGATCAACCTCTCGTCCTTCATCTCGACAACGCTTGGCTAGCTTTAGGGTGTAAGGAGTTGTCTGTTCAAGCGCTGCGTTAATCAGATTACTCGCGTTGCCGAGGGCAGCATAAAAGCAAATTACCTCCTCCCAACTTTCAACAAGGAGTTTCTCCACCAGAAAGGTTTCTCCTTCTTCTTTCAACTCTCGAACGTAAAGAGCTGCAAAATATTCTTGGAACGTTTTGTGGGCAAATTCGTAGAAGCCCAATTCCTTTTCAACCAATAAACCTGCTGTATCTTTTATTTCCTCGAAAAATTCAGCAACGCTTAGCTTCCGATCTTTTCTACAGCGAATTAGTGTTGCCTGAATCCAACTGGCTCCTTCATCTGGAGAAAACCGAGTCTGCTCACTTTGCATCAAATTAAATGCAATGACTTGAAGTAATACCTTATTCTCACTAGCTGTTAACGTTAAATGTGTCTTTTTGTAGTAAGGACGGGTTCCTAACAGAAGATTGGTAATAGTTTCATAGAGTTCAACTTTGCGCTTCGGCAGATATGTCTTTGCCCGATGCGTAACAGCAATCATGGTGAGCAGCAGTGGGTTGCGTGCCAACTCATTCAATGCTGGACTATTCACAATTTGCTTCATTAGGTCAGTTATATATTCATCGGCTTCATCTTGAATGCGATGATTGACTGGGTCGCTAGATAGATGACGCCCTTCAGTTCTTGCAAGGCTGTCATCACTGGCAGTCTCCCATTTGCGACGTACAATCGCCTGATACCATCGTTCGACAAAGAGTTGTTTTTGATCGGGGTTAAAATCGAGAACTTCAAGTTTGAGATTGACATCGATTGGGATATCTGGCTTATCAGGTTGAATCTCAAATCCGTGTGGCCTCGATGTCAAGATAAACTGTGTCTGGCGATAAGCCTCCATCTCTCGATTGACCCAGTGCCGCACCTTCGAGCGTTGGCTTTTAGGAACCTCATCAAGACCATCAAGCATAACCAGACACTTACCCTGCTCTAAATAACTTTCAAACCAGGCTGAAGATGGATTAAGGGCACGAAACCGAGGCTTATTTCTAAGATGTTGAACGATTAAGTCTGATAATCTCGGTAGCTGTTCTTCTATGAGCAGCGAGTGAATTTCTCGAAGCCGTAACAACACGGGCATAAAATCACGGGTTCCATATTGCTCAAAGCCTTCCGTGACATATATTAGCGTCAGATGGCGCAGTAACGTTGTCTTGCCATAACCTGGATTAGCCAACACCACAATGCGGCGATAGGGAAACTGACCAGAACTAGTTTCTTGTTTTGGCAAGAAATTCCAGATTTCCCCGTTGCCTTTAGCCTCACTCCAAACATCCTGCCGAATCCGCAGCGGAATAAATACATCCTCAAGTGCAAGTGTCTCTGCAAGCTGATGCCCCTCTACTTCGATGAGATAGCAATCGACTTTAAGCGCTTCTTGATATTCTTTTTGAAAGTGAAACTGAGCCGGGCGCTCTAATTTTCGATCTGCTAATTGGGTAAACCATCTAGCATTAGCTTCTCCAACCTGATTCACCCAGTTTTTGAGGATTCTCATGAGTCCGTCCCCATAACTGTTCATCAATCCAGCAGTGGTAGCAAAGGCAAAGGCAATTACTGACTCCAGGATTTGATGGAGAATCAGATATCTCAATCCAAATCCGGTTGCTGTCAATCCCAGTAAAGAACTTGCGTACTTAAGCAAGACTTGAGCAACTTGTTCTGGAATATTTGGAGATGGCTGGGGATTTTGTGGTGGCGTCATGGGGGCAAGTTATGGCGAGACGGATGTTCCTAATTTAGCCGATGATGTTTCGATAGTCCCCAGAGCGATCGCTCCTTCTGACAGATCCCTTTTTCCGCCAGATCCCCGGCTTCTTATTCGCCATACTGTACAACATCAAACGCTGGTGTCAGAAGCCGGGGATCTTAGACGTCTCCCCAGGGCGATCGCTCCTTTTACGCCAGCTCCCTTTTGCACCAGATCCCCGGCTTCTCATTCGCTATGTTGCACATCATCAGACGCTGGTATCAGAAGCCGGGGATCTAGATATATCTAAGCCCAAAATTCCGAGAAAATTTCTTGAGGCGTCGTGAAAATTTCTTGGCACGTCACCAAATTTTCTCGACGGTTCTCCCCAGTTTCTCGACGGTTCTCCCAAATTTCTCGGCAGTTCGCTAACGTTTCCTCGCAGTTCTCCAAATTTTCTCGGCGGTTCTCCCCAGTTTCTCGGCGCGTCACTAAACTTTCTTGGAATCTCTGCGACATTTCTCGGCGGTTCTATGAAATTTCTCCAATGCTAAAGCTAAAAACATCTACCGAAATCCTTATTCATGAACGTTTTTAGGGTTAGACTCACCACTCTAAAACCGTTGACCATTCAGCCGTGAGAGTCCAGGTCATTCTCTGGGCAATCTAAGATTATTCTTTTGAAAGGATTCACAGTCATGACCATTAACTACGTCAGTGGTGCAATCAACCCCGAAGACCGCAAAGAGATTATGATCTCAATCGCCACCATTCGCGCTAAGATGCCCTTCATCGTCGAGCTTGGTAGCAAAACCAAACGGGCACTGCCCAAAATGGGTGACAAAAGCCGAGCCTTTGTTCACAAAGCGCTAGAAGTAGCGAACTCCCATCCAGATCACCTTCCCCGTTCCTTTGACCTCGACGAGATGCGGCGAGATATCGAACTCTTTGACGTGATTTACACCATCGCGATGGAGTTGAATCAGCTCCAAGCCCAAGTCGATGATACGTTAGTAGCTGTGGGCAGTGATGCCTATTCAGCAGCGTTACAGGTTTACCGTCATGTCAAGGCACACGGTGAAGGCGCAGGGATGGATTCCTTGATCGATGATTTGGGACAGCGATTTGATCGCAAATCTCGCAAAGAAGCCTCTAAAAGTGAAGCTATTTCAACGGACTAAGGCAAGGAGCGATCGCCCCTAGAATAATGACCTAACCTCAGACAGAGAATGTGATCTAAAAATTCATGAATCGGGTAGAAGACAATCGCGACTAAACGCCTCACCGTTAGATAGGATGCGGAGTAACCCCCATTCATTGATAAGGAGGATACGGTTTATGAATACGATACGCCATGATCATCAGCATCATAGCGCCGATAGCGCCGATAGCGCCGACAGTGCGATCGCAGCAGACCTAACCATTCAGAGAAACCATCAGATGCCTTCCGTGCGTCAAGCGTGCTGGCAGACATCAACTCGTCTACTGGTTTCATTGATGGGGGCGGGGGCATTGGTGTTGGGAGGCTGTTCTGAGATTTTTCCCCAAACCGAGTCGCAACCCCAAGAGACTCCGCAAACGTTAGAAGACACCGATTCGCAAGCAGACGCAGACGCAGAGCAGGAGGGCGATCGCTCTCTGATGCCCACTGATGAAGACACCAACTTTGTGGTCAAGGTGGTTGAGGCTGTTGGCCCCACCGTTGTGAAGATTGATACGACCCAAACTGTCGAAACCCAACTGCCTGATTTCTTTGGGGATTTCTTTGGAGAATCTGGCTCTGCTCCTCCAGGACGCACAGTACGCGGGATTGGGTCTGGTTTTGTGATCGACAACGACGGGCATATTCTCACCAATGCCCATGTGGTGGATGGTGCAGACCGAGTCACTGTGACCTTCTCCGATGGCAGTAGTGCGGAAGGGGAAGTGGTTGGAACCGATTCTGTGACCGATATTGCAGTGGTTCGAGTACCGGCGGATGGTTTGCAAGTGGCTGAGTTTGCATCCTCAGATCAGGTAAAGATTGGGCAATGGGCGATCGCCATTGGGAACCCTATTGGCCTCCAAGAAACCGTCACTGTTGGCGTTGTAGGCGGAATGGATCGATCGGGCGGTGATATTGGGATTCAGGGTAAGCGCGTTGGGTTCATTCAAACGGATGCAGCGATCAATCCCGGCAATTCTGGAGGCCCGCTCCTCAATGCGCGAGGTGAGGTGATTGGGGTGAATACTGCCATCATTGGTGACACAGAAGGCATTGGGTTTGCCATTCCCATTGACACGGCTCAGCGCATCGCCCAGCAGTTGATTGAAGACGGTCAAGTTGAGCATCCCTACATCGGCGTGCAAATTACGCCGCTTACGGCTGACATTAAGCAGCAAATTAATGAAAGCCCTAATTCCAGCGTTCAGATTGACGCTGATCAAGGGGTGCTAGTGGTGCGAGTGCAGCCCAACTCTCCCGCTGCTCGGGCAGGTCTAGAGGCAGGTGATGTGATTCAAAGCATCAACGGTCAAACGGTGACAGAAGTCAATGAAGTGCTTGACGCCGTCGAAGAAAATGGAGTCGGCAACGAAATGACCCTCGAATTGCAGCGTTCGGGTGAAATGCAGACGTTTACGATTCAGCCCGAACCACTGCCGACAGGGCAATAGAGCAGTCCACCCATCCTATTCTGCTGCGAGTAGAGCTTGTTCTAGAGCATCTGCACTCGCCGCAGGTGATAGGGTGGAGTCTATTAGAATCTGTTCAGGTGTGACGTTGACCACATTGTAGAAAGCTTCGTTGCGGTCTTCATCGAAACTCAACGTGCCCCCCTCGACCGCAACGCCTCCAAATAATCCTGAACTGCGGGAGTATGTCAAAATATTGCTATCTGCTGATTCTGCCGGATCAACGACTGTTTCACCGACGGGGCCTGCAGTTCCGGTAACGCTGCCACCAAACTCGACCGCCCCATCCAAGATGTCGTTGACGGTATCTTGGCTTCGAATCAGCATGACAATATCGCTCGATCGCCCGCCTATCTGTAGGCCAAAGCTTCCTCCGCCGAATGTTACAAAGGCAGGATTGCTCCAGGTTCCATCGTCTTGCCGCACCATCATCAACCCATCACCGCTGCGCCCCCCGACAATAAAGCCCCCCTGCCCGACGTTGGTGAGGATGATAATTCCAACGCTATCTCGCAGTAAAGCGGGTGGAATACGAGTTTCTGAGTCGGCAGAAATTTCCTCAAATACTTCGCGGGATTCTTCTATTTCTTCGATGGCGTCTTCCTGTTCGTCTGCGATATCCGCAAAGACAGGTGCTCCGGTTCCCACGACTAGAAAGAAGGTAGAGGTTATGGCGATCGCTCGTTTCAGTAACATCATTGATTTCATTGATTTCTCCCGTATCGTGCTGAATCATGAAGGGAAAATGAGACAATCCAGCCGATTCCTGTTGCTATTACAGGAAAATAGTACAGCAATCGCTCCTGGGTTTTTCTCGACCCTAAGGCAGATTCAAAATTAACGCCCCTCCGACACCCCTTTAACACCCCTCCAACACCCCTCCAACGCCCCTCAAATATTGCGCTGCCAAAATAACACCACATCTCCGAATTCGATGGTGCCTTTTCCTGCAACAACAAATCGGATGGTATTCGCACCATGTTCTAAAACATGTCTATCAATGACCTCGTGAAGTGTATGGGATTGAGGGCTCGAATAGACATACCTCACCTGGCTATAGGCATTGAGCTGAATCCAAAATCTGAGCTCGTCTGCATCCTGGGTATAGAGGTATAGAAATAGAACAGATGATGACTCCAGATGAGCCGTGTCAGGGAGATTGAACGAGAAGCTCCGGTCATTATCCCGATCAAAAGCCATCGAAAATCTAGAGTCTCTAATGACAGTAAAATCTGCGATTGTAGGCATCTTTATAGTGCTAAATAGTGCTATTAGCAAGACAGCGGAAGTTTCATAACCCTAGCGTCTCGCTCACGTCGCGGGCAAGAGGCCCGCCCTCTCAAGTCGCTAAGGCAACGTTTATTTTTCGTTCCTTCCAGTATTTCCAGAAATTTCTGATCCGCGCAATTGCTTTTACAAACATCTAACTCAAGATGCATTAATACTGGTTAAATAGTAGGTGAAGCTCATGGAGAATATTTGATGGCAAAGTCATCCGCAACCCCCGCCCCAGAATCGATGGAAACAAAGCTTTTAGAGATTGAGTCAGATCTGGCAGCTCAAGAAGCACAGATTGCAGCTCAACTCCAAACCCTCCAAGACAAACGTAAAAGCTTGCAAACCGTGATTCACATGTTTGGGGCTGAACCCAATGTCACGTCCGATATCTCTGTTGCAGCAGGGGATGGCGCCGCAGCCACGAACATTGCAGACGTATCCAGCGGGTCGCAATCTGATGGTACTTCTGATGTCGCCGAGGTGAGCCCAGAGCCGACACCCTCAACTCGTGGACGTCGGAAAAAAAACGCGAGTCCTACAAAATCACGCACGTCATCAAAGTCAAGTTCTAAGTCGTCGACCAAGCGGGCAGGTAAAAAGTCAGACGAGTGGGGCGCATATCTCAAGCCCAAATATCGCGATCGCCCCCTGCTGCAAGCCGTGCTGTCTGTTCTCGAACAGTATCCCGACCAGGTCGTCGAGGTGCCTTACATCATGGACAGTATCTTAGTAGATCGCACACCTAAGGAGATTCGTGCGCTCGTCCGTCATCGGCTTTCTAATGTGTTAACCGTTGGGCTAAAGCGTCAAAAGTGGTATCGAGGCAAAGTAGGCACCTACAGCGTCTCTAAAGAGGCAGCCAGAGCAAGTCGCGTTTGAGACTCGGTCCTAAACTCATGTCGATTGCAGTCTGGGCGATCGCTGGTGTGGTGTGCTTTTTCATCGTCTTCACAAGAACCTCAAAATTAACAGGTACCCTTTAAAGCGAGTCGTAAGAGTTCACTCTATTTGAGGTCTTGTGCGAATGAAACCATCTGCATCTGCGACCACCTCATCTGCCGATACTCATGCCAGCGGAGACAGGCGTTTCAAAGCCTTAGACATGACGATGAAGCGTCATCAGTATCAACCTGACGCTCTGATCGAAGTGCTTCACAAAGCGCAGGAATCGTTTGGATATCTCGAAGAAGATGTCTTAGTCTATATTGCCAGGGGGTTAAAGCTGCCGCTGAGCCGGGTTTATGGCGTGGCAACCTTCTATCATCTGTTCTCGCTCAAACCCAGCGGAGCGCATACCTGTGTCGTGTGCCTAGGAACTGCCTGCTACGTCAAAGGCGGCAACCAAATCATGGCAGCCCTAGAGAAAGATCTAGGCATCAGCGTGAGTGAGACGACGCCAGACGGCGCCCTTTCTCTCATGGCCGCTCGATGTCTAGGAGCATGTGGCATTGCGCCAGCGATTGTCGTTGATGGGGCGGTCAGTGGCAAACAAACGCCAGAATCGGCTCTAGACAACGTGAGGGGTTTGAAACAGCGGTAAAACGACTATGGATATTGCAAATCTACGCGAGATTGCTCGCCAAGAGCGCGATCGCTCTAGGTCAATCCGCATTCGCTGCTGTACGGCAGCAGGATGTCTATCGTCTGGCTCAGCAGCCGTCAAGCATGGATTAGAGGCAGCCGTTCAAAGCGCCGGGTTAGAGGCCGATGTAGACGTATGCAGCGTCGGATGTCTGCGATTTTGTGGGCGAGGGCCATTGGTTGAGATTGATCCGAGCGGCATTTTATATGAACAGGTGATGCCTGACCATGCGCCATCCATCATTGCGGCATTGAATGGGGAAGAGCCTCCCAATGGGAGCGCAATTGGGGTCGCCCTTCGTTGCGCCCCCAATCATCCATTTTTCACGCGCCAGATGTCGATTGTGTTAGAAAATAGCGGCAGGATCAACCCAGAGCGCATCGAAGACTATATTGCAGCGGGTGGATATGAGCAACTCCACGATGCACTAACGGAAATGACGCCTGCGGAGGTGGTTGAAGAGGTCACGACGAGCGGCTTACGGGGGCGAGGCGGGGGCGGATACCCCACCGGGCTCAAGTGGGATACGGTCGCCAAGATGCCGGGGGATCAGAAGTATATTATTTGCAATGCCGATGAAGGCGATCCAGGGGCGTTTATGGATCGCAGCGTCTTAGAGAGCGATCCGCATCGGGTGTTAGAAGGGATGGCGATCGCAGGCTATGCCGTCGGCGCAAATCATGGGTTTATCTATATCCGAGCGGAATATCCTCTGGCGATTAAGCGGTTGCAAAAGGCGATTCAGCAAGCCAAACGATATAGCGTACTGGGTAGCCAAATTTTGGATACTCCCTTTGATTTCAAAATCGACATTCGCATCGGGGCGGGCGCGTTTGTCTGCGGCGAAGAAACCGCGTTGATGCAATCGATTCAAGGCGGCAGAGGGAATCCTCGCCCTCGTCCCCCCTATCCGGCGGAATCAGGATTATGGGGGTGTCCCACGTTGATTAATAATGTCGAAACCCTTGCTAACATTACGCCCATTATCCGCCAGGGGGGAGACTGGTATGCCAGCATCGGTACTGAGAAAAGCAAAGGCACCAAAGTGTTTGCACTCACGGGTAAAGTCAACAACACCGGCTTGATTGAAGTGCCGATGGGGACGACCCTTCGCCAGATCGTTGACGAAATGGGAGGTGGAGTGCCAGAGGGTGGAACGGTAAAAGCCGTGCAAACGGGAGGTCCGTCTGGAGGCTGTGTTCCGGCAGAATTGTTTGATACACCTGTGGATTATGAATCGTTGCAAGCACTCGGCGCCATCATGGGGTCAGGTGGCATGATCGTCATGGATGATGAGACGAGCATGGTGGAGATTGCTCGATTCTACATGGAGTTTTGTCGGGGGGAAACCTGCGGGAAGTGTGTGCCGTGCCGGACGGGAACGGTGCAGCTCTATGCTCTGCTAACGAAGCTGATTAACCAGCAAGCAACTGCGGACGATTTAGCAAAATTAGAAGCCCTTTCATACATGGTGAAAGAAACGAGTCTCTGTGGCTTAGGGCAAACCGCTCCCAATCCGGTGTTGAGTACGCTTCAATACTTTAAGCAGGAATATCTCGATTTGCTTCAACCCTCTGAGTTTGCGAGTAGTCCCCCAATGAGCAAACCAGAACAGCGTTAGTGTGTCCCATGCGGTTCACAGATTCGTTTGGATACTTTGAACGGAATCCTCGTACACCGACTGCATCTTGACTAAGTTCGTTCAAGTTCTTTACTTTCAATCCTTTACTTTCAATCCTTTATTAAAACCGACTCACTAATCCGATTATGTCTGTTAAAACGCTCAAAATTGATGGCATCGATGTGGCGATCGCCGCAGGGTCAACCATCTTACAAGCCGCAGAAGAAGCTGGCGTCAAAATTCCTACGCTCTGCTTCTTGAATGGAGTGTCGGCAGTGGGGGCCTGTCGGCTCTGCTTAGTTGAGGTGGAGGGCAGCAACAAGCTTCTGCCTGCCTGCGTCACTCAAGTTACCGAAGGCATGACGATTCACACCAACACGCCTAAACTGCAAGAATATCGCCGCATGGATGTCGAGCTGCTGTTTGCAGAAGGCAACCATATTTGCTCGATCTGTGTGGCGAATGGCAACTGCGAACTCCAAGATGTCGCCATCCATGTCGGCATGGATCATACCCGCTTTCCCTATCGCTTTCCCGATCGCGCCGTGGATGTCTCCCATCCGCAGTTTGGCATCGACCACAACCGCTGCATTCTCTGTACGCGCTGCGTGCGGGTCTGCGATGAAATTGAAGGCGCTCATGTCTGGGATGTGGCGCAGCGAGGAGCCGCCTGCTATATCGTCTCTGGCATGAATCAGCCCTGGGGCGAGGTGGATGCTTGCACGTCCTGCGGCAAATGCGTGGATGCCTGCCCGACTGGGGCAATTTTCCACAGAGGAGCCACCACCGGAGAGAAAGAGCGCGATCGCGACAAATTGCAATTTTTGGTCACTGCGCGGGAGAAAAAAGAATGGACACGATAAGATTTGCTACGGTTTGGCTGGCGGGTTGTTCGGGGTGTCACATGTCATTTCTCGACCTGGATGAATGGCTGATTGAGCTGGCGCAGCACGTGGATGTGGTTTATAGCCCGGTCGGGTCTGACGTGAAAGTATATCCCGAAAATGTGGATGTGTGCCTGGTGGAAGGCGCAGTGGCAAACGAAGACAATCTGGAGCTGGCTCGCCTGGTGCGGCAGCGTACCAGGATGGTGGTGTCCTTTGGCGATTGCGCGGTGACGGCGAACGTTCCGTCGATGCGTAATCTGCAAGGGAAAGCGGATGGCGTCTTGAAACGCGGCTACTTAGAACTGGCAGACGTTGGGCAGCAACTCCCCCATGAACCCGGCATTGTGCCCGACCTTCTGAAGCGCGTTATGCCGCTGCACGAAGTGATTCCCGTTGATCTGTATATGCCGGGATGCCCGCCGTCTGCCGAGCGGATCAAAGCCACCATCGAACCGTTGCTGAGAGGTGAAACTCCACAAATGGAAGGGCGCGACATGATCAAATTTGGGTGAGTGATCTTGGATCGATGATCAAGGAATTGTCAGGATATAGCAATCCCAGATGGGTTGTGAGTGGTGGGGCGGGCGGCGCCCGCCCCACCACTCACACACATTCACAAGCGATTTAGGATCGCTATAGCAGGAAATAATACCAGACGCGCAAGGAGAAAGGCGATGACAAAGACGGTTGTGATTGATCCGGTCACTCGCATTGAAGGACACGCAAAAATCTCGATTTTTCTCAACGAGGCTGGAGACGTCGATGATGCTCGCTTTCATGTGGTGGAATATCGGGGGTTTGAAAAGTTCTGTGAAGGTCGACCGTTTACCGAAATGGCAGGCATCACGGCTCGCATTTGCGGCATTTGCCCGGTTAGCCATCTACTTGCATCCGCCAAAACGGGCGACAAGATTCTGGCGGTGAAGATTCCGGCCGCGGCTGAAAAATTGCGCCGGTTAATGAACTTGGCCCAACTCACCCAGTCTCATGCGCTCTCCTTTTTTCATCTCAGCAGTCCTGATTTTCTATTAGGGTGGGACAGCGATCCGGCCAAGCGGAATGTGTTTGGGTTAATTGCGGCTAATCCTGACTTGGCACGGGCTGGGATTCGCCTGCGGCAATTTGGGCAGACGGTGATTGAGCGATTGGGGGCGCGGAAGATTCATGCCGCTTGGGTCGTGCCGGGGGGCGTGCGATCGCCCCTTTCTGAGGAAAGTCGGCAGTGGATTTTAGACCGACTGCCTGAGTCATTTGAGACTATCAAGCTGGCGATCGCCCTGTTCAAAGACATGCTAGATGATCAGTTAACAGACGAGATTGGCATCTTTGGTGAATTTCCCACGCTGTTTATGGGATTGGTGAACAAAGACGGAGAATGGGAGCACTACGGCGGGCATTTGAGGTTTACGGATAGTCAAGGAGCCATCGTTGCTGACCATCTTTCAGAAGACGACTACCGCGAGTTTTTGGGCGAAGCCGTCGAACCCTGGTCCTATTTGAAATTTCCCTACTACAAGCCCTTTGGCTATCCCGATGGCATCTACCGAGTCGGCCCCCTTGCCCGTCTAAATATCTGTAGCCGCATCGGCACTGAAGCAGCCGATCAGGAGTTACAAGAATTACGCGAACGGGCAGCCGGAGCCGTGACCTCCTCTTTCCTCTATCACTACGCGCGACTCATTGAGATTCTGGCGTGCCTGGAAAAAATTCAAGCGCTGATGGATGATCCAGACTTAATGTCTCAACGGGTGCGGGCGCAGGGTGGAGTAAACCAACTAGAGGCGATCGGCGTGAGCGAAGCTCCCAGAGGGACGCTGTTTCACCATTATCAGGTCGATGATAACGGGCTCATTCAGAAGGTCAATCTAATTATCGCCACCGGACAAAATAACCTGGCCATGAACAAAACCGTGGCGCAAATTGCTAAGCAATACATCCACGGTCACACCATTCCAGAGGGAATGCTCAATCGGGTGGAAGCCGGGATTCGGTGTTTTGACCCCTGCCTGTCATGTTCAACTCACGCGGCGGGGCAAATGCCGCTGCACGTGCAACTCATTGCTGCCGATGGAGCCATCGTTGATGAAGTTTATCGAGATTGAGAAGATGGGTAAAAAGGTTGGGGCGGTTAAACCCGCAACTACCCCAACTTTGCGAAATTACACTAGCGCTAGAGGAACCCACCATGACCACAGAAAATTTATTTCTCTGCATGGGGTCAGCCTGCCATCAACTTGGCGTGTATGAAGTATTGCCCAAACTCCAATCTCTCCTGCGAGAGTATGATCTCGAAGACACTGTTATCCTGAAGGGTTCCTTTTGTCTAGAGACGTGCAGCGAGGGAATCACGATGAAATTTCGGGATCAGCGCTTTACCCATATCCTCCCTCACACGATTGAAGAAAAATTCGTCGAGGAAATTTTACCTGCGATTCAAACGGCTGATTCATGTCCATAATCCGTCTCCCTAATTCGCTAATGAGTTCAACGAAATGGCAGATGAACAACCTCACCTCTGGAAACTCTTGTGGGACTACGCCCCAAACGGATTGCTCGTCGTTGATCCAGACCTCTACGTCAAGCTCGTGAATCCCGCCTTTTGCACGATGTTTCAAGTTAAGCAGGCAGACATTGTCGGGCAGCCTGCGGAGCCATTGCTAGATGATATGTCTGACTTTAGACGGGCGTGGCAGCACAATCAGGTGATTCGAGGTCAGTTCAAAGAATATTCTCAGTATGATCTCTACGTCAATCAGGTCATTTTTCCCATTGAAGATGAAGGATTGATTGCGTCTGTCATGGTAGATATCAGTCATGACTTGGAGCGAAAGCGAGAATTGGAACGGCTGAAGCGGGAGACGATTCAAAACGTCAATCATGTGGTCGATAATCAAATGAAAGTAGTGCAAGAAATCGCCGGATTGTTAGGAGAAACAACGGCTGAAACTAAAGTTAGTTTGTTAAAAATTATTCAAATCTTAGAGCGAAATATTCTATAGCTATGTGCAATTGCGTCACGTACAGAAACGGTAGTGTGGGGCGCGGCGCGGCCCACACTACCGTACTTAACTCAAGCGAATACCGCTATATAGAGCGCCGATTCATGCTCTGCAAGGTGTGACCATGTATTGCCCATTGACAGTCGATAATTTCCTAGACATTCATGAAACTAGCCTGAATAAAAAGGGCGAGGAACTGTGTGGGGATAAAGTGAAGTATCGCAAAACTGATAAAAAGGCGATTATCGTATTGTCGGATGGCTTAGGGAGTGGGGTGAAAGCCAATATCTTGGCAACATTGACGACGGAAATTTTGATCACCATGTTAGATGCAGATGTTCCGTTAGAGGAGGTCCTCAAGACCGTGATTGCGACCCTGCCTGTTTGTCAGGTTAGAAAAATTGCGTATTCGACCTTCACCATTATTCAAGTCAATCGTGAAACCGATCAGTTCACGGTGATTGATTTCGATAACCCGCTGCCGCTCTTTTTCCGTAATGGAAAACGGATGAGCTTGAAGACGAGAACCGAGAATATTTTAGGGCGGCGCATTGCGATCGCAGACGGAACGCTAGAACGGGGAGATTTTTTAGGCGCAATCAGCGACGGCGTTCTCTATGCGGGGATGGGGGTGACGCTGAACTTTGGCTGGGGATGGGACAACGTTGCTGACTACATCGAAACGGTGTTGAAGAAGCGATCGCACACGGCAAGGAGCTTAGTGCGATCGGTGATTCAGAAAACCCAGTCTCTCTATCAAGGGGAAATTGGCGACGATGCCACCATTGTTGGAATTTATGTTAGAAAACGGAATTCGCTAATTATCTTCACAGGGCCGCCGCTCGACTCAGAGAAAGATGAATTTTATATCGAAAAGGTTTTGAACTTTAGAGGGCGGAAGGCCATTTGCGGCGGCACCACTGGAAACATTGTTGCAAATTATTTAGATGAAACCGTTGAAATCGATCTGTCAACCCTTCGTAAAGACCTGCCGCCCATTGGTTCCTTGAGCTATATCGACCTGGTTACCGAAGGGATTTTAACGATTTCTAAAGCCACCGAATATATCAAAAACTGTAATGCTGATATTAGTCGACTCCAGTTTGACTATAACGGCGCCTATCTGCTCGCGAAAGAAATCTTGCAAGCAGATTCCACCCTATTTCTGGTCGGACAACGCATCAACGAGTTCTATCAAAATCCTCTACTGCCCAAAAATATTTCAATTCGGAGAAATTTGATCGAAGAACTCGTGCAGTTTTTGAGCAGTCGGCACAAGGAGGTGTCTATTGAATATTGCTAGTACTTCTCATCCCTATTTGATGATTGGATATGGCAACACCCTCCGCTGCGATGATGGAGTTGGCTATCGAGTGGCTGAAATCGTGGCAGGGTGGAATTTGGCGGGCGTGCGATCGCTCTCTGTTCATCAGCTCACCCCGGATTTGGCAGACGATATCGCCAAGGCTGAAGTCGTACTGTTTGTGGATGCTGGAACCTCATCAGAGCTTGCCGTTGAATCTATCACGCCGACTTTTACTGAACGTTTTGGGAGTCCTACTGGGAGTCCTACTGGGAATTTTGCTGAAGGTTTTTCTGGGCACTACGCCGAGCCGCGATCGCTCCTGTGCGTCACTCATTTGCTATATGACACCATCCCAACGGCCTATCGCGTCTTGATTCCAGCCGTTGACTTTTCGTTTGGCGAGACTTTCTCCTCTGTGACCCAATCCAACATGTCTCTCGCGCTAGCTAAAATCAAAGACTTGATCAATCTGTATGCATGAAGTTGGCATTATGCAAACCACCCTCAACATTGCCCTCGACTACGCCAATCGGCAGGGGGCGACTCAGATTCATCAGATGACCGTACGGGTCGGTGCCCTATCGGGCGTGGAACCCGATGCCCTGACCTTTGCCTTTGATGTGGTGGTTCAGGGAACGATCGCCGAACAGGCTCGGCTCCGTATCGACGTGATTCCCGCTGTTTGCTACTGCCCTGCCTGCGAGACGGAGTTTCAACCCTCTGACTGGATATATGACTGCCCAGTCTGTCATGCAGTAGCGACGGAACTCCGCCAGGGAAAAGAACTTGAACTAACCACGATGGAGGTTTCTTAATATGTGTCAAGACTGTGGTTGCAGCCAAGTCGACGCCGTTGCCATTGATGGCGAGATGTCAGAACCTGATCATGCTCATGAATCTCATGGGCTATCCTCTCTCGATGCAGTCGAGCATTCCGAGACACCCTCTTCCATACTTCATCCTCATACCCTCTCCGTCCACGCGTCACTGCTGTCTAAGAATGACCGCCTTGCCGAGCACAATCGGGCATCCTTTCGAGAAAAAAGGCTGTGTGTGCTGAATGTACTGTCTTCGCCGGGGTCAGGAAAGACTGCCTTCATTGAGCGCATGATTCGGGATAGCATGACGCGGGATAGAAAAATGGGATTGACGGGTCTGCATTCCATTGGCGTGATTGTGGGCGATTTGGAAACGGACAATGATGCCCAACGGTTGCGTCAGGCGGGCGCTCCTGCTATCCAAATTACGACGGGGCATGCGTGCCACCTCGAAGCTGACATGATTGCTCGCGCGATCGCCCGCCTAGACTTAGATGCGCTCGATCTTTTGGTGATCGAAAATGTCGGCAATCTCGTCTGCCCTGCCGCCTATGACTTGGGAGAAACGCTGCGGGTTGTCCTGCTGTCGGTTACAGAAGGCGAAGACAAGCCCCTCAAGTATCCCACGATGTTTAAGTCTGCTGATGTTGTGATTCTCAACAAGATGGATATCGCAGATGCCGTCGGGTTTAATCGAGACGTGGCGATCGCCACCCTTCAACACGTAGCGCCCCAAGCCGCTCGATTTGAAGTCTCCGCCCGCACCGGACACGGCATGGATGACTGGTATGCCTACTTGCAACGATACTATTCAGCCCCAGCGTCACTATCGTCCTGATATCCCATGTCTGCTTCTCAACTTAAGCAATCGGTATACCGCCTGCATCTGAACGTCCAGGGAGTTGTTCAGGGAGTAGGATTTCGTCCGTTTGTGTATGGACTGGCAACCGAGCTGGGACTCACGGGCTGGGTCAACAATACGGCTCAGGGCGTCACGATCGAAATTGAAGGGGTGATCGCCAACTTAGAAACATTTATTCAGCGCCTGAATCAGAGCAAACCGGCACATGCTGAGATCCATCACCTGACGACGCAGTGGCTATCCCCAGTTGATTTTTCAACCTTTGAAATTCGCACCTCAGAGAGCCATCATCAGCCTCCAACTGCCGTCATTCTGCCCGATTTGGCCACCTGCCCAGAGTGTTTGCGTGACCTGTTTGATCCGTGCGATCGCCGCTATCACTATCCCTTCATCAACTGCACCCACTGCGGCCCACGTTTCAGCATTTTGCAAGACTTGCCCTACGATCGTCCGAACACGACCATGGGGCAGTTTCAGATGTGTCCAGCCTGTCAAGCAGAATACAACGACCCTCTGAATCGACGCTTCCACGCCCAGCCCAATGCGTGCCCCCACTGTGGGCCTCATCTGGAACTGTGGGGTCGAGACGGACGAGTTTCCACCAATGATCAATTAGATGATCACGTATCGCTTCAGATGGCAGCCGCAGCTATTCGCCAAGGCAAGATCGTCGCAGTGAAAGGACTAGGAGGCTTTCATCTTGTTGCCGATGCGCGCAACGAAACAGCCGTTCAAGCCCTCCGAAAACGCAAGCGTCGCCCCGATAAGCCCCTCGCAATCATGGTTCCTTCTCTGGACATGGTGCGCGAATATTGTCAGGTCTCTGAGTTAGAAGCTCGGCTGTTATGTTCGTCAGAAGCTCCAATCGTGCTTCTGCAAAGGCTCGCTCAGCGCCAAGCTCCGAGTTCGGATCATCAAACTTCGAGTTCTGAGCCTCAAGTTTCAAGTTCCGATCGCCAACCTTCGAGTTCCGAACACCAAATTTCGAGTTCTGAGCTTCAAACTTCGAGTTCCGATCGCCAAGTTTCGAGTTCCGATCGCCAAGTTTCGAGTTCCGATCGCCAAACTTCGAGTTCCGATCGCCAAACTTCGAGTTCCGAACACCAAGTTTCGAGTTCCGAACACCAAGTTTCGAGTTCCGATCGCCAAACTTCGAGTTCCGATCGCCAAACTTCGAGTTTTGCATCTGAATCATTGACTTTTGGGAACGAAGCGTTGTTGCCTACAATCCATCAAACATTGACCGTTGAAGCACAAAGACGGTCTGACGAGGAGGCCATATCCTGCGATCGCCCCAATTCCCCACGTTTAGCAGACGTTGAACCGTCTCATCGCTATACTTCGTTTTCCGATCCCCAATCTCCAACGTCTGATCCCCACTCTTCCTCCTCCGCCCTCCGCCTTCCGCCTTCCGCCCTCCGCCCTCCGCCTTCCGCCCCTCCCCTCGCGCCTTCCATTGCGCCCAACAATCCCTACTTGGGCGTGATGCTACCCTACACTCCGCTTCACCATCTGTTGCTGGCAGAATTGGGATGTCCGATCGTCGCCACCAGTGGCAACCTGTCGAGTGAGCCCATCTGCATCGACGAATACGATGCCCTACACCGACTTGGCACCCTTGCCGATGTATTTCTCATTCACGATCGCCCGATTGCCAGACCCGTTGATGATTCCGTCGTGCAGGTCGTTCAGGATCAACCCTTTGTGCTGCGGCGTGCCCGAGGCTATGCTCCGCTCCCCCTTTCCCTGCCGCTGCAATCTGACATTCAACACAAAACCCCTACCATTCTCGCCTTGGGTGCCCATCTCAAAAGCGCGATCGCCCTTTCTCTCGACCAGCGAGTTGTAGTGAGCCAGCATCTTGGCGATTTAGACACTCCTGAAACCACGGCTCGGTTCCGCGACGCGGTGGCTCAATTGCTGGGACTATACGATTGTCAGCCCGTGGCGATCGCCTGTGATGCTCATCCAGATTATTATTCCACCCAGTTCGCCCATGCCCTGGGGGAGTCGATGCAAGCGTCTGCCATTCCCGTTATTCCCATTCAGCACCACTACGCCCACGTGTTATCGTGCATGGTTGATAACTCGCTGCAACCCCCTGTGTTGGGTATTGCCTGGGACGGGACAGGCTACGGATTGGATGGCACGATTTGGGGTGGAGAATTCTTAGCGATTCCTGATCGCCCAACTTGTCAGGAAGGATTTGAACGACTCGCGCACCTGCGCCCATTTCGGCTGCCGGGGGGTGATGCAGCCGTGAAAGAACCCCGGCGATCGGCGTTGGGGCTTTTGTATGAATGCTTCGGAGATGCAGTCGTTGAGTGGGATGATCTCGCACCGATTCAAGCATTTTCCAAGCAGGAGTTGAAAGTTCTCACCCAGATGCTGAGAAACGGTGTGAATACTCCCGCGACATCCAGCGCAGGGCGTTTATTTGATGCGATCGCCTCGCTGTTAAACCTGTGTCAGCGCGCTAGCTTTGAAGGACACGCCGCCATGCAGCTAGAGTTTGCGCTGCACGGCGTCACGACCGAGGCCACCTATCCCTATACTCTAGACTCTACGCCCCACGAGCCCTTGGTATTCGACTGGCAACCGATGGTCATCGCCTTGGTAGACGAACTGCGCGATCGCCGTTCACCCGCCCTCATCTCTGCCACGTTCCACAACACATTGGTGGACGGCATGGTGGCGATCGCCCGCACAGTTCACATTCGCCAGGTTGTATTAACCGGAGGCTGCTTTCAAAACCGATATTTGCTCAAGCATGCCGTTCACCGCCTCAGCGCCGCTGGCTTTTCACCCGTATTTCATCGCCGCATTCCCTCCAACGATGGCGGCATTGCGGTTGGCCAACTTCTCGGAACGTTACGCAAACTAGATGTTGCATCAGGAGGATCATAAGTATGTGTCTTGCAGTTCCCGGAAAAATTGTTAGCATCACCCACGGCACGCACACCGAAGATTCCTTGTGGCGAATGGGCAGGGTCAGCTTTGGCGGGGTGATCAAGGAGATCAGCTTAGCCTACGTGCCCGAAGCGCAAGTCGGAGACTATGTGATTGTGCACGTTGGGTTTGCCCTGAGCGTGGTGGATGAGCAAGAAGCAGAACAGACCTTGAGAGATTTGCAGCAGATTTAGGGCGATCGCTCCATCTTCAAAAGATCCTCACATTTGAGAGCTATGGTTAGCACGTAAGGACGAATGCAGCTGCGCTGAAACACAACCCTGCAACGAGGATTCAACCATGCGATCGAATACCTTTGCGACAGTCGATGGCAATGAAGCCGTTGCCCGAATTGCTTATCGGTTGAATGAAGTGATTGCAATTTATCCCATCACCCCGGCATCACCGATGGGCGAATGGGCTGATGCGTGGGCATCGGCAGACCAGCCCAATGTGTGGGGAACGGTGCCGTCTATTGTCGAAATGCAAAGCGAAGGAGGAGCCGCAGGAGCCATCCACGGGGCGCTACAAGCGGGATCACTAACAACCACCTTCACCGCGTCTCAAGGGTTGCTGCTGATGCTTCCCAACCTCTACAAAATTGCCGGAGAATTGACTCCTGCCGTCCTCCACATTGCGGCGCGATCGCTCGCGGCTCAGGCACTTTCCATCTTTGGCGACCACAGCGATGTGATGGCAGCTCGCGGCACCGGATGTGCCATGCTGTGTTCGGCATCGGTTCAAGAAGCCCAAGATTTTGCGGCGATCGCCACTCGCGCCACCCTGGCATCCCGGGTTCCCTTCCTTCATTTCTTTGATGGCTTCCGCACCTCTCATGAAATTCAGAAGATGACCAGGCTCGATGACGATACGCTACGAGCATTCATCCCAACTGATTTGATTTTGAACCACCGCGCCCGGGCGCTGACTCCCGATCATCCTGTGATTCGAGGCACGGCACAAAATCCTGACGTGTATTTCCAGGCGCGGGAAAGCGTGAATCGCTACTACAACGCCTGTCCCGACATCGTGCAGCAGGCCATGGATGAGTTTGCCCAATTAACCGGACGGCAGTACCGCCTCTACGACTATCATGGCGATCCCAATGCTGAACGGGTAATCGTGCTGATGGGATCGGGCTGTGAAGCCGTGCATGAGGCCGTAGATCGGTTGACTGCTCAGGGTGAAAAGGTCGGCGTGTTGAAAGTACGGCTCTATCGCCCTTTTGATGCATTGCGGTTCATGGAGGCACTGCCCCAGACCACACGGGCGATCGCTGTTCTGGATCGATGCAAAGAACCCGGCAGCACGGGCGAACCGCTTTATTTGGATGTGATTAGCGCCGTTCAAGACGCACAGCGCGACGCGATCGCCAAGAGTCGTAGTGGAGAGCAAACTGCCGTTCCAAATCCATTAGTAATTGGAGGGCGATACGGCTTATCGTCCAAAGAGTTCACCCCGGCAATGGTGAAGGCAGTCTTTGACCAGTTGAATCAGCCCAATCCGCTTAATCACTTCACTGTCGGCATCACAGACGATGTGACGTTCACATCCCTAGCGGTCGATCCAACCTTCTCGACAGAACCAGATGATGTGGTGCGGGCGATCTTCTATGGCTTGGGATCGGATGGCACCGTCGGAGCCAACAAGAACTCCATCAAAATCATCGGCGAAGAAACCGAGAACTACGCCCAAGGCTATTTTGTCTATGACTCCAAGAAATCGGGGTCTGTCACCGTTTCCCACCTGCGCTTTGGTCCCCAGCCGATTCGCTCGACCTATTTGATTACCAGCGCTAATTTCGTCGCCTGCCACCAGTGGGAATTCATCGAAAAATTTGATCTGTTGGGTGCAGCAAAACCGGGCGGAGCCTTTCTCCTCAATAGTCCTTTTGGTGCTGAAGAAACCTGGATGCGACTCCCCGCTGCATTTCAGCAGCAGATTGTCGAAAAAGACCTGACTTTCTATGAGATCAACGCTTCTCAGGTAGCCCACAATGCCGGTATGGGTAGACGCATCAATACGGTGATGCAGGTGTGTTTCTTTGCGGTGGCTGGCGTGTTACCCAGGGACGTGGCGATCGCCCACATCAAACAGTCTATCCGCAAAACCTATGGCAAGAAGGGAGACACTGTGGTTCAGATGAATCTCAACGCGGTGGATCAAACCCTAGAAAACCTGTACGAAGTCCCGTATAAAGACTACTTGCAAACGTCTGCCCCGATTCCTGCAATCTCTGCCGCCAGTGCCCAATCTCCAGTTCCCGATACGGCTCCTGCCTTTGTCCGCGACGTGCTGGGCAAAATGATGGTGCGCCAGGGAGATTCAATTCCGGTCAGCGCGTTGCCTGATGATGGCACCTATCCGACCGGCACGGCAAAATGGGAGAAGCGCAATATTGCTGACGAGATTCCGGTGTGGGACCCGGATGTGTGCGTGCAGTGTGGCAAGTGCATTATGGTTTGTCCTCACGCGGTGATTCGCTCTAAGGTCTACGAACCGGAGCAGTTGGAGCATGCCCCTGCCACGTTCAAACATGCCAATGCCCGAGATCATGACTGGACTGATTTGAAATTCACGATTCAAGTTGCCGCGGAAGACTGCACGGGATGCGGAATCTGCGTGGATGTGTGCCCTGCCAAGAACCGGGCAGAACCGCGCAAGAAAGCCATTAATATGGCACCGCAATATCCGTTACGCTCACAGGAGCGGGATAACTGGAATTTCTTCTTAAACCTGCCGAATCCGGATCGCAATCGGTTGAATCTGCACAAGATTGCGCAGCAACAAATGCAGGAACCCCTGTTTGAATTTTCGGGTGCCTGTGCCGGGTGTGGGGAAACGCCCTATGTCAAACTGGTGTCTCAGCTATTTGGCGATCGCATGTTGGTTGCCAATGCCACGGGATGCTCGTCAATCTATGGGGGGAATCTTCCCACCACGCCTTGGGCACACAATGCAGAGGGGCGCGGACCTGCCTGGTCAAATTCGCTGTTTGAAGACAATGCGGAGTTTGGTCTGGGCTTTCGGGTGGCGATCGACAAACACACTGAATATGCGAAAGAACTGCTGCATGAACTCTCCGTTGGCATGAACGGTAATTCCCCAATTGAGGCTGACTTAGCCACCGCCATCCTCACCGCCGAGCAGCAGGATGAAGCCGATATTGTTGAGCAGCGCAACCGAGTCGCCACCCTCAAACACCAGGTGCAGCAGTGGATTAGTTCATACAGCCCAGGCAACACAACTGGAAATGTCGGATTAGGGAATGGTTCGGAGTTCCAAGGCACATCGCAACCCTCCCCCGTCCCGACTCAGGCTGCTCAACTCCAATCGCAGCTCCAAACGCTCCAGTCCCTTGCCGATTACCTGGTGAAAAAAAGTGTTTGGCTAATCGGTGGCGACGGCTGGGCCTATGACATTGGCTATGGCGGGCTCGATCACGTACTTGCCAGCGATCGCAACGTCAATATTCTGGTGCTTGATACGGAGGTTTACTCCAACACGGGCGGGCAAATGTCAAAAGCAACTCCCAAGGGAGCAGTGGCGAAGTTTGCCGCCGGGGGCAAGCCTACCCCCAAGAAAGATCTGGGCCTGATGGCAATGACCTACGGCAATGTCTATGTGGCGAGTGTGGCGATGGGCGCACGCGATGAGCATACGCTGAGAGCCTTCCTGGAAGCAGAATCCTATGATGGCCCCTCGCTGATCATTGCCTACTCTCACTGCATTGCCCACGGCATTAACATGACGACTGCAATGCAGCAGCAAAAGGATATTGTCGAGTCAGGGCGGTGGTTGCTGTATCGCTACGATCCCCGTCGGGCTGAGCAGCATGAAAATCCACTGGTTGTAGATTCGCGATCGCCCAAACTGCCGGTCGAACAGTCGATGTATCACGAAAACCGCTTCAAGATGCTAACGCTCAGCCATCCTGATGCTGCGAAGCAACTCGTTCAGCAAGCCCAAGCCGATGTGAAGGCGCGCTGGCAGATGTATCACGACCTTGCGGGCTCTGATCACCCCAGTCGGGAAGGAGGACACCATGTCTGACCATACTGTTGCAGATTGTCCAAAATGCGGTAAGCGCGACCTCGTGTTGAGAGACGACGGCAGATGGGTGTGCTTAAACCCAAGCTGTAACTTTACCGAAAGAATGCCACGATCCAGAGATGGCTCGGATTTCTTCAGCGCTGTTGTGGCTGCGTTTATTGTTGCAGTATTTATGGTTGCTCTGTTTGGTTAGTTGTTTGGCGGTGTAAAAGGACGGTATGACATGGATTTGACTACAACCTACATGGGATTAGAACTGCGATCGCCCTTAGTGGTTGGTGCTGCGGCTCCGTTGACAGAAGATTTAGATACCATCAAACGGTTAGAAGATGCCGGGGCAGGGGCGGTTGTGCTGCACTCTCTGTTTGAAGAACAAATCGAGCAGGAATCGCTGGAGCTTCACCATCATCTGCACCACGGCACCGAGAGCTATGCAGAAGCGCTGACCTACTTTCCTGAACCCGATATCTTTCATGTCGGCCCCGATCGCTATCTCACCCATATTAGCCGCGCTAAAGAACTCGTCGATACTCCCATCATTGCCAGTCTAAATGGTTTCACACCCGGCGGCTGGACAGATTATGCTCGCCAAATCGAGCAAGCCGGAGCGGATGCGCTGGAGCTGAATATTTACTCGATTCCCACCGATTTGCATCTCACGGGTGCTGAGATTGAACAGCACTATCTAGACATCCTCAACGCGGTCAAGACCGTGGTTGACATTCCAGTTGCTGTGAAGCTCAGCCCTTACTTCACCAACATGGCAAACATGGCCCATCGGCTAGCCCTAGACGGTGCCAATGCGCTGGTGTTGTTTAATCGGTTCTATCAACCTGATATTGATATTGAAGCCTTAGACGTCCGCCCCAATCTTCTATTAAGTACGCCCCACGATATGCGACTGCCGATGCGGTGGATTGCGCTCCTCTATGGGCGCATCTTCGCAGATTTAGCGGCGACAGGCGGGATTCAAAAAGGCACCGATGTTATCCGGATGCTGATGGCAGGGGCGAAAATTACCATGATTGTCAGCGCGTTGCTGCGTCACGGGGTTGACCATTTACGCGACATTGAACGAGACATGCGCCAGTGGATGGACGAGCATGAGTATGGCACGGTCGGGCAACTCCAAGGCTGCATGAGCCAATTGAACTGTCCGAATCCTAGCGAATTTGAGCGATCGCAGTATATGAAAGCAATCCAAACCTATGTTCCGCCCACCCATCCCGCTTACGAGTCCTTATCCGCCCTTTCTAATCCATGAAATTTGTTGACGAATACCGCGACGCCCGTCGAGTCCAGCAGGTTGCCGCCAAAATCGCCGCAATTACCACCCGTCCGTGGGCGCTGATGGAAATCTGCGGTGGGCAAACCCATGCCATCGTCAAATTTGGCATTGATACTCTACTTCCCCCAGCCATTACCCTAATTCACGGGCCAGGATGCCCCGTCTGCGTCACCCCGGCTGAGATGATTGACCGGGCGATCGCCCTTGCCTCTCACCCCACTGTCATTCTCTGCTCCTTCGGCGACATGCTGCGCGTCCCTGGTAGCAACCCAGGAGTAGAAACTAGCCCTCCCATCTCCCCATCTCCCCATGCCCCCATCTCCCCATCTCCCCAAACCGACCTCCTCAGCGTCAAAGCCGCCGGTGGTGACGTGCGAATAGTCTATTCTCCTCTTGACGCTCTCAAGATTGCTCACAATAATCCGGATAAACAGGTCGTATTTTTTGCTGTCGGGTTTGAAACGACGGCTCCAGCCACGGCCATGGCAGTCTATCAGGCCCATCAACAGGGCATCCCAAACTTTTCGTTGCTGGTGTCTCATGTCTTGGTTCCACCTGCAATGGAGGCCATTTTGTCGTCGCCCCACTGTCGCGTTCAAGGGTTTTTAGCAGCGGGGCATGTGTGTACGGTCATGGGCTATCACGAGTACGAGGCGATCGCCCCCACGTATCAGATTCCCATTGTCGTCACGGGGTTTGAGCCGCTCGACATCATGCAGGGCATCTACCTCTGCATCAAACAACTGGAAGATGGGAGAGCAGAGGTTGAAAATCAGTATGCTCGCTCGGTTCGCAGGCAGGGCAATGAAGCCGCCCAAGCGTTGATTCAGGACGTGTTTGAAGTCGTGCCTCAACAGTGGCGCGGTATTGGCACGATTCCCCAAAGTGGATTAAAGCTGCGCGAACCCTATGCCGATTTTGATGTTCAGAGGAAACATCTCCTTCCCAGTCCCGCATTGTCTCGTACTTCTATTCCCTCGGAATGTATCAGCGGACTCATCCTGCAAGGCATTGCCAAACCCCATGACTGTCCTGCCTTTGGCACCCGCTGCACGCCAGAACGACCCCTCGGTGCACCCATGGTGTCCTCAGAGGGAGCCTGTGCGGCATACTATCGCTATCGGCAGCGATCGCAGCAATTGGTGTGATGCATAACAAGTATGACGCATAGCACAGACATTTCCCTAACCTGTCCAATCCCGATTCAGCAGTACCCAACTGTGCTACTGGCCCATGGTGGGGGAGGGCGATTGATGCACCAGCTAATCGAGCAGATGTTTTTGCCGGTGTTTGGGACGGGCGATCGCATCCAGCATGACGCCGCCATACTGCAACTATCGGGGAACCGGATTGCGTTTACAACTGATTCATACGTGGTGCGTCCTTTGTTTTTTCCCGGCGGCGACATTGGCTCCCTGGCTGTGAATGGTACGGTGAATGATCTGGCAATGGCGGGGGCGCGCCCGCTCTATCTGAGTTTGGGATTCATCCTAGAAGAAGGACTGCCGATGGAAACGCTGTGGCGAGTGGTGCAGTCGATTCAACAAGCAGCAATTCAGGCTGGGGTGCAGATTGTCACCGGAGACACCAAGGTTGTGGATCGCGGCAAGGGAGATGGCATCTTTATCAACACGGCTGGCGTGGGAGTCATTGAATATCAGAATGAAATGGCGATCGCCCCTTCGTCGGTGCAACCGGGCGATCTGATTGTGCTGAACGGCGATCTGGGGCGACACGGCATTGCCATCATGGCGGTACGAGAGGGATTGGAGTTTGAAACCACCATTGAAAGTGATTCGGCTCCGGTTGCCGATTTAGTCCTTGACCTGATCCATGCCGGGGTTGAACTGCACTGTCTGCGAGATTTGACCCGGGGTGGGCTTGCCAGCGCGCTAAACGAAATTGCGATCGCCGCGGGTGTGGCTATCACCATTCATGAGACTCAGATTCCTGTCTGCGAAGAAGTCCGGGGAGCCTGTGAGATTTTAGGCTTCGATCCTCTCTATGTCGCCAATGAAGGACGATTTGTTGCCATCGTTCCGGCGATCGCCGCTGAAAAAGCCCTCGCCATCATCCAGGCGCATCAGGAGAGAACAACGGGCAATTCTTCTGCCTGTATCATCGGGTCTGTGAGAGAACAGACAGCTACTACATCCTGGGAAACGCATTCGGGATGTGTCGTCCTTGAAAGCCAGATTGGTGCGAATCGAATGGTGGAAATGCTAAGCGGCGAACAGCTTCCTCGAATTTGCTAATGTATCCTGCAGGTGTATCCTCACCAGTTCTTCAAGTTTTCCAGCTAATCTTAACAGTAGAACTCTACCACCTATCGACTATGCAGACTCCCACTCCGATCGCCACCGATCGTGCCTACGATATTCTGCGTTCTACCTATCGCCCGTTGGATGCCATTTTTGCACCGCGGGCGATCGCCGTCATTGGCGCAACTGAGCGCCCTGGCAGTGTAGGCCGAACCCTGCTATGGAACTTAATCAGCAATACATTTGGTGGAACTATTTTCCCCGTCAATCCGAAGCGGCGCAATGTCTTGGGCATCAAAGCCTACCCGACTGTCGCAGCAATTCCAGAACCCGTTGATTTGGCAGTCATTGTTACGCCCGCACCGACTGTTCCAGGCATCATTAGTGAGTGTGTCGACGCAGGCGTGAAAGGCGCGATTATTATCTCGGCTGGGTTTCGGGAAACCGGATCAGCCGGTGTAGACCTTGAGCGCCATATTCTAGAGCACGCCCGTCGAGGCAATATGCGCCTGATTGGGCCTAACTGCCTGGGCGTGATGAATCCGATTACAGGGCTCAATGCAACCTTTGCCAGCAGCATGGCTCGTCCGGGAAACGTTGGGTTTATTAGTCAGAGTGGAGCGCTCTGTACCGCCATTTTAGACTGGAGTTTTCGGGAGAATGTGGGCTTCAGCGCCTTTATTTCGATCGGCTCTATGCTGGATGTGGGCTGGGGTGACCTGATCGACTACTTGGGGAATGATCCCCATACTGAGAGCATCGTGCTGTATATGGAATCGATTGGCGATGCTCGCTCATTTCTCTCGGCGGCTCGTGAAGTAGCGTTGACGAAACCGATTATTCTGATTAAAGCAGGTCGCACCGAAGCCGCAGCGAAGGCTTCAGCATCCCATACCGGAGCCATGGCAGGCAGTGATGCCGTGTTGGATGCTGCATTCCGTCGCTGTGGTGTGTTGAGTGTCGAGCGTATTTCAGATTTGTTTGACATGGCAGAAGTGTTTGCGAAGCAACCTCGCCCTAAAGGGCCTCATCTCACCATTATCACAAATGCAGGCGGACCTGGCGTACTAACGACCGATGCGCTGATTGCTGCCGGAGGAAAACTGGCAGAGATATCACCATCGACGATCGCGGCTCTCGATGCTTTCTTGCCTGCCCATTGGAGTCGCAACAACCCCACCGATATCTTAGGAGATGCTGACCCCGATCGGTATGCCAAAACCTTGGAGATTGTTGCGAATGATCCAACAAGTAATGGGTTACTGGTGATTCTGACTCCTCAGGCAATGACCGATCCAACTCAAACAGCAGAACGGTTGAAAGCCTATGTCGAAACCTCGCGGTCGAATGGTCAACGCCGCAAGCCGATTCTCGCTAGCTGGATGGGAGGAATTGATGTAGACGAGGGAGAAGCGATTTTGAATCAGGCAGGCATTCCAACCTATCGATATCCCGATGCAGCCGCGCAAGTCTTCAGTGATATGTGGCGGCTCAGCTACAATCTGCAAGGCATTTATGAAACTCCCTTTCTACCTCCAGATACCGAGGGATTGCCCGATCGAACGCTCGTTGAACAGATCATCCAGACGGCGCGTCAGGGCGATCGCACCCTCCTAAGCGAAGCAGAATCCAAGCAGATTTTGTCTGCCTACGGAATTCCAGTGGTGCAAACCTGCGTTGCTACAACGGACGCTGAGGCAGTAGATTACGCAAATGCGATCGGCTATCCCGTGGTTCTTAAGCTCTTTTCTCAGACCATTACCCACAAAACAGATGTGGGAGGGGTGCAGCTTAATTTGATAGATGCCGAGGCAGTCCGACGGGCCTATCACGCCATTGAAATGTCCGTGCGTGAAACAGTCGGGGCAGACCACTTCTTGGGCGTCACCGTTCAGCCGATGATCAAGCTGGATGGCTATGAACTAATTTTAGGCAGCAGCATTGATTCTCAGTTTGGTCCAGTCTTACTGTTTGGATCGGGTGGGCAACTCGTAGAAGTATTTCAAGACCGAGCGATCGCCCTTCCCCCACTCAACACCACGCTAGCACGCCGAATGATGGAACAAACTCACATCTGCAACGCTCTTAAGGGGGTTCGTGGTCGGCAACCGGTCGATCTGGCCATCCTGGAACAACTCCTGGTGCGATTCAGCCAACTCGTTGTCGAGCAGCGCTGGATTAAAGAAATCGATATCAATCCCCTGTTGGTCACATTCAAGCCAGAGGAGCAAAATACTCAGAGCACTGACTCCGCTCTACTGGCCCTTGATGCCCGGATTGTGCTGCATGATTCAAGGGCGAATGAGCAACAACTACCTCAACTTGCCATTCGCCCGTATCCAGTGCAGTATGCAGCCCCTTGGCTCATGAAAGATGACACTCCAGTGATGATTCGTCCCATTCGCCCGGAAGACGAACCGTTGATTGTGGCATTCCACGAAACGTTGTCAGAAGAGAGCGTCTACTTTCGCTACTTCCATTTAATGACATTGAGTCAGCGCGTTGCCCACCATCGTCTCACCCGGATCTGCTTTATTGATTATGACCGTGAGATCGCATTAGTGGCTGATTATAAAGACCCCGATACAGGCGAACACAGAATTTTGGGGGTTGGTCGGTTGAGTAAGCTATATGGGACGAATGATGGTGAATTTGCACTACTGGTGAGCGATCGCTTTCAGCGGTTTGGCTTGGGAACCGAATTACTGCGACGATTGCTAGCAGTCGGTCGTGATGAACAGATTCGCCGCATCACGGCTGACATTCTGGCAGAAAATTCTGCAATGCAACGAATCTGTGAAAAGCTTGGGTTTCAACTAGGACGAGGCAATGATCCATCCGTAGTTCGAGCAGAATTTACAGCGGTTTTCAAATGAATAAGCCACAGTGAGCGAACCAGCCAAAGGCATCGTCATCGGAAATGCACTCATTGATAATCTGGGTTAATGCTTGATCAAGTGCTTCTTGAGTTCGAGCTTTAG
>JBNPEB010000005.1:0-179372 GCA_051117335.1 Elainellaceae cyanobacterium
ATACGCAGCGATAATTCGTTGCCGTAAATCAATAGATAGAGGGGCAGGCATGAGCAGCGATTTCCTGATTTTGCAAGACTCGCTTAGGCTACCAAATTGTGGCTTACTCAAGCAATAACTGCTGTAACTTGCCGCTAACACACACTGAGCATCCACAACAATCATTCCATTCGTTTTAAGCACCGAGCAGGGCTGCACCAGCGTTTGCAAGGCGGGTTTGATGCCTTGAGCCATGCGTGCCATTGCGGCAGAGGCGATCGGTTGGGCCTCGCGTAGCCAGCGGTCATTCTCGATGTAATCCGGGTTAAAGGCCCCGATGTCGATTAAAAAATAGTCAATGCCGTATTTGCGGATAATTTCCTGAGTTTCTGACAAATCAGGGCTATATTGAGCCCGCACCGAATCTAACTGGCGTTCCCAAATTTGTTGATAGTAGCCAAGATGATAAGGATTTGCGACTTCCGAACTTGCTAAGATTGACCGCTTCGACATCGCAGGAATGTTATTTGCCCGATCAGACAGCGAGGCTACCAACGTATCGGTCGGCTGCGCGGCAAAAAATTCAAAAAGCTCAGGCGGCTCTGCGACGACGTAATCGCCGCTGGGGAAGCGACGCAGCAGCCACGGATAGGAAAACAAAATCCCCACTAATAAAATTGATGCTCCGATCGCAGCAACTTGACGATTGGATGATGTCGCTCGACGACTCGATGCCCACCGAAAAATCGCGTCGAGAAGCCCGATCAGCGCGATCGCCCCTGCTACCGCAATAATCATCCGAAAGCTATGTTTGGTGTAGCGATTGGGCAAGTGCAGCCGAAATAGTAGCCCATGAGCAATGGCATACATGCCGACGGAGGCGATCGCCAGTTGCAGCAGCAGCGCGACATTTCCTGATATTTGGCGCACCAGCGGCACTCGATGGGGCATCGTCAGCATCGGCACCAGCAACAATGCTGCCCACCCGTGCAGCGGAAACGTATTGCGGCACCATTCCAGCGGGAAAATTGCCGAGCGATCGTTACACAGCCAAAATTCCCACGGATTTGGGTTAAAAAAATCTTTGCGCCCGGTGTGTTGCAGCGTGATCAGCGTGCGAGCCTCTTCTAGACTCGTCACCGGACCGTAATCTGAAATTTTCAGCGCGTAGGGTAGCAGCATCACAAACGCCACTCCCAACCCTGCTGCACAAAACCAATAGTCTTTGGGATCACGCGACACGCGCAGCCCATTCTGCCAGCGAATCATTCGCACGACCAAAACGCCGGAGGAGATAAATAGGATCTGTGGGTAAAACAATCCCTGGAGGGCGATCGCAATCAAGCAGGGCAGCAGAGATCGTTTTGCCACGTAATAGAGAAACGCCATCAGCAGCGGATAGAGAAATGCCCGTGGCGTGGCGGAGGCGACATCATTCACCGCCCAAATTGTTTGATTGAGAAAAACGGTAGCGAGAAACCCGGCTGCGGGCACTGCCAAAATCTCCATGCAGAGCCCAAAGCAGTAGAGGGTGGTGATGAGCACCAGCGGCAGTGGCAGAATTTTGTTGAATGCGATCGGGTCAATGCCCAAAAGCACCGTGGCCCGATACAACGTGGTATACCCGGCAGGAGCAACCGACTGAAAATAGTCAGCAATCAAGTCATTGGGAAATAGATCCGGGTCAAAAAATCGCCACATCCAAAAGACGTGCGATCGCACATCGTCATGAATCACGTAGGCGCTACTAAACGGGGCTTGCAATCCAATCAGGCTATAGACAACAGCAAAAACAAGGCTCAGGCTCAGCCAAAACGTCAGCCGGGGGTCTCGAAGCTTGTAAACCGGGGTGGTTAAAAATCGCTGCAAATGGGCAGATAGCATTCAGAGTAAAACGCACGATGAAAAAAAGGAGTCAGCAAAGGAATGTACGGCGCTAATCTGGGATTTGTCAAGAGAAAAGCAATCAGCGATCGCGTTTACGATAGCGGTATTGCGGAGCGAGTCGTTGCATCATTATTAGCTATCCATCTCTACGCCATTGGCTATCCACTAATACCCCCACCACAGCCACCCCCACCACAGCCACCCCCACCACAGCCACCCCCACCACAGCCACCCCCAGCATCTATGCCACTGTCAATAGAACTAGCTGAATGGTTGCTGCCATGATGGCTAAGGGAATTTCCCCATCCGACAAAACTAGTATCACCGTTGTCGATCCACACAAAGGGAGCAGTTGGATGCTTGAGAAACCTGACTACACCTAAAAGAGCACTGATCAGTCCAAATCCTGCTCCAACAAGAATAGCACCAAGCAGAATGACTCCAACCGGATTGATAGTTTCTCCAGAACTTCCCACATTGCAACTTCCTAGTATCAACGCAGCAAAAATCACCACGCTTACAGTTGCTCCTCTGCGAATTTGCAATTTGGGCACTATCCAGTTTAGTTGCGTATTTACTCGCACAAAGCGCAAATCACGCCCAAAACGAACCTCTGGCGCGGACCAAATATCTGTGGGAGCGGCGTGTCCAAAAAATCGCTTGTAGCTTTCTAGAGTGTTGCTGTACCAATCACCAAATTTCTGGCTTTCAGCGTCTCCTCCATACGTTGGGTCGTGGTGTAATGGCAGTTGCAACACGTGTGGACAAAATTCTTCCCAGTATGATCTGGTATAGCTTAGATGCAGATGCCAAACCTGATCGACTTGATCAGATGGTGTGACTGGATGATCGGCTGCCACAGCCAAGAATACAAATTTTTTATATTCCTCAATCACTCGCTGAGCATACGCCAATGACCAGCCATTGTCTCTCGCAAGGCGTTTACTAAAGGATAATGGTGCGCCGAGTTGATCTAAGGAGAAAGTCTGAATCCGGGCGTATAGATCTGTTTGTTGAAAATCCATTTGTTGAAAATCCATTATATAGATTATTCCTGCTATGGCAACCCCATTCACAAGCGATTTAGGATCGCTATATCAACCGTTTCGGAGTTCTCCATACTTTTCCCGTTTTTGGCTAGATCCATATTCTGAATTTAGCAATATCTTCTTGGAATTTTTGTCCCCAAAATGAACAACTCAACCGGAACGACGATCAGCAACGCGTTACCGCAATAGCTTTAGAAGTTGAAAATTCTCATTTTGCTTCACGACTGTTTCGAGTTCGTATCCCCGCATATTAATGAGCGTGCGCTGGAGCCGAGGCGATGGGTCAAACAGAAATATAGACTCAAATTCATCAGGGATCTCGACCTGATTGGGATGTCCGATTAGTTCAAGGTGAACGGTTGGGTTGAGCCGATAGCTGAGTGCTAGCACATAGGTCGGTGATGAATCGCTAATGACTAAGGGGCGATCGCTCGTGTTAATTGCTTCGATAATTTGGGGATAATATTTGGCTTTATCGCTTTTAATCCATGTCACGTTGGTCTGGACATTGATAATGCTAGCAACAACGCTTCCCGTGAGGACGAGGACGAGAATGCCTCTCCAAATCCGTGACTGCCGAGATTGGGCGATGTGAATCGAAAACAGATGGGCGATCGCCAGTTGAATGCCTAGGTAACACGGAATCAAATACCGAATGCGCGATGATGCAATACCACCGGTGATCACATCCCCAATCACCAGCGCGGCGGCAGGGGTGCCAATCAAGGTCATTACCAGCAGCCACACCCGCATTGGTGTGCGACGACACAGCCCATACAGCGCATAGATTGTCAGCAGCACCAGCAGCAGATTAAATGTGGCTAAATCGGTGCTGAAAAATACGCGGTTGAGATTTCTAAACCAGACATTCAGCAAATACGACACCGATGCGCCTCGCTGAGTGGCATCGATCGCATTCTGAAGCTGGGATCGATGTATGACCGTAATGATCACCCACGGCATGAATGCTACAAAGCCGAGCAGCGTTGTAACGAGGTAGCCGCGTAGCGTTTGAAATGTCGGATGCTTGGGTTCAAACCGGGCGATCGCCACCCCGTATAGTCCGTGCCCCAGCGCAACCAAGGCAAACAAATAGTGGGTGTAGAGCCCGATGACGAGCGTGACGCCATACAACGCCCATGCTTGCCACCGAGACTGACGGACTGCCCGCACCAATGCCGCACTCGATAGCACGATCATCAGCGTCCATAGGCTATATTGCCGAGCCTCTTGAGCATAGAGAATATGGAGGGGAGAAATCGCGGCGATCGCCATTGCCCAGCCAGCCACCTGAGGCGATGGAAACAGTTCGCGCCCCAGCCAATATATCCCTGGCAAAACCGCTAGCCCAAACACAACCGAGAGACTGCGGAGCACCGCCACCGAGTCTGGCCACCACGGTTGCAACGCCTGCACCCAAAACCGAGCCAGCAGATAGTAAAGCGGTGGATGTTCGGGGTGCTGGATCAGCGACGCGATCGCATCGCTCAATTGCGTGTCTTCGGTAGGAACTAAATAGCCTTGAAGCTGGCTGGCTTCGAGAATGCGCCCATCAAAAATTGCCTCGGCAACGTCGGCTTTGGTATATCCCGAAATACGCAGCGACGTATGCACTTCGTCAACCCAATAAAATTTTTCACCAAGATCTGCACCTCGCACGACGATTCCTAAGATCAGCAAGCTGAGAATCAAGATTCTCATGGCTGTTCGAGGGTGACTCCTGACTCTACCGTGCGATCGCTATCAAAGGGGGCGGGGGTGCCCGTCCAATTAAAGTCGCTAATTCGCAGCCCCAGGGAACCCGTTTCGCGGTCGGGGTTATAGCGCAGCGTTACGCCAAAAGTGCGTCGGCTATATTCCAGAATGTAGCTGGTATCAAAACCGTCTCCCGAATCAAGGTTGATAAACGTTTGAAATCCGAATCGGAACGGTCCGTAGAGCTGCGCCGTTACTCCTGCGGAGAAGACTTCTCGGTCAGCAACTCGATCAAAATTAAATGGAGATTCGCTGCCTTCGGTGCTACGCGAATAGGAGACGTTGAATCCTAAGTAATCAAAATATGGGCGAGAGAATTGACCAAACTGCCCTAGCAGCGTTAATCGCCCTGTCAGAATTGGCTGAGTGTCGCCGCTGCTGTAGTAGCTCATCACGCCCCGAACGGTGGGCAGCAAAGCGATAAAGGGAACCACCGGATTGGGGGTATACTTGAGCCCCTCCTCGGGAGTGGGAGGCAGTGCCGTCCCCGACCAGAGGAAAAAGAGCCGTCTCAATTCAGCCGCAACTTGGTAGCGCGTCAGCGTGCCAATATCGTCCTCTCGTTCGCCAAAGGGGCCAAGAATGTCATCAATGCGATCGCCATTGATATCGTCGGTGATGCGCTGAATGCTGGCTTGATAGGTTAAATCGATGCCCGTATTGCCAAGGCGGCGAATCGGTGAGGTGAAAATAACGCCAAAACTTTCATCTACGGTTTGAAAGCCGAGAGAGCCGTTAAACAGGCGATCGCGATAGTTATACTCCAGCGTAACCGTGTGATTGTTGAGGACTTGTCGCCGCAGCCGCACGAGTGCGCGGAGGTTATCATCCGCAAACTCCTCATCTCCAAAATCAAGACTCGTCAGCGTTAGCTCACTTTCGAATGCGGTTCGCAAGTCGATATTGGCATCGAGATTTGCCACCAGACCAAAGTTTTGCGGGCTAAAAATGCCGTCGCTATTATCAATGGCTCGTTGCAGCAAAATTTGCGGAGTGAGACTGAAGCGAAAGAAGGGATTCACGAACGGCTCAAAGGTTCGCTCGACAAACAGCCCTCCCCGATCTTCCTGATCAAATCCGAAGGTGACAAGCCCAGCATTACGGCTGCGATTGTCGATGATTACCCGATCTCGCAAGAGCGGAATCGAAAACCCTTGATCGATCACCAGTCGAGGATTACGGGCTCGCAGCTCACTCCGACCCGGCCCAATTTGCCGAAAGGTGGCTCGGTTTGAGCGAATTTCTAACTCGGGCGGCGAGAAGGGGTCATTCGTAATTCGCACGTTTGTAGCTTCCCATCCAGCAGCCGTAAACATGATTTCATCGGCTTCAAAGCGGACGCGCTGAATCGTGCCGCTGGCTTGCCCTTGCACGCCTCCAACCCGACCCCCGCTGAGGTTGATGTTGATCCCACCTGAGCTAAACACGCCCTCGACGGGGGGCTGTTCTTGGGCAGCGCGATCGCCCGGTGGAAGCGCTTCGTCCTCCACAGGTGTTGTCGGCGTTGGTGCCGTGGGTTCTGCTAAAAACACCTCTCCCCTGGCATTCTGAATAGATCCCTGATCCTGAGTGAGGTTATAAACGAGGCGATCGCCCCGCAACACCTGTTCGCCTCGCGTAATCACAATGTTGCCCTCTGCCACTGCAACGCGATTCGGCAGATTGACCTGCACCCGTTCAGCATTGAGAATCACCTCGCGGAACAGCAGTTCAACATTGCCTTCTGCGATAAAAATGCGGCGAAATTGGTCGTAGGTTTGACGGTCAGAGGTTAATTCAAGCGCTTCGCCACTGGGTTCTTCAGCGGAAGGCCCTCGCGCCGGAGTGGGAGGCTCTGACGCATCCGGAAACCGTTCTTCCAGATTCACAGGAGGAGCGGCAGGGGCGTCCTCTGGAGCGTCCAAATCACTTGGAAGCTCGTCATCAGATTGATCCGGATCAGGCTGATCCGATGGCGGCAGTGTCTCTAGATCTCCCGATGGAGACTCGTCTAAGTCGGTGTCTGAATCATCAGTCTGAACAGGCGATCGCTCGTCTGCATCATCCGACGCCTCGCCATTCTGCTCAGGACTGATAGGTGCATCGTCTATATCAGGGGAGCGTTCACGGTCTAGACTCTCATCATCTTCGCCATTCTCTTGAACGGCATCCTCCTCCTGAGAGGGAGCTTGATCGACATCGAGAGGCAGCGAATCGTCTAGATTTAGCGGGCGTGACTCATTGGGGGAAGGGGGTTCAGGGTCTGACTGCCTTGGCTGACGGATTCCGTCATTGACTCCGTCATTGATAGTGCTATCGTTTCCATCAATCTGAGTGCCAGAATTATGAGTGCCAGAATTATGAGTACCAGAATTATGAGTGCCAGAATTAGCCTCGGGCGCTTCATCGTGAGCTTGGGTTCGCAACACCTCGCCTAAAAGAATCACCGTTTCCCACTCATCCAATGGGGGAACGGCTTCTCCTTCATTGGCAACCTGTTCGATTTTCTCGCTCAGAGACTCTAGGGACTCTGATAGGTCTTCAAATAGCGCCTCTGACGTTTCAATGTCCTGCTGCTGTCGAGCAGAGAGATTAACGGGTTGATTGCTCGAACCATTGATGAGGCGATCGATCTCAGGAATGGCGACCCGCTGCGCTCTGGGTATGGGCATCGAGATGGACTCAGGCGGCCTGAACGTCTCGATGGGGCGATGTCGCTGCTGTCGGACAGAATGATTAGCGGGACGATTGACCGGGCGATGGCTCGAACCATTGATGAGGCGATCGATCTCAGGAATGGCGATCTGGCGCGTCTGAGGCATCGGCGCAGCGGCAGGTTGAACGGCGGATTTAGTCTCAGAGTTTAATGGATTATCTTGCGAGTCGTCTTGAAGCACAAACAGACTCGAATTACTCGGATCAAACTGGCGAACAGACGAGGGCATCGCCTCAGCCGGAAGCGTGACCAACCCGACTCCGAGCGGCTCATCGCTCTCACCTGCGGATGGCACGATCGGCAATTCCAGGCGATCGCCCGACAATCCGCGTGAGATCGGGGCTCCGAGGGCATCCGCAGACGTGACAAGATTTTGATTAAGACTATCAACGCCCGCCAAATTTTCTACCACAACCGACCGCTCTGGCGGAAATCGCTCCGAGCCGACCGAGGGCGACGAAGAATTAACGGGCATGACAACATGATCCTCTACACGAGCAGGTGCAGAGGTCGTTAAGACAGAATCCCCAGGCTGTAGATCATTGATAACGGGAAGAGGGGGAGGCGGCGGAACCGGGTAAGGCATACTCCAAACACCACGAATCAGACGGCCAGCCCGGATATGTGCTGACCTTCCTCAACTCGGTCTACGACCTGAGGAACCTATCAGAGCAGTGATCCAGGCTGTCTATTCTAAATCCCGACGCTTAGGGTTCCGAGCCGGATCATTCGACAAGAACCCAAAGACGAACAGGGAGATAAAAAAGAGAACAACGATATAGACAGCAATTTTCAAGGTAAGCATTGCAGTCCCTCCAGCAATTGGCTTTACTTATCATACCGAACTGCGTACCGTTTTCGATTGCACCACGAAAATAGGGCAAAAGGTTAGACAGCAGGCAATCAGCTAGAATTTGGGAACAACTGGAGCGATCGCCAGAGGATTGACCGCATCCTTACTAGTCCCTTAGAGGGGATGCTTTGTTCCATCACCGATGCGAGAGTCAAGAGTCAGGGCGCTTCTAGCGCAGCCCTCAGCAGTTCTTTGTGAATTAACGCGCGATCAACTTGCGACTGAATCTGAATGGATGAGAGCGCATCGCCATTGACATAATATTCAAGCCATGTTCGGCTTACCTGATTCGGGTCATCCGGGAGCTGATCGAGCGACCACCCAGGGAGATTGAGATCATCCATAAGCTGACTGACTTTGGGGTCGTAGCTCAGGGCAAAGCATCGACATTCTGATGCTGCTGCCATGATTAATCCATGAAAACGCATGGCGATCGCCATTTCAACCCCTTGAAACACGCCTCTAAGCTGGTGGGGATTGGTGAGTGTCAGAACGTGGCTGGGGCCGGGCAATTGCGGTTGGATTTGATGGGCTAATGCTAGATCGTGAGCGGGCTGAAACGGAATCAGCAGAAGGCACACCTGCGTTGCCTTCTGGAACGCAATCAACGCCTGGGTGAGTGTCTGAATGCGGGCTGGAGTGAGCTTGGGATGAGGGCGGAGTATCACGGCTACGCGCGGGGCAGGCAACTCCCACAACCCCGGAACCGGCTGGGCTGATAATGCCCACACCGGATCAGGAGCCAGTGTAAAGGGAATCTTCCACTGGGCTAGGAGCGCTGCTGAGGCGCGATCGCGCACACTGGCTGCCGTACACCCTAAAAAGCATTGCCGCGTTAGCCACCGTGTCAGCCCCCGTTTCAGAGGGCCGATTCCTTGAGCCCACGCAATGGTCTTTAGATCCATGCGTTGAGCCAAGCCCATTAACCCGCCGTAATAGATGGGGCTGATGGCACTCGTGGCATCTTGCATCAGGCTGCCACCACCCCAAATAAATGCATCCGCCTGCTGGAGCGCTTGCATTACAGCAAAGGCGGATGTCCGGTTACAGGTTTCGACCCGATAGTGCTCATAGGTTTGAGATGGATCTCCAGACAGCACAATCGGCTTCACATACTCAGGCAGCATCTGGAGTAAGGTTGCCAGCAGGGCTTCATCCCCTCCATTGCCCTTGCCATAGTATCCACACAAAACCGCTCGCATCTACTCTCCACTTGCCTCTGTCAACATACCCCTTACAATACCGGGATAGAGGAGTTTAGTTGAGAGTCCAATATTGAAATTGAAGATCACCCAACTCCCTCACTCCCTCACTCCCCCACTCCCCCACTCCCTTACTCCCTCACTCCCAACCACCTATGAACGCTCTTTCTATTCCCACCTGGGTCATTCACATCTCTAGCGTGATTGAATGGGCAACGGCAATGTGGCTGATTTGGATCTACAGCGAGGTGAGCCAGAATCCAGCGTGGCGAGCCCTTTCTCTCGGCATGTTTCCAGCGCTTATTGGCGCGATGTGTGCCTGTACCTGGCATTTCTTTGATAATCCGGCGTCGCTCGATTGGCTCGTGACGGTGCAGGCGACAATGACGTTTGTGGGGAATACAACCCTCGGTATTGCTGCCTGGTGGATCTGGCGATCGCCCCGCCCTGATCCAGACTCAGAGCCTTCAGATCAAACTGCTCCGGTTGATGCTGACTCATCTCCGTCGTCGTCTCTCAATCCATAGATTTTTCCTATGACTCTCAAAGATATGCTGTTTGGGGCATCCCTATTTCCGTACCTGGCGTTCCTATGGTTCCTTACGCGATCTGGCCAAACGCCTCGGCTTGCCTTAGTGGGGTTTTACGGCACGCTGCTATTTGTTGCGGTGACGATACCTGTCGGTCTGTATGCCCAATTTGAATACGACGAATCTCTTGCAAATATTGACGTGTTACACGGCGGTGCAGAATTCTTTCTAACGCTGTCTAATGTTTTGATTGCTCTGGGCTTTGCCCAGGCTGTGAGACATCGTCAGCAAACCGTTGAGAAAAAGTAGCATCCTCAGCTAATCGGCTGTAAGATAATCGCAATCATCTAGCACCTTATCTGTGGCGATGGCTAAGAAAATCAGTCTATGCAGGCGGGTGCCCAAACGTTTTAGGTAATTGTTCGTCAGGGCATGAGACCTACCTCTGATGAGGTTTAGGGTACTACCGATTAGGTGTAAGACGCGTTTGTCATAGATTGGTTAATGCAAATGCCACAGACTCATCTTGCTTAAACGGAATCCGTCTACGAGACTAGCTCATTCCGATCGCATCCCTGGGGCATCTCGGTGGCATCAATAGAGCAATCGCTGCTGACCCCGCTTGGCTGAGATGAAGGACGCATCTCAACTTGACCGCCTACGTGCACTACCAAATCATGGTTTGTTGTTTGAATCCTCAATGCACCAATCCTATTAATCCGGAGACAAACCGGGTTTGTCGGAATTGTGGAACACCTCTAATTCCGTTGCTGAGGGGTCGGTATCGCCCTATGCAGCCGATTGGGCAAGGTGGTTTTGCACGAACCTATTTGGCTCTAGATGAAGATCGATTATCGGCTCGCTGCGTGATTAAGCAGTTTTCGCCTTATATTCAAGGCACTAAGTCGATGGAGAAGGCCATTCACCTGTTTAATCAGGAAGCTGTCCGCCTGTACGAGTTGGGGGAACACCCTCAGATTCCGACGCTGCTGGCCTATTTTGAACACGAGAAAAATCTCTATCTGGTTCAGCAATTTATCGAAGGGCACAATTTGCTTCAGGAAATGCATCGGCAAGGTGCCTTTAGCGAGCAGAAGATTCAAGCAATTTTGTTGGATATTTTGCCGATTTTGAGCTTTATTCATCAGCATCAAGTGATTCATCGCGATATCACACCCACCAATATTCTGCGGCGAAAGATTGACGGACAATTGATGCTCATCGATTTTGGAGTGGCAAAGCAGCTTAATGCGAGTTTGCCGACTCAGGCTGGCACTCGAATCGGGACAGAAGGATATTCTCCGCTGGAACAATTTCGCGGCGGGCGGGCATTTCCGGCAAGCGATGTGTATAGCATTGGGGCAACGTGCATTCACCTATTGACCAAAACCAGACCTGATTATTTATATGATCCCCTCGAAGGCTGTTGGCGATGGCGGGAGCAGTTGCAAAAACAGGGACGAGATGTGAGCGATCGCCTCGCGCTTATTTTAGACACGATGATCAACGATATGGTGAGCGATCGCTACCAATCAGCAGATGAGGTGCTCAAGGCCATGGATGCATTTACGACATCGACGCCCTCATTGTCATCGTCCTCTGCTTATTCTGCAGGGACAGAAGCAAAGCCAACGTCGTCCCCTTCATCTGGAGCCGGATCTCGTTCTGTGTCTCGCCTACCCACGTCTCGCTTACCGACCTCAAAGCCCGGTTTATCGAAGCCTCTATCGAAGCCTCCGGTGTCGCGATCGCCAAGTTCTCAACCGCCCAGGTCGCGGCAACCGATGTCGCGTCCGGCTCCGTCGCGCCCTCCGGTGTCACGTCCACCCGTATCGGGGCGGTTTTCGCCTCGCGCTAACGCAAGTTCTCAAACCTATGCATGGCGGTGTGTGAATACCTTAACCGGGCACTCGTCTTGGGTTACCTGTGTGGCGGTTAATCCGGCGACGCCGACACTAGCCAGTAGCAGCTTAGATGACACCGTCAAAATCTGGAATTTGCAAACGGGAGAATCGCTATTTACTCTTCGAGGCCATACGAAGGCGGTCAATGCGATCGCCATTAGCCCAGATGGTAAAACATTGGCGAGTGCAAGCGACGACTACAGCATTAAAATCTGGAATCTGTTTTCGGGTGAATTAATTCGCACATTAACCGGGCACGCGCGCGATGTGACGGCTTTAGCAATCAGCCTGGACGGGCGATATCTGATTAGCGGAGGCGAAGACCGGACGCTGCGAATCTGGCAGTTGGAGACGGGCAAGCTCCTAAAAACTCCGTTTGGCGTTGCCAGCATCGTTAAATCATTAGCCATTAGCCCTGACAGTAAATACTTTGTCAGCGTTGGGTTTGACAAAAAAATCAAGCGATGGAGTATGCAAACGGCAGAGTTGCAGCACGAGTGGCTCGCCCATATTGGGTCCATTCAGGCGATCGCCATCAGCCCGAATAGTGAACTGATTGCCAGTGCAGGCAAAGATCGAACAATCCGACTATGGAATGCCCACACCAGAACATTGATGCATGATTTATCCGGTCATTCGAGAGATGTCAATGCGGTAGCGTTTCACCCCGACGGCCAGACGGTGCTGAGTGCCAGTAATGATAAGACTCTGAAAATTTGGTCATGCAATGATGGGCAATTGCTCGCAACCTTAACCGATCATCTAGATACTATTAATGCGATCGCCTTTGATCGCACCGGGCAGCTCTTTATCAGCGGCAGTTCTGACAAAACCATCAAAATCTGGCAAGCAACCTAACGGACTTGAGGCGCGAAACGTAGACGTGAAGCATAGAGTTCTGTGCCATGCTCATTTCACCGGCTGCTGGCTCGGTTTAGCTGTCTTGCATCCAGATGTTCTGTCGGTATTCGGCAATAATTTTGGGTGGACGGATCAACCTGGTGGATGGGAAGCCTGATCTCCACTGTCGTGCCCTGACCTGGTTCTGATTCGACGGTCAACTGTCCCCGGTGCTGATTGACCACAATTTGATAACACACCGATAGCCCCAAGCCGACTCCTCGCCCCATCGGCTTGGTGGTGAAAAACGGATCGAAAATTCGATCTTTAATCCGTTCAGGGATGCCGTACCCTGTGTCTGCGATCGCAATTTTGACAGACGGAATGCCCGCCTCATCAACGACGGGTGTGGTCATCAGGGTCATTAATTTGGCAGGAGAGTCAGGAGAATTACCGGCGATCGCCGCCGGATATAAATACGCATCGTCTTGCATCGCCTCAATGGCGTTCGTCATCAGGTTGAGAAAGACCTGATTGAGTAAGCGAGGAAAGCATTCTACCGCCGGTAATGGATGATATTGACGAATCACTTTGATATCTGGCTTGGTGTAGCTTTGCAACACAAACAGCGTGTTGTCTAAGGCATCCTGTAGGTCGATAGAGCGAACCTGCGCTGTATCTAGCCCTGAAAAATTACGAAGTGACGAGACGACCTGCTGGATTCGCTGAGTGCCCGATCGCATTGAGTCTAAAATATGCGGCAAATCTTGCACAATAAATTCTAGGTCAATGTCGTTCGAGAGTTGTCGTATCTGCTCAGACGGTTCTTTGATCTGGGCTTGATAGGCGTTGATCAAGGTGAGCAGTTCTTGCACATACCGATCAATATAGGGGATGTTTCCGTGAATAAAACTCACCGGATTGTTGATTTCGTGCGCCAACCCCGCGACCAGTTGCCCCAGGCTATATAGCTTCTCACTTTGAATCAGTTGAACCTGAGTTTGCTTTAACTCGTCAAGGGTGCGAGCTAAGTGCTCAGCTTGAGCTGCACTTCGGACTGCCTGTCTCTGCATCTGAGCATAGAGATGGCCTTGTTGAATTGAGATGGCAAGCTGGTTGGCAACCGCGTGTGCCAGTGCCTGATCGTCTTTTGACCAATAGCGACGATGCGAACACTGGTTGAGGTACAAAATCGCTAAGAGAGTCTGATCGGTCTGCACCGGCACAACCAGCAACGATTTAATCTGCGCTGCACGATAGTTTTGTTGATCAGGCTCAGCACGAGAATCGGTTGCTACATCAGAAATCACGACCGTCTGGCGATGATCAATCATCCATTGAGTCATTGACTCGTGAGGGTCAGATGGGTCAGGAGTGGGTAAGAAAGGAGCACGAACCGTCTCAAAGTGAGTCCAGGCTTGGGTAGACGAGATATCGTCAGTCTGATTCAACGATGGCACAAACTCGACATTCTTGTCGCTGTTGACTAATCGAACGAGGCACCGATCGCTCTCTAGAGCAGTCTGGAGATGGGCGATCGCCTGGGTCAAAATCGTGGGTAGATCTAAACTCTGACGCGTTTGGGTCGTAATTTGATTAATCAAATGCTCTCGTCGAGCTTGCTTTTGGGTCGTCTCATAAAGCCGCGCTTGACGAATCGCGATTTCTACTTGTTGGGCGATCGCTTGCATCAACTCAAGCTTGGAGTCTGGCCACTGTCGAACCTGCTCAGATAAACAAACCACAAACCCAATTGCCTCGCCCGGTTCTTCAATCGGGATGACAAGACTCGTCTGAGCATCCAGAATTTTGAGGAGGGGTATCGATGTGATAGAGGTCGTAGAGCTTAGCAGTTTGCCAAATAGCTTACCTCCCCTTAAACGAGGCCAGGAACGAGACCAGGAACGAGGCCAGTGAGACACACTCATTAGAATATTGCCTGCCTCAAGTAGCGCCGGAGAGATGCCAAATTCAGTTGGCGAATAATGTCCGACGAACGATGCATGCCGATTTGAGATACATTCACACACAACCTCGATTCGCTGCGCGTCTTTGAAATACCAGCAAAATAGACAGTGCTCCACCCGCATGAGAGCAGCAGTTTCGTCTACAGCAGTTTGCAACACCACATTTAGCTCCAATGAATCTCGAATATGATCGATCATTCGCCTTAAGGGGGCACGGGAGGATTGGGACTGATATCGCTTGGGAATCAGCAACTTAATGAATCGAGACACGTCAATCAACACGGGAAACACTCAGGGTTTAGGGCAGCGAGACTTTTATCCATCAAATGGATGCAACCCTCAGCATAGATACTCTTACGGACGTAAGCTCTAGTGAGATTGCATCGATGAATGATTTGGGATAGCAAGTACTGAGATAGAACCGAGGAACTCAGTACCTCTATACGTAATTCTTTCTATCAGGGAATACAGTCACAATGATTGTCCTATCAAAAGCTTCACGCTAAATTCGCTGGTTGCTTAAGCTTTGATGTGTCAAGAATCGCTGATTCAACAATCTCAACACAGTCCGTAATCAGAGAGGGCACTACAATAATTCAACGGCTGTTTATGAGTTCGCATTCCCATAACTTATGTCAGAACTTATGTCAGATCAGAGGTTTCATCTATTGTTGCGCCACTGTCGGCTCTTGCAGCGCGATCGCCCAACTGACATCGTTGACATTGGTATCACCGATGGTGTCATTCAGGCAATTGCTCCGCACCTAGAGCAGTCAGCGCAGCTAGAGCTTGATATTCACCATCAGATCGTTAGCCCACCCTTTGTCGAGTCTCATATTCATCTCGATTCGGTGATGACCGCCGGAGAACCGCGCTGGAACCAAAGCGGGACTCTGTTTGAAGGTATTGAAATTTGGCGAGAGCGAAAACAGTCACTGACGCCAGAAGACGTAAAAGAAAGGGCGATCGCAGCCCTTAAACAGCAGGCCATGCAAGGCGTGTTGTTTGTCCGCAGCCACGCTGACGTCAGCGAACCGAAGCTGATTGCCCTTCAAGGATTATTGGATGTGCGAGACGCGGTGAAAGATTGGCTCACGCTCCAGGTGGTGGCATTTCCCCAAGACGGGATTTATGGCAGCCCTCACAACGAAGCCCTCATCGAAGAAGCCCTCCGACTCGGCGCGGATGCCGTCGGCGGTATCCCTCACTATGAGCTAACGCGAGAGGACGGCGTGCGATCGATGCATCGCGTATTTGAATTAGCCGAAAAATATGACCGTCTCATTGACGTGCACTGTGATGAAATCGATGACGATCAGTCTCGATTTTTAGAAGTGATTGCAGCCTGTGCCATTCGTCATGGCAATGGAGCACAGGTGGCAGCCAGCCATACGACGGCATTTGGGTCTTATAACAATGCCTACGCGCTGAAATTGATGAGTTTCTTAGACCGCGCCCAAATTAATTTCATTGCCAATCCGCTGATTAACATCACGCTTCAAGGGCGAACCGATACCTATCCCAAGCGGCGTGGCGTAACGCGAGTCAAAGAACTTTGGCAACGCGGTCTGAATGTGAGCTTGGGACACGATTGTATTCAAGATCCGTGGTATTCGCTAGGGACTGGAAACATGCTCGATGTTGCTAGCATGGCGCTGCATGTCTGCCAAATGACTGGCACATCAGAAATGGACGCATGTTATGGCATGGTGACGTGGAACGGGGCGAAAACGCTACAGGTTGAGGATCGGTATGGGGTAGAGGTGGGCAAGCCCGCCAACTTAATCGTATTAAATGGGAGCGATCGCTATGATGTCATCCGCCGCCGCGCTACAGTCCGATATGTGATTTCCCGAGGGCGGCTAATTGCCCATACCGAGCCGCCTCATTCTCAATGGAAGCTGAATGAAGGCTGAAACCATCCCAAATCTGAGTAATTTTGGTAGGATCGCTTGTATTGTCCCAGGCTTTAGTGCAGTCAGCGTCATCCAGTGAAGAACGTGCATCGGGTTTGATATCTCTATCAACATTAACGTAATCGTCCAAACCTCCCGCTAGAGTTTAATTCCAATGTCGAAACTTAGTTACCGGCGTTCATTCCCTGGCACGGTTGCAGGCGCAGTTTTTTTTCTTTCACTGGCAACCGCTGGGTTAACCAGTGGCTGCGGTTCTGGCAACCCTCCTGCTGATGCGTCTGGGCCTCCTCCCGTTCCGGTTCGGCTGCAAAATGTTCAAGGTGGAACTGTTGAAGAAAGTTCTGAGTTCGTTGGCGCATTAGAAGCCAGTGATGTTGTCGACCTCAAACCTCAAATTGAAGGGCGAATCGTCGAAATCTATGCATCTGAGGGCGAGTCTGTCGAACCTGGCACTCCTCTAATTCAGCTCCGTCCAGACCGCAACCAGGCAGAAGTCAATAGCGCGATCGCCAATGCCAATGCGTCTCGTGCGGCTCTTAGAACTGCTGAAGCCGACCTGAGAGCGGCAACTGCCGAGCAAGAAAGTGCGGCGGCAGATTTAGAACTCGCCCGTGCAAATTTTGAGCGAGCCGATTATCTGGTTCAAGAAGGTGCTCAGTCTGAACAACAACGAGATTCGGCTCGACGTGACCTCGATTCGGCGATCGCCAATTTGCAAGCCGCTGAAGACCGAGTCAACGCCGCAAGAGCGCGAGTGTCTCAAGAGAGAGCTGCTTCCGAGCAAGCTCAATCTCAGATCAACGTGGCTCGGGAAGATTTGCAATATAATCGCATTGTGTCGCCCATTTCCGGAATGGTTGGCGACATTACCGTCAAAGTTGGCGACTATGTAGATGTCGGAGAAAGCCTGACAACAATTGTTCAGAATGATACGCTGGATCTGCTTGTTTCAATTCCAGCAACTCGTGCATCGCAGCTTCGGATCGGCCTTCCGGTTGAGTTGAGCGACCCAGAACAAGATACTCCCCTTGCAACCGGACGAATTAGCTTTGTGGCCCCGAGCGTAGATACGGATGCTCAGGTAATTTTGGCGAAGGCAACTTTCTCGAATACCAGTAATCTCCGAGACGGACAGTTTGTTCGTGCCAGAGTGATTTGGCAGAACAATCCCGGTTTGCTCGTCCCGACTGTTTCAATCTCTCGTATCGGGGGACAGAGTTTTGTCTTTGTGGCAGAGCGAGACACGATCGAGGGGGAAAGCGTTCAAATTGCTCGTCAGCGCCCCGTCCAGCTTGGACCCATTCAAGGAAATAGCTACCAAATCCTAGATGGCATTGAATCAGGCGAACGGATTATCGTCTCTAACATTCTCAAACTGAGAGACGGCGCACCCATTCAGCCTGAGTCCGAATCTGAATCCGAATCGACTCCACCCGGTGCTTAATAGTCTGAATCGCTTTATTTCCTGCATCCGTATCTTTCTGCATCCTGTTCCGTCGCGATCGCCATGTCCTTAATGGGCAACACCATTCAAACTGCCTTTGCCCCCTCTGTATCGTGATCAAGCCGGAAGCTTTCTTGTAAATAGCGATGGCTGGTTTGATCCGCTCTGTCCGCTTAGACGCCGGAATTTATGCTGCTTTCTATTGCTGATAACTTTATTAGGCGACCCGTTTTAACAACGGTTTGCAGCCTGCTGATTCTTTTAGCGGGCATCGTTGCCATTCCACTCTTGCCGATTGCCCAGTTGCCTGACATTGCGCCGCCTCAGGTGCAGGTTCAAGCGAACTATATCGGGGCTGATGCCGAAACCGTTGAAAACACCGTCACGACGATCTTAGAGCGGGAAATTAACGGCGTTGAGGGCATGCAATATATGACCTCAAGCAGCAGTAATGACGGCACAAGCTCCATTACTGTGACATTTGATCCCAGTCGTGACAAGGATCAAGCCCAGGTTGATGTGCAAAACCGCGTCTCGACGGCTGAACCCAACCTGCCAGATGCAGTCTTGCAAACCGGGGTCACAACCGAGAAAACGTCGAATACGATTCTGCTGGTCTATGGGATTCTGTCTGAAGATGAAACCTATGACAGCATCTTTTTAAGTAATTATGTCGATCTGTTTATCTTTGACGAACTCAAACGAATCGACGGGGTTGGGCAGGTTCAGATCTTTGGTGAGCGTCAATACGCGATGCGCCTCTGGCTCGATCCGAATGCGTTAGCCAGTCGAGACTTGACCGCAGATGATGTCGCCAGCGCATTGCGAGAGCAGAACATTCAGGTGGGGTTGGGAGCAATTGGCGCAGAACCCAATCCCAACGAGCAATCGTATGAATTTACGCTGCGAGTTCAAGGGCGTTTGGAAGATGCCAGTGAATTTGAAAACTTGGTTCTTAAAGTTGCCGACGATGGAACCTTGATCAAACTCAAGGATGTAGGGCGGGCAGAGTTGGGTGCCGAAAACTATAACAGTAATGTCCGGATTACGAGCAGCCCAGGGGTCGGTATCGGAATTTATCAGCTTCCAGGGAGTAATGCGCTGGATGTGGCTAATGGGGTCAAGGCTCGGATGGCCGAGCTAGAGCAGAATTTTCCACCCGGTATGGAGGCGAGGGTTGCGTTTGACACGACTGAGTTTGTTACGCAGTCGCTCTCCGAGGTGGTAACGACGCTTGTTCTGGCGGTTGCGCTGGTGATTTTGATCATCTTTATCTTCCTCCAAGACTGGCGGGCAACCGTGATTCCCTCGATCGCCATTCCGGTTGCCCTCATCGGAACCATGGCGCTTCTTTTAGCGTTTGGCTTTTCTATCAATACCTTGACATTGTTTGGCTGTGTGCTGGCTACTGGGTTGGTGGTTGATGATGGCATTATCGTAGTCGAAGCGATCGCCTCCAAACTTGAGCAGGGCATGAAGCCTCGACAGGCTGCCCTTGACTGTATGAATGAACTGGCGAGTGCCGTCGTTTCAACCTCGCTAGTGCTGATGGCGGTGTTTATTCCCGTCGCATTTTTCCCAGGAACGACTGGAAAGATCTATCAGCAGTTTGCGTTGACCATTGCCTTTGCGGTTGCGATTTCAACCTTTAATGCCCTCAGTTTTTCGCCCAGTATTTCTGCCATTTTGCTGCGTCGTCGACGGGAGGGCGATCGCCACGGGCCGCTGGGCTGGTTTTTTGAGCGGTTTAATCGGGGCTTTGGCTGGGTCACTCGCCAATATCGAAACGCGATAGATCGTCTGGTGCACATGAAATGGCTCGTGATGGCGATTTTTGCGGGTCTTCTGGTGTTGACGGCATTTATGTATCGATTTGTCCCTAGCGGATTTGTCCCTGAAGAAGACCAGGGATACTTCATCGGCATCGTGCAGGCTCCAGAAGGCGTGTCGGTGGATTATACCCAAGAGGTGATGGATCGCATTGATGCTAGGCTTCAGGAGGTTCCAGAGGTTCGTAGCACGTTTATGATTACGGGCTTTAGTTTTGAGGGCAGTAGCCCAAACCGAGGATTATTCTTTGCGTCGTTGAAAAACTGGAGTGAGCGCAAAGGGCCAGGCAGCTCGGCGCAGGCAGTCATTGGGCGACTTAGCCAAGAATTTTTTCAAATCCAAGAGGCCATTGTCGTTGTCTTTAATGCTCCCCCTGTTCAAGGCTTGAGTAGCTTTGGTGGCTTTGAGTTTCAGCTTCTCGACCAAAGCGGTGGGCAGTTGGGCATTGAAGAACTTGTCGGAAGCGCCTATCAAATTATCGGGGCAGCCAATCAAAGCCCAGCCGTATCCCAGGTGTTCACTCAATTTACGGCTGGAACACCGCAAATTCAGCTTGATATTGATCGCGATCGCCTCCAGGCGCTCAACATCGATTTCAACGAAGCTCTCACCACCCTAGGAGCCTATCTGGGGTCTCAATATGTCAATGACTTCACTCTGGGTCCGCGCAACTATCGCGTTTATATTCAGGCGGATAGTGAATTCCGATCTCAACCCGAGGATATTAGTCAGATTTATGTGCGTTCTAGAGACGATCGCATGATTCCGCTCAATGAAATCGTCACGACTCAACAGATTTCTGGCCCTCAGGTGATCAATCATTTCAATATTTTTCGCTCAATCTTAATTCAAGGAAATTCTTCTCCCGGATTTAGTACTGGGCAGGCGATCGCCGCGATGGAGCAATCCTATCAGCAAGTAGCACAGCCCGTTTTGGGGCAAGCATGGCAGGGTACAGCCCGTCAGGAGGAAGAATCTGGAGGGCAAGCTCCGCTAATCTTCGGGCTAGGACTCGTCGTCGTATTTCTAGTGCTAGCGGCTCAGTATGAGAGCTATATCGATCCGATCATTATCATGCTGACTGTGCCGCTGGCGCTGTTAGGAGCCCTGGTATTTCTTTGGGCACGGGGTTTAAACCTCGATGTTTATGCTCAGGTGGGATTAGTGATGCTGATTGGTTTGGCGAGTAAAAACGCCATTCTGATCGTGGAATATGCCAATCAGGCGCGTGAACAGGGGATGAGTATCACGAGAGCAGCCATTGATGCGGCTGAACAGCGCTTTCGTCCGATTTTAATGACCGCAATCTCTAGCTTGGTTGGCTTCTTCCCGCTCGTGATTGCGACGGGCGCTGGCTCAGCAAGCCGCTGGTCACTTGGCACCGTGGTGTTTGGTGGGTTGCTGGTCGCAACGTTTTTGAGTTTGCTCGTTGTTCCAGTGACCTATATCGTCATCAAGAGTTTAGAAGCCAAGGCATTCTCCGACACGAAAGACGATCGCGATTCTGGACCTCACGAACCACCTCAATCGCCTCAGTCATCCTCGACGGGCGAGTCTGTTCAACCCGACTCAGAGCGTCAGCCCACTCCGCGCATTCGGGAGGGAGACAGCCCAGCATAACAGTCTGTTAAGGAGTTTTTCGCTGACATCGAATAATATTACAAGACCTAACATTAGGCTTGGATGCCGTTGATATGCTGAGAAGATGAATATAATCGGCGATGCTCAAAAGAGTGCAATTTTGTCAAGGGAGGTCGACAAAATGAACGTCCGACTCGTCATCTTCTCAGGCATTGTGACAGCAATCGTTGGCACTGTGCTAGGGATTGGAGTTGCTGAAATTGCGGAGCCTCAGTATGAGAGCCCCATTTATCAGAATGTTGAACAAAAATATGCGATCGCAGGTGCCGTCATTGGCTTTGCAGTCGGTATCGGGCAAGAATGTGTCCGACAAATCAAACACCAACAGCAAGAAGAAGAGAGCTAGCCGTTTATCAACTCAAGAGCAAACGGCGTGGCGTCAATATGGTTTCGTCGGAATCCTGATGGCTGGAGCTGCTGCCCTCAGCATCTGGGATATTCATCTGGCAATGATGGTAGGAACGGCGTTTTTTCTCGCATACGTGTCTAAAGGAATGCGTCGATACCGAATCCCTCAGCAGCGCGGCGAATCTAGAGATCAATCAGACTAAGCGATCGCCCCTTTGAGATCGCCTTTAGATCACACCTCATAAATCACAGGTTAGCAGTCGCCCTAGGAAGAAGTTGGTCATCTTAGAGCCAAAGGGCGAATTCCACCAGCGAGATGGGTGACACCCCACAGGTGCCGATAGGCTATAGTCAAGCTCATCACAGCTCAGCCAGCGATCGCCCCCCCACCAGCCGGTGCGTTCACCCAGTTTTTTAATAATCGAATTATCTTGGGCGATCGTTGCTTCTAAATCGCCGCCCACCTCTTGGTAGAGTTTGAGCTGAATGCTAAACCCGAAGCGATCGCCACTATACTTTCGCCAGAGGCGATCGACTACTTGCAGACCACTACAGGACATCTTTTTGACCTGTTCGGGCGTGAGTTCTTCAATATCAGGTTCGCCCGCCAAATCTAAAATCACCCTGATGGTTTCCTCATCAGCCGCTCGCCATTGCCCCGCAGCCAGCAAATTACGAAGCTTTTCGTAGCGATATACTTCAGAAACCAGCAACAAATTGTCTTCTAGCTGAGACACCCGATCGGATAGGTCTAAGGCTTGGCGAAGCTGGCGAAGCTGATCTTCAATGGCAGCGAGGCGCTGATCGAGGTCGGGGCTTAGCCCTGCATTCTCATTGGACATAGCAAATAATCCATGACTTGAATAACGGCTTCGAACCAGTCTATTTCAAACTTAACCACCGTTCAGTGGATGCTGCTCAAGAAATACAGTTAAGAGCATACCGCACTGAGATTCGTGGGAAATGATGCGACCGGGTGAATTTCTACCAATTTCTCAAATAAGGGCTACAGATGATTGGCTGTACGGGCGTTGGCGGAGACTGCCTTTAGGCTTACGGCCGTTCGCCCCTTCGAAGATCTGTAAATTGGATCTAGAGAATTGATCTTAAACCGCCGGTCTGTGACTTTTGCCAGTCAATTAAGCGTAAGACGGTATCGATGATAGAGATGCTAAGCTTTAGGCAGAATGACGGACAAAATAATACCAATTCTTCAAAGTAAGGCTACAAATGAATAGGCCAGAACCCTTGCAAGGCTGCTGGCCGTCAATCCAAAATCGCAAATCCAAAATCGAGAATTGGTATAAGCCCCCCGTCTGCTGGCTTCGATAGTGCCGAATCGTGTCAGCTTGTTGATCGGTTTGATAGGTCATGAATTTTTATCAGCAAACCCTTACGATTCAAACCACTGGAAAATCTTTATGCAAAATCACCTCGCAGGTCGAATCGGTCGTGCGGGACTCTGGCATTGAGGTGGGCATGTGCCATGTGTTTTTGCGCCACACCTCTGCGAGTTTGGTGATTCAAGAGAATGCCGATCCGGACGTGCTCACGGATTTAGAAAATTTCTTTGCCCAGTTGGTACCTGAACGTGCAGGCTATATCCATAGCACCGAAGGCCCAGACGACATGCCTGCTCATATTCGCACTGCCCTAACGCATACGTCAGAGAATATTCCGATTCATCATGGACGGTTGATGTTAGGAACGTGGCAAGGGCTTTACCTCTGGGAACATCGCCAGCGGAGACACCAGCGAGAACTCGTCGTTCACATCATGGGTAAATAGGTCGAGCCACGCTAGCGCCTGCGATTTTGGCTACTATTTGCTTGGGGGGTTCTATCATGGTGTGTCGCTTATGCGCCCAACGATTACGACGGTTCCAATTTTGCAGCTTGCCTCGGGCGATCGCCTCAATCTGCAAGTCTATCGTTTTTCTGGAAACCGCTCCGGCAAGCGAGTTTACATTCAGTCCAATTTGCACGGGGCAGAAATTGCGGGCAATGCCGTTATTTATGAACTCCTTGAGTTCTTCAACGCTCTGGATGAAGTACAGCTTCATGGCGAAATATGCTTGGTTCCGGCGTGTAACCCCCTAGGCACCAATCAGCGCAACCATCACTTCTCAACCGGGCGGTTCAATGCCTATGACGGTAAAGACTGGAATCGCATCTTTTGGGATTATGAGAAGGCCGTTGACGACCTGAGAGAATTTGCTCAGTCTCAGCTTGAATTCGAGACTTCTGTGATTCAACAAAATTTTCGCAATCGAATCACCGCCCAATTTTCTCAACTTGCTGACGCCATTCAGTCGCCGAGTGGGGTGCCCTATAGTAAACGATATCGCTATCAGTTGCAGTCATTGTGCTTAGATGCAGACTATCTCATCGACCTGCATAGCTCGTCAAATCAGGGGCTAGATTACCTGTATTTTTTTCGCGATCGCGATGATAGCGCAAAATTTTTCTTGCTATCAGCGGGTATCTTACTCGATACCTATGATGGTGACGCATTTGATGAAGCGTTTATCAAACCCTGGCTTGCCCTCGAACGCCACTTCGCAGACTTGGGACGCGAGATTCGCTTTGACATTGAAGCCTGGACGTTAGAATTAGGCATGGGTATGCAGATTAATCCGGCGTCAGTCGCAAAAGGCGTGCGGGGTGTGAAGAACTATCTCGTCGAAAAAGGCGTTCTTGAAATCCCTGGATATCCAACTCCCCAAATCCCCTATCACGACATGCGCTTTACAGCCCGAAGTAAGGTCAAGAAGTACTATGCTCCGGTCGGCGGCATGATTCAGTCGAGAGTGCCCTTGGGGACGGTCGTTCAAGATGGACAACGGCTCTATCAACTGTTGTCTTTTAATAAAGACGGTAGGCTACCTGTCACCCTTGATGTTGAAGCAGAGCAGGGGGGCCTTATATTTGATGTTTCAACCAATCATGCTGTGAATGAAGGAGAATATGTCTTGGGGATTCTGTAGTGACATTTTATAGCCATACGCTCTCGCGTGAAGACATTGAACGTGTGGTGAAACTGCGTCTGGTTTGGAGGATGGGTCATTCAGACAACAAGATACGAAGGTAGTAATATCGGGATTGATGGGTTAATGGGTGCAATCGGAGCAAGTATTGATGGTAGATGAGAATCAGGGCGCGATAGAACCAGACAATTTTGGTGTAGACCCGGCGGGCGATCGCACCGATTATGTCACGGGTTCGTTGATTCCGTCGGCTCCTGACGGGTTTAAGTCAGGCTTTGTCGCCATTATCGGACGCCCCAACGTCGGCAAATCGACCCTCATGAATCAACTGATTGGGCAGAAAATCGCCATTACTTCTCCGATCGCCCAAACAACGCGCAACCGACTGCGGGGTATTTTGACAACCTCCGACGCCCAAATCATTTTTGTTGACACGCCCGGCATTCACAAGCCCCATCATCAGCTCGGCGAGATTTTGGTCAAAAATGCTCAAACTGCGATTCAATCTGTTGATTTAGTCTTATTTGTGGTCGATTGCTCAGTGTCTCTGGGGCGGGGCGATCGCTTCATTGCTAACCTCCTTACTCCGCTCACCACGCCTGTCATTCTGGGGCTTAACAAAGCCGATCAACAACCTGTGGATACTGAACCCCTCGATCAGACCTATCGAGAACTAGCCGAAGCACATCACTGGTCGCTAGCAAAGTTTTCTGGGCTAACGACAGCAGGCTTAGAGCCTCTTCAAGCCATGCTCATCGAGCATCTAGACCCTGGCCCTTACTATTATCCGCCTGATCTAGTCACCGATCAGCCGGAGCGGTTCATCATGGGAGAGCTGATTCGAGAACAGATTTTGCTGCATACCCGGCAAGAAGTTCCCCATTCAGTGGCGATCGCCATTGACCGGGTTGATGAAGAAGAAAGCCTGACTCGCATCTTGGCAACCATCCACGTCGAACGCTCTTCTCAAAAAGGCATCATCATTGGCAAAGGTGGACAGATGCTCAAGGCGATCGGCAGCGCAGCCCGTCAACAAATTCAAAAATTGGTGATGGGCAAAGTATATCTAGAGCTGTTTGTCAAAGTTCAGCCAAGATGGCGACAGTCGCGCATTCAACTGGCTGAACTCGGCTATCAGGTCGAAGATTAGGGGATGATGCGGTTGGTCAGATTGATTCATGGGCGATCGCGCCTGGTGACCTGCATCAGGTTCCGTCGCTTATGACAATGGTTGAGCCGTGGTTGGAACAAGTAAATTTTAGATTTTAGATTTTAGATTTTGGAAGGGTTGTTGGGAATGTTGGTGTTGAAAGCATTAGGATGCAGTATGTGGATGAGGGTGCTTTTAAGCAGCGGACAAAGCAATTAGCGCTTCGAGTGATTCGATTGGTGGAAACATTGCCAAGGAAGATGTCAACGGATGTTATTGGAAAGCAAGTGGTTCGGTGTGCTACATCGGTCGGCGCAAATTATCGCTCTGCGTGTCGAGCAAAATCAACAGCGGATCTGATTGCCAAACTTAGCATCGTCGAAGAGGAAGCCGATGAGTGTCTTTACTGGCTGGAACTGCTGGTAGAAGCAGGCGAAATTCCTGAATCGAAGGTCAAAAGTCTGATGGTTGAAACCAATGAAATACTGGCAATGACTGTCGCATCAATCAAAACACTCCGTCGCCGCAACGCCAGTCCAAAATCCAAAATCTAAAACCCAAAATCCCTAACCGTCGCATCAATCACAACTTAGTGCTACAAACGAAACAATCCAAAATCCAAAATCTAAAATCCAAAACCCCAAATCCCTAACCGTCGCATCAATCACAATTTAGTGCTGCACACGAAACAATCCAAAATCCAAAATCCAAAATCCCTAACCGTCGCATCAATCACAACTTAGTACTGCACACGAAACAATCCAAAATCCCTAACCGTCGCATCAATCACAACTTAAGGGCTGCACACGAAACAATCCAAAATCCAAAATCTAAAATCCAAAATGCCTAAGTGCCAGGTATCGGATCGTCAGAATGCTGATTCTTCGTAGGCTAAGAGCCTTGAAATAAAACTTTGAGAAAATCCGAAAGCGCTATGCTCTACACTTTACAAGTCTGGATGCGAGAGAAGAGACCACTATAAACCCAAAAACACCAACAAAAATAACCCACCCCTCACAATACGGGAGGTGGCCTCTAGGTGCTGAGGTGTTAAATGTTACGTCCCAATAGGCAATCCAGCTATTCTTCACTCTCCATCCAACGCGATCGCTAAACTCATACCAAATATTATCACCTGGATACGTGCCGTCGAGCTTGCCTTCACACTGCACGTAAATTTCCTTTTGCACGCTGAAGCCAAATCGACCATCGCTATATTTGACCCAAAGGCGATCGATCGTCTTGAGGTCTGCACAGGGAAAATTCAATAATTCCTCCTCGCGAATCCAGTCACCTTTTCCCCGCCCGACTGCTTCAAGCATTCGCAGATAGGTTTCTTTATCTGCATCTTTGAAGTTTTGGGCTTTGAGCAAGTCTCGCAATCGCGTGTAGTCAATCCCTTTTTCTGAGGCGAGGTCATCTTTGTTAAGAATAATTTCTTCAGGCTGAATTAAACGTCGATGAATGTACTTTTGAAAGTCTTCTAGATTGCTCCAAGCTTCACGAAAGGTTGAGAAACCAGAACTTTCAAATGAATGGGTATTGCCATCGGCATACTTAGGGTTGAATCTTAAAACATCTTCTTGGTGAGGAAGCTGATCCCAATTGTCTTGGTCAGGCATCCATACAGCTTGCACCCAACGAAAGAAACCAGAATCCACTTCACGAACTGCATCATCCAAAAATTCGACGACATGAGTGACTCGTGCTCGCTGATGCAAAATCATCAAATCTCCTTCCTTTGGCAATCCGATTCCACTGCTATTGCGGCTCCACCAAAGCTCGAAGATTCTTTTTTCTTGGTATTGCATCCAATCTAATGAATAAGCCCACTGCTCTGGATTCTTAACATTTTTGATAAAAAGAATCTTAGCTGGGTTACATTCTTGTAGCGTTTTGAGCGGGAGTGAAGGGTAATCGAGAGGTATCGGTGGAGAAACAGGTTTAGGCGGCTTTGCTAGCGTAGGCCGAATCAGCGGTTTATCCTTGCTGCTGTGCGCTAGAAAGACATCAAACTGCTGCTCCGCCATGGAGCGAGGAGTTGACAGTGAAGAAGAAGTCGGTATTTCTTCATCAGCAACATCCTGAATGGAAATAGATTTGGCAGTCGTTGCTCCTGTATTAGGAAAGTGTGCACGGACTGTCTCAAAAAATTTGACAGGGGGTAGTTTGCCTCCGCTCACATCAACCGTTTGAATCGCTGCGACTGATAGCCAACGCCGACCATCTAACAAAAGCGGGAAAATAGGCTTCTTAAGCTCTAGAGCAAGACTTAGCTCACACTGCACCCAATGTGAGTTCTCAGATCGAGGGGACATGACCAACAGAAAAACCTGACACTTCTCCAGATGATCTTGGATGACGCGCGGCCAAGTTGTGCCGTAATCAATTCGGTCGTCTAACCAGATAGGCAGTCGGTGCTCTTGCAGAGCCTGCGCTAGCCTGCCGACATAGGCTTGGTCTTGGCGACTGTAGCTGATAAAAATGAAGCTCATGTTGACTTCTGGAGGACGTTAGCGATTCTTGGCTCTGTCAATGCGTGATTGATTGCCTGCAAACTTACCTTTGTAAGCAAGGCTTGCTCTCTCCTAATCTACCTGTTTTTTCTCCCAAGGTCAGGATGCAGAGCGATCGGAATTAGATGCAGGGGGCGATCGCACCGATAAGATACAGGGGGCGATCGCACTGACAAAGACATAGGGGGGCGATCGCACTGATAAGGTCACAGGGGCGATCGCACTGATAAGACTCAGGGGGCGATCGCACATATAAAGACGCAGAGGGCGATCGCACTGATAAGGTCACAGGGGCGATCGCACCGATAAGACACAAGGGGCGATCGCCCTTGTAGGCTAGGTTGATGGAGAAAACCCGGTGTTAGAAATTCCCGTAGGTTGAGGCGAGTCAAATGATATCGAATATCTAATACTGCTATTAACGAATCAAAATTCTGATGTCCAATCCTCAATGGATAAGTCAGAAATTTGCTCAAAGTCAGCACTATTGCGAGTCAACAAAACTGCTCGATTCACCAGGGCAACCGATGCAATTTTCAAGTCCATTGTGCCAAGCCTGGGATGCTCTTTCCGGAGACGTTGAAACTCTTGAGCAGCTTGTTCATCAAACTCAAGAACCGGAATCGTGCAGTAGTTTGCTAATTGCCGCTTCAACTGCTTATATATTTCAACTTGTTGGGCAATAGTTTGGGCTTTAGCAATGTAACTCAACCATCCCCGCATTTGCTCCTCATAGCTAATGATACTTGCTGCTACTTGACTAGAACTGACGCTTACTAACCTTTGTAAGAGGTACTGAGCGCTGACTCCTCCACGATCTAAAACACTGAGATGATCGGTATCGAGAATGTACATCTACTCAACTGTCTCTGGAGAACTTGGGCGGAGAGAGTCTCGATATTCGCGTCCCAATCGCATCGCTTCATCATAAGCTGCATTGTCAGCAAATGTGCCAACGATTTGCTCCCACCAAGGTCTAGCGGATACACCATTCTCCACTTTGTTTTTAAGTCGTGCAACTTCAGCTTCTAAATAAGCTACCCGCTCTTCTAACTGCTCTGGCATTAGCGACAGACCTCATTTGAACTCTGCTGACGATTTGATCGTAGGTCACTACTTAAAATTTTGCACCTCATTGCCGCTAACCAGTCTACCTTCAAGAACTGCCAAAGCCTGCATCGAAGAAGTACAACGGCGATCGCACCGATAAGACGCAGGTGGCGATCGCACATATAAAGACACAGGGGGCGATCGCGCCGACCAAGACGCAAGGGGCAACTAATAATCAGGGAGAGGCTTGAAGAGAATTGCCTTTCTTTTGATGCAAAAATTCGACAAAATCAGTGACTTCTTCCAGCATCGCGTCGGGCATTTCGTCCAGCGAGGCTAGCAATTGTGCTCGAATGCCGACCACTTCACGAGCAGGTTTGACCAAACGAATTTGATCCGGATAAACCGTCGCTACGCCAATTGATTCTAGAAATGAGTCAGGATCAGTGCGAGTTGCAGCAATCAGGTTGTCGTCTTCGTCATACTTCACCCAGTCGCCAAACAACTCGACTAAATACGCTTCGCCATCGCTGAACACTTCAACAATTGAGCCGAGGGTGTCTTCAGAGGCGATATGGTCACCGTCGAGAGTAATTGGTTCTCGCAGTTTGACTGCATCAAATAAGGCGAATTTCATCTTTACCTCTGTCTACGAGCAGGAAACGCAGTCACGAATCGAGTTCAGCAACACGAGTCAGCAGATATTCTGCTTTCGCTAGTGAAAATATGAGCGTTTGAGGCTTTCCCACAGAACTTCAAGCTTAGACAAACTGTTTTGAGATGTATTTTACAGATTCTTGATTTAGAAACTCGATGTGCCCTTCAAAGACATAGGGGGCGATCGCACTCTGCAACTGCAAATCAGCAATGCACCCAAGGACAAGACAGCAGTGATAGGATACGGACATCAAATCCCTGACATTGTAGCAGCCCCTAATGCGTAGTGATGATTCAAGCATTCCGACAGCCGACCCGTTTCGATGAATTCATCGAGTGGTATCCAGAGCACTCAGAAGTTCGCTATGAATTACATCGAGGAACCATCGTCGAAATGCCCAAACCCAAAGGACAGCATTCTCGAATTGCAGGGAATTTAGCGTTTGAATTGGGTGCTGCCATTCGCCAAGCGCTTCTACCTTACTTCATTCCCAAAGAATGCATTGTCCGCTCTGCTGATGGTGAGTCAGGTTATGAGCCAGATGTGATTGTTTTAGATGAAACAGCGATCGCCTCAGAACCGCGCTGGGAAACGTCATCTGTCATTGAATCTGCGACATCCATTCGATTGATTGTTGAAGTCGTCAGCACCAACTGGCGAGATGACTATTTCATCAAATTTGGAGAATATGAGGCGTTAGGTGTCCCTGAATATTGGCTCGTTGATTATGCCGCATTAGGCGGGCGGCGTTTCATCGGCAACCCAAAACAACCTACCCTTTCGGTCTGTCAACTTGTTGAGGGAGAGTATGAGATGCGTCAGTTTCGAGGGAGCGATCGCATTGTGTCTAGCGCCTTTCCCAATCTAAATTTGACAGTTGAGGATATTTTTTAATCCCTTTTGAAAGTCGGATGGAAGATTTGGAGGGAGATTAGCGATCGCACTTGAAACCTGGGATCAAATGCACTATGGTTGTGCGCTATAGCTGTTTCCCATGCAGCTTGCTTTCCCCGAACAGTTGGTCTTCACGCCACCGGAAGGTGTAACCAGCACCAACCGGCAGCTAACCCGCCCACAGAAAAGCCCTGTGGTAGGGCTGTCTTATTTGCGGCATCACGATTCAGCGCGACCAAGGAGACATCCTGCGATATCTCCAGCGCGATCGGTTGATGGAATAGGTAGAGGCGCACAGATCTCAGGGGTGTTCTGAAATCCTTGGGATCTGATGGCGCTTTTCGAGTCACTGCTTCGGTTTCGGAGGGCGATCGCGCTGACAAGAACCCAGAGGGCGATCGCCCCTTCCGCATCAGATCCCCGGCTTCTTGATAAACGTGTTGACAGATTATCAGCCGCTGATGCTAGAAGCCGGGGATCTAGAATCTCCCTTATCGTTCATATCCTTTGTTACCAAAGGCTTTAAGCGAAAAGCAGATAGAATAAAATGGCATCCGCCACAGTTGGGGATGGGGAAATTCTCGAAATGTCCCTGGAGAGTCCGTAGAATGTGTCGAGTTGAGCGATCGCACGAAAGAGGCGATCGCCCTTTTGTAGATTACTGCGTAGACTACTGTTAGATTATTGAGGCTTCTCTTCAGGCAACATACACTTGTCAGAATCGCACCCTGCTGGGCCAGCTTCGGTCATATAGCCCGAATCGTGACGCAGCAGCGCGGTGTAAAACTCTTCGACCTGACGACGGGACTGAACGTGCTGCATCATCTGATCAAACACGTCTTTACTGATTGGCTCAAAGGGCAACCGAGGAAAGGTTTGGTGGTCATCAAACCGAGCCAGCAGTGCCGCAGAGATATAGCCGCTATCATCTCGAATTGCGTCATAAATTCGGGTTCCTAGAGCATCGATTTCATGCTCACGCAGCTCAATCGTGGCAGAGGTATTGTGAGTCGTGTAGTGCGTCTGCACCTGCATATAAAAATCAAACTGCGCCAGCGCAGAAAACTTGCTGATGTCGATCTGATCGGCACCGGGAAGATTTGCCCAAGATACTTCAGTTGGAATTTCGACGAGCCATTCGGTGCATCGTGGATCAAACGGATCGTCGAGCAATCGACCTTTTTCATCTTTGTCAGACTGGGCGGGCACGATGGAATAGCCATAGTCTAGACAGGCCAGCGCTACCGGATCGTTTTTGCCAAAGGTGATGCGGCGGATAAATCGCTGCGATTTGGGGGGATGCCAACCCGGCGATGCGCCTGTGAGTAGACTTTTGGTTCCTGCAGGCTGGACGGTGGTGCAGCGATTGGGGCGCTTTAACCCGTGGCGATCGCAATAGTCCCATACAGTTTGATGCACAATATCTCGCCAGCGATTGAGATAGGCTTGCTCACGCTGCTTAAATTCCAGCCCTTTCATCGTATCGGGGCGACCGGCTTCCCACCAGCGCAGCCAGTCTACTCCCAGCGCGTGCACAAAGAAGTCAAATAGGCCGGTAAATGAAACACCGACAATCGGGTCTGTTTCACGAGAGGCTTGATAGCGAGGTTCCACAAATCGATGGTTTAGCAACGCTGCAACGGCGAGTGCGCCAGCGCTAAACGCATCTTCCTGCTCTTGAATATTATTGGGATCAAGCTGATTGAGATGCACTTCTGCCAAATTGCAGTGGAAATTCTCACCGATGATTTCCCCACACGGATTTAGCCCATAGCGTCCGTCACCTTGGGCACGGCGTTTTGCTTCACCTGCCCACTGAATCGCGCCTTCCCCAGAATAATATTGCTTACGAACTGCGCGGATGCACTCGTCTAAGCTCGGCTTTTGATGAAAGACACGGGTATGGTTTGCCATCCGCAATGCATCTCGTTCTGGGTCAATGCGCCAGTTTCCGTCCTCGTCCTGCATCCAAAGGTTTTCTTTTGCGGTAGCGGCGAGTTCATCATCACTGCTAAACTGACGCATGCCTGCCGATCGCCGGATATTCCCCGCTACTACACAGGCTGCGGCTTCGTCAATGAGCAGGCAGCATTCCACTGAATTTAACTGACGACCCACCGCTTTATTGAGAATCCTGGCGCATCGGTCATAAAGCCCTGGCAATCGCACCGGATTGGCAACTCCGCCAAAGCCCTTCAGCTTTTCTCCGGCTGGGCGAACGTCGCTTAAGTCAATCGTGACGTGGATGCCGCCCGAGGCGTTGTCTGAAAATTGCTCATTCGTCGAAAGCTCAAGCAGCGATTGATACGACATCACCCAGCCTTGACGACTATCACCCACCTTGATGGTGACGCGATCGCCCCGAATATCCACGGATGTATGGCTTTGTCGCTGTTCAGCAGGAGTCATGCCAATGTCACCCGCCATCTCAATGATGAGACGATTCCGAATTGGGGCAAGTTGATTGATATACTTGGGTTCTAGAACAGCACCCGTTCCGCAGCCCATCATGGCGAGATCCATCATCAGGCCGAATGCTCGCCAATCGACAACGTTAGTACTGGTGCAGTTGTAAGCTCCTGAAAAGTTTTCGGGCTTATCGAGCCACGACGTTCCGCCGACCCAAAGCCATCGCCCAGACGGCAAACTTTTCACCTGATACTGCATGCGGCGAACCAAATCAGCTTCGTCTGACGACAGGTTGCCAAGCTGGGTCAACCCGGCTAAGGTGCGATCGCACACCTGCTCCCAGGTTTCTCGCGCATTCGAGGCATCATCACCTCGACGGCTGTAGGTTCTGAAAAACACCGGATTTGCAGCGGGCGCAGTGTCAGGGAAATGACTAGTTTGCCGGGGGCGTTCAAGGTCTCGAACCATAAGTCAAATGCTCACTAAATTGGACGAAGGGAGAATAGAAGTTATGGATCAGTCTAACAGCTACATATAGAGTTTGGATCTGAAAGGAGACGCTATATATTGCATCTTAGCGTAATGGATTTACACATTCCAGTTTGAGTACGTCTCGAAATGATCTTCAGATATAGCGTCTTCACCTTAAAGTGAACACTATATTCCCAATGCGCTAAAAGATCCACTCCCTGGAAGGGATAGACTTTGCTGGTTCAAGTGCGATTTTGACTGCCAGAATAGAGTCAGCCAGAATAAAGAGCCGGAGTGAGGAAGCCAAAGTGCTCAAGAACCTGGCAGAACTCCGTCAAAAGTTAGGAGAAAGAGAACAGGCAATTTCTTGACGACAAGTTGAAATTCATTATGAAAAAATTGCCAGTGAACAGCAGAAATCAGTTCCAGATGAAAACCTGATTGCTTATTGGCAAAAAGAAATCGCGGGTTTACAAAAAAGTTTAGCCAGAGCAGAAATAACGATTGAGGCGAGGAAAATGATCTCTAGTATTCAGCAACCGTTACAGGTGAATTCCACTTTATCAACGCTTCTAAGTGAATTAGGCGAGGAGTGCGAAAAGGTTGTTTTCCTGCTGAGCCAACTCAAGCTTGCCAACCTCACTGACGACCAAAAAGGTGACATCCTTGCAGAACTCATAGGTTCGATTAGTCATCTTCACATCCACACAGAAAACTTGCCCGAACTAATCGAAGACGAGATCTTAGCCTTACCCGATGAGCCAGAAACCAACTGAACCGTATGAAGGAGAATTTTTCAACGATGGACTCTGTTCGAGAACAATATATTACGGACGCAGAAGGGCAGAAAACCGCCGTCATTCTTTCAATTGAAGATTACGAGCAACTGTTAGAAGACCTTCACGATTTAGCTATGGTTGCAGAGCGCCGCCCAGAAACCCCTATTAGCCTGAACGAAATGAAGCAAAGACTTGAGCAGCATGAAAGCTTATGACATTATTTTCCAACCTTCAGTCGAGAAAGATCTGCGAAGGCTATCCAGGCAAAATTGCGATCGGATTATCGATGAATCTCCTCATCCTTAAACGTTTATTTACCTTCCCTTTGTCAGAGCTTGAGGAAGCATACGTATATTCACTGAGGTTGCGTGTTAACAGCTTTTATGGCGATCGCCCTTTATTGGGAGTTTTTGCAAAAACCGCCCCCCAATACTGCCGTTCAAATCACCGTGAGCGATGTGCAAGGGCATCAGGTGCAGCAGGTTGCGCTCCTGCTCGGCGGCAATCTCCCTCGACATAAGATAATGCCCAATACTGTAATCCGAGATCTTCATCGCATCGCCCTCTCCCCAGAGATGGCATCTGATGCCGACCCAAAGCAATATCAGATTCATGTGGATTGGATATCTCGTCCCCAAACCGTCCCCCAACCGTAGGGGCGAAACATTTCATCAAAATTTTTAGGTCATATCCCACCCGCATAGATGAAATAGTAGTGGCGAAGCATTTCATCAGAATTTTTAGGTCATATTCCACCCGTATGGATGAAATGCTTCGCCCCTCATAAGGGATTAATCACCAATGCCCATCACGCGTTTGGTCAAAATCCGCATCACCTCATTGGGATTGACGGTGGGCAACGGTTTTGACCATTCACCCGGTTCGGCATAGCCCAGTTGAAACATCTGCATAATATGGTGGTTGACGACGGTGAGTGACCCGACGGCAATGATGCGTAGGGTATGACGCTCATCATCAGGACGCGATGAACTGTCCGCCCCACCGGGCGGGTTGGGAGGATAAACCATGAATGTGCTCCTTATTTTGCTATGGGAGCGCTCAAACAAAAAGCCACCCCGACTTTTTGGCATGACAAAGCAGGATGGCTACAGGAGCTATACCATAGACTGTAGTCTCCGACTGGTGATGACAGTTGGGGATTAGCTTCCTAGTCGTGTTGGAGCACTTCTAGGGAGCGCCGCTCGTTTGAGCGCTTAGCGATAGAGCATAACCGATGGTGTAAAAGAAGACAACCGTATTAGCGAAATTTCAATCTGGGTGTGGAAAATTTCGGGAGGATTAGCCATACTTGAGTCAGCCTTGTGAGACAAAGCGCCGCAGAACAATTCGTGAGATGGCAATTGTAAGAACTAGGCAAGCAAATCTCAAAGCAACAGGTATATGGAGCGATGACCGATTCTCTTAAAAGACCTAAAGTTACTAAAGATGTTTTAGTCAGTCGAGCGTTAGAGAGGTTTGGGGGACGCAAATCCTATTGGCAGAAGATTAGTAAAGAGCACCTTGAAGCTGTTCTAGATGCAGACCCTATGATCCAGGAATGCATTGTTTCTATAGTTAAACAGCTAGGTGAGTCTGCTAAGAATAATCAACGGGTCAATGGTCGGCGCTTGGTTGCTGAAAACAAGGCAGAGAAATTTGAAGGTCATTACAAAGAAGAACTTCAGCTACGAACACATATTGAACAGCAGTACTACAAGGTGCTTGAAAAGCTCAGGCAGCTTTTGGAAGTTCAGGATAGTGAAATTCTAAAAGCCTCTCGTATGGCATTAAACGTACTGAAACAAATGATTAATCGGTAGTCTAATATCTATTGAGCAAGAAAATTTATCTTCATGTCAACTCTGTCGACAGCTACACGAAACAAACTTAAAGAATTTGGTGCATCGGATTATTTAGCTCGAAGCATCACGAAATCGCTGAGTCCTGTTGGTAAACAAGGACGCTCAAATCTGTATCTTGTTGCTGAGATTATTGCTGCAATTGATGCCTATTTTCAAAGACGTATTCGTAACTCAACCAAAGATTGTCTGCATTTGATTCGTGCAGAACTGCTTAAGATTGATGCTGGAATTACCTCTGAAGATGCTCTAGAGAAGTTGGCTGGGGAGATTCTTGATGAGCACTCAGAGTTTGAGAAATCAATTGCAATTTCCAAGAAGCGTGAGAAAGAGTTCTATAAAACGCATGGAAATTGGATCAATCAGAATTTAGTTAAGCACAATAATATTGTTACCTTCAAAGCATAGTCTTATGGATGAGATGAATCAGATGTCCCGCGAGATTTTGCGTGAGCACGATATTTTTCAAAAAATTTCCAAAGAATCTCATCTTAAATCAAAAGATAGAACTTGGGCGCTTTACGAAAGCTGGAGAGATAGTGATCAAGGGAAGCAATGGAAAGAGGAATTTCTTAAACATTGCGAATATAGATGTCCGGAATGTAATCGCAGGCTAACTGAATTTAATATTACTATTGACCATAAACTTCCCCGACGAAAGTATCCTTGGTTGACGTGGGATGTTTCGAATTTTTGGATTCTATGTCGAGACTGTAATAAATCTAAAGGTCAAATGGATTGGTCAAAATATGTTGAAAGAGTTCGCCGTGTTAGAGGTGAGGATGCTTACGAACGAGTTAAACGTTATTCACCTTGCTAAAGTCTGAGAGTGAATGATAAGAAGTCATTATCTTTCAAATCATTAAATGGTTTTTCAGAAACATTTGTCACAACTTACCGCAACAGATATTCAGCGTCTCATTGATGAAGCTGTTCCAGAAGGTGCTGGAATTGAATATAAACAGACATTGCCAGCCAAAGGTGGTTTGGATCCTTGGATTACAGGTGGAAATAGAATTGGCGATAAAGCGCGGAACGAAATTATTGAAGAAGTGATTGCTTTTGCTAATGCATATGGCGGTACGTTAGTTCTTGGTATTCAAGAGACAAAAGAAAAACCTGCTTGTGCTGAGAAAATTACTCCTATCCTCAAGTGTGCAGAACTCGCGGAAAGACTACGTTTACAATTTCGAGATTGTATTGATCCGCAAATTCCTTTAATAGAAGCTGTTGGCATTCCTACTGAAGATGATGGTAGTGGAGTAGTTGTTATCCAAGTGCCACGATCTCGTCTCGCACCACATAGACATAAAGCTGAACTACATTGCTACATAAGACGTGCAGATCGCTCTGAGAAAATGACGATGAGAGAAATACAAGATCTGACATTACAAGTAGAGCGAGGCATTGTTCAAATAGAATCAAAATTTAGAGATATTCGAAATAGAGATATTGAGGAGTTTAGAGAATTTTCGAATGGTTATCAAAATGCTTTGATGTTGAGAGCGACTTTGGTTCCCATGCTTCCAATATCGTTGCCTCGTGTTCATAATAATACATTCATCTGTCGCCCTCCTCAACAAATGGATGCATCACTCAAATGCCCTAACTTCAATACCAATCCCTTTAAAGCTCTTCTACCAGTTTATAAGCCTGGAAGTTGGCGACCAATATTGCGAGGAACACAAGGAAAGTTCAAAAATAATGGGATAGTCCTTTTAGAGGAAATTACCTGTGACGGAGTTATAGACTACCTCTTTCTAGATAAATATGTGGAGCATGATTTAATAATTACACCTAACTGGATCACAGCCTTTATTGGGAATGCACTATGTACTGCTGAACGATTTCGTAAAACTGCAAATGCACCAGAGGTGGAATATGGTCTTGAGTTTGAGATATCTGTGGCAAAAGAACCGATTCCGATAGCTGACTATGTGTCAAACAACAGGTTTTGGGGGGATTTTCCTCATGGATCAACGCAATTTCCTAGATATAGTGTTGGCAGTCCTAATACCTTTTCAGATATTTTGACATTTATAGATCAAGACTTGTGGAACGCTGCTGGACAAGATTGGAATCATGAACTAATAGTTGATTTTTCTTGTATTCTTTAGCAGATGCCTGACAACTAAATGCGATCGCCCTCCCACAAACAGCATTTCAAATCGAGTCAATACATCATCGATTCAGTAATCTTGCAGGTGTTGGAATTTAATCATGGCATTGGGTTGATTCACGCTATTGATGACCCTATATCCCCTATAAGGGCAAACGGCGTTTGCCCCTACAGCAATTGGTGCAGATTGTTTATTCCAATGGGTTCGATTAATCAATGGGCGATCGATTGTAGGTAATTGGATTATAAAGGGCGATTGAAGGGCGATCGCCTTTGGTGGCGCGATTGTGCAGAAATTAATAATATAAAATCCGGCTAATCACCGACTAGAAAATCAACACGCTGTAGGGGCAAACGGCTGTTTGCCCTTGCCTGAGGGGGTGATCCAACAAGCAGATAATGCAGTCAATCAGCCGGATTTGATATGAATAGGGCAACCTATCATCAATTTGGGAACTTTGAAAATATCCAAATTCCCGTGATTTTTGATGAAATACAATCCCGACAAACATCACCGTCGTTCCATTCGCCTTAAAGGGTATGACTATTCATCTGATGGGGTATATTTCATCACTGCCTGCACCTATCAGCGGCAATGCCTATTTGGTAAAATTATTAACGGCCAGATGCACCTCAACGAATGCGGCCAAATTGTTGCAGACGAATGGTTACGTTCTGCCAATATCCGACAAGAAATTGAATTGGATGAATGGATCGTGATGCCTAATCATTTACATGGCATTGTGTTTATCAACACCCTAGATAATCCGCAACACCACGTAGGGGCGTTAGCGTAGCCATGCCCGAAGGGCTATACGGCCGTTCGCCCCTACCACGCGACGCACCCCATCCAACCCGTTTGGCATCAGATCCGAACCATTCAACAGATTTGATTCACCAAAGATTTCCCGTTCCACCGATGAAACCACGCTCGCTCTCTTCATTGATGTCAGGTTTCAAAGCAGCCACCACGAGGCGCATCAATCATTTCCGCAATGCGCCCAACACACCCGCATGGCAACGCAGCTATTATGACCACATTATTCGCGATCGCCCCTCACTGATATTCATCCGTCGCTATATTGAATCGAATCCCTCAGCTTGGCAACGCGATCAGCTTCATCCGAACAACCCATCAAAATGGTAGTGCGATCGCCCGATGAAAGTGTGATCATGATGGGCGATCGCAAGATGAGGATGCAGTTCCTCAGACCACGTCTGTAAACGCAAGGGCATTAGATTAACTGAGTGAATCCTTGACCTTGGGAAACTTTAATGCCGAGATTGAGCGGTTGCGGGCTAAACTTGAAGCTTATAACAGTTTGCTGTCTCAGATTGATGTGGCACAAGCGGCGATCGCCCAGAAATCAAAGAAAGCCTGTATTGGTTACGTCTTCTGAAAGAGTCAGAGTGATTACAAAACGGGCATTTAACCAACCTCATTCAAGAAACCGAAGACCTCAAAGCCATCATCACCGCTATCATCGTCAAAGCCAAACAAAGCTGGCAGAATTAGAGCAATTGGGATAAAAGAAACGTTGACAATCAAGGGAGACAAACCGATGCGTGGTGTTCAATTCGTTGTTGATGAAGATGGTAAAAAAACCGCTGTGCTTCTGGATTTACAAGAATGGGGGGAACTTTGGGAAGATTTTTACGATATTTTAGTTTCTCAGTCCAGAGCAGAAGAGGAATCTGTTAGTTGGGCAGAATTAGAAGCAGAACTGAATACAGAAAACTCTAATCATGGCGCAGTATGAGATTCAGTTCAAAACATCATCTGCTAAAGAGTTTCGCAAACTTCCGCCAGATATCAAACTCCGCATTCGTGAAGCCATCAATGCCCTGAAAACAGATCCTCGTCCGGCAGGTGTCAAAAAACTAGCGGGTGAATCAAAGCTCTACAGAATTCGCATTGCAGACTACCGCGTCATCTATGAAATCGATGATTCAACTCAAATGCTTCGAATAATGTGTGTGAGGCATCGTCGTGATGTCTATCAGTGACAATAATTCAAAACCGAGTGCGAGACATTGCTGGCAGAATTAGATCATCGTCATAGATCGTTAGAACTCGTTTAGAAATGCTTCTAACGATCTGACGCGCTGATAGCAGGAGACGTTGCCAGCTTTTCAGTCGCATTCAGCATCTCCGTTACATCAGTTGCTGACCAATCACGACGATTTTGGCAGTGGTGGGCAACGAGTAATCCCCAGAGGCGGTGATTAACCAGAATCGGCACCACCAAATTCGCACGGACTTGAATGCTTCGTAAAAAGTCTTTATGACACGGATGAATAGGTTCTGTCTCAATATCGGCGATCGCCCTTACCCTGCCTTCTAAATACATAGCAGCATACTCGTCATTGAAACACTCATCAGCCCCCGTCGAACCGTAGATTGAGTACTCATCTGACCTGAGCGATTCAAACGTAACCTGACCTTTCCACTCATAGTAGAAGTAGTACAAAACCACCCGATCCACATCTAAGGTTTTGCGCAGATAATCGGTTGTTTGTTGCACCAATGTGTCTCGCTGTAGTTTTTGGCCGAGACTATCGGCAACTTTTGCTAGGCCAGGATCTGGAATTGACATAGTGTTGACGTAATGGTGAGGGAGTTGACTTGAGTGCGCTTGTGTATTGGCTTCGGTAGGCATCAAGGGGGCATGAATGCGCACCGCATCTATATCCATTTAAACGCAATCATCCCAAATATGAAGGCTCGGTGAAGAGTGCAGCCATATTTCCTACCGTGGGGATAGATTCAGGGGCTTGGTTGAATACTGGCATGTGATGGTCAATCATGTGATGGTCAATCATGCGATTGGAGATTAGCGTTTAAATAATGTCCCAGCAGTTGGGTAGGGGCAAACGGCCGTTTGCCCGTACAGAGCCATTGTTAGTGGTCAGCTATTTACAAGCGAATCCCTTGGATGTCTTCATGTTCTTTTTGTGAAGAAGTTCAGGGATAGCCCTTTTTAACAGATTTAGTAGCAAAATTAACTGCCAATTCTAGCAACCGTAAGGGTTGAGTATCGATTTTCACCGCTTCATGATCAACATTGAGACTGGCAGGGCAGGCAGTTCTCATATGAAGAATCGATGAATCTCTTTATTCTTAAACGTTTATTTACCTTCCCTTTGTCAGAGCTTGAGGAAGCATACGTATATTCACTGGGGTTGCGTGTTAACAGCTTTTATGGCGATCGCCTCTCGACGATTCTGGATTGGGTTAGGGAAATCGTCCCAATCAACTATCGGTTTCATTCATTGTTCAGGAGAACGCCAGATATGGTAAGCATCATTGCTTCTCAAGACTTTAACGCCCTCACGGGGTCGACGTTCACAACAGATTCACTGCCAAACGGTTCACCTCTTACAAATACTGGGTCATTCAACATCGGGGGTGCGGGTCTAGATTTTCAAACGTTTTGGTTTGATACTCGGGGCGAGGGAGCTGGTCCTGTGACGTCAAATGACAGCAGCGATTTTATTGGCGTCAATACATTCACCGGGAGTAATGCACCCGACGTTGCGCCAGACGGTACGCCTGTTTCTGACAGCGAGCGAAATTTCGAATTCAATGACACGGATGGTCGCCTTGACTTGGTGTTTGAACCAGTTGATATTAGTGGCTTGAGCGATCGCGCGCTGCGGTTCAACTACTGGATTAACAACACCGGCTACGAATCTGACGATGCCTTCTTCGTGACGTTGAGTGATGGCACCAATTCGCAAACGTTTCTAAATTTTAGTGAGCCAGAACTAGAAGCCAATATCTCACCCGACGACGGCAATGCAAACTGGAAGACCGCCGCGATCAATCTCGATGACCTAATCAGCAATGGGTTTGGTGAAACACTGACGCTCACCATCAGCGTTGACACAAATGCAGGTTCTGAAAATATTTTTGTCGATAACGTCGAGTTTCTTTCGGATTTTATGGATGATGGCGGCAATGGCGGCAACGGCGGCAACGGCCCCGACCTAACGCCTATCTATGAGATTCAGGGAGCAGCTCAGGTTTCGCCTCTGAATGGGCAAACGGTGGTCACTCGCGGAATTGTCACAGCCGTTGATTCCAATGGATTCTACTTGCAAGATGCCACGGGTGACGGAGACGATGCGACATCGGACGGCATTTTTGCCTTTACAGGGGGTCGCCCAACTGTCAGCGTGGGGGACGAAGTCCGAGCGGAAGGAGCCATCAGCGAATTTATTCCGGGCGGTGCCGACACCGGGAATCTCTCGACGACGCAACTGTTCCGTCCCACCTTTGAAGTCCTCTCTAGCGGCAACGATCTACCGGCGGCGGTGATTTTGGGCGAAGGCGGGCGCATTCCTCCGAATCAAATCATCGATAATGACCCGCTGAGTGACTACCAGCCCGATGAAGACGGCATTGATTTCTACGAAAGCTTAGAGGGAATGCGGGTCACGATTCAAGACGCGCTGGCGGTGAGCGGCACCAATCGCTTTGGCGAAATCTTTACGGTTGTGGATAATGGCGCGAATGCAACTGGCTTGAGCGATCGCGGCACGATCAACATCAGTCCTGATGATTTCAACCCGGAGCGAGTGCAGATCCAGTTTGATTCGGGCATTCTCCCTGGCTTCGAGGTCAGCGTAGACACCGGGGCGCGACTGGGCAATGTCACAGGCGTCGTGGGCTATAACTTCGGCAACTTTGAGGTGAATGTCACTGAAGAATTTACTCCCGTTGAAGCGTCAAATTTACAGCCCGAAGTCAGCTCGATTCAACGGGCAGACGATCGCCTCACCGTAGCTAGCTACAATGTGCTCAACCTCGACCCCAATGATGGCGATGGCGATACCGATGTGGCGAACGGTCGCTTTGAGGCGATCGCCCAGCAGATTGTCAACACCCTCAACACCCCCGACATCATCGGCTTGCAGGAAGTGCAGGACAACAACGGGTCGGATATCACCGACATCATCGCTGCCAATGAAACGTTGCAACTCTTAATCGATGAAATCGAAGCGATTAGCGGCATTCGCTATGAGTTTATTGATAATCCGTTCATCGGGAACGAAACCAGCGGCGGACAGCCCGGTGGCAACATCCGCGCGGCGTTTCTGTATAACCCAGAACGAGTTGAATTTGTCGAAGGCTCTCTGCAAACTGTCGTTGATCCGCTAGACCAGCAAACCAATCCTGACAATCCCTTCTTCGATACGCGCCTGCCGCTGTCTGGGAACTTCCTGTTTAACGGGGAAGAGGTCACGGTGGTCACCAACCACTTTTCGTCGAAGGGCGGCAGCAGTCCGCTGTTTGGGCAAAATCAGCCCTCGGTCAGCGACCAGCCCGGTGCAGGACAGGAAGACCCCGATATCAACGGCAGTCTCGATGAGCGGCAAGCACAGGCAAATGCGCTGAATGACTTTGTGGCTGGAATTTTGTCGAATGATCCGAATGCCAATGTGATTGCGGTTGGTGACTTCAACGAGTTTGAGTTTATCTCGCCCCTAGAAATTCTCGAACAAAACCTAATCAACCTGACCAACACCTTGCCGGAAAACGAGCGCTATACCTTCAACTTTCAAGGCAACTCTCAATCACTAGATCACATTTTGTTTAGCGACAATCTCGATAGTTCAGCTCTGTTTGACATCGTTCACGTGAATACAGAGTTTGCCGAAACCAATCAGCGAGCGAGCGACCACGACCCGCTAGTGGCGAGTTTTGAGGTGTTGCCTAGTGATGCCACGCTCGGCACCGGAGGCAACAACGCCCTCAACGGCACCAATGGCAACGATGTCATCCTCGGCTTGGGCGGCAACGATGCGCTCAATAGCAACGGGGGCAATGATGTGCTCAAAGGCGGTGACGGCAACGACACCATCAATGGCAGTTCGGGGAGCGATCGCATCGAGGGCGGCACCGGCAACGACATCATCAACGGCAATGGTGGTCTGGATATCCTGGTCGGGAATGCAGGCAACGATCGCATCACGGGCGGGTCGCAAGCCGACATCATCTTTGGCGGCGACGGCAACGACACCATCAACGGCAACGGTGGTGATGACCTGATCAACGCCGGACGGGGCAATGACACGGTTAACGTGGGACCTGGTAATGCGATCGTCGTGCTGACACCGGGCGAGGGCTTCGACACCATTCGCAATGCTCAGCTTGGCTCAACCACGTTTGCAGCCGGTGAGTTTGACACCCTCACCTTCCAGGCAGACGGGAATGGGGTGAATATCCTGCGAGGGGGCGATCGCCTCGCGTTTGTTGAAAACGTGCAGCTCAACGCCCTCAACGACGCCAGCAATTTCGTCTAGGCACATTGCTTAATGCGGGGACATGGCAGGTTATAGCCCTGCGGATGGCTTCGCTAGTGTCTGCCTAGCCCGCGTAAGCGACATACCGTGCCAGTCTCTGCCAGAGGGCGTGAGTTGCCAAGACGAAAAACAACTCAAAAAATAAATCCAATCCTGTTAATCCCTAAAGGAAAATTAACCTATGTCATTTGAACTCACTCAAGTCGGTCGCTATGTTCCTGACAATCTAGCCGAAATCTTTGATGAAAGCGCGGCTGAGATTTCTGCCTATGATCCGGCGTCACAGCGGCTATTTGTGGTCAATGGCTTCAGCAGCGGCATCGATATCTTCGACCTCAGCGACCCGACCCATCCAACATTGATTGACGCAATCGAGTTTGGCGGGCTAGTCGACGGATTTGAACCCAGCGGTGCCAACAGCGTCGCCGTTAAAAACGGCATCGTCGCGGTTGCTGTCGAAGCAGACGTCAGCCAAGACCCTGGACAAGTGTTTTTCTTCGACACGGACGGCAACTTCTTAACCGCCGTTGAAGTGGGCGCTCTGCCTGACATGCTCACCTTCACGCCCGATGGCTCCAAGATATTGGTCGCCAACGAGGGCGAACCGGGCGATGTTGACCCCGACGGATCGGTGAGCATCATCGATGTGTCAAATGGCTTAGACAACCTCACCGTCGAGACGGCTGACTTTACCGCATTCAACGGTCAGGAAGATGCGCTGCGAGCAGAGGGCGTGCGCATTTTCCCAGGTAAGTCGTTCTCAGAAGACGCAGAGCCTGAATATATCTCAATCTCGGATGATTCCACGACGGCCTATGTTGCGCTGCAAGAAAACAATTCCCTCGCCGTAATCGATATCCAATCGGGCACGGTCACCGACATCTTGCCCCTGGGTGCTAAAGACCACAGCCTTGCCGGTAATGGACTGGATGCGAGCGATCGCGACGACACGATCAACATCCAAACCTACGACAACCTATTTGGGCTGTATCAGCCTGATGGCATCGCCACCTTCAGCGTCAACGGCGAAACCTTTATCGTCACTGCCAACGAAGGCGACGATCGCGGCGATGCCGATGATGCGGCAGACAGTCCACTGGGCGATGCGATTCGCGTGAAAGACTTGGGAGATGTCGAAACGTTTGGTCGCAACGGCTTGTCGCTGGATGAAAGTTTTGACCCCAGCATTGCAGAGGATGAAAACCTGGGTCGGCTCACCATCTCCTCGATTGATGGCGATACGGATGGCGATGGCGACTTAGACCAACTGTTTGCCTACGGGACTCGCTCCTTCTCCATCTTCAACAGCCAGGGCGAATTGGTTTACGACAGCGGCGACGACTTTGAGCAAATCACGGCGGATCTCCTCCCCGATTTCTTTAATGCCGACAACACTGACAACGAGTTCGACAATCGCAGCGACAACAAGGGGCCTGAACCAGAAGGCGTCGTCTTGGGTGAGGTGTATGGCAGCACCTTTGCCTTTATCGGGCTAGAGCGCATCGGCGGCATCATGGTCTATGACGTCAGCGATCCGGTCGCTCCGAGTTTTGTCCAGTACATCAACAATCGTCAGTTCAACGCTGATGAGGACACGCTAGAAACCGGCGTCGATGATGGCGATCTCGGTCCTGAAGGACTGACCTTCATTGATGCGAAAGATACGCCCGGAGGCATTCCGCTGTTAGTCGTGTCGAATGAGGTGAGCGGCACCACCACCGTGTATGAATTTGCTCCAGAGATTTCTGACAATGCGGATTTTGGCGATGAGGGCAACAATTCTCTCAACGGCACCCGCAACAGCGATTTTATCCTCGGCTTGGGCGGCGACGACAGCCTCAACAGCAACGGCGGCGGTGACTTCCTCTTTGGCGGTGACGGCGACGATACCCTGAATGGCTCTTCGGATGATGACTACATTCGCGGTGATGCAGGCGATGACACCATCAACGGCAACGGCGGAGAAGACACCCTCATTGGTGGACTCGGCAACGATCGCATCAACGGAGGCTCTCAACGCGACATCATCTATGGCGCTAACGGCGATGACATCATCAACGCCAACGGGGGCGACGACCTCATCTATGGAGGGTTAGGCGACGACACCATCAACCTAGGATTCGGCAACAGCGTTGTTGATAGCGGCGCAGGCGACGATCATGTCCAACTCAATGGAGGCATGACAACTGTCATCCTGACCGTAGGCGACGGCTTTGACACGATTCGCAACGTCCAATTGGATTCCACTAAGTTTGACGCGGGCGACTTCGATGACCTCACCTTCCAAACACAACGGAATGGAGTGAATATTCTGCGGGATGGCGATCGCCTCGCGTTTGTTGAAAACGTGCAGCTCAACGCCCTCAACGACGCCAGCAATTTCGTCTAAGGTAAGCAGACAGTGCCGAAAATATAAACATAGGGGCGGTTCTTTGCGAGATGCAAGAGAACCGCCCCTTCTTTCTTCCCGACCTCCGATCGGCTACATCTTTCTTTAAAGAACGTCAATGCGGCGAAGATAGGTTTAGATAGCGGAGATGCGATCGCCATCCGCCTCTCACTCATCAAGAGCGATCGCTCCAGCCAGTACAATAACCCTTAATTTCAAATCCTTTAATTTACAACTAATTTACAACTCTCACATGCATGCATTTCACAGATTTCGCATGTCATTGCGCTTAACTCAAGCGTACTCCGCTATAACAAACCAGGAATTACATCCCATGAGCAATCAAACTAATCCTAAAAAACGCCCTCGTGACCCCAATCTGGTCACCATTGACCCGGTTACAGTGGTGGTGATAATTACGGCATTATTGCTCGTGCCACTCATTGTGACGGGATTTATTAGTCAATAGGCGATCGCAATTGGTTGTAGTCACGCAACGGGCGATCGCCCATGACGGTTTCCAGACTATTCATCATCAGTTCAAAATCGATTCAACGATCCGTTTGCCTGATAGCGTTGCTCAAGCCAGATGCGAACGTCATGCTCTGATGCTAGATAGGCATCCCTGCCAGTGGCGGGGTCATAGACATACCAGTAGGCATCCCCGTCTCGGTCGGTTAATTGATAAATGATGGGCTCGGATTCGCCTGCAAGCATCTTGATAGCTTTTGAATAAAACCATCTCCAGGCTTGACTAAACCTGATTTTCCAAGATGACCGATCGGCGCAGTTGATGCTCGATTCAAAGTCTCGATACGCGATCCATTCGTTTTTCACAGCCTTGCCTCCTTCATTGGGCGATCGCCCCAACTGATTGAACTAACGTTCAATTTAGAGAGCAATCGAGAGAAACTAGAGAAGGCAACAAATCAAGAGACGCTCTAATCTCGTCTGAGGCGTTTTTCCATCTCGCGCTGAAGTTCGCGGGCATCTTTATAATCGGGTCGAATCTCTAAGGCGCGATTCACCGAGTCAAGCGCCTCATCAAAGTCTTGTAAACTCCATAACGCTGCGCCGCGATTGTTCCATGCTTCTGCAAGCTGAGGATTGAGACTCAGCGCCCGATCAAACGACTCCAACGCCTCACCAGGACGATCGATACTTAGAAGCGCGGTTCCCTTATTGTTCCAGGCATGGGCAAAATCAGGTCTAAGGGTAATCAGCTGATCATAGACGCTCAGCGCATCGTCATATTGCTGAAGCTGTTCGAGGGCATGCCCTTTGCTCCAGAGTGCCTGAGCATTGCTTGGGTCGAGGGCAAGCGCCTGATTGCACGCTTGCAAGGCTGGTTGCGGCTGTTGCAGCTTATTCAAGCTATAGCACCGTCCCCAGTAGGCATCTGGAATATCAGGATTTTGAGAAATGACCTGGTCATAAAGCTCGATCGCCTTTTTATAATCTTCCGCTTCGCGCAGGCGATCGGCTTGGTTGAGCGTAGTTTGATTGACACTCAACGGTGATTCTGTCGGGGTTTCTTCACTCGATAAGTCTGCTCCGTTTATAGATTCCGAAGATTCCGAAACTGATTCGACACCGTTTTGAGAACCATCAGTCGGTGATTGTTGAGCTGATTTTGGCGCAAACCAGCTTACTGCAACGAATATCACTGCAGCGAGTCCGGCGACTGCCAGGGCAAGGAAAGGAATCGGAGGTCTTGCGAGTTCTCGAATGTCGAATGTCCCAGTCTGCGTGAGGTGATAGGGCTTTGCGGCCACATAAGTCGGGCTAGAACTGCGCGCCGAATGTGCGACTGGAGCGGGCGATCGCTCGGTTTGAGCCTGATAATCTAGCATCGCCCCAGAGATTGGCTCAGAGATTGATCCAGCGGAGCCACCCGACGGAGATGAATCTGGGAGAGACGGCGGGGGCAAAATAGTCGAGGCGTTTGATGAAGGGTCTACGTGCTGTTCTGTGATGGCGAGATCACCGATCAGGCTCTCTGGCAAATTTTTTAATGCCTGCAGGGCTTCAATCGCAGTCGAGAAGCGATCGCGGAAATCATAGCGCACCATGTGGTCGAGCAAATCCGCGAGCTCGGTATTCACCTTGGGGACTCGATGCCGCCAAATAATCTCACTCGTTCTCGGATCAGATTCTAAAAAGCGAGGGTGGACTCCTGTCAGTGCCTGAATGCCAATCATGCCGACGGCATAGATATCACTGCTAAAGTGAGGCTTGCCTCCCAACTGCTCATTTGGCATGTAGCCTTGCGTGCCGATAGAAATCGTTTTGGTACTCCCCGTACTGGGGTCAAAAACCTGCGTGCTGACTTGCTTGACGGCCCCAAAATCGATTAAAACGATTTTTCTATCGTGGTGGCGACGAATCAAATTAGACGGCTTGATGTCGCGATGAATCACCTGTCGCTGATGAACAAACGACAAGACTTCTAACAAGTCTTGCAACATCACCACTACTTTAATGTCAGGCCAGGGGGTGCCCAATTCCAATTCTTGAGTGAGAGAATCACCGTCAATCAGTTCTTGAGCAAGATAAAACTCTCGGTCTTCCTCAAAGTGGGCAAGCAACCGAGGAATTTGATAATGATTGCCGAGTTCATAGAGCACTCTGGCTTCTGTATCAAACAACCGTCGTGCCGTTTGCAAGCTGTCCGCATCGCTGACTTGAGGCTTAAGCTGTTTGATGACGCATTGGGGCTGACCCGGCAAATGCAGATCGATCGCCAAAAAGGTTTGCCCAAAGCCACCGGAGCCGAGTTGTCGGGTAATCTTGTAGTGACCCGCTAACGGCTTCTGAGGAACTGTAAGCTTAAATAAACGCAGAGGGTTTAATCCCATACTGATTTCCCGGTAGCAGGAACACGAGAGGGTAATAAAGAATCAACGAAGACTTGATGATGACAACTTAGCGACTAAGAATACAGATCGACAGAGAATACAAAGAAGAGATAAGCATACAGCTTTAGGCAAGACTATCCACTCATTAATACTCGACAACGCGGACAGATTGGGATTTTATCTTGAGAAATTTTATTGATTTACCGAATCTTCTAAAAGACCTCACGTGTTTGCCACTCATCCTCCTAACCTAAACGATGTCAAATTCAAGGGTAAGGTTTCATGTCTAGCTAATTTGAGCCCCAAGGAGGGGCTTACGAGAATTTTTAGCCTGGTTGTGTTCATGTCTATGTCTACCGATCCGCTTTATGTGCAGCTAACGTGGGAAGACCCCATTACAGGGAAGGTGCAACGTCCTGTTTTGTCACCTCCGATCGCCATTGGTCGAGACACTGAACAAATGCCTGAAACAGTAGGCGATCGCACCGTGTCACGACTGACGTTAGAACACCGCCAAGTGTCTCGCTTCCACGCATCGATTACGCTAGTTAACTATCAGCTCTACGTCACTGACCGCAGCGCTAATGGGACATTTCTCAACGGCCAGCTTTTGCGCCAAGGCAGCCAACCTTTTTCGGGGAAAGATACCCTGCGAATTGGGCCATATAAAATTACGGCAAGCTTGGTGCAAGGGCGCGATCTCGACAATGCTACCGAGCTAACGGTTCCAGATCAGGGAAATTTGTCTCACCGCAGCGAACTGCCCCATCGCAATACCCTCTTGGTATGGCTGGTCGGAGCAGGGGTCATGCTAGTGATGGCGGCTGGGGCGTGGTGGCTGGTCAGTGACCTGCTGACGCGATCGCGCCCTCGTGTGCCAGATGCTGAGTCTAAGGTTCAAAATCTCTAAATCCAGCAGTGCTTGCCAAAGCGGGAGCCTTCGCCAACGGCTCCCGTCACTGTAAGGACAGGATGCATCCACCCACATTGGGGTCGTCCTCTGCATGTCTGTGTCCACCTCTCCATTGAGCCGGTTATTCATGAATGAGTTGATTTTCATCATACAGGGGGCATGGCGATCGCTCGTTACCGTCATTGACTCAGGGCATGGCGATCGACACAGTGCGTTAGCAACGCGATTGCGCCACACGGCTTGCCATGCGTCTCGCCGCTGGGGGCGATGGCTGATTCTCGCCGCACTATCAACATTATTGGTGATATCGGCGGCTCCGAGTCATGCTCAATCCTCCACAGAATCCTACACGAGCAAAGCTTCGGTAATTGTTGATGGGCAAGAGGTTTTTCAAATTGGCGGCTTTGGCAGGCTAACGGCAAGAGAGCGAGCCGATATTGTCAATCAAGCCCTTCAGCAGGAGGTTGAATCTACAGAACCAGTCGAGCTTCGGGTTGTTCCTGAAAAGCAAATTGCGATTATTCGCAGTCAAGCGACTCATACTGATTTGGTCACTGTCACACAGGACGATTTGGCTAGCAATTCAAACCCCTACGGGCAAGCGCTGATGTGGCGACGGCAGCTCGAAGCAGCCCTTCAGCAAGCTCAGTTTGAACGAAGTCTTGTCTATATTCGCCAGGCGATTGGGCTGAGCCTTGCCGCAATTATTGGGGCGATCGCCATTCATCTGGGGCTCCGTACCTTTGGGCGAGTCGTGATCCGACGGTTAAGTCCGTGGTTGAGCCATCCCACATCGCCCCTGCATCCGTGGGAGCAGTCTGCCAAATTGCTGATTAAACTTGCAATTTTAGGCATTCAAGCCGGACTCTGGGGAGCGATCGCGTTCTATATTACCGATCTCTTTCCTCATATTCGCGGCTGGCGCAATCAGCTCTTTAGCTCCCTCAATGCCCAGGTGATCACGCTGGGGTCACGAAGCTACTCTGCCCTGAGTCTGTTGCTCATGCTGGCATCCCTAGTGGGCTTATGGTTTGCAGTGAGTGGTGTGACTCGGCTGGTTAAGCTCTATGTGCTCCGAGGAACTGGGGTCGAACGGCGGGTGCAGGATGTCATCTCAATTCTCACCCAATACGTCTTGACCTTTTTAGGACTGATCGTGCTCTTTCAGCTTTGGGGCATTGACGTTAGCTCTCTGGCAATTCTGGCAAGTGTCTTGGGGGTTGGGATTGGTTTTGGCGTTCAAAATATCACCAATAATCTCATCAGCGGTTTGATTATCACTCTAGAACGCCCAATCCAGATTGGAGACTTTGTTCAAGTGGGAGAACTCGTCGGCGTCGTTGAGCACATTGGCGCTCGCAGCACCCACGTTTGTACGCTTGACCAGGTGACGATTCTGGTTCCCAACTCTCGATTCTTAGAAAACGAAGTCGTCAACTGGAGCCACGGTAACCCGGTGTCACGACTGCACATCCCGGTCGGTGTTGCCTATGGCTCTGATGTGGAAACGGTGCAACGCGCCTTACTCGAAGCAGCGAAAAATCATCCTGAAGTGCTGATCAAGCCGCCGCCAGAGGTTTGGTTTCAAGGGTTTGGCGATAGTTCACTCGATTTTGATCTGCTGGTATGGACAGGAGAACCCAAGAAGCAGTTCAAAGTGAAGAGTGACTTGTATTACTGCATTGAGGCAAGCTTGCGACACTATAAGATTGAAATCCCGTTCCCCCAGCGAGATTTGCATGTGCGATCGCCCCACTTAGAACAGTTCGTCTCAGCAATGGGAGATTACACGGCGATTCGATCGCAATCAAGCCTGCCCAATGGGGCGTCTCCTCGTATAAACCCTGCTAATTTGTCTGCGGGAGCGCTTGTGCCTGAGTCCTCTCTGGCGACCGTTCCGCGCATCTATGACGGAGCTGAATCCACCGATCTAGAGGCGATCGCCACCGACTTGAGAAAACCGGACGGGCTCGACATCCAAGACCGGCGCTATCGGGGCAATCTGTATCCGGCCTGTTTTACGGGGGCAGATCTCGTAGAATGGCTCGTGCAAAATCGCCACGTCAGCCGAGACGAGGCGATTGTAATCGGGCAACGGTTGGTGGATCATCACATTATTCACCATGTGTTAGATGATGCGCCGTTCCAAGATGGCTACGTGTTTTATCGGTTTTATCACGATGATGTTTAGTTCTCAACGAGCCGCTCATGCCTTCACCCATTTTGTATGTCTCCATTACCAATCACGGATTTGGTCATGCTACGCGCACTGCCTCTGTGGTGGCAGAGATTCAAAACCGTTGCCCGGATGTGGTGGTGATTTTAGCAACCTCTGCCCCTCGCTGGCTGCTGGAGTCTTATATTCAAGGTGATTTTATTCATCGTCCGCGTGCGTTTGATGTTGGCATCATCCAAAGCGACAGCATCACGATGGATCGAGCCGCGACGCTCGAAAAACTCCAGCAGATTCGCACCGATCAGCGAGCGATCATTGCCAGTGAAGCGAGTTTCCTTCGCCAAAACCGAGTCAGCTTGGTTCTGGCTGATATTCCTCCCTTAGCGGCTCCCATTGCCCACGCTGCCGATGTGCCCTGCTGGATGGTGAGCAACTTTGGCTGGGACTTGATCTACCGAAGCTGGGGAGGAGACTTTATCGACATTGCCGACTGGATTGTTGACTGCTTTAGCCAGTGCGATCGCCTGTTTCGCCTCCCCTTTCATGAACCGATGACCGCATTTTCGACCATTACCGATGTCGGGTTGACCGGCGGCTCGCCTCGCTATAGATCTGAAACATTACGCGCTGAATTTGGCATCACCACGCCTCCCATCCAAACCATCTTACTAACGTTTGGCGGGTTAGGGCTTGCCCAAATTCCCTATGCCGGATTAGCGCAATTCCCCGATTGGCAATTTCTCACCTTTGACCAGAACGCCCCTGAGTTGCCCAATCTGATCAAAATTACTGACCGTCGATACCGCCCAGTAGATCTGATGCCGCTGTGTGGGCGAGTGGTGTCGAAGCCCGGATACAGCACATTTGCCGAAGCCTGTCGGGTCGGGTTGCCGATTGTTTCCCTCACTCGCCGTGATTTTGCAGAGGCAGCGTTCCTTCTAGCAGGAATTGAGCGTCATGCCCATCATCAGATATTGGAGCCACCCGAATTTTTTGAAGGCAATTGGGCATTTTTGCACGACTCGCCGCGATCGCCCCAAGTCTCGACTCCGATATCGATTAATGGCAACGAAACAATTGCTCAAGCGGTCGTTGACTTCCTTCAGGCGGGTCGCACTTAGAAGTCTCCTCAAGGGGCATCGGTGTCATCGTCGGACGGGTTATCCTCGCTAGAATCGGTGATTCCTCCACTCCTCTCTGAGCCGCTTCCGTCACTGGACGGATGATGGGGTGGAATAATCACCCGTGGCGGCTCGGATTCTTGATCGTCAGATGCGTCAGACTGGTAGATATTTTCAGCTTTGCCTGCCCCTGTATCGTGGGATCGACGATAACTATAGGAGTAGATTGTCCCAGACTGGGATCGCACTGTCGGTTCTTGTGTTACCTCAGTAATCTGGCGATCGCGCAGGTCTGCATCGTCGTCGTCGCGATCATCAACCCCGTCTTGTGCATCGTCCCAATCATCCACCAAATCATCTAAATCGTCGTCATAATCCCGGTCGTCATAATCCCGGTCGTCATAATCTCTGTCGCCATAATCCCCCTCCTCGTCTTCCTCGTCATCTAGATTTGAGCTGTCGTAATAATACGAATATTCATTCTCCTCAGCATAGGATTGTGAGTCATCCTCATCTGATTCGTCATCAGAGACTTCATATCCCCGCCAATTTGACCAAATAGAACGATTGCGATCGCGCCCACCCGCATCCGCATCAGCATCAATATCAGACGCAGAATATCGATCGACAGGTTCGGCATCTACTGGGCCTATATCAATGGGTTCCACATCAATGGGTTCCGCGTCTACGACTTCATAGCCGTTCCAATCTGACCACGATGGATTCTCCTTCTCATCATTTTGAGTAGCAGCCTGCCGGGTATAGCTGCCACCGCTAGTTTGTTGTTCGCTGCCCCAGCCGCCCCAGTCTTGGAGAGGGCGGCCGACGGTTTCCCAGTCATCGCTCAAACGCCGTTTTGCCTTTTCTGCCGAGGTGGATGGAGTCGCATTCTTCGCCGTCGAGGTAGACGAATAATCCGGCCGTTTATCTTCGGGGCGATCGCGCTTAGACCGCGATCGCCCCGATGTAGGCTGATACGAGGATTGGTAGCTCTTTCGCGGTCTTTGGGGTCGAGATTGGCGGCTGTACGCTGAGTCACTGGAGAGCTGTGCTAGCCCTGCAACGATTAATGTGGTGATCACACCTGCGGCGATCGCCCCAATCAGCCAAATTCCCAGCGGCAATGCCTGAGTTTGACCGCCCAAAATCACTAGAGGCACAATCGGGGACCAATTTTCAACGGCAAAGATAACCAGTGCTCCGACAATTATTAGGAGTAATACCAACCGCTGGATTGACATGGCTCATCCCTCGCTGCTACTCGCTAGCCCTCATGCCAGCGCTGAATTCTGAACATGATCACCGTTTCTACAGGTGTGATGCTGTAAACTAGTCAGGCTCCAAATGCCCTTGCCATCGTTTGAGAGGCACGCAATCAATATCGAACTGGTCGAGTGCGCGAGCCACCACGAAGTCAACTAAGTCTTCAATCGTCTGAGGATTGTGATACCACGCCGGGATCGCTGGAACGATGCGCACGCCCGCTTCGGCAAGCTGAGTTAGATTCTTGAGATGAATGAGGCTAAACGGCGTTTCTCTGGGGACAACCACGAGCGGACGTCCCTCTTTTAGCTGAACGTCGGCTGCTCGTTCTAGCAAGTCAGAACTCAACCCTGCGGCGATCTTGCCAACTGTGCTCATGCTGCACGGCATAATCAACATGCCAGCAGTTCGATAGGAGCCACTTGCAATGTTGGCTCCAACGTCTCCCCACGGATGGCAGTTTAGCTTTCCCTCGCGGTCTACTCCAGCGTGCTGTCGCCAAAATTGCTCTTGCTGAACGCTGTCCATCGGCATTCGAGTGCTTTGCTCGGCTTGCCAAACCATGTATGTGGCCTTAGAGGCGACCAACTCGACCGTGTAGTCTGCTTCTAAGAGATATTTGATTGCCCGCACTGCATAAATCAGCCCAGACGATCCGGTGATCCCCAAAATGAGGGGAGTGTGTGTGGCAGCTGAAGACAAGAGTGAAGACCCGCAAACGATACAATTCAATAGCGTCCGCGTTAGGACACTATGTTAATCATAATCTCCGCGGCTGCCGTTGCGGGTTTCAATATCCTCATCGGGGGAATCGTCTTCGCCCTCATCATCGTTGTCGGTCGCCTCGCTGCCTCCTCCTACCGCAACTAAGTCAATCTGCTGGCGATAATAGTCAACGCTCTTGACCTGCACCTCGACGCGATCGCCCAGCCGATATTGCTTACGGTTTTTTCGACCCACCAGCTTTTGTTGGCGAGAACGATATTCATACCAGTCGTCTTTAAGTGAGCTGACATGCACGAGCCCTTCCACCAGCAGTTCCTCGATTTCGACAAAAAATCCGTAGGATTGAACTCCGGTAATCAAGCCGTGGAAGACCTCTCCCGTGTGCTGCTGCATAAACTCAGCTTTCTTTAGCCCTTCTAAATCCGCTTCGGCATCTTGGGCTAGCTTCTCGCGGTCGGTGAGATAGCCGACGATCGAGGAGAAAGATTCAGCAAATTCGTTTTGCAGGTCGGTCGGCAGCACATTCCAGCTAATGTTGCCATGGCATGAGCTATGGAGCAGATCGACCCGTTCTTTAGATCGACTCGAACGGCGATCGCGACCATGCTCAAAGATTGCATGCAACACTCGATGCACCAACAGATCGGGATAGCGGCGCAACGGGGATGTGAAATGGGTATATCCATCTTCAAGCGCTAAGCCAAAGTGAGGCCCCGGATTGGTGCTATACACGGCAGGTTTGAGCGTATCGAGCAGTAGATACGTCAACACTTTTTCTGCCTTAGATTCAGCAAACTGCTGGGTCAGATATTGATAATCTTTCGGATGCACGTCCTCATCTTCGATCTTTGGATCGATACCCATATTGCTGACGAGTTTCAGCAACTCTTGCACATCAGCAGGGTCAGGCATTCGATGCACTCGATAAATAGCAGGAACTTGAAGCGCCTTAAGATGAGACGCAACCAGTTGGTTGGCTAAGAGCATCAGCTCAATCACGATCGATCGAGCGGGCAGCAATGATGACACCACCATCGCCCCAAGCGCTCCTTCATCATCGTATTGAAACTTGGTCGAGAAATATTTGCCCATTTCAGCCCCGTTCTCATCCGGGAAAATCTTTTCAGGCAAATTCAGTTCAAAGGCTCCCCGCTGGCGGCGCTGATCGCGAACCCCACGACTTAACATCAGGAGTTGATCCAAAATGTCGTATACCGGTTCAAATTCTTGCAAGTCCTCAATGGCAGGCAATGAGTATTCAGGCGATGAGTCTTGACGCTCCTCTTCGGGCTGATGGCGCTCTAGAATGGCCTGGGCTTGCTGATAGTTCAACTGATGGTCAACCTGAATGACACTCGGCTGAATCTCAAATTCTTGAACAGTCCCAGCGTCGTCTAGGGTGATGAGAACTGAAATAGTGAGCCGATCTTGACCTGGAACAAGGGAACAGCGTCGATGGACTGGATCGGGCAGCATAGACAGCACCACGTCTCCTAGATAGATAGATGTGCCTCGCTTTTGCGCTTCACTATCTAGCGGCGATTGAGGCTCAACGTAGAAGGATACATCTGAGATATGGATGCCAAGACGCCACTGGTTTTTGCGGTTGAGTTTTTCTAAGGTGATGGCATCGTCCAATGCCGGATCCGGCAAATCGGTGGGGGCACTGATTCTTAAGGTGGGGAGCGATCGCAAATCCAAGCGCTTTTTTAGATCGGTTTTTCGCACTTTAGCGGGCAATGCTTTCGCCGCCTGGATTACCTCTTCAGAAAAGATGCGCGGCAGATCATGCTTGCAGCAAACAATATCGGTGTCTGAAGCTGCTTCCGCATCGCTGCCCAAAATTTGTGCAATCCGACCCAGTGGAGACGTATGCCCTAGCGGGTAACGCAAAATTTCGACATGAACTAGCTTGTCAACGGCTTCTTTAAGTTCGGTTCCGTTGGGCTGGAGACTTAACTCAAACAGCAAGCGATCGTCTAACGGCACCGCTCGAAAATCGCCGTCGACCTGCTTGACTCGACCCAGCACAGACTGATTCGCCCGCTCTAAAATGAGCCGTACCTCCCCTTCGGGACTCCGCCGTCGACTCCCCTCTTTGGTGACTTTAACTAAGACGCGATCGCCATTCCAGGCCGTACTCAGATGGCTCTCCCGAACGTAAATATCTTCTGCTCCTTCGATATCTTGAATCGCAAAGCAAAATCCCTTACTCGAACATCGCAACTTTCCCTCGACAAGCCCATCTTCAACGCTGCGGCGGTATTTTCCACGCTCTTTTACGAGAATGCCAATTTTTTCTAGGGCATCGAGCGCGATTTGCAACTTGCGAATGCTCTCGTCATCATCGCAGCTGAGTCTTTTCTCTAAGACTTTTGGAGCAACCAACTTATCATCTGTGAAATTCGCGAGTAGAGTAGCGATTGAAAATTCCATGTAGCGACTAATCCTTATGTGTCTGTCAAATTGAGTTCGTCTGGTTGAGAATTAACCCGTGTCTATGTTTCAGAACTGTAGTCCCTCAAAAAACTCCAGATTTCGGGATGGACATGACGTAGATTAAATCTCGTCAATATATCTGGCTCAAACGCCTCCAAGGCATTCAAGCAATCGGCTCGCTCTCAGACGCCTACACTAGCGACACCAGAACGGAGATACACCAAACCAGACGCTTCGCTTCGGATCTATGCCCTGAACATGCTGCATCTATAAGCAAACTGGCCTGCTGCTGGTGCATGTCGTCACCCCCTATTAAACATGCGATCGCCTTGTTTAGTAGCGTCGCTATCTTGAAGGGCTTCGATGTGCTCATCACATGTGAGTGCATGAGCGCAATAGACTCAAGAACAATCACAGCACTAGAGAACACTTGGCTTTGGCAAGGTCGATAGAGATTGAACCGTTGCGCGGTTTGCCGCCAGACTTCCGTTGTCATGCCGTAGGTCTGAATCGCAAGAAACCAGACAAAGACAACAGAGTCCAGCTAACTGAGAGTCAGGGAAGCACTCGCCCTTAACTGGGGAAAGCGATGATCCCATACTCAAGTTAAACCTACCTGAGTACTTTACATTTTATATATTCAAACACTATTTAAGCGTTTGTGCAGATCTAAATCGATGAATTTCCCACCAAAGACACAAAGAAAATACATCAATTTGAAGCCGTTTGATTGCAAATTGGAGACGATTCTAACGCTGTCCGGTCACGATATAAGCAACTCGTCGACCAATATTGGTAGCGTGATCAGCCATTCGTTCAAGATGTCGAATGACTAAAACCAGCAACACAATTGGCTCGATGATACCTTGAACATTCGTTTGATACGCCAGCACTTTATAGAGTTCTTCGTACTCTTCATCGACCGTATCGTCTTTTAACTTCATTTCCAGCCCTGACTCAGCGTCTAAGTCGGAGAGAGCAGCGAGACTCATTGCCAGCATTGCGCGACATCGATCAGCCATAATTTGGACTCGCCCCATACAGGTATGGGATGGATACGAGAACAGCTTCACCGCAATTTCTCCTAAGTCCTCGGCATAGTCTCCAATTCGTTCTAAGTCCCTAACAAGCTGCATCATTGCGCTAAGCAATCGTAAATCACGGCTAACCGGAGCCTGCAACGCCATCAAATTGACGCAATCAAGCTCAATTTGACGATAAAACTGATCGATGCGCTTATCCTGAATCGCAATCTGCTGAGCAGCCGCTAGATCCCTCTCAAACAGGGCTCGACATGCTAATAAACATGAACTTTCAACGAGCGCACCCATTCGTAAAACATCTCGCTGTACCCGACGAATTTGGCGCTCAAACTGGGAACGGGTAGAATGTGGAGTGCCTGATGATAGATTCACGGGTCAATAACGCTAAGGATGAAAGAAGCAAATCAACAAAATTGGTCTATCTAAAGTAAACAAGAGAGTTGGTTAAAATCTGCTCCCCAAGCGAGTGAGTGATCAGGTAAAGATATCTTATGGAGGCTCTAAACAAATCATTTGAGTGGGCATACCAACCTCGAACGTTTAGTATAACGAGTTAGTCCCATAAATCACAAAACAGAACTTGATCGCAAAACAGAATGCAAATTTAAACCGTTACACCAACCTTCAAAGCAGGCTCTCAGACTGCAAAAGAGCGACTCACTGACGTATCTTAAGGGTCTGAGAGTTGCTCAGATTTAGACGCTTACCCGAACAACGTATCAGCAAGTTTCTTACATCTTGCTCTTCTAGTACTGAATCACGTGAGGGTTAACTGTCTTTTAAGAGATGTCCGACACCTAACAGGCACTAAGTTTGCTGAGATAAAAATGAGGCGACCGATCAACGCACCAGGTTACAGAATATAACAAGTTATTTCCAGAATGCGGTGATTTAGCCGAAATTAGTGACATTGACATGACTCATTGTTCATTAGACTAGGAGTTTTACCCATGGGTATATCTGATACTCAAGTTTTCGTTGCTCTCGTAATTGCGCTCATTCCAGGTATTTTGGCATTTCGCCTGTCAACCGAGCTATACAAATAAGAGCGCATGATTAACTGGGTGTTTTCGACGCTGCTAAAAACAGGGTGATATCAGTATAAATGCGGATGATGAATCGCAGCGGAGTCCAGTAATCTACACCCTATGATTCGTGATTTTCTGGTGATTTAGAGACATAATTCAACCAGTCTTTAGCAATAGCGTTCAAGCTATTGGTTCAATCACCCCCGTTCCCTGTCAAGCTGTGTTTGAGGACATCGCAAGCTTGTAAGTGAGCTGTCGTCTAGCGTCAGCGACCATGCAATGCCACAATGTCAAGTCAAATGTGAAGACTCTGATTCATCATCCGCTATCATTCATTAACCAAATCATTAATCAATGAGGGCTGTCCCTTATACGAGAGCATCTATCGGGTAGTTCTTGTTTTTCTGGACTACTTGCTTTTCTGGACTACTTGTATTGAAATTAAAGAATTTCCCGAATTTAGCCGTGCCTCTGTCGGAGCATGATTTTTAAGATGAGACATGCACTTAATTCCCTACCGCCATCCGATCGTCGGGAATCCTATCGCCAAAATGCTGCTGTTCGAGTGCAGCAGCGCCATAAACAACGTCATAAGCAGCGTCATCCGTATCGGTCTACGACAACTGAGCTGATCGTCAAGCTCTCGATTAATTTGGCGATCGTGGCTGCAGCTGCTACCGCCCTGGTTAAGCTGATTCCTTATAACCTTTCTCAGCAGACTAAGCTGCAAGATATTAACGCTGAAGTTGAGACTTTAGAAGATCAGGTTGATTCGCTTCGGAGTGATTTCAGCCGATATTTTGATCCTCAGCAGGCTAAAAGCGTTATGCAGGAGGAGAGTAATCGGGTTAATTTAGGACAGTTACGAGTCGTGTGGACAGAGCCTCCCGAGTCGGGAGTTGAGCTGTCATCTCACTGAGTGTCATCTCACTGAGATTGAAGTCAGTGATTGAAATCAGTGATTGAAATCAATGATGGTTAGGATGCGTAGTCTCATTAGGCATTCTTTGAACATGGGAGACAGCCAAGCTTGAGTTGTCGCTTTAATCTTGTGACAGATGACAGTCATGGTTGCCTCGCGTTGATTGCTCCCGGTATCGATGATCTGGACCGGGTTTCTTAGTGATTATGACAATCCAGACGTTTCCCCTTGAAAAGATTCAGACGGTTAGACGATTTATCCGCAACGGGCTAACAATCACCGCTAATTCAGGAACTTGGGCGGGATCAGGATTTCAGGATGGAGATGAGCCACCGGAACCCGGCTCTATTGATGAATTGGGCAATCTATTCAGCGTTGGCAGTTTTTCAGAATCGGATGATGATGCTCAGAGCACTCACTTGCATGGAAAATGGTCGATTAGCAATGTTGATTTAGCAGGGATTCTCATCAAATTGCCAGGGCTAGCGCTTAAACCAGGGGTCCGATTGGTGAGCTATTCGTCTCAGACTCAGGATGATGGCGTGGGCGTGGTATGGGCACTGCCAGAAGAATTGAGTCATACCGCTCAGCTCGAAGATGCGCTGATTCAGGCTGGCGATCGCCACCAGTATCCTAAGCCAACAGGTGTTTTGGATGACGTGATGGATGCTATTGAGGGCGATCGCTCTCATGCCTCATTTTTGATTGCGTCGATTTTGCGCCGCGAATTGCAAGAATTTGGTGCGAGCGGGCGATCGCGCGACTGGGGGTATCACCGCCTAATTAGCACGCTACCTGCTCAGGTCATTCAACGGCTTGGATCAGAGCCAAGAGACTTTTCACCCCGAGTTCGACTACTACCAGATGAGCGAGCCGCAGTCGAGTTTTTCTCATGCCGGATCTCGACGCCCCATCAAATTTTTAGACATGTGGATCAATATCCTCCCAATCGATATGTGCCCGATAGCTTAGATCGGGTGATTGCCACTGCTCAGCATTAGAGGCATCAAATCTTCCTTGGGTGACTTGCTTGGAACCTGTGATTCACTGGTAGGATCAGTTCCGTTTATCAGTCTGATTTCTCATTTTTCAGAGAATTACAGATTGTTTGACCTTGTCATGACTGATTTGAAGCATGGACATCAATCACATTCACTTTTATGCCCATAATGCTCCTCAATTAAAGCGTTGGTTTGTCGAAGCGTTGGGGTTCCAATTCATTAGTTCATTTCAGACTCATCACGATTCTGTCGAGATGATCCGCAGTCATAACGTGTTCATTCTTGTGTCGTCTCCCCTGACAAAGCAAAGTCGTGTCGCTCGCTATCTGAATCAGCATCCAGAGGGAGTTGCGATTGTTGGGTTTCGAGTGTCTGATATTGAAACCATGATTGAACGGGCGATCGCTCACGGAGCACAACTAGTGCATCCATTACAGGTTGAGCGTCGCCCCAGGGGAGTCCTAAAGTGGGCTCAAGTTCAGGGTTGGGGTGAAGTGATGCACACACTCGTCGAACCATGCGATGCCCGCTCATTAGAAATGGTGCCTATTCCCAATATTCCATCTGAGGTTGAAGCGCATTGTAGGGTTGCTGCTTCAAAGACTCACATGGCCCCATTTGTCAATATTGACCATGTGGTGCTCAACGTTGCAAAGGGTGATTTAGACCGCGTCGTATCGTGGTACGAGCACTTATTTGGGCTTCAACCTCAGCAAGAATTTGCCATCCAAACTGACCGCTCGGCATTGCATAGTCAAGTTCTCAAGCATCCAAAGGGGACGCTACAATTTCCTATCAACGAACCTGCCTCTCCCAATTCTCAAATTCAAGAATTCCTAGACATCAACCGGGGTCCCGGTATTCAGCATATTGCGCTCCAAACTTCAGATATCATCCAGACAATCGCGCGGCTGCGGCAGTCGGGAATCTCGTTTTTGCGCGTTCCAGATACCTACTATTCACAACTCCGCGATCGCCCAGGATTTCGACCATCACACGCAAATTGGGAGGCGATCGCCCAGCATGAGATTTTAGTAGATTGGTCAGATAACAACCCAGACGCCATGCTGCTTCAGACCTTTACCCAACCTATCTTCGAGCAACCCACCTTCTTCTTTGAAATCATTCAGCGTCAGACCTACTCGGATGGGTTTGAATATCGACAGGCATACGGATTTGGAGAAGGCAATTTCCAGGCGCTGTTTGAAGCGATGGAGCAAGAGCAAATTCGCAGAGGAAGCATTTCTGAGTCGTTATAAGCAACCGCCACCGTTATTTGTGCGGTTGCCCACCAGATGGCTTCCCCAGCTTTGGATTTCATCAGGAGTCATGTCCTAAGACCAATTCTTCGAAGTAAGGCTACCAATGAACAGGCTAGAACCCTTGCAAGGCTGGTGGCCGTCAATCCAAAATCGCAAATCTAAAATCGAGAATTGGTATTGGTGCTCAGAGAGTTAAATTAGCCGACTTTAGATCCCCGACTTCTCAATTGAGGTGTTTGGGACTATAGCAATGTGCGCGTCAAGTACAGAAACGGTGGAGCGGGGCGCGCCGCGCTCCACACCACCGTACTTAACTCAAGCGCATACCGCTATTTATGAGTTCTATCCAAGAGATTGCTACATCTGCATATGCTTGTCTAGCAACCGCTGTGCCATCGGCTTATAGAGGAGATAGAACAGCATCTCGATATAGCGCAGCATATCTTCTCGATTCTCTTTCGACGTGTAGTTCCAGAAACCGTAGATCTTAGCAAGAGACATCAGCCGAGATGAGTGAATCTTCCAGGTATACGTGCTGTAAACCCGATCCATCCCCCGCTGGGAAATTTGATGCCAGTAGTCGGGGTTTTGATCACATTTCGACAAAAATTCAAGAATTGTCTCTGCCATTTCTTCGTGATGCGTAGGGTTAATATAAAACCCGTTCACCTTATCTTGAATGATTTCTAAAGGACCCCCAAATCGAGTTCCAAAGGTCGGTAAGCCAGAAATCATGGCTTCTAGGATCGTCAAACCAAACGCCTCAAACAGCGCGGGTTGAACGAAGATTCCCCGACGATCGGCAATGACACGATAAACCTCGCCTGAATCTCCTTTGGGCAATCGGACTCCTAACCAGCGCACTTTTCCGTGCAGGTCATATTGGTCAATCAGGTGATAGAGCTTCTGAATTTCGCTAATTTCTTCGTGATCAGTCGATTCCTCGGTGCGAAGTTTACCTGCAACTAAAATCAGATTGCATTGCTCTTGAAGGTCTTGACTCTTGCCAAAACATTCGGTTAGTCCCGTAAGATTTTTGATCCGGTCGAGTCGCGCCATTGAGAACAGGGGACGCTTGCCGGGATCGTCTAATTTGCCAAAAACAATCGACGGATCTTCGAGGGTAAAGAGCATCTCGTCAATGCGCTCGCGATCGTTAAGCAGACGGTTATCCGTCCGGGTGTATGGGAAATATGACTTCTCGTTAACGCCGGGCGGCACCACGTTAAATTTGGGGCTAAACAAATCGATGCCGCTAACGACGTGATACAACTCGGGCATCGTGAACCGCTTGTATGACTCATACTGTCCGACACTGTCCGCTGTTCCTACGATTTCTTGATAAGTGCTGCTAATGATAAAGTTAGCTGCATTCATTGCAATCAGGTCAGCTGTGAACTGGATTGAGAAGTGATATTGCTCTTCTAAATCTTGCCAATAGAGGTTGCTAAATAGGTATTTTGACTTCTCTAGAGCATGAGCAATAATGCATTGAGTTACCTTTAAACGACGAGCAAGAAGGAAGCCGACTAAGTTACCGTCTGAGTAATTCCCGATGATTAAGTCGGGTTTTCCTTGAAACTCTGCTAAAAGCTCTTTCTCTGCATCAAGCGCGTAGGTTTCTAGGTAGGGCCAAATTTCAAAGCGAGAAATCCAGCCTTGGGTCATCTTTGGATTAAATTCGCGGAAGGGCACTCGCAAAATCCAAGCATTGTGAGCTCCGTAAACTTTTTCTAGACGCTGGTTACAGAGCGTTCCGTCGTTATTGTGGATGAGGCGACTTAGGATGATTACCTTGGGATGAGCTGCTTGCACATCAAGCCCAGCCAGACTGATCTCTTCTTGAAGCTGCTGCTCAATGCTGCGAGCCTGGTCGAGGACATAAACGACTTGTCCTCCAGTGTCAGGGCGACCCAGCACACCTTCTTGACCAAACCATCCATGGATTGAAACCAAAACCACCTTAAACACCATGGGAATCCGCGAAACAAATGCTTCGAGAGCTTGGTGGTCGGGCGAATCTAACAGTTGGTCAAGAATTTCGAGCGTTTCTTGGACTCGCCCTGCCGTGTTACCCCAGCCGGGTTCAAACCCTAATGCTTGTAATTCAAAGCGAAAGCGATTGTAGGGTTCGTCAGTGGAGAGCTGACCGACATACGCCAATGCTTTTTTGATCTGATCTGAGAGCTGCTGTTGCGAACGGATACGCTCGTTAATCATCAACTGCGTTCCATTGTGGCTATGGAGACTCAGGAAATGGTAGAGCGCTTCGAGCCAGCGAGACGGATCTTGGAATAGCTTACTCGACAAGTAGCGATTGAGAAATTCAACCCCTTTGCCGATATTCTTTGGATCTCGAATGTTGGGAGAGTAATCATAGAAGGGGTCAAAATCAAGCTCTAAAACATCGCCTTCTTCAGGATGAAAGCGATTCACGAAGCGATCGCGCACATCGAGCAACTCTTGAACCGAAATATATTCGTAGGTGAGATCTTCTAAGACGCGACATATCTCTTCATTCGCAATTTGGGGGCGAATGATCATACAGAGACTTTCACGGTCTAGGATAATTTCTTGGGTGTAGTAAATTAATCTCCCCAAATCAGACGACGAGAAAAACTGTTCAGGCTTTTTGTAATCAGTGCAGTAGTGAGAAAAGGCAGAAAGGATATCATTACGCAGCAGATATTTTTGATCCCGCTTGCGTAACTCGCTCATAAATTGGCGTAAGTCAATCCGCTCATTAGGATTGTCTAAAACAGCCTGAATCAGTTCGGACATGGCAAACCCCTTCGCATCAACAAACGTTCAACAGCATTTAGTTTCAATTGAATTTCTCAGCCAAAGCACTGCGTCCCACCCTAAACATCAAAGGTGTCATTGACCTGTGACATCTCAGAGTAAATATGGTAGCAATGCGTAAATCGTGTTCAGCTCTAATCCTGAAGCGTTTCCTTCAAAAAAGCCACAGCTCTAGATATAGACAAGGCTTCATGCACCGAGTCGCTGAACTGCATCATCATTCGTCTAGCATCCCTTATCTCAACCAATGGTAATCGAAAGATCCACTGAATTGGGGTTGAAGCAAACGAAATTTCGGGACTAAATCTCCGTTCGAGCAAAACTTTTTCCATTGAAGCATTAACTGCCCTAAATCGACCTCTCCCTGTAGTTACACTATGCAGTCACACGATGTCGATGATACAAAACCGATGATGCAAGGTAACTCCGACATCAATCATCACCCCAAAATCTCACGCCTGATTTGCCGAGTTGGTGAAACTATCGAATAGCTTCTTGAATTTCTCGTAAAGATTCCCGGCGTTGCTGAATTCAGGGATGATTTATGAATATGAATTCTGACTGTACGGGCGGTTCGCGTAGCGCCTGCGGCATCCAAGAAACGCGCTAGCGTCTCTTTGGATAAACCGCCCCTCCGAAATTCATCCCTCTGATCAGCGCAACGCCTGATTTAGAGCTATAGAGTGCTGTTAGCGTCAGCTAACGCGCCGCCATGAGATTATTTTTTAACAAGCCCTAAAACTATAGTGATCCTAAATCGCTTGTGAATTGTGTATGAGCGGTGGGTCCTGGACCACCCCACCGCTCACAACCCATTTGAGATTGCACTAAGGTTCTGCGATCGCAGATGGATCGGGTTTTAAGTGTGAATTCATATAAGTTAATATTATATAAGTTTGCTAGGTTCGCTTAATATTCAGACTTCATGACCCTACTTCTTTTGGGAACAGTCAGCTTTGTTGCCTGGTTTTTTAGCATGTTGGCAGCGGGTGGCAGCCCGTTTATTTTGATTCCATTGGTGACAGTGCTAGTGGGTTCTCAAGCCGTTGCCCCCGTGATCACAACCGGCATGTTGGTCGGCAACATTCAGCGGGTGGTTTTCTTCTGGCGAGATATTGATTGGATGCTGACGCTGTGGTATCTGCCAGGGGCGATCGCAGGCGCAGTATTAGGAGCGTATGTATTTACTCAGATTCATTTAGAGTGGCTGCAAGCGGTTCTTGGCATTGCTCTATTAGCAATGGTCGCTAACTACTGGCTCGGCAAATACCTCAAGCACACCCAGTATCGCGTCAAAATTCGAGCTTGGCATTTTTTGCCCATCAGTTTTTTCTACGCCTTCGGTTCAGGACTCGTGGGTAGCATGGGGCCGGTGATGAATCCAGCGTATCTTAGCTATGGATTGGTCAAAGACAAGATGATCGCGACCAAATCTCTGAACGTCGCAATCACACATGTGATCAAGCTTGTGACCTACATTGCTCTAGGTGCATTGACAAAACCATTTCTTGTGTATGGCCTAGTGATTGGATGTGCGGCGATTCCGGCAAATTGGTTAGGAAAACTCGTCCTCGATCGCATGAGCAACGAGCAATTCCGCCAGGTCGTTTTTGCCTTTGTGGGGATCAGCGGCATCTTTATGATTTGGCAACAGAGACAGTTTCTTTGGCTTTGGTGATGTGAGGGACATGGCATCACCATGCCCCCCAATATCCTCCACGTATTACCGCTTCTCGTATTGTCGACTGCCAAACATGACTTCTCTCGCTTGATCATCCATTTTGGTGTTGCTGCGTTCGTCTTTTAGCAGTGCGAGCCCTTTTTTGACTGCAGGACGAGAATTGATCGCATCAAACCAGCGTTTTAGGTTTGGATAATCCGCCATGCTTTGCCCCTGTTGTTCGTAGGGCACAATCCACGGAAAGATGGCGATATCTGCAATAGAGTAGTCTCCGGCTACATATTCAACTTCACCCAGACGTTTATTGAGAACGCCGTAGAGTCGGGAGGCTTCGTTGGTGTATCGGTCAATCGCATAGGGAATTTGCTCAGGCGCGTATTGCCGAAAATGGTGGGCCTGTCCCAACATCGGACCAATTCCACCCATTTGAAACATGAGCCACTGAATGACTGTGTAGCGATCGCGCGCATTTTCAGGAAAAAACTCTCCCGTTTTCTCTCCGAGATACATGAGAATCGCACCCGATTCAAAAATTGAAATCGGTTTGCCATCAGGAGTTTCATGATCAACGATGGCAGGCATCTTGTTATTAGGGCTGATTTTCAGGAACTCAGGCTTAAACTGATCGCCCGCCATGATATTGATCGGGTGTACGTTATACGGTAAGCCTGTTTCTTCAAGCATGATGGAAATTTTCCATCCGTTGGGGGTCGGCCAATAGTAAAGCTCAACTGACTGCGTCATAGTTTAATGACCTCCTAACTGCGTTCTTTAAGCGTACGTTATGTGTCATATCCAGGGGCTTTGCGAGCCAAATTATCATACTGATCGAGCATTCGTTCTCGCCAAGCATAAACTGGGTCGTCGGGCTCAAGCAGTTCTAATGGTGACGTTGAACGAGCAATTTGAAGTGAATCCGTTCTCGGCGATCGCCACCAGCGAGTTCTAAGGGTTGATCGAGGAGCGCTTCGCGAGTTTTACGAAAGTATTCCTTATCTTTTTCGTGTAAATGTTCAAAGATATCTATGACAATGAGCGGAAAAAGTGTCGGCACCAACCCAGTTTCATCCCAATGCTTAATAAATTTAGCCACGACGACGCGACCGTTTGGGCGATCGCCCCGACTGGTTTTTGCGAGGGTTTCCGGGTGGTGTGCGATGATCACCAAAATATTTTTCACTCCGGTAGCGCAACCACACGCGCAGCACTTGAGGAATTTTCTCTTTTTGCTCCTTAGTGAGTGTGTTGTAAAGCGCTAACGCCTTGTCTCGCTCGTGGCGACAGGCGCGGTTATTGTGAGCATCCCAATAGGAACGCGCCACGCGAATGCGACGACAGACTTCTTTGATGAGGACATCGCCGGTAAGCGGTGCATCAGGTTTTGCCATTGACTCAAGAATTTTTCTAATATTTATAACGGTCTGGATCGATCTGGAGCTGTCGATCTGGATCTATGGTATCGATCACGCCAAGTAGGTGTTGTAGAAGACGGAAGACGGAAGACAGGGAGCAGAAAATAAATACCTGTTCCGGCATTCAAGAGCTAGAAGCCCCTTGATTGTCGATTGCTAATTGCTAATCACTAACAACTTACATTTCATCTTTAAGATACACTCACAAGCACGTTGCACAATCGGAGAAGTTTCTTGTCATGGAAGTAGAACGTCCAGGTACAGGTCAACTATCACTAGACGAACTCCGAGAGCTAGACAAACTCAGGGTTGTTATTGAGCAAGCCAGCGCCGATGGAGTCATCAGTAAAAGTGAACGGGAAACCATTTCAGCAATTATTTACAGAGATAAAAAAGTAAGCCCTCAGGAGTTAGATCTGGTTCGGCAGTTGATTAATCAAAAGGTTGCATCAGGGGAATTGACCCTGGATTACAGCAGTTGATTTGATTGGCTTCCCCGGAGTTAACTCCCAATTCATGATGTCGGTTGTGTAGCATTGAAATAGTTTATTTACGTTCAATGTGCGGGTTTTTTCCATGTCAGATGCGTCACAGTTTATGGTCTGGGCTCAGCATGGTTGGGCAGATAACAATCGAGAAATGATGGTATTGGGGAAACGGCTGGTGAGCGATGCAAAATCGGTCATTGCGCCCGATTTAGGCTATATCCGAACCTGGCTGCGGATTGAGCCGTTGATTCGACAGGTTGAGGCGATCGCCACCGACCAGTTAACTCGCTATCCAGATCGATCATTTCGAATCGTGGGCCATTCTATGGGTGGCTTAATTTGGTTAGACGTATTGAACCGTCATCCAGACTGGTGGAATCGCATTCATTCGCTCGTTCTTCTAGCCTCGCCCGTTGGCGGAGCTGATTTAGGACGGATGATAGATCCGCTAGGACTTGGCATAGGAATTGCAAAAGATTTAGGAAAAAACCGTCGGGTGATCGCTGAAACCATTGCCTCTCACATTCCTACTTTGGTAGTTGCTGGAGACATTGATGGCGGAAGTGATGGCACCATTCCTGTAGAGTCTACAAAAGTATCTCATGCATCATTTGTCTGCTTGCGAGCGCTTTCTCATCCAGTGCTCAGAAGTCATCCAGAGACCGTTTCAGCGATACATAAATTTTGGGATCAGCCCGATATGTTTCCACCACTGTCACCTGATCCGATTCTGCACCAACTACGCTCTGTGCCTGGAATGACTGATGGACATCGTCGCAATTTCAACTATTCTAGAAATGTAGTAGCCCTAAAAGATGGTCGCACGATTCGGATTTGGAGAAATCTTTTCAATATCCATCACGTCTTTGTTGCATCATCTGATGGACATTGCCTATATTCTGGATTTGTTGGTTGGATGCACACCTTAGATTTATGGCATGTCCTCGACCACATCAGCGCAACAGAAGCGGACAAGTAGTAGTGTCATCTTTTTGACTAGCTATGCTGTCGCGATCTTCGACTGAAGGATTTGCCGCAAGACATTAGACACTATCGGAAATAGTGTGGGTAATTGATCGGGCACACTGTTCCATCAGTGATGAACGTTCATCTAGGGCAAGCAACGCGTCTTTGAGTTTGGCAGGTCGTCGCTCTGGCAGTTGCAGCTCATTGCCCAAGGCGTGATTGAGCACGCCCACCAGTCGGTGTACCAATTCGTTCGCCTACGACTGGCCAATCGCAAACAAATCGCAAACAGACTATCCTGTACTTCCTGCATCGGATACTGACAGAAGTACACCAAGATAAATAAAAGCTTATAGCCTTACGCTCTCGCGTTAGAGCCATATCTGCAGTTACTAATTTAGACAAATAGGGCATACTAAGACGTGAGCAAATATCGCTGGCGTCTTAGAGCAGATTCCTATTAAGAAATGGCTGGATTCAACTAGCTGTTAGAGTTATTCCAGAGCGATTTCATGATCTTCAGCAGATATGCTTAAGGAAGATCAGACTAATCATTGAATACGCCATCTACAGCTCAAAAATCAATTTTAGATATTCCCCAAATTCCCTTTATAGAGGAGTTTGGGGAATTTTATCCTTAAGCCGTATTTCCGTAGATACACCACGAAATGCTGTTAATCCCCGCCAAAATCCGTGTAAATACTTTGGCTATTTCAATTGTAATTCTGTCAAGTTATTGACAGATATCAATGTTGAAGTTTCAGGTGCTCTTTCAACTCGGCTTTGATTCTTAATTCTTGAATGTTTATCCCATCTATTGAAAAACCGAGGTCCACATGTCCGTCACAGGTGTCAATTATTCTACGCATTCTTCAAACGTAGTCAATTCATCAGGAACCGCTCCATGCCTGGAGCCTGAGATGAACAGCGTTGCAACCACGGTAGTGGTGGTCGACCCTGGTGTACCAGACTATCAGCACCTGTTAGCAGGGGTTAGCAGCTCGGCGATCGCCCATGTGTTGCGCCCAGATGAAGACGGGATTGTTCAGATTACTCGTATTTTGGGACGGACACCTCATGCCCAGAGCCTTCATATCGTATCTCATGGTTCGCCGGGTCGCGTTTACCTCGGCAATGCGCAACTTAGTTTAGACACTCTCGATCGCTACAGTTGGGAGTTACAGACATGGTTTACCCATTCACTGAATTCTATAACCCCTAGTATTTCCCTCTATAGTTGCAATATTGCAAGTGGGGAAGCGGGAATTAAACTCATTGAGCAACTGCATCAACTGACAGGAGCTAGTATTGCAGCGTCTTTGACCCCGGTTGGTCATGCGTCTTTAGGCGGCAATTGGGTACTTGAACACACTATTGGGCAGATCGACGGTGAACTGCCCATTAATCAAGAAATTTTAGAAAACTATCCCGGCTTACTGAATCCACCAACAATCAATGACAGCAATTCTCTAGTTCGAGAAACGAATGAAGACAATGCAGTGGTGATTAGTGGAATCTCAATCAATGATGCAGATGGAGATGCTCAAACCGTCACCCTCACAGTTTCTCAAGGGATCTTGACGCTTGCCACGACAGGCAGTTTAACGAGTGTCACTGGAGATAGCACCAACAGTATTAGTATCTCTGGCTCAATTGCTGCTGTGAATGCAGCATTGAATGGAATGAGTTACACTCCAAACGCCGATTATAGTGGTGACGAAACGCTAGCTATCACAACTAATGATGGAACTCAGACGGTTTCAAAGAATGTGGCGATCGCCATCACACCCGTTAATGATGTACCGACCATTGCTCCATCAGCGGCCAGCGTATTAGAAGGTGGCAATGTTACCTTTGCAGCGTCGAATTTTGGCATCGCCGACGTTGATACCCTTGATGTTCAGATCATTGTTAAACTAAGCAGCCTGCCGTCTAAAGGATTTCTGACCTTTGGCGGAAGTCGTGTAGTTGTTGGATCAACCTTCTCTTACGACCAAATTGCCCAACTCAAGTATCATCACGACGGGACTCAAACCACTGCTCCAGGAGGCACAAGCGATAGCTTTAGCGTTACGGTAGACGACGGTGCAGGCGGGTTTATCAGCGCAACGACGATTCCTATCACGGTCACTCCTGTCAACCAGCTTCCTAGTGTCAGTGGAACAATGACGCTCTTTGAGGGTGAAATTGATCATCCCGTCTCTATTTCAATTGCTGATCCTGACCAGACAGGGGTACACAGTGTTGAAATTCTTTCCCTACCTGTTGATGGGATTCTTAAATTCAATGGAACTGCTGTTACTGTTGGGCAAACTCTCACCTCTTCTGATCTGGGCAATCTGACCTATAGTCATGATGGTAATGATAAAAACGAAGGGTTTCCCCCGCCAGACAGTTTTCAGATTAGAGTAACAGATGACGGCGGCGGCACTGGCACACCTGGATCAACGACTGCAACAGTCAATCTAAACATTAAATCTAACAATGATGATCCGGTTCTCGTCACCAACACAGGATTAACTCTTAACACTACGTCAGACGGGCTGATTAAGGTCATCACGGCTGTAGAATTACGGGTAGCAGACCCAGATTCGTCTACCACACAGCTGACTTACACGCTGACGACTGTTCCTAGTACAACCATCGGTACGTTGCAACGCTTCCGGAACGGAACATGGCAGAAACTTGGCGTTGGGACAAGCTTTACCCAGGATGATCTCAACGATGGACGAATCCGTTATGTCTTTCATAAAGATTCTAGTGGCAACGAAATCTTCACGGATAGCTTTAGCTTCGAAGTCCGGGATGGTGAAATTCGTGAATATCCAACGGTTCGAGAAGGTGGAGTTTGGAATTCGGATGGTTCAGCGTTAGAAATCAATACGTTTAATATCACCATCAATGTGCCACCCGGCGGGAGCGGTGGTTCTGGCGGCACTCAGAATCCGGACGTAACGAGTAATGCCCCGCCGACCATCGATCTTAATCAGGGTATTGCAAATGTGCTGGAAGGTGAGACAGTCACCATTACTAATGCTCTACTGAAGGCAAGCGACACAGATAACACTGCAAGCGAGCTAATTTATCGGATTGAAACATTACCCACAAGCGGCACGATCAAGCTAAACGGATTGGCTCTCGGACTATATGGTTCGTTTACTCAGGCTGATGTTGACAATAATCGAGTGACGTTCACCCATGCAGGTGATGAAGACTTCATTGACAGTTTCAAGTTCACTGTCAGTGATGGTAAGAATATTACCTTTGAAGATACGTTTACGATTGATATCACGCCACAAAATGATGCGCCAATAGTCTCGGTCAAAGGAACTCCAGCGCTCGCTGAAGGTGAATCGATCACAATTGACACCACCTATTTCTCCATTAGTGATGTGGATGGAACGGGCGAAAAAAGAGACATAGGGTTTGCAACGCCCAATACTTTGACCTTTCAAATTACGACTCTGCCTGCACACGGTATTTTACAAGTTGACCGAGGTAGCGGCTTTGTCGATGTTACAACCAGTACTGTCCTGACGAAAGCGGAATTAGATAGTGGCAAACTGCGCTATGTTCATGATGGCAGTGAGAATTTCTCTGATAGCTTCTTGGTTCAAGCCAATGACAGTACAGGTGAAGCCAATCAACTAAGTGAGATCAAGAATGTCAGCATCGAAATTGCCAAGCTGAACGATGATCCAGCAGCCTTATCGGTTGAGTTTCTAACCGTTGCTGAAGCAGGAAGCGGAATCATAAAAGGATCGAATTACAGTGGGAGCGAGGCTCATCTCGTTTATGATGACCCTGATAACACGACAATCCAGCGCCAGTACCGTATCACAACTAACGTTGCTCATGGCACACTGTTTCGCAGTGGAAAGGCGCTTGCTGCTGGTAGCGTTTTTACCCAAGATGATTTAGATAATAATCGCATCACATATGTTCACAAGGGGTTAGACAACAACACTACAGATAAATTTTTCTTTGAAGTGCGAGACGGTGGTGGCGACGTTGTCTTGGGGGATTACACCATCAACATCACGCCAACGAACGATGCACCGACACTAACGGTTCCAGGTACTCAAACGTTTGCCACCATAACTCCACTCGTCTTTAGTAGCGCCAGTAGTAATCGCATTACGTTCAATGATGTTGATCTGGACACCATTGAACCGGGTGAAACGGATGTCATCCAAATTACCCTTGATCTTCAGGCAGCTAATTCGACCTATGCAGCCAGCACGCTGACCCTAGGTGCTATATCAGGGTTGACGATTACAGAGGGAACAAGCGGTACAGCAGGCGGCAAGCTGACATTTAAGGGTACAAAGGCCGATATACAGGCAGCTCTAGACGGGCTACAAGTGCAGGTGCCAACCGATGAAGATCGGGCTTTGGCACTGGTCGTCACGGTGAATGATCTCAATAACGGAGGGCCTGATCCATCTCCTTTACCTTCTGGATATGCAACGACAGTAACTAAAACCATCGCGATCAACTCTAGTAATCAGAATGATGCACCTGTCGTTGTTCGCCCAATATCTGTCAGCGTCAATGAAGATACAGGATTTAGCTTTAGTGGCAGTAACGCAATCTCCATCAGTGATGTCGATACATTTAGTTCAACGAACAATACCGTAACGCTAAGTGTCACTAGCGGTAAGCTCACTCTAGGAAACACGAGTTTAATCACGGGTGGAGCTAACAACAGCAGCACTATCACCCTCACAGGCAGTCTGAGCGCAATCAATACAGCGCTTGCAGGATTGTCATATACCGGCAACAGTAACTTCAACGGAGGCGACACCCTCACGATTACCGCTGATGATAAAGGTAACGTGGGAACAGGAGGCTCTCAAGTCGTTGTTGAGAATGTTCCGATTACAGTTACACCTGTTAATGATGCACCAACGCTGGTTGCTCCCGGCACAACTCAAACTATTTCTACCAATACCTCACTTACGTTTAGCGGCGCAACTGCGATCTCAATTGATGATGTTGCCGATTTGAGCAACAGTGGTGCAGATACGTTTACCGTTACGCTCGATGCAACGCGGGGTGGCACTGCTTATGGAACACTTATTGTCAAAACGGGTTCAGGAGCAACGGTTACTGGAGATAACACAGCAAATGTCACGATTGCTGGCACGAAAGCTCAAGTGAATGCTGCCCTAGATGGACTCCAGTATGTGCCTGCAGATTATAACTCAGAAGCTGTTGTTAACCTGGCAATTACTGTAGATGACAACGCAAATGGTGGTACGGCCGTTAGCGGGGTTGGCAATGCTCTCACAGCGACTCGTAACGTCACAATCAATGTCAGCGGCACCAACGATCCTCCAGTGATTACTGCTCCTACGGGAGTTACAGTTGCGGAGGACGCTCCCATCCTCTTCGGGTCGGCTAATCGAATCACCGTCGATGATCCAGACGACTTTGGTAAGGAACTACAAGTCACGCTGTCAGTATCCCGCGGCAAGCTTACATTGGGCACGTTTGCAGGCATTACCTTTGTGACGGGTGATGGAACCGATGATGCCACCATGACGTTCAAGGGAACGGAAGCAGCGATTAACGACGCGTTATTTCAGCTTAAGTATCAAGGGGATACTGATTTCAACGGGCCAGAGAATCTCTCTATCACGGTTGATGACTTGGGCAATACTGGAAGTGGTGGAGCCAAGTCCACCACTCAATTGATTCCGATTACGGTTACACCTGTCAACGATGCCCCAACTCGCAATGGTGGCAACACCATCAGCTTAGCTACCGTTCCAGAAGATTCTCTCACCCCTTCTGGACAGACAGTTTCTACTTTGTTTGGTGGTAGTTTCAGAGACGTTAAAGATAATCAAACGGCTGTTGGCGGCTCTTCAGCAAACAATCTGGCAGGGATTGCGGTTACTAGTGACGGATCAAACTCTACACAAGGGACATGGCAATGGTCTTCTGATAATGGAGTATCTTGGAATGCCATTGGCTCAGTATCGACGAACTCATCACTAATTTTGTCTGCCACCACGCTGGTTCGGTTTCTGCCCACAACTAATTTTAACGGGACACCTGGAAACTTAACCCTGCGATTGATTGATGATTCAGCAGGACCTGTTACATCAGGTGCGAAAGCTAATGTATCAGGCACCAGAAGCGGTGGGACAACTCAGTATGGAGATGATGCAAATAAGCTAACCCTGCAAACGTCTATCACAGCCGTCAATGATGCGCCGATCGCCACAGGATCCACAACACTTACACCAGTTGATGAAGATACGTCTAATCCTGCTGGTGCAACTGTATCAAGTTTGTTTAGCGGTAATTTCTCGGATAACGCAGATCAGGTTTCGGGAGGGTCATCGGCAAATACGTTAGCTGGCATTGCTATTGTTGGTAATGCAGCAACAACCCAAGGTGCATGGCAGTATTTTAACGGTAGCACTTGGGTCAATGTTGGCAGTCGAGATACCAGTAATGCACTGTTAGTATCCTCTGCAAATAAGCTGCGATTTGTTCCCGCAGCCGATTACAACGGTTCTGTACCTGCACTTACCGTACATCTGATTGATAGCTCTATCAGTGTTACTACAGGTAATACGGCAAATCTGAGCGGCGCTGGTGCTACGGGTGGGATAACGGCTTATAGCAGTAACACAGTTCCACTGACAACAACAATTAACCCAGTTAATGACACACCAACCTTTAATAATCTAGGAGGTTCAGTTGCTTTCACAGAAAATGGCACAGCCGTCATTCTAGATGTAGATGCCACTGTAAGCGATATTGAACTGGGTGCAGCAAATAATTGGAATGGAGCCAAATTAACACTTCAACGTCAAGGGGGTGCTAATAGTCAGGATGTATTCGGTGGCAGCGGAACGTTGGGAGCATTATCTCAAGGAGGGGCTGTTACCATTAGCGGCAGCTCGATTGGAACAGTTACAACCAACAGTAATGGTCTGTTAGTTCTGACGTTTAATGCGAACGCTACAACTGCATTAGTTAACAGCACACTCCAGCAAATCGCGTATCAAAATACCAGTGACAAACCCCCTGCCTCCGTGGCGATCGCCTACACGGTCAATGATGGTAATACGGGTGCTCAAGGAAGCGGGGGCGCAAAAACTGCCAGTGGCTTAGTTACGGTTAATATCACACCCGTCAACGATGCGCCCGTCGCTACTGCAGGGGGATCTCTGGCCTATACCGAAAATCAATCGGCCAAGGTAATTGATAACACTATCACCGTCAGTGATTTAGACGATGCTCAGCTTGCAGGAGCGACTGTCACGATTGGCAGCGGATTAACTCCTGGTGATGTGTTATCGGCAGTTACGTCAGGAACTAATATCACTGCCAGCTATAACAGCATTTCAGGAGTATTAACTCTTTCAGGTGTAGATACAGTTGCGAAATATCAGCAGGTACTACGTTCTGTTGCCTACAGCAGCGCGAGTGAAACTCCGACTGAAATTGCAGCCACCCGAACCATTACTTGGCAAGTCACGGATGCAAACTCGGATGGAGCAGGAGCGCAAAGCAGCACACCTGTTACTAGCACCATCACTGTAAATGCGTTGCCTGATCCGATCGATGATAGCTTCACAACTGATGAAGATGTATCTGTCAGCAATACTGTGGCTGATGTCGATCCTGGGGATGGTTTAGCGACGTATGCTGTGAAAACCGGACCTACAAAAGGCGTGCTTAATTTCAACAGCGACGGGAGTTTCACGTATACGCCCAATATAGATTTTCACGGGACAGATAGCTTTACCTATGAAGTCACAGATGCCAACGGTGACAAGGGGACAGCGATCGCCACGATTACTGTCAATCCTGTCATAGATGCTATCAACGATAGTGCAGTCACCAAAGAAGATACGCCAATCAACATTGACGTTCTTGCTAACGACACGTTTGGTGCTGGGCGAGCTATTACAAGCACGACTCAAGGAACAAACGGTGCGGTCAGCAGTAATCCTGACGGTACGGTCAAGTACACGCCTAATGCTAACTTCTTTGGCACCGATAGCTTTACTTATACGGTAACAACATCTGCAGGCAATACAGAATCGGCAACAGTGGCTGTTACCGTAGACGCTGTGCCTGACGCGGTTGACGATGCGTTCACGATTGATGAAGATACCACGTTTAATGGCAGTGTGTTAGATATTGATTCGGGAGATGGAGTTGCTACCTATGCGGTGAAGACAGCGCCCATTCAAGGAACGCTAACGTTCAACCCGGATGGCAGTTTCAGCTATGTTCCTAATGCGGACTTCAATGGCACGGATAGTTTCACCTACACTGTAACCGATGCCAATGGAGATATAGATGAGGCGATCGCCACGATTACTGTTAACCCAGTGGTTGACATCGCAGATGATGGTGAGACCACCGATGAAGATACGCCAGTTGTCATCGATGTCCTAGCTAACGACACCTTTGCTGCCGGGGCTGCCATCACCGCTGTCACCAATGGCACCAACGGCACAGCCATTATCGAAAACGGTAAGGTGAAGTACACACCTAATGCTGACTTCAACGGCACGGATAGCTTCACCTACACTGTCAGTTCAGGCGGGGTAGAAGAAACTGCGACCGTCACGGTCACCGTCGATCCAGTGGTTGACATCGCAGATGATGGTGAGACCACCGATGAAGATACGCCAGTTGTCATCGATGTCTTAGCTAACGATAACTTTGCTGCTGGGGCTACCATCACTGCTGTCACCAATGGCACCAACGGCACAGCGGTTATCGAAAACGGTAAGGTGAAGTACACACCTAATGCTGACTTCAACGGCACGGATAGCTTCACCTACACGGTCAGTTCAGGCGGGGTAGAAGAAACTGCAACGGTCAATGTTACGGTCAATCCAGTCGCAGACATTTTAGATGATGCTGAAACGACTGATGAAGACACGCCCGTTGATATCGATGTGCTTAGCAATGACAGCTTCGACCCAGGAGCAATCGTTACTAACGTCACTGATGGAGCTAATGGAATTGTTACTATCAATCCCGATGGCACGGTCAAGTACACGCCCAATGCTGATTTCAATGGCACCGATAGCTTCACCTATACGGTCACCTCGGGCGGCGTGGAGGAAACCGCAACAGTCAATGTTACGGTCAATCCAGTCATAGACATTTTAGATGATGCTGAAACGACTGATGAAGATACGCCCATCGATATCGATGTGCTTGGCAATGACACCTTTGACCCAGGAGCAACCGTTACTAACGTCACTGATGGAGCTAACGGAACTGTTACCATCAATCCCGATGGCACGGTCAAGTACACGCCCAATCCTGATTTCAATGGCACCGATAGCTTCACCTATACCGTTACCTCGGGCGGTGTAGAGGAAACCGCAACAGTCAATGTTACGGTCAATCCAGTCATAGACATTTTAGATGATGCTGAAACGACTGATGAAGATACGCCCATCGATATCGATGTGCTTGGCAATGACACCTTTGACCCAGGAGCAACCGTTACTAACGTCACTGATGGCGCTAATGGAACTGTTACCATCAATCCCGATGGCACGGTCAAGTATACCCCCAAGGCAGACTTCAATGGCACCGATAGCTTCACCTACACCGTCACCTCGGGCGGTGTAGAGGAAACCGCAACCGTCGTCGTTACAGTCAATCCAGTCATAGACATTCTAGATGATGCTGAAACGACTGATGAAGATACGCCCATTGATATCGATGTGCTTGGCAATGACACCTTCGACCCAGGAGCGATCGTTACTAACGTCACTGATGGAGCTAACGGAACTGTTACCATCAATCCCGATGGCACGGTCAAGTACACGCCCAATCCTGATTTCAATGGCACCGATAGCTTCACCTATACCGTTACCTCGGGCGGTGTAGAGGAAACCGCAACAGTCAATGTTACGGTCAATCCAGTCATAGACATTTTAGATGATGCTGAAACGACTGATGAAGATACGCCCATCGATATCGATGTGCTTGGCAATGACACCTTTGACCCAGGAGCAACCGTTACTAACGTCACTGATGGAGCTAACGGAACTGTTACCATCAATCCCGATGGCACGGTCAAGTACACACCTAATGCTGACTTCAATGGCACCGATAGCTTCACCTACACCGTCACCTCGGGCGGTGTGAAAGAAACTGCCACCGTCACCATCACCGTCAATCCAGTTGTTGATATTGCAGATGATGGTGAGGTCACTGACGAGGATACTCCGGTTGTCATTGATGTCCTAGCCAATGGCTCCTTCGACTCTAATGCCACTATTACAGAGGTTACTAATGGCACCAACGGCACAGCGGTCATCGAAAACGGTAAGGTGAAGTACACACCTAATGCTGACTTCAACGGCACGGATAGCTTCACCTACACTGTCAGTTCAGGCGGGGTAGAAGAAACTGCGACCGTTACGGTCACCATCGATCCAGTGGTTGACATCGCAGATGATGGTGAGACCACCGATGAAGATACGCCAGTTGTCATCGATGTCCTAGCTAACGACACCTTTGCTGCCGGGGCTACCATCACTGCTGTCACCAATGGCACCAACGGCACAGCCATTATCGAAAACGGTAAGGTGAAGTACACACCTAATGCTGACTTCAACGGCACGGATAGCTTCACCTACACTGTCAGTTCAGGCGGGGTAGAAGAAACTGCGACCGTCACGGTCACCGTTGATCCGGTCAACGACCCGCCGGTTCTAGACCTAGACGGCAATGACAGTAGCGGAACACTAGGAGCAAATTACCTCACGAGCTTCCTTGAAGGAGGAAATCCAATTGCAATTGCTGATAACGATGCGACCATCACCGACGTCGATGATATTAACATCGAATCAGCAACAATTACCCTGACCAATCGACCTGATGGATTGATTGAAAGCCTTTCAGTTTCTGGAACGTTACCCTCAGGCATTACTGCCAGCACCTACAATTCTTCAACAGGACGAATTACGCTCACTGGATCAGCTTCGCTTGCAAATTATCAAAGTGCGATCGCCCAAATTGTCTACAACAACACGTCAACTAATCCAAATACAACCAATCGCCTGATTAACGTTGTCGTCAACGATGGCACAGCAGATAGCAACATTGCCACAACAACGATTCGAGTCACCAAGACCAACAATCCACCTATTCTGGATTTAGATCAAGATAACAGTAGCGGAGGTTTGGGAAACAACTATCGCAATCTGTTCACGCCCAATAAACCTGCTGCGATCGCCGACATTGATACTAAAATCACGGATATCGATGATACCCAAATTGATTTCGCAACTATCACTCTGCTTAATCGTCCCGATGGTGTAAGTGAACGTCTATTCCTTACTAGCTCATTGCCTAGGGGTATTACAGGGGGAATCTATGATTCTCTGACTGGAACGTTGACCCTGACAGGTCGGGCGTCTCTGATGAACTACCAAGCTGCGATCGCCAGTATTGCTTATAACAATACGGCAGCAACCAAAAACCGAAGCGATCGCACTATTCAGGTTGTTATCAACGATGGCGAAGACGATAGTAATATTGCAATATCTACCATTCGTTTTGATACTGATGGTGATGGTATCGCCGATATTGATGATTTAGATGACGACAATGATGGGATTCCAGATGCTATAGAAGAAAATGGCGACCCTAATCGAGATACTGACGGAGATGGCATTATCGATTCTCTCGACTTAGATTCCGATAATGATGGCATCTTTGATATTCGTGAAAGTGGATTAAGCTCAGGGTCAATCACCGCTTTGGATAGCAATAACGATGGCATCATCGATGCGACCAATCCAGTCGGTGCTAATGGATTAGCCAATGCAGTTGAATCTGTACTAGATAGCGGCATCCTTAGTTACGCCATTGCTGATACGAATAGAAACGGTATTCCTGATTTCCGTGAGGTGCCAAATCCTAACAGTAGTGGTTCACAAGGATCTGACACTGTTCGTGGAACAGATGGTGACGATATTCTAAATGGATTCAGCGACATTGACTTCTTGCAAGGATTTGGAGGTAATGACCTCATTAATGGCGGTAGCAGTGGTGACACGTTGCTGGGTGATGAAGGAGACGATACTCTTAACGGCGGCAGCGGCAACGACCTCATTGATGGCGGCAGTGGAAATGACGTCCTCAACGGCGGCAGTGGAAATGATCGCATGTGGGGTAGAGATGGGAACGACATTCTTGAAGGAGGTCGGGGTAACGATCGCATGTGGGGCGGCAACGGCAATGACATTCTGAATGGTTCTGAAGGGCGCGATCGCCTTTATGGTGAAGCAGGCAAAGACATCATCCGAGGAAGCCGGGGTAATGATTTCATCGTGGGTGGATTTGGCAAAGATGAACTGACAGGTGGTCAGGGTCGCGATAAGTTTGTCTATCAATCGGTAAAAGACTTTAAGGACATCATCACTGACTTTGAAATTATCAAGGATCGTATTGATCTCCGTCGCGTTCAGGGCGTGAGTTCAATGGATGATTTGAGATTTATGCAGCGAGGTGAGGATACCCTCATTAAGGTGAATGCTGGCAATGGCTTTAAGTTACTAGCTCGGTTGGAGGATGTTCAAGCAGACACATTAACAGACCGTCATTTCATGTTCTAGATAACCCGCATCGGGATAATGGCAAGGCTGTAGCTCGATGCGACAATAATGTGCTCCTGAGTCAATTACGGTGGTGTGTGCATATCGCGCGCACCACCATTTCCGTATTTAACGCGCCTTTAAATTGCTGCAAATCTCGATAGTTTAGCCCTGATTCTTAGATAGCTTCAGTAAAAACTGGGAACTCTAAGTCTCGGGAGGATTTTTGAAAGAATGTGAGTGTTTTTGATGAAAAATTCTGTTTTCATAACGACAGCAGGGGTGTCTGTCATCTTTAGCTTGATGATCGCTCAGAGCGCGATCGCCCAGTCCGCAAATCCTGCAACATCAGATTCTGATGCGGATGCTTCGAGCGAAATAGGTTCGGCAGCAGATTTAAGAATTTCTCCTCGCATTGGAGTTGGATATACAACATCCGGTGCCGGATTTGATGGGATTACTCGCTTCGAAGGATTCCTCCCATTTCGACAAATACCCGGTCAAGATATTACCTACTTTGAACCCCGCTTCACGTTAGATAATGATGGTAACGTTGGTGGAACGCTATTGTTTGGACATCGAGCCTACAGCGAAGTGAGCGATCGCATCTGGGGTGGATATGCTTCTGTTGATAATCGCAGAACCGATCACAGCGATTTCTATCAGTTAGGATTAGGGCTTGAAAGTTTAGGAGAAGTATGGGATTTCCGGCTCAATGGCTATATTCCCCTAGGAGACACTCGTCAACTCGTTGAAGATCGTAGTTTTGACACCGGATTTGATTTGTCAAGTGGTTTTGAAGGGAATCTTTTCGTCCTTTCTAGTCGACGAGAACAGCAGCGCGTGCGCATCCGTGAAGCAGCTCTAGGCGGTTTTGATGCCGAAGTGGGCGCAAGAATTACGGAATGGAATGACGGCGACGGCGATTTAAGAGGCTATACAGGTTTGTATTTCTATGATGCAAAAGGAACAAACAGTAGCCTTGGATGGCGGTTGGGATTAGATGTTCGCCCTGTCCAAAACATTGTGCTAGGAATATCTGTTCAAGACGACGATATTTTTGGAACGAATGTAGTTGGTAGCTTTAGCCTGACGTGGCCTAGAGTCCGCTCACGAGGACCCATCATCGATGGACAAGAGGTCATTGCCCGATTAGGAGAACCGACTCGACGCACTCCTACGATTGCAGTGGATACCCAAGAAGATATTGAGACAACTATTGAAGAAACGATTGCCCCTCTCATGAATCCTGAAGAGGAAGAACCCTATCGGTTTGTGCATGTTACTCTTGGGCGCGGTTCTCAAGGAGACGGGACCTTTGAAAACCCGTTTGGTTCACTTCAATCGGCATTGGATGACAGCATTTCAGATGGGAGTGGAATTGTGTATGTGGATGCGGGTAGCAATCCCGAAATTCCAGCCTTCACAATTCCTGATCGGGTACGCGTTCTCTCTCAAGGACCTGTTCAATTTTTGGCAGGTATGCCGTTTCCTGGCTTTCCTGAGGCGGCTTCTCGTCTACCTTTTTCTCCCGTTGTCAACTTTAATGATGGAATTTTGGTGCGCCTTCCCCTATCTGAAGACGGCAATTTCCCCATCATTCGTGACGTAGGCGCTACTAACTTGGTCACGATGGGCGATCGCACTGTATTGTCTGGATTTCAAATTCTAGATGCTCCCAACAATGCTGTGGCGGCGACTTCGGTCGAAAATGTAGAAATTCGAGATAACACAATCACAAATGCGGGCGATCGCGGCGTGTTTCTCAATGATGTCTCAGGTAGTGTCGTCATGCTTGATAACATCATTACTGGATCACGAGGTGGCGCTAGTTCTGGGCAAGGCATTCTCATTGCCAATCAATCGAGTGAAGCAATTGAAGTAACGATTGAAAATCATCGGATTCAGGATAATCGGATTGGCATTGAAATCATTGCTGATGGAAATTTGCCTCAAGCACTCGATCCCTCACAAATTGTGAATATTGACACGACTCAGATTCGCAATAGTCGTGAGCAAGGGTTATCAGCCCAGACTAATGAACTCGGTAATCAGCAGATTTCATTCACTCAGGGGTCTATTTTTGCGAGTGGCGCAGAAGGGGTTTTCGTTCAGGCATCCAATGTAGGCTCTCAGGAAGTGACCCTCGAAGACAGCACCATTGCCAATAATGGGGACTCTGGGATTCGTGTCGTTGGGGGAATTCCCAACGGATCATCCACAGCCGCTCAAGAAGTGTTTATCAATCGCAATCGAATTGAACAGAATGGAGGAGCGGGTATTGAGATTGAAGGAAATGAAGGGGTTGCTCAAGAATTTGCAATCGGGAATAACCTAATTCAGAACAATGCCGGAGGTGGAATTCAAGCGATCGCCCGCAATTTCTCGTTCCAAGAATATGTATCGGATGATGCTAATAATTCTCTCGGTATCAGTAATAACATCATTCAAAATAATGGCGGACAGGGCATCGTGCTTCGGGCAGAAAACGCTGCTACGCTCATCGCTGATATTCAAGGAAACACCCTGTCCGGTAATGAAACGGGTGGTCAGCCCGATTTGGATGTGAGCCTCGATGAGAATACTAATGATGTATGTGCGGTGCTGATTAACAATTCCGCAGAGAACGGTATTCGCCTTAGTAACAATGTGGGTGGTGTCGCTGGGTTTTTTGAGGTTGGAAATTTAACGATGGTTCCGACTCTCAACAGTGGTGACGTTTCCTTCTTACCGGATATTTCAACATTTACTAATATTCCCGATGCAGCATCCTGCTTTGAGAATTAAGCGGATGCTAGCTTGGATCAGCATGGTGTCAGTGGTGAAATCATTTGAATCTTGTCGTTTGGTTCCATCGTTTGGTCACAATTTTGAATAAAGATGCGATACGGCAATCGCCGTGAGAAGATAGGATTTTAACGGGATTGATTTATGCCTGCCGCTTATATCCAAAATGAAGCCGAGTTTGATGCTCTTCTGAGCGCAGAGTCGTTGTTTGTTGTCGATTGCACTGCAACCTGGTGTGGTCCCTGCAAGATGATTGCTCCTATGATCGATCAGCTCGCAGATGAATATGGCGATCGCGCTAAAGTCTTCAAATTAGACCTTGATTCTAATAAAGAAGTGGCTAAACGATACGGCATCCGTAGCATCCCTGCTGTGATATTCTTCAGCCAAGGAGATGTGGCAGAAACGCTCGTGGGTGCGAAACAATACGAAGAATATAGCGCCGCTCTGAATAAATATCTGGCATAATCCCATCGGGCTGTCTCTTATAGAAGCGGTTGCAAATCAGCGATCGCTAGATTGTGGCGAGCATCCTCATTCACATCTCGATTGAGAGGGTGCAGAGCATCCCATTTATGCAAGTTGATTGATTGCTGGTGAATATCTTGGCCGAGTTGGCAACGCCTCTCCATCAGGAGAATCAATCAGCTTCTGTCATATTGGGAGCTTTTAAAAAATTTTTCTATTATCCTAGTGGAAACCTGTTGTTTTTATCGATGAGTTTTACTGGTCGATGCTGGTCTAAATATTGGTGTGCTTGCGGATAGGTTGTAATTAAATCTGTTACATCACCATTAATATGATGAGGTCCTTTCCATACAAAGTCGGCGGGTGTCTCCAGGCAGATGCACCCAATTACGTAGTGCGGCAGGCAGATCGCGATCTCTACCAGGCGCTTCAGAATGGAGAATTCTGCTATGTATTTAATTCGCGGCAGATGGGAAAGTCATCGCTATTGGTGCGAGCGAAACAACAGTTTTAACAGGAGAAGGTACATTGTGCGTATCTTGACATGACTCGCTTGGGGAGTCATCGCCTCACGCATCGGCAGTGGTATCGAGGCATCATCGTCAGCTTGATCCAAAGTTTTCAACTATTTGGCAAGGTCGACCATCGAGAATGGCTTGCGGCGAATCAGGATTTACCAATCATTCAATGTCTGACTACCTTTGTAGAGGAGACTCTGTTTGTCCAGTTTCCTGCTGCCTCAATCTATATTTTTATCGATGAAATTGACAGTCTGTTAGTTCTGGAGTTTCCTACCGATGACTTCTTTGCATGGATTCGCTTCTGCTACAACCAGCGATCGCACGATGTGCGCTATCAGCATTTTAACATTGCCCTGTTTGGAGTCACGGTTCCGTCTGACCTGATTGCTGATAAGCAACACACTCCCTTCAACATTGGTCATGCGATTCATCTAGACGGATTTACCTTTGAAGAAGCAGCCCCTTTGACAGAGGGATTGGAGCCTGTTGCCAAAAATCCTTCTGCAATGCTTCGCTCAATTCTTTGCTGGACGGAGGGGCAGCCCTTTCTCACTCAAAAGCTTTGTCAACTCGTGGTTCATGTTACTCAGCAAGACGAGACAGCGTTTTCCCAGATTCCTGATGGGATGGAAGCCTCCTGGCTAGGCGGGGTGGTGAAATCTCATATATTAGACAACTGGGAAACTCATGATGATCCGGTGCATCTTCGCACGATTCGCGATCGCCTCTTCTGGAACGAAACTCTGACCAGACGACTGCTGGAAATCTATCAACGACTCCTATATCGGGAATCTGTGCCTATCACCGATAGCCGAGAACACGTTGAACTATTGCTTGCTGGATTAGTAGTCCGCCAGGGAGACTATCTAGCAATCAAAAATTCTATTTCTTCAAAGTAAGGCTACAAATGAATAGGCCAGACCCCTTGCAAGGCTGCTGGCCGTCAATCCAAAATCGCAAATCCAAAATCGAGAATTGGTATTACCTGTGGGTAGCGTGACCCACACCACCGTGCTTAACTCAACCACATATCGCTGTAAAATAGTACTGAATAGAACTATTCCCTATGAGATGCTATGTCGACTCCTCATGCCCCCGAGGCTGCTGTCCAAGAGCCCCATTTAGCTACAATCAGAGAACTGGCGAGAGCCTATCAAGCGTTTTCGAGCTATTCTGAAACCTTTGTTCGGCAGTATAACCTGACCCCTGCCCAGTTTGATGTGATCGCGACCTTGGGAAATACTCAGGGGCTGAGTATGGGAGACATCGGAGAGAAGACACTGATTACCAAAGGCACCCTAACGGGCGTTGTCGACCGCCTAGAAATGAAAGGATTCGTTAGTCGTGAAATTCCTCCCGAAAATCGCCGCAGTGTTATCGTCAAACTCACCTCTGATGGGGTAGCCTTATTTGAGCAGGTTTTCCCTGCGCACATTGCCGATATTAAGAAGCATCTTGAAACTCTAAACAACTCTGAGATAGAGCTTTTACGAGTCTTACTAAGCCGCCTCCAGCAGGTCTTTTAGCCGTCAATGCTACCAAGTTGTGGATTCGGCTTGCCCTCCCCTGTAAAGGATTTTGTTTTCATTGCAGATAGTTCTAATTAAGAATATTTGGTGCGCGGCATTTTTAGCACGAGTTCATCTCCTCCACTCTGCGGTTGACCAAGCCTATCGTCGACCTCGACACCGCTCCCTACGCCATTACTCTGTTGCGGGTGAGTCTAGGTTTTCTCTTCCTCGCCCACAGATTGCTATAGGAGGCTGCTATGAGAAAATGTCCACTGTTTATGGTTTTTGCCAAACGGAGGCTGTTTCAGTTCCGGTGGATTTAGACGGTTGAAGTGTATAGCTTGCCCATGTAAGTGGACTGAGCGCCGTGCACACCCACTGCCGTTTACGGCGAGATAGCCTTGAGAATGCAACGTCGTGACACAGTACTGTCAGGGGATTAATAAACGTCGCATAATCTTGACATGGCAAGCCAATCAACTGCTTGAGTTCTTCCAAAGTATAGCCTCGTCGCACATGTCCCCATTCTGCCATGACGGCTGCCTCGTCAGGGCAAATCGGCTTTAACACAGAATAGTAAGGAAATCGCCAGTTTTCGTTTGGGGTGCTGACTAAAAGAAAGCCATCTTGGCGCAGCACTCGCAATGCTTCAGAAATAGCTTTCTGATGATCGGGAACATGTTCTAACAGGTCAAACATCGTGACAGTGTCAAACGAGTCGTCGTCAAAGGGAAGATGAGTGGCGTCGCCGCAGACAAATTTCACCTGTGCTTGCTGGTTACATGGGGCATGAGCATACGCTGGATCGAGATCAAGGTTGATGATGTGCGATCGCGGATACAGCATTGCGGTCAACCCGCCTTGCCCGCCTCCGACTTCGAGAATGGTTTGAAAGGGGCGATCGGGAGCGACTCGGTGGATGGCGCGCATCTTTTCTCGATAGAAAAAACCCTGAGTTAACGGGTGGGGAAATGGGTTTTGAGCGAGAAACTTACCCAGTCCTGCTTTATGCCGTATCGTGTGTTGAAATCGTGGTGTCATGGTATGTCACTATGCTTTTTTGAGGGGGCGATCGCCCTTGAGTGATTTTTGCGACCGGCGATCGCTGAGATAAAATCTAATGCCCGACAAACATCCTGAAATCTCGGCAAAGAGAGTGCTATATCGGTTTCGTAATCCGTTTCGTAATCCTTGCTGTACGAGTTTGCTGTAGTAGCGAGGTAGTGCGACCCCAAGTCGATGTAAGTTCCCCCAGTGACCGTGATTTTGAAACTGAATCAGCAGTGCAGCGACGTGACCTCGCATGTATTGAAATGCTTGCTGTTTGAGACTATCCAAGCTGCCCCGGTGAAAATGGAAGACAACCGCAGACGGCTCATATCGACACACTCCTCCATCGGTCAGAATGCGATACCAAAGCTCTGAATCTTCACTGCATCCAGCAGCTCCTGCCCCAAGGCGTTCGTCAAAGTCGCCGACCCGTTCAAACACGGTGCGGCGGAATGCCATATTTGCCCCGGCACCAATGCGCCACACGGGAACGCCCCGATCGCTCATTGCCTTAAAGAAGTATTGGTCAAATGTTTTGATGCGATAGCCTTGCCCAAATCCTCCCAATCCTTTTTCAAAGATGACTTGTGCTTCGGTTTCGAGTTCACCCGGCAAGACCAGTCCGGTCATTGCCATAATTTGAGGGTCACAGAAGGTCTGCTGGATGTGAGAAATCCAGCTAGGATGCACTCTCACATCATCGTCCGTGAATGCAATAAGATCGCCGGTCGTATACCGAATTCCAGTATTTCGGGCAACGCTTAGTCCGGGCTGAGGCTCGACTACATAGCGAACGTTGGGAAACTGAGCGACCTGCTGGCGAGTAGCATCTGAGGTAGGCGCGTTATCAACCACCACAATTTCGCTTGGAGGCGGAACAAGCTCTTGCAGTGATCGCAAGCAGTCTACCAATGGAGCAGGGCGATCGCGCGTACACACCACCACTGACACTGATGTTTGATCAGGGCAGATAGATCGTTCAGCCAGCTCAGCCAGCGGACGTTTGAGGGCCATCACTGCGTCAAAATTAGGCAGGGTCTTTTGGGGCGATCGCTTGCGAACGATGGGCAACGGTGCGTTAAAGCCGTGTTCAAAGAGGCGATCGCCTGCTGCAGGGGTGATGGTTTGCACAGCGATATTGATCAGGTGAGTGGCAGGAATGGGGAGTTGAGTTGCTAAGAATTCGCAGTGTCCTAAGGGAATCTGATGCCACCAAAACACCACACAAACTCCTTGATAGCCTGTCTCTAAAGCCAATTCTGGAGGGATAGGATCGCTGAGTTCGAGATGCTGAATGTGCCAGGGCTGAAAGGAACTCATGAATGCTGCCTCCGAATCTGTTCGATGCGTTTGAGCGAACGAGGATATTCACCCATTAGCCCAACGATGCCCCCGCTTAGTTCTGCCAAAATCATGCCAAGCGGCAGTGGATGACGGTTCTTAAGTCGTTGATTAATCTGCTTCAACTGATCGTTAAACCACCAGCGAATCAACCGTCGAAATTGCGATCGCTGTGGTGGATCGCTCTGCCAAGACTTGGCGACGAAGGCCATGAATCCCAATCCCCACGTCCAATATTGCCGCCGCAGTTTGTAAAGCTCTCGACGGTGCTGATGAAACACCAAATAGTGTGGCTCATAAACCAAGTGATAGCCAGCGCGAATGACTCGATAAAAGATATCTAAATCGCCGCCGCCTGGTAAGGGAGCACCCGTGTCGAGTGCATCATCAAAGCCACCTAATTTCAGCAGCACATCTCGACGAAACGTCATATTGCATCCGGCTCCAAAAATGCCTGCCCCGCAGGGATGTAGCGGATTTCCTGGCAGGCATTGCCCATAGCGAATCTTCTCAAACCCCCGACGAAAGCCACCTCGCTGTTCAAATAAGATCTGAGCCTCTGTTTCCAGCTCATAGGGGAGAACTAGGCCCGTGAATGCTCCTGCGTCAGGGTTTTCTGCCCACGCATCTTGTAGCCCATCGAACCAGTGGCGATCGACCACGACATCATCATCTAAATATGCCAGTAGTTCGCCTCTGGCATGGTGGAGGGCCGTATTGCGAGCAAAATCAAGTCCTGGTTTGGGCTCTTGCACGTAGCGAACCGTGGGCAAACCTGTAATAAGATTGTGAGTGCGCTGATCAGAGGGGGCGTTATCCACGACCAAAATTTCAAAGCGCGGCAAATCTTGGCGATCGCCCTTTTGCTCAGGATTTTCATGGGAAAGTTGCAGAGCTATTAAGGATTGCAAGCAGCGAGACAGATTATCAGGACGATCTTTGGTGCAAATCGCAACGGTAAATGACGGTAACTCGTCGGTGCTGGGACGCACCGCTAACTCGTCTCGAATCTGCTCCTGCAGAAGTTTAGCGCCAACCTCTTTGCCAATCCATTGTTTGAGGTCATCAGGGGTGACTATTGTGCCCGAAGACACTGCATTCATGAGAAAACCAACGGGTCTATCATGCCGCCGAATGATCAGCGCAATCCCCGTTTCGGTCGGTGACAGTTGAATCTCGCGCAAGGGCTGAGTGACTTCGAGATCGTGGATGGCGTAACTCATGAAAGAATCTCGGATTGAGGGCTACGGTTTTGCAACTGATAGAGTTGGGCAAACAGTCCGTCGAGTGAGAGCAACTGGTTGAGATTTCCCTGTTCGACGACTCGACCCGCTTGTAAGACGATGATTTGATCGGCTTGCTCAATGGTTGACAGACGATGAGCAATCACAATCACGGTGCGGTTTTGACTCAACGTATTCAAGGCTTCTTGAATCAAGTTCTCAGAAATGCTGTCTAGGGCATTGGTAGCTTCGTCAAGAACGAGAATATCGGGATCGCGGATGATGGCGCGGGCAAGAGCAATGCGTTGACGTTGCCCACCCGATAGTCGCAAGCCGCGATCGCCCACTTTGGTGTCATAGCCGTTTGGGAGTTCGCAGATAAAGTCATGGGCATTGGCAAGTTTAGCCGCCTCTTCAATTTCTGAATCGGTTGCCTCAAGCCGTCCGTAGGCAATGTTGTCTCTCACTGAGGTGCTAAACATGTATACGTCTTGGCTCACGATGGCAATGCGGCTACGCCATGAGGTCAAATCCAGGGTATGTAGGGGACGATCGTCTACTTGAATCTCGCCCTCAGTCGGATCATAGAAGCGACAGATTAGATTAATCAGGGTAGACTTTCCGGCTCCTGATGGCCCCACGAACGCCGTCGTTTTGCCTTTTGGAATATAGATCGAAATATCTTGAAGAGCGGGCTGATCCAGCGGATCGTAGTGAAACATCACCGAACGTAATGCAATGCCACGCTGAAGCCCACTAAAGAAAGTAGAACCCGATCGCAAGTAGGGTTTATTTTCGTGATCGAGCAGAGATAGCACGTCTTGAACTGAGCTTGCCATAGCAACTAGACCCACACGAGCGCTGTTCAACTGTTTTACCTTGGGCTGTAACCGATACAGAATAAAAATAAAGGTCAGCAGGGCAGGCAATGCGGCGCGATCATGTTGTAGGGCAAATAGTAAGCTACACAACAGCAGAATGGCAGACAGAATTTCCGAAACAGGACTGACTAATCCAGAAACCATGTCGAGCTTTAGGAAGGTATTGCGGACATTAATGGAGGCGTGATCAAAGCGGCGTTGCTCATAGGCTTCTTGCCCAAATGAACGAATCACTTTCATGCCGCCAAAGCCTTCCCACATCCGATTGGCTAGTTCAGAATTGGTGGCCACGGCTTGCTGTCCCAACTGCTTGACTTGGCGCGTCATAATCTGGATGCCCAGTGAGATGCCGAGCATCAAAACAGTAACCAATAGCGTCATCTGCCACGAGATTAGGATCAGCAGAATTCCGAAGACGAAAATGGTACAGATATTAATAATCAAGTTGACCAAAACTGAAAGCGCCTGACTGGTCTTCCAGGTTTCGGTGGCGAGGGTGTTGAGTAGCTTGCCAGATTCGCTGCGTTCTAAAAAACTGTAGCTGACGTTAAGAAGCTGATTGAAAATGCCCGACCTGAGCCGATGACTGATGCGAGAGTTGAGCCACGCAAACAGAACAGTGTTGCCATAGGCTAAACAGTTTTTTAGCAGAATGCAGGCAAAAATTGCGGCTGCTAGCACAATGAGCCGATTGTCGGCAGGGAAAAAGTCCGAAAACTGATTGATGAAATTAATATAGACGTTGCGATCGCCCGCTGTCGTAGATGACTGATCAAGGCTTTGTAGCAGGGGAATAAATAGACTGATGCCGAAACCCTCTGAGAGCGATGCCAGGATTCCTAAGCCAACAATAACTGGAATTCCCCACGGGTAGAGTCTCAGTAATGGAACTAAAGAATGAATTGCTTTTGCGTTACCCATTACATGCTGTCTCGACAAATGGATAGAGTCTGAAGCTGGATGGTTGATGAAGTGCGGACATTATTGGATAGAAACCTGACTGGGTTGGATCACTTGCAGCCAGCGCTGAGAACGAATCTTGGCATACAGTCGGCGCGGTGGAGTCCGCGGTTTTCGAGCGCTGGTATCTAAGTCTGCCAACGTGAGCGATCGCCGCTCAGGTTTAACCCGATGCTTAAACGCCAACCAAGCCCGCCGATCAGACCAAAACAGAGACGCAATAGGATAGGTGATCAGATTGAACGCACTCTTCAACGCCATCAGGTAAGGCTGAGGCTGGAGGAGATGGGCTGGATCAGTCGTGACGGCTTTAAACAAGCAGAATAGAGTGTTGGCATGATGCCCAGAACGCCTACCCTGCGTGGCAAGATACATATAAAAGTTTCCGGTCGACCATTGATAGAACGGCTCTGGAATGTCGGGTCGCCGCTTCTTAAGATCGTCTAGTACGAGCAGATGAGATTTTGCCATCGCTCGATAATTGCACGACATGGTGCCAACTGCTTTGCGATAGCCCATCAAAAACTCTGGAACCACTCGAAAATGATAGTGTTCGGCAATGCGAAGATAGAGGTCACGGTCTTCACAGCCTTGGGCATTTTGGGCTCTGAGCTCAGGGTCATAATAGCCAACACGGTCAAAGCAGCATCGACGAATTAGCGGAACGCTAGCATTTCCCAGAAAATTGCAGTAAATCAACGCATGAAACACGTCGCCTTCGAGGTCAAAATGGCTGGATCGCCCGGTTAGTTTGCCGTCTTCGTTAATATCGACTGACCATGTATAAACGAGCCCTATCAATTCGTTAGAGTCTGTCAGGCATCGCACTTGGGCCTCGATTTTGGTGGGATACCAAATGTCATCGGCATCAATCGGGGCGATAAATTCTCCCGTTGATTTGAGGATTGCCAAATTACGCGCTGCCGCAACCCCTGCATTCTTTTGCTGCAACAGCATAATCCGGCGATCGCGCTGAGCATAGGATCTGACGATCTCTGGCGTGCGATCGCTCGATCCATCATCAACAACCAATATTTCCAGATTTTGGTAGGTCTGAGACACCACTGAATCCAGCGTGGCCGCAATAAAATCTTCCGCATTATAAGCAGGAATAATCACCGAGACACACGGCATCTCAGCGCTGTCTGAACGGCTTGCTCGATGATCCTGAGATCGAGGTCTGAGTGGGCCGCCTGTAGCAGTGCTCGACGGCTGATCGAGAGCGGTTGCACATTGGATATAGGACACGGTTGGTTGCTTCCTGACTGATGAGCTGTATAGCTTAGCAGTATGCACTCTGGAAGACACCGTGAAAACGAAAAGGTAGATTGAAGTGTCTAGCAATTAAGCTATTTTTTCCAAGACGGTCATTGTTAAAGGAAGTTCCTAACTCCTAGGCTGATATAGCTCGACACGCGTTCAACGTCCTAACGCGAGAGCGTAAGGCCATACAACCTTCCATTGCAAGGTCTGACTTGTATACTCTGTAAGACAGCGATCAAGCAGTCTCATTTATTGACCCCGGTTTATATTCCCTTAACTTTGGCTTATGATCCAGCGTTTGCGCACCTTGGCACATCATGTTGCAGAGATATGGAAACATCGCTCAGGATTCCGTTTCTTCAAGCACCAGGGCGATCGCCCTTACCCGATCAGCCTTGCAGCAAGATTCATGAGTTGACGCTACATGCGCGTAAGAGCAGATATTTTTGCAAGTTTTTCGGTCTTAAGACCTTGCAGTTCATCGAGACTTAGCCATCCTTCCTTAACTAGCCCAGCAAATACAAAGATTAAAACTGAATATCGGTAGTCATACTTACCATCAAGCTCATGCCGTCTTGCACTCAAGAAGTCATGCAATCTCCATAGATCGTCAAGCTCTGAAATGCTGCTAGCACGCTGTTGAACAGACTGCACTAAAGTACTTGTCTCTCGCTGATACGCTCTTTCAAATGCTTCATGTGCAACCTTCTTTTCAACCTTTGACCAATCAGTGTCGCTTACCTGCATGACTCAACCTAAACTCTGTGTGTTTTCTATTTCGCTGTTGAATGGCGATCTGCCATATCGTGTCTGTGTTCTGACTTATCACTGCTAAGCCGGCCTCCACAAAGGAAGCTATCTGTAGAAGATTAAAGTGATGTTAAGTTATGATAACTATTTTAATATAAAAAAATAGCGCTCCCAAATCAAGAGCGCTAACCAACCAATTAGTGATGACGACAGATTGTTAACGAACCAAATTGAGCAGCTCTTTGGGAGAAGCTAGCAGGTCGATCGCCACGAAGAAGATTTTGCCATCAGGATTTAGCAAAAATCTCCAGGCAATATTCATGCCGACGCCAGCACCAAACCAAGCCGTTTGGACTTTGCCAGTTACCTTAACTTGGGTATACCCATCATCTGTAGGCTCAGAAACTCCCCGCTCTGGATCTAACCTAAGGTTTTGACATTCTTCCTTGAAGAAGCGCAAAATAGCATCTTTACCAACGATGGGGCGTTGGAACGGAGGCTGCAATCCGCTATCAGGAGTAAAGAGAGCAATCAGCGCATCAAAGTCATTTGCATTCAGATTGTTCATATAACTCAACACCGTCGGACTGGTTACGCCCTCAATGGTCACTTGAGTTCGCTGAGACATTTCCTGGGGAGGAGCAACAGGCTCCGAGACTCGACTGAAGTTGCCCAACTTATTAGGGTCAAATCCCATATCCACCACAGCATTTCGCAATACTGTAATTTGCTGCCCCGGCTCCAGCTTCTCAATCGCCAACAGCACGGCTGAGGCATTTGCGGAAAGCTTATACCCTTCTGGAATGGGCGCAACCAGCCCTTGCTCCATCCATTTTCCAAGCTCATACCAGAAACCAAGCTTGATATTCGGAGACCACATTGCATACGTTCGACAAATTGGCGTATCAGCACGATTTGCAAGGTCACACATCGCTTGAGATTGCTCCTGGAAATTCATTTGCCGAATTTCGTTGAGTGTTGCCTCCGCAAATTGCATGCTTGCAGCACCAGGTGCCGCAACAGTGATTGCTCTGCCCATTTCGAGATACGCGAACCAAATAAGTGCCAGTTGATCTTCAGCATTGAGCTGACTGAATCTAGCAATTGTCGCTGGCACAGCATCCGCAGCGAGGGTGTCTGGGAAGATGCCGCGGGCTGACTCGATTGTAAATGGCATAGGTGTTACTCTACTTAATTCTGTTTGATTTGTCACAAAGACCTCAAAACTCCTTGAATCAAGGATTTTGAATAGTCACTTCTTTATGCACACGACGATTATCCCACATAATGTTAAGAAAGTTAAATTTTTATTGCAAAATCAGGCAAATTCAGGCTCGTTACGAGCAGCATGTGTCAGTCTGAGGGCAGAGAAGCAAAGCTGACTTTCTGCTTGAGTAGAGCCTCCGTTTGATGTATTCCTATAGGTGCGATATCGCTGGAGGCAGGGCTGTCTCAGAATTACGCGATCGCTCTATTCTGTATGCGTAGATGTGTCTCAAATAGCCTCGCGTGGATGCTTACGTGTCGCAGAAACAGCTGAAATCTGTCGAATGAGATTTGAAATAATCCTTCGCCGGTAAGGGAGGCAATCCCCAAAAATGCACCTCACAGTAGATGTGCAGACAAAATCTTTTCGCGTATCGTCAATATTGTCAGCGACGGTACACATTTCAATAGCAACGTACCTGACGCATTTGATGCTGTTAGCTCTGATTGGTCTGTGTCGCAGTGCCTACAGGTAATTACGCCTCTTTGACTGGTTGAGTTGCTATTGGTGTGGCTTAGCGACTGAAATATTGGAGGTTTAATATGCCAATCGCATTACGTGAAGACATCGCATACATTCTTTTGAAGAAAATTGGTGCAGGCGATCAGAAAGCAGACGGAAAGCATGAAATCAGTGTAACTGCTGAAGATGTAGCGGGTCGAGAAGTCAGTAAGTCAGATTTATTGGGGCATTTAGATTACCTCAACCAAAAGGAATACATTAACGCTAAATTTTCAGGTAATGCTTATGCAAGGCAGGAAGATGTTCCTAATTTGGTCAATCCTGATGAGGTAGATGCGCGAATTGCGAATACGCTAGGCGCACCTGATGGCCCACTGCCGCATTTAATTACCTTCGAAAAGGCAGAATTGACTGAGAAGGGACGTAGAATGCTAGAGAAAATGGAGGAAAATCCTCCAGAATCTTTAAGAAGCGGGCCATCTGTACCTATTGCGGAGAAAAACATGCCTTTTCTAGAGAAAATCGTGCTGAAAGGGCAGTTGGAGGACATATTCGATGCTAGAGATATTTCTGAGGTTATCTTCAGAACATTGCGTGACATGATGACCACGGATGCATCGGAGCGAGTTGAAAGCGAGCTTCATGAAGAAGCAGTGCCCACCGATGATAAGGCGCTGCAAAATGAAGTCGCCGAACTCTGGAGAGATACAAATCCGATCGTCAGATTTTTGAGCCGGGTTCGCCCTCCCCTCAAAATCGACTCTGACACATTTCTATTTCGGATTCGCCAAGAAGCAGGCTTGCCAAGAAGTACGACTCCTGAACAAGCCATTATGGCAGTCTTCTCGGCAACCAAAGATGAGTTATCTCAGGATCGCGTTCAAGAAATTGCTAACTTTTTGCCTGATAAGATTCGCGATATGTGGATGCAGGCGTAGTCAATCTAGATCGTGCGATCGCCACCTAGCTTTTAATGGCGATCGCCTTTGATTGATACCTAGATTGATAGTTGTCGCGATTCTGATGGGGGGCGAATCGAATAAGCGACTTGTGTGCTCTAGCTTCAAAACCCTATTTCTGGGAATACCATTATTGGACAGACAGATAAATGGGCTCCTCAGGCTCAACTACCACAACTCGATCTGCCGTGATGTTACCCGTTGCTGCACCCGCTGCTGCACCCCCGATGACCTCACCAGCATCAATGTCGCCTGTGATTTCGCCTAAGATAGCACCCCCGATCGCTCCAATACCTGCGTCTTCAGCGATCGAGCCTGCTGAAATATCCCGGGGATCTTTTTCATCTTCTAGAATACGGGATGTTGCGTAAATGCTATAGGAGCGATCGCCAATGATGACCGAGCGAGCAACATAGCGTAATCCGCCTTCTGCCGGTTCATACCGACCTTGAATCACGGCGCCCGCTGGAACATATATGCCGTTGATTCTAGTATCGTCTTCTACTTCTAAATTGTAGGAGTAGATTCGATCATTATTGAGATAGAGCGTTCCATTCTGAGCGCTCGTTGTTTGAATGATACTTGCTTGGGCAACATGAACTGCCGTGCTGCGTGAGGCGATCGCATCATCAGGCAGCGTAGCATCCACTAGCAGTATAGAACTAGTCATCAACGCTGCAAAGATAGACGTTGATGAGTGTTTATGTATGCGGTTATGAAAGGTAGAATCCATAGTAAAAACCACCATTGCTCTTCTTCTTTATTGTGAAATAAGGGCTATATCTACATCATCGACTTTCTGATAGAAATTGATTCTTCCTATCGACAAAGCTTCGAGATAGAAATTATTTCTAATGGACTATCGAAGAATACTGATGACACGCTGCTTCAGCGGGTTTTCCTGCTAAGAATCCTCATCTCTATAACCGTTGTAGGCCGTCTCCAAAAGCCCATTTTATTTACTGCTACTAAACGTCTGATTTGCAACCATTAAGGTTGAGACACTGGTTAAGACGTCCTTGTCCCTTTCAATCTATTAGTCAACTTATACTGTCTAATTGACGGCGATTCTGCTTCATGTGACTCTACTTATTCTTCCTGTCTTGTTGAGCGGCTGAGGCTGTCAAGATTGATAGGGCTCCTATTTGTAGGCATTCTTCCTAGTTCTGACGGACTTGATCTCCTTATCAAAGGCTTACAATGTTCTCTGATTTTGTTAGGAGAACCTCGCGCGTGAGGCGATCTTAATTTTTCTGCTAAATTCGTTAGAACCTGCCCTAAAATGTCAAGACTAAGAACAGCGTAAAAAACGTTTGGAGATCTCCAAACGGTATGCTGATGATGCGGTTCGTTCAAACAGGATGCCTATTGCCTCGGTTTGAGCCAAGGCGGTGCTTTGAACGATCCCTTCTTCGCAGAGTCACTACCCATTTCTCATGATGTTCCTGCAAGCAAGGGGCAAATCTGATTCAGCCTAAATTGCTGCACCCCAACGTGCTCCCGGAGAACTCGGATTATGAATGATGCAATCCCGGATCTTGACACCGCTAACCACCAGTTAATGGGCTTAGACCGTTTACAGAAACCTAAAATGTTGATTGTCGATGACGAACCCGACAATTTAGATTTGCTGTATCGGACATTTCGTCGAGATTTTCAAGTATTGAGAGCAGCAAACGGAATTGATGCTCTCAATGTTTTGGCTCGTGAAGGTGAGGTTGCGATCATCATTTCAGATCAGCGGATGCCTGAGATGAAAGGAACCGAGTTTTTGAGCAAGACCGTGCCTCAGTTTCCAGATACAATGCGAATTATCCTAACCGGATTTACTGATGTTGAAGATTTGGTCGAAGCAATTAATTCAGGACAGGTACACAAATACATCACCAAACCATGGGACCCCAATGAATTAAAGCTGGTTGTCCAGCGGGCAACTGAAACATATCAGCAGATTAAACATCGCAGCGAGGAGTTACATCAGGCTCAAGCACAGACAGCGTTGTTGAATACAATCATGCTGGTTACAAGAGAAGCCTCTAGCTTAGATTGTTGTTTGAGGTCTATTGCAGAAGCGGTTGGTAGAACTTTCGATGCAGATATCTGCACCTTGCAACTGACAGATGAAAATGCGCTCAGCAGCAGTTATGGGACCTATCCTGCGATCGAGCATCAATCCAATTCGCTGGCTCACAATCCATTAATTAATGAGGCGATCGCCACTCGCACGCTCCAAGTAGCGGTTAATAACCCGGCAGATAACTTCCTAACCAATCTTGAATACTACGCAGCAAACGGAATTCAAACCAATCTTGTCAATCCAATTACGTTTCAAGACAACATTGTCGGCGTTCTCTCACTTGAGTGGAAAACGTCTCGCCAGTTAAACGACGCTCAGCTTGCGCTGCTTTATCTTTTGGTTCAGCATGTAGCTCTAGCCCTTGCCTGCAAACGTATGTACTGCGCGACAACATAACACGATAGGATGAGAAGGTAACTAATGGTTCTTGGAACGATTTAAGTTTGTGACAGTCTGCCCACAGCCTCCATCCCGTCCTCAACGCCCTCAATTGTCTTCACCAGATGCTCAAACTATTCAGCACCTATTTAACCGAATTGCTCCAGCCTACGATCGTTTAAATCAGCTGCTGAGCCTAGGGCAACACATGGTTTGGAAACAGATGACAGTCAAATGGGCAACCCCTCAACCCGGTGATGCGTGTTTAGATGTGTGCTGTGGGAGTGGTGACATTGCGCGGCTGCTTGCTAGACACATCCAAAACCAGGGACTCGTGATTGGACTAGACTTCTCGCCAGAGCAGTTGGCGATCGCCCGCCAGCGTACCGACAATCGGGTACAACCTCTCCACATTACCTGGCTTGAAGGCGATGCCTTGAATATGGCATTCGATAACGAACAGTTTGATGTGGTAACAATGGGATATGGCTTGCGTAACATCGTGGATATTCCACAAGGTCTCAGGGAAATCTATCGAGTGTTAAGAGCTGGAGGTCGTGCTGCTATTCTAGATATGCATCGTCCCTATAATGACACTATTCGTAGTTTTCAGGAATGGTACTTAGATGCCATTGTGACTCCAGCAGCAGATACGTTGGGTCTGCGTCAAGAGTATGCTTACATTAGCTCAAGCCTCGCTAAATTCCCAACGGGGGCTGACCAGGTTCGGCTAGCTCAGCAGGTAGGATTTAGCACAGCGACTCATTATGCGATCGCTGGAGGAATGATGGGAGTCTTAGTCATAACCAAGGCTTAGCTCCTAATTGCATCTGCTTACTCGTTTTCCCTGATCCCTGTTCGTATTTATTCATTGTTGATTTATCAATTTTGGACTTCTCAACACTCTGGCTGCTAATTGCTCCCCCGGTTGTGGGTGGAATTATTGGGTATTTCACGAACGACCTTGCAATTAATATGCTCTTTCGCCCCTATCGTGCCCTCTACATTCGTGGCTGGAGAGTCCCTTTTACACCCGGTTTAATCCCTAGCAATCAAGCGCGATTGGCTCAGCGTGTAGCAGATACGATTATGGGGTCGTTGCTGACGCCAGAAGAATTGCAAAATCTGGCACGACGACTCCTGCAATTAGAGCGTACCCAAGCAGCAATACGCTGGTTACTCGAACTCGCATTCACTCAGGTTCAAGGAGCAAATGAACAAAAGACAACTCGCATCTTAGCCGGTATATTAGAAGATTTGCTTGGTCAGTCTTTGCCCCGATTGCTAAAGGTATTAGCACGACGTGAAGATTTTTTAGAAGCCCAGTTCAATCAGGTCTTTGACCAAGTTTTGCTCGATTTTCAACTGAGCGAATCTCAGGCTGATCAGCTCTCAGAATGGATTCTACAAGTCGTTTTACCACCTGATATGCTTCGTCAAGCAATCGTTGATTTCTTGACAGACCGCAATATTCAAATCATTGATGAAGGTTTTCGAGAAAAGGCAAGCGGCACTTATTGGGTTGTTGCTAATTTATTTGGCCTTCGAAATTCACTCACCCGTCTACGAACCTATTGTCTTGATGAAAGAGACGCCTGCAACGCGGTGCTCGCTGAATTAATTCGATCTCTTTCTGTCAAAAATAGATTGCAAGAATGGCTGCAAAATCTTTCTCTCCAGAATCTTCCCGTAGCAACGGTTCGACAGTTGAGAAAAACAATGCGAGACAGCCTGCGTAAATACGTTCAAACCCGTGGGGCCGAGATTTTGCAGGGATTAGGCAACTCTATCGACTGGGAAAAGGTTGCAGGTTTGCTACTGAGTCGACTCCGAAATTCAGAGACAGTCACTAGTTCTCTAACGCCAGTCAGCCGAGAACTAGCGCTTATTCTTGAGCGATATCTAGAGAGAGATTTAGAAAAGATTGTTGCTCAAATCATTCCAATCCTTAACATCGATCAAGTCATCATCGATCGAGTGAATACGACCTCACCCAAAGATTTGGAGCTTGCCATTCAAGGTATTGTCAGAAATGAGTTGCAAGCTATTGTTAACCTGGGGGGGGTTCTAGGCTTCACAATTGGATGCTTTCAGTCGTTATTCCTCTATCTAAACTGATTATGATTAGTTGATACCAATTCTCTAAATTGAGGTTACAGATTTCGTAGGGGCGGTTCGCGAACCGCCCCTACCACGACGTTTATGTGTAGTCCGAATTTGAAGAATTGGTATGAATTCGCTAGTTTGCAAACAGCGGTGCCTAACGCGATTGTAAATTGCGGCTCCAATGAGATCAATCGAATTCGAACCAAGCATTCCAAGCATTCCAAGCATTCTATGGTTAGTCACTCGTCTTAAAGATCATCAAGCAGATTATCGTCATCGTCTTGCAAGACCTCATCAATGTCCTTACATAAATCTTGCAGAGCCTGATGCTGAGATCGACGAGATGGACGGCGATATTTTTTGGTTTCTAGTTTTGGTTCATACTGAGACTTTCCATGCTCTCCCGTTTTGACTTTGAGAGTAGATTCAGCATTTCCTAAGCTTTCCAAAGCAGTTTGACGGGCGATCGCCTCATCCAAAAAACTTAAGTAGTGCTCATAACGTTCCCAATCCCCTCGCACAACGCAGTTGGGTTCATCTCGATGCAAGCAATTACTGAATTGACAGTTCGCCTGGGCAATCCGCTGTCGAATTTCAGGAAAAAAGTTAGCCAGCTCGATAGGGTCACAGTCCAAATCGGGTTGATTAAAACCAGGCGTATCTGCGAGAAGACCTCCTGTAGGCAATTCAAACAGCTCTACGTGGCGAGTTGTGTGACGACCGCGCCCCAATTTGCCAGACACTTCTCCGACCCGTAAATCAACTTTAGGAATCAGTTGATTAATAAGACTCGACTTTCCTACCCCCGACGGACCAGAAACTACGACAATTCGATGACTTAATTCATCGCGAAGTCTCGCCAAACCCTGGCGATTTTCAACACTCATTATCAAAGGATAATATCCCCATTGATTAAGGCGACTACACCACGCCTTCTGTCCATCTACATTAGCCAAATCACTTTTGTTGAGGCAAAGCGTCACAGACAAACCAGTAGATTCTGCTTTCACAAGAAACCGACTGAGCTGAATTGGATCTAATGTGGGCTCGGCTAGAGCAAATACCAATAAAACCTGATTTGCATTAGCAATTGGAGGGCGATCGAGTTCGGTGTCACGCGGTAAAACGTGTGAAATTGCTCCTCGACCTCCCATCCAGTCAGGTTCTTCGACAGTCACACGATCTCCAACAATAACATGCTGTCCAATTTTCTTGAGACGAGAGCGTCGAGTGCAAAGTAGTGATATTGAATCCTGTTCAGATTGCTTAGCGCTATTAGGGACACGACAATTGAAGTCAAGCTGAACCCAATAATAATTGGCTTGAACAGCGATAACAGTTCCAAGCAACTCAGAATTGATCGTTGAATAATTTTCGAAAGGGAGATGCAGGGACGCTTCGTTCATGCTGAAAGGGAAGGGCGTCTTACTTTAACTGCAAAAAATTGCGACCGATTTTCAATATTCTCGACACTATAGCCTTCCATTGTCAAACTATCAGGCACTTGTTCAATCGGTTCGCCCGGATCTAACCAAACCTCAAGAACTGACCCGGGCGACATTTTTTCTAACCTGAGCTTAGTGCGTACAAAATTAATTGGACAGGGGGTTCCCCGCAGATCTAGATGGCTGTCAGGAATCAAATTTGATGATGATTCAATTGAGTGGGTCATCCTCGAAATAGCCCTCCCAGAAATCCCTCAATGCCTCCCCCTTTATCGATGCGATCGCCTCTAATTTTGGCAAGTTTCTCCAACAACTCGCGCTCCTCAGGGGCAATTCGCGTCGGGATTGCAATCTGCACCGTGATTAGATGATTGCCTCGACTAACCGGATTTCCCAAACGAGGAACTCCCTTGTCTTCCAGAGTTAAAACGGTATTAGGTTGAGTTCCTGGATTAATCGTGACTTCATGAGGGCCATCGACCGTGTTAACTTCCAATCGACACCCTAAAATCGCCTGAAGATAGCTAATCCGAATTTCTGAGAGAATATTAATGCCATCGCGCTTAAATTCTGCATCTTCATTAACGAACAGATAAACGTAGAGATCACCTGGTGGCCCGCCTCGCTGGCCTGCATCCCCCTCACCCGATACTCTGAGACGGGTGCCATTATCAACTCCAGCAGGAATGGTAATCTTAAGCTTTTTAGTTTCTTGCTTCTGTCCGCTGCCGCTGCAAGTATCACATTTCTCTTCAATGACTTGCCCAACGCCATTACATGTTGGACAAACCGAGACTTGCGTGAAACTGCCAAAAGGGGTTCGTGTAGCGCGGCGCACTTGTCCTGAACCGCTGCAGGTTTGGCAGGCTCGAGGGCGCGTTCCTGGTTTTGCACCGATCCCGCCGCAGGTCGAGCATGTTTCGAGATGGCTGATGCGAATTTCTTTGTCGCCTCCAAAAACAGCCTCGCGGAAATCCAGCCTCAGATCAAGACGGAGATCATCTCCCCGAACGGGGCCGCTACGACGCCGTGCAGTCTGCCCCATCCCTGAGAAGCCACTAAAGAAGCTCTCAAAAATATCTGCAAACCCACCTAAATCGCTAAAGTCTTGAAAACCTGCACCCGCAGCAGAACCAACCCCTGCTTCGCCAAAGCGATCATATCGAGCCCGCGTTTCCGGCTCTGAGAGCACTTCATAAGCGCGATTGATTTCCTTGAAACGTTCCTCGGCTCCCTCCTCCTTATTGACATCTGGATGATACTTCCGTGCTAATCTCCGATACGCACGTTTGATCTCTTCTTTATCTGTGTCACGGGAGACACCAAGGATTTCATAGTAATCACGAGCCATATAGCGCTGCTAATAGAGGATAGAAGGGACAGGCAAAATACTAATGTAATACAGGCTAGAGACACATAGCCCCTGCCCTATATCCTAAACTAATCGACTGGCTCATAGGGAGCAGTTATCGTGTCATCATTATCATATCCACCATAATCATCTTCAAAGTTATCACTCTGTGGCGAATCGGCATGACCATTAAAGTCGGACGTTGAGATATCTTCAGAAGAAGCGGTGTATTCATCACTATCTTGGTCTGCTTGCTGATAAAGCGATGCTCCAATGGTAAATAGAATCGCTTGGAGAGCATCCAAACACTGCCGCATATCTTCAACACTAATATTACGATCGCCCATTGCCGATCTCAATTCCGTAAATCGATCGCGTGCCTGAGATTTCAGCTCTTCTGGAATAAATTCCCCATTATCTCTTAAAGTCGATTCATAGCTATACAATAAGCCGTCAGCCTGATTTTTGAGCTCAACAAGCTGTTTTCGGCGAAGGTCTTCCTCTGCATAAAGCTCAGCTTCCTGGCGCATACGCTCAATTTCAGGATCACTTAAACCACCGGTGTTTTTAATTTGAATGCTTTGCTCTCGACCAGTTCCCTTATCACGGGCTGCCACCTGTAAAATGCCGTTCGCATCAATTTCAAACGAAACCTCAATCTGAGGAACTCCCCTGGGAGCTGGCGGAATTCCAGTTAGCTGGAACTTACCGAGACTCTTATTGTCCTTTGCCATAGCTCGTTCGCCTTGCAAGGCATGAATCTCTACGGATGTCTGACCGTCTGTTGCTGTTGAAAAGGTTTGAGTTTTACTGGTCGGAATGGTCGTATTCCGCTCAATTATCTTAGTAAACACTTCTCCCAATGTCTCAATTCCTAGCGATAGAGGCGTAACATCCAGCAACAGCAAATCTTTAACTTCGCCACCCAGCACTCCTCCTTGAATTGCGGCTCCTAAAGCAACTGCCTCGTCTGGGTTTACTGAGCGATCAGGAGTTTTTCCTCCAAAATGGTTACTAATAGCCTGCTGTACAGCAGGAATTCTAGTCGATCCTCCAACCAAAATAATTCGATCAATATCATCAGGTGTGAGATCGCAATCCTTCAGGGCCTGAGTGACTGGCTCAATCGTAGCTTGAATCAAATGCCCACTCAATTCCTCAAATTTGGCGCGACTCAATTCCATTTCCAGATGCTTCGGCCCTGAATCATCTGCAGTAATGAACGGCAAATTCACGGTTGTGGTCAACATGCTAGAGAGCTCGATTTTCGCTTTTTCTCCAGCCTCTCGGAGACGCTGGAGTGCCATTTTATCAGTTGACAAATCGATGCCTTCTTGCTCTCTGAAGTTATCGATCATCCAACAAACGAGAGCGTTATCAAAATCATCTCCCCCCAAGTGATTATTTCCTGAGGTAGCTTTGACTTCGAAAACGCCATCTCCTAGCTGCAAGACAGAAACGTCAAATGTTCCCCCACCAAGGTCAAAAACAAGCACAGTCTGATCCTGGTCTTGCTTATCAAGCCCGTATGATAGAGCGGCCGCCGTAGGTTCATTGATAATGCGCTTAACTTCTAGTCCTGCAATGACCCCCGCATCTTCAGTAGCCTGACGTTGAGCATTAGTAAAATAGGCTGGAACAGTAATAACAACTTCGGTGACAGACTCCCCCAAATAATTCTCAGCATCTTGCTTAAGCTTCTGCAAAATCATTGCTGAAATCTCTTGAGGCGTATAAGCACGTCCCCGGACTTGAACATCAACGGTATCGTCTTTTCCACGAATACAAGAATATGGAACGCGGCCTCTTTCCTCAACCGTATCGTCCCATCGACGACCGATAAATCGCTTAATGCTGTAAATTGTATTCTCGGCGTTTGTAACAGCTTGCCGTTTGGCAAGCTGTCCAACCAGTCGTTCTCCAGATTTTCCAAAACCTACAATACTCGGAGTTGTTCGCCCCCCTTCAGAATTGGAGATGACGATAGGTTGACCGCCCTCCAACACAGAAACACAACTATTTGTTGTGCCCAGATCGATACCAATAACTTTCCCCATATCTAACAGCCTTGAATGCGTTCAAGACGAGTAGGATGCAATAGATGGATTTAGAAAATAGTGAATCCACCTTTAGCAAGTATTCCGCAATTTTCTGGAAATCCTATCAGTCCAAACTAAATTAACTCAGTTTCGCTATCAACGGCATCCCTAAGAGCGAAAAAATTTGGCTAGACTTCATCAGCAAGAAATTCTGACATATCTCTTAGATCGCCCAGCTCGCTCTGTCGCCGTCGAAACCGCTTGCTTGCAATTAAGAATTACTTTGATCGCCTTCCCCAGAAGTTGTCACTGGCTCTGGCGCCGCTGCAACTTTCACCATTGCGTGCCTTAAGACTCGTTCACCCAAAAGATAGCCTCGAACGAGTTCTTCGATCACGGTCCCCTCTGGATGTTCGTCGGTATGTTCGCGGAGAACCGCTTCATGCAAATTAGGATCAAATTCCTGCCCTTCTGCACGCATGGGCGCTACACCAATTCGTTTCAGGCATTCAACTAGCTGTTTGTAAACACTCTGATAACTTTTATGAATGTTCATTTCTGCATCAGTCTGGGGTTTAATTTGCGATCGCGCCCGCTCGAAGTTATCGACGACCGGCAAAAGTTCTACGATCGTAGAGCATTTGACCTGATCTTCCATTTCCTCACGTTCCTTTTGGGTACGCTTCCGAAAATTATCGAAATCTGCGGCGATCCGAACGCATTGACTTGTCCGGTCTTCCAGCTGAGCTCTTAATGTCTCAATTTCCTGACCCAGTTCTTTAATGGATGCTAAATCTGCTTCAGCTTTTTGAGACGCAGTTTTTGCTTCGTCAGCAGTCTGGAGGCGTTCCGCAGAATCTCCAACGGCTTCATTCTCTTCTAAATCCTCCAAGCTGACTTGATCCAAGGTCATTTCATTACCAGAATCATCTGATGCATTTTCATTCTGGACTGTTGACTTTGCATCAATTTGACCCTCACCATGAGGTGCTGAGGATTCTGAATCACCTGCTACAACTGGCTGGTTATCTTCTAGATGCTTTTCTTCGTCAATCATTGTGTATCAATTTCCATTCCAAGAACTGCCATTTTAACGATCTATGCCTAGAAAACCAAAAGCGTACAGCCTACATCGGTTACTTTACAGAATCTAGGCATTAGAGCTAGGCCATAGCGTCTAGCTATGATTCACCTCAATCAAAACAAAAAATCGGTTTGAGCAACCGCTTGTTAACAATTTTAGCGATTGAGCGAATCCATGAGCGAAGAAATCAAATTCAAATTATTTTTATATTTCTTTAGATGCAATATAAACGTCTCGTTACCTTACTAATTGGGTTGGTAGAGAGACTTTGCTCTAAAAATCTCCATAAAGGAATTTGGAGTCCCATAATCTTAACGCGCCAATGCCAGTCTACATTGCAAAGTCTTCATTGCATTGGGATCATAGCAATTTCGATTACCTAGTTCGATTACCTAGATTGCAGGCTCCCTAAATTGCCCCCTTTAATCAGGTGCTTTAAGCCTTAGGCATCATAGAACACGAGAATTCACGGCAGCACAATACGGCAGCACAATAAATTTAAACGCGATCGCCTGCATTGCATGGAGAGAATGGAGAGAATATATTGAATTGATAAAGAGGTCTAAGCATTACTTTGTATTCACATGACTTTATGTTATGCATTCAAGCATTGGCTCGTATACTGAGCTAGCGCCAGAATCTTGTCAAAGCTTTTTGATGTGGACTCGCTCGCACTCGTTTTCTACAGATTTTCTACAGAAGAGCTATAGTCGAGAACAAGTTGTAATGCGTCTCCAGGCAAGTTTAAGGCAAAGCTGCATTGACAGTCTAAGACTTAGTCTAAATTTAAGTCTTCTCAAGAATGCTTTTAGTCTGTATGAACTAGTCTGTATGAACCATTCCCAACTTAAACCGTTTATCTACGGATTTTTTAATAAGCTTTTGCAAGCTTATAAGCGGATTCTGGGAACACTCTCTAGAGGTACTTTACTGCATCAGCTATGGCTAACTCTTCGTCTCAGCGACGTGCGCTAGTCGTTCAACATAATTTTTCTCCGTTTGGCAACAAGCTTATCCAAGCGGGATATGTCGATAACGACCAAATGCAACAGGCATTGGTTGAGAGCCGCAAGTCGGGTCGTCCTCTGATTGATGTTCTCGAAACGTTGACAGGGCAGCAACTTCCCCCCGATTTGCTGCGTCAATATAAGAAGCAACAGCTATTTGAGCTTAAGATTCTTTACGGAGTTGAATCTCTTGACCCCGAACTTGACCAAATACCATCTAATCAGCTCGGTCAGCTAATCGATACGTTAATTCCAGTTGACACATGTCGCCGCTATCGATTGTTGCCATTATCTCGAACTGAAACTGATCCGCCATCAGTTTTAGTTGCGATGGTCAATCCTGACGATCTGGCTGCTCAAGATGATTTGAATCGAATTCTTAGACCTCAGGGTCTGGCGTTGCGGCGTATGGTCATTACGTCTGAAGATTATCAGCGACTTATTTCCCAATATCTTGATGAAAAAGTTGAGCGAGAGAAACAGCTTGAATTCCAATCTAAAGTAGATGTCAAGGCTGACATTGAAGAGCTAAGTTACCTAGATTTAGAAGAAGCGGTAGATGACGCAGAGGCAGATCTCGGTGCTGCCCTCCAAGATGCAGAAGCTGCGCCCGTCATTGCACTGGTTAACAAGATTCTAGTTAAAGCGTTGCAGGAAGGAGTCTCAGATATACATGTAGAGCCTCAGGAAGAGTATCTAAGAATTCGTTTTAGAAAAGATGGCGTTTTAAGGGAAGCGTTTGATCAGCTACCCAAGAAGATCATTCCAGCCGTCACGGCTCGCTTCAAAATTATCGCTAGCCTGGATATCGCTGAACGACGCTTACCCCAAGATGGTCGTATCCGACGAATTTTTGATGGTCGAAAAGTTGACTTTCGAGTCAATACCTTGCCGAGCAGATATGGTGAAAAGGTTTGTTTACGAATCTTAGATAACTCAGCAACTCAGCTAGGCTTAGATAAGCTAATCACTGAGCCTGAGACTCTAAAGATTGTTACCGATATGGTTATGCGTCCGTTTGGACTGATTTTGGTAACTGGACCAACCGGATCAGGTAAGACGACAACGTTGTATTCAGCATTGGCTGAGCGCAATAGTCCTGGAGTCAATATCAGTACAGCGGAAGACCCAATCGAGTATTCATTACCAGGAATTACACAGGTTCAGGTAATTCGTGAAAAAGGTTTAGACTTCGCCTCGATTTTGAGAGCATTCCTGAGACAAGATCCAGACGTGATTCTAGTCGGTGAGACACGAGATCGGGAAACTGCGAAAACTGCAATTGAAGCCGCTCTGACAGGGCACCTGGTTTTAACGACTCTTCATACAAACGATGCGGCAAGTGCGATCGCTCGTTTAGAAGAAATGGGCATCGAGTCATTTATGGTATCTAGCTCATTAATTGGAGTGTTGGCTCAGCGGCTTATGCGCCGGGTGTGTGATGAATGTAAGATTCCCTACATTCCCTCACCAGAAGATCTCGCTAGGTTTGGGCTTTCGTCAACGAGAGAATCTGACTTGACGTTTTATAGAGCCCATTCACTGATTCCTGAGGAAGTTCAGGCCGAAAAGGCGCAGGGTACGCTATGTCCCAAGTGCAGCGGTGTTGGATATAAAGGACGCTGTGGTGTGTACGAAGTAATGCGCGTTACCGAGAATTTGCAGACTCTGATTACTGAGGGTGCACCCACCGAACGGATTAAAGAAGTTGCGGTTGAGGAAGGAATGCAAACCTTGCTTGCGTACAGCTTGAATCTTGTAAGGCAAGGCATGACCACGTTTGAGGAGGTAGAACGCGTCACCTTTACTGATACAGGTTTGGAAGCAGAGCTGAAAGCAAAACGCAAGAGTTCGCTAGCTTGTCGAACCTGTGGTGCTGAGCTAAAGCCAGAATGGCTCGATTGTCCATATTGCACAACTCCGCGCTTTCAGGATTAGACTATCTTGATACCCCTTACGTTAGCCATTCGGCCAAGGCACACAAAATTTAACGCCGCTTAGTGCTGAATGTCTTACATCAAATCTCAACGTAGCAAATTCTACTCTCAGAATATCCAACTCGTGTAGGAGAGAACCCATGGAAATGATGATTGAAGATTTAATGGAGCAATTGATTGAGATGGGGGGGTCAGATCTTCACCTGTCAGCTGGTATCCCTCCATATTTCAGAATTAGCGGCAAACTAACACCCATTGGAGATGAGCCCCTAACGTCTGAACAATGTCAGCGTCTCATCTTTAGCATGTTAAATAATTCTCAGCGGAAAGCGCTGGAACAGAATTGGGAACTTGACTGCTCATACGGGGTAAAAGGATTAGCCCGTTTTCGAGTCAATGTCTATAAAGATCGAGGCACCTACGCTGCATGTCTTCGAGCATTAAGTTCTAAAATTCCTAATTTTGAGAAGCTGGGCTTACCAGATATTGTTCGAGAAATGGCTGAAAAGCCAAGAGGGCTAATTTTGGTGACCGGTCCGACGGGATCGGGTAAAACGACGACCTTAGCCGCAATGATTGATTTAATCAATCGCACACGAGCCGAACACATATTGACAATCGAAGATCCAATTGAATTTGTCTATGAACCCATCAAGAGTCTGATTCACCAACGACAACTCGGAGAAGATACAAAAAGCTTCGCAAACGCCCTGCGTGCCGCACTTCGTGAAGATCCTGACATCATCCTGGTAGGAGAGATGCGTGACTTGGAGACTATTTCGCTTGCAATTTCGGCTGCGGAAACGGGACACCTTGTCTTTGGAACATTGCATACTAGTTCAGCCTCTCAAACTGTCGATCGAATGATTGATGTGTTCCCGGCTGAGCGACAAACGCAGGTTAGAGTTCAACTCTCCAACTCGCTCGTTGCGGTATTTAGTCAGACCTTAGTTACCAAGCAAAATCCTAAACCTGGTGAGTTTGGGCGAATTATGGCTCAGGAAATCATGGTGATTACTCCGGCGATCGCAAACTTGATTCGGGAAGGAAAAACGTCCCAAATCTATTCAGCGATTCAAACTGGCGGTAAGCTAGGGATGCAAACCTTAGAGAGAGTATTGGCTGATCTTTATAAATCTGGATCGATTTCCTTCGAGTCTGCGATGTCTAAAACGTCTCGCCCAGACGAATTACAGCGTCTCATTAATAGCGGACCTTCTCCAAACCAGAAATCAGGAGCTTATGCAGCAGCCCGCTAACCCTCTGCTGAAAACTCAAGGTGCTACGCGATTTCTGTCGCTAGGTAAGCGGCGGCAGCTTGAACGTTGATCTGATGTCGATTTGTTTTCGCTGCCCAATTTTTTGCCCTTCATCATAACCCTTCTCAATTAATCTTCATCCACTCAAGATCAAGTCATGCCTACCTACGTTGTTAAAGCTCGCGATTCCAAAGGAAATCCTAAGAGACAAAAGATTAGTGCTAGCTCTCCATCTGAGGCACGCACTACTCTCAGAGAACAGGGGCTATTTGTACAAGAGCTGAGAGAAACTCAAGGGTTTGATCCTAATAATATTGACTTGAGTTCCATTTCGACTGCTCTAACCAGTGTCAGTGTTAAAGATAAGGCTATCTTTTCTCGGCAGTTTGCCGTTCTCATCAATGCTGGAGTTGCTCTGGTCAGAAGTCTTGGAGTTCTGTCGGAGCAATGCTCCAATCCAAAGCTAAAGAAAGCACTTCAGGAAATCAATGCTGATGTACAACAAGGAACCAATCTGTCGGATGCTATGCGTAAGCATCCTCAGTGCTTCGATGGTTTGTATGTAAGCATGGTGCAAGCTGGTGAAGTCGGTGGTGTACTCGACGAGGTGATGAATCGCCTCGCAAAGCTGTTAGAAGATATCGCGCGTTTGAATAACCAAATCAAATCAGCAATGACATATCCCATTGCTGTGGGCGTTATCGCAATTACAGTATTTATTGGCATGACCGTCTTCCTGTTGCCGACGTTTGCCAATATCTTTGAGGAGCTCGACGCTGAATTACCGGTATTCACTCAATTCATGTTGGGAATCAGTTCCTTCTTGCGTACTTGGTACTACTCAGTGGGATTGATTGTCATTGTCATCGTTCTTGCCTTTGCCTATCGACAGTACTATAGTACTCGAGTGGGCAAAGAAACCATGGATCGCCTGTACCTAAAGATGCCATTATTTGGAGATTTGATCCAAAAGACGGCAGTGGCTAGGTTTTGTAGAACATTTGGTTCTCTCTCCCGATCTGGAGTGCCGATTTTGACATCTTTGGAGATTGTTCGGGATACGGCAGGCAATCAAGTCATCGCAAATGCTGTTGATGAAGCTCGTAAAGAGATTCAAACTGGTGGAATGATTAGTATTGCCCTTCAACGAGAACAGGTTTTCCCTATTATGGCTATTCAGATGATTAGCATTGGAGAAGAAACGGGGGAAATTGATACGATGCTGATGAAGGTTGCCGATTTCTATGAAGACGAAGTTGAGCAGGCGGTTAAAGCTCTGACTAGTATCATGGAGCCCATTATGATTGTGGTTCTAGGGGGCATGGTAGGTGCAATCTTAGTGGCGATGTATTTGCCGATGTTTAAGGTCATGGATGCCATTGGCTAAGTTGAAACACATGTAAAGTCTCGGATTTCTTTGATTCATTTTTTGCCCTGCCAGTTGGCAGGGCTTTTTATGGTTTTATCATTCCCGCTTTATATCGCCGTACGCTCTCGCGTTAGGACGTGGTGTAGGGTGTCGCGCCCCACGCCGTTGTGCTTAACTCAGGGACACACGGCTATATGATCGTCAATTTTGTGATCCGGACGAGTGACTGTGAGTCGGCTCAATCATCTAATAGAATCTACTGATCGGACTAATTACCCTCGTGATTCTATGGATAAGTGGCGAGTATTACCACTCTCTCGTTTGGAAACGATGCGACGAGCGCTTTTATCTTGGTATGCCGAGATGGGGAGAGACTTGCCTTGGCGACATAGCCAAGACCCTTACAAGATCTGGGTGTCTGAAGTGATGTTGCAGCAAACGCAGGTCAAGACTGTAATTCCCTATTATGAACGCTGGTTGGAGCGATTTCCAACGATTGAAGCATTGGCACAGGCGAGTCAGCAAGACGCTTTAAAGGCGTGGCAAGGGTTAGGATATTATGCTCGTGCTCGCAATCTTCATCGGGCTGCCCAAGAAATTGTTGCGACCTATGGCAATCAGTTCCCGACTCGGCTTGATGATGCGATCGCTCTGCCAGGGATAGGTCGAACAACAGCGGGGGGAATTTTAAGTGCTGCCTATGATCAACCCACTCCTATTCTCGATGGGAATGTTAAGCGAGTCTTATCTAGAATGACGGCACTGAAAAAACCGCCTAACAAAGCTCTAAAATTTCTTTGGAAACTTTCCACGGATCTCCTTGATCCCAATCAGCCGCGCAATTTTAATCAAGCGCTTATGGATTTAGGAGCGACTGTTTGTACGCGCCAGAATCCGGCGTGTCATCAGTGTCCATGGTATTTATTTTGTCAGGCGTATCAACTAAATCTACAAATGGATTTACCTATGACTGAATCCCGTAGTCCGTTACCCCACAAGAATATCGGAGTCGCTGTCATCTGGAATGAGCGACAGCAAATTTTAATTGATCGTCGTCGTCAAGAGGGATTACTTGGCGGTCTGTGGGAATTTCCGGGGGGGAAGATTGAACCGGGGGAAAGTGTTGAGGCGTGTATCAAGCGTGAAATTTTGGAAGAGCTTGATATTGAAATCCAAGTGGGCGATCGCTTAACGGTCATCGACCATGCCTACAGCCATTTTCGAGTCACTCTCAACGTTCATCATTGCGCCTACTTAGGAGGAGAACCTAAACCCCTAGAGTGTGACGAAATCCGTTGGGTTAACCTTGACGAAATTGACCGATATCCGTTTCCTAAAGCCAACGAACGAATTATTAAAGCACTGTTCGATGCTTCCAACACTATTTGATTAGTGCCGAGATAACGAATAGAACGGTTACCGAAGATTTCACAAATCATTCGGGATTGCTATAGTTGATTTGATTTTTTTGCTATTGCTGATGAGATTTTTGAAAAACGTGATGGATTTTCGCTGGTTAAAGCGGCTAAAAAATGGCGCTACCGGTTTAACAGTCGTTTCTAGTTTGGTAATTTCCTTAGGTGAATATCGCGCTGCTCAGGCTCAAGTTACAGGGTATTGTCAGCTTTCTTCTGAGGCGATCGCGCAAAAGCAAGCACTCCTTAGACAAGCGCTACAGGGCGATCGCAATGCACAAAATCAGTATAAGAGCCTTATTAGTCAACATTCTGAGCAGCTTAATCGCTGTCGCAATCAAAATTGGCCTCGTGAACAAGCTATTTGGGTACGGCTGTATCCCTGTGATGCCCGTCCGGGTGAATTAGATACACTATTCGACCAGTTCGTAAATCGCGGATATAACCGGGTTTATGTCGAGGTGTTTTATGATGGGCAGGTTTTATTGCCAGTCTCTGATAATCAAACGCCTTGGACCTCAGTCATCCGCCATCCTAGATATTCGGACACCGATTTGCTTGCTCAGGCGATCGCCAAAGGCCGCGAACGGGGGCTCAAAGTTTATGCCTGGATGTTTGCGATGAACTTTGGATACTCTTATACACAAGATCCTAATCGACAAGAGGCACTTGCCAGAAACGGCCATGAACAAACAAGCCTAACTGCGAACATGTCTGCGAGTCTTATAGGTGATGTCGATCGGGTGTCTAATGAAGTCTTCATCGACCCATATAATCTGCAAGCCAAACAAGATTATTATTTATTGGTACAGTCTATTCTTCGACGTCGTCCCGATGGCGTATTGTATGACTACATTCGCTACCCACGGGGGATGGGAAGCGCTTCGGTTGCAAGCCAAGTACAGGACTTATGGATTTATGGAACGGCGTCCCGTCAAGCGCTTAGAGATCGTGCCCTCAATCAGAAGGGGAGAGAATTAATTCAGCGATTTTTAAATCGCGGATACATTACAGCCGCTGACATCAGTGACTTAAATGCGCGCTTTCCTGACGAGGGAGAACCCCTATGGCAGGGACGATCGTCTGCATCAGCAGACTCTAGAACTCTAGAACAATTACGTTCTGTCTTGCAGACAGAACTGTGGCAGTTGAGCGTGGCTCATGCCATTCAAGGAGTGCTAGATTTCTTGTCTGTGGCAACACTGCCTGCTCAGCAACAGGGTATTCCAGCAGGCGCAGTATTTTTCCCGGAAGCAAATGCGACAGTCGGGCGGGGTTATGATTCTCGGTTGCAACCGTGGGACCAGTTCCCTAGCAATTTAGAATGGCATCCGATGGCCTACGGAGTCTGTGGAAATACGAGCTGCATTGTCGATCAAATTCAGCGTGTATTGTCTCGAGCACCTGCGGGTACTCAGACCATGCCTGTGCTTGCGGGTACGTGGGGAAGTCCTATCAGCAATCGTCCATCGCTAGAGGCCCAGATGCAAGCTCTCCAACGAGCAGCTCCTCAGATTAATTCGGTTAGCCATTTTGCATTTTCATGGCAAGATCCACAATCTGATCGGGATCGCAAATTTTGCCGACTGCAATGAACGAAATTAGCAGAGACAATAGTTCGATACCTCGAATATAGTTGCTTTGCGTTAATGACTAGTTCTTCTCGCTCCCCAAAACCTCATCGCATCCTCGAACAAGATTATCGCGCCGATCGCCCGCTGCGTACTTTGTTCCGGCTTTATCGGAATGATGCTAACAACATCGGGCTATCTCTGTTTTTTTATTTAATTAAGCATAGCCCCGAATGGATTCGCCCCATTCTGATTGCCAATATCATCGATATCATTTCTGCGCCAGCTAAACACGATTTATCAGAACTCTGGCTTAATGGTGGGGTGCTGGCTATTGCAGTGGTACAAAATATTCCGACCCACTACTGGCATGTGGGCTTTATGAGTGCGGCGACTCGGGGAATGGAATATAGTTTGCGATCAGCCATGACCCGACGGCTTCAAGAACTGTCGATTGGGTTTTATAGACAAAATAGCAAGGGAGCCTTGCAAACTAAAATTACGCGAGACGTCGAATCAATTCATGGGCTGACTAGCTATGTATTTCAGCTGATTCCGTCTGCTGTGCTGACGATTCTTGTAGCAATTGGAGCAACTGCAATTCGGGCTCCGTGGTTCTTAATCTTCTTTGTGGGTACAGTTCCAGTGGCAGCGACCTTAGTGCGATCGCTCCGAGGTCCAATTCGAGAAAGAAACCGCGCGTTTCGCCAGCAGATTGAGCATATGTCAGCTCGCTTGGTAGAAATGATTCAGCTTATTCCCGTAACGCGTGCCCACGGTGCAGAAGAAACCGAGATTGGTCGAATTAACGATCGCCTATCGACAGTGCGCCAAACTGCGATGCGGCTTGATGCTATTAATGCAGTTGCAGGAGCATCGTCTTGGGTGACACTGCGATTTTTTAATGGAGCGTGTCTAATTATTTCGGCGTGGTTGGCATACACCGGAAAGCTTGGCATCACGGTGGGCGACGTGGTGTTGCTAACGGGCTATTTTGACTCACTCACGGGAGCAGTGGTTCAAATTATGCTGGCACTGCCCCAGATTGGTAAAGGGTTTGACGCGATTCGCTCGGTGAGTGAAATCATGGAGTGTCCTGACCTTGAAGACAATCAAAACAAGCAGATTGTCAGACAGGTGCGGGGGGAATTTGAATTCGAATCGGTGAGTTTCTCCTATCGAGGACACGAGCAACATGCCATTCGAGATTTTTCACTGCACGTGCAACCGGGAGAGGCGATCGCCATCGTTGGGCCTTCTGGAGCAGGTAAATCAACGCTGCTAAATCTCATCATCGGCTTTTTGCGCCCGATGGAAGGCCGCATTCTACTCGACGGTCAAGATATGAATCGTCTCGATTTACGCACCTATCGTCAATTTCTATCGGTTGTCTCCCAAGAAACTATCTTATTTGAGGGCTCTGTTCGAGAAAATATTCTCTACGGAGCGGATTGGGTCGATGATGACTATCTTTGGCAAGCGATTCGAGATGCAAACGCAGACGAATTTGTGCGCGACCTGCCGGATCAGCTGGAGACTCGCATCGGCGAAGATGGAATGAAGCTCTCAGGAGGGCAGCGACAGCGGATTGCGATCGCCCGTGCCCTGATTCGAGATCCGCGAGTGCTGATTTTGGATGAGGCTACAGCTGCCCTTGATACAGCGACCGAGCGCCAAATTCAAGCAGCCCTCGAACGCTTGATGGAAAATCGCACCTCGTTCGTCGTAGCGCACCGATTATCAACGATCAGAAAGAGCGATCGCATTGTCGTATTAGATAAAGGGCACATTGCGGAAGTGGGAAGTCATGACGAATTGCTGAACTCAGACGGAATCTATGCTCACCTGCATGGGTTGCAAGCATGATTCATCGAATCTGCCAAATTTCATAAAAAAACCCCCAGCTTGTGGCCGGGGGAATCAAATCAGGGTGCATCTACCATTCCTTATTACTGGTTAGAGTGCCCCAATCCGGACAACTTTGATCAAATCGAGGAAATTCATGTTGAATCCGGGTACACCCTGATCGAGGCGAATCAACGATTCACCATAACCTGTAATTTTGTTCCCCGAAATGGGATGGGCTGATGCTAAGATTCATCAGGTGAATGACTGTCGCTCCTCTTAATCAATTGGGAGCAGTTTGTTCAAGTATCAGAATTATGAGTGGGTTTATTGAGTCGGAGTAGTAATGGATATCGGTCAGAAAGTGCGCGTGCGTCGATTGAGAGATCGAACCTCTCAAGATATAATTCAACGCCTGGGACAGGTTGGCGTGATTCAAGATTATAAAATGGTGGATGGTAGTGGAGTGGGCGTCGTCGTTCAGTTTGACGACAAGTTTTCTACGTGGTTCTTTGAAGATGAACTGGAACCGACTCAGTAGGCATGATCTGTTGGGTGCCGGGCGACATTTTAGAGACAATTTAATTTTGCAATGACCTTTATTCTTACATTCTTAGGCAAAGGTGGAACAGGTCGCACAACAGCGGCGATCGCAGCTGCCAGACAATTTGCAAGCGAAGGGCAACGAGTTTTACTAGCGGGTCAAAACCCCGGGCCTGACTTGGGCATTGCTCTAGGAACTCCGTTAAGCTGCGATCCCCAAGATATCGCCCCCAACTTTAAAGCGGTTCAGTTTCAGACAACCGTTCTTTTAGAGCGGAGCTGGGACGAGGTCAAAAAGCTTGAGGCTCAATATCTCAAGACTCCTTTTTTTAAGGAAGTTTTTGGTCAAGAGCTCGGCATCTTTCCAGGTATGGATAGTGCCTTAGCGCTTAATGCGATTCGAGAATATGACGCAAGTGATGCCTATGATGTCATCATTTATGATGGCATGGGCGACTTGGCTACATTGAGGATGTTGGGGATGCCAGAGGTCTTGAGCTGGTATATCCGTCGATTTCGTCAGGTTTTTCTAAATTCAGATTTGGGTAAAACGCTTGCTCCGTTTGCCCAACCTGTAGCCAGCTCGATCTTAAATGTCAATTGGTCTGGGAATGACCTATTTTCTCAACCGACCGATCAGGCAAACAGTATGCTTGATCAGGGCAAGGCTGTCGTGGCTGACCCCACTCGAATGGCGGCGTATTTGGTAACAAGTGACGATGAGGGGGCGATCGCCACTGCTCGGTATCTGTGGGGCAGTGCTCAACAGGTCGGTCTGACTGTAGGCGGCGTGATTTTCAATCGCTTTTCTGCATCTGACTCGGTCTTAGAGAAATTTGCGCCACTGCCGACCAGTGGGCTACCAGCCTTAACGGAAAGCAACTGGCAGCCTCTTATGGATGCTCTGCCAAACTTTAGAGAAGCAATTCAAGCACCCCGCCCCATCACAGTCGATATTACAGAGCGAACGGTTCGATTATTCTTGCCAGGCTTTAACAAGCAGGATGTGAAATTGACCCAGTATGGCCCAGAGGTGACGGTAGAAGCAGGGGATCAGCGTCGGAACATCTTTTTGCCGTCTCAGCTCCAAGGGAAGCCTGTCGCAGGAGCGAAGTTTCAGGATGGCTATCTGATTATTTCGTTCAGCGCGTAGCCAATGTTCATGATTGGGTAATATGCCGTATCGAATAGTCGCTCCTCAGTCTCAACAGTCTGCGATCGCAACTTTTAAGCACCTGTCCGAAAACCCCGTCGGGAGTTTTGGATTCCAAAGACTCTAGCGAGTTTTCGGATAGGTATTAAGAGACGCTCAATACCTTGTATGTATTGGGGTATGTATCGGGGGCTGCACTAAAAATATGATCTGTCAACGTTTAGAACTTCTTCGAGTAGTTGGATAAGATTAACCCAAGTGCTTTATTGAGACGTTCTTTATTTTCGTAAGAAACATCTAGCGATCTCGATAGAGTCTTGATCCGGTCACCCGTTCCAAAACTTGGTTTCACTCGAAATCCACTATGGCTGATTTTCCCAAATCTTCAACGAATCCTGCCCAGCAGTCTCCTGACGTTAATCCACCCGATGCGGATGGGCAGGACTCTCAGAATAGCTCGGCTACCGAGTCAACGGCTAAACGAGGCGGTAAAGCTCGTCAGCTACTTGGGATGAAAGGTGCTGACTCGGGAGAAACGTCAATTTGGAAGATTCGCCTTCAGTTGATGAAGCCAATTACTTGGATTCCTCTGATATGGGGAGTTGTTTGTGGTGCAGCATCGTCAGGGCAATACACCTGGACTATTGAAAATGTTTTGATTGCAGCGGCATGCATGCTTCTTTCGGGGCCGTTATTGGCGGGATACACCCAAACTCTGAATGACTTTTACGATCGCGAAATTGATGCCATCAATGAGCCTTATCGCCCCATTCCATCGGGCGCGATATCGGTTCCTCAGGTGATCGCTCAAATTCTCATGCTGCTAGTTGCAGGCGTCGGGGTCGCTGCTGGCTTAGATTGGTGGGCGGGTCATGAATTCCCAACTATTACCGCGATTGCCATCGGTGGATCGTTTCTCTCTTACATTTATTCTGCCCCCCCGTTGAAGCTGAAAAAAAACGGGTGGCTTGGAAATTATGCACTGGGTGCCAGTTACATTGCCCTACCGTGGTGGGCTGGACATGCTTTGTTTGGCAATCTAAATTGGACGATTGTCGTATTGACCCTCTTCTACAGCCTCGCGGGTTTAGGAATCGCTGTAGTAAATGATTTCAAAAGCGTGGAGGGCGATCGCCAGCTTGGGTTAAAATCCTTGCCAGTAATGTTTGGAGTCGGCACCGCCGCTTGGATCTGCGTGGTGATGATTGATGTCTTTCAGTTGGGAGTCGCTGCCTATCTCATCAACGTGGGGCAAAATCTGTTCGCGACGGTTTTGATTTTGCTCGTGGTTCCTCAAATCACATTCCAAGACATGTATTTTCTTCGTGACCCGTTAGAAAACGATGTCAAATATCAGGCGAGTGCTCAGCCGTTTCTAGTGTTGGGGATGCTGGTGACGGGTTTGGCTCTGGGGTATGCAGGCATCTAGTTTCTCGTCATGTGGCAAAATTTGCTCATGTGTTTCATTATTCTAGTTTGGGAGTTAAAGATTATTTGGATTTGACGTGTAAAATTGGCGCGATCGCCATTCCGTTATTCAATCGTGGGAGGGGTAAGATTGTATGAACGATTTTTTCTCAAAGCCATGAATGCGATCTTGGCACTACACGGTAAGGTTCCATTCCTGTCGAATCGTCCATCTTAGACCCGCAGGGCAATAGGAAATCTACAATGTCTTCAAAATCGTCAATTCAGGCTTTCTTCTCTCGACTACGAGACTCGTTCAGCCAATCCGAATCAGCATCCGATATTTCTCGGAAGGTCGATTCTCCCAAATCCCCAGAGCATCATCACTCCAATAATGGGGGCTCCCGGACAGATCCCAATCGTCATCTCAAATATCCCAAGCCAATCTACCAGCGCTGGTGGATTTGGATTCTCCTGGGCGTCGGCGCATCCACCATTGGCACAGTGGTTACCGTGCGACGCTCTCTAGAAGTTGTAGAGCAAGGCTTGCCAGATGTGAGTGCTGTATTGACGTTTGTGCGTGATGGGACCCTCACGCTTGAGGCGCAGGATGGCACCATTTTGCAGCAGATTGGGCCAGCAACTCGCGATAAAGTTCAGTTTGAACAAATTCCTCCTCTCTTCACGGATGCCTTTATCGCAGCTGAAGATAAGAAATTTTATGACCATAATGGCGTCGATCACTCAGCCATTGCTAGAGCCATCTACCGAAATATTTCAGCAGGTGAACTGGTCGAAGGAGGGAGTACCATCACTCAGCAGCTTGCTCGAATCGTTTTTCTTGATCAGGCTCGCACCTTTGAACGAAAGCTCCGCGAAGCGATGCTCGCTCAGAAAATCGAGCGGGAGCTTTCAAAAAATACGATTTTAGAGCGGTATCTAAATCTGGTCTATCTGGGTTCGGGAGCCTATGGCATTGCAGATGCTGCCTGGATCTATTTCTCAAAATCTGTCGATGAACTGTCGCTGTCAGAAATAGCGATGATTGCGGGGTTGGCGCCTGCTCCGAGTGCCTATTCTCCGCTGGTCGACTTAGATGCAGCTCGACAGCGGCGCGACCTAACCCTAGAGCGCATGGCTGAGGCCGAATTTATTACCCTTGAAGAAAAGGAAGCGGCGATCGCCTCCCCCATTGAGCTAAATCCGAGTCTGCCAAAATATTTTCTGAGCGATACCCCCTACTTTACGTCCTATATCCAACAGCAACTCATCAATTTAGTTTCACCAGAAGATTTGGAGCTGGGTGGGTTAACCATCGAAACCACCTTAAACCTTGAATGGCAGAAGCGAGCAGACGAAACGGTTCGGAAGGCGATTGAAGAATACGGTCCCCGCCAAGGCTTCAAACAGGCTGCGCTAGTGACGATTGATCCTCGAACGGGTGCCATTCGTGCCATGGTCGGGGGTGACGATTTTGATGAAAGCCAATTCAATCGCGTGACTCAAGCGCAACGCCAACCCGGTTCGACGTTCAAGACATTTGTGTATGCGACTGGAATCGCTGGCGGATTCTCTCCTTATAAAACCTACGAAGATGCGAAGTTTGTCGTAGACGGATATGAACCCGAAAACTATGGCGAACGATACCGAGGGAGTGTATCGATTCGAGATGCGCTCATTTCTTCTATGAATGTGGTTGCCGTTAAAGCTCTCATCGATATTGGCTTTGATCCGGTTATTGAAGTCGCTCAGAAAATGGGAATACAGTCAGAGCTGTATCCGACCTATTCCCTGGCGTTGGGCGCGTCTGAAGTCAACCTGTTGGAGCTGACGGGCGCCTATGGAACTCTTGCGAATCAAGGCGAACACGTTGCGCCTCATGGGATTGTACGAATTCTTAATCGGTATGATGAAGTCATTTACGAAGCCAACGTTGCTCCCGAACGGGCTATTGATGCTGATGTAGCAGCCATTATGACGTGGATGCTCCAAGGAGTGGTAGAAAGCGGCACGGGCAGACGGGCTCGGCTTGGGCGATCGGTTGCAGGGAAGACGGGAACCTCGGAAGAACGTCGAGATCTTTGGTTTGTCGGTTATATTCCTCAAGTCGTCACGGGGGTATGGCTAGGGAATGACGACAATGAACCCACCTGGGGAGTCAGCGGCACGGCAGCTCAAACCTGGCATGATTTTATGGCATATGTGGTGCAAGATATGCCTGTCGAAGAGTTTCCCGATTTACCTAGTTTAGATGGGCGCGAGGCAACGATTGAACTCCAGCCAGTCAAACCTAAACGAATGAGCGATCGCCCCAGTGATCGTTCTAGTGATCGTTCTAGTGATCGCTCTGACGATGATAATCGATCGAGATCGGAGCCATCCGATAATAATTCCGATGCGACCCGCGATTCAACTGATTCTGGCAATCGGAACCGAGGAGACGAGGCCGAATCATCCCCTCGAACACGAGAAACTCCGAATCGTGACAACAGTTCCGAATCGAGTGGTGACGCATCCTCTGACTCTCCTGAACCCGTTCAAGAGAGCTCACCTCCCCCCGAACCATCCCAACCTGCTGCGCCTGAGGCAGAAGAACCTGCGCCTCCAGTCGTGCCCGCTATTCCCGTCACTGAGCCCCTCGCGCCAGTTCCATCATCGTCAGGTGAGTCAGATTCGTCTGAATAATTTCAATTCTTGCTAATCAGCCCTTGTCGCTATGGCTTGCCCTTTGTGGCCTTATCAAACCCCTGGTATTCCAGACGAGTTATTTGAGCGCTTACCCGGAATCCCAATGAGCAAGCGAGAGATTCGACTCCTGCTGATTTCTCACCTGCGCCTCAAACCAAACGCTATATTTTGGGACATTGGAGCAGGGACTGGAACCATTCCGGTCGAGATTGGTTTGCTCTGCCCCCATAGCCGAATTATTGCAGTGGAGAGAGACGAAGACGTTGCAGCACTGATTCGACGAAACTGCGATCGCTTTGGCGTGCAAAATGTAACCGTCATCGAAGGCAGTGCTCCAGAATGCCTGAAAATTTTAGGTGACTTACCGGATTGCATTTGCATCGAAGGCGGACGAGCCATTAAGGATATTCTCAAAGAAGCTTGGCATTATCTCCGACCTGAAGGACGCATTGTCGCAACCGCCGCTAATTTAGAAGCGCTCTATACACTCTCTGAAGGCTTAGCAGAGTTACAAGCCCGAAATATTGAAGTCGTGCAATCGGCAATTAACCGCTTAGAAACTCGCGGCAATCATCAAATCTTTGCCGCCGTTGATCCAATTTTTGTGCTCAGCGGAGAAAAGATGGACTAAACCAACCCTTCCCATCGTCAATACGTAGGTTTAACTAGGTTCAACATTGAGGAGATCTGGATACCTGAGAATGTTCTCCAAATGTTTTGGAAACCTAAAGGGATTATTATCTCTCAATTAAGATATAGAGATACTGCTTAACCTAAGATTAATTCATGGCCCATTTGGTTTTGGAACCATTGAATTTCGCCGTTTCAATCGGCCTAATTCGCCTGAGTTCATCCCTTGTGAATTAGAGGTACGTGATGGATTTGAGTAAGGTAAAGATATTGGCAATCAATAGACGATTGAAATTGCAAACTGGCTTTACTCTCAGTCGTCGCAGATCGCCTCGTTGACTCCATCAACCGATCAATCTGCGAACAGGGCGATCGCCATCTTCATCCACCGTATTGTCATATGCCGATACCTCGCATTCTCAGCGCTATTGTTGCCATCATTCTAGCTTTAGGAATGATTGTGCTTGGAGGGTGGTATTTCACCCTGTTCTTTGGTGTCATTGTGTATCTAGGACAGCTAGAAATATTTCAGCTTGCCCGCGCTAAAGGAATTGCCCCTGCTGCAAAGACAACCTTAGCTGCTAGTCAGGTAATTCTTATTGTTTCGACGGCATCTGCTGGTCTTGCAGATGCCGTCTTTCCCATTGCTGGAATCTTTATCTGCTTTTATCTCTTGTTTCAACCCAAATTTGCAACTATTGCAGATATTTCAGTGTCAATTTTGGGGCTTTTTTATGGCGGATATTTGCCGAGCTATTGGGTGCGTTTACGGGCAATTGGCAATACTGACGTGAGTAATCTCCCTCTGTGGGGGTATATGCCATCAGCTTCTACGACACTTGACACCTTGCCAGATGGATTAACAGCAACTCTGCTAGCGTTTGGTTCAATTTGGGCTGCGGATATTGGAGCCTACGTTTTTGGTAAGTTTTTTGGGCGGACTCGTTTGTCCGAAATCAGCCCTAAAAAAACAGTCGAAGGTGCTGTTTTTGGAGTATTAGCGAGCGCAGTAGTGGCAGTGATAGGTGCTTGGTATCTCAACTGGCCCGGATGGCCCCTATCGGGTATGGCACTTGGGTTATTGATTGGGATTGCGAGTTTGCTAGGAGATCTCACCGAGTCCATGATGAAACGAGATGCTGGGGTCAAAGACTCCGGGAAAATTATTCCGGGTCATGGAGGTATTCTCGATCGTACCGATAGCTACGTATTTACAGCGCCACTGGTGTATTACTTCATGACGCTATTTCTGCCGTTGCTAGAGAGATGACGCAGTTGCGATCTATGTGCACAGAAAAAAGCAGCCTACTGACGGGAGTAAGACTGCTTTCTGAACTACTTTTAGCCAAGGATAGACGATGACATGACCTTCATCTCCTTGCATCTAAGGTGCCCAAAATCTCGTATCAATTCTCACGCTTGGGCTATTGCCGTATATGCTGCGACCAAACCCGGGTCGGTAAACCCCAAACGTAAATAAAGCCCTCAGCGGCCTTATGGTCAAATTTATCATCGGATCCATAGGTTGCTAAATCAGGTGTGTAGAGCGAATTGACCGACTTACGCCCAACTACGGTCATATTTCCTTTGAAAAATTTTATACGAATAGTACCTGATACACGCTCTTGCGTCTTTTGGACAAAGGCATCTAGAGCACCTTTGAGGGGGCTATACCAAAGTCCGTTATACACTAACTGAGAATAGGTGTCCTCGATGCCTCGCTTATATTGGGTCACATCGGCTGTAAGGGTTAAACTCTCCAGATCTCGATGTGCATAAATGAGAGCGATCAGCGCCGGAGCTTCATAGATTTCGCGAGATTTGATGCCGACGAGGCGATTCTCGACCATATCGATGCGGCCAATCCCATGATTGCCTGCTAATTCGTTAAGCTGGCTCACTAAATCAACTGGTGATAGAGCATTGCCATTTAGCGCCGTCGGAATGCCTCGCTCAAAGCTAATCTCAACATATTCAGGTTCGTCAGGCGTGTTGGCGATCGCCTTTGTCATCGCATAGATTTCTTCGAGGGGCTCATTCCAAGGGTCTTCGAGCGGACCCGCTTCGATGCTGCGGCCTAACAGGTTGCGGTCGATACTGTAAGGCGATGATTTTTTGACTGGAGCTTCAATGCCAAAGCGATCGCCATAGGCAATCGTCTCTTCTCGACTCATCCCCCATTCTCGCGCAGGCGCTAGCACTCTTAAATCAGGATTCAACGCGGCAATAGACACATCGAAACGGACTTGATCATTTCCTTTGCCCGTACATCCATGCGCTACGGCATCAGCTCCATACTCTTCTGCCACTTCAACCAATCGCTTAGCAATCAATGGGCGCGCTAATGCTGTTGAAAGCGGATAGCGATTTTCGTATAGAGCATTCGACTTGATCGCCGGAAACGCATAATCTTTGATAAAACTATCTTGCAAGTCAGCAATCAAGGATTCATCTGCACCCGACTTCAGCGCCTTATCTCGAATGGGTTCTAGCTCGTCACCCTGCCCCAAATCAGCCGCTAACGTAATGACCTCTTTAACTCCCCACTCGTGCTTCAGATAGGGAATACAAACTGATGTATCGACTCCACCTGAATATGCCAATACGACTTTATCGGCGCGACCCATGATTCCTCGACTCGTTAGAACAAAAAGAACAAACTTCTATTATGGGGCTAATTGATCTAAATTTTGTTCATTGGGTACAGCAAATCGCCAATTCATCAATATAAGAACATGTGGGTCATTCAGCGGATGCATTCGGGTTCTTGGCGGAATTTTGCAGAAAAATAGATCATCTTGTGAAAATTAGGGTTACAAATAATACATTACATCATTGCTTTGGGCACATTAGCGATAGCTCTGTGCCGCATTCGGATGAGTTAACATGCTGGTTGATTCATCAGCAACGCACAGTTGTGGCTTCCACCTGAAGAGTAATCATATGGTAGTCCTTCCCAATTATTCATCTGAGCGTCTATCTAGACTCACTAAACAAATTGAAATTGCGCCGTCTTGCCAAACTAGCGAGGCCGTCTATCAGGCAGGCGTTTTATTAATATTGTCAGCGCGTGGTCAGGCTGCTTATATCGCATTTTCATATCTGCTCGAAGGAGAACTGCGCCTTAGCAAAGCGAGTTCGCTACTTCCTCATCTGGCAAGAGTGCTACCGAGCCTTTGCTATGTCTTAGGTGTTCCGTGCCCTGCTTTGCCGCACCAAACGGCAATGTCATTTGCAGAATTGACGCAGCATATAAATAGAGAAGAACACAACTGGCGTTCTATAGTCTTGGCAGATCGGTGGCTACAATTGCCGCTTTCCGAAGGAGGATGGACTCGCGAATATCTAGATCGAATGATTGGGGCAGGAGAACGACCCAGTTTTATTGAGCTGACTCAATTTCGGCAAGAAATTTTTAGAATGGTGCAGCACCGCGCTGCAGACAGTCGATTGACCGAAGCACTTGAACTAATCGACCTGTATCAATCGGTTAGTCATGCCTGGAATCTTAGCAATCAGGACTGGCTTTCTGAGGAAATACGAACAATTGCCATTGACACCTATTTTCGAGCAGGTCACGATCGGCGAGCGAAGCAGTATATTGCCGAGTGGTGGCAGTTTAATAAGACGTCCCGGTTTCCTGTCCTTGCCTATCCAATCGCGGCAATGCGAGCCATATTATATGGTGCGCTCAGGGGACAGATTAACATCGCACAGGCAGCCGTGGATGACTTCCTTGATGCTCTGCATCGCCGTTCGTATATTCCTTTTGTGGGGAAAAGCCCGACGGTCATAGACTGGAAAGAATTTATGGAGCACTGGAACCATAAAATTTTCACCGCTGAAGCAGACGTTTATGACAGTCCGTTTGATTGTTTTCCTGAGGTCATCGCGCAACAACAATGCGGTCAGCAGGGTGCAACTGAGGAAGAAATCTTAGAATTAGAAACTCGGTTGGGTATGAAGTTGCCGCCTAGCTATCGAACGTTTCTTTTGTATAGCAATGGCTGGGTTCTTCTCAATGAGTGCAACGTATTATTGAGCGCTCATGATGTGAACTGGTTCGCCGCTCGCAATCAAAATTGGATTGATGCCTGGGTCGAAGCAGGAACCGAAGGAGAGGTAAGCGATGAGCAATATTTTCAATACGGAGAGCATCAAGATCCGGTCTTTATTCGGTGTGAATATTTACAAACTGCGTTGCAGATCAGCGTCGATGAAGATGGCTATGTTTATTTGTTAAACCCAAAGGTCATTGATGAAAACGGCGAATGGGAAGCATGGGAATTTGGCAACAAAATTCCGGGAGCGTATCGATATCGTTCATTTTGGGAAATGATGCAGGCCACGTATCACCGCTCGTTTGGGGATGACCTGTAGAACGGGCGATCGCCCGTACTGCTATGCCAAGCATCAAACTAAGATTCTCACCTCTACACCAGTGCGGGTTCTGGCAGAGCACCCTGCATACGACTCAGCCAGTTGATGAGGTTTTCGAGCTGCTGATCTGCGCTCAGCACTCCCAATCCACGCACAATTACTTTGCCTGGAGCATAGACAAATCGAGAATGGAGATGCTCAGGCAGTTTGGCTTTGAGCAGGTTCCAGGCGGGTTCTTCCATGGGCGTTTCGAGCAGAATGTGCTGCTTGCCTTCGGGTTTGATGCGCGAAAAGCCAAGTTTCTTCGCAATTTGCTTGAGTTCCATGATTCGAATCAATTGTAGAGCCCCCGTCGGCATCGGACCGTAGCGATCGCTCCAGTCTGCTGCAATTTGGGTCAGTTCTGCTTTCGACGCTGCCAACGCAACGGCTCGATAGGCACTCATCTTCTGATCCAGGTCGGGAATATAATCGGCTGGAATAAATGCCGTGAGGCTCAGGTCAATTTGAGTATCGTCCACCTGCGGAATTTCTTGCCCCCGGATTTCTCGAATCGCTTCTTCTAGCATTTCCATATACAAATCAAAGCCGATCGCATCCATCTGCCCTGACTGTTCGGCACCCAAAAGATTGCCCACCCCGCGAATTTCCATATCGCGCACGGCAAGCTGATAGCCCGAGCCTAATTGGGTAAATTCTTGAATGGCGCGTAGACGCTTTCTTGCTGCTTCGGACAGCTGACTCTGCCGAGGATAAAACAGCCAAGCGTGAGCCTGCACCCCGGCGCGACCGACCCGTCCTCGAAGCTGATAAAGCTGAGACAGGCCAAACCGTTGGGCATCTTCGATCAAAATCGTGTTAACGCGAGGAATATCAAGCCCTGATTCAATAATGGTCGTACACACCAACAAATCCGCTTCACCGTTGCTAAAGGTCAGCATCGTTGCTTCGAGTTCACCTTCGGGCATCTGTCCATGGGCGATCGCAATCCGAGTACCAGGCACCATTTCTCGCAGCCGGCCTGCGATCTCTTCGATTCCTTCAACTCGGGGCACCACGTAAAACACTTGCCCACCCCGATCCAGTTCTTGACGAATTGCCGTCCTGATCATTTCTGGATCGTAGGGTGCCAAGTGGGTTTTAATAGGGCGGCGAGACGGCGGCGGCGTGGTAATGAGGCTCATTTCCCGCACGCCCGATAGTGCCATATACAGCGTTCGAGGAATCGGCGTAGCGCTGAGAGTCAGGACATCGACGAGGGTTTTGAGCGACTTAATTTTTTCTTTTTGATTGACGCCAAACCGCTGCTCTTCGTCTACGACTAATAAGCCCAATTCTTTAAATTTCACACCTTTGCCGAGCAGTTGATGAGTACCCACGACCACATCTAGTTCTCCCGTTGCAAGACGCTGTTGAATTTGGCGACGTTCTTCAGCCGTTCGAAATCGGTTGAGTAACCCCACCTGAATGGGATAAGGCGCAAACCGTTCCTTGAGGGTGTGGTAATGCTGCTGCGTCAAAATCGTCGTCGGCGCAAGCAAAGCCACCTGTTTACCTGCCGTGATTGCCTTAAAAATTCCTCTTAGGGCAACTTCTGTCTTCCCAAAACCGACATCCCCGCAGATGAGTCGATCCATCGGACGCGGACTTTCCATATCCCGCTTCATATCTTGAATGGACTTGAGCTGATCGGTTGTGGGCTGATAGGGAAATGAGTCTTCCAGTTCTTCCTGCCACGGGGTATCCTGCGGGTAGGCAAATCCTTCTTGTTGGGCTCGCTGGGCATAGAGCTTGAGCAAATCGACCGCGACCTTCTTGACGGCTTTGCGAACTTTGCTCTTGGTCTTTTCCCACGCTTTGCCCGACATTTTGTTGAGCTGAGGAACCGCGTCTCCGGCTCCCCGAAAGCGAGAAAGCGAACTCAGCTGATCTGCCGCCACCCGGAGTAGCCCATCCGCATATTGCAAAACTAGATATTCGCGGGTTTCATTATTGATAGTCAGGCTTTCTAATTTAAGAAAGCGCCCGACTCCGTGATTACGGTGGACGACATAATCTCCTGGACGCAGCTTGTTGGGGTCGACTTGCTTCGACGATGCCCGCCGCCGTTTGCGCACGTAGCTGGGAGTCGCAAGGGTGTGTTGCCCAAAAAATTCGCGGTCAGTGACGACGACCGTGCGGAAGGTCGGCAGAATAAAGCCTTCGAGCTCGGCGAGTCCTGAATATTTGAGCGCAACAGGGACATGTTGGCCCTGGAGTTTTTCGATTGCCCGATAGTCGCGCGGATTGGGCACAAACTGAGCCGGACAGTCGTGCTCTTGCAGGAGAGAAACGGAACGAGACGGCTGAGCCGAGATGAGCCACACGGAAAAGCCGCGATCGCGCTCTTGACGAAGCGTTTCTGCGAGTTTGCCAAACTGGTGAGGCGTGGCAGGGACAGGACGGCTTGATAAATTAAGTGGCGTGAGCGTGCGATCGTCGGGGATGGGAGAGTTGACGACTTCTTCTGCCAGCTCAGACAAATAGACGCACGAGAACTGCCGCGTATTGGATAGCGATTCGTCTGACGGGAAATGAACCTTGGGAAGCACGTCTGCTTGCCGTCCGGCTGTTACCTCGTGCCAGTGTTCATCGGCATGTTCGACCCAGCGACTGCCGTGGGCGAGGCACTGGTCGGGTTCGTCAATGGCAACTAGAGTATTGCCGGGCAAATAGTCCAAGATGGACGCGGGTTGATCGAATGCGACTTTGAGAAATCGTCGAATCCCTTCTAAAGGCTGGCCGGAGGTGAGTTGCTCAAGTTCGCCCTCAGAGAGGTATGGCGTAAGAGCCGTAATAGAGTCGTCATTGAGCCCACCATTTTCTGCTTCTTCAATGCCCAACGCGTCTAAAACAATGGGGCGGTAGTCGGTTGCGGTGAGCACAAGCTGGTCAATGCTGTCGAGCGATCGCTGCGTGGTTGGGTCAAACTCCCGAATTTTGTCAAGCTCATCGCCAAACAGCTCTAAGCGAACGGGTAGTTCTAACGCAACCGGAAACACATCAATAATGTCTCCCCGACGGCTCCATTGCCCTTCCGTTTCGACCAGCGGCACCCGCTCATAGCCCAACTGAGCCAGCTGCCGACTCAATGTGCCCAGATTTAGCTCCATGCCTCGCTTAACGGTGACGCAGTAGGAGCGAAACGCCTCTACAGGCGGGAGATGAGGCTGAAGGGCTCGCTCCGTGGTGACAATGGCAACTGAGGGAGATGGAGCGACTGACGGCTCACTGCTATTAGCCGCTGATTGCTCTTGAATGCTCAATAAATCGGCCAGTACCTGAAGCTGCCCCCAGGTCATTTCTGATTCAGGGTCAAATGGCTCGTAGGGCGATGCCTCTGATGTGGGATAAAAATGAACCGTCTGCCAGCCCATGGCGTCTAGCTGAGCAGACCATCGTCCGGCTTCTTCAAGAGTGGGCGTCACGACTAACAAATGGCGATTTCGGGCTTGAGCCAATGTGGAGGCGACTAGCCCTTTGGGAACTCGGGGAATTCCGTTGAGATAGAGAATCTGGTTTTGATCGAGTTTAGCGAGTAACTCGGTGGCAAGGGGCAGTCGCCCCAAGGCACGAATAATCGATGAAAAAGCCATAGGCTAAGAGCATCAGTGGCGGAGAATAGTTTTAGACGAATATAGTCTTTTCTATTTTAGAAGGCTTTATAGAGAAGCGAGGAATACGATACGGGGTAGGGCGTTGCGGCATATTTTCTGGCGATCGCCCCTATGGAGACGCGATGCGAATATTAAAAATTACGTTGCCAAATGGGTATCCCAAGTGTTCGGCGCATTTGGTTTATTGGTCGGGTGGACAATGGTTTGAATCCGCGAATGATTTCGGGAATATTCATGACGTGCCGTGGACGCAGTGGTAGGGACGGGTTTAGACAACACGTGGGTAGCAAATTTCGATCCGGTGCGGTGATGTCGGAGGGGCGGGTTTAGACAACGCATTGGTAGCAAATTTCGATCCGGTGCCGTAATGTCGGAGGGGCGGGTTTAGACAACGCATTGGTAGTGATGTCGGAGGGGCGGGTTTAGACAACACGTTGGTAGCAGGTTCAATACGGTGCGGTGATGTCGGAGGGGCGGGTTTAGACAACACGTTAGTAGCAAGGTTCAATACGGTGCGGTGATGTCGGAGGGGCGGGTTTAGACAACACGTTAGTAGCAAGGTTCAATACGGTGCTATCAAAACCCGCCCCTCCGGCAATCAAAACCCGCCCCTCCGATACCATTGTTCAATTATCAAAATCCCATGAATTGATCGGGCGTGATAACAAATTCATCCGGAGATAAATGCCGATGACAGCATTATTTGCTGGAGCCGAAAGAACCAGACGATTTGCCCAAAATCATGCATTGGCTGAATTGGTTTACCGCCATGTGCTTTAACCGTATGCTCAACCGCACGGGGCACTTTTGGGAGAAGCGCTATCACAGCACGGGCTTTCCAAATACTGACAAGCGAAGAGCCTTGAATACGCTGCGCTATATTCACGGCAATCCCAAAGCGGCAAACATGCAACAGGGATGGTTTTATGATTTCAGCAACTATGGCACCTATGACCGCTTGACACATGATGGCATCACCCAGTGGCATCCAGCGTTTTTGCTGTTGGGGAAGACGCTAGAAATGTGTGCAGCGGCGTATCGCAAGTTTTGCAAGAAATATCGCCCCCAACCCAAACCAGAGCGTAAGAATCACTGGGGGAGCAAGCTGCTAGCGGGGTTGAAGATTAAGAAGAAATCTCAGAAGACGAGTCCAGGGCAAATGGATCTCTGGGAGCAGTGGGATGCTCCAATGGATGAGGCTCATACAATCACTGAGAAGTTTTTAAGGGCGAATAGCTACAACCCGGAGTACGCAATTGCTCAGATACCGAAACGCGATCGGTGCCAGGTATCGGATCGGCCAAAGCCTGACTCTTCGTGACGAACAAGCTCTGAAACAAAACTTTTGAAAAATCTGAAAGCTCTATGCCTTACACTTTACAAGTCTGGATGCGAGAGAAGAGAATACAAACCCCCACCACCCCACCATCCTCACTACCATCCACCTATAAGGGAGGTGCCCCGTTGGTGCTGAGGTATCAAAAATTACCTCATCATAACTAATGTACCCGCCAGCGTTTTGCCAGCCATTGATGTCGCTCATCTTACGATAGGCTTGTCTTGCCGCATCTTCATCTTCTCCAAAGTCGAGTTTACCACCGACCTCGACCCAGATTTCTTTTTGCACGCTTAAGCCAAACTTGCCGCCGCTAAATTTGACCCAGAGTTGGTCAATGATACGGAGATCGTCGCAGGGAAAATTTCGGAGACTCTCTAAGCTGAAATATCCTTTCGCTTTTTGATTCGTTACCTCTAGCATCACGTTCAGGGTTTCCTGATCGGCTTCTTTCCAGCGGCCATTTGCCAGATAGTTGACCAGTTCTCGATAGCGATCGGGGATGCGTTGGCGCACGACACATAGGGCATTGCCGGGGCGATCGGGGTCAGATGTCCACGGGTGTAGGGGCGGTTCATGGGTTTGTAGGGGTGATTCGGCATGGGGTAGGGGCGTTGGCGCGTTGGGTAGGGGCGAACGGCCGTTCGCCCCTACCGCAGTTAATTCGTCGGGCGTGGGCAATCGATAATCGTAAACGCCATCATCGGGTGCAAGGTTAGTCTGCGTTGACAACCAGGCACAAAACCAGCGGGCATCTTCCCAGCGTAAATCAGTCACAAGCTGATCGTTTTGTTCGGTCGTAATGCGATATTCTTCTGCCCATGAATGAAATTGTTTCTCAACCTGGTCACAGAGAAAAAGTTGATATTCACCCCAGGTGATGTACTCTGAAATTGCTGTGGTTTCATCAATCAGCATCAAAGACTGAAAGCGTTGGGCTAATCTCACCTCGGCTGATTCGGGTGTCAGTTGTTGACGAGCTTGCAATAGCTGGTGTTTCAATTCGTCGCTAATCTGCTGGTTCTCGTCAATCAACCGTTGCGCTAGATCGAGGAGATATTCATTATCAGCATGCTCTAACGCACGCATCACAAACGGTTTTGCATCAGTTAGCGCTGCGTAGAAAGGAATGACCTCTTTCCAGTCAGAGTTCTCAAACTGTTTCAGAGCAATCTGCTGTCCTTTTGGATGCTGAGTCAATTCAACAGCTGTCAGATATTCTTGAAAGGTTTTGTGAGTGAACTCATACAGATATCCTTCTCCACCCGCTAACAATCCAGAAATTTGCTGAATCTCTTGCAAAAACTGCTGTGGAGATAGCTGCTCGGCAATGCAATAGGCTGAAAGCCGCTTCTCAATCCACGTTGATCCCTGTTTAGGCGTGAACTTTGTGATATTTTGAGTCACTAATCGGGCTGCAATAGCTTGCAAGATCTTCTGGTTTTCTTCTGCCCTAGCAAGAGTCAAGCGAGTGTCTCTAAAGTTAGGACGGTCTTCAAGCAGTAGGTTAAAGATCCGTTCGTAGAGCCAAACTCGCCGGGTAGGCAAACTGCCGTAGGCTTCATGCACAACTGCAATGATGGTGAGCAGTAGTGGATTTTTAGCAAGTTCTACCAGATGGGCTTCGCGGAAAAGTTGTTGGCTCAAATCATCAGCCGCCTTTGTCGCTTCGGCAGCGCTTTGGGCTTCTGCTTGTTCTCGTGAAAGACGCTGGGCTTCAGGCTGACGCTGGCTGGTTTCCCAATGCAGCCTCCAAGTTTCCCAGGTTCTAAACTCATACCACTGGTCAATAAATGTGCGCTTTTGATCATTCGTGAAGTCAAGAATGTCAATCGGCTGAACTCCATCAAATAAATCGCCATCATACCCGTGTGGTCTAGAGGTGAGGATGAACTGAGATGGATAGGTTTGCATTTGCCAGTTTGCCCAGCGGCTGAGCAGTTCTCTTCGGGCATCCGGGACTTCATCTAGCCCGTCTAACATGACCAGGCATTTTCCTTGCATCAACTGGTCTTTAAGCCACGGTTCTGACGTGCGTAACTCTTGACAACGGGGTAACTGTTGCACTTGCTTTACGATTAATTGAGGCAAGGTAGGTTGCGTTTTGGATTGAATGTCGCCATAAAAGTCTCGAAACAGCAAGCGAATAGGTAATAGTTCTTTGACGCCATGTTCTATGTAAGACTGATTGGCGTAGCTGAGGGTTAAGAAGCGAATGAGCGTCGTTTTTCCATAACCTGGATCAGCAATGATCGCCAGCAGCCGATAGGGAAACGATCTGTCAGCATGATGAGCTTGCGGTAATAGTTGCCAAATTTTGAGATTGGTGTCTGCACGTCCTGCATTAGTGCCTCGCTTGAATGAGTCAGCCTTGATTCGCAGAGGCACATAAATTTTCTGGAGCACCAAAGGCGGAGAATATCGGCCAAATCCCTCGACTGGAAGGTTATAGCATTCGGTCTTGAGCGCTTCAAGATATTGGCGATGAAACCCAGATAGTCGTGTCAATGCTTTATCAAGAGTGGTGTCGATCGCCTCATCGATCGCTTGTCCTGATGCTTCACCCCTCTGTCTCATGCGATCGCTGAGTGTTTTGATGAATCCTTGCCCAAAGCTGGTTACTAGCCCAAACCCAAAGGAAACAATTCCAGATATTGCGGCCTTCGGTACATCATCGACATAAAGCGAATACAATGCATAACCACCACTGCCTGTCATCAGGAGCTTGATTACTGCATCAGTGAGACGTTCTTCTAACGGTGGCTTTTGTTGCGGTTGCGATGGCTGAGGATTTTGTGGTGGCGTCATGGGGGCAAGTCATGGCGAGACGGATGTTCCTAATTTAGCCGATGATGTTTCGATAGTCCGTAGAGCGATCGCACCTTCTGCATCAGAGCCCCGGCTTCTTGATAAACGTGTTGACACATCATCAGGCGGTGGTATCAGAAGCCGGGGATCTAGACATTTCGCTGAGCGATCGCCCCCCAATCCAAAATCCAAACTCTAAAATCCAAAATAATGTGGCGATCGCACTCCAATTCTAGGTAAACAGGAAACAGTGGCGAAAGCATCCAATAGATATCAATACACGACTGAATGAAAATACCGTAGCTAAGCTAGCCTATCTTCAGCAGATTCTGATAGTAGCTAAACAGAGTAATGCCATAAAATATAGGCATTCCAGTTAAGGATAGAATTCACTATCAGTGATCGCTACCGCGATAGATCCACATCGGCTCGGTTTTTCCGGCGCGAGTAAATCCACACTTTTCATAAAAGGCGATCGCATCATTATCTGCGACTAGCATATGCATGTGAAAGCCTTCATATCGCTGTTTCAACATCTCAACTAACTTTCTACCGATGCCCTGGCCTTGATAATCAGGATGGACTAAAAGATGAGGATAATAAACGACCAAAAATCCATCAGAAATGGCATTACCAATTCCAACTAAAAGCTCATCTTGCCATGCTGAAACGAGGTGGTGGGAATTGATTAGCGCTTGATGTAGTTGCTCTGGTTTCTGAGCTGCCGACCAACCGTTCAGTTCATAAATTGGAATAATCTGATTGATTGTGATATCACGTCTTTCAGAAAAGTGAATCATTGGGGTGGACAAATTCGTCAGGTCGAAAAATTAAACCTTAGTACGGAACTTGGGCGATGCTAATGTTTGGCGCAGTAGGGCATTCCACAAAATTGAAGAATGCCCTTGTCATCCTTACCCAATGCTACTCAAAAATTAATTAGCCATTACTTTTGAGTAATTATTGACGGGATGATGAGCAACACGGTGCTCATCGGACAAATGCCCAGTTTTGACGTAGATGACGCAGCCCTCTTTGCTGAAGGGGGTATGGGCGCTGCCGGGTGGATTTCGCAGCCAAGTGCCTTGGGGATACACGCCGTATTCATCAGCAAAGGTGCCTTCAATCACAAAGATTTCCTCGCCGCCCCAGTGGCGATGTTGCTGAAAATGGGTGCCCGGAGCCCACTTCACCAGTGCAACCTGCTCTGTACCGTAGGTGTGTAGCGGCAGCATTGTTAGTCCTTCAACTAGACCGGGAAACCATTCTGCTTGAGTCGTGCCAATCGTTACCTGGGTTTGGTCATGGGGATCCATTTGCCGCAGCTTGACTAAAATCGTTGCCCCGTCTTTACTGTGGGGCGTATGGCTGGAACCGACCGGATTGCGGACATAAGTGCCGGGGCCAAAGTCGCCGTTTTCGTCGGAGAAGACGCCTTCTAGGACAAAGTACTCCTCGCCGCCGCCGTGGGTATGGGCGGAGAAATAGCTGCCGGGTGCATAGCGGACAATCGTAGTAGCCCGAGCGACTTCCTCGCCATCGCGTTCCAACATGCGACGCTGGACGCCCGTCATCGGCGAATCAATCCACGGTAATTTTTCATTGAATACAACTGCTCTTTGGCTAAGATCGGCGTTGAGTTTCACGACTTTTACCTCCTAAAGCATGTGTTTGGATGATCGATTTTGGTCTGCATCATTCTGTTTGAATGGATGCCGGTGTCTAAATTTTGGCTGTTCGTCGTTAGAACGCGATGAGAGAGGGCTGAGAGCGTTCCAACAGATTAGCTGTAAATCTAGCTGTAAATCGGTGAAGGGCATTGCTACCTACCAGGGACCTGTCGCTTCCAAAAAGCGGGAGATTTCTGGTATAGACCAGGTTAAGGGCAGGCTACCTTCAACCCGGATGCCCTTCTCAATGTGGAATTTGAACAACCGCTCGGCACCGGCATAGGCAGCAATTTCGGGGTCGCCATCCCAAATGACCTCGGCGCCTCCGGCGAGATAGAGCAGGTTGCCATTTTCAAAGTCGATGAAAAGTAAACCTGCCCGAGGATTCACTTCGATATTGCCGAAGGTGTTGAAATGGCAGTTGCCGGTGAAGTCGGGAACGGTGAGGGTGTTGTCCTCAATTCGCACGAAGCCGGGATTGCCGCCTCGGTGAGAAACATCAACGCCTTTGGCGGCTCCAGCAGACTCATCCAGATAAGCGGTAGCGATGAAGAAGGTGTCGGCAGTGGCGATCGCCTGACGTTCAGTTTCTCCCAATGTCGTCAGGGTTTGAATGGGTTTCGCCTCTGTCGGGTCAAATGTTCGCAAGTCAAACTGTCGCGCCTGGATATATTTAGGACAGTTGCCAAAAGTTTGCCCCACTTTTACCTCAAAGCCGTCGGAAGTCACAGCACTCACGACTCCATTCACCCGATTGCGGCGGCGGGTGTGCAGTTCGATGCCGAGAAAGCCAATGTTGCTACCAACTTGCAGTGTCTCAGCGAGCGGATCGCCATACAGGGGATAGGCGGCGACGTGAAGGGTGCGGTCGTCTGGTATTGAGATAAAGCCTGGTTCACCCACGAGGATAGATGCCCAGGGATTATCTTCTGCATCCACAATTCCCACGAGAAAGTAAGAGAGTTGGGCATAGAACTGCTGGTGCTGCTCTGGCAAAAAATCTCGAATCACTCGCCGTCCCATGGTTTCCATATGATCACGGCCCCCTAACTTTTCCTGAATGGCTTGTTCGCCTGGGTGAAACGGGGATTCTGCTTTTTGCCAACCGGGAATAGCCATACTGAGGGTCTCCTAAAGAATGTGGAAAGTCGAAGGCGAAATCTCCCATCAGATCGTGATCATGTGTTTGTAAAAGGCTTTGGCGATCACCTGCCAGCGACCATCCTCACCGCTCAATGCTGGCATAGTCGGTCACTCGAAAGTCTGCCCAGCCCAACTCACTTTTCACTTGCTTAAAGCCATATTCAATCCAGTTCCTCAAGCTATAGAGCAGGGGCAGTTGAAGGATATCCCCGCTCAGGTCACTCATAATGAACCAACTATCCGCCTCAGGCTCGGTGCCCTTGCTAATCTCAAAATAGCGTTGAGCCCGCCGTTGAGCAAAGATAATCTCTCGTATCCACCGTGTTTCAGCAGGACGATGAGCTAAGGGGTGTTCAAAGCTGCGCCAACGGTTGTAGCGGATTCGCTGACCGGCTGACATCAATGAGATATCCAATAAAAAATCCTGACAGAAATGCCAGGATAACGTCCAGTGAAACCGTTGAATTTGGGTCAATGATTTAGAAGACATCACCCTTCAATAGTTGCCAGCGAACTTCAACACGGTGGGATGATGCTAAATCGTCTGATCGCTGAACCGCTGCAATGTAGTGAGGAATTTCGAAGAGTTGCCACACACTGACAGCTAGTAGGCTATAGGCGGCGATCGCCTTCGTTTTTTTGATAACAGAATTCCACATGACTCATACTCCTAAACGCTAAGGGAACCAATTTGTTGGCTTGCTCTTTAAACACCTTTCTTTAGAATGCCTTAACACTCTGAAGTTCCCCTGATTTGTGTCTAAGAAACAGATGAGTATAAGTTCTCATCTAAACTATAAGTTTTATTAATCTAATATCTCTGTTACATTTAAGGCTCGATTCAAGTGAATCGGTAAAATTAAGCGCAGGCTAATAGCTGATAGCTGCATACATCCCTGCCGACGCATCTTAAGATGATTAAACATCTGCTCGGCTGAGTGCTTAGTCTTTATGATCAATTCTCCACTGCTCGAAACCTTTCAAACGGCTTACCAGAATCTACAGCTCCTGCCTTTGCTGAAACAGGAAGATCTAGATAAGTTTTGGGTTGAATATGGCACAAACGTGATCGATGAGCTAGAGCAGTTGGTCTACGATTCGGCTCCTGGAAACGACAAAATTATCTTCACTGGACATCGAGGCTGCGGGAAATCGACATTATTGGCCGAATTTTGTCGGCGCGTGGACGATGACTATTTTGTCGTGATGTTTTCCATCGCGGAGCTGATTGAGCTGTCAGACGTGAATCACGTCAACATCTTGTTTGCTATTGCCGTTCAGCTCATGGAATCGGCGGAAGATCAAAACATTAAGATCAAAGCATCCACTAAAAAGGCTTTTTACCGCTGGTTTGGAGAACAGACTCGGCTCGAAACATCGACAATCGAGGCAGATATAGAAGCGAAATATGAAGCGGGCGGCGGACTGACCGCAATCATCAAATTCTTTGCTCAAATCAAGACAATCCTCAGGGCAAATGCCATCATTCGTGATGAGATCAAGACTAAGTTTGCACGCCAAATCTCGGACTTGATTGATCAAATCAACACCATTGCAGCAACGATTGAAGCATCTGTTAACAAGCCCATTCTGGTCGTCATCGATGATCTGGATAAGTTAGACCTGGAGTTGGTCGAGAGCATTTATCGCAACAATATCAATCCACTGTTTCAGCCCCAATTTGGCATCATTTACACGATTCCAATCGCAGCAATTCGGAATTTGAGCCTGCGGAACGTCATTCGAGGAAAGACGAGCAAGATTCAGTTTATGCGGGTTGCGAAGTTCTTCCCAAAGGGGGCAAACCGCACTCCTAATGCTGAACCGATGGATGATTCTATCTCGGTGTTCAGGCAAATTTTACGAAAGCGCATTCCTTCAGAATTGATCGAATCTGAAATTGAGCAGCAAATTATCTTAGATAGCGGCGGCGTTTTGCGAGAGCTAATTCGACTTGCCAGTCGCTGTTGTGCTAAATGCCTGATTCAAATTCGGCGAGCAACTCGGAAATCTGATCCCAGCTGAGGCGACATGATCCGTCTCTAGAATAAATGGAAAATCATTCCTCACTTCTAATCGAGCAAAACGAGCACCAGTATGAAGAACTGGTGACCTTGCTCGAAGCCAGTCAAGGCAAGTTTGCGCTGTTTATTGCCGCGTGTGATGACCGAAAGCTGCGAGAGCAGATCGTTCAAAAATATGAGCGAGAACTGTTTCCAGATATATCGACCTACCGATTAACGCTCAATCGTGGAGAGCCAAGCCTCAGAGCCGCGATCGCCCAATGGACAGACACCCACCAAGGAGTGTTAGAGCAAAAAAGACCCGTCGTGCTCACTGTGACTGGGGCAGAAGACTTGCTCTGGCTGAAGCTCCAAACCGATGAGAGTAACAAAACAGAACTAGACAAGTTTTTTGGCTATCTGCAATGGACCCGAGAAGCGATCGGTCAGTTTCCGTATCCGATCGTGCTGTGGGTAACCCATCGGATTTTGCAAACCATGAGCCGCAAAGCGCCAGACTTTTGGAGTTGGCGCAACGGCGTATTTCGATTTGCGTCGGAGGTGGTGCCGCTACCCGCGCCGGGAGAGTTTGCAAATGCGAGTCTTTCATCTAGTGCGCCGCAAGAAACAAATGACCATCTTCTCCCGTTAGAAGACTTGCAGGAGCTGATTGCCACTACTGAACAGCAGCAAGGAACCAATGCTCCAGCACTTGCCACGCTGTATGACCAGATTGCTCAGGCGTATGTAAAGCGTATTGGCCGAGGCGAAGCAGAAAACCTTCAAAAAGAACGAAAATTAGCCATCGAATATTTTGAAAAAGCGATCGCACTCCACGCCCAATATGGTGATGCGGTGTCTCAAATGTGGACGTTAATCGACTTGGGCAATTTCCATAAATCTCAATGTCAGTTTCAAGATGCGCTGCGATGTTACCAAGATGCGCTGAAGATTGCCCTGCAGATTGGCGATCGCAACGGCGAAGCTGCCTCGCTAAAGAATTTGGGCAATGTATATCATTCGTTAGGACAATACACACAAGCGATTGAATTTCATCGACAATCACTAGAAGTTGACCAGGAAATTGGCGATCGCCATGGTGAGGCTGCCTCGCTAAACAATCTCGGCAATGCGTATCACTCATTAGGGCAATACACACAAGCGATTGAGTTTCACCAACAATCCTTAGAAATCAATCAACAAATGGGCAATCGCCATGGTGAGGCTATCTCTCTAAAGAATTTGGGCAATGCATATCACTCGCTAGGGCAATACACACAGGCAATTGAGTTTCACCAACAATCCCTAGAAATCGATCGGCAAATTGGCGATCGCTCTGGGGAAGGAGGCTCACTCTGCAATCTGGGAAATATTTATTGCAAGCTCGGAGAGTTTCAACGAGCTGTTAGCTGCTATCGGCAGGCGATTCAAATTTTGAGCAAGACAGGGCATCGGGAGTTTGAAGCCAATTCTTGGTCAGGCATGGGAAATGCTTTAGCAAAGTTAGGACAAAAGTGGGACGCGCGCTCGGCGTATCAGAAAGCTCGTGACCTCTATCAAGAAATAGGATTAACCAACCAAGTCGAGAGAATTGACAGCAGAATTTATCATCTTGAGCAGATCGTCCCAACGGCTTCGGTGAAAGCTCCGGCAATCGAGCCCGCATCGAGGGCAAAACCCAACCGAAAAGTGCGGCAAGCGCATTGGGTCAAATTTTCGCTTTGGTTTGCCCTTGGCTTGGGACTCGTTGTATTGATTGGGTGGTTAATCAGCCGATAAGAGACAGACGCGCGCAGAATCATCTCTGTAACAGAAATTTATCACTTAAAGGAAATTAACTTAAAGAATTTGGGAAAGCCGATTCGCCGCTGTTAAAGTTTGGATACCGATCAAATCTTAGGAGTTAGGAGTCGGGTGGCGATCGCCCCTACTACTCCGATCCTTTACATACCGGACATCTGCATAATAGACATTATTTATCGGCTCAGCGGGGACTCTCCATCTGAACCTGACTCGCGCATCCTGACTACTTGTTTAAGACCTTCCCCCCATGCTCAAACGATTCAGAGTATATCGCATCTTCATCATCGGAATTCTCATCGGTTTATTCTTTGCCGTTATTGTCAGCGACAAAGCCGCCGAATTCCCCATTCCGACGTGGCTCGATATCGTTGAACAACGAGTCTTAGTGCTGATATTCTCCGGGATTTTAGGGGGCGTCTTATACACCATTGTTGTCGATGGGGTTGTGGAGTTGCCTCGTTTCAAAGAGGATGAAACCGGGTTTGAAGCGGGTCTTTTAGGAGATCTTTTACTCGGCATTGCTGGCGCATTCATCATTGAGTTTCTCACCTCAGCCCGACAACCAGAGGAGGACGTTTCTTATATTACCTACGCCGCCAAGGGCATCATCGGTGGATATGGCAGCAAAGCGCTCATGAATCTAGCCCTCAACAAGTTCTTGAGCCGATTTGAGGCTATTAAAGAAGAAAAAGAAGCTGCTGAAAAAGAAGTCGACCAGCTTAAACAACAGTTGCTCGAAGGCCGTCACCTATTTGATCGGCTCAACAACCACATTAATGAGGGCGTCTCTGATTTAGAACTCCTCGAACTCAAACAAAGCATTCAGCAGGCCCCTCCTCAAACGAGGGAACAGGTGTTTCAAATTACGAAAGAGTTTCGCAGCATGAGCAGTCGCGCCGACGTGTTGCGAACTCGAACTCAACGCACGATTCCTGTATTTGAAGCCCTCGTCAATAGTGACCCTGGAAATCACAACTATCATGCTCAGCTTGCCTTTGCCTATAAAGACGCGGCTCAGCCCAACCCCAATCAAGCCTTGTCTCACCTAGATCAAGCCATCAGTTTACGCAACTATCAAGACAAAGCCCTGACTTGGAAGTACGAATTAAATCGAGCCATCCTTCGGATTCAGATTGGGTTTGATGAAACTGGGCATTTTCGATCAGATGCGATCGCCCGCGAGAAAATCATTCAAGACCTCTTGACCGTCACCAACGCCCATAGCCTAGACACCATTCTGCAGAATGCAAAAGACAACCATATTCCCACCCCCATCGTTGAGTGGATAATCAGCAATCAGACCTGGCTCAGCCAACGAGACGACACGAAAGAACTCTTTGCTAGCTTAAGAGAGCTCTTAGACGATGCCCGACTCCTCCCCACTCAACCTCCTGAAGAGTCGCCCGTCGAGACAAAACTCCCGCCAATTGACCCGGCTCTCAGTCAACCCACTAACGGGTCGTCTAAACAACCTGAAACACCCCCGGTTTCTCGTCTCGAAGATGCTGGCACGCTGTCTCAAGACACTAGCACGCCAGCATCCACACCGACAGCTCCACCTGAGATAGACCCTGATGGAGTCGTCGACATCCAAGACGTTGATAGCGGCACAACAGTAGAAAAAAGCAGCGAGCCCGTCGTCAGAATAGAGGGTGATGGTGAGATCGATATTAAAGAGAAAGCGGGCGGTAATGGAGGCGTTCAACTCCCAGCCGAAGCTAAACAGGAGGAAACGCCACCCGATGAGAGCATAGATGGGAAAGCTGAACCAATTCAGGCTCAGGAGCCGGATACTCAACTCCAGGAGAAGCACGACCCTTGCGATCGCTGGCGCAGGGTGCTTCCAAACGTGCCAACTACAGGGGCGATCGCGACAGCATGGGGAGCTGGAATTGGCTTTACTGACGTTCTTGCATCTCACCAGATGGCTCGGCAAGATTTGTCTCGTGTTCAAAAGCTGCTGAATCGGTTTAGTCGAGCTTCTCGGAAGTATAACATTCCCGCAGCAATCCTAGCTGCGATCGCCAGCCGCGAATCTCGATGCGGAAATGCCCTCGATATCCATGGCTATGGCGACTATGGCAATGCCTTTGGCATCATGCAAATCGACAAGCGACACCACACTCCGGCAGGCATTGGTGGAGATCCAGCCAGTCAAGCGCATATCGACCAAGCAGCAGAAATCATCGCAGATAACCTAAGACGAATCCAAGCCAAACATCCCGATTGGGAAGATGCATATGTTCTCAAGGGGGCAGTTGCTGCCTATAACTTTGGGGTTTCCAACGTGCGCACCAAAGATGGCATCGATGATGGCACCACAGGCGATGATTATGGCTCAGATGTGATTGCGCGGGCGCAGTTTTATGCACCCTATTTCGATGAGATAGAAGATGATAACGCGGCCAATGGCGATCGCCCGTCTCATCAAGCTTTGTCCCTAACCGATCAAGCAGACAAATCCAAAAACCATTGGATACAGGCCGTTCGAGAGACATGGCTAAAAAAATCGACCGATCGAGCTGACGCACTTCCCTCAAATCAAAAAGTACGGTGCCCCCCCGGAAAAATATATGAAGTAGAAAGCTTTCGAGACGCTGAAGATGGGCATTATTGGGTCAAACTAGCCTATGGTGGAGGCGAATGGTATATCTTTGATTCAATGGTGACCCCAGATGGAAACCACTGGGATACAACCTGGGAAAACGATCATGACGAGACAGCCGAACTCAGCAATGAAAGTCCTGTTCCCGATACGGGTATCAATACTTCAAGTAAAAAACCGGTTGGGGCAGGTCTAAAAAGAGAGATGCCCTTTAATACCTTGATCACTCCTCATATTACCTACGGCGAATTCGCTAAATATCAAGAGGCTCGTCGGTTTAGACACAACTATCAATGTGTCACTGCCTACGAATTATGCTTGTTTTTAGAAAAATGCCGCGAACACTTTGGGGGACATCCCCTCGTGATTACATCAGGATATCGCCCACCCGCCATCAATTCTGGCATTGGTGCTCGTAAATCTGAACATCTATACGACCATCCTGAAAAGGGTGCCGTAGACTTTTATATCAAAGGAATCAGTATTCACGACGTTCAGAAGTGGTGTGACCGACACTATCCCTATAGTGTTGGCTATGGTGCGAAGAAAGGATTTGTCCACATCGGATATAGACCCGGTAAACCCCGAGTGAGATGGAATTATTAAATTCACGGCCTGCTAAAACAGGACGCTCGGCTTCACTCATCTGCCCCACATACAGCCGCATCAGGTGCTGTCGCTTGCTATATGAGCTTAAATCGATTGGGGTCAATCCCGCCGAGGGTCAGCGTTATTATTCCAACTTATAATTGCGATCGCTATGTAGCCCAAGCAGTCGCAAGCGTTCTCAATCAAACCAATGTTGAATCTGAAGTGTTGGTAATCGATGATGGCTCCACCGATCATACCCGGTCGGTATTACAGCCCTATGGCGATCGCATTCGCTATATCTATCAAGAGAATCAAGGGGTTGCCGTGGCTCGCAATCATGGTCTGCAACTGGCGCAGGGTGAATTCGTTGCGTTTCTCGATGCAGATGATTGGTTTTTGCCCCATAAGCTAGCAGCTCAGATTGAGGTGTTTGACGCTCAGCCAGAGCTTGGCATTGTCCATAGCGGGTGGCATCGCGTCAATGTTCATGGGCACATCATCATGGATGTTGAGCCGTGGCAGACGATTCCGACCCTTGATCTAGAAGCGTGGCTCCAGTGGAAGCCCGTGTTGCCGAGTGCCATGATGTTTCGGCGATCGTGGCTGATACAGGCTGATGGCTTTGATCCTCGGTTTCCGCCCGCTGAAGACACCGATTTAGTGCTCCGACTTGCGCTGATGGGCTGCCACGCTCAGTGGTTGCCCCAAATCACCACCTGCTATCGCCAGCATGACTCTAGCGCAATGCACAAAGGGCTTCCTCAAGCGCGATCGCTCACTGCCGTAATCAATCAGTTTTTTGCCCGGTCTGAGCTACCCGACTCTATTCGCCGCATCGAGCCTCACGTTCGCTATTCGACGTCGGTGTGGATTGCCTGGTATCTTTACTACACGGGGCATATCAGCGAAATGGTGACTTATCTGAAACAATCCTGGCATCAAAGCCCCTATCCGTCGATTGACACGTTTATTAGTTGGGCAGAGAGTTTTGCGGCTTTCTCAAAAAGTTGGGGAGACGAGCTGAATATGGATGCGTTATGTGGCTTACCCGAATGGCGTGACCTGATGGCCTGGTGTATGGCGGAGATGGCTAGCTCCTGATGACACCCCCTCTAGTCAGCGTCATTATTCCCGTCTTTAATGGCGATCGCTTTATTGCTGACGCCATTGACAGTGTTTTAGTGCAAACCTATTCTCATATCGAACTAATAGTCGTAGATGATGGGTCGAGCGATCGCTCTAGCCAAATTGTGCAGTCCTATGGCGATCGCCTGCGCTATTGCTGGCAGCTCAATCAAGGCGTTGCAGCGGCTCGTAATCAAGGGTTGCAGGTAGCCCAAGGGGGATTGATTGCCTTCTTGGATCAAGATGATTGCTATCATCCTCAAAAATTGGAGGGTCAAGTTAGCTGTCTGGAAACACAGCCCCAATTAGGATGGGTGAATAGCGGCTGGCAAATTGCGGATGAGCACGGTCAGGTCTTGTCTGCGGTGCAGCCCTGGCTAGGAATACCCACGCTTGATCAGGCAGCTTGGATTGTGTGGAAGCCTGTCTTTTTGGGAGCTATGCTGTTTCGACGCGAGTGGCTCGACCGCGTTGATGGGTTTAGAGAGCAGTTTCACTATGTATCAGATGTCGATTTGGCGCTGCGGTTGGCGATCGCAGGGTGTCAGGCTGATTGGGTGCAGCAATCGACGGTGATGTACCGTCAGCATGAGCGTAATGCGTCTCGGAATGTCGGTCAACAGGTTGATGAGTTAAACATTGTGTTATCAGATTTTTTCTCTCGTCCTGATTTGCCTAGTCAGGTGCAGGCACTAGAACATCAATCTCGGTATCAAAGCTTGGTGTGGAGCGCGTGGCGGCTTTATGATAGTGACAATTTCACAGCAACGGCTAACGCGTTAAAACAATCGCTGACATACTCGAATGGGGCATCTACGGCGATCATTCATGATTGGGTTCAACAATTTAAGCGATATTGTGCAGAATATGGTTCGACCTTTGATTCGTATCAGTTGAGCCAATCAGACCCCTGGCAACAACTTGTCCATGAGATCATCGCCGGAACGATCAACGATTAATACCAAAGCAGGTTAATGCCATGAAACCACTTCCTCTGCCGCCCCAAGATCTACGGTTCATGCAGGAAGATGATGCAGCGTTTATTACGATTGGAGATGGGTTAGTTGCAAAGCTAAAAACCATCGCAGGACTCCACAGTGAAACATCGATTATTGATATTGGCAGTGGATATGGTCGCTTGGCTCATGCCCTGCTTCGAGGAGACTTTAAGGGGCAGTATCACGGATTCGATATTCTAAAAAGACATGTAACCTGGTGTCAGGCCAATCTCAGCACCGATCACGTAAGTTTTGGATATCTTGATATCTATAATTCTCGCTACAATCCTGCGGGCTCAGTTAAAGCACACGACATTAAATTAGAGAATTATGTGAATAGGAGTGATTTGGTTGTGCTGACGAGCGTTTTTACGCATATGCTGCCCGATGAAATTGAAAACTATGTGAGTTGCTTTCCAACCCTGTTACTTCCAGACGGTCGGGTATGTGCAACTTTTTTCTTAATCACCGATCAGCGGCGGGGGCTGATTGATGAGAATAAAAGTAAATTATCGTTGCCGTTTAAGCTAACCCCATATGCTCGTTACCATAATGCGGATGATCCCCTTCATGCGATCGCCTTTGAGGAGCAGTGGGTGAGAGATGTGTTGCATCAAAATGGCATGACGATTCGGCAGATTGACTATGGCTATTGGTGCGGTCAGCAACAAACTAATAGTGCTCTCTATCAAGATTTTGTTGTTTTTAGTCCTAATTAACGCTCATGCTGATTAGTGGCCTACTTCCAGGTATTTCAAAAAGTTTTCGTTCACAAATCGTTGATAGGTGGCCAATTTCGAGTCTGAGCGATCGCCCAATTTACTGGCTTCCACAATCCAAACGCTTGGATAGCCGTTTGCGCTACTATACCCCCCGTGCCGTTCTAGCCCGCTTAATGTTGAATGGGTGCTGGAGCCATACTCACAGTAGGTGATGAGATAATAGCCCACATGATCGAGCAGTGACGTTAAAAGCTCTTTGGAATACAAAAATTGGTGTCCCCATCCATGAAAGGCTCGGTTAATCTGGAACGTCGATACAATGCGTTTGTCTAGGTTTGGTTCAGATAACGAAAAATGCGTTGAAAGTACCCATTCTAGAGACGGCGTTGAAAGTCGTAAAATCCCGTCGGGTCGTAAACTTTGCCACGCGTGATTCAGAAAGGCGATCGCTCCCGCCAAATCCAGGTGTTCTAAAAAGTGCTCTCCATACACATAATCGAGATCGTGAAATGACCAAGGTTGGGTGACATCCATGACTTGATCAATGCCTGGAAAGGAACGAATATCAACATTCCACCATCCCGGCAGGATATTGTGAGGTCCACATCCGACCTGGACTTTTTTAATCTCAGGGGCAGGCTTAGAATTCGTTGGAGAAGACGATTCTGGATGCATAGCGTCAGATTAGGATGAAGGATTGCTTGTTTATTGATGCCTATCCAGTAGTTCTAGACAACTTCTAGACAATAGATAAATGATTCATCTTTTCCTCATGGAGTGACTGGATAACGGTCAAAATATCCCGCGCCCGCTGGTCGAAACTGTGATATCTGCGAATATGCTCAGCAAACGCAAGGCGATCGCCCCGTGTCTGTTCACGTTGATTTAACCCCATTTGCACCCGTTCGGGTAGTTCTTGAGCCTCCTGATAGGTGATCACATGGGTGCCAAACACGGCGTCTAAACCAGGAATTGAGTCAGACACAATAACGGCTCCACACGCCGCAGCGTCAAACAGCCGATTTGAGAGAAACCCCATTTGGCGCATGGTATCCCAGTGGTCGTTGAGCAAAACGCCGCAGTTGGTGTAATATCGCCGCAACTGTTGATTGGGGATATACTGCCCTTTCAGATAATGGGGAGGTAAAAATTCCTCCCAGTTTGTGCCATATACCTGCATCTCCAACCCAGACTCAACGGCATCCCGAACGATTTTTCGATAGACTTTGCGAGAATTGCCAACGAATAGAACGTTTCCACACGCGCCAGATCCATCCACATCAGACGCCTCAAAATCGGGATAGAACACAGACGGATCGGTGCACTGCAAGAGTGACTGCACGGGCACGGATACTTTTTCCTGGAGGTCTATCGCATACCGATCGGATGCTACAAACACATGGTCAAACTGCTCATACTCATCTAAGGTCACCTTATCGGGGTGGCTAATATTCCACATGATGTTAATGTGATAGGGTTTGGGCTGATAGTGGCTCAGCCCCCGCAGAGTAATCGCGATATCGTCACCATAGGAATGGGATGTCTCCCATTCTGGCAAAATATCGATTCGCACGGAATGCCCGTGACGCTCTAGCGCGCGTTTGAGAGCGATCGCAAAATGATAGTCTCCCCATTCGTCGGCAACCTCCCACCGGGGCACTCCGATTTTGATGCTGACTCGGAATGTTTGGCTCATCTTATTCTTCAATGCCGCAAATACGGTATGAGCCCGATGGCGATAGGTATGGTGTTCGAGAACGATCTGCTGAAGTTCTGCCACTCGGGACTGTCGCTTGACGTCATCTGTCAAATACTCAGTCAGCAACTGTTCTAATGATTCTTGAGAATCATAGGTGGGTAAGAGTCCTGCAAAGACTTCATCGCTGCCGAGCTTGCCATTGGTAATCACGAGTGCACCCGTGGCGATCGCATCAAAGACGCGAGAATTTACAGAACCCCAATCTTTGGTAACGAGATTGGCATCATCTATGACTATCTTAGTTGACGCATACACGCTCGGCAGTTCTGAATAGGGTAACGCTCCTCGATAGTAGGGCTTAAATTTGTCGACTTTTTCCCAGTTGTAGCCATAAAGAGCAAAGTCAAACGAAAGATTCTCAGGGTTCAAAAGATCCATGATCTCACGAGGCGAATTCCAAAAGCTACCCGTAAAGCAGTAGTCTGACTGATAGGCATCACGAGGCTGGGCATTGGAGAAGCGATCGCTCTGGGTAGCAATTGGTAAAAGTAATACAGGCTGAGAGACTTGATTTTCCAGGTATTCAACCCCGCGTCGTGACGAACTCCAAAAACAGTCATAGTTGCTTGCGGATGCGCTAGTCCCCCAAACTTCAAACCAATTCCGTACCCATGCCACTTTAACGAGACCTGGCTTCGCATTTTCAATCAGTCGCACATCATACTCGTGACGCATCACAACGACCACATCTAAGGCCGTCAGGTCATACCATTCCTCCCCTTCTGACAAATAAAAAACTTCCCAGCCAAATTCTCGAACCAGTTTTTCTCCAAGCTCTGCCGCAGTGAAGTAGTCACCTGCCGCAGTGGATAAACTTGCATCGGTGACGACAAACCCGACTCTGAGCGGGTGAGACGTCCAATACATTCCTTTTTCAAAGAAATCGTTTAAGTGCTGGCGACGAACATAGTAGCCATAGCGCTGTTCGATCACATTACGATTGTTGAGGACTCGCTTCATGAAGGCATCAGACAGCTTTCCACTAAAACGAGAATAGCCTCGATGATGGAATGCGCTCAGGTAGTTCGCAGAAATAATGTCTTTACTAAGCACTCGCTGAAAGGATAGACACAAATCCACATCTTCGTAGCCATAGAAATAGGCTTCGTTAAAACCGCCTACTGCTCGAAAATCATCATGACGACACATCATGAGCGCTCCTGTGACAACCGGCACTCGCCATGACATAGACTGTAAACCCAGCATCTGCGGCGCATATCGTACTTCAAACGGATACCACGGTTCATTCTGCGAGTAGAAGTCAAACTGGACGCCTAGATGCTGAATCGGAGGGTGGGCAAGGGAACGCTCTGAAACAATATCAAATAGCTTGGCACCAATGATGCCCACATTTCTATCGTGGGTGAGTTCAACCAGTTCAGGAATAATGTCTTGGCAGAGGGTGAGGTCATTATTCATAAACAGCAGTAGGGGTGCATCCGTTTGACTGGCTGCATAGTTGTTCGAGGCAGAAAACGAATAATTTTTGCCGCGCGCGATCACAGTGATGGGTAATGTTTCAGACCACTGGTTGCACACCGAAACACTGTCATCCGTTGACCCGTGGTCAATCACAATAAATTCGATGGGCTCATACGAGTTGTAGATCACAAAAGAATTAAACAGTTCCTTTATCAGGTTGGCACCGTTTAAATTCAAGATGATAATTGCAACGAGCGGATTCTCTAATTGAGGCGGGCGTGAGGGGAGACGAGGTTTACGGTAAACCAACTGATTAGCCGCAATCAGATTGCCGCCCTCTGCGGAATGCTTTTTCCCTCGCGTCCCCAAGATAACGGTAGCGGGTGACTTTTTGAGAGATTGACCGTTTTCACTGATTTTGGCACTCACTTCAACGGGACCATCACTGGTAATGGACGGAGGAAGCTTTGCCTCAAACTTATGACAGCCGTGGGTTTGGAAGGCATCTGCCAGATCTTGGCGAAACTTGTTGGCTGGGAATGTACCAATCAGGTTGTTGCCCACAAAGATATCAACAAACACAACCTTGTCGGAATCCGTCTTGTGTCGCGCCCATCCAAACACTCCATGTTTCGTGACTCCATCTAAGCAGCCTTCAAAGTCAGTTTGGCTAAAGGTCAGACTTTGGTTGCGGAGTTGTTCGGCTTCAAGCTGGGCTTTTTGAGCGAGAAGTTGCTGAAGAGGACGATATGCAAGTGAATAATGTTGAGGACGGAGTTCGACGGCTTTTCTGAAGGCAGAAATCGCCTGATCACAGTCTCCCTTCTTCATTCGAGCAAAGCCCAGATTGCAGTAATAGTTGGCATGATGAGGATTAATGGCGATCGCCCGTTCATAGGCACAAATTGCACCCTCCCAATCCTTCAGTTTTGCCAATGCTTTGCCGAGGTGATGATGGACAACGGGAGATGTATCCGTCATCTCTAGCGTCTTGCGATAGAGCGCGATCGCCTGTTGCCAGTGCTGAAGATCGGCATACGCAGCACCCAGATGGTGGAGAAGACCGGGCGAGTCGGGAAAGGTCTCAAGCCCCTGACGATAGACCTGCATCGCCTCTTGAATGCGTCCTTGCCGATGCAGCGTTTTACCCAACGTGATGTAGTCATCGGCCTGCTTGAAATCAGCCTGAGCAAGCTTGAAGGGTTGGGCGTTGGTATGCATCAAGCTCAGAGGCGTAGATGATTGAGACTTGCTATCTTTCTTGACATCGTGAGATACGGAAGAACTGACGGAGCCGGTCTGCTCTGCTCGTACTTCATCAATCCAACCGATAATTTTAGAATCATCAGGGTTAAGCTGATGGGCAAGCTGATAAAAAACAATTGCACCCTCTAAATCGCGTTTTTGCCTGAGCGAGTGGGCAAGTCCGACATAGAGATCAGCATTATTGGGATCTAAATCAAGAGCGCCATGATAGCTCTGGGAATCAGACGGATCGGCCTGCATCGCTTGACGGTAGTAATCGAGTGCGGCTTGAGAATCACGCTGACATCTCAATCGCAGGGCGTCGGCTAGCTTACGTCGAGCCAGGGACGTCTCGGGTTGAAGCTCTAGAGCCTTCTGATAGGCAGCGATCGCCCCGTCCCAATCGCTTAGTTTGGCGAGCGCTTCGCCCAGATTGTAATGGCTCCAGTGAAACTCTGGATGAAGGGCGATCGCCTGTCGAAACGCGGTTGCAGCATCGCTCCATTTCTCAAGCTGAAGTAGAGCATCCCCCAGATTATTGTATGACCACGAAATGGTTGGATTCAGGGCGATCGCGCGATGATAGGCTTGAACTGCCTCCTCCCACCGCTGTTGCTTGAGAAGGATATCACCTAGATTATGGTGGGCATCCCATTGATCGGGCTGAAGGTCGGCTACTTTTTGTAAACAGATCGTCGCTGCATACCATTCCCCTTGGCGGGTGAGCAGATGTCCCAGGTTTAAGTGCGCCGTTAGGTGTTGGGGATCTAAGCTGACAACCTGCTGATAATATCGGACGGCATCCTTCCAGCGGTGTTTTTGACTCGACAGAATCCGTCCTAGCTGGAAGTATGATTCTGTATCGTCAGAATTGTGGTGAATTGCCGCCTGATAGCACGCTTCAGCCGCAGACAAATCATTTTGCTGCTCTAGAATCGTGGCGAGCTGATGGTAGGCATCCGTGAAGCGAGGATTTTGGCTTAGGGCTTGCTGATAGCACGTCACCGCCCACTCTGACCTGCCCTGCGCGACCAACGTATTTCCTAACGAAAAATGCTCCTCAGCTGTTGCCCAACTGGGTTCAAGAGATAATGCCCGATACCAGGATTCTGCGGCAGCATCCGCATGTCCGGTTTGGGTCCAGACTCGCGCCAAATTACGATGCACCCCCGCAAAATTAGGATGAATGGCGATCGCCCGTTGGTAGGAGGCGATCGCTCGTTGCCACTGCTGTTGCTGAGCATAGAGGCTGCCCAGGTTCGCAAAGGTTTCTGCTGAGTCGGGTTGGAGGGTCGCCAGTTTGCGGTAGCACTGGATGGCTGCGTCAACTTTTCCTTGCGCGCGAAGAGCCTTTCCCTGGTGTTGATAGAGCGTCGCGGCTTCCGGTTCGAGATGCTGCAAGCCCTGCTCGACAATGGCTAGCACCTGCTCCCACTGTTGGTCTTGGGCGTATTGCTGGATGTGGTGAGAATAAGGGGTAGAAGCAGGGCGCACGGATGATTCCGCATTGGCTTGGGATGCCATGGATTCGGATTGGGAGGTTCCTCCATTGGAGGCGGGCATCATACCGTGCTTGCCGTTTTGATAGGCCCCATGCAGACGCATTGCCTTGCGGTAGCAGGTTGTCGCCTCTTGCCAAAGCCCATGCTGAGAGAGGGCTTCCGCTAGATTGAGCAGCCCGCCCGGAAATGTTTCATCCAGCTCCACCACACGACGATAGCAGGCGATCGCTTGCTGGAGCTGCCCGTGCTGCATGAGTTCATTGCCCACGGTGAGATATTGAGCAGGCGTCGCGTGGTCAGGCTCTAGAATGAGGGCTTGATACCAGCATTCTGCGGCCAGTCTGGGTTTGTCTAGTTTGCTCCAGACTTTCGCAAGGTTGCGGTAGGCTCCTGCAAACCCGGGTTTGAGGGCGATCGCCCGCTGATAGTGCTGAATGGCAGAGTCCCACTGGTGCTGTTGGGCATGAAGGTTGCCTAGATTTGCGTAGACTTCGGCATAGGTGGGCTGAAGCTGAATCGCCTGCTGATAGCGCTCCATTGCCTGCTGAGTTTCTCCACGTCCTTGAAGCGCAGTCCCCCAAATTTTATGCACTGTTGCAGACGCAGGATAGTGTTTGTAAAGGGTTTCACAGAGGGCGATCGCCTCGTCCCATTGATGCTGCTGACATAACTCAGCCGCTTGATTCACCTGCTCTTCGGCGCCTGCTGAGAGCGGTTCAGACGCTGGGGCTTGAACGATGCCCGTTCCGTTACCGTTATAAGACTCAAGGCGGGTATTGAGCTGAATGGCGTGTCGATAGTGGACAACTGCTTCGTTGAGCTGCCCATTTTGTTCGAGGCTCTCTGCCAGCTTTTGATGGGCGATCGCCAGCATGGGGGCTAGCTCGACTGCTCGTCGGTAGTGATGCATCGATTTAGCCCAGTTTTGTTGAGCGGCAAACACCTCCCCCTGTCGCAGCTCTAATTCTACGGTGGGAGATGGAGACATCACGCCCCTCTCAGATGCTTCATAAGACGCTCGGGAAGACGGCTCATGATCAGACTCACCTTGAGTCAACTGGGTCGATAAAAAGGCTTGAGAGATGGGAATAACAGCATCGTCAGATCCTGAATAATTACCCTCAGCATGAGCGCCGCGTCGCCGTAAAAAATACTGTTTGAGGTGATTTAACATGGTGTAGATGCCTTCTGGGCAATAATCTGATAGCCGCGATGCAAAATACGAACGTGAGATTGGACGGACTCTAAAAACCGATCAATGCCGATTTTAGGGTCTTGCCCCGGATAGTTGGGATCCGTCCAATGATAGTCATCAAAGATCAGAATCCCTCCAGGCTTGAGGAGTCTCCAGGACAGGGTTCCATCCTGCCAAACATAGTCTGCGAGATGACACCCATCAATATAAACAAGGTCAAATGACTGGGGGGGCAAGGTGGGCAAAATTTGATGAGAATTTCCGACTAAGCGGGTAACTCGATTGGATGCATCTGTCTTTGCAAGATTGAGATCAAATTCTGGTTGAAAGATAGGATCAATGCAGGTAAGACTGGCAGATGGATGCGTCAGCACCTGATCAAATAGCCAGCAGGCAGACATGCCTTGAAAGCTGCCGATTTCTAATGCATGAATATCGGGTGCATTCACTAGTTCCTGGAGATGGTCAGCCCAGATGGGAATGTTGTGAGAAAACCAGTCTTGCGTAAACTGATAGTCTCGTTGTTTGCAGGCGTGCCAGCCTCGCAGATCGCAGGCGGTTTGATGAGCTGCGATCGCCCCAAATCGATCCCCCATGCTCGCCAAAGCCCGACCCAGTTGAGTATAGGCCCACGGATGCGGGTGGTTGGCAATCGTTGCGTGAGAAAGCGCGATCGCCTCCTGCCAGTCACCACGTGCCAGCAATAGTTCAACCCAGTCGTGGCGTGCCCACGGATAATCAGGATCCTGGTCAATCGAGTGTTGAAACGCGGAGATTGCCTCGTCGGTTTGCCCGCGTTGGCGAAACAGGGTGCCCAATTCATAATAGGCCCATCCCGGATTGGCCGTGTGATTGATGGCGTGCTGATAAATGGCGATCGCGTCATCCCACCGATTTTGGTGTGTCATGACCTGAGCCATCTGCTGATAGGCGGGGGCGTAGTCAGCATCCAGTTGAATGGCGCGACGATAACAGACTAATGCCTGATCAATCTGTCCAATTTTGAGCAGCGAGTTCCCCAGTCGGACATGCCCGTCCGTTGTTGATTTGTGCGGCTCCAGTGCGAGAGCATAATACCAATACATCACGGCGCGATCGCGCCGTCCCACCTGCACCGCGATCGAACCGAGCTTCCAGTAGGCTTCTGCGAAGCGCGGATCGTGGCTGAGAGTCTTTTGAAAGGCGTCGGCTGCCGCGTGCCACTGCTGCTGCAAAATATAAATTCGCCCAACTCCCGCATAGACCTGCGCTAAATTTGGCTGAATCGATGATGCCTGCGTATGCCAGAGGGTTGCGTCTTCAAATCGCCCCATGCCCTGAAGCATGTTTCCCAAACGCTGACAGGCTGACATAAATTCAGCCGACCGGAATGGTGGCTGTAGAGCTTGCTCACACGCAGTAATCGCATCGTTTAAGACATGGGTATGCATAGTTATCAAGTCACAGAGCCAGGTACTGCATGACCGCACATAAAGACTGTTTGGATATCAGGATATCTTCAGTGAGCGGATTTTGGTACATAATTTGCCTCAACGGATGACATTCAAATCTCTCTCCTTGGATGAAATAGTGAGACAGTCCCAGTTGATGGCTAATCACCCAGTAGTCAGTACGGACGTAGTGGGGCGAGGTTAGTTCGACCACTTGAGTCCCGGTTTTGCAAAATATGAGGTTAGTAAGTCCGGCACCGTGGGGCGAAATGATGATATCGGCATGAGCAAATAGCTCAATCTGACGGTCGACGGGCAGCGACTCTAGGACAACAGGTACAAAGCCAAGGGGTTGGAGTTGGTCAATCACCTCCGTTTCGTTTAAGACGTGACGATAGCGAGCCTTTGACCGGCTGATATAAAGCCGTTTTGGGCAATCTGTCGGCGTAGGATCTGGAGTAGAATCGACTGCTTTTGTAAACATCTGCCGTACGACATTCAACGTTTCTAAGGGCACCCAGTCTAGGTGTCCCGGAAAGGATGGCACGACCAACTCGTCTGCCTGGATATGGGGATGGCGATCGCTGCAAATAAGTTTCTCGGGTGAGAGTCCAAGCATCGCTAGCGTGTCTCGCTGGAACGACTGATTGACGTTGTTTACCACAAAATAGTCGATCTCAGTCAAGTCCAGTTTGCCTCGGCGCAAGATTTCAACGCGGGGGAGCACATCGACCATCCAGTGGTAATAGACATGCCCGGACAGCCCGGATAAGACGGCGACTCGTCCAGAGATGCATTCAACGGGCGGCGGATTATCGAGTTGAAAGAATCGATGCCGTCTCGGGTCGTGGCGATCGCACCCCGGCAAATACCAGGGATAGCTCCGCGAGAGATCTGATAACAGCGATCCATCCGGCGTGATAATCGCAATGCCGTTGCAAACCTTCCATGAATTTTGCTGCGGCGCAATCCAAGCTCGCCCGTCCGGAATTGTTACCACAAAGGTCGGCGGATGCAGCCCATCGAGCGGCGTTGTTCGAGAACACCGATATACGCCGTCTCGACACTGAACTGGCTCAAACTCGCTGCGAAGACGCGCCATGCAGGACTGGCATGTCACTCCGCCACAGAGGGGATCAGGCTTTAGAGTATTCGATGATGAATCAAGCAGGATGCAGTCTGTTGGATCAAATCCTACGTCATTCGCATCTCGCCGATCACGGACTTGCACGCGATCGCCTATCGGAATATCTAGGCGCTGCCCGCTCCCCCAAACGACAGGCACATAGGTCACTCCTTCTTGTTTCGTTGCAGCAACCCAAGCACGAGTTGCCCTATAGATGCGAGTCGGAACCTCGAAGGAGGACGAGGAATTTACGTCTGAGAATATATTGGCGGTATGCTTTGGGGCGGGCGATCGCAACGCAGTTTGATAGTAGCCAATTGCCTGCTGAAATCGCTGTTGTCGTTCAAGGCTATACCCGATACGGGCATGAAGCCCAGGATAGTTGGGCTGCTGCATCAGAGCGATGTGATAGACCATCAATGCCGCATTAAATCGCTGCTGGTGGGCAAGGCAATCGCCGAGTTTATAGCAGAGTTCGCCGTTTTGAGGCTCGATCTGGAGGGCTTTGCGGTAATAGGCTTCTGCCTGTTCAATGCCGCCATAATCAGCCAGCAAATCGCCAAGCCGATGGTAGGTTTGGGCCAGATAATGGGGTGCCTCCGTGCCCATTGGCGTGCGGCGCAAGGCAGTCAGAAACTGCACACATGCGATCCTGACTTGGTCGAGCGCATCAGACGACTGGAGGGTGGAATCAATGCGCTGGCAATAGGCATCGACAAAGGCGGGCTGACGCGCGATCGCCTGCTGCCAATAGGTCATTGCCTGGGAAAAACGTCCTTGGTCAAACAAGAGTTGCCCACACCGACTATAGGCAGCAACCCGGTCTGGGTCATACTGAATTACTTTCTCAAAGCAGGCGATCGCCTCCAAATCGTGCCGCTGCTGCTGCCAAAGGCATCCTAAATTGAAATGAGCCTGGGCTAAATCAGGCTGCATGTGAATGGCGTTGTGATACGCCGCAATTGCAGCATCAATTTGCCCGTTTGCGTACAGTGCTTGCCCCAAATTGTTGTGCAGTGATGCGCTAGGGAAGCGGGCGATCGCCTGTTGAAAAATGGCGATCGCATCGCTGAGTTTGCCCTGCTTCAGCCAGACACAGCCTAAATTACTGTAGGCATTTGCGTAATCGGGTGCTAAAGCGATCGCCTGAGAATAGCACCGCACCGCTTCATCAAGCCGCCCCTGCTGATCATAGGCAACGCCTAGATTAAAGTAACGTGGAGCACTAGGCCGATGGGCGATCGCTTGACAATAGTGGTGAGCAGCAGCGCCCCATTTCCCCTGCCGATGCAGCGCCATGCCCATTGACTCGTAGGACGATGCATCCACAGGCGATGTTGGGTGAAATGAATCATTGGCTTGAGGTGTCTGGATAGATGCATTCCCTGTCATTTGCTAGCACGCAAATCAGCAATTGACTTAAATTGGACGCTCAATATAGCCCTACGGGCTCAGGTTTGTGTGTAGACCCCGCGCGGCGCGCGGGGTCTACACACGTTCAGCGTCCTAACGTGAGAGCGTAAGGCTATAATTAGAAGAATTCAAAATTATCATCGGTAATGTTCAAGTTGCGATCGAGCCGAGCAACATCAATGCCGTTGACCGACAGCAGACCCGTTTCAGGATCATAGACGACTTCTGCATCATTGCCGATGCCGCCGATTCGAATCACGTCTTCACCCGGTCTAAAGTCACGAATTTCATCCACTGGGCCAATCTGCGGCTCTCCATTGTTTCCAGTGAAGAATTCAAATTGAAACGTATCCGATCCGCCACCGCCGATGAGGGTGTCTTGCCCTCGCCCACCGACTAGGGTGTCATCTCCTGGCCCTCCGTGCAGATCATCCGGACCCAACCCTCCTTCAATCAGGTCATCGCCGCCGCCCCCGCGGACATCATCGCGACCCGCATTGGCTTGAATCTGATCAGGGCCACCCCCGCCGAAAATCTGATCAGGGCCACCGCCGCCGCGAATCTCGTCAGGGCCGCCGCCGCCGCGAATCCTATCGCTGCCAGGCCCTCCAAAAATTAGATCGCTACCACCACCGCCACGAACCTCATCCGTTCCGCCACCGGCTCTCAATCGATCGTCGCCGCTTGCGCCCTGCAAGTCGTCTGATCCAGCCCCCCCGCGAATGCGATCGTCACCGGCATTTCCTTGCAGTTGATCGTCTCCTAGCCCTCCAAAGAGTTGATCGTTACCCTCATCTCCGCGAATAATGTCGGCATCGTCACCGCCATCGATGAAGTCATCTCCAGGCCCGCCAAATAATAAATCGTCGCCGCCCAGACCAAAGATCAAGTCTGCCCCATCAACGCCATCCACCGAATCATCAGCATTGCCACCAATAATCGTGTCGTTATTGAGTGACCCATTGAAGCGATTGGGCTGATTCTCAAAGCCTTGAATAACAAGCCCGCCCTCGGCATTAGGAAATTCGGCTGCTGGGACGGTTGGATCAACGATTCGAGACATAACACCTCACAATGCCACACGATTTTTCAAGAACCAAGATTAAATGCTGTATTTATTCTGACAATCAAGGCAACGGTGAATTCTGAGAACAGGGTGAATTTGCTTCTGCCAAAGTTTATTTGACTCAGAAATAAAGCCTAACCGCTTTTAATATTAGTGAAGTACCTTGAGAAAGGTCAACTCATTTTTTTAAGATGACTCCTCTAACTAAGGCGGATTTAAAGAATTTGGTCGCGTCTGATCAGAAATAAATAAAGGTGGAAGGATGGCTGAGAGCCCCTAAAAATGGCTGAACCGCTTATCGACTTTCTTTTGAGTGGCTAGGTTCCCGAGACTCTTTAAAGCTTCATACCCGTATACATTTATAAGATTATATCTGCTTGGAGTCTATTCATTTTTCTACTCAAAAGCTCGATCAATTTACATTGAGAAGCCTGTTGTCAATTTATTAGATCACTAAAAGATCAGTAGGAGATCATCAAAAATGTTTCAGTCAATCTATTTTTTTGAAAAATTTTAGGGAGATTGTTGGCTTCTGTGAGTACATATTTATCGATATAGCGATCCTAAATAGTCGCTTTTCGCTGGGCAGCCTGTCGGGGGCTTTCTCCCGGTATCATTCGTCCCCCAAGTATCCACCAGCTTTTTCGAGGGAGGCGATCGCGCTTTACAAGCAGCACCGATTGCTGATGCACCAATACGACATCCACACAGGTCAGCACTAGATTATCCAGAGCGGCAGCATAGTCTGAATCAGATAGCTGAGTAGGAATATGACGGGAAGGGCGATCGCCCCTAGTCTCATCTTCCGTACCGTCTTCTACAATATGAGGTACATCCGTCTGGGAAATCGTGGGTCGCATACGCAATTTATAAGCAGGAACTCGCCACTCAACTATGGCTCACCCGCTCATCAATGTGCACCCTTGGTGTAAGCAAGACATTGTCGACTTAAGCCGCGACGTAGAACGACAGGCTCATTCCGTGGCTGCACTGATGCTGTACTGATTGCAACAATCCTGCAACAAGCTTCCTCAAGCGCATACCGCTATATTTCCGATAAAGTCTACTTTCGCTATATATATACAGCGTTAGCCAGACAGCTTAGGACATGACTCCTGCCTGAAACCAAGACTAGGGGAGCTATCTTGCGTGCAACCGCACAAAGAACTGTGACAGTTGCTATAAATGGCTCAGGCGGGATTTGAACCTGCGACCTTGGGCTTATGAGTCCCCTGCTCTAACCACTGAGCTACTGAGCCAGACTTATAAAAGAGCGTTTTCTTAAAACAGCACTGACCTGATGTTCAGGACAGAAATTTTTCAGCTTTTCCAAAATAACATACTGAATCGGTCAAAGTGAAGCTTCGTTCCCATAAATGTGCAAGGTCTGATGCAGTAACATTCCATTGCCTCTTAGAAAAATTATAAGAAGCCAGCAAAGAACTATTGTTCTTGATTGCGAGAAAATGCCTGCATCAGACTATCCGTCATTCCAGAAACAGACGATGACACCTCCGCGAGAAGGCGCATCCATATCTCCAAGTCTACCGCCCTCTTTGAGGCAGATAAGCGACTGGGTTGACCGTTCCTTGATTAGGAAGATGAACCTCAAAATGAACGTGAGGCCCGGTGCTATATCCGGTACTGCCCATCTCAGCAATTTGTTGACCCTGGTCAACTCGCTGCCCTGCTCGAACTAAGTTGCGGCTATTGTGGGCGTAGCGTGTTTTACTACCATCAGGATGGCGGATGTCGACCATATTGCCGTATCCACCAGAATTCCAGCCAGAGAACTCGATGGTTCCAGGCGCCGCTGCAAAAACAGGCGTCCCGACGGGGGCTGCAATGTCGATTCCGCGATGCATTCTCCCCCAACGCCAGCCATAACCGGATGTTAAAACTCCTCTAGCAGGCCAACGATATCCCTCAAAGATCGGCGAACCTTCAGGCAAATAGTTCTCAGGGCCAGGCATGGGAGGCAGCTCTGGAGATACCATCCGCCCTGTAATCGGTTCACGCAGAGGGACGTAGTTTTGAGAACCTAGGGGCGCAGTTGCAATTTGGTTAGACGGCGAGTCGGTTGATGATTCAGATGCATCTGCGATCGCAGTGGCTTGGCGTTGCTCAACAGAGGGTGGCGACGTAATCTGAGAGCCTGACGATTGTTCTGGTCGAGAATCGAATTCAGGATTGATTGCATCTGAAGATTCCAATTGACCCATGAAAGGCATCAATATGCCTGAAGAAGACGGTAGCGATGCGATGCGCTCCTCTGTCGATGAGGAACCTTGTTGACCATCCGCCGGCTGATCGCTCCGATACTGATCTGCCAATGCTCTGATCTCAGACATCAAATTCTCAACATAGGGATTGGGAGTTGATTGAGAAATTGAGTTAGATAGTCTGTCGTCAACGTGAATAGCAACGGCTTGAATATCTTCAGATGACGCAGGTTGAGATGACTCCGCATCTGACGGGATATCTAAATATGAGCTAGCAGCGCCACTCTCAGCAGACAGAGTTGATCCACTACGAGCTTTACCAACTTGGTTGAGAGGGGTGGGTTTATCAACCATTAAGTGCAAAGGAAGAGAGGGAGAATTCTCTTGCTCAGGCGTACCTGCTGCTACGCTTTCTGCACCACTCAAAGAGAATGGCAAAGATGAGGCTGCTACTCGCGAATCTACCGAAGGACCAGAAACCTTGGTATCTGCTGACTCCAACGGAATCACAAGCTTTTGACCCTCAAGAATCAGGTTGGGATTATTTAGCTTGTTGATTTCAGCAATCTTTTCTTGCGAAATACCATATACGTTGGCGATCGCCCCAATTGTCTCTCCTGACCTGATCTGATGAATCAAGTCTGATTCATCAACGCCTGACTCAGGTTCATCCATCGACTGATTCTCAAACGACGAAGCACTTGAGTCACTTTGATTGTCTAGCGCAGTTGGATGTTCAAGTTCTGCCGACGGAGAAAATTTCGGTATTATCAGGGTCTGATTATTTTTCAGATGATCCGGATCGGTGATTTGATTGGCTTCAATTAGGACGCTTGGAGAAAGTTGATGCGATCGTGCGATCGTACTCAGCGTGTCACCTTGCTCGACCTGATATCTGATAAATTCTACAGATTCATTCGCCTCGCTAGCAGTCAGCTCATTCGGCTCAACCTCTAAAGCCGTCTCAGGCCGACTGCGGTGGCGTTGCTCTGGGTTAGATTTCTCCAGTTCTGTCCGCTGCAACTCTGCCAAGCTGCTCTTCAGCCGATTTCTCTTCTCTAGCATCGTCATCATGGCTTGCTCTTGCCCTGACTTAATAACGCTTTGAGACGAGTCTGAAATTGTCGAAATCTGTAATTGAGCAAGATTACGAGTAACTGAAGGTTGAGCGGCTGTGGAAGACTGCTCAGACGGAGATGGAGAACTCTGGCGCGAAACAGCACCACTGTTTTGCGAACTAGCCGGAATCACCAACGAACGTCCGACTCGCAAAATAGAATCTGGAGTCAAACCATTTGCAGCAAGAATTTCCTCAACGCTAACGCTATAGCGGCGTGACAGTTGCCAAAGAGTTTCTCCCTCTCTGACAATGTGCTCACCCGGCGCAGACGCCGAAGAAGAACTAGTCCGAACAGGTGCTGGATCAGCACTGGCTTTGACAGGGGAAGGTTCGGATTTAAGTGCCTCAGGAACTTCGGCAACTGTGAACCAACCCGCCCTAGGCTCGGATGCGGCAGCTTCGTCTCCTTGTCGAGGGATAAGAGCGCCGACTGCGCCCATAGACAATGCTAAACCGACCATAGCAGCCGAAGTGCGTACTCTGCGATTAACCTCAGGGAGAGCCCGACGTGGCGATTCTGCCACAGCATCGGCAGCTGATAGACTGCGGGAAACGGGCTCTACCCTCCTCGGAAATGCTCGTTTCAAAGAACGACCTCCTAAATGACCAGCGCTTAACTGTCTAGATGCAACTAATCCGTGTCAGTCAATGATGCAAATCACAATCTTAAGGCGAGGAAGATCACTGACATTATCGTATGACGTAGGCAAGATTACCCCGCTTTTCCGATTTACACAAGATTACACTAGTCAAGAAAAAGTTCAACACTTAGATGCCTTAGTAAAGCTAATATATGAGCCAACTCAGACTAATCTACACCTTTACTTCGCTGTATTCTAGGTTGATTCATGACTAGAAAGTAAGTTTAACCCCTCTTTTAGACTTCCTTACAGAAAAAGAATTGAGTCGAATTTCAGATTCTGAATCGTTATCTCTAGCGGCTATTTAATACCCGTGACGGGAGCGAGAACCCATTGAAAAAGAGGATTTCGAGAATTCGAGGTTTCTCGCTTTATCCAATCTTTGCTCAAGGATTGTCAGTAAATTGAGCCCGGTTGAATTTCATAGTGCTCCCTGAAATGACTGACTCTAAAGCAGAGAATTTATCTGAGCAATGTGCTGATTACTAATACTTCGCAAAATAGTTTCCTCAGCTAAATTTGGTAAATTCCTGCACCCAATTTATCGATCTAGAGGTGGATTTTTTTCATATAAATTTCTTATCGAAGATTGTGCAATTTGGTAGTGTAGGAAACTGTAACTGCCAATGACTAGCAAGCAACCATCGTAGCCAATTTGTTTGCTATCTTCCACAACCAACGGCCAGATTACGTCAATCTTGAACAAGATTTTAAAGAGACCGTTTGATTTGAAACCATATCATCGCTTCATCGGCACATCTCCATGCTTTGATGAATGGAGTTTGACACCCAGATTTAGCCCAGATGGCCTAGTTGTCGATGTGCTTCAAATATGCCCACTGCTGCACTAACAGAAAGATTTAGACTGCGAACATGGGTCTGGCTCATAGGGATATAGACCGTCGACGTGCACATCGATAAGACTTCGGGCGGCAATCCACTGGTTTCGCAACCAAATAGTAGCCAATCGTCTTCTCGAAACTTGAAATGGATATAGTTATGAACTCCTGAAGTGCTAAAACCAATCCACCGGCCACTCCGAGTCGCGTGGTATGACTGAAACGTTTCGATCGAGAGATGCTGGTGCAGATTGACATGGGGCCAATAGTCGAGTCCGGCTCGTTTTAGCTGGCGATCGCTAATTTCAAACCCGAGTGGACCGACAAGATGAAGTTCTGTATTGGTTGCAGCACAGGTTCTTGCGATGTTGCCAGTATTTGGCGGAATTTGGGGCTGAACCAGAACAACCTGAGGCATATGAAAACCATCAATGGAGATTAGCGCGACGTGTGTCAAAGAGGGCACTATCTTGCAGCTTAAGCAGCGGAATGTGCAGCACAGGCGTATGGTGCTATCGTCACGATGCATTGCTTTACGAGCACTTTAACGAGCACTGCGATCGCATTCGTAAAAAGCACCCACAATGAACAAGATATATGTATTTCTGATGTATGACACCAGGAAGCAAGCTTTTTTTATTTTTGTGAGAATTTTGTCAAGATATTTTGATGTTTTTTAATTCACCGCTCATCAATTTATAGTCTATCGATACATAGCGTGTATTTTCGGGCCTCAGGGGGCGGTCTGAGTCTCGCCCGGACTAGGCAACGAGGGGCTCACACAACTCACTTTCTAAGGCGAGTTCTTGTTCTGCAGATTGTTGAATCGCTTGAGTCATGATGCTTGTGCAGTCTATGCCTTGATAATAAAGGCTCAGCCAGCGCTGCGCTTCGTTGCCTTCTCTCAAGATTTTCTTGAGTGGTGACAGAAAACAGCCAATACCGTTTGCCTTTGCGGTTGCCCACACCTCTTGGTATATCTCTTCGATCCAATCTCGCGCCAAAATGCTGCTGCCGTCACGCCAATGTCTTAATTCGGCATCTAGGCTGAGTTTTGACACTGCTTTCTCGTTGGCGTCAGTTAAATCAACGAGATCGTCTGAGCGCGTTGCTGATGGCAGGGAACTGCTCTCTAACGGATCTAACTCTGGATGCTCCAACAGCTGAAGGAGGCGAGCTTCGAGTAGGGCAGTAATTGCCAGTAATTTGACTGGATCGCTCACCAAATCACAGATTCTGAGTTCTAGGCGATTGAGAGTATAGGGACGGCGATCGCCATTCGGTCGCACCGATGACCACAGATGCCGCACATTCTGCATGGCTCCTTGGGAAATCTGCTCATTCATCCAGGCAATGTGGTGAGCATGGGATTCAAATAGGGGAACATGGGCTGGAGTCTTGGGAAAAACTTGCCAGCGTGTGGAGTGGTATCCGGTTGCTTTTCCGTCTAAAAATGGAGACGAAGCACTCAGGGCTAAGAATAAAGGTGCTTCGACACGGACTAGACGACAGGCCCGCATCAGCGTTTCAGGATCGTCAATGCCGATATTAATGTGGATACTGGCGGTCACGACATCGGTTCCGTAGGTCCGTTCGATATAGTCGTGATAGGGGTTGACCGGATCAGAACGATAAAAGCGATCGCTGCCTCCCAAGGACAACGTGCTGCCCGGAACGAGGGTATAGTCCCCCAGTCGCTTGAGATAGGATCGAAGCCGCAACCGGGGCTTCACCAACTCACACAGAAGCCGTTCATAACGACAAAGAGGAGCCGTTGTATATTCGACATTTCGAGTATCGGGTTCACGAGTAAACCCATCTAAGTTGGCTACAACCTGATCTGAGAAGCCCAGAATGTCGCCTTGGGGAGTTCCGGTGTAGATTTCAACTTCGAAGCCCTTTGATAGCAGCACAGCAGTTCCTCTGTTCGTCAAATTATTGGGTTATCACCTGTCAGGGTGAGATATGGGTATGGTTTAGTATCAACAATTTCAAGATAAATTTGCAGATTCGTCTTGAATGAAGTTAAGCGCGGAGCAGCATCAAGGCTTTATCAATTTCGGATCTATAGCAATCCCAGATGGGTTGTGAGCGGTGGGGCGGGCGTCGCCCGCCCCACCGCTCACACACAATTCACAAGCGATTTAGGATCGTTATAGCAGTCCTAAATGATTCGTAAGAGGGGGTGGAGGGGGCGTTGCCCCTTCTTGGAGACGAAGTCCCCAAACCCCTTTGGCTTCTACCGCAATTGCTTTGGGATTGCTATAGATCTATTGGATTCATAGATTGATTGAATCTCTACTTGATGAATTTTCCTGAATAGAGTGGCCGTTGTTGAGGTTCGTCTTATTTTCATTATCTCGTGAAGATCTGTATGTCTAGAACTATTCTCACGAATCTGCTGCAAAATGCTTATCGGATCGCGCAAATCTCGATTAAGTACAACATTTCAACCGACGATGTACGCGATCGTTTGGCGCATCAGATCTCACGACGGAAATTTCTTCAGGGAAGTTTAGCGCTAACGGCAGGGGTGGGTGCACAGGCGATCGCCCCAAAAATTCCTCTGGTTTCCAAGTTTCAAACGATAGAGACTGAATCCAAGGTTTTGATTGTCGGCGCTGGGATTGCGGGGCTAATCGCAGCCTATCGTCTTCATCAAGCTGGCGTTCCGGTGGATATTGTTGAAGCCACATCCCGTATTGGGGGGCGAATGCGGAGCTTCAAAACGGCAAATACCCGTCTAGACAGAGCGATCGCCGTTGAGTTAGGGGGTGAATTTATCGATTCGGGGCATGTTCGATTGCGATCGCTCGTTCGAGAATTGGGCTTAGACATTATAGATTTGCAGCAGTCTGACGAAGGATTGATTGCCCAAACCTGGTTTTTTGACGGTCAGATGCTCAGCGTCGATCAGATTCTAGAAGGATTTAAACCGCTCGTCCATCAGATGGAATCAGATCTGAGCCGCTTGGGAACGCAAAACGTCACCTACCACGCACCGAATCCGATCGCGATTCAGCTTGATCAAACCTCTTTGACGGAATATCTTGAGCGATTGGATATCGACTCCACCTTCAAGACGCTCATTCACGTGACCTATTTGAATGAATTTGGTCGCGAACCAGATGAGCAATCCTCGTTGAATTTGCTTCACCTCTTACAAACAAACCTAGATACCTGGAGTGTTTACGGAACCAGCGATGAACGATTTAACATCGTTGGTGGCAACGAACAGATTCCTCGGCGTTTAGCAGAAACGCTGGCTCCTTACATTGAAACAGGCACGATTTTAGAATCTATCAATCGCCAGTCGGACGGGCGCTATCGAGTTAGTTTGCAAACCGGGCTTTCTAGTGTAGAACGCGCCTATGAGCGCATCGTACTCGCCATTCCGTTTAGCGTGCTCCGAGACGTGGCGATCGCCGCCGATCTGCCGCCTGTTAAACAACACGCCATTCAGCAGCTCGGATACGGCACCCACACCAAATTACTCACCCCCTTTCGAGAACCGATCTGGCGCACGCGATATCACTCGACCGCCACCACATTCTCAGACTTAGATTTTCAGAGTATTTGGGAGAGCAGCCGCTATGCATCAACCGGATGGCTTGCCAACCTCACGGGTGGATTTCACGGATTAGCACTCGGCACAGGGAGTTCTGAATATCATGCTCAGCGATTGGTGAATCAAGTCGAGCACCTCTACCCAGGCATTAGCCAACGTCGAGACGGACGCGCCATTCGAGCCTTTTGGCCTGGAGAACACTACCAGCGAGGATCGTATTCGTGCTATTTAACCGGGCAATGGACTCAGTTTGGCGGCGCAGAAATCGAGCGTGTTGGCAATATCTGGTTCGCGGGTGAGCACTGCTCATACGATGCTCAGGGATATATGGAAGGAGCCTGTGAAACTGGGGAAGCGGCAGCAACCGGAATTCTGCAAGATTTAGGAGTGTCCAGTATTTAGGAAATCTAGGGTTTAGTACTATGCGCTTGCGCCCATCAATCCAAAATCGGAAATCCAAAATCGGAAATTGGTATTATTCCTCCTCAGATTGCAAGCACCTCACCAGCCGGAGGGTCGCTGCGGCGGCATAATTGCGCTGAGCCGATTGGTTGGGTAAAAAGTTGGTGCCCTGTTCGTTATAGGGAGATGCCACGCCGCAATACGCAGACATTTCCGTAATTAGTGACGCCGCCCAATGATTAGACGTATCTGCAAACTGAGCTGGATCTTGAGTCGCTTCAAGCGTGTTGCTCTGGGACTGAAGCGATTTGCCATATTCGGCGGCTCTGCGGAGAATGGCAATCAGCTCGGCACGAGTCACGGCTTGCGTCGGGCGGAAGGTGCCATCAGGATAGCCGCTGACAATATTGGCTGAGCGAGCAAATTGAATCTTAGCCGCACTCCATCGCGATGCTGAGACATCGGGATACGGATTTTGGGTTGCCTGAGTTGGAATGGTTAATTCAACGTCGGGCAATGTTCTCAAGGCTTCCAAGACCATTGATACAAGTTGCTCACGGGTTAAGGAGGCGAGGGGTCTAAAGGTATTGTCTTCAGGAAAACCGGCAATAAAGCCCAATTCGACGGCGTCTCGAATATCTTGGGCATAGACATCGCCTGCGATATCTTGAAATTGAATGGCTCCCGGTTGAGATGGTTCAGGTTGGGGCGTTTCGGGTTGGGGCGTTTCGGGTTGGGGCGTTTCGGGTTGCTCCGTTTCAGGCGGTGGAAGAGGCGTATCGCGGGTCAGGTAAACATGACCGAGAGTTCTGCCGTTGTAAGTGCGTTTGGTAAACCGCCATTCAGGATTGAGGGTGATTTTGACATAATCAGATGCAACCCCGTCGGCTCGCCCAATCTCAAAGGTTCGTCCTTGGCGGTTGAAGGGAGCACCCAGGAGAACGAGAGTTCCATCCCGATTGACGATTCGCAAGGAATAGTCGAGTCCTAGATCTTCACCTGCAATTCGAATCGAGTATCCATTGCTGTCGGTGCTACGACCGCAGATGCCTGTGAAGTCAAAGTTGAGGAGCAGTGGCTCTACCAGGGTAGGATTATCGCCAATCTCGCGCCAGCATGGGCGAGTGTCTGAAATTTGTTCCAGAATCAGCAGTTGATGGGATGAGGTGCCCACGGGAGAGGCGATCGCCAAAAATCGCGATTGATTAACGTCTTGCTGACCAAAATTTACGGCTAGGCTCGGAGCCCCGAAAAGACTGCCCAAACTGGCGATCGCCATGATAATCAGCGTTTTAGTGCGAGTTCTGGTGCGATCGGTTGAACGTGAGCTATTCATAAACTAAGTCGTGCATGGATAAAATCTGCGTGAGACGGACAGACACATTAATTAAGGGCTTGACCCTATCAAGCCCCTTAGAGACATGGATCCTGTATCTCCCCAAAATCGAAACTCGATTAATTTGCCTGACACGTGTCGAGGGGTTCACCGTTGGCGACATCCAAACCAATCACCTCTCCGGCTTCATCCATGATCACAAACAGATCTCGGCATTCGCGTTCAAATGCGCCTGTGATGATCACCAGAGTGGGGCCGTTAGAAGGCTCACCGGATTCGAGTTGAGTGGTCACTTGCTGTTGCAATGGGCCGCTCTGAGCGACGATATCTTGCCAGGTTTGAGTCAGACTAGACTGGGTGACGTTTTCTGCGCCGCCTGTATCGAAGGTTTGAATGGCGGCATCAAAATCGGCAGTTGCCAAGTCGTTGACGAATTCTTGGGCGATCGCCTCATATTCTGGCGTTTGAGTATCTTGAGCAATCCGATGGGGTGACTGCAAATCAGCCGATTGAGCCTCGGCAGGCAGAAGGACGAACCCCGATAGGATCAGCGATGCAATTAAAATCAGAGAATATTTCATCAGCATTTATTATGATTCCAGTGGATTGAAGTGACAAAAATTAAGATGACAACGCGCAAACTGATCAGAAACGACTGGATCAATAGTTCGTTTGTGCCCAAATCTTGTATTAATTGTCACAATTTTATCGCCTTTTCCGGTCGAGCGCGATTTCTCAACCTATCACCCACGATGAACACCCCTCGAAAAATCATCCATGTGGATATGGATGCTTTCTATGCATCGGTTGAGCAGCGTGACCAGCCACGCTATCGAGGCAAGCCAATCGTCGTGGGAGGTTCTCCCGAAAAGCGAGGAGCGGTTGCGGCTGCCAGTTATGAAGCCCGCAAATATGGCATTCATTCTGCGATGCCGTCTCGCACCGCCGCGCAAAAGTGCAAAGACTTAATTTTTGTCAAACCCCGATTTGACGTCTATCGCGAGGTGTCGCAGCAGATCCGCGCCATCTTCTACGACTATACCGATTTGGTAGAACCCTTATCGCTCGATGAAGCCTATCTCGATGTCACCACGAATCACATCAACCGCTCCTCAGCCGTGGCGATCGCCCGCGATATCAAACAGCGCATTTGGGATGAGACTCATCTGACTGCGTCGGCTGGCGTGTCTATCAATAAGTTTCTGGCAAAGGTCGCATCGGGTATTAATAAGCCCAATGGTCTGTGCGTTATTTTGCCAGAAGAGGCAGAGGCGTTTATCGAAACCCTCCCGATCAAACAATTTCACGGCATCGGCACGGTGACAGCCGCCAAAATGCATCGCCTCGGCATTCACACCGGAGCCGACCTTAAGCAATGGTCGGAAGCCGAACTGGTCAACTGTTTTGGTAAGGTTGGGCATTTTTATTACCGAATTGCCAGGGCACAGGATGATCGAGCGGTGAACCCCAATCGCATTCGTAAATCGATTGGCGCAGAAAAAACGTTTGAAACCGATCTAGACGACCTTACCACCATGAATGCTGAACTGGCACGCGTTGCCGAACAGGTGCAGGCTCGCCTTGACAAGCATCAGCACTATGGACACACGCTAACGCTCAAGATCAAATATGCTGACTATCAGCAAATTACTCGCAGTCGCACTGTGGGCGATCGCCTCCAGCACTCGTCCACTATTGCTCACATGGCTCAAGAGCTGCTCATGACTCACGTGGGCGATCGCAAAAAGGTGAGACTTTTGGGCATTTCAATTTCGAACTTGAAGCCCCGCACCTCTCCCCTTGATCAAGCCGATACTTACTTGCAACTATGTCTAGAGTTAAATATCCTCGAGTAGGATAATGCGGCACGTATGCTCAGCGCAGACGATCGCCTGTGACTACCCTGACTTCCACGATCACTTTGGCTTTTTCCTGCCGCTGGCGGGCATTACCACGGTTAAGCAGATTCGGGAGAATGCCTTTGATATCAAGGCGACGAGTCGCCTCAATCGTCTCTATGTAGAGCTGCTGAAGACCAACCCCGACTGGGACACGGCAGAGCGCCGCCAAGGAGATGAATCACTTTATGGCGCGGCTAATCTTCTGCTTCTTTGCGGAAGATACGAACATCTTCCATAGCGATGGGCTATTTACCCAGACCGTCGCGCAGATGAGTGCGAGCGATTCCTCCAATCTGCTGCACGTGGGCAACCTCGACTGGACGACGATCAACCCCGACATTTTCGGGTCGATGATTCAGGCGGTGGCGGATGATGAGGAGCGGGGAGCGCTGGGGATGCACTACACTAGCAGACCAAACATCCTCAAGGTGCTGAACCCGCTGTTCTTGGATGACTTGCGCGCCCAACTGGAGGCAGCAGGTGACACCCCCCGCAAGTTGCTGAATCTGCGGAAACGGATGGCGCGGATTCGGGTGTTTGACCCGGCCTGTGGGGCTACCGCTCCTACCTCTAAACATACAAGGGGAGACGATAAAAATTTAATTTCAGGAAACCGGAAATGCTTGAGGCTTATTTCATCAAATTATGATTTCGTAAGGTCTATCCGTTTGAAAGATGACAATTTCACGATTATCGTGAAATTCTAGACCCAAGCTGTTAGTAGCAGGAACCCATCATGATTATTCCACCCGGATTTGGCCAACGCGCCGTTCAAACGAGCTTGGGCAGCATGGTGTATTACACGAATGAATCAGCTCCCTGGAATGGAGCAGGATTTCAATCAAGAGATTCAATCGTGTTTTTCCATGGGTTTGGAGGCGGCTCGTCGGCATACGAATGGTCGAAAGTATTTCCAGCATTTGCGCCCGATTATCGAATCGTTGCGCCTGACTTGATTGGTTGGGGGCGATCGGCGCATCCTGAACGCAATTATACCATTGATGATTATGTCACTATCATTCTGGAGTTTTTAGAACAAACCTGTAGTAGTCCAGTGCCCGTTATTGCATCTGCATTGACCGCTGCTTTTATGATTCGTGCGGCGATCGCCCGTCCTGACCTCTTTCGCTATCTCATTCTCACCACCGCATCTGGATTAAATGAAATGGGTAAGGATTATCAAGACAATTTCTTTACCAAGGTTGCTGCGACTCCTATCCTCGACCGCCTAATTTACAGCACCGGAGTGGCTACGAGCTTCGGAATTCGCAGTTTCTTAGAACAGCGGCAATTTGCCAAATCTGAGCGGGTTTACGAAGAGATCGTCGAAGCCTATCTCAAGTCAGCCCAGCAGCCCAATGCCGAATATGCAGCACTCTCCTTTGTCCGGGGCGATTTGTGCTTTGACCTCACTGAGTCGATCGGTGCGCTGACCACGCCAACCGCCATCATCTGGGGACAAAAATCAGAATATACCGGCCCTGACGTCGGTCGTCGCTTAGCCGAAATGAACCCCATCGCAGTACGCATATTTCATCAACTGGATGATGTCGGATTTACGCCACAACTAGAGTTGCCCGGAGTCACCATTGGGCTGTTGCGTAAGTTTATGCCGATTTTAGAGCAAGCCTACCAGGAAACATTGCCGACGACGCCAGCATCCGTTGGGTAACGGATACCTGATTCGAGAGATTTTCTGCCTTCTGCCTTCTGCCTTCTGCCTTCTGCCTTCCCAAATCCTGAGCCGAACGTGGTATAGATGGGGTACGCTTTTTTCGCAAGCCGTTGGTAATATAGCAAGGACGCAAGCTGTATACGCGATGCGTCCTGGTATCAATCGTTATTCGCAAACTAGTATGGCAGATGCGCTTCTGATTCGAGGTAGATGGGTGTTTACGGGTGAGACAGTCCTGAGCGATGGGGCGATCGCCATACACAATGACACCATTCAAGACGTAGGAACGTGGACATCTCTGCGTGCCAATTATCCTGATGCAGACGTATTAGGGTCTGAGCAGTTTGCCATCATGCCAGGATTGATCAACGCCCACCATCACAGCAATGGCGTCCCCAACTCCTTGCAAGGCATTGATGATGATTTTTTGGAACTATGGCTGTTTGCAAACATTGGATTGCGATCGCAAGATCCCACCCTTAAAACACTGCTAAGCATTGCTCAACTGCTGCAAAGTGGCGTCACAACAGTAGTCGATGTGGCGAGTGTGTCAGGCGAAGTGGATGCGTGTCGGAGCAATCTAAACGGGCGGCTACATGCCTACGAACAGGCCGGAATGCGAGTTGCTCTGACGCCGGGTGCAAGCTACGAAAGTTTTCTGGTGCATGGAGACGATGACGCATTTCTATCCAGCTTGCCGAATGAGCTGCGTCAGCGACTGCAAAAACTAATGCCGCTAAAGCAGGCGCTGGCGAAGGACGATTATCTTGATTTAATCACTGATTTAGTCACGCGCTACCAAAGCCATCCTCATATTGATATCTGGTTTGGGCCACCCGGTCCTCAGTGGGTGGGGGATGAGCTGCTGGTACAAATTGCGGACGCTGCCGATCGCTTGAATACTCAGGTTCAAACCCATGCCGTCGAGTCTTTCTATGAAAAGCTCATCGGCCCCCGCTACTACAGCAAATCTGTGGTCTCCCATCTGAGAGATTTAGGAGTGCTCAGCCCCCGGTTTTCGATTGCCCACGGCGTCTGGTTAACCGAATCCGATATTGAAATATTGGCAGAAACGGGAGCAGCCGTCAGCCACAACCCCAGCTCTAATTTGAGGCTGCGGGCGGGCATCGCACCTCTCAACGCCATGCTTGCCGGGGGGGTAACCGTAGGCTTGGGCATGGATGGTACGACCTTGGGAGACGATGAAGATATGTTTTCCGAGATGCGGCTGGCGGCGCGGCTACACCGGACTCCCCAGATTGGTACCCCTGCCCCGAGCTATGAGGATATCTTTCATCTGGCAACCGCAGGAGGTGCTGCGCTGATGGGGCAGCGGCAGATCGGGAAACTAGCACCGGGCTATCAAGCGGATATAGTGCTCGTCAAGTGCGATCGCATCACCTATCCGTGGATGGCACCTGAGGCACATCCTCTCCACGTCATGCTGATGCGCGCAAAAGCCTCGGATGTCGATACGGTATTAGTCAATGGTCAGGTGGTGTTGCAATCTGGAATGCCGACCGGATTTGACTTGCATGAAGTAGGGAAAGAAATCGCTGAGCAACTGAGTGCTGCTCCCGATCGGTCTGAATATCGAGCCTTAGCGGCTGATGTGATCCCCCATTTAACTCGATGGTATTCTCAATGGGACGCGCCGAATCTGTCGGTAGTGCGTCAGATTAATGTTGGAAAGGAAAGGATATCATGCCAACTCCAGCGATGATTAGTCAGCCCTGCTCGTTGCGCCGCCGTTGTCTTCAAACGACTATGCTGCCAGATCCAGTTGAA
>JBNPEB010000058.1:0-8352 GCA_051117335.1 Elainellaceae cyanobacterium
CGCTAAAGCTCGAACTCAAGAAGCACTTGATCAAGCATTAACCCAGATTATCAATGAGTGCATTTCCGATGACGATGCCTTTGGCTGGTTCGCTCACTGTGGCTTATTCATTTGAAAACCGCTGTAACTCTCCAGTTGAGATTCCGGACGCACCGTTGCCATTGACGGTCGAATCACGCACTGTAATATCTTCAGCGCGTCTAATCCGCAGCCCTGTCCCAGAGTTGTCGTGAACCGATACATTGTCAACGACAATATTTTTCGATTGCCCCAAATCTGGCAACCACTCTGGGCCACCAATATCTACGGCTGCCCAGGCATAGTTGCGGGCATACCGGTTGGCAGCATGGGCAAACTCCAGGTTACGCAATACCAGATTGCTTTTGGTTTCATGTGCTCGAAAAAGCTGCTCGGCTTGGGCTACCTCGATTTTGTCGTTGATCGTTGCTCCCGGTTGGAGCTTGGCGTAGAGAGCGTCACCGTCTTCATCGACCGTAAACTGCCCCGGCTTTAGATCCTGAGTAGGATTCATTTTTTTGCCGAAGGTGTAAGTTTTTGTCGAGCGGCTGTATGTTGTGTCTTGAAACAGCACCGGATCAAGGCGATCGCCCTTGACAAAGACTGCCTCGCGTCGATGAGTGATAGGGTCAGAGGGCGGATTGCTAGGCATTTGAATTTCAAATCCCCAATTCTCTGTCCATTCGTGCTTGTAGACTCCGTTGCCGACGTGCTGCCAGCCGTCTTGCCACCGCTGAGAACCCAAAATCCGCACGCCCGGAGCCGTCCCTTCAATCACCAATGGAGCTTGCTGACCCTGTTCGTTTAAATCAAATTTGCTAGCATTGCGGGCATCACTGTCACCTAGCACGATGCCGTAGTTGTTATAGTTGCTGACGCGATATTCTCCCGGCTCAATCAGAATCTTGACCCCTTGCCCGGTGTTCATCAGCGCTTCTGCCTGATCAACGGCATCCTGAATGCTGGCAAAGGTGTGCTTGCCGATGGCGCTGTAGTCAGCTTGAGTTGGGGTTTTGATAAGTTTAAAGTCGTCGCTGCCGTCAGTGGCCACTCGAATCGTCAGCAAATCACGCTCATCGACAGATCCATAGCCGTGTCGCGCTAGGTTTTGCTCTGGAATCACTGTGCGGGCGACACCGTCGGCTTCCCATTCTAATTTTAGTTTGGCATCGCCGCTGCCTTCCTTATATTCCAAACGAATGTCTTCTGCTTCGCCCCCCGTTAGCGACACTTTAGCCTTGAGTTCGCCCGTTTTTGGTGCGTTCCAGGTATCAATCAGCTTTTTGTCACCGATATATAGCCGTACCCCTTCATCACCGCCTGTATTGAGGTAAAGCATGTAGTCTTGGGTGCCTGTTTGATCGGCAATCAACTTGCCCTCAAAGACGGCTGAGAAATTGTCGGCGGGAATATCAGTTCCAGGGGCGCGATCGCCCCAGTCAAGGTCAAGCTGCGAGACAGTATAAAAGTCTTGCAGCTCAGTGAGATTATCTTCGTTGAAAATGGGCTTAGGCCCTTTATAAAAAGTGGCCTGCAAGCCACGCATCGATTCTGGGAGGATGGTATTGGAGTTCATGGGTATCTTAATTGTTGGTCACAGAATGGTTAGATGACCCCATGAAGAAACAAAGAAATATTCGGTGATTAGTTTGGTAGAAAATGACTTCGAGTTCAGAACAGCAATGCATAAGCGATCTAGGATCGCTATATATGCACAGTATTTGCAGAGTAAGGCATTATCCTGAATTAATGAGTGAGCGCAAACCAAACACTAGGTTTAGCTTGGTTAATAGACTCAACCACTTTCGACCCATGCTCCTTTGGTTCCTTAGCGGGAGTTATTAACGTATTGGGGGGCGATCGCTCTACTCACAACATTCAACTACGATAATCCAACTACGACAGATACGATGCGGCGTTGCTGTATGCCATGTGATGTTTAGATACTTCCTGGACTTAGTATCCTGACTCGATTAGTCAGATCCACTAGCTCAGAAGCTTGCCTTTGCCTTAATTTGAAGAGACGCTAAGCTCATTCATAAGTGCCAGAAATCTCTATTTCTTAAACAAACTAAATCTCTCTGGACACAAAAAACAGAATGCACTCAATCATCCGTAAGGCCGTTGAACGTGTGCAAAGGCTCCGCGCCGCGGGGCCTCTACACACAAACCTGAGCCCGCAGGGCCATATGATGACTGGAGTTGGCTTGTGAGTCGCCGAGTTTTCGGCAATTATTAACCTGGAAAGAATTAGGACTTGCACTGTAACTACTCAGGTTGAAGCGTAGTAGGCACAGTGGGATTGTTCAAGAAAACCTGAAATCTTCTGCTTGAGCTTCATCTTTACTCAATTCTGTCAGGATTGAATGGTGTAAGCAACCATCCTATAGGGGCGTTTAGCCCATGCGCCTGTGGAAAATCCCGAAATGTTTTATCAAAACCGGCTTCTATCCTTACTACACTGATAAAAGAATTCAGTTTGAGGTTGATGTCTTTTGAGCCTGAGAGATTTGGAAATTCAGGACGAATATCGGAGCGATCGCCACAACCTCGTCCGAGATTTCTATATTCCTTGCCTAGAGAAATCAATCACCTATAGTCGGGCCGTGGGTTTCTTTTCCAGTAGCTCAATGGCCACCGCCGCCAAAGGCATCATGGCTCTGATTCAATCAGGCGGACGAATGCAGTTAGTTGCGTCGCCCCATCTTTCAAAAGAGGATGCAGAGGCGATCGCCCGTGGCTTGAAAAACCGCGATGAGGTCATTACTCAAAATCTGCTTCAAGAGCTTGAGCAAGACTTTGATCATATTGTTCAGCGTCGATTGGAGTGTTTGGCGTGGCTGCTGCAAACGGGTGTGCTAGATATCAAACTCGCCATTCCCAAACTGATTCGTAGGCAAGGACTCTATCACGAAAAGCTGGGTATCTTCACCGATCGAGAGGGAAATCAGATCGTCTTTACCGGGTCTGCTAATGAAAGCTCCGCCGCCTTGATCGACAACTTTGAGTGTATTGATGTCTTTTGCTCGTGGGAACAGGCACTGCGATCGCGCGTATCAAGTAAAGTGGAAAACTTTCGGAAACTCTGGAAAAACCAGACAGGAAATCTGGAAGTACTCGAGTTTCCAGAGGCAGCGAGGCGATCGCTCTTGCGATTGTGTCCCAGGGAGACTCCAGTTGAGGAGTGGATGAGTGGGAAGGGTGATGAGTCGATGATGGCGAGAGGTAGGTGTGTGCGAGAAGATGCGGTTCAAGTCCCCTCTCCCCCTCTCCCCCTCTCACTATCCCCTCATCCCCCCATCCCCCCACCGACCCTCCAACTCCGCCCATACCAGCAAGAAGCTATCCAAAACTGGTTTACTAACAAAGGACGCGGCACGTTGAAGATGGCAACTGGCAGTGGTAAGACGATTACAGCGTTGGCGATCGCCGCTGAACTCTACGAGAAGATTCAACTACAAGCGCTGATTGTGGTCTGCCCCTATCAACATCTGGTGCAGCAATGGGCACGGGAATGCCAGACCTTCGGGCTGAAGCCAATCTTGGCATTTGACAATGCTCGAAGCTGGCAGAATGATCTGTCGCGTCAGCTTTATAACCTCCGCTCTGAACGCCAGCCGTTTCTGACAGTCATTACCACCAACGCCACGCTGATCGGGCAACGCTTGCAGTCTCAACTGCCCTATTTCCCCGAAAAGACGCTGATCGTTGGCGATGAGGCGCATAATCTGGGATCGCCCAAGCTGGCTGCAAGCCTGCCCCGCATGATTGGATTGCGCCTTGCACTATCGGCTACTCCTGAGCGCTACTTCGATGATGTTGGTACCCAGCTTTTGTTAGACTACTTTGGCCCCGTCCTTCAGCCTGAATTCACGCTATCTGACGCGCTTCAGGCTGGTGCACTGGTTCATTACCGCTATTACCCGATGTTGATAGAGCTAACTGAGGCAGAAACCCAGCGCTACAGCGAACTCACTACTAAAATTGGACGAGCTTTCAGTATCGATGAAGACGTGGAATCCAATTCGGCACTGGCTGCGCTATCGATGCAGCGCGCCAAGCTGATTGCCAGTGCGACCAATAAACTAGAGGCGTTGCGATCGCTAATGCAAGATCGCTTAAATACGTCTCACACGCTGTTCTACTGCGGCGATGGCTCGATTGAAGAGTCAATGTCTCAGGAAACAATTCGCCAGGTAGACGCTGTGACGCGCCTTTTGGGAAAAGAATTGGGCTATCGGGTGAATACATACACGGCAGAAACTAGTTTGGGCGAGCGCGAAGAACTGCGGCGACAGTTTGAGTCTGGCGAGTTACAAGGATTGGTTGCCATTCGCTGCCTGGATGAAGGCGTTGATATTCCCGCCACGCAAACCGCAGTGATTTTGGCGAGCAGCAACAATCCTCGACAATTTATCCAGCGACGCGGTCGGGTGTTGCGTCCTGCCCCCGGTAAGCAACGAGCCGATATTTTTGACATGGTGGTGCTGCCTCCAGATCTAGAACGGAAGACCCTCGACGCAGAGCGATCGCTCATGCGGCGAGAACTTCAGCGCTTTATCGAGTTTGCTAAACTGGCCGACAATGCAGGCGAGGCCAGAATAAAACTTCTCGACTTGCAGAAACGCTACGATTTACTAGATATGTGAAACCGTTAACTGTCCTGGATTCATGTCCTGAATTTTATAGAGTAGGCAAAGCAACAGGTGCCTACCTTCAACCCTCATTATGATGGGTACGGTCTAACAACCGTTGCCCTTCTTACTCTTACACCATTAGAAGAATCTATTACACTAAACCATTAAAGCACCATTAAAGCACTGCAACGGTTCCCATGTCTAAACTGACCTCGAAAGACGTTCAACAGCCTATTAAAACCGCATCGCCAAACGTTCAGCGAATTGTCCATCAGGTATTAGAGATTGAAAAAGACCGATTAGATCGCAACGATCGCGGCTTAGTCAACGCTGACATTTTGCAGATTGTAAAGGAAGCCGTGCAATGAAGCTATTGGGCTTGAAACTCTACAATTTTCGCCCATTCTACGGGGAGCATCAGTTGACCTTTGCCAAGACGAGCGATCGCAATATCACGGTCATCCACGGCAACAACGGTTCTGGCAAAACGGCTCTACTCAATGCCTTCACCTGGGCACTCTATGAGCGTTTTACGGCAGCACTTGCCTCTCCAGATCAATTGGTGAATCGTCGGGCGTTGACGGAAGTCGATGAGAATGAAGCAGTGGACTGCTGGGTAGAAGTGGCGTTTGACCATGACGGCAAACAGTATCGGGTGCGACGATCGTGTCAGGCGGTTCGGCAGGGCAGCGACGTGGTGCATAGCGACAGTGGTGTGGCGATGCAGTTTGTGGGGGATGATGGTCGCTGGTCTACGCTGCCAGCCTCCAAAAATCCCGATGATGTGATTGGACGAATGCTGCCCAAGAGTTTGCACCAGTATTTCTTTTTTGATGGGGAACGAATTGAGCAGTTGGTGCGGACGGATAACCGGGCTGAGATTGCGGAGGCTACTCAAAAACTCTTGGGAGTGAAGGTGCTGGATAACGCAATCAAACATCTGACAACGGCTCGCAAAGCCCTTGAAGATGAGTTATCAAGCATTGGCGATGCGGAAACCAAGAGTCTGCTGGCACAGCAGCGGGATCGGGAGAATACTAGAGACGCACTCCAGAATCGCCAGTCAGAGATTGACCAGGAACTCGCACACCAGACGACGTTGAAGCAAGAATACAGCCGCCGTCTGAGCGAACTGGGGGAAGTCAAAGATCTCCAGCGGCGGCGTGATCTGTTGGAAGACCAGGAACGAGAACTGCGCGATCGCCTGCAAGACTCCAAGAAGATTCTAAAGCGGTCGATTTCTACACGAGGCTATACGGTGTTTCTACCCTCCATCACAGAACAGTTTCGAGTACTGGTGCAAGAACGAGAGCAACGGGGAGAACTGCCGTCTGATATTAAGCAGACCTTTGTCGAGGAACTGCTCGATCGTAAACGCTGCATCTGTGGCGCAGAACTCCACGAAGGGACGTCCCACCGAAAAGCCGTAGAAGCGTGGCTGCAAAAGTCCGGCTTGGCCGATGTAGAAGCAGCCGTGTATCGGGTGGAAGCCCAAGTGAACGAGCTAGAGCGACAATTGGATGACTTTTGGCAAGACGTCGATCACGAACAGGCAACCATCAATCACATTAAGCAGAAGCTATCCCAAATCGAGGTGGACTTAGACGAAATCCGCGATCAGCTCCGCACCAGCCCCCGTGAAGACATTCGCCAGCTCCAGGAACGGTTGGACGAAGTCGATCGCACGGTTGAACGGCTGACTCTCGAAAAGGGAGTCAATCAGGAGCGAATTACGGTGCTGAGCAATGACATTATCCAGTCGCGCAAGCAAATTCGCGATCGCAAGCAAAACCAGAGCAAACAAAAGTTGGCAGTGCGCCGCATTGAAGCCACGCAAGAGGCGATTGATTGCCTGAAGCAGGTGAAGGAAAACCAGGATATTCTATTTCGCCAGGAACTTCAGACTAAGCTGAGCGAGTTGTACAGCGAGATCTCGTTTAAGGCATATACTCCCCAACTGAGTGAAAAGTATGAGCTAAACCTGGTGGAAAAAGTAGGCGGGCAAGAAGTCTTGGTAGGAGCTTCGACTGGGGAAAATCAGATCTTAAGCCTGTCATTTATCGGCAGCATAGTCGATCGCATTCGTCAGTGGAGCAAAGATAAGCTGGTGATGGGACCTGACAGCAGTACATTCCCCATTGTGATGGATTCGCCCTTTGGTAGTCTAGATGAGATCTATCGACGGCAGGTGGCAAAACTACTTCCCACCCTAGCAGATCAGCTAATTGTCATGGCCAGTAAGACCCAGTGGCGCGGCGAGGTGGAAGAGGAGATGCTGCCGCGCATGGGTCGTGAGTATGTACTGATTTATAACTCTCCTAAAGAAGACGTTCAGGCTGATGAGATGCGCGTTGGGGATGAAACCTATCCCCTGATTCGGCAAAGCCCAAATGAGTTTGAATTCACAGAAATCGTGGAGGTTCACCAACATGGTTGAAGTTGCTACGTTGACCGATTATAACAATCCCGGATGGGTTGTGAGCGGTGGGGCGGGCGGCGCCCGCCCCACCGCTCACACACAATTCACAAGCGATTTAGGATCGCTATAGAAGAATCAGGTTGAACTGTTTTTAATTGAAACTGTTTTTAATTGAAATAGATAGGGCTAGTCATGGCGATCGCTAGAGTTCAAATTTCAGAGGATAAGGCTGAATTCGTCAAAGCATTGCGAGGGATTGATGGTGAAACAGGCCCGTTTCAAACCTACGCAGATGTCGTGGCGTTTGCAGCTATTTTAGGCATGAGTTGTAAAATCAGAGTGCCCTTGGGCAAGTTTTCCCGCAAAGATCCTGATGCAGTGTTACAGGATCAATTTAGGAATCCCGTTATCATTGGATTAGTTGCCGTAGCTGCAACTCAAGATCCCAAAATCTTGCTTGATGACGAAGACCACGATTTACAACGGGTTCAGATTTTTCAGGAATTTGCTAATGGTGGGCTTGAAATTCTTCAAGATAAACTTCGAGGAGCCGTCGATTATTCTGAGCAAATTTTGCTGTTTCTGAAGGCGCAGCGACACCAACACAGTTCCGGAACTGAAGAATTTGATTTAACCAAGTTTTTGTGAATTATTCTAATCTTTTGCAGCATAAGGTATTGGGGTGGATGCGATCGCTAAAGCCGATTTGGATGAAGAATTATTTGATTTGCTTAGCAATCAAAACTGTGAAATACAGTCTAAAAACAGTTTTAATTGATCGCTGGTTTCCAGTCCAAGGCGAAGAAATTCAGGCGATCGCTCCTCCAATGAATTTCAAGAGCCACTGAGGTATGGCTGTAGTCAGCTTATTTAGGACATAGACATTTTTGTGGCCGCGCGCCGCGCGGCCACAAAAATGTCCTAAGGCTACTGGCTGTAGCTATATTTAGGGAAAAAAAGATCAGGTTGCCGAGGGAGCGAGAATTTATGCCAAGCAAGTTTGTTACACAAAAAGCGCCCCCTTAGAGGAGGCGCTCAATGAACTTAATCAGCTAACAAGTCAATCTATTAACCAATCAAACTCTCGTCACAACTAGCCATTGATGGAAGGAGCCTGAAGAGCAACCGGGGTCGCTTCAGCACCTGCCAAATCAAGCGGGAAGTTGTGTGCATTACGCTCATGCATCACTTCCATTCCCAGGTTGGCGCGGTTCAACACGTCTGCCCAGGTGTTGATCACACGACCTTGACTGTCAATCACACTTTGGTTGAAGTTGA
>JBNPEB010000059.1:0-8338 GCA_051117335.1 Elainellaceae cyanobacterium
ACGCAGCGATAATTCGTTGCCGTAAATCAATAGATAGAGGGGCAGGCATGAGCAGCGATTTCCTGATTTTGCAAGACTCGCTTAGGCTACCAAATTGTGGCTTACTCAAGCAATAACTGCTGTATTTCGCTCAATCGAAATCAACGGCTCGCCAGCACCGGGCTATAGTTCTGGACAGGCGATCGCCGCGATGGAGCGCATTGCCACCGAATCTCTTCCCAGTAGTATGAGCTTTGAGTGGTCGGGCATTTCACTCGAAGAATTAGAGTCTGGTGGGCAAGCACCAATTATCTTCGGGCTGGGCATTATCTTTGTGTTTCTCGTGTTGTCAGCCCAGTATGAAAACTTTATTGATCCGGTGATTATTCTATTAGCGGTACCCTTGGCTATGTTAGGAGCACTACTGGCAGTATCCTTACGCGGCTTTCCCAATGATGTCTATTGCCAAGTAGGGCTAGTGATGCTGATTGGCTTAGCAAGCAAAAATGCAATTCTGATTGTGGAGTTTGCCAATCAGCTCCGTGACGAGGGGTTATCGATTATCCAAGCGGTTGTTGAAGCATCCCAGCAGCGGCTCCGACCGATCATCATGACAGCGATTTCCACTCTATTGGGAATCTTTCCACTAGTGATTGCGACGGGAGCAGGCTCTGCCAGTCGTCAATCGTTGGGTACAGCAGTGTTTGGTGGTATGGTAGTATCCACAGTGCTGAGTCTATTTGTGGTACCAGTCCTCTATATCGTGATTGTAGGCTTTTTCTGTCGCTTTAAGGATGGTTGCCGTGGAATGTCTCCTGTAACCGAACCCGAAACAGAATCTTCTCCAAGAGAAGTTCTTTCCGGTAGGAGATAATGCGATGAAATTAAGCATTTAGCTTAGAAAACTGCATCGCAAAGCCGTTGAAACAGTCAAACACGGCAATCGTCAGACCTCATTCCATCTCCAGCCGAGACTGCGATCGCTCCTGTTGCATCGGGTTCAGTGACTGAATTTCCTGTACCTGGGCGATTGTGCCCCTGGCATACTGCTCAATCGTGTCTGCACTCACCTGCTTGACGTCTTGCTGAAAGCGGGCATAGGGTCCCTGCTGCAATAGCGCTGCGATCGCGTCTGGCGATTCTCCCGCTTGTAAGGCTGCAGCAGTCACTTTTTGGTCAAGCTGAATCGCGGTGAGGTCGCTGCCAACATGCTCTCGGTATAGGTCAGGATAGCTCCAGGATTTGCCCGTCACTGCGTTGGCATATTCGACAAATCGCTGTCGCTGGATTGTCTCGACGGTGGACTGAGCGTAGTTCAGCAGTTTCGGGATGGCCAGCTTCTTTTCTTCAGGAGACAGGTTCTGCGTCTGATGTTGGGTAAAGGGTCCCTGTGCCAAGAGTTGAATTACCTGCCGGGGATGGGTCCCAGACTTCAGCGCTAGAGTAGCGATCGCCTGGTCGAGGGCTTGAGCTGATTGCTGCACTTGAAATCGATTGCTGGCGTGACGCTGATACAAATCAGCATAGATCAGCCTTGTATCCCGTAAAACCATTTGAGCATAAGCGAGATACTGAACTCGCACTTGTCGCCCCTTCTCGGTTTCAGGCGATCGCGGCGTGGTGCCAGATGTTTGGGGTGCTGTAGAAGTTTCCCTTTCCTGCTGGTCGGATTGGTTTAAATTTGTGTGGTCATCCCCTTGGAAAGAGGAATTGGCGCGAGAAGAGCGATTGGATTGACTTGCCTTTGGATTTGGTTGAGACGAATCTGCCATCGCCACGAACTCTCCCAATTACAGCGCTTCTGCAAAGTCATTCAGAATATCGTTCTCAGCGGGACTTGTCAGACCTTGGGGAGCGTCTTCGACGAAGGAAGGTATAGCAATCGCATCCCCTATCGATGCATTGGAGGAAACCATCTTCTCTTGGAAGACAGGACTGGTCACGGCAGAACGGTTGGGTATCTCCAGCCCAAAGGATTCGCGCAAATGTTGGATCTGCTCTTCTAGACGCCAGATGGATTGCTGGGCCAGTTCTCGCAGTTCGTCCTCTGAATAGTTGCCGCTGTCGCGATAGGCAAAGGGGAGCCAAAAGGCGCGGGTCGCAGTTGCTGCCTTTTCTTTGCCGTTATAAGCATTGTGAACCAGCCAAGAAAAGGTGATGCCATTGGGAGAACTGCGGTCAGGTTCAAAGATGAAGCGAACGCGAGATTTGTTCGCTGATTTTTGAGTTGCGGACTTGGATGCCTCAGCGCTTCGTTTGTTCGCCATATCGTGAAGGAATTATCTTGCTTGCAATCGCCGTTCTATCTGCTGAGATTCTGCACCCAGTTGATTCTAGCCCAATGGTATCGCAGATGCTGACGACAATGCTGACTTTATGCTGTTGTAGCTTAGTATTGCTGTTAAACGGCAGATGCAATGCTGGTCCAAGAGTAGGATATCTGTATTCTCCTAATCCTTAGGGAGAATCAAATGAGACTCCGTCATACAACAAATCGATTGGACATTCGAAGTCGATGCTACTCAGGTGGATAACATCCCCTTTAGTGTAGGGATAGTAGAGCCACATCCTGCCTTCGCCGCGACGGTAACACTCTACCGAAACCCGTTCGGACTGCACCAAACCATATTCTTGCAGGCTGGGTAGTGTTTGATAGTAGGAGAACTTTTCACCCCGATCTTTTGCCTCAGTTCCAGGAGAAAGAACCTCCACGATGAGTTTGGGATATTGAATAAATTTACGGGCACTAAGGTCTTGCGGATCGCAACTGACCACGACATCGGGATAGTGGTAGAGACTGGTAGCGCTGACTTGCACTTTGACATCGGAGACGTTAATCCGGCAGCCGCGTGATTTTAAGTGAGGACGTAAAGCGGTGTAAAGGTTGAGAGCAATATCATTGTGGGGAACGGTTCCACCCGTCATTGCGGTAACTTGACCATGGACAAACTCATAGCGAATGTCCTGCTGAGGTTCCCAGTCTAGGTACTCGTCAGCGGTCATATCAGGAGGGTGTTGGGGTGAAGTGACCATCGCTAATTCCTTGACTCGTTCTCTAGGTGTCATGGCGCTTCACACGGGGGAGCTATCCATGATTCTAGCGGCGGTGCTAGGATGTGGCATTCGAGCGTCCAATCGAAGGAGGTTGAGCTGGTTTTTAGCTTTTTCAGGTAACTACCCTGTCTGCTGTACTTGCAAAACGGCGATCGCCCCTTAGTCTTGCCTTGAATCAGTTGGACGGCTAATTTCAAAGTTTGAACCGTCTTACCAAACACCTGGAATGATACAAAATTTAACGATACAAAATTTAACGAAATAGATCTATCATCGAAAACTGTTTGAAAGTACTCAACAACTGTTAAAAAGAGCCAAAAACAACCAACTTTTTTGGATTGAGATAAGGATTGAGATAAAGACTGCAAAGGCATGAATTTCTATCGCCTGAAATCTTTTGCCCTCAGTGGTTTCAGAAACGACGAGAATCCGATTCGTAATCGAGCGGTCGCGGGTTCAAATCCCGCCATCGGCTTTCAACTAAAACCATTGTATATCAAGGGTTTTAGAGGCTAAAGGTACGCTCGGACAGCTCCCTGAGTTCTGTTTTTGGGTGTAGCCAAGCCTCTGGATTGGGCCTTTTCGTCCACTTTGGGTATAACTTGGGTGTAAAGAGAGGGCGTATATATGACCGCTGCAAAAGCTTCAAAGGCCCCGTCTGACAAAGCTTCTAAAGGTACCGTCCAGGTCATCACCTCCAATGACCGCCTGCAGCTACGGTTTCGCTACGGCGGCAAGCGACGCTATCTATCGATTGGGCTGCCTGATAATCGCACCAATCGGATTGTGGCCGAACAACGGGCTAAGCAAATTGAGCTGGATATCATCTCCGGCAACTTCGATGAGACTTTAGATAAGTATCGTTCCCCCTCTGCTCGCAAAGCAGTTGAGGAGAGGGTTGTCGAGAAGCCACCTGAAGTCCCGACACTGCCTGAACTTTGGGAAAAGTACTGCGACGTTAGATATCCTGTTGTCTCACCAGGAACTTGGCGCAATGGCTATAAAGTCGGCTCAATAGGTGTTTCAGGGAGGTAGGCTGCAAGTAGGTGATGCATTCGCTAGGATGATTGCCGAAGATCATCTCGTTCCAATAGCCATGCTAACCCTGACGCATCTGCTAGAAGAAACCAAGTGCTATGACAGCGTACGCAAGCTGCGCTGGCCCGATGGAGCGGTTCAGTGCCCCACGTGCGACTCCCATGAGGTGGTCAAGCGCGGCAAAGATGACGCTCACCCTCATCGCCAACGCTACCGCTGCAAAAGCTGCCAGCGACAGTTTGACGATTTGAGCGGGACAGGATTCGCTGGACGTCACCAGCCGTTGCGAGTGTGGATAGGGTGCCTGTACCTGATGGGGCTAACCCTATCGAACCAGCAGATTGCTCACGAGCTTAGTCTGAACAAAGATGACGTGCATCAGATGACTCGTCAGCTCCGGCAGGCGATTGTGGACAAAAAGCCAGAGGTTCAGCTATCTGGGCACGTTGAGTGTGATGAGGGGTCTGTAACAACTGGGCACACGGGTCATCCTGAAGCAGTGCAAAAAAGGGGCGCGAAGGGCGGCGGCGCAAGCTCAAAGGGCTTCGGGGACGCGGTACGCTCGACACAGAGAAGCCGCCGATATTCGGGATGATTGAGCGGGGGGGGACACGTGGTCATTCGCATGCTGGAGAATGTGCAGCGAAGGACGATAGCTCCCCTCATCCGAGCGACTATCGCCCCCGATAGTCTGGTGTACACCGATGAGTACAACATCTACGACCTGCTGAACGCATGGGGCTATGCGCACAAAAGCGTGTGTCACAGCGCGGGTGAGTACGCCCGAGACGACGATGAGGATGGCTGTTGCGAAGTGCATGTCAACACGATGGAGGGATTTTGGTCTCTATTACGCTCGTGGCTGAGGCCCCACCGTGGCATCTCGCAGGAGAGGCTGCCGCTTTATCTGGGGTTCTTTGAGTTCGTGCATAATGTACGAAAGCGAGGCAAGGCGCTGCTGGGCAACCTGTTGGAGACTCTGCTAAGCTAGCTCCCCGGAATCTATATTGAGCCTTAATCGAAATTCGCCTCAGCTACGCCGATACACCATCGTCGCACTTGATTGATCGGTCGGGATGACCAGCATATTACTAATATTGACGTGAGCTGGGCGAGTTGCACAAAACAATATAATGTCCGCGATATCCTCTCCAGTCAGGGGCGTCATGCCGCTATAAACGGTCTTGGCTCTCTGAGCATCGCCATGGAATCGAACGTCGCTGAATTCTGTCTTGACAAGTCCTGGATCCACTGAGCTAACCCGAATTGGAGTGCCGAGCAAATCCATTTTCAGCCCTTCTGAGAGAGCTTGAACGGCGGCTTTGGTTGCACAATAAACATTTCCATTGGGATACGTTTGATGCCCAGCAATTGAGCCAATATTGATGACGTGCCCCCTTCCCCGACTCACCATCCCAGGAACTACTAATCGAGTCATATAGAGCAGCCCCTTCACGTTGGTGTCAATCATTTCCTCCCAATCCTGAATGTCTCCCTCGTGAAGCTTATCTAAGCCACGACTCAGCCCTGCATTATTAATCAAAATGTCAATATTGCGCCATGGTTCGGGAAGATTGCTAATGACAGATTCGACCTGAGGACGATCGCGCACGTCAAGCTGAATTACATAATGATGGGTATCAGAGATCTGGTGCAGATCTTCTAGAAGAGACTCCAATCGCTCTTTGCGTCGAGCCACCAAAATGACTTTGGCACCACCCTTAACAAAGGCGATCGCACAAGCCCTACCAATGCCGCTACTCGCACCTGTAATTAGCACAACCTGATCTTGAATCGAAACCATGATTCCCCCATTGGATGTTTACTGTGTCGCTCAGAGATGAACCTCATGTTCATTAAACATCATGGCGAGAAACGAGCTAATCAGTATCAGGATCAGTAGATGTAGAACTCTGGCTTACGACTTGCAGTCTCTGACTAGTCAACGTGATGCCATCTTGGCGGATAATGACCGTGGATATCCATCGATTTTCAGGAATTGCAGGTGCCTGACCGACTTTAAATAGCCCTCCTGCAGACAAAACTTCTAGATTAACAGGAGCACTGACGATGTAGCCGGATGGTTGAACGGGCTCTTCGATCGCAGCCCCCATCAGCAAATCGTCTCCAAGAGGTTCTAGAACGATGGCATCTAAAGTAAAGCGTTGTCCGATTCCAACTTGTTCTGGCAAAACCATATCCACGCTAGGAGGATTTTCACCACTTGTCATCTGACTGGTTTCTGACAAAGTTTCTTGTCGAATAATCTTCTGGTTCTCAAACTGCTGACGAGATTCAATCGTTGCGACTAAATCAAATTCATGCTGAGCCAAGTCTTGAGTTCCGGTAATCGTTGTTAAGGTTTCTACGATAAGTGAATCATCCTCTTGTTCCCAAGATATTACCTGAGTCTCATAGCGCAAATTTGAGAAACGCTCCCAGAAAACCTCTAATGCTTCTTCCAAAGCGTCAATGGTCATACCATCCGATGTCGTAAACTCAGGGCTATAAAATTCTAAAACATCGCCCAAATTTTCCCGACTTGCAGCCGTGTCAAGTTGCGATAATGCCTCAGCAATCTCGGCAGGAGGGCTCACCTCATTATTGGATTGAGCATTAACCTCACCTGCCCAACTCAAGGACATTCCTACCACAATACACGGCACCAGCATCCGCCGCGACTTGCGATGAAGCCAAAGCAGCCAAGATGTTTTCCGCAAATTAGATAAATTTAAGAAGATTCGGGGTTTTAAACTCTGAAAGTTAACCATAGATGATAGGCTAATTAGCTAAATAACGGCACGAGCCTGTCGGTTCCAAAACTTCTCACCCTGAAGACTGACAATTCGCTTTTCTAGAGAAATTCATTAATTCAAGGTGAGGTGACTATAGGGTAACTCGAACTTTTAGAACCTGGTGCAAAACACTCTCTATCATATTCACCTATGTGCAACCCTGACAGGCTATTTTGTGGAGAGGTTAATCCTTGGCTGATGTAAAAAAACTGCTCATTGCAGCAAGCGGTACAGGAGGACATTTATTTCCAGCGATCGCCACTGCTGAGCAACTTTCAGACTATCAGATTGAGTGGTTGGGTGTTTCTAATCGCCTAGAAACTCGCCTCGTTCCTGGCTGCTACCCTATGAACATTATCGAGATAGAAGGATTTCAAACACGATTTGGACTCAGAACGTTCCAAACTCTTAGACAATTTGTTTCTTCTATTCTTGAAGTCAGACGCCTCCTGCAAACTGGCAGCTTTGACGGTGTGCTGACAACGGGGGGGTATATCGCTGCACCTGCTATCATTGCCGCACGAGCGCTGGGCTTACCTGCTATTTTGCACGAGTCTAATGTCTTGCCTGGAAAAGTCACACGCTGGTTAAGCCCTTGGTGTACCGCAGTCGCATTAGGATTTGATGCGTCAGTGCAATATTTGCCGAGAGCCAAAACCGTTTGCGTTGGCACCCCTGTGCGATCGCAATTTCGTAGTCGTCATGACAGTAGCACAGAAGAAATTTCCCTCGTAGATTTACCGATCCCACCTGATGTACCCCTCATAGTGGTGATTGGGGGAAGCCAGGGAGCAGTCGCTGTTAATCAATTGATTCGTAAATGCGCGCCTGAGTGGTTTGAACAGGGAATCTGGGTCGTTCACCTAACGGGCGAGAATGACCCGGATGTTAAGCAATTAAACCACCCTCAATATTTTCCATTGGCTTTCTATAACGACATGGCACGCTTACTCAAACGGGCAAATCTCGCAATTAGTCGCGCGGGCGCTGGAACTTTAACAGAACTGGCAATAACCCAGACACCATCGATTTTAATTCCGTATCCTTACGCGGCGGAGGATCACCAAACCTTTAATGCTGCTAGTTTCGCAGCAGCCAATGCAGCAATAGTATGTCGTCAGACAGAGTTAACTCCAGATATTCTCAAAACCAAAGTTCTGGATCTGTTTCAATCTCCTGAGCGATTAAATGCGATGGGAGCAGCGGCAGAAAAATTAGCGATCGCTGACAGCGCCGAGCAACTTGCACATCTAGTCCGGCAATGTCTCAACCCATCTGCACCTACAAGTGGTTAAATTGCCAATCCTATAGGCTCGGGTTTCCTGGATTACAAAAACCGATGCCTACTAGGGCCTGTCATCAGTTAGATAAACTGTAGACAGCAGAAATAAGAGGTAGACGATGCGACGCTATGCGCTGCGAGATGACCAGTGGGAGCAGATGGAGGACTTTTTGCCAGGGCGTGAAGGCCA
>JBNPEB010000053.1:0-38316 GCA_051117335.1 Elainellaceae cyanobacterium
TTATCAGCCCTATTTTGATGCCACCACAGGTGCAGCTCTGGGTCTACTCTGCACGTCTCGCTATTTTTTGCCCGCAATCGGAGGGCTGCCCTTTTTGGGGCAATTCCTCTCCGCTATACGCAAGTGATATAGCCCTATGGGTTCTACTCAACGTCCTAACGCGAGAGCGTAAGGCTATAGACGGTTATAAGAGATGATTAGAGCACATATCGAAGGGGGATTTTGGGCAGATCCCCGGCTTCTGACTCAGAGTTTTCCAGGAACAGGTAGATTTCAACCCAGAAGCCGGGGATCTAAACCGTCATTCAGCTATGAGGATAGTCTTATTGGGCTGTCACTAATTCAGCGGGAAGCCGCTTAAACGACAACCGCTCATTTTCTACATCGACGTAGATGGTGTCGCCGTCGTGAAATTCGCCCCGCAAAATTGACTTAGCAATTTGAGTTTCAAGCTCGCGCTGAATCGCACGCTTCAGCGGACGAGCACCATACACCGGGTCGTATCCGACCTCCGCCAAGAAGTCGAGCGCAGAATCTGTGAGACGCAGCGACATTTTCTTGTCGTCAAGCCGCTTCGATAATTGCTGAACCTGCAATTTAACGATTTCTCGCAGTTGCTCTTTCTTAAGGCTGTGGAAGATGATGATTTCGTCGATGCGATTGAGAAACTCTGGCCGGAAGCTATTGCGCATCGCATCCATGACTCGGCTTTGCATCTCGTCGTATCGAGCGTCATCGCCTGCCAAATCGAGAATATATTGCGACCCAATGTTGCTGGTCATGATGATGATGGAGTTTTTAAAGTCGACCGTGTGCCCTTGGGAATCGGTGACTCGTCCATCATCCAAGATTTGCAGCATAATGTTGAACACATCAGGATGGGCCTTCTCAATTTCGTCAAACAGAACGACCGAGTAAGGACGACGACGAATCGCTTCGGTGAGCTGCCCACCTTCGTCATAGCCCACATATCCGGGAGGCGCGCCCACTAGACGCGAGACAGAGTGCTTCTCCATGTATTCAGACATGTCGATGCGAACCATTGCTTCTTCGGTGTCAAACAGGTACGCAGCAAGAGCTTTGCCCAATTCGGTCTTACCGACGCCAGTGGGTCCAAGGAAGATGAAGCTCGCCGTCGGACGATTGGGATCTGCTAAACCCGCACGCGATCGCTGAATCGAGTCAGCTACGGCAGTCACCGCTTCATCTTGACCGACAACTCGCTGATGCAGTTCATCTTCGAGATACAGCAGCTTTTGCATCTCAGACTCGACCAGCTTGCTGACTGGGATGCCCGTCCACTTCGAAATGATTTCGGCAATGTCTGCTTCAGTCACTTCTTCTCTCAGGAGCGATCGCCCGCTCTTTTGAACCTCTGACAGCTTGGCTTCTGTCTCTTCTAACTGTCGTTGAAGGTCAGTTAGCTTGCCGTAGCGCAGTTCTGCCGCCCGATTGAGGTCGTAGCTGCGCTCGGCTTCAGGAATCTCGACATTCACAATATGGTCGATTTCCTGCTTGAGCTTGCTGCGCTGATCAAGGACTTCCTTCTCTGCTTGCCACTGGGCATTGAGCGCAGACTGTTCTTCTTTGAGGTTAGCGAGCTCTTTCTCAAGCCGTTCGCGCCGTTCGAGCGATGCCGGATCAACTTCTTTCTGCAACGACAGTCGTTCCATTTCGAGTTGGAGAATTTTCCGATCGACCTCGTCTAGCTCTTCGGGCTTAGAGGTGCTTTCCATTTTCAGCTTGGCAGCCGCCTCATCAACGAGGTCAATCGCCTTGTCGGGCAGGAAGCGATCGCTAATATAACGGGTCGAGAGCGACGCAGCCGCAACGAGTGCGCTGTCAGCAATCTTGACGTTGTGGTGGGTTTCATAGCGATCCTTCAGACCCCGCAAAATTGAGACCGTATCTTCTACGCTGGGCTGATCGATATAAACCTGCTGGAATCGTCGTTCTAGCGCTGCGTCCTTCTCGATGTACTTGCGGTATTCGTCTAGCGTCGTAGCACCGATACAGCGGAGTTCGCCTCGCGCCAGCATCGGCTTCAGCAGGTTACCTGCATCCATTGCGCCTTGGGTTGCACCGGCACCCACAACGGTATGAATCTCATCAATAAACATGATGATCTGACCTTCAGAGTCAGTCACTTCTTTGAGAACGGCTTTCAATCGTTCTTCAAATTCACCGCGATATTTGGCACCCGCAATTAGCGCACCCATGTCCAGGGCCATCAGCTTGCGATCGCGCAGAGATTCGGGCACGTCGCCGCTGACGATGCGCTGGGCCAATCCTTCGGCGATCGCCGTCTTGCCGACACCCGGCTCACCAATGAGCACCGGGTTATTTTTAGTCCGGCGAGATAGAATCTGAATCGTGCGGCGAATTTCATCGTCTCGCCCGATTACGGGGTCGAGCTTGCCCTCTCGGGCAAACTGCGTCAAATCTCGCCCATACTTTTCTAGGGCTTGATATTTCCCTTCAGGATTTTGGTCAGTCACCTTTTGATTCCCTCGGATCTGTTCGATGGTTTCTCTCAGCGTCTTTTCACTTAGTTTAAATTCTTGGAAGAGAGCTTTACCAAATCGATCGTCTTTAGCGTACCCCAGAAGCAGGTGTTCGATGGAAATATAATCATCTCCATAGCGTTTGCGCGACTCATCCGCTCGATCGAGTAGAGCATCGAGCGATCGCCCCAGATAAACAGATGTGCCTCCGGAGACTTTGGGTTGGCTATTGATAAATTGCTCTGTATGGTCGCGCAATTTCTGCACGTTTACGCCTGCTTTGTTAAATACGCTAGAGGCTAAGCCTTCTTGCTCAAGCAGCGATCGCATCAGGTGCTCGGTTTCAATCTGCTGCTGCTGAGCGTGCTTAGCAATATCAGGAGTGCGAGCGATCGCCTCCCAGGCTTTTTCAGTAAATTGATTTGGATTAGTGGGTTGCATAGGCAATATGGAAATAGAGTTTCGACGAGTGCGCTGAGTTTTGAGTTGGACTCATTCAAACCTAGACACTCATAACTCAAAACTCTTGGCTCATCCTTATTTTAGAAATCCTATCCCATTTATTGGAGTCGGTGTTCACGCCCTTTTGGTGGGTATTGCCGTCCTAATTGCAAACGAAAGCGATCGCCCCCTACAGGTAAAAGGAGCGATCGCCCGCCATACTGCTCAGTGCTGCTCTAGTCAACTATCTACAAACTCGTGAGAGTTGAATTCAAAGCTCTTACTGAGGTTCTAGATAGGCTGAACATAAGCATACGCACGAGTTGGAAATGTCACCCTGAAGCTTGATGGCGACTGAGAATATGCATTGTCGCGGCAATTCTCAGTCACAGCCAGTTCAAACTAGTCCAAACCGACCATATTGGGATTAATGACAGACGGCAACTTAGGACGCCATGAGGCATTCTTGCTGGCCCAGCTCACACCCACGTCATTAAACGTCCAGTTTGAACCATACTCAATCGCACCAGCATCAGGCTTACCATCCGGAGCAGAATGAAACTTATCGTGCGATCCATTGGCAAAATCACGTGCCTTTGAATTGCTGTTTAAGCGTAAGTCCCACTGTCCGCTTGTACTTTGGAAGCCAACATCTCGGCTACGAAGATTGCTTGACTCTGGGAATGGGAAGGCACGATTGATCTGACCATTATTGATGTCAATGATGTTGTTTGCCACGATCGTATTCTGACTGCCCTTCGGACTTGTCCACCATAGCCCCATATCTGAATCTTCTGAACGAACGGTATTCTGAACGATGCTCATATTTCGGTGAATATCATTTGACCACCGACCATCAAACTTGAAGATGACACCCTTTTCTTCAACACCTCGTTCATTGGTTGAAAGTAATAAGTTATGGTCAATGTCAACAGGGCCTTCATTAATAGGCGATGGGGCCAGAAGCGTCAAACCATTCAACACCACATTATTGTGGAATCGCATATTCTGAGGTCCGGTGCTATCAAACTCGACACCATCATCTCGTGAGTTCATCACCAGGTTGTTGAAAATCTCGGTGCGATCAGATGCGCTGCTGCCGCCCATAGTTCGAGGCTGCATCCCATCCATCATTTCGTAGACATAGTTGTTTTTTACCACCGTGTCTTTCGAGCCAAAGCGGATGGATGTCGTTTCAGAGTCAAGGATGCCACCGTCTTTGCCATTGTGATAGATTTTCACCATCGTGTCGTAGCTCTCACGAGACTGCGTATAGAGCGGGTAGTTGCTAATCTCGTTCTTTTCGATCGTGTGTCCACGTGTCCCCGCTGGAACATCGATCCCCGTGCGTGACCCCAAGATGAAGTTGTTGCGAGCTACAAAATTATCAGCACCACCATTCACTTTGATACCGTGGTGAGAGTGTGAGCGAATTTGCAGTCCTTCAACGCTGACATTATCGGCACCAATCGTGATACCCGTATTGGCTCCATCTTTCCGCTGAATGCTGACAGGTACCGTATCTGGGTCAACCGCTAGTTCACCCAGGCGCACCCGGACTTCACCCCCGCTGTAGTAAAACCCTCCCTGGAATCCTTTATTTTTAAGGTTATTGCCCATCCGCATGGTGCTCATGTCACCAATCACAATGTGGTTGGGGTTCCAAGGCACCTTGGCACGCCACTCGTTTCCTGACTTATACCAATCAAAGTCTTGCGACGTACCCCCATCAATAATGGCCTTCCCTGGATTCTCGGCCTTTAAGGTGACGGCTTTATTGATAGTTACTGATTCATGATAGTTTCCATCCCGTAAAACAATGACATCGCCTGCTTTGGCTTTGCTAATGGCTGAGTTAATTGACTCACCGGGTGAAACATAGATATCTCCCTTCTGAGAATTCGTAGGAGCCGGACTGGGAGCAGGGGCCGGACCAGGAATAGGTGCTGGGTCTGGATCAGGGCTTGGGGCAGGTGATGGATCAGGGCTTGGGGCAGGCGATGGATCAGGACTTGGGGCAGGCGATGGATCAGGACTTGGGGCAGGTGATGGATCCGGGCTGTTTGAACCCGCCGGACGAAACTCAATGTAGTCAACCCGCGCATATTCTTCGCCGTTGCGTTTGCCAGTTAGCTCAATGCTGTCACCCTGCTTGACATCAATATTGCTGAATACTTTGCGTTCAACTGCATTCTTGCTATCAGCAACCGATGAACCCAGTTGCTGATTGAGTGTCCACGATTCACTATCATTGCCTACTTTGAGTGAGAGGGGTGATTGTCCGTCTGATTCATCAAAGTATCGAACAACAACATCATACTTACCGGATGCACCTTCAAAAGTGCTTGATGCAGTGCCCTGATTGCCGGAGAGTTTAATGAGGCGATCGCCCGATGCAACCCCTTTACTTTCCGTTGTGAAGTTTGATAGAGAGAGTCCCTCAGCTTCTAAGCGTACTGTTTTTGCATTTTGCTTGGGCGTCGGACTGGGAGTCGGGGCTGGATCAGGACTCGGGGCAGGTGCCGGATCAGGGCTGGGAGTTGGGGCCGGATCAGGACTGGGAGTTGGAGCCGGATCAGGGCTGGGAGTTGGAGCCGGATCAGGGCTGGGAGTTGGAGCCGGATCAGGGCTGGGAGTGGGTGCAGGCGATGGATCGGGATCAGCGCTCGACGGAGGCGTCGAATTTCCGCTATCACTGGTTGCCCACTCAACGGCTGAATCAAAGAGCTGCCAACCTTCATTAGTCAGGCGGCTACCCTCGCTATTTTGATTCATGACAAACATGCCAACGCGTCGCTCAGCTGCTCTGCTGCTATCTGCTAAGGTCGCTCCCTTGTCATAACCAAATACAGTTGACTTTTGACTGTCTCCAGCAACGCTAGCAATATCGGTTGCCCCATCACCAGGTTTGCCCCACCCTATGGAGCCTGAACTGTTGTACACCTTTGGAGACGATGATAGCCCGCCTGCAAGAGGGTGCCCTGCGGTGTCAATGGCTACTTTTGTCTGCCCACCCTTAAAGCCGTAATCGCTGCCAGCTTTAGAACCTGTCATTTTCATGTCATCAAAGACATAAGGTTCCATCGCGATCACGGGTACATCCGCCTTGGTAAACTTGCTACCAACTTTGCCAGACACGACCGATTCAGAAATCACAACCAAATCTTGACCATTTGCATCGCTGCTCTTGATCGCGTCGTCATCTTTGGCGGTAACTTGGTATCCCAAATTCTCCAAGCGTCCTTTTATGGCAAGATCTGCGGAATTTCCATTTGGAGAATTACCAACCAATAGTGCCTTTCCTTGAGTTGAAATTTCTGCGTTGACACTATTAGCTGCAAGTTGGCTTAGCGTCCCCAATTTTGGTGTTTCTTTAGTGTTTCCACCTCCTGTAAGATCATCAAGGGTAGAGGTGCTTGATGCAGATTTTGATGTCTGTGTTGGAGAAATGGAGTTGACACCAGTTGAGTTCGCACCTGCCAGTGAATCGGTTGATGCATCAGATTCTTTAGATGGTGCATCAAGCTGAAACAGGGCATTAACGAGTTGATCTGTTTGAGCAAGACCCTCTGGATTTTCATTCCAGACCGCTGTCTCTATATTCAATGATTCGACGGAATCATTGCTATTTAGTTGCTGAAACGAACTGTCTTGCTTTAACAGATCTGCCAGCGGATCTCTTTGGCTATTAATAGCACCAGGTAACGATGAATCTTGACCTGGATTCAGAGTGGCTGGGCTCTCTGACATTCCTGAAAAGCCTTCCATCAATAATTCCTCTAAGTTGCGATAAATGACAAACTGTTTTTCGCAACACCACACCGTCATCACAAATTGAGCAAGGGGTTTAGCCTAGCGATGAAAGGTGAATATTGGCGTTGTAAACAGATAACTGAATGGCGAACAAAGTCTTTTTTTGCTAATTGGGCAACACAAGCATTTGCCTGCACAGTTGCGTTGCAGCAATCGCATAAGTTCTGAATGCCTGCCTAATTGGGCAAGACAAATCAGTCGGTAGTCACTTCCTAACTCTTTTCTTGCTGTTTATCGAAGAAATTTTAATGAATCAATAAAACAGCGATCGCTAGAGCAGCTATCGATAGAGCAGTATTTGTTAGAGTCAAAACTTTAGTTGGTAGCCTGACAGGTAAACATGCCCTGAAACGTCTTTTCGACTTTACCTGTATATTCCCTTAACATCTAGACTACTTTAATTAGATCGTCAATCTATGGGACAGTACTTAATGTTCTTGGTAAGTAACCTACCATAGAGGCTTTCTGAGTTCTGACCTGATTGGCTTGAGTCGTCGAAAGGCGGTAAATGTTGAACGATACAGAGCGGAGATGCACAACAATCAGCTCAATATTTAAATCAGGTCTAAATCAGGTCAATACAATCTAATAAAAGTAGATAAGGTTGATGTCTTCCAATGGATTCGGAAATATCGGGAACAGCATAGATTACCTCTTGCACGTTACACACACTTTGACCGGAGCTTGTGAAGAGAAGTTCCCAAGATTTTAAGTTTCAGTGAATTAACTTTCCTGGGACATATTTGATCACATGATTTGATCAGTGATTGTACGAAGTACTGTTATGTTCAAATATTGCATTGCCAATGTCATACCCTCATAGTTTCTGGTGTGCGAGCGATCGCCCGTTTAATCCCGTGGATACTTATATTCATCAATGTCATCCCGCTGATAGGTTGCTCATTTGTTAAATCTTTGGTGCTGTGGATTTTACGGATATTGATGAAACTTAGACTTCAAATCGAAGCCTCGGCACCGTTGTATGTATCGTTCACACAGGCTTAGTGGGCAAAGGCATCAGGGAGTGGTGTCAAATTGCCCCTCGGCATCACTTTTTCTCTAAAGATTAGGTTCTTCGCTGCTTTAATCGCTCCCTTGATAGACATTCCGAACTATAATCCCTGTCATTGTTTGTAAGTATGTAGTTTGATACACCGCTCACAACCCATTTGGGATTGCTATATGAACTCCTCTAAATTTGATTAGCAATCTTTTGTTATAGCCTTACGCTCTCGTGTTAGGACGCTGAACGTGTGGTGAACCCGCGCGCCGCGCGGGTTCACCACACAAACCTAAGCCCGTAGGGCCATATCTCGACAAAAGTAAGTATGTACTAAATTGGGCGAAAATTTTTGAGAGGTTACACTAACTCTGAGGACCCCATTAACCCTTTGTGTGTAGAAAATTTGGTTGTAGAAACTTATCCGTGAGCATCCGTAGGAGCAGGCATTCGTTATCAAGTGTCATCGTGGCTCAATCTTGCAAGCAATAGGAGCTTGATCGACGCTATCAGTTAAAAGACTCTCCTTAAGAGTGCCTACCGTTCGTATTTTTTCTGTATCGATAGAAAGATGATTATGTCTACCGTCTCAGATCAGGCTCAAGTTCAGACACCATCAACCCATGCCCTCGTCATTGGCGGCAGCATGGCTGGGCTTCTATCAGCGCGCGTGTTAGCCGACCATTTTGATCAAGTTACCCTCGTGGAGCGCGATCGCTTTCCAGAAACGCCAGAATTTCGTCCGGGAGTGCCTCAGTCAAACCACGTTCATGTGCTGCTAACTCGGGGGCAACAGCTTCTTGAGCAGCTATTTCCAAACCTATTAGATGATTTAACTGCCTCAGGCGCCCCCACCCTCGATTGGACAGCAGATTGGCCCTGGCTAGGGTTTTGGGGATGGGAGCCGCGCTTTCACTCTGGATTAATCGGACGCACCTGCAGCCGTACTCTATTAGAGTGGCTTGTTCGTCAACGTCTCGAAACATTTGGCAATATCAAGCTACTCGACGGCTGCCAAGTCAAAGGGGTGCTGAGCACGGGCGATCGCACGCGAGTCACTGGAATCAAGCTCACTCGCCGCCATCGCCAGCGAGAGGCTGCCCTGGCACAAACCGAAACGATTACTGCCGACCTTACCGTAGATGCCAGTGGTCGCAATTCAATTCTGCCCGAATGGCTTGAAGTCCTTGGATATCCTGCGGTTCAAGAAACGGTCGTGAACTCGTTTTTGGGATACGGCAGTCGATGGTATCAACGCCCCGAGAAGTTAGACGCAGATTGGCAAGGGTTACTAATTGCGCCAAAACCTCCCCAACAGTCTCGTGGAGGCGTTCTTTACCCAGTTGAAGGAAACTGTTGGGTCGTCACCCTATCAGGCATTGGTGACGACCACCCGCCCATTGATGAGGATGGATTTTTAGGATTTGCGCGGAGTCTTCGCAATCCAATTCTCTATGACCTGCTGAAAGATGCGAAACCTCTCTCCCCGGTTTATAGCTATCGACGCACCGAAAATTGTCTTCGGCACTATGATAAGTTGACGCGCTTTCCGGATGGCGTCGTCGCTCTTGGAGATGCAGTCTGTGCATTTAACCCAGTTCATGGACAGGGCATGACCGTTGCCGCGTTGGGCGCGATTACCCTACAGGAATGTGTTCGCGATCAGCTCACTCAAACTCCTGGAGATTTGCGGGGACTGCCCCTGCGTTTCCAAAAGCAGCTCGCGCAAATTGTTGCCACACCTTGGATGATGGCGACGGGCGAAGACTTTCGTTGGAAAACAACTGAAGGAGGCAAACCCGATTGGACAACTCGTCTCATGCATCGATATATTGACCAGCTTGCGGTCGTCTCCCTCGAAAAACCTGAAGTTTTTCAAACCTTTGTAGAAGTCATGCACATGCTCAAGCCACCAACGGCATTGTTTAAGCCGAATATCGCGGCTCAGGTCGTGAAGCAAGCCATCAGTGGTCAAAAACCTCATGTCACCACAGACGACGAATACACGATTCCAAGGATTAGAGATTGAGAACTATAGCCCTACGGGCTCAGAATAGAAACTGGGTTGATGGGGTCGTTATTTGGGCGCAGAATCCTTAGCGGATTGACAGCGATCGCAATGACCACAGTTCATATCTGCTGCTTCACTATGGAATCCAAACGACTCGAGTAACGCTTTCCAGCGACACTGACGAGTGTTTAAATACTGCTGCATCTGCCGCGCTCCGCTCAATATGCTCACTGAGTTAGCTGGTTTAGCAGCGTGAATAGTATAGGTAAACGGGTCTTGCCAGTCTAATCTCCCCATACTGTGCAGTAAAGACAGGGCGATCGCCCCATCTTTAACATCTCGTGCTATGGCAGTCGCATCACCGCGAGGGGGAATCTGCCGGATCATTCGCTGGGCCTGCTGAATTTGAGCCTGAATGGTGTGCTCAAAAAATTTGCGTCGCTGGTTATCACTCGGGTCAAGCCATCCAGTGGGTTCACTAATTAAGGTCAAGGCGTCTGAAGGTTTTCCATCTCGTCCGCCCCGACCAATTTCTTGCAAATATTCAGACAACAGACAGGGGGCATGGAAATGCACTACCCATCGCACATTCGGCTTATTAATGCCCATTCCGAATGCAGACGTACAAATCACAAACAGAAGCTCGCCAGATATCCAAGCCGATTCAATTCGACGGCGCTCGCTGGGGCTGAGTCCAGCATGATAGGCTGCCGTCTGATAGCCGCTCGATTCTAGCCAATTCGCTAACTCTTCACTATCTCGTCGCGTGCGAGTGTAAATCAGTCCGGATGTGTCGAGATGCGATTCGATAAAGCGCAACAATTTTTGGCGACGGCTTCGAGGCGTCCAAGCAATTTGAACTGAAAGATGGAGATTAGGGCGATAGGGACTCAGCAGAAAAGTTTGGGGATTTTGGAGACGCAACACATCTTGGATGATGCGTTGAGCTGTCGGATTAGCGGTTGCCGTAAATGCTGCGATCGCCATCTGAGTTCCGGGAGGCTTTGTTTTAAGTAACGCCGATCGCACTGCGCCAAGTCGTCGATAGGCAGGGCGAAACGTGTCTCCCCATTGAACGAGACAATGAGCCTCATCCAAAATTAGTCCATTAATTTTCAGATTAGGATGGCACAACCGCTCCCAAACCATTGGGTTTAGAAGCGTTTCTGGCGACAAATAGAGTAATCGAAGATGCTGCCGCTCTATCTGTCGTAGAGTTTGGCGCCGCTGATAGGGAGACAGTTCACTGTGGAGTGCTGCTGCGGGGAGGTGGCGAGCCTGTAAGTCTTGCACCTGATCTTCCATCAGGGCAACGAGTGGAGAGATGACAAGCGTTAGCCCCGTTCGCATGAGTGCCGGAAGTTGGAAACAAATGGACTTTCCGCCTCCAGTTGGCATGACGATCAACGCATCTTGATGAGACAGCAAACACTGAACAATTTCGCCCTGAGGCGCGCGAAAGTCATCATATCCCCAAATTTGGCGAAAGCATGAGCGGACGTGCTCCCAAGCAGGCTGATAGGTACACTGCATCCCTGATTCCCCTAGCGATGGTTCTAGCATTCCCGCTCAGTTTGGTAATCCCATCGCTTGCCAGAGAATTTAAGCAATTTATAGCCGCACGATCTCGCGTTAGGACGTTAAACGTGTGGTGAGTCTCCGCGCCACGGGGGCTTACCACACAAACCTGAGTCCGTAGAGATCTATCCGTAGAGATCTAACTGTGCTTAGACCAGAAAAAACCTGCCTCGGTGCAAATTCCATGTAAGGGACAATCCCAGGGATCATTAGGGAGTAGGGGCACACGCGCAAAGTCAAACACGATGCCTAAGGCTAGCTTTGCTGACCAAGCCGGTTGACTGAGCATCCGATCATAAAATCCACCCCCGTAGCCTAAGCGATATCCTCGCAGATCACAGGCGATCGCCGGAACGAGAATCAAATCTACAGCATCGGGATCAATCAGGGGCAAGTCAGGATGAGGCTCTCGGATGCCGTATGCCCCTGTTTGAAACTCCATTGGACTTGACGGCGACCCCTGATGCCAAACCAGTGAGGTTTCAACACATCGAGGAAATCCCCACCGTTTGGGGAGCGTGTAGAGAGGGCTCAAATCAGGCTCTTGCCGAAAACTTAAAAAGCTCAGGATAGTGGTGGCTTGAGTAAATAAAGGAACCTGTTGGAGACGGTCGCAGAGGCGATCGCTGTTGTCTCGCCATACCTCTGGAGGCATTGATTTACGGGTATTCAAGAGCGATCGCCTCAAATTGACTTTATTTGAGTTGACATTCGAGTTGACAGTATCAGGTTGTCTATCTGTTGTCATACGGCCTCCCCCACGAGCACGTTGCTATCAACGCTCTTATAGCGATCCTAAATCGCTTGTAAATTGTGTGTGAGCGGTGGGGCTGATTCACTGGACTAAACATTAAGGTAGGTAAAAATTGCCAAATTTAGCGGAAAATTGAGCCATCCTGTGCCTGAGGCTCGTTTCTTCGATCAGGAAAATATAGTTCACATTGAATCAGGAGGATATAGATGGTCGCCATTGTTTTATTTGTCATTATGGCCGCAGGCTATCTGATTATGTTGACGGGAGGAATTTGGGGACTCATTCTGGCATTCCAAGACAGCGCAGTATGGGGATTGTTGTACCTGTTTGTTCCATTTGCTGCCATCGTTTTCGTTATCAAGAAGTGGAGCCGCATCCCGGTTCGAAAATCCTTTTTCCTGCAAATCGGTGGTTTCTTGGTAGGGCTCCTCGGGATATTGGGGTTTGCCTTTATGTCAAATTCACTTGCAGGGAATGGGCTAAATCCTGCACTCACTCCTGGTTCTCCTGATGAGATTCCAGTTGAGGCATCCACCGACTCCCCTGACGTATCGACCGAACCATCCATCACAGCAGACGGGGCAGCTTCAGAACCTCTTAACAATCAAACTGCCGCAGCGTCAGATTATCCCTGTGATTTTACGCAATGCATGAACGTTGGCTATGCAGCAATGCAGCAGCAAGATTATCAAACTGCACTGATTAATTTCAAGCGTGCTCTAGAGCAACGGCCTGGTAATCCATACGCAACGGAAGCGATTCAAAACGCCGAGGCCGCAATCCAAGAGACATCGTCTCAATAGCGTCTATAACTTAGCATTAGGGCGATCGCCAGTTAACCAATCAAGCTGCCAAGCCCCTGACGAATCGTAGCATTTTCTAAATTAGCGGGTGCAACCTTTCCGTTGCCAGAAATCAGACCCAAACATTTCAGATCGGCTTCAACCATCAGAGCTACGAGTTCTTCGAATGTCACCGTTGGGTGCCAATCTAGTTTTTGCTGGGCTTTTGTTGGATCGCCAATTAATAGATCAACCTCGGCGGGGCGGAGATATCGATCGTCAAATTCAACGTAGTCTTGCCAATCTAAGTTGACGCATTTGAAGGCAAGATCGAGAAACTCCCGGACGGAATGCGTTTCGCCCGTAGCAACCACATAGTCATCAGCTTCATCTTGCTGAAGCATCAACCACATGGCTTTTACATAGTCCTTGGCATAGCCCCAATCTCGTTTGGCATCGAGATTTCCGAGATATAGTTTACTTTGTTGCTTGGCGACAATGCGAGCGATCGCCCGCGTAATTTTGCGAGTGACAAAGGTTTCGCCACGACGAGGGGATTCGTGATTAAACAAAATACCGTTGCACGCAAAAATGCCGTAAGACTCGCGATAATTAATCGTTTGCCAGTGAGAGTAGACTTTGGCACAGGCATAGGGACTGCGGGGATAGAAAGGCGTCGTTTCTTTTTGAGGAATGTCTTGCACTTTTCCAAACATCTCTGATGAGCCTGCTTGATAAAAGCGCACATCAATTCCAGTACGACGGCGATAGTCACGAATTGCTTCTAGCAATCGCAGGGTGCCCATGCCGACAGTATCAACCGTATATTCAGGGGAGTCGAAGCTCACTCGAACGTGAGATTGAGCGCCTAGATTATAAATTTCGGTGGGCTGCACCTCTTCCAAAATGCGACGGAGTGTTGTGCCATCTGTCAAATCGCCGTAGTGAAGAAATAATTTGGCACGCTCCTCGTGGGGGTCTTGATAAATATGGTCAATCCGGTCGGTATTAAAAGTAGAGGTACGCCGGATAATGCCGTGAACCTCGTATCCGTTTTCGAGTAAGAGTTCACTCAGATACGACCCATCCTGTCCGGTGATTCCAGTGATCAATGCACATTTTGACTGAGCCATTCTTAATTCCCCTTGCTGCTGCTAATAGTAGACATTAAACAAACGTCAATCAATGATTCACAAATGCCGCAATTAGAAAACCTGACATGACGACCTTAATGATGGAATAGCTCCGAATTGATTTCCAATTTTTACAAGACAAGCTATCAAAGTATTCGGTTTTGGAGGAAACTCCACGCACTCACCGCAAATTTCATCATTAATTTTATAAAGATGCCTAGTTTTATGAAGTTAGTAGTCCCTTTGAAGAACGCCCCATTGCCCTGCTGATTGGGATTCGCGCACTCATAACATGCCCATTCTTTGAGTGGAATCACCAGATCGCAATGCATCCATCCACGGTCGGTCTATGGGATTGACTGTTCGTCATCTATAAAATGTCAAGCATTTGGCGACTTTTTATATAAAATCTAGATTGCATCTTATGTAGGATGATAAGGACTCTGTCGTCGCCATCGGTTCGTTAGAAGATTTAGAGACAACCGCCGTGAATAGCTTTAACGCCAAAACCACCCTCTCAGTTGGTCAGAAAACCTATCAGATTTACAGCTTGCCAGAAGCCGCGAAGACGTTGAGCGATATTCATCGTCTGCCTTACTGTCTCAAAGTGCTTCTAGAAAATCTACTCCGCCATGAAGACGGTCGCACGGTAACCGCTGATGATGTGCAAGCGATCGCCGACTGGCTAACCCATCAGACATCTACTCGTGAAATTGCCTATCGTCCAGCGCGGGTGCTTATGCAAGATTTTACGGGGGTTCCTGCGGTCGTCGATTTGGCAGCGATGCGCGATGCGATCGTGACCCTCGGAGGCGATCCTGATAAGATTAATCCCCTCTCGCCCGTCGATTTAGTCATTGATCACTCGGTGATGGTCGATGCATTTGGCAGTTCAACTGCATTCGCCGAAAATGTAACTCACGAATTTCAGCGCAATCACGAGCGCTATGCATTTCTGCGATGGGGACAGTACGCATTCGACAACTTCCGCGTTGTCCCTCCAGGAACTGGCATTTGCCATCAAGTTAACTTGGAATACCTAGCTCAGGTAGTCTGGACGAACGATGAGAACGGGGAGGCGATCGCCTATCCAGACACGCTCGTAGGCACCGACAGCCACACCACTATGATCAATGGCTTATCCGTCCTCGGTTGGGGGGTTGGCGGGATTGAAGCAGAAGCAGCGATGCTGGGTCAGCCCATTTCGATGGTGATTCCAGAGGTGGTTGGATTCAAGCTAGTTGGGCAGCTTCCAGAAGGCGCAACCGCAACGGATTTAGTCCTCACGGTGACTCAAATGCTTCGTCAGAAGGGCGTCGTTGGCAAATTTGTTGAATTTTATGGGAATGGATTGAGCCATTTGACTCTCGCCGATCGCGCTACGATTAGCAACATGGCCCCCGAATATGGTGCGACCTGTGGCTTCTTCCCCATTGATGACGAAACATTGACCTATCTGCGGTTCACCGGACGTGACCCAGAACGGATTGCACTCGTCGAAGCCTACGCCAAAAAACAGGGGCTCTGGCGCTACAACGACAGTCCTGATCCGGTCTTTACCGAGACGCTCGAACTTGATTTGTTAACCGTCGAACCATCGCTAGCAGGCCCCAAACGCCCTCAAGATCGAGTGCTGTTGTCGAATGCTGCATCCCAGTTCAAAGACAAAGATTTTCCTAGCTTCAGCAATATTTCCTTTGAACAACGGCGCTCGGCTGCTGTGCATGGAACCGACTATGAACTGTCAGATGGAGCCGTTGTGATTGCCGCGATTACAAGCTGCACCAATACCTCAAATCCATCCGTGATGATCGGTGCAGGGTTAGTGGCACGCAAGGCGCTTGAAAAAGGGTTGACCGTCAAGCCTTGGGTAAAAACCTCGCTGGCTCCAGGAAGCCAAGTTGTTTCTGATTACCTAAACAAAGCAGGCTTACAGACCGATTTAGATCAGTTGGGCTTTAATTTGGTGGGCTATGGCTGTACAACCTGCATCGGGAATTCGGGTCCGTTGCCTGATCCCATTATCCAAGCGATCGAAGAAAAAGACCTGGTCACCTGTGCTGTGTTGTCAGGCAATCGCAACTTTGAAGGACGAGTCAGCCCCCATACGAAATGTAACTATCTGGCATCCCCACCGCTGGTTGTTGCGTATGCGATCGCCGGTAATTTGGCGATCGACCTAAAAACTGAGCCCATCGGGTACGACGAGACGGGGCATCCTGTGTTCTTGAAAGATATCTGGCCCACCACTCAAGAGATTAAAGAGGTCATGCAACAGGCATTGACCCCGCAAATGTTTCGCAGCCGATACGGCAATGTCTTCACGGGCACTGATGCTTGGCAGCAAATTGATACGGTTGATAGCAAAACCTATGCCTGGACGTCGTCTAGTACCTATGTACAAAATCCACCCTTCTTCGAAAATATGAGTTCTGAGGTGAATGGTGGAGGGTTGGCTGATGTCAAAGGAGCCCGACCGATAGCTATTTTAGGAGATAGCATTACGACCGACCACATTTCGCCTGCTGGAGCGATCAAGAAAGAAAGTCCGGCGGGAAGCTATCTCGTTAGCAACCAGGTTGTGCCTGCCAATTTCAACTCATATGGTTCCCGTCGAGGCAATCATGAAGTCATGATGCGCGGCACCTTTGCCAATATTCGTCTTAAGAACGAGATGGTGCCAGGTTCATCGGGCGGGGTGACAAAATTCATGCCGTCGGGAGAGGAAATGTCGATTTACGACGCGGCAATGCGATGTATGGCAGATGGTATTCCGCTCATCGTAGTGGCTGGGAAAGAATATGGCACTGGCTCGTCACGGGATTGGGCGGCGAAAGGCACGCGGCTCTTGGGCATCAAAGCCGTGATTGCTGAAAGCTACGAGCGAATCCACCGCTCTAACTTAGTTGGCATGGGTGTGCTGCCCCTCCAGTTCACAGACGGAGTAAATCGTCAAACCCTCAATTTAGAGGGTACTGAAACGTTTGATATTACAGGATTAGGTGATGGGATCAAACCTCACATGAGGCTAACGTGGCTTATTCACCGCGCGGATGGCAGCACAGATGAAGTGCCAGTCCTATGCCGCATCGACACCGAGGACGAGGTGGAATATTACCGAAATGGCGGTATTTTGCACTATGTATTACGGCAGTTGTTAGCGGCTTAAATGTCGATTCGTGAAGTAAATCTTCAGCGTTCAGCCCCTTATGAAGCGAAGCAACGAGTCATAAACCATTGCCTCACATCAGTTCCTGACATTCAAAGTGCAATATGGTTAATCAGCGATGAAGTTAATCACATCAAATCACCGATTATACGTTGTAGTTCTATCCGGTTCACTGTAGCGAACAGACTTTGTTTCTGTACGACGATTGCCTCCGGCAAGACCGAATAAGCCAATTAGACCTAGTAAGCCTAGCCAACCCCAATTTGCGTTATTTTCTATAGATGCTGCAGCTTCTTCTGCTTGTTGAGCAGCAGCTTGGGCGCTTTGTGCCGCATCTTAGGCTGCTGCTTCAGCACCCTGCTCGACTGCTCGACGGCTTTACCCGCTGCCTCAGCACCCTGAGCTGCTTCCTGACCTGCATCTTGAAGCTCTTCACCCGCATCTTGGAAGTTTTCTTCAGCAGATTGTGGTGCTTCAGTTGTCGGATCGGTGGAATCTTGAGCAATAGCTGAATATCCCATCGGCACAACTGCAACGCCTAATGCAAGAACTCCTGTTCGTGACGGACCCGACGCTCACCGCTAAGTGATAGAGCGCGGGCTTCTGATGCTCCGTAGAGCGGTCAGAACTTCCTTCGAGGTACTATTAGTCATAGATTCCACTACGACCAGATTCCCTCTACGGCGTTTTATGATGGGAAACACGTCCAGTCCCACCCTCTTCAGGTTGATAGCAGCATTAATATCTCTATCAACCTAGAGTGTTTCCTGTTCATCCCAATACCCACGAATGCCGCAATCGGTGAACACAAATTCATCCCGATATGCCAGCAATTGAGATGTATAAGCAGGATCTTTCTCAATCACAACGTCTCCAGCTTTTCCAGCTATGTATTCCAGGATTGAGAAGAACTGCCCAAATGCAGCATCATTCCAAGATTTGCTTAACCCAGATTTGGCAGATTGACCATTGGGCAGATAAGTGCCGTTTTCTGCCTGTTTGGGGTTATTTCGTTTACTCAGCCCTTTTAGGTTGAGCTTTTCGATAAAGAAAACCTTTTTACCTGTCCCGGCTTAAGTTGATACCCCTAAATATTACATTACTCCTTCAGGATGAATCTAAGCGATGAGAGCCTACAAAACTCATCAAAATTCATTTATTTCCCTATGCAAAAACAAATAAAGAAACTCCTTAGGATTAATGCTGAAGCACATTGCTATAGAGCAATCCTAGGTGGGGCATGAGCAGGGGAGCACCCCACATTTGCAAATGTATCAATGGTTGTAGTGGGGGCATTTTGCCCGCGTTTTCAACACCTCTTCCTTAGAAGAAACGGTATGCTGATACCATGCATCGTTAGAGCGTTGACGTAAAGCCTTGCTGCAGGTAAAACGCACGACCTATACAAACCTCTATAACCCCATATAAACCCATGTAAAACTGAGATGCATCCTTTTTTCCTATCATCAACCTCCACTGCATCGCTACTATATTTTCATGAAAAGAAGGACTCTCGACTAGACAGCACTGATGCTCGTCCATTTGATTACGGGGTGTCTAACTTTTGGTAGATCAATTGAAAGAATCTTTTTGTTAAGATTTATGTATTGTTAATACTGGAGAGTTTCTTATGGAAAACGTGCAAGAAACAGTCCAAAACGCCAAAGATACAGTTACGGCTCCTATACCAAGCCCTCCTGACTTAGAGGAGAAGTCGAGCGCTAGCGATCTAAAAGAGAGGCTTAATTGGGGTGAACCTGCGCTGACTATCATCGATGTGCGGAGTCATGAGGCATTTAGTCAGGAACGCATTACTGGCGCTGCCAATATTCCAATGAGTCGGTTAGTCGCAGAAACCCAAGAAAGTCTTGAAAAGAGCCGAGATATCTATGTGTATGGAAGCTCAGACGAAGAATCTGAACATGCTGCGGCCCAATTGCGTGAAGCAGGTTTTGATAATGTTGCTCAACTAGAAGGCGGCCTATCTGCATGGAAATCAGTTGAAGGGGCCATTGAAGGAATTGCAGTGTAGCGTTGAGCGTAGGCCACCTAATCTTAATCTAAGCTCTTAAGCTAGATCCAGATTAATAAGGTTTTGAACGCACCAAGTAACTTAGAGTTGGTGCGTTTGTTTTAAACATCTAAGTTTTCATCTGGACATCAGAGGATTTAGGAGCGAGGTTCGCCCACGTCAGGGTTTCATTCTTTGTCAACGTCAGGAACAATGTCAGGGCGTTCCTTATCTTCCCACCCGGTCGGACGCTTCGAGTTATACCATGCAATTGAGCCAATTGTAGCCGCGGCAATAAAGCCAATTACAAGCGCTATCGTTGCCGATACTGGAAAGTGAGAAGCACTATTGGCAACATCAGCAGCAAATAAAATCATCAGTTTGCACCTCTACGTTTATCGTTCTTATATCTTTATCCTATTGATGCTCTTCAGATTACCGGAAAGAATTTACTTAAGCCTCTCTCTAGATATAGATTTTAGATCTAACCTGGGAAAATAAATTGGCTTGGAACGCGATCCTAACTCGCTCACTACTCGTGCTTATAGCAATGTGCGCCTCACACCACCGTGCTTAACTCAAGCGCGTACCGCTATAAGCCTGATCCCATGAGACAAAAATGGGCTGACGGTTTAAATTAGTTCAAGAGTGCGCTTAGGAATAGCCGCTTTCCATTCCAATGACGAATTCACATGCTCAGCGTCGTCTCCCAGAATGCAACTACTGCATGTTTTATGCAGACAGTCCCCATTTGGTCTGCGCTATTCATCCACAAGGGCCGTCGAGTGAATCGTGCCTAGACTTTCGCGAAGATGATCACGCGTTGAAACACTGGAGCGCATTTCTCGGATTAGATTGGCATACCGCTGATGCAGAACGCTGGCAACCTGATGGCGAGCCTATCAATATAGGAGAATTTGTCTTACAACCTCAGCGTCGGCTCTCTGTGGATGAGCAGATGCAGTTAACCGACTCTCATCCTATCTTTACAAACCGTTGCCCAGATTGTGACTATCATTATCGTCCAGATGCTCCGCCGCCAGAGCATTGGGAATGCCCTCGTTGTGGATGGAGCGATCGCCTCGAATAAACGAGACGATCTGGTTTTGTGCTATCGTCAGGGCGACACCGAGATCAGGTCGCGAACCCCGATTGCGGTATTATCTTCGATAACCGCCATTAGATCCCTCCCTTTAAAGATGGCAGTGTCTGATGATGAACTGCCTGAAAAGTTTCGGGATTTTACGATTCGATAGTCTCGGCGCCTATTTCCACTAACTTGGATTTTGTCTCGCTCTCGTCGATCAAAGTCGAGGATTGTGGCATGTCCCCGCCCGCGGTAAAACACCGTATCTTCATCCCCTAAAACAAACGTATCCGCATTGTCTCCCCCTTCTAGGCGATCGCGTTCACGCTTTCCGCCTCCATAGCCGTTTAGAGTGTCATTACCGCGATCGCCGATGAGCAAATCATTACCGCGATCGCCCAAGAGGGTATCATTTCCTTCTTGTCCATACAGGCGGTCGTTTCCTTTGCCACCATCGAGCAAATCTTTCCCCTGGTTCCCATACAGACTATCTTGTCTGCCTTTACCATAGAGAGAATCATTTCCCTTGAGTCCGGAAAGAACATTGCTGGCTCGATTCCCTGTAATTGAATTGTTGCGAGCACTTCCAGTACCAAATTTTGCTTTTCCAAGAAGGACTAGATTCTCGATTTCGGTTTTGTCTAGCTCGTAGTTGAGCGGAATTCTGAGCGTATCATTAGAAGGCCCACGTCGCTCGACTATTTTGAAGTCGTAACTTTTAACAATATAGACGTCATTTCCAGGCCCTCCGTACAGTTCGTCATAGCCTCTGCCCGCAATCAGCGTGTCTCTACCGCCGCCACCATAGAGACGATCATTGCCTTGGTTGCCTCGCAGAGTATCTCGTCCTTCAAACCCATAAAGGACATCATTTCTGGCGAAGCCACTCAAAATATTGCTGGCACGATTACCCTGAATCAAGTTATTTTCACGATTTCCATAACCAATAATGCCAGCAGTAAGATCTAAATTCTCAAAATTTTCCGGCAGCGCATAGTCAAATGGCACAATAACCGTATCAATTCCTTGATTTAGAAATTCGATGACTTCATCCCCAGGTTCGCGAATTACGTAAGTATCATTCCCAAACCCACCATTCATTCCGTCTTCTCCGGCACCCCCATCAATGAAGTCGTCTTCAAATCCACCAAAAAGAACATCATTTGCCTCAGTGCCAATAATTGAAGCCATCTTTCGTTCCTAAATCGGCTTCACTGAATCTAGCACTGCCTATCAAAAGGTTGTGTTAGGGAATGATAAATCCTTTGGCTCGAAATATTTTGTTTTCTAAAACTATCTAGTCGTTAAGACTCACTAAAGTCTGCTGGCTTAAATCACGATGCTTGGGCTCTATCTGACTGGAAATTCATTGCCATAAATTTCGCAGCATCAACCAGTATCAACCAGCAAATATATGATGCGTAAAGGCTTGCAAAAGCTGTTCTATTTATAGGTTAAAAATCGCTAAATTCCGTTTAGAACGAGGTTTTTAATCCATTACAATTTATATTCTCTAATCTTTTAGTGCTAAGCTGTTTCACCTATTTCAGCAAACTGTCTGCCAATTATTAAAATATAATATCTAGGTTTTAGGAAAATCAGGGCTTAGCAAAATCATATGCATAATGGGTAGTTTGAGGCGGTATAATCAAGCTTTTCTGAAATACATATTTATTTGGTAAACATTTAGTAGAATTCGGCGTGATATTCCGGTTCTCTATTTCTTATATGGTACGTGGTTGAAGTCGGCATTGAGGGGCTTCCGGATGTATGGATCTTTCAAGTATTTGATACGGGCTACTGCGATCCCAACTATACTTTCAATACTCCCATCCAAAAAACAGAAAGTGACACAGGGTTAGATGAAATGCCCGATCGCATCGCTGACGTCATTCAGTTTGAGCGCACCACTCACTAAGGAGGTATCACAATCCCACATGATTCGTGACATCTAAACCACTGGAGAGGGTTGTTGAATGGGTTGATACTCATCACCAGAAAACGGGTAGAAATTCTCAGCCCATTGAGCTGTCATATTACACAGTAGCCGAAATCGAAGCGGTGTTGGAGCTTGATTAATTCTCTCAACATGCACTTGCAAATTTTGTGAATCTTGAGCGAGTAATTTACAGACGTCACGGACTAAATATCGAGGTAGATAGCCAACGGTGTAGCAGTCCTCCGTTCGCAATAGCAGCGCATTTGGATCATAGGGATTTTGCAGATCGCGCATCACATACAGTAGTTCATGTGCCTGCAATTTAACAATTCGTTCATTGGAACACGCTGGCAAATACCGCAACCCATGGGAAAAGAAGTGGACATGATAAAGTCCATTTTCATCCGGTTCTGGTTTAGGAAACACTTCAAAGGTATCAGTGGCTTTGCGTCCACCACTCCGAGCCAGAATCGCAATCGGATCGTCCGCTTGATTGGGAACGTTGAGCCATTTGATATAGTCCCCAAAATCTGGACGGGAGGGGCGCATCAGCCGATTGGCGAACAACGGAAATAGTTCCTCAGATTGGTAGACCTTATTCAAGATAGGAAATGAATGAAGGGGTTGAAAGCCACATGCAGCCTGAGCTTTTTCTGCACCATGGATGTAAACAAATTCATAGAAACTTCCATTCGATCTCAGCTTCCCGATTGGAAACCAGGCGCGACTCTGGGGATCTTGCCATGCTAAAAACAGTGTTTTCATTGCAGCGAATCTCGTAAGGTTAATAATCTATCCCGATTGGCGGTGAGCATTGCCTGTGCAAATTCAATCGCAGTCGAAGAGATGCGATCGCCATTAAACGCGGCTAGCTCATAATTAGCATGAGGAAGTCCAATCAACTGGCATAACTCAGCCGCAATTTTTTCTGACCAATCTTCGCCTGTGTTGGGTCGAGCCTTTTTATAGAGACAAAGCCCTCGCTCTGGATCGCGAAACCAAAATTTTTCTTTGGTTCCCATGGCTTCAGATTCCTCTGGCGCATCTGAGGAAATCTCAATCACAGGAAACGGTTCTAGCATGAGAATTTGCCTTGCAAAATCAATTTCCTAACGGAAACGCCAAAATCTGACCCTCTTCCTTAATTCTGAAACTGTGCCAACAACCAAGCCCCGACTTGAGCCTGGTCTTGCTGCCGACTCCGCCGCATCGCCTCTTCCAGCACAGCGATGCTTAACCCAGCTAACACCTGCGACGCATCAATCCGTCTGCTGCCGCGATCTGCAATCGTATAAGCCAAAATCTGAGTCGCCCGCACATCAACCACCCAATACTCCTCAACTCCTAACTCCTCATACAAAGAGCGCTTATTCCCCTGGTCATCCAGCAAAGACGACATCGCAATTTCAACCGCCAAATCAGGAGCTGGGTAGTGGGTCAAATCCACTACTGCCGTTCCCCACGGAATCGCCTGTGCTTTTTCCCGCAAGTAATACGATAAATCGGGCTGGCACTCTTGTAAGTCAGCCTTGCGATAGCTGCAACTTGCCAACCCCTTAAAAGCAATGCCCTTCACTGTGCAAAACAGCCGTACTGCGAAATCAACCATCGAATTATCTGCCGCATGATCATGACCAACTGGCGACATCTCAATCCTCATGTGCCCTTTATGGTAATAGCCCTTTGCCTTTTCAAACGCCGGGTTTTCAATGGTTTGCAGATATTTCTCCCAAGTTGCCCTCACCCAAACGTCCATCAGTAACGGGATCTGCAAATCACTCACCGCTCATTCCTCTCGATACAACGTCTCCTAACTGGAACGAAAACTCTTAAGCTTGAGCAAATTCTATCAAGCCCTCAGCAATGGCAGGTATGCGTTTAGCGCATGTGTGAGATCCCCCGCTGTCGCTGCCCCCTTAAAAAGGAGGCTATTACAGGTTGTTGAAGAGTCCTCCTTTTTAAGGGAGATTTAGGGGGATCTCTAGAGCGTTACGCTAAATACATACAATGGCAGGACGATCAGGATTGAACACTTTCTCAGTTCGCATGAGAAATTTCTCACATAAAACAAGATGTTGCTCACATAAAACAAGGTGATGCTCACATAAAACAAGGTGATGCTCATTTGACACTACGCTCATCGAGAGAAATGCTTAAACGATCATAATAAGTCTCCCTACAACAAGGCGATCAATGCGAATCTATTGGATCTAGCGATAGAGTAGATCAGCAATGGTTTCCAGATTTACATGAGCCATCCATCAGACGATATCCAGGCTGACGATTCTCAACTCTCCTCCAACCCCACCGCAAAGTCTACCTCTCGGCAAGACACGCCATTAGATGATGCTGACTGGGCAGATATGGAAAATGCTCTATCAGATGATGCCTCATCGATTCAACCGTCTGCCGTGAGCGCGAGTGGAACGCAGGCAGCTCATCAAACGATTGCGGATGTGTCGCCGCTGAGTCTTGTTGAGACTGCGTTTTTGGCGAGCACTGCAAGTCTGGTTTGGCTGGTGAGTTATTACTTAAGCATTGGCCCGTGGATGCGGATTGTGTTTCCGATTCCGATCGCGCTGGTTTATTTGCGATGGGGCAATCGAGCTGCGTGGATGTCGGCGTTGACGACAGGGCTATTGCTGTCGGTGCTGATGGGGCCTTATCTGAGCCTGCTGTTCTTTATTCCCTATGGATTGCTGGGCGTACAGTTGGGGGCATTGTGGTATCGGCGGGCAGGGTGGTATCTGTCTGTCGCCTTGGGAACCATCGTGGCGACGCTGAGCTTTTTCTTTCGGGTGTGGCTGCTATCGACGTTTATCGGAGAAGATTTGTGGCTGTATCTGACCAATCGCATCACTGACCTGCTGGAATGGATGATTACTAATCTGGTGGATTGGGGCATTTTGGGCATTGGTATGCTGGGGCAGCCTAATATTACGGTGATTCAACTGGCGACGATCGTCATGATTATCACCAGCGATGTGGTGTATCTGTTTACGGTGCATCTGGCGGCTTGGCTGCTGTTAGAAAGACTGGGCAACCCGATTCCAACTCCGCCTCGATGGGTGCAGGTGTTGTTGGATGAAGAGGGGTGAGGGTTGATGGGTCAGGTATGTCACACATTAGAACGTACACCCAACCTGCGATCGCCCAAGCGTGGTTAAATCGGCATCGCGGATACCGCCCCCTGTTTGCCTGTGTGTTGGGCTTTACAGAAACAGGATTGATTCCAGGAATTTCGGCAGCGGGGGCAACGCCGCGCGATCGCAAGCATACGGCGATCGCAGATGCCGAGTTTCTCTATCACGGTGTGCAATATTCTCCGCGATATCCTCTGCCCCCCCTCCAGGCGGGAGCTTCGCCCGTGTTAATCTCGCGTGCAGTAACAGAAGCACAAGCGATCCCCGTGTTCATTTTTAATGCAGGGCTGCCCTATTGTCTGCCTGTACCCCATATCGATTTAGACGGGCAACTGGCTCGATGCGTCAGTTCGGGGAATGCGCTTGATCTGGCGGTGGTGCATCGCGTGTTTAACCACGGGATGGCATGGGGACATCGGCTTGCCAAAGACGCAGGCGATGGATATGTGATGGTGGGCGAATGTGTAGTGGGCGGCACCACAACGGCGCTAGCAGTGTTGACGGGGTTGGGCTGGAGCGCAAATGGAAAGATTAATAGCAGCCACCCGACCTGTAATCATCAGCAAAAATGGGAGGTAGTCAAAACTGGACTGCAGCAGCTTGCCCAAGCTTCCCCCCAAAAATCAGGCTCGGTCATGCCGATGCCTGATCCATTTGACATCATTGCAGCCGTCGGAGATCCGATGCAGGTTGCAGTCGCCGGCATGGCGATCGCGGCGAGTCGGTCGTGCGGTATTTTGCTCGCAGGCGGCACTCAAATGCTGGCCGTGTATGCGCTCATTCGAGCGATCGCCTCGTATCATGCCTTAGATTGGCATCCGAACCGAGTGGTCGTGGGCACGACGCGCTGGGTCGCTGACGACCCAACCGGGGACACAATAGGTCTTGCTCGTGAACTTCAAGCGCCCCTATTGGCAACCCAGCTCAGCTTTGCCCCATCTCGCTATGCTCAGCTACAAGCCTATGAGCGTGGATATGTCAAAGAAGGGGTCGGAGCCGGGGGGTGCGCGATCGCCGCTAGTTTATATCAAGGCTGGGGCGTTGACCAATTACTAGCGGCCATTGAAAATCTCGCTGAACGATATGACCGCACCCGAAACCGATAGATACGATAGCAAATTGGGCGATCGCTCTAGATTGGCGATCGCCCAGCGAATTAGATGTCAGTAAATAGAATCAGTGGATTAGACTAGTACCGTTTGGCATAAATAAGTGCGGGCATCTTGTCCGCACTCTTGCCTGCACCGTGAGCGAGACGCTCACACTATAGGTATGAAACCTCCACCGTCTTACACTAGTGAACTCGTCTAGCGAGGAGTTGTTCTTCTAGAGCCGCGATGCGATTGTAAGCCGCGGTTAACTGCGCGGTTAACCGTTGAACTTGAATCTCTGATGACAACGTCTGTTCACCCGCTTGACTTTCCGAATCCAGATAGTCTGAGTCTGCCAAGATATCTTTATGTTCCATCGCTTGGCTGAAGCCGACCAAACCATATGAATCGAAGCCCCTAGAACTTTTTCCCGACTGGGAATAGGGAACTCGATTGGTTGAATTTACCTTAAGTTCGGAAATTGCACTATTGGTTTGAGTGCTGAGCTGACTAACTGACTCATGTAATGCATCAACCTTGGCATTAAGAATAGCAATTTGCTCGTGGAGTAAATCCATGTGGTGCCTTCATATTCTCGACTAAATCATCTTTGCAACTCCATACTAAGAAAAGAAGCTCCAAACGAAAAGCTATTACTGAATCATTTAACCTTTAGTCAATATTTCAACAGCGTTTCATTTCAAAACATTGAGCCTCTCTCATACAGACTCAATTTCTGGTGATTGAATATGTCAAGCATTCAAGCGCCTTCTAAACGAAAGATGTCTCTCATTGGGACCTATAGCACCCCTAAATTGCGTATGAGCAGTAGGGCGGGGGCGATCGCCCCACTGCTCATACACAAATTACAAGCGATTTAGGATTGCTATAGATAGGCAAAAATTCTGTTTGTAATCTTCTATAAATTCAACTCGATATAAATTGGGATATCGATAAAAATTTACCCTAGTTCAGTGCAAAACCATACCGTAAATGAAGACAAATTTTGCGGCTTCGAGTTTCTCTGGCTCTGGCAAAATTAAGAAAGGGCAATCCCGCTAAAATTTGAGCTGATTGAGGTAAACGATGACATTGACACATTGATATTCAAACATTAGCCATATCATGCAACGTCTATGCTAGAGTTTCAAGACTTTTTTTCAGCCTGTGCAGGACAGTGGAAAACGGAAAGAACCTATCATTCAGTGCTCAGCGGAGAAATTGAGCGATCCTATACCGAATTTCGCGTTAACACGCTTGATTCCAGCGAAAAGCAGCGCATATTATCGGGTTCAGAGTCGTCAGAAGGGTTTGACACCCTCACACTTGATGGGGATGTAGCCCAAGTGAATAAGACGTGTCCAGGGTTTGCGATCGCCTTTGATACTCGCTCAGAAACGGGTGAAGAAGTGTCGATGAGCCTAAAGGCGCTGTTTGTGCCAGACAATCAGGTCACTGCTGACATATCACTTCCTGAATTCGCTCATCTGCCTGTTGCTGCCTCCGTTAGCAATGCAGACAGTGAGGTGATTCAGGGCTTTTATCTTCGAGATCAAGGCTATTCAGAAGCCGGGGCGATCGCCGGACGATTTACCTATCATCCCATCCGACACACATTAGAAATGATTACCTACTACCGTCGATCTGTTGCGGTTGATCAGATGCGTCTGATTGCGCCCGACCTGCGATTGAGAACGATTGTCACCTACCAAAAACCCCCGGCTGGAGAGCCTCCCACCGTGATTGATTTGGTGGGCTTTGGTGTAGAACATAAAACCCCAGCAGCATCATGATTGGGATGAGTCCGCTATTTTTTGTAAGCCATGCGTAACATGTCATTTAGTCGGCGATCGCTCTTGAAGGGAGCCAGCCTGATCGTGCTCGGCCAGCTTTTGGGAGGCTGTAGCAGACGCAATCAGTCTGCGATGAGCGTCCGATTTTTGGCTGATTCGGTGCCGTCTCAACTGCTCGATTTATTTCAAAACAATCTCCAGCAAAATGTACCCCTCGATTTTGCTCCCGTGAGTCAGCTTGCCGAGATTTACGACCTGCTGCAAACCTGGGGAACTCCAGCCGAACAAACCCGGCGTCGGCCCCTCCCCCTCCCATTGCCTAACCAACCCCCTCGCCCTCCGTCCCCTGCCGATCTAGTGACATTAGGAGACTACTGGTTGGCACCCGCAATTCGCCAAGACCTGATTCAGCCATTAGATTTACCAGAGGTATCGTGGAACGCCCTGCCCAGCAAATGGCAGCAGTTGGTGCGGCGCGATCGCCAAGGGTTTCTTTCTGAGCAGGGCGAGGTTTGGGCGGCTCCCTATCGATGGGGGAGCCTTGTGATCGCCTATCGGGTCGACAAATTTGAAGACCTTGGGTGGGCTCCAGCCAATTGGGACGACTTATGGCGAGACGAGATTCAGCGCAAAATTTCCCTGCCCGATAGTCCGAGGGCGGTGATTGGGCTGACTCTAAAAAAACTGGGTGAATCCCTAAATGCCGAAAATCTTGAGAGTATCCGCGATCTTGACGCTGAACTAGCAGCGCTTCAGCAGCAGGTGAAGCTTTATACCTCGAATGCATATCTCCAACCCCTGGTGCTAGAAGACACATGGTTGGCAGTGGGGTGGTCAACCGATATATTGCCAGTTGTGGCTCGTAATCCAAAGATTGCCGCAGTGGTGCCAACCTCGGGCACGGCACTAACAGCAGATATGTGGGTGCGTCCGGTGCGTCCGGCATCCGCAGAATCGTCGAATGCACCGGATGCTGAACCTGACGAGGATACAACCAATTCCCTGATCGCAGAGTGGATTGATTTCTGCTGGCAGGAGTCTGTTGCTATTCAGATTTCTCTCTTGAGTTCAGCAGCATCTCCTGTGCTGACGGCGTTAGACCGAACCGATCTGCCCAATCTGTTGCAAGATAACTCAGTGTTGCTGCCCAAGTCCGAGCAGATTGAGCGCAGCGAATTTTTGATGCCGCTACCCGATGATGCCCTCGATCAGTATCGTCAGCACTGGATTAAAATGCGTCAAACGGGTTAGATCGACTGCGAAATGCTCCTGCCCCTGATGAATCTAGATTGACCTGGCAGCTTGGCATAGAGGCAGTTGTCACAGTGGCTGGAAACGTACACAGATAAGCCGCTAACGGCTCACCCTGACGGTTGAAAATGCGTGTGCTGTAGCCAAAATCTCGCGCAGATGTACCAAATTTACTCAGAACGGTGTAGCGCTCTAAGTAAGATAATAAGCTCCAGATTTGCCGATTCACGACCAAGTCAACATGGGCAGAATCACCCGTCGTAATGGGATAGGCTGCCCAATTTTCGATCAGTTTGCCGCCAAACTGGTCGTCTGCCCACCACAGACTGGGAATGGTCATTTCAGCTTGGGAGAATGTGTCGCTGGTGACGATGGCAGGATTTGCAGGAATGGCGTCTGAGTCATTCAGCAACGCCATGTCGGGAGGAGGGGTGAGGGGAGTGAGGGCGATCGCCATTGGAATATGAACTCCCACGGCGAGCACTAGACCAATTCCGCTCGCTAGAACGGGAATAGGGACGCGATACCCTACGATGCTATTCCTGAACATTCTCCAAGCCATGCCCCACATCCTTGATGATGAACTGATGATGAACTGAATTCTAGTCAGCCTCAAAGATTGGCTACCTGTGGGCTAATCGATGGGCGATCGCTCCACTGCACGAGAATATCTCGAACCCAATGACGAGAATGAGGCTGCTTTTATTCTAGATAATAGGGATAGCGATTATGTTCCGGTTCGCGGTCGTTCGAAATGAGAGTTAGCTCAGAAATAACTTGCGTTCGGCCTGACGCCGTCTCACCAAACCTGGCAGCTTGCGTCCTCCCGCCCTCACCCAGCGTAGAAACTGATCGGCGGCCTCTTTTTCTTTCTTGCGATTCAGTTCTTTCAAAAGCGTCGATCGGGATAAGGCTCCGGTGCCAACATTAAACGCGAAGCTGACCAGCGCCGAAAACTGGTTGTCATTAATCGGAATGTTTACTAACGTGGCAACCGCGGATTCTGCCACCTTAAGGTCTTCGAACAAAAATTCTTCTGCATTTTGCACCGTAATAATTTGACCCATCTTCACGTCTTTCGTGTGTCCGTAACCAATCGTTGGAATGCCGACAGCATCTAGATAAGCGGCAATGCGCCCATCGGGGAGTCGTCTTGCTAATCCCTCAAACTCTTTGACAAGCTGGAGTCCGGCTTTGTTGATGCGTCGACCCGAATCAGTGGACTCAGACGGCGTAATTTTATCGATAATGGTGGCGTAATAAAACTCTGCCGTTTGCGGACCAATCACACCGCGAAGAATTCCTTCATTGCCGAGGGTGTGGGCATCTTTAAATGCATTGACCCCCGCATCATCGAGCTTGATGCCGCAATCGGCTGCGAGTTCGATAAATTTGGTCAATGTTGTCGGTCCTACAACCCCTGGAATATCTAACTCCATAAGGTCTTTGAGGTAGTTGAAATTATCCTCCGGCAAGCTTTGGAGGATATCGAGGGCATGACGTTCTTCCTCGGTTAGAGCATCTAATTGAATGTTATCGCTGGTGACTACAGGCATGGGGCTTTGCACTCCTTGACGATCGTAAACTTAAGCCTGTCATGCGGTTCAAACAGGGTGTGCTGAGTATGGACTCAAACTAGCAGAGCGGGATTACGGATAACGGGGCAGGGATTAGGGATTAGGGCTGAGTCACTGAGAATCCACGCTTGGGTGACGACGGTTCTGCAATGTGCGCCTCAAAGTGAATGCGATCGCCCCTATTGAACCCCTATTCCACGGGTTGAGATGGGACGTTGACTTAAACTCCAAGCGCTGCGACGAATCGCCCCATTCTCCCTGAGCCGGATCGGCAATCAGAAAATAGTCTCCATCTTGGGGGCAACGATGCGCAGCGGATCAGAACTTCCGGTCGATGACTGCGCTGCTAGCCATTCGTTATCGTCGTCTGGCAACTGCAGGCGGTTAGGGTTCGATGAGGAGGATGAACCCTCCATTATCGAGTCGATTTGGGAATTGGACTGATTATACGCCACCAAATCCTCTGGATAAAGATATTCTTCAATAATCACCGGACAGCAAGGTCTATACTTAACTCAAGCGCATACCGCTATAGGACAATCGCTACAAGATGGCGATCGCACGACCTCAATGGGTGGCGTAGGTAAGTTTGAACCTATCAACTACTGGACCGATGAGCCTGAAGTTCTGGTGATGAAGCACCTGGAGTCGCTCGGCGCAAAACGTGCTTAAACACAACTTCTCTTTGCTCCTTCATGATTAGAAAATCTGTAGCCTTAAGCAAAAGAATTAGCATGAGTCCATCTAGCGGCGGCAGTTCTTTCATGGCAAAAGCTTGCTATCCTCCTTCAACTTTTAGCTCTAGTCAAGCCAGTTGAGCAATTACAGTTTTTCGATTATTTATATAGACTTGTAGACACCAAGTTTAAGGAAAAGCATGAATCCAGTTGACTATTTGCGAATCAGCCTCATCGATCGATGTAATTTTCAGTGCCAATACTGCATGCCCGAGGGGGCAGAGCTGGCATACGTACAGCGTCAAGATGTGTTGAGCCGAGATGAGCTATTGACGCTGATTCGAGAGGTGTTTATTCCCTGTGGATTTACGCGCTTTCGGCTAACGGGTGGCGAACCGCTGCTTCGTCCTGATGTGGTTGACATCGTTGAGGCGATCGCCTCGCTGCCTGCCACTCGCGATTTGTCGATGACCACTAATGGATTCATGCTCGCTTCGATAGCTCAAAATCTTTATGATGCGGGGCTGCGACGCGTCAATATTAGTCTCGATTCTCTAGAGCCAGACACGTTTGACCGCATCATCGGTAATCGGGGTAAAACCCGTTGGCAGCAAGTTTGGCATGGCATTCAGGTCGCTCATCACGTTGGGTTTGACCCGCTCAAGCTGAATGTGGTCGTGGTTCCCGGAGTGAATGACCACGAAGTGCTTAACCTGGCAGCTCTTAGCATTGATCGAGAATGGCATGTGAGATTTATCGAGTTTATGCCAATCGGCAACACACACCTGTTTGGCGATCGCGGCTGGGTTTCATCTGAAGACTTGCGCCACCAAATTCGCGATCGCTGGGGGCTCACGGAGGCGTATGTTCGGGGTAACGGCCCTGCTGATGTGTTTAAGATTCCCAATGCAAAAGGCACCTTAGGCTTTATTAGCCAAATGTCTGAGTGTTTCTGCGATCGCTGCAATCGAATGCGGCTTTCTGCCGATGGCTGGCTGCGTCCATGCCTCCTCAATGAGATAGGGCAAATCGATCTAAAATCAGCACTGAGAGCCGGGGAACCAATTGACCAAATCCGAGCACAGGTGGCCAATCTACTAGCATTTAAGCCTGAGATTAATTACAAACAGCGTGAGTCGGGCACGACAGGTGCCTATCAGCGCACCATGTCTCAAATTGGTGGATAAACAATACACCTAAAAAAATTGATGCTTCCAAGTCCTATCGCTCAGAAGCATCAAATCAAACTGTTGAATTATGGCAGGCGTTGAAACAATCTAGCCATGCTCGAAATGAAATATTGACGTGTAAACGTTAAGCCTGTCTGGAGTAGTACTCAACCACCAGCAGTTCGTTAATTTGGAGTGCAATCCACTCGCGATCAATCACTCCGTTAACCTTGCCAACGATCTTCTCTTTATCAAACTCTAGATGGCTAGGAATATTGGCTAAGCCGGGGAATTGGAGGTTGGTTTCAACAATACTGCGAGAGCGATCGCGCACCGAAATCACATCGCCAGGCTTACACTGATAGCTTGGAATATTCAAAACGCGCCCGTTCACCGTAACATGACCATGATTCACGAGCTGGCGAGCTGAAGGAATCGTCGGTGCCATGCCGAGGCGAAAAATCGTATTGTCCAACCGCATTTCCAAAAGCTGAAGCAACACTTGACCGGTTGATCCGACAGCGCGACGGGCTTTTTTCACGTATCGCAAAAGCTGCCGTTCAGTTAGCCCATAGTTATAACGGAGCTTCTGCTTCTCCTCAAGACGAACTGCGTATTCAGAGCGTTTACGACGCGCTTGCCCGTGTTGACCAGGCGGATATGCCCGACGAGGGCTCTTGCGGGTTAAACCTGGCAACTCACCAAGGCGACGAACAACTCTGAGGCGAGGGCCTCGATATCTCGACATGTAGCTTCCTCTCTGTTTGAAACCTTCCCAAAACTCTAATTATATAGAATGCTGAATCACATAAACAAGAGTTCAGCATTAAATTATTGCCCAGAGTCTTTATCGATCTTAGTCGATATGACTGACACGTAACGCTCGAAATATGACAAACCCTAGATATAGCCTTACGCTCTCACGTTAGGACACATAAACCTAAGCCCGTAGGGCTATAAAACGACTCAATTGTTTATCTGACCCTGACAGTCGTTGGAATCCAGGAGCCAGAAGTCCTGCACTAAGTGCTTGCTGACTGCTGATATAGCTGATATAGCAATGTGCGCGTCAAGTCCAGAAACGGTGGTGTAGGGCGCGCCGTGCCCTACACCACCGTACTTAACTCACACGTAAGCTCTACTTATCCAAATCAGTTCATCTATTAGGAAGTACGAATTTACTGTGGCGTAAAAAACAGATTTGAAGATTCCCTACGAGCATCTAGTGTGCTAATGTACATAAAGGAGCTATATACTGGGCCAACGTAAGAATATAGACAACACAGATAGCTGCGTCAAAATCTAAGTGTTGTAATCTGCCCGGTGTTTTTGAACAAGTATTTGAAAATTCGGAATGAAGGAGTTATGATCCAGCAGGTCATTCACCCCATGGTGAAGTTCCAACGCAAAGTGCGTTCTCTTGTTGATTCAAAGGTGATTCGCCAAAACGATCGCCTTTGGAAAGTAGCGCTGCTCTTTGGAGATGAGTGGTCTTATTGGAAACGAGAACTCGAGGAATTTGAGTTCTCGATGCAAGACCCAATTAGTTCGCTTTTGGCGGTCGAAAGTTGGGAAGAAGATGAATAATCGACTGATTCGTCGGCTGTCTCTACGCTAAATAAGCTACAATTCGGCATCTAGCTATAGTGTCTAGGACACAAGTATCTAGAACACGCCATAAGGGGACACCCCATAAGGTCTGTTCACCCTGATACATAAGCAGCCACGTTACTAGTCGCTTGAGTCAAGCATCCACGGGAAAATCGGGGTTTTGAGAGTTCTCTCAGTCAATGATCAGACCCTCCTATCCTTGCCGGAGCGACTCAATATAGGGCTTAAGCTTGACCCTAGCTAGGATGATAGTAATGTTGTCATGGCCGTTATGGTGGTTAGCAAGCTCAATCAGGTTATTAATGCCCTCGTCAAGATTAGCCTGAGAACTCAACATTGGATCCAGATATTCTGTGGAATGATTCTCCAGTGCGCCATTATCTGTAAGACCATCGGAGCACAACACAAAGAGGGTATCCTCGCTGATATCTATAAACTGAATATCAGGGTTAATGAATGTCTCATCCCGAGGACCCAGTGCTTGCGTCAGTTGATATGCATCAGGTCGGGCATATGCTACCGGAGGTTCAACCCCTCTCGAAATTTCACGTTGCCCAACTTCGTGATCAATGGTCATTTGCTCTAAACCTCGCTTCCGAGTGAGCTGATAGAGCCGACTATCACCGACATGGGCGATCGCAGCCTTAGTATCTTGAACCAAAAGCATCACCAGCGTAGTGCCCATGCGACCGCTTCCATGGCAAGCATTAGCCTGATTTAGTTCATAAATTTTCTGGTTTGCCAAATAAATCGCTTCGCGAATCATGTCGTCGGTAGGCATCTGATCGGTCCACCGAGTTTTGAAGTAGCTTTTCAGCGTCTCTACTGCTAGAGCGCTAGCAATCTCGCCGCCCTCATGCCCTCCCATGCCGTCACACAGGATATATAGACCTTTTGCTTTTAATATTCGTCCGACTGGATTTTCTTGCTTGCGAATTTCTGTATGAATGCTGAAACAGTCTTCATTATGGTCTCGCTGGCGCCCAATGTCGGTTCGGCCTGTGTCCGTCAAACTAAAGAGCTGCATAGGCAGCACAACAGTTGGAACGTCATCCCCATCGCCAGTAATATCTTCATGGGTATCTGGAAGCCCCGCATCATCTAATCTAAACGCGTCCGAAAAGTCTGAATCAGAGTCGGCTAGGTCAAGCTGATTAGGTGCAGGACGGGGCATTGATTGCTGAGGATTGATCTTATCCATGGGTATGGTGTCCTCGCTGTCACTATCATCGACATTGCCATAGTCTGAAAAGTCATCCAATAGTTCAGAGTTGACAAAGCCGGATTGCTCATCCAGTTGAAATTGATCAGCAATGAGCTCTAGTCGTAACCTCAAATCGGTAAGGGTTGAAATCGAGCCACGTTCTAACTCTTGGCTAACTTGGATAATCTCATCGGACTGTGACCACTCAGAAATTTGGAGAATTGTAGTCCAAAGGTAACCTAAATCCTTGAGCTCGACATCATCACCGCGATGATCTACATATAGCCGCCTCAAACACAAAATCTGATCTTCATCGATACGCAGATTTGTCAACTCTAAAAGACTTTGCCGACAGTGGTAGGGTTGCAGAGCGTCCCAAAGTTCGGTCATGTCATAAAACCAGTGGACAAGCTGAATGGGCAGAATACTCTCATCGAGAATGTCAGAAAAAATGGGTAAAGCATCTCGATCTTCGAGTAGCACAATTACGTATCCGTGTTGTTCCCAAGCATCGTGGATTTGAGGCAACGAGGGATAGAGCTGATGTTGGAGACTTAAATAGGTATGAGCGATCGCAGGCAAAGACTCAGACAACTCATTGAGTTCGACATTTGAATCTATCTCATCGGCAGGATGATCTAGACGCGTTTCAATAAATGCTTCGAGCCTTGAAGGCTCAAACGGATGGCGATCTAGAACTCTCACCTCCATATCAACATCTGCCTCTGTAGACGAAGCAGTCAAATCTGGTAACGGCTTTAAAAGCTGATACCGCCTATCAATGTCTAAACACTTAGCTTCTGATAGATTTGATTGGAGAGGGGAGGTAACCGATGCAGAAAATAGGGGAAGGGATGTAGCGTCTGTGAGTTGAAAGGGTTTTGAATCAAGGCGACGATAGGTGCTAGATAAGACGGCTTGCCAAATCACTTGAGACGACGATTCTTCGGAATCGATTTGCCGCTCAACGTCATTTTCAGATTCAGTGTCATGGGACTTTACTTGATGTAATGAGGCCCCACATTTTTGACAAAATTTGTGGTCAGATGGGTTTTCAAATTGACAGTGATGACAAACCAACATTTTGGGACTTCCTCATTCCCGTCGCGAGTGCAAAGACGTGGAGTTCTGATATTCAAACGCTTGCAAAGATGAAGAATGCAGAACCCATCCAGCGAATACCCTGAGTCTAACCTACATGACGTACACGAAAACTTGTACGTAGTGTATCTCCCCTCAGAGTGCCCGTATCTTGAATATTTCCAACACTTTGAGGAAAAATCATCATTACCCTAGCATCTATAAAATTAAGGCTAAGCGACATCTCAAGTCGTACCAATGGTGTCTTTAATCACACGATCTAAGTTGGCTGAGTCGCAAAACAATTTGATCAATTGCTCCTAAAAGAACCTGTCCTGATTGATTGGGCTGGTTGACCATGATGCTAAATACTAGAACCTCATAATCAGGGTGTTCAAGAAATCCTGACAATGCCCTAACACCCCTTAACGTTCCTGTTTTTGCGCGAAGTTGACCTTGAACCGACGTATTTTGAAAACGATATCGAAGCGTTCCACTCGTGCCAGCAATGGGCAAAGACGCATGGAATATATTTCCTTCTTCATCACGATGCATCGCTTTCAGGACGGCGACGAACGTGGATGCAGTCGCCATGTTGTATCGAGATAGACCTGACCCATCTACTTGCCGATAGCTATTGGGATTGATTCCTAAAGGTGTCAGGATATCTTTAATCACGTAAGGCCCGCCTAGATATCGCAACAAAGCATCGGCAGATCGATTGTCACTATTTAAGTTGATAACTCGTACCTGCTCTCTGATAGAAGAGGAATTATAGGGCTGCCGAGTGTCAAGCGTCTTCAAAGCGGCTGCGGTCGTCAGGAGCTTAATATTAGAGGCAGGAATTAAAAAATCATCCTCTTGATAGCTATATAGGGGTTCAGAAGCGGAAAGCGGCTCGACCAAGATTCCCCATCGACTTGTTGAAAAGGCTGGAACTTGAATAATGGTATCGATGGTTGATGATAGAGATTCTGGGCAAAGTACGGAATTTCGTTGGTCAGACTGAGATGCTGCTGTTTCGATAGATTTTGTTGTGCTATCTGACGGAACGAATGCGGCGATCGCCATTTTTGCCGAAAAGGGAACGGCGCCTAGCGATAGGATGCCGATAAACGTCGCCAGAGACTGTAGCCAAGCTTGAATCAGACTCATGAATCTTAAACAGATGGGGGAACACACATCGACGTATCAGAGGAACGTCTCAGATCTGGCAAACTCATAGTCGAGTCAACCATCTGAGAAATTCAGTTATCTAACTGATTTTTCAGCAACTTTACCAGATGTTTTCTGGTTTGCGCTATTTAGTTTAGGGTCTGTTGACAACATCTCATAATCGTAGGTGCTTAAGTTATGACGGGGTGCGCTTGAGGTAATTGCTCAACCGAGTAGCCAATCGGACTGCTGTGAGGTAAGGGCACGAGAAATGGCATCAAAGGCAGACATGCCCTGACGCTGTGCAGTATTGATGAGCGATCGCACCTGAGCAAACAGTTCT
>JBNPEB010000039.1:0-50156 GCA_051117335.1 Elainellaceae cyanobacterium
TGACCATTAGGCATTTTGCCATGTTTGTGAGTTTTAGCATGACCACAGAGCCGACATTCCATCACTTCAATCCAAACGACACGATTACTCTACTTTACTAAACCCACATCATTTTGATGCACTACCATCGTATTCCTTCTAGATTGTTTTGTTACAAACTAGGAGAGCACAATCGATGAGTTATCGCATGATTACATCCTCTCAACCTTTCAAGCCTCTCTCGCGACGATCGGTCTTATTCGGTGGGGCGATCGCCGGAGTGTCTGCCGCTGTAGGGCTGTCTACGGTTGCACGTCCCGGGCAGGCATCTTCCACAAGTAATATGGTTCACGATGCAGAAATTCTCAACGGCGCACTTTACTATGAGCACCAAGCAATTTGGGCATATAGCGCAGCAGCCGAGTACCTGAGCGATTCAGACGTAGGGGAGGCGGTATTGGCATTAGCGCTGGAAAATCAGGCTGACCATATGGCTCACCGGGATATGTTGATTCAGGTTGTTTGTGATTTAGGCGGAACTCCTGTCGTGGCAGAAGAGAGTTATGACCTCTCATCCTATATTGAGAATGGAGACGGTAATCTGGATTCAGATGTCAACATTGCTAAACTCGCATTGGCTCTAGAAACTGACGCGGCGATTGCTTACGGAAGCGAAATTTCTAGACTCAGGACTCCAGAACTGATTACAGCAGGGGCAAGTATCGGGGCCACAGAATCTGCGCATGCGACCGCAATCAGGGCGGCATTTGTGTCTCTTGGTGTTGAGATTGACTATGTGCCCACACCATTCGTGAGCGCTGACACCCGCAGCGAGTGGATCATTAAAGTTTAACTCGGCAATGTAACCATCGGCGCTTTATTCCCGCACCATTTACCCAGACACTTATTGGAATCGGTAATTTAGAGCATTTCTGAATAGACTTGGCTAGGCATCTGATTGCTTAATCACCCCTTCAGTTCACCAATCAAGGAACTGAAGGGATTGGTTTATTTGTGTAAGTCTCTTCCAAGAACACCGAAAAACGTCATGGCAATACCGCAACCAAAATATCTGCCACTATTTTGAATTGACTGACACAGAAAGTGTGGCATCTCTTTAATTTTTATGGGATTGAATTAATCCCGACTAAATTAGTCGGGTATGTTTGACGGCGTTTTCTGGCCCGTGCTACTATCCGCAAAGTTGGGTGGAAACCGTTGTTGTTCTTAGTTAACTCGGTTTCCGACAACTTGGCTAGTTTGCTGTGTTTAGCTGTATTTAGAGAGAAGCGTTGACCTATGACCCAGGCACTCCCCATCCCCACTCCAACCGCATCTGCTACATCGTCTGCGTTTAAGAGTTTGCGATGTAAAGAATGTGGTGAAGAATACGCGCTGAAAGCGATTCATGTGTGTGAGTTTTGCTTTGGACCATTAGAGGTCACGTATGACTCCAGCAAACTTCGCGATACCGTTACTCGTCAAAGCATCCAGTCGGGTCCAAATTCGATTTGGCGATATAAAGCCTTCTTGCCCGTTGAATCCGAGCATCCCATTGATGTAGGTACCGGCATGACCCCGCTTTTGCAAGCAAACCGATTGGCGCGTCGCCTTGGCATTAAGCGGCTTTATATCAAGAACGATGCGGTCAATATGCCGACGCTGAGCTTTAAGGATCGGGTGGTTTCGGTTGCTCTCACCCGCGCTCGTGAACTGGGGTTTTCAACCGTCTCTTGTGCAAGCACAGGGAATTTAGCGAATTCAACAGCGGCGATCGCTGCCCACGCAGGGCTAGACTGCTGCGTCTTCATTCCTGCTGATTTGGAAGCCGGAAAAGTACTAGGCACGCTGATCTATAGCCCGACCGTAATGGCAGTTCAGGGTAACTATGATCAGGTCAATCGTCTCTGTTCTGAAGTAGCAAACACCCACGGATGGGGATTTGTAAACATCAATCTGCGTCCTTACTATTCTGAAGGCTCCAAAACCTTAGGGTTTGAGGTTGCTGAACAGCTCGGCTGGGAGCTTCCCCATCACATCGTGGCTCCGCTTGCGTCCGGATCTCTGTATGGCAAGATTTATAAAGGATTCCAAGAATTCATCGATGCTGGTTTGGTCGATGAAAAATCAGTTCGCTTCAGTGGTGCCCAAGCGGAAGGCTGTTCTCCGATTGCTCAAGCCTTCCGGGAAGGGCGAGACTTTGTGACGCCAGTGAAGCCGAACACTATTGCCAAGTCGATTGCCATCGGTAATCCTGCTGACGGCGTTTATGCACTCGATATTGCCCGCAAAACAAATGGAACTATCGAATCGGTCACCGATGCTGAAATTGTGGATGGCATCAAGTTGCTAGCAGAAACGGAAGGAATCTTTACAGAAACGGCAGGGGGTACCACGATCGCCGTTCTCAAGAAACTAGTCGAAGCCGGAAAGATTGACCCAGATGAGAGTACAGTCGTATATATCACCGGCAATGGCCTTAAGACCCAGGAGGCCGTCCAAGGCTATATTGGTGAACCACTCACCATCGAACCCAAATTAGACAGCTTTGAACGGGCCTTTGAACGAGCCCAAACCTTGGGGCGTCTTGAGTGGCAACAGGTTGCCGTCTAAGACCTGCTGGCTAATCGGTTTAGGTAAATGCTGGATATCAGGTAGCAAGTCTTTCCAGTAATGTCTCTCTAAGTTGGGAAGATTCTCCTGATGGCCTGTGATTGACCGCACTTACTATGTTTATTTCGTTCACTTTCGGATTCCTCAAATAGATTCATCATGGCTGTTAAAGTTTTGATTCCCACTCCTCTGCAAAAGTTTACGAAAGATCAGGCAACGATTGAGTGTAATGGGGGCACCATTACCGAACTTCTAGAGTCTTTAGAGCAAAGCTGCCCTGGTATTAAGGCTCGGCTGTGCGACGATCAGGGACAGCTTCGTCGATTCGTCAACTTCTATGTCAATAGCGAAGATATCCGATTTTTAGATGGAGCAAATACATCGCTCAATGATGGCGATGAGGTCAGCATTGTCCCCGCAGTGGCAGGAGGCTAACAGGGGTTCATAGGGATTCTTTGCCTGATTTACTGATTAGATTCGTGCTGACGAAAGCGACGAATATTAGCCACCATCACCGGAATCACGGCGATCAGTAAAAGAACGGCGATCGCACTGCCCCGTCCATAGTTGCGAAAGTTGAACATCTCTTTGATCATGCGACTCGCGATTACCTCGGTTCCCTGATTGCCGCCCGTCATCACATAGACGATATCAAAGACCTTTAGCACCAAAATCACAATCGTCGTTGCCACAACCGTAATCGTTGAGCGAATCATCGGAATCGTAATGCGCCAAAAGATCTGAACCTCATTTGCGCCATCCATACGAGCCGCTTCGAGGATGTCTTGGGGAATGCCCTTAACGGCAGCCGACAACAGCACCAAACAGAATCCAGTTTCTAGCCAGATCAGGATGGCAATCAGCGCAAAGTTGTTGACCGACGTTTCTACTAACCAGCCTACGGGGTCAAATCCCAAACGGGTCACGATCGCATTTAGCAGGCCAATTTGCGCTGATCCTTCGGGGCGATACGCATAGACAAACTTCCAGATGACGCTGGCTCCTACGAATGAGATTGCCATCGGCACAAAAATGATAGATTTGGCGATCGCTTCATAACGAACCCGATCCATGAGTACCGCTAGAATCAGCCCTAGCCCAACACTCACCCCCGTCACCAGCACAAGCCAGAGAATGTTATTGCGAAACGCTTCTAGCATTGACGGGTCGGTCAACGCAAACCAATAGTTCTCAAATCCCACAAATTGCTGCGATCGCCCGTCTAAAACGCTCAAATAAATCGTGTTGAGCGTCGGTAACACTAAATATGCTGACACCACTCCCAACGCCGGACTTACAAACACCCAGGGCAGCACCCCCTCCTGCCACGGGCGTGGTAAACGGTTTGCGAGGGCATTTAAGCCGTAGAACAGTGCCACAATTCCTACCGAGCCGAGAAAGATGGCAAGTCCTACATTCAGCAATTTAGTCAGAATAGGCATGTCGGGCGACAGAGGTGGTCAACGTCATAACTCAAGCGCATACCGCTATAGAAATCTTGATGAGGGGTGTTGATATCCTGGTTCCTATCTTGCTTCTGGTGGGAGATCAGAATCTAAATCATATTGGGGATAGCGGGGGAGCTTGACAATAAACGTAGTGCCCTGCCCGATCTGGCTTGCGAACGTAATTTGCCCTTGGTGATGGGTGACGCACTGTTTGACGATCGCCAACCCTAACCCCGTTCCTCGAATATCTTCTGCATTTTTAGCCCGGTGAAATAGTTCAAATAAATGAGATTGGTCATCTAACGGGATGCCAATGCCGCGATCGCACACTTCAATGATGATGTCACTGCCAAAGCAACGTAGGGTTAAGTCAACGGGTTTTTCAGGCGACGAATATTTGACGGCATTAGACAGTAAGTTGGTCAGAATGGGACGCAGCAGATTTTTGTCGGCACAGATCGCGCTGCAATCTCCGGAGCTATTAAAGCGAATATCGCGTTGGGTGCTGGTGCTCATCTGAATTTCACCCACGATTTCGCGGCAAAATTCCTGAAGATCGATGAATATAGGCTTAAAATCTAGTTTCCCAGCCTCTGCTTTGCCGACAACCAATACATCTTCTAACAGTTGCGTCATAGTGGCGATCGCCACTCGAATTCGCTGAAAATACTCTCCTCGCTTTTCTTCCGTGGTCATGTGATCATAGTGTTCCAGCAGTTCTATGGATGTTCTGAGTACCGTCAACGGCGTCCGAAACTCATGGGACACCATTGAGACAAAGCGAGACTTGAGTTCATTGAGTTCTCGCTCAACTTGAAGCGCCTGACGAATTTCATCTTCGACCTGCTTCCCCTCACGAATCAATCGTTCACGGGTGCGAATACTGTCGACCATCCCGTCAAACACTTGTGACAGCATGTTGAGCTCGTCTGGGACATTGGTAAAGCGAGATGAGATGGTATCAGACATGTACCCAACAATATGCCGGTTTGACCTCAGTTGATGATTAGCATCTCGCTGAGTCAGCGAGACATCGAGGTCATAGTTTCCAGCGGCGATTTGTTTAGCTGAGTGGGTGAGCTCTGACAATTGACGGGTGAGTATGCCCGATAGCACATAAATCAAGGCAAATAACACGCCATACGTAATGATGAATGATAGAAAGACCCGATTCCGAATCGTGCGCTGAAGCTGAAAGATGTAGTCTGCCTCGATATCTAGGCCGAGAATCGCAACGACGTCTCCCTCGTCATTTTTGAGCGGCGCAAATGCGGAGAGCCAAGTACCCCAATCATCTTGATAAATTCGAGGTTCTTCAACGAGTTCGCCAAATTCTAGAACTTGTCGCGATCGCGAACTGGTTTGATCGGGTTCTAAAAACCGCACGGCTTTGGAGGGGTCATAGTTGACCCATAAGTCGACCAGATAAATCGTCTCAAGTTCTCCAGGTTGGGTAGCAGGGACACCCACCCGGCGGTTATGGCTGGGCTGATCGACCACATAGGAATACAGCCATGCCCTGGGTTCAATGCTTTGCACTGTCTCAAACCACTCCAGCTGATTGAGGTAGCGGGGATCGTCTGAGAACCCGGCAGCATTGGGGGCCCCATTTTGATAAAGGGCTAACAATTCTTCGACATCTAATCCGGCAACCGCACCGCTGAGCGTCGATCGCAAATCAGTGCGTAGACGAGAAATGGTTTTATCGGTCGTGAAGGTATAAAACCAATAAAATGCCCCTGCAAATACAACGCTAAACACCATGCTAAAAGCAATTAAGAGCTTCACCCGCAGGCTAATCGAGTGAGAATCAGCCATCTGGGCAACCGGCGTCTCAGGCTTGGGTTGCGAGGTGGGTCGGTGAGCTCGAATCAACTTCACAGGCTCAATTTGCAGCGATTGGGGTGTATCTTGAACAGGGGACACTGATGTCGGACGGTGTCGAACTCGCATGCGATTACGTTGACTAATAATAAAAAGTTAGCCGGTCCATTTGCTTTTTCAGCAATCATAACCCTATTCGGCAAAGCTCCAGTGTGGGCGAAATTAGCAAACTGTGATGCGCTCCTGAGTAGTCGGATCAAATAGATGAAATGATTCCATATCAAAGACCATTGAGACCGTTTGACCGACCCTCAATTGCGATCGCCGATCGACTCGCGCAACAGACTCGTGCCGATCCGCTGTCGCGAAATAAGCAATGACTTCGTTCCCCATCATTTCTGTAACCGTGATAGTCGCCCTCACAATATCAGCATCAATGCCGGGTGGCACATAGTCGGGATCGTGAATTGCTTCTGGGCGAATACCAAAGACAATCGGGATGCCGATGTGGGAGGTATAGAGCGATCGCTTGTGAGACGGAAGTTTGAGCTGAAAGGCATCATTTGAGATATAAATGTCGTCCTCTTGATCCACCAAGATAGCATCAAAAAAATTCATGGCAGGACTGCCAATAAACCCTGCCACAAATATATTGTTTGGGAAATTGTAAAGCATTTCGGGGGTGTCAACCTGCTGCAAGATGCCCTGATCCATGACGGCAATTTGAGTGCCCATCGTCATTGCTTCAATCTGGTCATGGGTGACATAGATAAAGGTGGTGCCCAGTGTTTGATGCAGCTTACTAATTTCAGCGCGGGCTTGCACCCTCAGCCTTGCATCTAAGTTAGACAACGGTTCATCCATGAGAAACACTGCCGGATGACGCACAATCGCTCGCCCCACGGCAACTCGCTGCCGCTGCCCTCCCGATAATTCTTTGGGCTTGCGATGCAGCAAGTCTCTAATGCCCATTTGCTTGGCAGCATCCTCGACCCGTTGGCGAATGTCTGCTTTTGGCATGCCTTGCAAATCGAGACTAAACGCCATATTCTCAAATACTGACATGTGCGGATAGAGGGCATAGGACTGGAACACCATCGCCAAATCTCGATCTTTAGGGGGCAACTCATTGACGCGACGGTCATCAATCCAAATATGCCCAGATGTAATATCTTCAAGCCCTGCTAGCATTCGTAGAGATGTTGTTTTACCGCAGCCGGAGGGGCCAACCAAGACCAAAAACTCGCGATCGCCCACGGTGAGATTGAGGTTATTGACTGCGACAACGTCGTCAAAGTGCTTTGTCACTCGATCAAAAATGACGGTAGACATAAAAACTCGTCACCCCTTCACTGATCCGGCTAGAATGCCGCGAACAAAGTATCGCTGTAGCGAAAAGAAAACGCCCATGGGCACGATCATCGTAATAAACGCACCGGCGGTGAGCAAATGCCAGTCTTGTCCTCGGTAGCCCACCAAGTTGGTGAGTCGTAAAGTCAGGGGAGCAACATCTTGAGTGCCACCTAGATAGACAAGAGCCACGAGCAAGTCATTCCACACCCAGAGAAATTGAAACACTGCGAACGAGGCGATCGCTGGCATTGACAACGGCACAATCAGGCGCGTGAAAATCTTGAAATGGGAGGCTCCATCCACAGCAGCCGCTTCGATTAAGTCTCTGGGTAACGATCCGATATAGTTTCGCATCAGGTAAATTCCGAGCGGCATTCCGTAGCCAGTGTGCGCCAACCATACGCCTAAAAAGGTGCCTGAAAGCCCTAACGTATTGTAAATGCGAAGGACGGGAATCAGCGTCATTTGCAGGGGAACCACTAGCAATCCCACAATCAGAATGAATAGGATCTGTCGTCCTGGAAAGCGCATCCAGGCAAAGGCATAGGCGGCATAGGCGGCGATCGAGAGGGGAATCACCGTGGCAGGGATGGCGATCGCCCAACTGTTGAGAAAGGCTTGCCCCATGCCCTCAGAGGTGAGCACCTGCTGATAGTTTTGTAGCGAATATTGAGTCAGGTCAAACGGATGTTGGAACACCGTCCACCAGCCTGAACTCAGCACCTCATCGGGAGGACGCAGCGAACTAATCAGCAACCCCACCGATGGTAACGTCCAGATAAATGCAACCAGGGCGATCGCCCCGTGAACCCATATATTGGACGCAAATGCGTGTACTCGTTGACGCCAACGCGACCGTGACGATTTCATCCGCAATTTACGAACAGATCTGGGACGCAGGCGATCATCTGGCATAGGGCATCAGAAAATACGGCAACTCATCGAGTCTCACGGCGCTTCTATCGAACTAGCAAATCGAGATGACCCGGCTGCTGCAATCGATACGAGGGCGATCGCAACTATCGCCTGCAATTCTAGCGTTTCTCTCAGCACTAAAAAGCCAATGACTGCTGCTGCAACAGGTTCTAGACTCAACAACACGCCAAATACCCGCACCGGGAGCGATCGCAGCGCCTCTAGCTCTAGCGAATAGGGCAGCGCCGACGAGAGCATCGCAACCCCAAACCCCATCATCACCAGATGCGGCTGTAGGAGTGCCTGCCCGCCACTGACGATGCCAAACGGAATCAGCACGATCGCCCCAAACGTCATTGCCAAAGCCAAGCCACCCCCGCCCGGAGCGACTTGACCGACTCGTGCCGATAGCAGGATATAGGCGGCCCAAAACCCACCTGCCACTACAGCTAGCGCAACGCCAATGGGGTCGAAGGCTGCATTGCCAATCGGCGCTAAAAGAATAATGCCGAGGCCAGCCAGTACGACCCATAGCCCATCGAGCCATTGTCTAGAGGTGGCGATCGCCACGCCGAGGGGGCCAATAAACTCTAGGGTCACTGCTACGCCGAGCGGAATTCGTGCAACTGCGAGATAAAACACTAAATTCATCAACGTTAGAGATAACCCAAATAACACTAGTGCCAAATAGTTGGTGTGTGACGGACTGCGAATTGACGGTCGCCAGAGCAGCATCAGCACGATCGCTGCAAAACCCACTCGCAAAAAGACCATCCCAATCGGACTCAGCTCATCGAATAGACTTTTGGCGATCGCCGAACCCAACTGCGTTGACCCAATTGAGAGCAGCACAAAGCTCGTGGGCGGAAATGAAATATTAGAGCAAACAGGTTTAGACACTAGACCGTCCGCGAAACAACTTAACTCTAATCACCGTAGTTTAACCGCCATTCCCACGTATGATCGAATTACGATGTTCAAACCGAGTGGTTAGGCATGACCGTTACGTGGGAACTAGATTTCTATTCGCGTCCAATTTTAGATGAACGAGAGAAAAAGCTCTGGGAAGTGCTGATTTGCGAAAGTCCGACGGATGTTCGTACTCAGCCAGAGTCGCTATTTCGCTATTCTCAGCAGTGCTCCAATACAGAAGTTAATTCGGTGTGGCTGCGACAGGCCATTGAGGAGGCGATCGCCCAGGCTCCCACGCCCCCCGATCGGGTTCGATTTTTTCGTCGCCAGATGACCAATATGATCGCCAAAGCCTGTGACGAAGTCGGAGTCTCGGCAAATGCGAGCCGCCGCACGCTGGCACTCTACCAGTGGATCGAGCAGCGAATGAATGAGGTCTATCCGACGTATCCCAATTACAAGCCGAGCGCCAACCCGTCGGTGAGTATGCCCGTTAACACGCCTCAGCCCTTGCCAGATGCGCTGATTGGCGATCGCTGGGCATTTGTGGCCTTAGAAGCCGCCGCGTTTGCCGATATGCCAGAGTGGGACATCGGCTTTGGTGAAGCATTTCCGCTGGATATGATCGATGTTTCACCGGAAACGCGGATTGCCGGGTTGATGATGTTTTCCTCTCGTGCCAATGCGATCGCCGCCTGGATGTCGGGCTTAGAATTGGCGTTCTTGAGATTTGCACCCCAAGAGGGCAGCACACCCGCTCGCCTAGTCCTTGAAACCGGAGCCAGTGATGCCTGGATTCTGGCTAACCTAGCGGCTTCAGACCTACAAGCCGAGGCAACGCAATTTGAAGCAACGAAGCACGCAGCCGACGGCGTTCACTTTATCGCGATTCAGTCTAATCCGGAATCAGAGTCATTTTCAGGGTTTTGGCTGCTCAAAGAGCTAAATCTGGGCTAGTCAATTGTTATGCGAGAGTCTTACTTAAGATAGTTTCGTAGAGTAAGGCAACGGTTTCTACTAAGACATGGTGAATTGAGAAACACAGCGAATGGCTACTTACGTAATCACAGGCGCAAATCGGGGCATTGGGTTAGAGTATTGCCGCCAACTTCAAAATCGAGGCGATGATGTGATTGCAATTTGCCGATCGCCCTCAGATGACCTGAAAGCCTTAGGAGTTCGCATTGAAGACGGAGTGGATGTGACGTCTGACTCAGAGGTCGAGCATCTGGCCAAGCGACTTCAAGACACACCCATCGACGTGCTGATTAATAATGCAGGCATCATTGAGCGTGTCAAATTGGAGGCGCTTGATTTTGAAAGCATTCGGCGACAGTTTGAAGTCAATGCGATCGGTGCGTTGCGAGTCACAAGTCGGTTGTTACCCAACCTTCAATCTGGGTCTAAAGTCATTCTAATGACGAGCCGGATGGGCTCCATTGGGGATAACACATCAGGCAATTCATACGGATATCGCATGTCAAAGGCCGCGATGTCGATGGCAGGTAAATCACTTTCTCACGATCTAAAACCGAATGGTGTCGCGGTGGCAATTTTGCATCCAGGCATGGTGAGTACACGCATGACTGGCTTTAGCGGCATCTCAACGGAAGAGGCTGTTAAGAATCTTCTTCAGCGGGTTGGTGACCTGACTCTAGAAAATACCGGCACCTTCTGGCACTCAAACGGCGAGGTATTGCCCTGGTAGCTTTGATGGGGGGAATTCCTGGGCGATCGCCCTGCGGCAATAATTCCGCATTGCTAGCATCCGCGTGTCGGTGCAGCGGATCGCGACCCTGCCCAAACAAGGGACCAACGGACATTCTCAGTGAAGACAATAGTTCCTAAGCTTGCAACCAAGCGAAGATTTCATCTGCCCTGAGTTGAACGGCTTCGGCAAAGGCAGGCACCGGTAATATGGTTTCCGTGGCCTCAAACCCTTGCACTGATTTATCTGCTCCATACACAAAGATAAAAGACTCTTCTGGGTCTAATAGCCATCCCATTTCGGTGCCGTGATCGAGACTATGGAAAATGTTACGAATAACTTGGGTTTGGCTCTGCTGAGGAGAAAGAATCTCTATAATCCAATCTGGAGCTGTATTGAATGAATTAGCTACCTGCCCATTGGGATCGCGAGGAATCCGCTGCGTTAGAAAGACGGCTATATCTGGAACAATTGAGCGACCACCATAGACATCCGTAGGATGGCTTCCCGAAGGGTATGTGCATCGCAGTTCTGGGAAGGCTTGGGCTGTTTGCTCTGGCTTAAAGGCAAGGGTTATAGCAAAACTCAACTCCCGCTGAAGAAGGCTGTGCTTTCCTTGGGGCATGGGTTTCTGAATAATGTCTCCATCGAGATATTCACTGGCAGGAGTGGTTTCTGGTAGATTTAGGAATTCCTCCAGCGTCAATCGTTTGGTAGGGGTTTGTGTCATGGAAAAACCCTTTATTTTGCCTCGGCTCTATTGTAGATGGATCAGAGGTTGATTGAATTTGAAGAATTGATATACAACACAGTGAACTCTAACCCTAGTAAAAACTAGTTGGGTGGCTATCTATACCACCCAACCCTGATTTGGTAAGGAGTTTGCGACTCACACAATGGATAGGCTATTCAAATCGCCACTATACCCTGAAATTTCAAGCAATATATCGCCCTGTTGGAACCCAGCAATACCATCATTTAAAGCCACGAATGTCCTATTAGAAAAGCCAAAGGTCGCTGCTCCATGCGCGGCTAAGTTTTCTGGAGTCAACACCTCTTGGATACGCCATCCGACGCAATAGTAGGCGCGATAGTTAAGGCGCGATAGCTAAGACGCGATAGTACACAGTTGAGCAATCGCATGGCGATCGCCCGTGTGATAATCTCATCTACTAACCCCGTAGACGTGTTATGGCCTTACGCTCTCGCGTTAGGACTCTACACACAAACCTGAACCCGTAGGGCTATACCAAGTTAATTTAGCTCGATCCAGATGCGTACAGAGTTAAACTTGAAAACAATCCTACAATCGCTTAAATAATTATGAACATAGCGGTGGCGATCGCCCTCTATCTTTGATGGATTGTGATATTGGCATCCGTTTAAAAACGTTTTTAAAACGTTAAAACGGTCTTGATTTATCAATCGTCGGTTCTGACCTTAGCCTTGACAGGAATCAATTGGCAGCATCATGTTTATCTTAAAGCGGCAGGATGTTGAAATATCAGCTATTCAACACCCGAAGCGGGATCAAAAAATCCCGATTCTTCACTATCAAGGGCAAACATTCCGCTTGATTAGCGTGTTCAATGCCGCTCAAGAAGAAGAAGCCAGAGCCTTTTGGCGTGACCTTACAGACAATCGCGGCAAAGCGTGTGTCTTACTCGAAGAACCCGATCGATACAGCATTTGGGGAAAAGTTCGTCTAGAGCAGTTTTCGGGGCCCGCATCGGGACAACAAGATGACGATGCGACCAGTCCGACGTTTACTCAGGCATGTCTGCTGCTCTTACAGGCTGTTTATATTGACATTGAAGATTTATTGGGTGCTCGCCAGCTAGGAATTTTTCAAAAAGAAATTACTGACGTATTTCAAGAATGGAAATTTCCTCAAGCCGAAACCCCGGATGCCATCAATCAACTGCTTACCGTAGACCCTCTTGCGACGTTACAAGTTCCCCCTTGGCAAGAGCATCATCTGAATACACTCCTTCAAGAACTCTATCGAATTGGTAAAGATCATTTTGGTAATGCCAATTTCACTGGACGTGTCATGGATGCACTTCAAGACATGCCTAACCAAGATCGAAATCAATTTTTAGCTTGGCTGAAACAATCTCCAACTGGTAAGGTTTGGCAGTAGCGTTTATTGATTCTTAATTGTTCAATCTCTGTTTGTGGGTGCCCGCTCAATCAAAGCAATATTCGAATTAGTGTTTCATAGTATGCATGTCAATCGATTATGCATAATTACAACGTTCATTGTTGCTATAGCAATCCCAGATGGGTTGTGGGCGGTGGAGCGATCGCAGCCACTCGCTTGATTCGGTTCATAAGCAACTGAGGAATGCGATAGGAATTTCGCACCATTGCGTTTCTCTGGTTTCATTTCGTTGCGTTTTTAGAAAAGTCCCTAAGTTAGCAGTAATTTATAATTTTGTAATTTGTCGATCCTTCACCTCTGCTAGCCCTCAAATATATGTTCTTAGGAGCAGACCGTGAGCAAAAAGTCTTCCAATTTTAGTTCTCCACTATCAGTTCAAAATATTATTTTGGCGGCCACTGCTTGGGGAATTATTGCGCTGCTGGTTTTCCTCCTGGGTAGCCCGATCGTGCCCCGTCCTGGTTGGTATAGCGTCGTAACTTACATCATAGAAAACGTCGCAATGTTAGGCGCTGCGATGCTGTGTTTTCGCAACTGGAACAGTTCACAGATTGTGAGTGGGCGGTTTGTGTGGCTGCTTCTAGGTTTGGGGATGGCATCTTATTTCATCGGCAATTTGTTATTGGGGTGGTGGGAGCTAGTCTGGCAATTATCTCCGAATGTGTCGCCTGCTGACTTGTTTTACCTAATGACATATCTTTTCCTAGGAACAGGAATGCTGATGGCGGTTGTTTCTAGGCAGCTTAATTTGACGTCGACCCAGTGGATGATTGTTGCAGGCATTGCGATCGCCGCGATTATTCTTGCGTATTTTGTGTCGTATGCGGGCAGCGAAGAAGAGGGCCAGTATCCCGATCCGGTGGCGCCCATAGCGGAGCCTGTTGGCAATTGGCAGACGGGGGCGATCGCGCTATCGGGTACGCCGCAGTTTTTTGCTCAAGAGTCGCCTCTGCCCCAGGAATCCCCTGTATCTGGAGAGGCAGACGTGGAGTCATCATCAACATCTAATGCACCCGGATGGGTCAATGCCTTAAATAATCAGCTTGAGCCGTATGCGGATATCGTGGCGTTACTGTATGTAGTGGGCGACATTTTCCTAGTGATCATGGCGACGATGCTGCTGCTCGCATTTTGGGGAGGGCGGTTTTCCATATCGTGGCGATTCATCGCGGCAGCGGCCTTCTGCTTTTATATCGCTGATACGTGGTTTTCGTACGCCATTGAGCGCTTTGAAAATTACGCCACAGGCGCTCTGCCTGAAGTATTTTGGGTCTTTAGCGGCGTTTTGTTTAGCATTGGCGCAGCTCTCGAATATAGTCTTTCAATGCGATCGCGCCGAGGAATTCGCAGGCGGTCATAGACCAGACCTAACCTGCATGGCGCTAAACTGGAATAGCAAACGTGCTCACAGCTAAGACACTCAGTAAATAGACGGCATGGCTCCGAAGAAACTCTCTGATTCTGATAAGCAAGACATTTTGAAGCTGTATCATCAGCCTCAGGAAACGACCTCGACGTTAGCAAGTCGCTATGGCGTGAGCAATAGCACCATCAGCCGTATTCTAAAGCAGAGCCTATCAGAAGACGCTTACGAGACGCTTGTTCAGCAAAAACGAGCCGGAACAAAGGCATCTACCGCAGTGGTGGACATCCCGGCTTCGTCTTCAACAACAGCAGAACAACCTGTTAAAGAACCTGAAACACCTGTCAAACAGCCCGTCAAGGAGCCCATCAAAGAACCGCCTCCAGACACCGTCGAAGCATCATCTGTCGAAGACGCCGCCGTTAAAGCCGAGCAGCCGACTTCAACCGTAGACCCTCCAAAGAAGAAAAACCGAGGTGTGCCGGATACGCTGTCAAATCGGCGGCGGCGGCGGCGAGGCTCGTTAGAATCCTTCGAGTCTGATGATACGGCTCAGAGTGATGAGCCAGTCGTCCAGGATTCTGACCCCCGCGAGTCGAAATCGCCTGCGAGCCCGACGCTTAAGGCAAACCGAAACGATCAGGATACGCAAGACTACCAGGAAGAAGCCAGCATTTATGCTGAAGTTCTCCATGAAGACCTGCTCAGTCCGGAAGAAGATTTCACAAATCTGGCGGATGATGAGGGGGACGATCTTGATGAGGATGATTCTGACGATGACTATGAATTGGAAGATGAGGGGGGTCTAGACGATTTTGCAAGGGCTCGTCTTCAGGGCAAAACGTTTGTTTCCATTTTGCCGTTGTCTGATGCTCCGATTCCAAGGCCTTGCTATTTAGTTATTGATCGAGCCTCAGAGCTGATTACTCGTCCTCTCAAAGATTTTGCTGAATTGGGGCAGATTCCAGATGGCGAAATTCAAGAAAGGACGCTACCGGTGTTTGATAACCACAGAGTTGCGCGTCGCTTTTCGAATCGCCGCACCCAACGAGTTGTGAAGATTCCAGATGGGCAGCTGCTGCAAAAAACCAGTTCTTATTTGCAAGCTAAAGGGATTACGCGCATGCTCATCGACGGACAAGTCTATTCGCTAGAAAGACTCTAGACCCTAGAAAGACTCTAGAACAGAGTAGCACCCGCAAATATAGTAATTCTGAAGAATCCCGTTGGGGGAGTTCATCAAACGTCGTCGTCATCGTCGTAGGACGGCGATCCGGTTGCATTCCAAATTGGGATTACGATCGCGGTGCCAATGATTCCTAGAGCAAGGCAAAGCGCTAGTGCAACCCCAAGCGGCATTTCGATGGAGCTGGCATTTAGAAAGCTTAAGGACACGAGCTGATTCGTTCCATTCTCTCCGGTGATAAACACGTTTTGAATCGAAAAGATGGCGATCGCCACGACCCATCCGGCAACGATGAGGGAGATTAAAACAGTTCCAATGGTTTTCATAACATGACGCGTAGACCCAGATTTTAAATTATCCAGCACAGTCTTCGACTAGACAAACGACCAGCACCGATTGAATGCTAGCGCTATCGGCGAAGTCTGGTGTTTCATTGTATTCGCTACTCGGTGCCGAGTAGATCCCGGTCGGATCTTGTTCACCGTTGCCTGCCTGAAATGACACATTATTAGCCGGATGATTTTCAAAGCGCACATATTCTCTAGATTCATTTCGAGTGTGATAAGAGAGAGTGGCTTTGCCGTATGACTCTTCTGCATTTTTAATGGGAGTTCCAGCTCCGACCTCTTCGGCAGTCATGAAACTAGGATTATCCGTCATCAATCCCTGAATGACATCTTCCTCGGTGAATGGCTCGCCTGCCAAATGGAGGATGTAATATTGAACGACACCATCGTTACGGACGGCGATCGCATCAAAATCAGACATTAGGGATGTTTCTTCGGTGAATTCCACCTCTGAACCTAACGTTTGTTTGAGAGTTTCAAACGTCATGCCAAGCTTTGCATCACCAATTCCTTCTGCCGAGATGAGAAACTCTGCCGGAACTATGGTATCGATTTCATTCACCTGAGTTACATCAGGAGATGGGGTGGACGGGGCTGCTTCTGAGGTATTTATGGCTTCAGATGAGCTGTCATCTGTCGAGGAGACAGATGATTGCCGACTGTCACAGCCTCCGATAACGAGTGCCAGACCAATGAGACATGCAGAGAGAACCGGTTGCAGATAATTCTCAAAATAGATAGAAAAGGTTGAATGAAACAGCATAAGACCACTGGGTTTAACTATTTAGGTGCCAATATTTTGGCGGTGCCAATCTGTATGAAATAGTAGGTTAGCTCCTTGGTTTCTGTGTTGAACCCACTGATTGTTACTGAAGACACTTGAAACGCAGATGATTTGCCGCATATCATCCGAGTATTCAACGGAGCCCTAGTTCCTGCTGATAGTTTGCTAGTCAGGATCGCAAATGAGAGGTCTACCATACTGACCGACAGCATAACCTCTTCTCATGGTTTCCGTCACAGCCCATCAAATCTATGGAGATCTATGGAGACGTGTCATCAGCATCGGTGTCGTCTAGGGCAGGAATTGACAGGGCCAACTGATAGATTTGACGACGGGATAACGGGGTTTGGTGAGCCAGTTGCCGACTTGCTTGTGAACGAGATGTCCCCTGGCGAATGAGCTGTTTCAGCTCAGCTTTTAGCGCTGATTCTGATAGATGCGGTTGCTTGAGCGTCGCCCCTGCAACAACGACCGTATATTCACCATGAGGCTCTTGATGATGATAATGGTCGATAGCCTGGACGAGCGTGCCGCGCCACACCTCTTCGTAGAGCTTCGTTAATTCTCTTGCTAGGGTTACGGGGCGATCGCCCCCAAGGGTCTGGGATAAGTCTGCCAATGTATCTCGAAGTCGATGAGGCGCTTCATAGAGCACAATGGTACGAGATTCGGTTTGCAATGTTTCTAAGCGTTCGCGTCGATCAGTCCCTTTAGCGGGTAAAAATCCTTCAAAGATAAACCGCTGCGTGGGTAATCCTGCGATGCTTAATGCCGTAATTCCGGCGGTTGGTCCAGGAATTGGAACAATCAGAATGCCTTCATGAATGCACGCACACACCAGCTCGTAGCCCGGATCAGAGATTCCTGGCATCCCCGCATCCGTGACTAGGGCGATCGCCTGCCCGCCCTTCAGCCGCGAGAGCAAGTCAGGAATGCGACTCTGATGGTTGTGGTCATGATAGCTCATTTGAGGCGTCGAAATCTGAAAATGCTGGAGCAGTTTGCGCGTGTGGCGAGTGTCTTCGGCAGCAATCCAATCGACGTCCCCCAAGATTCGAACCGCCCGGAAGGTCATGTCTTCCAGGTTGCCAATGGGAGTTCCAACTACATATAGAGTGCCAGCCATAGCTCGACGTTCAAACAACTTCTAGATAGTTTCCAACCCCGCTGCACGGTTTTCCAAGCCTTCCAATTTCAACTCTGTTCAACTGCTCCCAAGAGACTTGCTAACAGGGCTTTCTGAGCATGAAGACGATTTTCTGCCTGATCCCAAATTTTTGATTGGGAGCCTTCCATCACACCGTTCGTAATCTCTTCACCCCGATGAGCCGGAAGACAATGGAGGGCGATCGCGCTAGGGTCGGCAAGACTCATCAGGGTTTCATTGAGCTGATAGGGCTGGAAGATGGGGATTCGGCTCGAAGCCGAGTCTTCTTGCCCCATGCTGGCCCAAACGTCTGTATAGAGAACATGGGCACCTTTGACAGCAGCTTGGGGATCTTGGCTAACGCTGACCTGCGTGCGATCGCCCGCTAGTTGTTGGGCACGTTTGACAATTTGAGGATCGGGTTGAAAGTCTGCCGGGGTTGCCACCGTGATATTGATGCCAACTAGGGCACACCCAAGCATCAGGGAGTGAGCAACGTTGTTGCCATCGCCCAGATAGACCAGCGTGAGTCCATCTAAGCGACCAAAGGTTTCTTTGACGGTTTGCAAATCTGCCAAAACCTGGCACGGATGCTCTAGATCGGTGAGCGCGTTAATCACCGGGATTTTGGCGTAGTTTGCGAAGGTTTCCAGTTCGCCTTGTTCAAATGTGCGAATTGCGACGATATCTAGATAGCGATCGAGAACTCGCGCTGTATCTTGAGTGGGTTCGCCTCGCTTAACCTGAGTCACGTTGCTGTTGAGGTCAAGCACGTGCCCCCCCAACTGATAGATGGCGACCGAAAAGCTCACTCTCGTCCGAGTTGACGCCTTATTAAAGAGTAGCCCCAGCACCTTATTGCAGCGTGGCTCAACGTCTCCAGCTTTCATTGCGGCTGCTAAATCTAACAACTGATGCACGTGAGTCGCACTCAGGTCAGCCATGCTTAAGAAGTCTTGTCCGGTTAGTGACGCGATGCTCATCCCTGGTATCCAAACGGTAAAACACTACATGAAATGCTAAGACGAAAATTTAAGAGAAATAAGAGCTTATCACGAACCCAAGACAGCATCATGATGCGGACGCACTTTTATAGCCGTACGCTCTCGCGTTAGGACGTTGAACGTGTGGTGAGCCCGTAGGGCTTTATAGGCCCAGCGCAAGAGCGTGAGACGATAAAACCTCAGGTAAAAATCAGATATGCGCCTTGCTGTTATCCACCTTCTTCGGCAAAATTCCATGATAGTTTTGTTTAGGCAGACGTGCGATACCTGTTGGTGGGATATGTCAAGTCAACTGACTCGTTGAATGCGGCTGGCGTGATGCGTATGAATGATCGTCTCGGCTGGTTTAGTGTCTTGATTATCACCACCGTGAGCGGATTGATTGTGCGAGTGGTGGGCGATCCGCTTGTGGAAATGACCAGCCCTACCGTTGAAGAACTTTTTGAAGAGGTCGAAGATTGGCTGGATGACGCTCAAGATACGATCCACGATCGAGTTGAAGACATCAGAAAGCACTAGGACTAGGCTATTTGGAGTTTTGCGTCTCGTCTTTTCTGGCTTTTATTACCTCAAAATTTTGCCTAATTGCGGCTATCCCAGCTTGATTGTCCTGTTCCATATAGAGTTCGCTTGCTCGCGCTAAGTCTCGTGCGGCGTCCCCGTCTTGGCGCAGGTTGGCAAATGCTAAGCCTCGATTGTGATAGGCTTCAGCGAATTGAGGAGCCGCCTGGATTGCTTTACTAAACTCCATGACAGCGTCTCGGTAGGTCTTATCCTTAAAGGCATCGATTCCATGCTGAATATGATCAAATGCCTCGACATCATTGACTTCTATAGGGTTTTCAGGCGGCTGGACGGGGTCTTCAAACACCACCGAGATGCTACCCGCTCCCAAATATGCCCAGGTCATGGCAGCAAAGCCAATGCCTGCTAGCCCTCCAATGACAATAAACCAGGCAAAGAAGTCTAAGATTTCCATGGATGTGTATCGATCCTGCCTTCAAATGTGCTCTTACCACTACCCTATCTTGAGATTAACCGGTTGCCATACCCCGTTACGATGCACGGCGATCGCCAATTCTCGCTATGCTATAGGCAGAGCGTGATTAGAAAGGATGCACTAGCGTAACTGATGGCAACTCATGGACCTCAGACCTTAGTCAAAGATCCCGAACGACTCGAAACTCGGCTAAAAGAAATTCCTCCAGCTCCTGGCGTCTACTTTATGAGAGACGCCAACGACAACATTCTCTACATCGGTAAATCAAAAAAGCTGCGATCGCGCGTTCGGTCTTATTTTCGAGACGATCATAGTCTTAGTCCACGCATTGCCCTCATGGTCATGCAGGTCGCTGAGATTGAATTTATTGTCACTGACAGCGAAGCGGAGGCGCTTGCCCTCGAAGCAAACCTGATTAAGCAGCATCAGCCCCATTTCAACGTGCTGCTTCGGGATGATAAAAAATATCCCTATCTTTGCATTACCTGGTCTGACGACTATCCTCGAATTTTTATTACCCGAAAGCGCAGATTAGGCAAAACGCGCGATCGCTACTATGGCCCCTATGTCAACGTGGGAGCACTACGACGGACTCTTAGCCTCGTTAAACGCATTTTTCCACTGCGGCAACGCCCTCAGCCGCTGTTCAAGGATCGGCCTTGCCTCAACTACGATATTGGTCGGTGTCCTGGAGTCTGCCAGCAGCTCATTTCCCCAGATGAGTATCACAACATCATTCAGCGGGTTGCCATGATCTTTCAGGGCAGGACAAAGGAACTAAAAGATATTCTCACCGAGCAGATGGAGCACGCCGCTGAGACGCTCAATTTTGAACTGGCAGCCCGCTATCGAGATCAGCTCCGCGGCATCCAAAATCTAGGCGCGGATCAGAAAGTATCTAGCCCAGATGATACGGTGACTCGAGATGCGATCGCTCTCATGGCAGACGATCAGCATGCGTGTATTCAGCTATTTCAGGTTCGAGCCGGTCGATTGGTCGGCCATTTAGGATTCTTTGCCGATGCCCAGTCGGGGACACCCGGCGAAATTTTGCAACGGGCGCTTGAAGACCATTACCAAACGGTTGATCCGGTTGAGATCCCTGCCGAGATTCTGGTTCAGCATGAGTTACCTGAGAGCGAAATTTTGGCAACCTATCTGTCGCAACAACGAGGGCGCAAAGTATCCGTTTATGTGCCTCAGCGTCAGGCGAAAGCCGATTTGATTGAGATGGTTGAGCGCAATGCAGGCTATGAATTAGCGAGAACTCAACGATTTGCCGATCGCAATAATCGCGCCATGCTCGACTTGGCAGAACTACTCGATCTGCCCGACTTGCCGCATCGCATCGAAGGCTACGACATTTCCCATATTCAAGGATCAGATGCAGTTGCATCTCAGGTGGTTTTTGTGGATGGCTTACCCGCTAAGCAACATTATCGCCACTACAAGATTAAGAATCCAGAGGTGCGGGCTGGGCATTCAGACGACTTTGCCAGCATGGCAGAAGTCATCCAGCGACGATTTCGCCGATATGCAAAGCAGAAATCAGAGAGCGGTGCATCCACGGTTAACGCTCTTCAATCGGGAGCAGACGCAGCATTAGCAGCTTCTTCCAATGGGCAGTCAGCTCCAGCCTCGATCTCTGCGTCTCCATCTTCCCAAGCATTGTCTCCAAGCTCCTCCAACGATTTCCCTGACCTGATCATGATTGATGGGGGCAAGGGGCAGCTTTCGGCAGTCGTTACCGCATTGCGGGAGATGAATCTTTTAGAGGATGTCAGAGTTGTGTCGCTGGCTAAACAGCGAGAAGAAATTTTTCTACCGGGTGAGTCGGTTCCCCTCAATACCGATCCAGAGCAGCCTGGAGTGCAATTACTCAGGCGACTGCGCGATGAAGCGCACCGATTTGCCGTCAGCTTCCATCGCAAGAAGCGCACCGATCGGATGCGGCGATCGCGCTTGAGTGAGATTCCTGGATTAGGCAGCAACCGCAAGAAAGAGCTGTTGGCGCATTTCCGATCGATCGACTACATTCGAGAAGCCACGGCTGAGCAAATCTCAGAAGTACCGGGGATCGGCCCGAAGCTGGCACAGCAGATTTATGACTACTTTCATCCGCGGTCTGAAGAGTCTGCCGTAACGTGATCTGCATCTAGACATGTGAGCTATAGTCCTCATCAGGCAGGGGTTTTATCACAGCCGCTGCAGTTCTTTAGAGGGCTGCACGCCAATCCTCCCAGCTTCAAATCTACGTGTGCTTATGCTTACTCTCATGTTTGCTCTCATAGCGCTCATAGGCTTCGACGATGCGCTGCACCAGCGGATGCCGAACCACGTCACCTTGCGTGAGGCGACAGAATGCAATCTCATTAACTGGACGAAGAATGTGCTCGGCGAGGGCAAGCCCAGACTGTCGATAGCTGGGGAGGTCAGTCTGGGTAATATCGCCCGTGACCACCATGCGAGAGCCAAACCCCAAGCGGGTTAGAATCATCTTCATCTGAGCAGGCGTAGTATTTTGAGCTTCGTCTAAAATGACAAACGAATTGTTGAGTGTGCGGCCCCGCATATAGGCAATCGGAGCCACTTCAATGACGCCTCGCTCCATTAAGCTGGGGATTTTTTCTGGATCGATGAGCTCGTGGAGGGCATCGTAAAGTGGTCTGAGGTACGGATTGACTTTCTGTTGCAAATCTCCGGGCAAGAAGCCAAGCTTTTCGCCCGCTTCGACCGCAGGACGAGTTAAAATCAAGCGCTCATATTCATCAGAGAGCAGCGCCTGTACTGCAACGATCGCTGCCAGAAAGGTTTTGCCAGTCCCAGCGGGGCCGATGCAAAAGGTTAGATCATGCGTGCGAATTGCTTGAATATATTGGCGTTGACGGAATGTTTTAGCACGAATGTCTTCTCCCCGCCGGGTTCGAGCTAGGACATCTCGTTGCAGACTGCGCAGCTCGTCTTGGCTTGCGGTATCGAGGGCGTGTCGTGCGGTGAGAATGTCAACCCCGGTGATGCTTTTGCCGTGGCTCCAATAAGGTTCGAGCGATCGCACGAGTGCTTGACACTGCTCAATGGCTCGATCGATCCCAGAGATAATCAGCTCTTGCCCGCGCAGCACAACTGTTGCTCCGGTTAGCCGCGACAGTTGCCTGAGATTTTCTTCGTGAGAACCGGCAAGGGCGATCGCACTCGTTTGATCAGGTAATTCGATGATGGTACTGTTTGGCATGTAGTCTTAATTAAAAGACGTTTGAACCCGTCTAGCTCCCTCGGATTGCAAACGTCTCAACCGTATTAAATACTTTAGCAAATAGCACTGCGTGACGATGCAGTCGCTGCCTAAATCAACTACCGAAACCGCTTGCGCGCGGCTTCCAGTTTGCGTTTCCGACGCAGGCTAGGCTTTTCGTAGCGCTCACGCCGTCTCACTTCAGACAAAATCCCAGCCCGCTGAATTTTCTTCTTAAAGCGCCGCAACGCTGATTCAAGCGATTCGTTTTCTGCTAGACGAATCTCTGCCATCTCACCGATCACCCCCCAAGTTGCCAAACTTAAGTTAAAAATTGGACACACGTACCGTTAGACTGACCTGGATGATCGCGTGCGATCGCCCAAAGCTACGCTATATGATGTTACAGACATTCGCATCATCCATCGACCGCATCAATGATTTCGAGAGCGAGGGCGAGAGGGGCGGCGAGACGTCGGCCTTGATGAACGAGGTCTGTCATGCGATACGGGCTCGGTCGGCGCCCCCCCATAAATTTCGAGATGCGCCACATGGCCCGCTGCCTTCGATATGGCTTGAATAACCGTCCGAATTGCCTGAATATTGCGCCCGCCGCGCCCAAAGACCCGCCCTTTATCCTCACCTTCAATTGCCAAACGAATCAGCACACGACCTGTGCGCTCAGACACCTCGGAATCAACCTTCAAAGACTGGGGCGATTCTAAAAACGGCTGAACCAAAAATCTGACAAGCTGACTATAGTTTGGCTCTGATGGTTCTGACGATTGCGAACCAGCAGACGCAGATGGGGAGGAATGAATATGCGAATCAGACACGACTTAATCAGGCATTGACCTGTTCAAAGACGTTTGCTTTTTCTAGAAGTCGGCGAACCGTTGGGGTTGGTTGTGCCCCGCTTTGCAGGCGCTTGACAATAGCAGGAACCTCTAACCGAGTTTCATCGGTTCTAGGATTATAGAAGCCCAGCTCTTCGAGTGGACGACCATCTCGGCGATCGCTGCTGTTCATTGCAACAATTCGATAGCTAACCTCACGCTTCTTACCATATCGTTTGAGTCGCAGCTTGATCATGCTGAATCATATACTCCTGAGAAATCTAGGGTGCGTTTAAGGTGAGAACAGTGTGTGGGATTGTAAATCCATAAATCAGGTCAATTTTAAGCCTGGAATTATTGATGATACCACTTAAATTTAGGGAATGGCTATCTTGCGCACTGTGAGATATGCGCTGTGAGATACTCATTTCTAAAGTGAGCCAAATCCCTTTTTCTTCTTTTTCTTCTTTTTCTTTGACGACCCTGCGGGTCCTGGATAGCCGCGCCAACCGGGCCGAGCGCCTCCCGGGTCGCCAGCTCCCCCAAAGGGACTACCTCCCATCCCCGGCATTCCAGGCATTCCAGGCATCAACTGTCCCTGCCCCATTTGTTGCATGAGCGATCGCATTTTTTGGAAATCACTGACGAGCTTGCTGACGTCATCCAGCCCATACCCAGATCCTTTAGCAATTCGGCGGCGGCGGCTCGGTGAACCAGACAATAAATCTGGCTGACGACGTTCCTCTTGGGTCATTGAGTTGATCATGGCTTCTGCCCGCTTAAGCTGGACTTCACCCTTCTCAAGCTGGTCGCTCGAAATTTTGTTCATACCGGGGATGAGCTTTGCTAAGCCACCCAAGGATCCCATGGTCTTAAGCATGCGGGTTTGCTTAAGAAAATCAGTAAAGTCAAATTGCGCTGAGAGAATTTTCTCCTGCATTTTCTCAGCTTCTGCAAAATCGACTTCTTCCTGCGCCTTTTCAACGAGCGTCAAGACATCGCCCATTCCCAAAATTCGAGATGCCATCCGGTCGGGATAGAAGGGCTGTAATGCTTCGACCTTTTCACCAACGCCAACAAATTTGATGGGTTGCCCCGAAATCCGGCGGACTGAGAGGGCCGCACCCCCTCGGGTATCTCCATCTAGCTTTGTGAGAATTGCTCCAGTGATGCCAATTTCATCATGGAAGGTGCGCGTCAAGTTTGCTGCTTCCTGACCCGTCATGGCATCGACCACCAGCAGCACCTCATCCGGATTGACGGTGCGCTTGATCTCAGCCAATTCACTCATCATCGACTGGTCAATTTGTAATCGACCTGCCGTGTCAATAATGACCGTGTCAATGCCCTCTGCCCTAGCTTGTTCAACGCCCTGTCGAGCAATCTCAACGGGATTTGCATCCGTACCAAGTTCAAAGACTGGAATATTAATTTGCTGCCCTAAGGTGATGAGCTGATCCACAGCAGCAGGACGATACACGTCGGTAGCAACCAGCATTGAGCTGCGGTTTTGTTTTCGCAACTGGAGGGCAAGCTTAGCAGAGGCGGTAGTTTTACCTGTTCCTTGCAACCCTGCCATTAGGACAATTGTCGGTGGGGTGTCAGCCTTTGCAAGGGGAGCATTCGTTTCTCCCATGATCGAAACGAGCTCATCATGAACAATCTTAATGAACTGCTGATCGGGACGAACCCCCGCAATGACATCGGCGCCCAATGCTTTGGTTTGAACATCTGAAACAAAATCTTTCACCACTTGCAGGCTGACATCTGCCTCCAGTAAGGCTCGTCGCACCTCTCTCAAGGCTTCTTGGATATTTGCCTCAGAAATTTTGTCTTGACCCCGGAGCTTCTTCCAGGCTCCCTCTAGACGTTCTGAAAGAGCTTCAAACATGAGTATCGAATTGATTTAAGTGACAGGTACTATATTGAATTCTATTTTCGGCGTGGCTGAATCCAGGAATGATTTTGGATCATGGAATCATGGCTGTATGGGCGGTCTCTCTGGTCGGAGACGCTGCGCGTAAAGCCTTACGGCATACCAGAAAGGCGAAGCCTATCCATCGGACAAACGCGAACCGCTCCTTCCCAATTCAACCTCTAATCAGCAATGCCTTATTTTCTATATTACGAGATAACGAGATTTGAGTTCGGGCGATCGCCTGCTGAGGGATGTCCTAAAACAATCCTGAACTATCTGGTCCCTCTCTAGAGAGTTAGATCTCATCTGAATCTTCTCCTGACGCTCTGGAGATATAGCTTTACGCTCTCACGTTAGGACGCTGAACGTGTGTAGACCCCGCGCGGCGGGCGGGGTCTACACACAAACCTAAGCCTGTAGGGCTATAAAAGGTTTTGAGCAGGAACGGCGGGGTCGTTTAGTATTTCTGCCAAATTTGGGCATAAAAAAAGGGAGAGCCATAAAACTCTCCCGACCATCAGGGTGCATCTACTTAACATATTATGCCACGTTGGGGATGAGGGGTGACACCCCTTTATGCAATTTCTTTAAAGAAATTGTTTAAAAAGATGAAAAAATCTTTTTTCGTTACAGCGGTATGCACTTAAGTCAAGCCCGGTGGCATAGGACATGGAGCGCTCACGCCACCAGTTTCGTGCTTAGCGAATTGCAAATTGCGATAGAGATGAAAAAAGGAGAGCTACAGTCAACTCTCCCACATAAAGGTTCATTTCGTACCACATTATGACCTTTTAATGAAAAGGGGTGACACCCCTCATCAAGATTTGCAATTTTTTTAAGTAGCGACCTTAAATTAAGAGCAGCAAGGTCGGCGGTTTTCTTGACATGCTCTTACCCCAGGCGCAAGGAAAGCCGTTACGAACCTCTCGCATTAACGCTGACAGATTATGAGTCCAACTACCTGCTAATTTTTGGGTCTAAAGTGCCAGGTTCACCGAACTGCTAGCCATCTAGCTTTTTCTTGAGAAGCTGGTTGGTCAATTTTGGATCGGCTTTGCCGCCTGTTTGCTTCATGACTTGTCCAACAAAAAAGCCCAACAGCTTTTTCTTCCCGCCCCGATATTTTTCAAGCTCGTCGGGATGGTTGGCTAAAACCTCATCAATGATGGGCTCAATCGCATTGGCATCAGAAATTTGAACCAGTCCCTTCTTCTCGACTAGCTCTTTGGCAGATCCGCCTTGCGTCAGGAGGTCGGGAAGAATATCCTTGCCGATTTTGGTGCTGATGGTGCTGTCTTCAATCAGCGTAATCAGCTCAGCTAGGCTGTTGGGCGTGAGCGCAATTTCTGTAATGGTCAGCTTGTTTTTATTCAAATATGCGCTGATATCTTGCGTAATCCAGTTGGCAGCAAGTTTGGGCGTGGCTCCGGCAGCGACCACCGATTCAAAATAACCAGCGATGCTGAAATCGTCGGTTAAAACCCTGGCATCATACGCCGACAGGTCTAGCTCATGTTCATAGCGTCGCCGTTTTTCTGCAGGCAGCTCGGGTAACTCCGATCGCCATTGTTCAAGCTGTTCTGATGAAACTTCGATAGGGCCAAGATCAGGTTCTGGGAAGTAGCGATAGTCGCTCGATCCTTCCTTAACGCGCATACTAATGGTGCGCTGGGCTCCTTCTTCCCAGAGGCGAGTTTCTTGGATGATAGGCTCTCCGGCTTCGAGGGCTGCAATCTGCCGCTCAATCTCATAATCGATGGCTTTGGCGATCGCACTAAACGAGTTCATGTTCTTAATTTCGACCTTCGTGCCAAATTTCTCTTGCCCCACCGGGCGCACTGAGATATTGACATCGCATCGGAGTGACCCTTCCTGCATGTTGCCGTCACTCACGCCAAGATAGCGCATAATGCGCCGCAGCTCTTGGGCATATTCGGCGGCTTCTTGCCCAGAGCGAATATCAGGTTCGGATACGATCTCAACCAAGGGGACACCAGCGCGATTGTAGTCAACGAGTGAGAAAGTTGACCCAGATAGGCGATCGCTTCCCCCGTGAACTAATTTTCCAGCATCTTCTTCCATATGCAAGCGAGTGATGCCAATCCGCTTACGCATCGGGGTGCCATTATCATCAACCAGTTCGATCTCGAGCCAACCATGCTGAGCAATCGGCAAATCGTACTGAGAGATCTGATAGTTTTTAGGCAAATCTGGGTAAAAATATTGCTTGCGATCAAATTTGCTGTAAGGTGCAATTTCGCAATTCAGTGCCAGCCCTGCTTTGACGGAATATTCCAATACTTTTTGGTTGAGGACGGGCAGCACCCCCGGTAGACCCATGCAAACCGGATCGATGTAGGTATTCGGAGTTGCGCCAAACTCAGTCGAACTAGTCGAGAAAATTTTCGTCTCAGTGCTGAGTTGGCAGTGGGTCTCTAACCCAATAATGGCTTCGTAGTTTGTTTTGGCAGGAGCAGCAGCTGTCATACTCGTAAAACCTGCAACTGAGCAACAATTGGCTCTATTGTAGCTCTGTCAGGTGATTCATGGCTGAGTGATTGCGGGGTGTTCCTCATCCTTAATTGATCGTTCCCTAAGCGATAAATTCGCCCAAAATGCGCCCACCGCTCGTGCACGCTTTATACGCGATTTATTACAAGCGATTTATTACAAGCGATTTAGGATCGCTATGATATTTGCATAAGCAAAATAGGACGCATGTATTGATTCAGTATCAGGTGTAGGGTAGGATTCGCTAAGTTAAACCTGTATTTAATCCTGTATAGCAATCCTAAATCGCTTGTGAATTGTGTGTGAGTAGTGGGACGGGCGCCGCCTGTCCCACTGCTCACAACCTATCTGGGATTGCTACATAGGCTTCATGTTTAGGATTGGCAGGTGGATTCGAGAGAATAGCGATAAAATTGTTAAAATCTGTTGCTGATCGATTTGTAGCCCGTTAGCGTGCCCCTCATGTCTCAAAAAGCGAGTCCCGCAGATAATCAGAGCACCGCCTCGGCAAACGGGCGTCATGCTAAGCCAGTGAAGCCGTCTCAAAATGTCATCCGAATTCGGGGGGCGCGGCAGCACAACTTAAAGAATATTGATTTAGAGCTACCGCGCGATCGCCTCATCGTATTTACAGGGGTGTCGGGGTCAGGCAAGTCGTCGCTGGCATTTGATACGATCTTTGCTGAAGGGCAGCGGCGCTATGTCGAATCTCTGAGCGCGTATGCGCGCCAGTTTTTAGGGCAAGTTGATAAGCCCGATGTCGATGCCATCGAAGGGCTGAGTCCGGCGATCTCGATCGATCAGAAGTCGACCTCCCACAACCCCCGCTCGACGGTTGGTACCGTCACTGAGATCTATGACTACCTTCGTCTATTGTATGGTCGCGCTGGAGAGCCCCATTGTCCTCAGTGCGATCGCTCGATCTCGCCTCAGACGATCGATCAAATGTGCGATCGCATTTTAGAACTCCCTGACCGCACTCGGTTTCAAATTTTGGCCCCCGTGGTGCGCGGCAAAAAGGGGACTCACAAAAAGCTATTGTCGAGTTTGGCATCTGAGGGGTTTGTTCGCGTTCGCGTCGATGGTGAGGTCAAAGATTTATCAGACTCCATCCAGTTAGATAAAAACCAGTTTCACGACATTGAGGTCATTGTAGACCGTCTGGTCAAGCGCGAGGGTATGCAAGAAAGACTGGTTGACTCACTCTCAACCTGCCTGAAGCGAGCAGCCGGGATCGCAATTATCGACATCGTGTCATCCGCTCAAGAATCATCGGAAGACGAGGGCCAATCATCCGATGGCAAGGTCGTCGAACTTTCAAAGCGGCGCTCATCTCGTCACCAGGCAGCCGAAACGGGCTCGGTCTATAACCCAAGCTCCCTTGCCGAAGACGACGCACTGCCAGAGGAGCTGGTGTTTTCTGAAAATTTTGCGTGCCCTGAACATGGGGCGGTCATGGAGGAGCTCTCTCCTCGGCTGTTTTCCTTCAATTCTCCCTATGGAGCGTGTCCTCACTGTCATGGGCTTGGCACCCTCCGTCGCTTTTCTGAGGAATTGGTTGTCCCGGACCCTACCCTACCGATCTATGCGGCGATCGCGCCCTGGTCTGAGAAAGATAATACCTACTACTTTTCACTGCTCTACAGCGTAGGGCAAGCCTTTGGCTTTGAAATTCAAACCGCATGGAATCAGCTTACTCCCGACCAGCAGACTATTGTCTTATACGGTTCTAAGGAGAAAATCTACATTGAATCAGACTCTCGGTATGGTGAACGCCGGGGCTATAACCGCCGTTATGAAGGCGTTTTGCCAATGCTGGAACGCCAGTATCGAGAAAGCACCTCAGAACTCTACAAGCAAAAGTTAGAACACTATTTGGTTGAGCAACCCTGTGAAATGTGTAGGGGCGATCGCCTGCGTCCTGAAGCATTAGCTGTACGAATTGGGCAGTATCGCCTCAAAGACTTCACAAGCGCGTCCATTCGAGAGTCATTGCAGCGCATCTACGATTTGCAACTCACCTCTCGGCAAGCACAGATTGGGGATTTAGTATTGCGCGAAATCAAGGCACGGCTCCAATTTTTGCTAGACGTTGGATTAGATTATCTGACACTCGATCGCACGGCCATGACGCTATCAGGAGGAGAAGCCCAGCGGATTCGTCTCGCGACTCAGATTGGTTCAGGGCTGACGGGAGTTCTGTATGTCCTAGATGAACCCAGTATCGGACTGCACCAACGCGATAACGGACGGCTGCTGCTGACTCTAAATCGGCTCCGCGACTTAGGAAATACCCTAATCGTAGTTGAGCATGATGAGGAAACCATTCGCACTGCCGACTATATCGTAGATATTGGTCCTGGGGCAGGAGTGCATGGAGGTGCCATCGTCGCGCAAGGCAGCCTGAGTGCTGTGTTATCGAGCACAGAATCTCTAACGGGAGCCTATCTATCGGGTCAGAAGGTTATTCATACGCCTGCATCTCGTCGCAGTGGCAATGGCAGACGATTAATCGTAAAAAATGCTCGGCGTAATAACCTCAAAAATCTAGACGTGGAAATTCCACTCGGTATGCTAGTGTGCATCACTGGTGTATCAGGGTCTGGGAAGTCAACGCTCATCAATGAGCTGCTTTATCCGGCGTTGCAGCATCACTTTGGTCGCAAGATTCCCATGCCGAAGGAAATCGATAAAGTTGTCGGGCTGAATTCTCTAGACAAGGCCATTGTTATTGACCAATCGCCCATTGGTCGCACGCCGCGCTCAAATCCCGCAACCTACACCGGCGTATTTGATGTGATTCGCGATTTGTTTGCGCAAACAGTCGAAGCAAAAGCGCGGGGTTACAAGCCGGGACAGTTTTCATTTAATGTCAAAGGCGGGCGATGTGAAGCCTGTGGTGGACAGGGTGTCAATGTCATTGAAATGAATTTTCTGCCCGATGTCTACGTGCAGTGCGAAGTGTGCAAAGGTGCCCGCTATAACCGGGAAACTCTGCAAGTGAAATATAAGGGAAAGTCGATTGCCGATGTGTTAGGCATGACGGCTGAAGAGGCAGCAGACTTTTTCCAAAATATTCCGAAAGCCTCCGCCAAGCTGCAAACGATGGTTGATGTGGGCTTGGGCTATGTGCGACTTGGGCAAACAGCCCCCACCCTATCCGGCGGTGAGGCGCAACGATTAAAGCTCGCAACCGAACTGTCTCGTCGCGCCACGGGTAAAACCCTGTATCTCATTGATGAACCGACAACAGGGTTGTCTTTCTATGATGTTCACAAACTGTTGGATGTCCTACAACGCCTCGTTGATAAGGGGAATTCGGTCATTGTCATCGAGCACAACTTGGACGTCATCCGATCTGCTGACTGGCTTGTGGATTTAGGCCCCGAAGGAGGCGATCGCGGAGGAGAACTCGTTGCGGTTGGCACACCAGAGACGGTCGCTCAATCTCTCGACTCGTATACAGGGCAGTATCTAAAGTCTGTCCTGGCACAACATCCCCCGGCCCCATTGCCCGTTGAGGCAGAGCAGGCAGTAGATTAGGTAATACAAACTAGTGCATCCCTACTAATGCTCAAAAATATTGTGATATTGCAGCAAATCTAGGGTCGCCAAAACCGGAAGGCAGGCAAAGCACTGCTGGGCCAGATCCAACCGTCCTTCTCGTTTGAGCATCTCAGTTAGTTTGAGCCGCACGCTAAGCAAGTATCGAACGTCGTTCGCGGCATACTGAAGCTGATCGAGCGAAAGATTAGCAACATTTCCCCAATCTGAACTTTGGGCGCTCTTATCGAGTTCGACTTGCTCTAACTCTTGCACTACATCTTTGAGTCCATGCCGGGGAGTATAGGTCCGGGCAAGCTTGCTGGCAATCTTTGTGCAGAACAATGGAGCCACTTGAATGCCTAGATGATATCGCAGCATTGCGATGTCAAATCGGGCAAAGTGAAAGACCTTAAGAATAGTCTGAGTCTCCAGCAACTGTTTGAGGTTGGGAGCCTCTTTTTGGCCGATTTCAATGCGAACAGCAGTCGTGCGGTCTTGAGGATCGCAGAGTTGGACCAAACAGAGGCGATCGCGCTGGGGCAATAACCCCATTGTTTCAGTGTCAATAGCAATAGAATCTGCCGCCAGGAGCTGAGACAGACTATCATCGGACAAATCGCGATCGCACACGTGAAATGTATTCGATTCCATACGTTGAAGGCGTCCATAAAAAAGCAGTCACCCATTTTCACGTGGGTGACTGGCAATTCACAATCTAGGCAGAAAGAGTCCGGCGTTTTGACACCATCCGGAAGGTTTCGATGATGTCACCTTCTTCCCAACTGTTGAAGCGATCGATGCCAATACCGCATTCATACCCAGCATTGACTTCCTTGACATCGTCTTTCATCCGCTTCAAGGAATCTAGATTTCCTTCATAGACCACTTCGCTCCCCCGACGCACTCGGACGCGGCAATTACGGACGACTTTACCTGATTGTACATAACAACCAGCAACCGAGCCCTTACCAACCGGGAAGACTGCCCTGACTTGGACCTGACCTAGCGGTTCTTCAACCATCTCGGGCTCTAGCAGCCCCTCCATCGCGCCTTCGATATCTTCGAGCAGCTTATAGATGATGTTGTATTCGCGAACATCAACTCCTGCGCGATCGGCAGCCTGCCGAGCACCACTAGCTAACGTTGTATTGAACCCGACAATGACTGCACTACTCGCTGCCGCCAAGTCAACATCCGTTTCTGTCACTTCACCCGGGGCAGCCAGCAAGACTCGAACTTGTACCTCTTTTTGAGGAAGCTGTTGGAGTGACGCTAAGATTGCCTCTACTGAACCCTGAACATCGGCTTTGAGAATTAGATTGAGTTCCTTCAGTTCGCCTTCTTGAGCCTGAGCAGAAAAACTATTCAAGCTGACCCGGCGAGATGCCATGGCTTGCTGCAAGCGAGACTGACGCTGTTGCTCAGCCCGGTCAGAGGAGACGGAACGGGCCTCTTTTTCATCGGCAAAGACTTCAAATTCATCGCCCGCTGCGGGCACGTCATTAAGCCCCAACACCTCGACAGCAAATGACGGATGGGCTGCTTCGACACGCTTTCCGCGATCGTCAATCATTGCCCTGACTTTTCCAAAGGCAGAGCCAGCAACTAAGCTGTCACCAACTCGCAAGGTTCCATTTTGAACCAATAATGTGGCAACTGGCCCCCTAGCTTTATCTAGGTTTGCCTCAATCACAGTTCCTCGTGCAGAACGATCGGGGTTGGCGTACAGGTCTTCGACTTCAGACACCAAAAGCAGCATTTCTAGAAGGGTATCTAGGTTATCACCCGTGATGGCGCTTACTGGAACCATAATGGTTTCACCGCCCCACTCTTCTGAAACTAAACCGTGGTCAGTTAACTCTTGCTTGACCCGATCAGGCTGAGCCCCTTCTTTGTCGACCTTATTGATAGCAACGACAATTGGTACACCAGCCGCTTTTGCATGGCTAATCGCCTCGATAGTCTGAGGTCGAACCCCATCATCAGCCGCAACCACCAACACGGCAATATCCGTTACTCGTGCTCCCCGCGCTCGCATTGCGGTGAAGGCTTCGTGCCCCGGAGTATCCAGGAAAACAACCTGCTGATCGGTGCCGTCATGAGTGACATCAACGTGATATGCACCAATGTGTTGGGTGATGCCACCCGCTTCTCCCTGCGCTACTTTGGTTTTGCGGATGGAATCGAGCAGGGTTGTTTTGCCATGATCAACGTGCCCCATAATCGTGACAACGGGTGGACGTCGTTGCAGGCTATCGAGATCGGCCTCGTCTAACATCTCAGTTGTTTTCTTCGCTTCAGCCTCCGCTTCAGCTGTTTCAACCGCGACTTCAAATTCTTCAGCAACCATCGTTGCCGTGGGGATATCGAGAATCTGATTGATGTTAGCGGCAATTCCTTTATGGAACAGGACCTTAATGACCTCAGTTTCGGGCACGGTTAGCGCCTCGGCTAAGTCGTGAACGGAGATGCTGTCAGTTAATGTAATAATTTCAGGACGCTCCGATTTCTTCTCAGATTCACGGCGATCGCGGCGTTGTGATCGGCTTGTATCCTTAGGTTCCGATTTTTTCGGACGCTGCGACGCAGGAGTAACAGCCGCAGTTTTTTTCTGCCCCGGATAGTTCTTGGGCTTGGGTGGACGCATCAGCGACAGGCTCACCTGGGACTGACTAACCTCATTGCCCTCTCGCATAGCATCGAGATCTTCTTCGTCTTCATCTTCAATAACAGGTTGAGCCCGACGCTTTGTCTTGGGCGCTTTGCGCTGAAGAAGCTCTTGCTGTTCGTCGTCTTCTTCCTCTGCTCGATTTTTCTGTCGCTTCGGTGGGCGAGGCGGAGTTGGACGGCGAAGTTCCAAATCGGTCGTATCATCAGGGATAGCAATGAGATCGTCATCTTGCGTCTCATCCTTCTTACGCGTTTCCTCTGTCGAAGGACGCGATGGAGGGCGACGTAGTTCTATAGGGGGCTTTGGCCGAGGCGCACCAGGCTTCTTCACCTCAGATGCTTGGCCTGACCTACCGTTTTGATCCGATTTAACAGGATGCCTGACCTCTGCAACATTAGCGTCATGGCGTTCCGGTTTAGATTCGGAGCGTTGTGACTTTGATCGCTTAAGAATCGGACGTTCGACCGTTGTGGGTTGAGAGCTTGTATCGTCCTCAGCGGGGCGAGCAGGTGGCTTGATAAGCTGAGGAACGTCTTCGTCCTCATCCTCCTCGCGATCTGCGCTATCCACCTCGTAATCCGATAAGTCACCGCTATGGTCAGGCGATTCAATGGGGGCTGCTACCGATGGGCGCTGCAATTCTGGCAGTGCAGACGACTCGTCGATTGTTCCATCAGAGCTTGGGGTTTCAACGGGCGTAGGACTCTCCAACTGTTCTGGCTTAGCAGGAGATTGTACGGCTGCAGGAGATGGGGGCGATTGAGGGCGTGACATCGGCGGCTTCGCTGCGACTTCAGGACGCTTGGGCGACTCCGCAGTTGTTGGACGATGCTTACGAACCTCTAATATCTGTTGCTTTTTCTTCACGGGTGCTTTAGATGCGGGCGATTTAGTCCGAGCCCCTGTAGAATGACCAGCGGCAGCATGTTTGCTGGAGGAGGATCGGCTAGGAGTATACTTTTCGGCGGCGGTGCGAATGAGATTTGCGTCTTGTTCAGTGATTGTGCTGCTATGACTCTTTGCTGAAATATTTAGCCTGCCACAGATATCTAAAATGTCTCTATTATCCAAACTTAATTCTTTCGAAAGCTCGTATATCCTAACTTTGCCGTTGTTCATCCACTCTTTCCTCTTCGTTCCGACTGCTTGTTACATACGATCTACTGCCCTAAAGAAACGACGGTTTTCATATCTCAACTTCCAAGAAGTGAGGATGGTGACCACCTCTCTCAAAAAAGAAATACAAACGATTGCGCTCTGATTTCAAAGGGATATATGTTTTGATATGCCACTCCTTGATAAGCATTCTTAACTATCATGTACGAATCCGACTAGAGTCAGGAAGTCTTTACATACGATAGCAGCAAGATCTTACAGCTACTACTCAAGCCAATGTAGGCAGATCCAGACTCAATTTTCTAGTAGTTCTACTAGGCTATCGAAATGTCTGAAATTACAACTCTGCTGACCGACGTATTATCGCTCAAAATTGCCCACGACTGCCAAGGCAATCGATCATTATCAAATTCTAAGTTTCGTATGCCTCAACTTCAAGTGCAGCAAATCCATTGATTAATGGCCTTTCTACGACGCCTCAGAGAATTCATTTGACCCCCATGCCGCCAAGATTGTGCGTTGGTAAACAGGTAATCAAGACGATAGGCTTAAGAAATGGGCCTAAGGAAACACCCCGAATCGGCGCAAAAGTTGGTGAATTGATGGCTGTTCGGCTTATTGATGCGAACCGACATTTTATCTGAGTCGTATTAAAGAAAGCTGCTCCTCCTATTCATCTGCCAAACGTTGCCAAAGTTGCTCATAAAGGGCTGGCGGCACAGGCACCCTTAAAGCCCGCCCTAAACGATTTTTTTTCTGAGCCGCCTTTAGGCATTCTGGGTCGGGGCAAATATAGGCTGAACGCCCCATTCCACTATCCAATTGTAGCGTCCGAGATGGATATACTCGAACAATTCTCCAGAATTTTTGTTTGGGAGCAACGGTCCGGCAGCTAATGCAGCGGCGATAATTTTGCTCCATAGGATCTATGCTAGCGTGTCGACCAATGATTGGGGCTAAAGGAGATGCAGGCGAAGCGGCACTAAATGCCTAATGTCCAGGGCGTTCTATTGCAGCGCTGGCTTCGGCGCCAAATCCATCGTTTTTAGCTTGAGCAGATTCTGAATCGTCTGAGGCGATCGCATCCTCGTTCTCCTGAGCCCCGCCGCTCTCGTGATCCTCATCACTCTCCTGGTCTGCATCATTTTCTGCAACAGGCATTGCAGGCTCAGCCTCTGGCTTTTCGCTCTCTAGATCTGCGTCAAGATCGTCTTCGTCAAATTCTTCAAATTCAGCGTCTGCTGCAAGCGCCTCTTCGTGAGATCGACGACGGCTTTCTTCTAATTCTTGAATTTTGCGATCCTCGGCGTCGTAGTCATATTTGGCAGAATCTTTGATATCAATCTTCCATCCGGTCAGGCGAGCTGCGAGCCGAACATTTTGCCCTTCTTTCCCGATTGCCAAGCTGAGCTGATCTTCAGGAACAAGGACATGCGCCTGCCGCTCTTCAGGATTAATAAGACGAACCTCATCAACTCGCGCCGGGCTGAGCGCATTTGAAATGTAGGTGGACGGGTCGGGGGACCAACGGATCACGTCGATCTTTTCACCCCGCAATTCGTTAACGACGACCTGAATGCGAGATCCTCGTGCGCCAATGCAAGCACCTACGGGATCAACGTCTCGCTCTAGCGTATCAACTGCAATTTTGGTGCGTGGGCCAATATGCCGAGAGGGAGGATTTGCTTCTCGCGCAACGGCAACAATGCGGACCACTTCATCTTCAATTTCGGGCACCTCATTGGCAAACAGATAAACTACCAAGCCAGCATCAGAACGCGACACTAAGAGCTGGGGTCCTCGATGCGATCCTTCCGATACTCTCTTCAAGTAAACCTTGAATGTGGCATTGACTCGATAGTTGTCATTAGGCAATTGATCCCGCTTGAGAAGCTCTGCTTCGACTTCGGGTTGACCAAAGCCGCTGCTGACCGCCATGATCACAGATTGCCGTTCAAATCGAAGCACCCTGGCTTGCAGGACTGTGCCCTCTAAATCTTGAAATTCTTCTTGAACCAGCTTGCGCTGCTGATCGCGGAGCTTTTGAGCCAATACCTGCTTTGTTTGAATAGCCGCCATGCGACCGAAGTCGCCCTGATCGGGGGTGACATCTAGAATCACGGTGTCACCTAGCTGGGCTTCAGCTGCAACCTCTTGAACTTCTCGAAGCGCAATTTGATGATCAGGGACGGTGACGTCTTCCACAATCGTTTTGGTGGCGAGAACCCGAAACCCTTCTTCTTCAATGTCGAGTTCAACGTCAAAGTTGTCGAAATATTCTTCGTCGAATGTTTCTGTATCTGGGCGATGAGTGCGCCGATAGCGCTCGTATCCTTTTAGGAGGGCTTCGCGTAGTGCCGCTTGGACGGCATGCTTGGGCAGATTGCGTTCGCGGCTGATACCTTCGATCATGTCTTGAAGCCCAGGTAAATTAACCATTGACATAGTGAGGACCTCCGTAAGGATATTGATACGCCGAGTTAAGACGGCATTGCGGATAATAGATGTTTAATTGCAGCAGCGTCTGAGATGCTGAGCTTAACGCATTGAGGACGGGATCAAACAGGGGTTGTAACGAGGTGAAGACTGAAGCGCATTCATTGCTAGTGGAATCGGTTTAGTGGGTGAGTAGAACGTTGCTAACTAGATGTCGCGGAATCGCGATCGCCCGTCCTTTCCGATTGAGATACACAGCTTCGTCGTCTCGCCGAATGAGCTTCCCCTCCCAAGATTGGTACCCCTCATAGGGTGCGTACGTTGTCACAATAACCGGGAATCCTTTGAATGAAATAAAGTCGCGATCGCTCGCCAGATGACTCGAAACCCCGGGACTAGAAATTTCGAGGATGTAAGCATCTGGAAGCAAATCAGATGCGTCCAGAGTAGCTTCTAAGGCGCGACTCATCATCTCACAATCATTAAGCCCTGTATCCGTTTGAGGATTGCGAATATCGACGCGCAGCACAGGAGGATGTTGATTGGTATGAAACACTGCTCCGACAATTTCTAAGCCCAAACTTTCTGCAACAGGTGCTGCTAAGTCAATGATTTGTGGAATGAGAGGATGAGTCATCGTCCCGATTGATTTTCTAAGGCACGTGCCCAACAGCTGGACAAAACTAACGCACAGAATCCTATAACCGTCAATAAAAAAAGCGGGCGTTGCCCACTTCTTCCAGGAGACGAGATTCTGGAAAAAGCTCAGATCAGCCCTGATCTTCGCTGTATCTCAGTTTAGCGTAGAGTCTTCAAATTGGCTTCTTAATTAAATCCGGATATGACGATCCTAAAATCGCTTGTGAATGGGTTGTGAGTGGTGGGGCGGGAGGCGATCGCCCCTCCACTCACAATCCATCTGGGATGGTTATGTTTTAATCTCTATTCTTGCCAATTTGAGTAACTTCATAGAGTTTATAGGCTTGGTCTTCGAGTTGGTCGAGTTCTTCGTCAGGAATGCGCTTCACATAATTAATCTTGATTTCTTCTAGAAGAACCGTCAGCAAATATTCGAGTTCCTCAACCGTATTTTCTTGCTGGATCTCTTCTCGAAGCGTTTCGCCTAATTTTAGAATGAGCTTTTGAGTCAGCTCGGCACCGACTGAATCCTCCATCGCATTCGTTAATGTGCTGTAGGCATTTTTTGTCACTTCAGCCGCCAACTGTTTAGTTAATTGATCGGGGATGTTGCTAAATCCTGGAATCGCCTGGAAGCCCTGATAGACAGGAGTCGTATGCACGGCATTGCCGACGCTATGAGCTAGAACGGCTTCCATTTCAGGCTTGAGCTGAGGCAAGACCCTGTAGACCAAAACCATCACGATGCGTTGAGAAATGGCTTGGATTTCGTCAACCCCGTTGATGTCAATATATCGCCGCTCTGGTTCAGGATTGAGAATCCAACGGGCAACGTCTCCTTGACGAATCAAATTTTGCATCTGATCGATGATGCGGATGACAACAATTTCGGTAAGCTCGACAGCGACACTGGCAACCAACCCCCGCGTAATTCGGGATTGAATGGGGGCTAGATTGACGAGTCGAGATTGATGGAGACGGACAGTGACTGGAATAACGCGTAACCATCGCCAAAATGGAATAAGCAATAACACGTCATACCAGCGCCAGAGCATTGCATCAAACCAGTTAGTGCCTTTGTATCGAATGCTCAAATAAAGGGTTCGGGCTAAAAACTCGATGCCAAAAATGGCCACAAACCAGATATCGACACGCCAAAACTCATCGATAGGCCGCCCATCTTCTCCGATACCCCGGTAGTAGTTGGTTTCTATCAGCGGGCGAATCTCTTGATTAAAATAGGCAATTTCTTGTCGCCACCCCTCGCTGCTGAGATAGTCAGCATCCCAAAACTGCGTAAAAGCATCTTTAGACGAATCCACATCGATGCGATCGCGCATTCGGTTTTTAATTCGCTCTAGAGTGCCGGATTTGTCGGCAACTTGAAACGGGTTTTCGTCGATCATGTCGTCACTGCGAACGCGCAATTCTTGAAGCAACTGCTGCGTTTGCGTTGTCTCCAGTGCGGCCTCTCCCTGCTGTTCGAGCTGTTCTTCTAGCTCATTGACGGCATTTAGATATGCTGTGGTTTCCCGATGAGGTTCGATGCCCTTAACCTGACGACCATACCACTGAGTCAATTGAGGAATGCGGCGCAGATAAAAGTCACGCAGGGGAATATAGCTAATATCGAATGCGACAAGACACAAATTGATGAGCGCCGTGATTGCCATCAATCGCTCAAACCAAAGACTTTTTTTAGTTTTAGTGCGCTTAAATTTAGGTCGGGCTTTCATGGGTAATTTGAAAATCCCTCGTGACGCTAAGTGAACGGGGCAGGATAGATTGCCTTAGTCTAAAAATGTAGAATGCAGCTTAGCATCCATCCGAAGAGCAAAACCCGAATAGCAAAACTGCATCTTAATAAATCACTCGCCCTATCAGACGACATAGATTTTTTAAGGCGTAACAGGCGATTACGGTAGGATAGTTAATATTACGTTACAATTCTGCCTTAGTATGCAAACATCCATCGCATCTCCGAAACCCTCATATTGGCAGTGGCGAGAGCAGCCTATTCACTACGTGCAGGCGGGCGATCGCCAATCTCAGCATCCTTCGCTGCTGTTCGTCCATGGGTTTGGAGCCTCGACGGATCATTGGCGTAAAAATATTTCAGGACTAACGCCAATGTTTGATGTCTGGGCGATCGATTTGCTGGGGTTTGGCCGATCGGCCAAACCTGACTGGGTGTATAGCGGCGATGTGTGGCGCGATCAGCTTCACGATTTTATACAAACTCATATAAAGCGCCCCACGGTGCTAGTCGGTAACTCGTTGGGAGGATATGCCTCGCTGTGCGTAGCAGCTCAATATCCAGACTCGGTCGCGGGATTGATTTTGTTGAATAGTGCAGGCCCTTTCAGCGACAGCCCACCTGCTGAGGCATCTCAATCAGGGCGATCGCCCCAAAAAATTTGGCAGACCCTGATTCGGTCGATTTTGCTTCAGCCATTGCCTAGTTTTGTGCTGTTTCAATATGTGCGGCGGCGTTCTATGATTCGCAAAACTCTTGAGAAGGTTTATCTCAATAAAGCCGCAGTGACAAATCAGCTCGTAGAAGAGATTTATCGTCCATCGTGTGACCCAGGTGCTGCCAGAGTGTTTGCATCCGTATTTAAGTCACCCCGAGGTGAACCCGTCGATGCACTGCTGCAACGGCTATCCTGTCCTCTACTGATGCTTTGGGGAGAGGGTGATCCGTGGATGAATGTCCGCAAACGAGGCGCAATGTTTCGCCAGCACTATCCGCAACTCACCGACTATTATCTCCAAGCGGGGCACTGCCCTCATGATGAGGTGCCTGACGAGGTCAACGCTCGCATTCAAGCATGGGTCGAGGCATTGGGCTGTTCATCTTCGCTTACTTAACATTCCAGCATATAGCAACTGCCACAGTTCTTTGTGCGGTTGCACGCCGGATAGCTTCCCCAGCTTTGATTTTAGGCAGGAGTCATGTCCTAAGCTATCTGGCTAACGCTATAGTATCTGAGCCCACTGGTAGATTACTATGACAGTGAAGCCTTGGACCCGTGAATATGCGCTCGTTTCGGTTAGACCCCTATCTTTGGATTCACCTAGCTGGAGCCGCAGCCGTCCCAATTTTTCTAGAGCTTTGTTTCTTAGGACTTGCTGCTGGTGATCCTGTGTTGCCAATCGGTCTAGAGTTTTTACTCGTAGCAGTTGTGGGCATCGCGCCAGTATTTTGGATGCAGTGGCAGCGTCCGTTCTATATTTTCAGTTTGCTAGTCGTTGCGATTAAACCTGACCAGCTAACGGACGAGCAGCGACGCCTGCTGCGACTGTTTAAGACGACTCCGGTGAAAGCGCTGACGGTTGTTGTATCTGGGGTTTTGGCGATCGCCCTTTGGAAACTATTTCACGCCCCTCCATTGGATGCTGCCTCCATCACATTTCTGCCGCAGTGGCGACTGGGCGGCTTGCTGATTGGGGCGATCGCCTTTTTGCTAAGCAACGTATTTTTGCAAGTTCCAGCCAGTGTACTGAGAGTCTTGCTAGCGACTGAGTCTCAGATTGACGCCGATGATGCCTACCCCGTTGAACACATTCCTCAGGACTTTAGCATCATCGGCTTACGGGTTGCGAAGATTCTTCCAGACATGGTTGTAGAAACGCCTCAACCTGCCACTGAAGGTGCCGCCGCGTCATCATCAGGGCTGGACACAACATCTGAAAAATCGGCAGCAGGCGTCACCGATCAGCCCAAACAGCCCTCATCAGAAGCCGCTCCACCTGTGTCTCCTCCTGAAGCCGTCCCCGCGACGGAAGCCCCTTCTGACAGTGATGAATCATCTGAAAAGTCAGTCCCTCAACCAGATGAGACAGGCGAGACAACTGAGACGGTTGCCCATGACGCTGATCATGAGGATGCTTCCGAAACTGGTGATGCGTCGTCTGAAGACGCATCAGCCCAGCCAGTTGACGAACTTGCCGACACATTGCCCGACCATCCCGATACGATGTCCGATGCCGATGCCGATGCCCTTGAAACGGATACTGACTCTAAAGCAGAGACACATGAAGCGGAAGATCCACACAAACCCAATATTACCCAATCGATCAATCCTGACGAGCCAGAACCTCCGTCGAATTGAGCAGCCTTAAGTAGCTTTTGATATGCTGCAGAATTTGCGGAATTTATTGACTTCATCCACTTCAAGGCATTGTTACGATCGGGTTTACCGAAGTTCGGGCTTTGAGGCTTTTTGAACTAGCCAACGGCTTAGCAAAAGCACAAAGATGCTGCATGGAATCAGCCCTAACTTTGAATAAATAGGATTTGACAAAAGAATAATTGATCGGACAGCAATGGCGATCGCCTCGGAAATTCTTAGAAAATGAGTATGATGGTGTATCTCAGCACAGCAGGTCATTGGAGGCGTAAGTTATCGTCGTATAGATAATGCACAGATCAAGACCAGGAAATTCCCCTGGATCAAGTCTGCGGCTCTTGATGTAGACGAAGTTGTGTTAAGCGTCACCTCAGGTAAGCAGCTTTAGTCTGGCACTTTTTAGAGGTTTTGTTATGGCAGGCTCTCCATCGTTACCCCACAGTCGATTTTCAGATGACCCAATGACATGGGATAGTCTCAAGCGGGCGATATCTGCTAGTTCAGGCTTTCAGAGATGGCGTATGGAAAAAGTAGATGATGATCAAAGCCCAGACCTTGATCATGATGAGCTGGTGTTGAGCTATCTGCGAGAAACGCTAGATACGTTGGCCTATTAGCCGCCAATAACGATACCGCATAGAGTTCAGTTTCAGATCGCTAAAATAGTCCGATGCTATCCATCAATTGATCGATTCGACGCTGGAGCGCTGCGATTTCCTCATACGCTGCAACGAGGCGATCGCCCTCTACATGGACGGACTCGGTCGGGTAGTTTTCGATGACCTCAATCAGACTGATACGGTTGTCTCCCGTTGCTGACAGGATGAGGGCTGACCGCATTGCCTGGCGATCGCCATCCCCAGACGACGTGTGTATTGTCTTACTCACTTCATCAATAGCAATGTTGCCAATTGGGCTATTGAGAATGCGATCGAGTGCAATCAAATTGACGGGGACTTCGCGATTTAGAGCTGAACGAAGATCATCCGGATCTCGATTGGTCAGCCTCAAGTATGCTCTGAGCGTCGACGAAACCTCACCTGTTTCTGCCAGGTTACTTAGGTCACGCACGGGGATAGAGCGATTAAAGACCTTATACTTTAAAACGACTCGCTCGGCTGCCTCAGCAGGGGCGTCGTATAATAGACTCCCTAAGCATAGGCCAATACCAAGCCCCACTGCGGATAATGCTCGAATGAAGAATTTCATAACTACATACTCGCGTGTCACACGAGTGCGTGAATACTCAACGGTGAACCAAAATCCCAGAGTTGAGTAATTGTGCAGGATTGAGGACGAAGTCGAGTCTAGATTAGTTGCGGTCCGTATGGTGAAATCGGAGGGTTTTCCAAACGCGTGAAATACGTCTTGCGATCGCCCTTCCATACACCATAGCGCGATGTAAGCGCGAATCATCGATGATATAGTTTCTACCGATTTAATTTTAAATACCCTTACAGCATTTCAGGTATACACCCATGACATGCCAAGAGCCTCAGGCAAATCCAGTTAATCGTAGTTGTGTCTTAACGAATCGCTCCGTAGGGCCGAACATATCTCTTCCCATGATCAGACGCTCTCTCAACGTCGGTTTAACCACACTACTAATTTGTTCTAGCGGAACGGCTGCACCATTCACAGCACTTGCTGATTCTGAGTTTCCAGCCAGAACAGCTCAGCAAGTCCCTGTTAATTCACGAGTGGTCTATGTCAACCCAATTTTGGGCGCTGATACGCCAACGAGCGGACGCGAAAATTTTCCATATCGAACGATTGCATACGCGCTTCAGCAGGCGACTGACAATACCGTCATTCAGCTTGTTCCAGGCAGCTATACGAGAGACACGGGCGAGGTATTTCCGCTGACGATTCCACCTGGAGTCATCGTTCGAGGAGATGAGCCAAACAATGGAGAGACATCCGTTATCATCGGCAGTGGCAGTTTAGTGAGCCCGACCTTTGCAGGACAAAACGTCACGATTGTCATGCTAGAGGACAGCCAGCTTCGAGGCGTCACGGTTACAAACCCAAACAGTCGCGGCACTGGCGTCTGGGTTGAGTCAACAAATCCGACGATTCGCAACAACACGTTTTCGAATAGTTTGCGAGAAGGCGTGTTTGTGACAGGGACAGCGACTCCAACAATCGAGGACAACTTGTTTATCCAAAATGACGCCAACGGCATCTCAGTCGTGCGCCAGTCAAGCGGCAAAATTCGAAATAATGAATTTCAGAATACTGGATTTGCCATCGCTGTGGGAGATACGTCTACTCCGTTGATTGAGGGTAATCAGATTGTTGAGAATGTGGATGGCGTGGTGGCATCTAATCGAGCCCGTCCAATCCTTCGTCGGAATGTGATTCGCAATAATAGTCGAGATGGAGTAGTGGCGATCGCCGAGGCAATGCCCAACTTGGGAACTGGGGACGACCCTGGTGAAAATATCATTGTCAATAACGGGCGGTATGCCATCAATAACTCCACTCGCAATAATGTGTTGCTTGCAGTCGGAAATCAGGTTGATTCAGAGCAAATTGCTGGAGACGTTGAATTTGTGGCGCGGGTTGTGGGGTTTCCTGATGTTCAAGGACATTGGGCGCAAGAGTATATCGAAGCTTTGGCATCACGAGGAATTATCGGGGGCTTTCCTGATGGAACCTTTCGCCCCAATGACCCTGTGACTCGCGCCCAATTTGCTGCAATCGTGACTAAGGCGTTTGAAGCCGAACCGAAGCGCCCCTTGATCAACTTTGTGGATGTGAGTCAAAGCTTTTGGGCCTATAGAGCCATTCGTGAAGCCTATCGAAGTGAGTTTATGAGTGGGTATCCGGGGCAGGTGTTTCGTCCGGATGAGCAAATTCCACGGGTACAGGTCTTAGTATCGCTAGCCAGCGGGTTGGGATTGGATGAGGGTAACGCGGGTGCACTCAACAAATATTCTGACTCTAGCCTCATCCCAGATTGGGCAAAAGCGTCAGTTGCAGCAGCGACTGAACGGAGCATCGTTGTCAATTATCCTAATGTCAATCAGCTATCGCCTAATGAAGTGGCGACTCGTGCAGATGTGGCCGCGTTTGTCTGTCAGGCGTTGGTTAGTACGGGTGAAGCCGAAGCGATTTCGTCACCCTATGCGGTAACATACCCCTGAATTTGTTCGAATCGATTTCCTGATATGGAGAGCCCGTTCCCTCGCCCTCCTCTGCAAGGTGTGATCGGCTGGTCGAATCAAGTCTGATCAAATCAAGTCGCGTTGAATCAAGTCGCGTTGAATCAAGTCGCGTTCCGAAGGAATGCGACACAGACGCATTGCTTTCACGTTCGGCATTGTCGCGCGCGATTTTGCTGGTTCACTTTTATAAATAAACCTGGCGAAATCATCCAGGGCGAGTATTCTTGAAAAATCCCCCCTATCGACCTCGATCCACCTATGAAGACCAAACTTTTTATCCCCACGGCGATCGCCACGGCGTTGATGGCGACTCTGGTGTTCGATTTGCCTGCCCGCGCCGACATCGGCTTCATTACGGGCAGCAGTCCTGATGTGATTGTCAATGTTCGGCAGTATCCCACCACCAACGCCAACCAAGTGGGCGAAGCGCGAGTGGGCGATCGCGTTGAAACATTGGACAGCGTTGAAGCAGGTGACGGGTTTCGCTGGTATCAAGTCCGGCTGTTTAGCACTGGGCAGACAGGTTGGGTACGCGGCGACCTCATTTGCTTTCGAGACTGCGTAGTTAACCCAAACTCATCAAACCCGTCAAATCCCAATACTGCGTTTCAAATCATCACTCAGATTCGGGGCGATCGATTATCCCAGGCTGAGAGTGTTCTCCAACAAAATAGCTATTCTCAAGTCGGCAGCTCTCGAGCCGATGGCCAATATGTGGTGAAGCGATATCAAAATCCTCGCAGCGGCACCATCATTCGCGTCGAATATCTCAATGGGCGGGTTGCCAACGCCAGCGTTGAAAATCAGGGACAAGCGCCTGCTCCCGATCAGACAGTGGTTGACTTTTCGACTCGCACCTATGCCGTTCGCGTCTTTCGTAGAAACGGACAGCTGCGAATGAACGTTTACAACAATCGAGCCAATCAGCTGGTCGTCAATGCTCAACCCGTTCAGCAGTCGAGTACGTCATCGCGAACGCGATATGTCGCCAGCAGCGGCGATCTCTTCTACGAAGTGCAGATGAGCGGCAACAGCCAAGCACTTGTGATTCGGCGAGGCGGCTCGGTGTTAGCAGAAGAAGGCGCAACTCGATAGGTCTGTTATATTCCTTCGAATGGGCTGTTTGGGGCGCATCAACGGGGTATCGTCATAGATGGGGCGATCGCGTCGCATCCCGATTTTGCACAACACTTGACTGTCCCTGTACTGAATCAGTGGTTGCCTCGCTCATGGCTCACCCCCTTTCTCAAGCTGACATGCCGCTGCTCGATGCGCTGCGAATGAGTGCCGCGCGATCGCACGCGCCCTTTTATGCGCCCGGTCACAAGCGGGGGCAGGGTATTTCCACGCCATTGGCAGAGTTACTAGGGGCTGCCGTCTTCCGGGCAGACCTGCCCGAACTGCCTGAATTGGATACCTTATTTGCTCCAGACGGGGTGATTCAGCAGGCTCAAGAGCTAGCAGCTAAAGCATTTGGGAGCGATCGCACCTGGTTTCTAGCGAACGGCTCGACCTGCGGCATCGAAGCTGCTCTGTTGGCAACCTGCAATCCGGGCGACACGATTATCGTGCCACGCAATGCCCATCAATCCGCGATTTCAGGGCTAATTCTCTCAGGAGCGGTTCCCATTTTCGTGCAGCCGCAGTATGCCCCCGACTGGGATATTGCCCACAGCGTCACGCCAGAGGCGATCGCCCAAGCCCTCGATCAGCATCCTGATGCCAAAGCTGTGATGGTCGTATATCCCACCTATTTCGGAACCTGCGGCAACCTAGAGGCGATCGCCCAGATTACGCATGAGCATCATATTCCATTGCTCGTTGATGAAGCCCACGGTGCCCACTTCGCGTTCCATCCTGACTTGCCCACGCCTGCCCTACGAGCGGGCGCCGATTTAACCGTACAATCAACGCACAAGACTCTGGCAGCAATGACCCAAGCCTCCATGCTGCATGTCAAGGGCGATCGCATCTCTGCCCATCGCCTCAGCAACGCCCTAAAATTGGTGCAATCGACCAGTCCGAGCTATCTGTTACTAGCTTCACTCGATGCTGCTCGACATCAGATGGCGCTCCACGGCAACGCGCTGATGGATCACACGCTGAATCTGGCTCAGTACGCTAGATCTCAACTCCGTCAGCTTCCATCCCTGCGGGTGCTGGACTTGAATCACTCAAGTCCGTTTGTAGCCCTCGACTCGACTCGACTCACCGTCGACGTAACTGGGCTTGGGCTCACTGGATTCGAAGCCGACGACATACTTCATCAACATCTAGCCGTTACCGCCGAACTCCCTACCCTCCGAACCCTGACGTTTATTATTTCCCTTGGGAATACTCAGCCTGACATTCAGCAACTAGTTGAGGCATTTCGAGCATTAGCTTGTGAAAGAGGAAACCTTTATCCGTCAGGGTCAAAACAGCACTCAGCACTCAACACTCAGCACTCAACACTCAGCACTCAGCACTCAGCACTCAACACTCAGCACTCAGCACTCAACACTCAGCACTCAGCACTCAGCACTCAGCGACCGCTTTCTCTTCGGGATGCTTTTTTTGCCGATACCAAATCTGTGGCGATCGCCCAAGCCGTCGGCCAAGTCAGTGCAGAGCTTGTGTGTCCCTACCCTCCTGGAATTCCTGTTTTGTTTCCAGGCGAACTGATTTCTGAAGAAGCGATTCAATCTCTGCAGCAGGTCTTTAATGCGGGTGGTTTGATCACAGGCTGTGCCGATCCGACCTTGCAGACCTTGCAGATTACGGTGGCAACGCCGACGGGTCAGAAAACTGACGGGTAAGAAACAAGAAAAGGGCACGAAACCCGCGCCCTCCGATACCTCGTTAACCGATGTCAATCAACAAAAATCACACGCTGGCAAGCTCTTTTTCCATCTCAGGCGTGTACTGACCCACTCCTGCTGCGCCGTTGAGCTTCGCTCGATGAAGCAACAACTGCTGACACTTCTCGACGTTTTCTGCTTTTCCGCCCCAGTTTTCGAGTGCAGGACCTTGAATTGCACGAGCGTAGGAGAATGTGACGCGCCATGGGCAAATCTCGCCGTAGGTTTGATTCATCGCGTTGAGGTGCTGAGTTGCCTTCTCGTTGCTTTGCCCACCTGATAAGAATGCAATTCCAGGCACTGACGCCGGTACGTTGTCTAACAAGCATTTGATGGTATATTCAGCAACTTGATCGACGCTGGCTTGCTGAGGGCACTCTTTACCCGAAACCACCATACTGGGCTTGAGAATCATCTGGTCGAAGGCGACACCCTGAGTGCGAAGCTGGTCAAACACCACACGCAGCGTTTTGCGGGTCACGGCATCGCACTGTTCGATGGTGTGGCTGCCGTTGATCAAGACTTCAGGTTCCACAATGGGAACGAGGCCGCCCTCTTGGCACAAGGCTGCGTAGCGAGCCAATGCATGGGCATTTCCTTCGATACAGGCATCAGTCGGAATTCCATCTCCAATTGTAATCACAGCTCGCCACTTCGCAAACCGAGCACCCATTTGATAATACTCAGCAATGCGATCGCGCAGCCCGTCTAACCCTTCTGTCACTTTCTCGTTTGGATGACCGGCCAGCTCTTTAGCGCCCGTGTCAACTTTGATGCCGATAATCATCCCTTTGTTAGACATGACTTTGGTGAAGGGAGTGCCATCTTGGGCAGACTGACGAATCGTCTCATCGTATAAGATTGCGCCGCTGATAAAATCACCCAATTTGGGTGTCGCAAGAATAAGCTCTCGATAGGCTCGCCGCATCTCCTCCGTTTGGTCGACTCCAACTTTGGCAAGCCGCTTGTTGCAGGTGCCATTACTTTCGTCCATTGCCAGAATGCCTTTCCCCTCGGCAACCATTGCTCTGGCCGTGGCTCGAAGCTCTTTTGCATAGTCACTCATGCGGATACCTCCTAACGCTCTGCATCACGACCTCCCTCATCCGGCGGAGAGCGATCGCTCCTGCAACACTATTCTCAATAATGCGAACATCTTGTCAAATGTTTTGCCCTACCTTCCGCCTTAAGAACGAATTGTCAAGCTCAAAAGCTACTCCTTTTGACAGACTTTTGACAGATAAATCTTGCCCTGAGGGACTCGCTAAACGCTCCAAAAAGATTTGACTAAATAAAAACGGTTCTCAATTAAGTTCTCAATTAAATGGTTCTCAATTAAATGGTTCTCAATTAAATGGTTC
>JBNPEB010000039.1:50256-170170 GCA_051117335.1 Elainellaceae cyanobacterium
TCAATTAAATAGTTCTCAATTAAATAGTTCTCAATTAAATAGTTCTCAATTAAATAGTTCTCAATTAAATAGTTCTCAATTAAATAGTTCTCAATTAAATAGTTCTCAATTAAATAGTTCTCAATTAAATAGTTCTCAATTAGTGGATATAGCTTTACGCTCTCGCGTTAGGACGCTGAACGTATGTAAAACCCAAGCCCGTAGGGCTATACTGAATCACTGCGGATATGCGAGCGCATCTATTCAGAGTTTAAGCTGGAGTTTTAAGAAAAATCCTATCCAGGAGTCAACGATTTGTGACGGGCGATCGCGACGATGGGCACAGAATGTGACGTTTAATTGCTGACCTAATCTGACATTCAGAGACTTGACTAAGGGGGCGATCGCCAGTTAAGACTGGTTAAGCATTTCTACTCACGCTAGTCTGCACGCACAATTCCCTGTAGACTATAGATTATCTTAAGATTGTCCTTAGATTCTCGTTACAGAACGACTCGTTAACCGACGAAGTATTAGGAGGAAACCTATGGCGCTCGTACCAATGCGGTTGCTGCTTGATCACGCCGCTGAGAATGGCTACGGCATCCCTGCTTACAACGTGAATAATATGGAGCAGATCCTGGCAATTATGCAGGCTGCTGTTGAAACCGATAGCCCTGTTATTTTGCAAGCATCTCGTGGTGCACGTAAGTATGCAGGTGAAAATTTCCTGCGTCACTTAGTGTTGGCTGCGGTTGAGACGTATCCGCATATTCCTATTGCCATGCACCAAGATCACGGTAATGGTCCGGCGACTTGCTATTCTGCAATCCGCAATGGGTTCACCAGCGTCATGATGGATGGCTCTTTGGAAGAAGATGCCAAGACACCTGCAAGCTTTGAGTACAACGTCGAGGTCACTCGCAAGGTTGTAGAAGTAGCTCACTCTATTGGAGTCAGCGTTGAGGGCGAACTTGGCTGCTTGGGCTCTCTCGAAACCATGAAAGGCGACAAGGAAGATGGTCATGGTGCTGAAGGAACCCTCACTCGCGAACAACTCCTGACCGATCCTGACGAAGCCGTTGAGTTTGTTGAGCGCACTCAGGTCGATGCGTTAGCAGTGGCGATCGGCACTAGCCACGGTGCCTACAAATTTACCCGTAAACCCACGGGTGAAATTCTCGCTATCAGCCGTATCGAAGAGATTCATTCTCGCTTGCCCAACACCCATATCGTTATGCACGGATCTTCGTCTGTGCCCCAAGAATGGTTGGACATGATCAACCAGTATGGCGGTCAGATTCCGGAAACCTATGGGGTGCCTATCGAAGAAATTCAAAAGGGCATCAAGAGCGGTGTGCGTAAGGTCAATATCGACACTGACAACCGGCTTGCAATCACAGCGGCATTCCGTGAAGCAGCAGCGAAAGATCCATCTAACTTTGATCCTCGGCATTTCCTGAAGCCGTCGATCAAGTACATGACGCAGGTCTGCGCTAAGCGGTATGACGCATTTGGCACAGCAGGTCATGCAAGCAAGATTAAGCAAGCAACTCTGGATGTCTATGCAGTGAAGTACGCAAAAGGTGAACTTGACGCGAAAACCAAAAAGGCAGTTGCCGTTTAATCGGGTAATGCAATACTTGCTTAGTTTAGGTTGATTGGTTAGGGACATGGTGTATTGCCATGTCCCTATTTAGTTTGAGCCGTCATAATTTAGGGATGCGTTAAGGGCGATCGTCCCTGCCAGCCGCTTTAATACTTGCAAGACTTGCCCTAGCTCATTCTCTTCTTCGAGACGAAATTCTTGTGAGCGAGCATAGCGCGGTACATCATCATGCATCAGTTTCAAAAAGACGAAATGGCTGCCATTGGTGACCATGCCATATAATGGCTGAGTTGGTTCAGGGTTCGCCAGCATATAGGTTAATGCCTGAGGAATGCCTGTTTTGAGGGGAAATTCTGCTCGCTTTGATTCAATGACCAGAATCCAAAACTGATCCTTTAACACCAACACATCAATTCGTCCTCGAATCATGACACCATTTTCTTGGGCTTCAATCTGCACTTCTTCCTCTGTGTCGATATAGAAAGGTGGTAGATAAAAGCCAGCTAAGTCAAGTAATGGAGACACGATTGCCATTTTGACCGTATTTTCAAACACAGAGCGCGTTGCCAAGTTTGCATAAATGGCTTGCAAACGTTTGAGTCGCTGCATTTCTATCTCAGTCAATCCAGGCAGATCACCAAATAGTTCATTAAAGAATTGAGGGTCAACCTGTTGCAATCCAAATCGCTGTTGGAGGTCATACAGGGTTATTTCTTCGACCGAAATGACGTTCCCCATTGGCCTTACAGATTGGAATTAGGCAGAAATCTGTATCCTCACGCTAACACGTTGCCTTTGGTTAAGCCCCTTTGGGGCGAAACAGGTGAGAATGCTCAGGGCTATACAGGCGCGATCGCCCCGTTTCTGCGTTCAGCGCCGGGCTAATTAAATACAGCGTCGTGCGAATCAGATTTTCCTGGTGAGTTGTAGCAGCCATTTGATCAAGGGGCACCACCACAATTTTTTCATCTGGCCAGCCTACCCGATAGCAAATCGCAACGGGCGTATCTGCCGGATAATGAAGCAGCAGATTGGCTTCAGCCTCTTCGATATGACGAGCGCTGAGATAGAGGCAAAGACTGGCTTTGTGAGCGGCTAACGATGACAGTTCTTCGGTCTCCGGAACCCGAGTGCGTCCGCTAATGCGCGTTAGGATAATGGTTTGCACTAATTCGGGAACGGTGAGTTCGACGCTGAGCTTGGCGGCGGCGGCCTGGAACGCGCTGATCCCTGGAATGACCTCAAACGGAATGTCTGCGTCAGCTAATGCCTGCATCTGTTCGTGGATGGCGCTATATAAGCTTGGATCACCCGAATGCAAACGCACAACTGATTGGTGCGATCGCACTCGATCAATCATAACCGGCAGGATATCTTCTAATGTCTTATTGGCGGTGCGAATGATGTCGGCTTCTGGGCGCACTAGCTCCAATATCTCACTTGGCACCAGCGAGTCGGCAACAAGAATCACATCTGCTTGCGAAATGAGTCGTTGGGCTTTTACAGTGAGCAATTCAGGATCCCCTGGCCCTGCCCCCACCATATAAACTGCTGGCGACAGAGACGCGTGATCAGAGAGTTGAGAATTAGGTGCAGATACAATCATCAGACAGTTTAAGTTCCAGGCAGAAAAAGAGCTTAGTCAGAAATTTAAGCTTACCGCGAAAACTTATAAAGAACCTGTAAACTCGACCATCATGTCCTGAATGCCCATCCCATCTCAGTAGTAAGGAATGGTAGATGCACCCTGATTCACACCCTGGAGGACAACCTCCGGGGTTTTTCTTTGGAAATTTTGCTTTTTTGATCGCTGATATGAGAGACGAATAGCCCCTCTGAATGATCGTGCCTCGATCTTCTAAAGAGGATGCTTTAAAGGTCCTGTTCTTTGTTGCCTTAGCGACTATAGCCTTACGCTCTCATGTTAGGACGTTGAACGTGTGGTGAGCCCCCGCGGCGTGGGGACTCACCACACAAACCTAAGCCCGCAGGGCTATATCAAGTCAACAGCTGATACGGTCTCTACAAACTCTCGCACAAGACTCAATTTACCCTAAGCGCCGATCGACCCAACGTTTCGCATTTCTAATGGCTTCCTTACGGCTAAGGGCACAGGGTTCAGCCATGGCATAGCCCATGTCATAGTCGACCCAAGCCGCATAAATAGGTTGACCCTCAAAGTCGCTCTGATCAACTTGAATGATGAAGCCTCGATAGCTAAATGAAAGAATGATGTGGGGATAGTCAGGATTCCACATTGCGGTTCTGATAGGTGCGATCGCTACTTGTATAGTAAGCCTATAGTAAGCCAAAACCTTCTGTCTCTTGGTGTATGAATTGAACCAGCTTTAGTAGGTTTGCCGAAGTCCTTCTAGGAGAAATCTGGTTGTGTAGTCGCGATTTTAATCACCCGACTCTTTTTTAAGTCCACGATAGGGACATTGCTTAAAGCCATGCCCCTACGAACATCTAATCGCACATTAATCGCACATTAATTGCACATTACGTCGCATCTGCTAAATTTTGAGCAACGAAATCCCAATTCACGAGGTTGTTGAGAAAGGTGTCTGCGTAACTGGCCCGCCCGTTTTGGTAGTCCAGATAGTAGGCATGTTCCCAAACATCCATGGTGAGCAACGGGGTTTGACCGTGAACCATCGGATTTTCGGCATTTAGAGTATTGACTACTTTTAATGTGCCATTGTCTAGCACTAGCCATGCGTAGCCACTACCAAACTGCCCAGTGGCCGCTGATTTGAATGCCTCTTTGAACTGATCTAATCCGCCTAAATCAGAATTAATTTTGTCAGCTAATTCTCCGGATGGTAAGCCACCCCCATCGGGCTTCATGCAGTTCCAATAGAAGGTATGGTTCCATGCTTGAGCAGCATTGTTATGCAACTTAGACATTTGAGAGTCATTAAATGCTGCCTTGATCACCTCTTCAATCGGCTTATCTGCCATGCCCGCATCTCCAATCAGGGAGTTGTAGGTATTGACATATTTAGCGTGATGCTTGTCGTGATGAAATTCAAGAGTGCGCTTTGAGATATGAGGCTCTAAGGCCGAGTAGTCATAGGGTAGAGGGGGCAGGTCATATGCCATGTGTTCAGTCCTCTCAAACTTGCAATAAAGGATCGGTCGCCTTTGTCTAATGACTTAGCGATGTGCTGCTGCCCTTTTTGATAGAAAAATCCATCGAAAGACAACTACGAATTGATGATATGAGATTCAATTAAAAACCTCCATGCCCTAAGGGAGGAGGGGGTATTTCACTCTTTGGCTAGAAGACGGACGCTAAAAAGGCGGAAGGCGAAAGTAGGGTGGTGTATAGCCTTTCAGGCATGGCTACGCTAAAGCGCCAGAGTAATACCAATTCTTCGAAGTAAGGCTACAAATGAACAGGTTAGAACCCTTGCAAGGCTGGTGGCCGTCAATCCAAAATCGCAAATCTAAAATCGAGAATTGGTATAACGCACAGGCGGAAGACGGAAAACAGAAGGCGGAAGGTTGAAAGCTGTTCGCGAAGCGTTGTGCAGCAAACGATCAATACCTGCTGCTGCGTTGCTTGAGCCATTCGAGTTGTCGTAATGCAGACCTCATGCCAATTCTTCAGTCTGGATAGTCTCCACTAAGAGTCAGCATTAGAATCTTTCTGCTCAAGAATTGATTTGGCTTGATGTAGGGCGTATCTCACTTGGTCGAATCCGGTGCCCCCATAGCTATTGCGAGCTGCCACGACTGTTTGGGGGGCGATCGCCTCGTAGATATCGGCTTCAAAGGCAGGATGAAGCGCCTTCCACTCCTCTAGTGCCATATCTTTCAACAGCTTGCCTGCGGCGAGTGATGTTTTTACAACTTTACCCACCAAATTGTACGCTTCTCGAAACGGGACTCCCTTGGCTGCAAGATAATCCGCCACATCCGTTGCGTTTGAAAAATCTTCGGCAACTGCTTCATTGAGACGCTGGGTGCGAAATTCTAGGCCTTCATCCAAAAGAATGGTCATGGCTTCGAGACACGCCTGCACCGTTTTGACCGCATCAAAGAGAGCTTCCTTGTCTTCTTGCAAGTCTTTGTTATATGCCAATGGCAACCCCTTCATGAGCACCAGCATTCCTTGAAGATGCCCAAATACTCGTCCTGTTTTGCCACGCACCAGTTCAGGCACGTCTGGATTCTTTTTCTGGGGCATGATGCTTGATCCGGTTGAGCAACTGTCGTTGAGGGTAACAAACCCAAATTCTTCGGATGCCCACAAAATGACTTCTTCTGACAGCCGAGACAGATGCACCATAATGATACTAGCTGCGCTGAGAAACTCAATCGCAAAGTCGCGATCGCTCACTCCATCAAGGCTGTTGGCATACACACTGTCAAACTTTAAAAGCTGAGCAGTGTAGTGGCGATCGATGGGAAACGTGGTTCCGGCTAGGGCTCCACATCCTAACGGAGAAATATTGACTCGATGATAGATTTCACTTAACCGTTCCCAATCTCGCTGTGCCATCTCAAAGTAGGCAAGCAGATGATGGGCTAGGCTGAGGGGCTGGGCGCGTTGCAGATGGGTATAGCCTGGAATCAATGTTTCGACATGCTGCTCTGCACGACGAACTAACCCCTGCTGAAAACGGCGAATCAGAGCTTGGATTTGCACAATCTGATGCCGCAGATAGAGTCGTGTATCAGTCCCGACCTGGTCGTTGCGCGATCGCCCTGTATGGAGTTTTTTTCCCGTATCTCCGATTAGTTCGGTGAGGCGACGCTCAACCGCAAAATGAATATCTTCTGCTTCAACGCCTGGATTAAACTGCCCCTGGCGATATTCTTGGCGAATTTGCTCAAGCCCGTCGACAAGCTGCTCTCCCTCAGCCGGGGAAATAATGCCAGTCTGTGCCAGCATCTTGGCATGAGCCTGCGAACCCGTGAGGTCGTATTCGATGAGTTCGATATCAAACCCAATACTGGCATTAAACTGGGCGATCGCCGGATGCAAGGCTGACTCAAATCGCTGACTCCAGGTTTGGTTTTGAGGCTGGTCGTTACCCAAATTGTTCACGTTAGTTCTACAACATTTCTACCCATACATGCTGCAAGGCCATTAGCCATAGCTTGTCAGGCCCTTAATCATATAGCCTAAGATAAATCCAATAATCAACGCCCATACCTGACCTGACTCAACAAAGTTAGTCAAGAAGTTACGGAAATCAGCAAACACATCCGTCTCAAACTGCTGAGCCAGAAAACTCCAGTCAGATGGAGTAATCGGCAAATCAGACCAGACTAAATGCCCAAAGAGGGAGATCAGTCCCCCACTAGCCAAATCTTGAACGATATGGACGAGTAACATTGGGTGCCCTCACACAAACGACGCGGATAGTTTAGTAAACGTTTAATCGCCCCTAGTCTCCCATACTTGCAGCATTCTGGTACTCGATTACCAAGAATTTTTCAGAGATTCACGCAAAACGTTGGGCAATGAGCACTTCGTACAGATCGCGTGATTACCACCGGTTGACTTGGTTGAGAGGACGAGGGGCGATCGCTGCCGACCACTATCCTGAGTTTGACGATGCTTGCATCACAATCAGCGTCATGTCGTCTTGATTGTGGCGGCTCTGCCCAATAAATTGCTGCACCGAATCAAACAAATGGTTCAAAATTGCGTCTGGATGATAACCTGCACGACACGCCCATTGAAATGCCTGCATTAGCTTATCTTCATCGTAGCGATCGCCTTTCGGACTCGCCGCATCGGTAAACCCATCCGTGTAATAGATGATTGTATCTCCAGGCTGAAGCCTGACCTGCGCTTCCTGATACTGGGTATCCATATCAAGGCCAATCAGCATCCCCATCGTATCTAACCGCGTCAAGGTGGCAGTTTCAGCTTGCCACATCAGCGGTGGATTATGGGCGGCATTGCTATACGACAGTACCCGCGTGATTGGATCATATTCGGAATAAAAAAGCGTCACAAAGCGATTCGAGTTTTCCAAATCTCCATACATGACCTGATTCAAATGCTGAAGAATCCGTGCAGGAGAATGTCGGTTTAAGACTTCTGCCCGCAGCATCCCTCTCAACATCGTCATAATCAGCCCTGCCGGAACCCCCTTACCCATGACATCTCCAATTGCAACGCTCCAGCGTCCCGACTTGTGGCGTTGTGCTGTCCGGAACCGAATCTGGTCATAATTCGCTGGAATAAAGTCATAGTAGTCTCCACCGACTCGATTTGCGGTTTGACAGCGAGCCGCAACCTCGACACCTTGAATCTCAGGGCAGTGCCGTGGCAGGAGTTGAACCTGAATCTCTGCACCAATCTCTAACTCACGGTCGAGCCGTTCCTTTTTGCGGAGTTCAACATTGAGTTGATCATTCTCAATGGCAACTGCGGTTTGATCGGCAACCAGACGCACGAGCTTTTGACGGGTCTCAGTCCAGGCGTATTGGGGATCGCGACTAAAGACATACAGTCGACCTCGTTCGGTATTCCGTACTAAGATAGCGGTTCCAAATAGATGAATATCCGAGCCCAACAATTGCCCAACCCGCTCATCAAGCTCAGACATCAGACTTGAGAAAGCAGGCGCTAAATCGGATGAAGTAGTATCGTGGTCAGCAATCTGGCGCGTCGCTGTCTCTAACGCCTTACGAATATCTTGGCAGTGGTTGCTTCCTTGGCAATGCAATCGCTCTAGCCGCATTTGCCCATTTGGCTTAAATAGAACTAAAGCGCCGCCATCCGCATCGGTGACTCGGCTTGCAATCAGCGGGGTTAGCTCTAAAAACTGATTGAGATTATTAAAGCTCCGTAATGCAAAGCTTAAAGAACTAAGCAGATCTTGAACCTTATTTTGCTCCCGATGAAGCCGAGATACCAATTCTTTGAGTGCATAGACAGGAGGCATCTCTGGTGAAGAACCGTCGCCAGAATTAGGGGATTGAGATGGCTGTCGTGGAATTGGAGTCGCTGTCATTGCAGGAACAAAAATAGATATTTGGAATATCGATATTTGAAATAAAGATTAGCTACAGCTAAAAGCGTACTGTTAGCGCCAGTAAAACTTACCCAAGTTTAGAGGCTAATTACAAAAATTGTCTTTGAGGATGAGGTCGGTGATTACGACATAGATTTGGGTTAAATTCTAGCGGATGCTGCATCATCCAGGGTATTGACCCGTACCAATTTCCCAATCAATCAATCAAAACCTTGCACTCATCGAGGAATTTCTCGTTAAAAAAGACGTTAAGTTTAATAAACCCCAAGTCAACGATGGTGGGCTCGCTGGCTGCATGATTAACGCGAATCGTTCGCCCAGTCTATGGGTAGCCGTCACCGTTCTTTGGGGTATGTTAACTTTCCCCAAGTTTGGTTTCTGGTGAGGGGCGATGGCCTCAGTCGTCTCGTTGCAAAAAAAACCTGAGACTTATTGCCTCAGGTAAATAGATTAAGGCTATAGCAATCCCAACCGAGGTGTGAGCGGTGGGGCGGGCGCCGCCCGCCCCACCGCTCACACACAATTCACAAGCGATTTAGGATCGCTATAGAACCCAATCTAACCTCATTCGATTGGCGGAATTAGATTCAGGATTAGTCACTGTAAATGCCATTGTTAATGCGATCGCCTCCTTCGACAAAGGCATCAACTGGCTCATCTACATAAAAATCGTCCAGATGATTTCGTAAAACGTCTTTCTGACGCTCTGATAAACCAGGCATCTCCAAAACGTCTTCGACGTTATCAAATGGCGCATTTCTAACAATCATCCCAGCCAGTGTTGGATACATTCCTCGTAATTTGATGAATGCTCGAACATTGGTATTGTTCAAATCAATCTTTTCACCGAACTTATCTGTTAACTTGTCTTCCACAACATTACGACGCTCCATTGCCAAAATAGGCGATGAGGTCAATGTCAGGCGACTGACGTTAGCGGCATTTACCTGTTGAGGAAAGCTCATCCACCCCAGGCAGCCAATTAGTAAACCCAAAATCATGAGCACGCTAACTAGCCGTTTCATTCGTTACGTCCCTCCCAATCTGAATCATTTACGATTCGACTAATCGAATTCATGCACAGCGCTTATTAGAGCCTACCATCTCTGTTGACCAATCGGTTAACCAACCGAATTTAGAGCTCGCGCAATTGGCCTCATCGCCTGATCATTGAATCAGTGGATCGGTTCAATGGATCAGTGGATTCAAATCGTAAAAGGGTCCGGCGGTTATAGACGCTTGCGGCTTCTCGAAGAGTAAACCGCGACTACACAAACAACGTGCGCATGTAGGATTTGAAACCTGCATAGACAGGTTTTGTCCGTGTAGCCTGCGTGTTTCGCAAGCGCCATGTAATACCAATTCTTCAAAGTAAGGCTACAAACGAACAGGCCAAAACCCTTGCAAGGCTGCTGGCCGTCAATCCAAAATCGCACATCCAAAATCGAGAATTGGTATAACGCGTTCGCGTAGCGTTCCAAAGAAACGCATCCTCTTCAAGCTCGATCTACCTCTCAAGCTCGATCTAATATAGCTTTACGCTCTCGCGTTAGGATGCTGAACGTATGTAGAACCTAAGCCCGTAGGGCTATATCACGCTTTCTTTCGGCTAATGTCGAGGAACGTATCTAGATCGGAGAATGATCCCGCATACGTCAGCGTCGGCGTGTCATAGCCTTTTAGGCTAACGGTATATTGCCTAAACAATTGATGACTCGGAACCGACTCTGCGAGATATTTATAGGTGGTTTCTCCCAGCGCTACGTCCATGCCAATTTGCTTGGTGGATGATTCGAGTCGGAATGCTGCGTTGACCGTATCACCAAGCGCTGTATAATCCGGGCGATCGCCTGTGCCGGTGTTTCCAACCATGGCATAGCCTGTATTCAGCCCTGCTCCAACTCGAACCGGGAACGGCAACGGATATCGCTCATGCAGTTGGTCTGTCATTTTATGAAGCGAGCTAAGCGCCTGAGCAATCTGGACAATTTCTTCATGGCTGACGCCTTCAGTGCCATGAATCCAGACGGCCATAATCGCGTCGCCGATATATTTATCAACCCAACTGCCATAGTCGCGGATAATGTCTCCTGCATATCGAAACCAAGTTCCAATCACTTCTGAGAGGATTTTTTCATCAAGCTGTCGGGTCATGACCGTAAAGTCGCGGATATCAACGACCAAAACCGAGATGAGACGACGCACATGCAGCATGGCTGTCGCTGTAAAATCTTGAGAATCCCCGTCTACGGTAGCTTCAGGGCGATTCTCAACCTCAGGACAGTAAAACTCTAGCTCAGTCTGGCCAAACGTTAGCCGATCGGCATTTTGAAGCGTTACGGGTACGGTGACGCGACGCCCATCCACAAAGGAACCATTGCGACTGCCTAGGTCAATAAGATAAAACTCACCCGTTTCCATGCGCTGCAACATGGCATGGTTGCGGGAGATCCAACGATCTGGCAGCACAAAATTGTTGTCGTCACCACGACCAATTGTCCAGCAATTACTACCAGCCAGAGAGAGAAAACGATTCCCTGACTCAGTTCGAAGTATCAAATGAGGAACGGAGCGTGAAATCACCACAGGCTAAGAAACCGCTTACCTTTCTCTTTCCCTATGACGCATCCTGATGCACCTGATTATTATGTCAGTGTAGATGTTGAAAGCTCTGTGTACTAGGCATCTAGCTGTTTTGCAGACTTTCTTAGACTCAATTTCCTAACCTAAGCTTAATAAGGCTAGACGCATTTAGGGATGTTTTACTCTCCTAATATAAACGCAGGTTTGCAAATTGGATCAAAGCCTTTCTAAACTGTTGTCGCAACAATCAAAAATAATCCATCTACTAAGACGGTACTTAAGACGGCTCCGCCAAATGTCCACCAGTGGAGGCGGGAAGACCGTAGCGGCAAAAGCCCAATTAGCAGCAATGATGACACCAAAACCACTGCCCAGGCAATACCTGTCTGAGTATGCATGAGTGCGATCGCATCCTGAAAGATGGGCTTTGCAATGGATGGATCAACCCGCATCAGCTGACGCCAATGGGGGATCAACCCAACCCCGTAGAAATAGAAATCTGTGATAGCAGTTCCGAGTAAAGAACCAAGATAAAACCAATGGCCAACGAGTCCTCGATTGCAGGCTAATCCGATTAGAGCGATCGGCATACCGATTGATTCAATGGGAAGATGCAACAACGGCTCCCACCGAAACCATCCCCAGTAAACTGACCCTGCTAGCCATGTCCAGGTGAATCCAAATAACAAGTCTCCCCACACTCGCGATACGGGGCGAGCCAAAAGCAACGCGCTTAGCCCTAGCCACACTAACGTCAGCAGCAGGCTAATGACGGGAAACGCCCTAACCAAGGGGGCTTGAAAAAACACGGGCACCGACACCAAAAAAACTGAAGCGGCTAAAAGCTGAACCGGTCTAAGACTAAACAGCCTAACAACAAAGGTAGGGAGCACCCGTTTGAGCCCGTTTGAATATGAGTTTGCAGGGGGAGACGTATAGGATGACAAAATAATTTTTAATATTATTTAATTCAACTTTCTTAACATAGCATAAGCCGATCCCCCTGGGGGGTATTCTTCCAGCTTACTTTAGCGCTGCACATTGTTGAAGCACCATGATGGGTTGAGAGGCTCCATGGCTTGATTTTCCTAGTGGAACAAGCCTCAGCAAAATTGCGACATACTATGAAGGTTTACTGAAGACGGGGACACGTCTCTTGTCTGCCTCAGTTTGCCCAATTAACCTATACCGCATTAAAGCTACTCTCAAACCCACTCATGGTATATTTTGGCACTCGGTTGGTTGAGGCACTATTTCCTCAAATTTTAGGAACTGCGATAGCGGAGCCCGTATCATCGCCTCCTGAATTTGGAGTACTGAAGTCGATCGTTCTCGGAATTGTTCAAGGTCTAACTGAATTTTTGCCCATCAGCAGCACTGCTCATCTCAAGGCAGTCCCTGTGGCATTAGGATGGGGGGATCCGGGTGTCTCATTTACGGCAGTCATTCAGCTCGGCAGCATTGTGGCGATTGTGTGGTACTTCTGGGCTGACTTAACTCAAGTCACTCAAGGAATGGTGACCGCGATCGCCAAGCGTGATTATGATAGCCAAGAGTTTCGCATGGGCACAGGAATATTGATTGGCACACTGCCCATCGTTGTGTTTGGGCTGATGATGAAGCAAATTCCTGATTTAGATAATTCGCCAATCCGCAGTATGGGGGCGATCGCCCTGGCCTCAATCGTGATGTCGCTGTTGCTAGCCTTGGCTGAATACGTCGGACGACGTAAGCGGACGCTCGTCGATTTAGGAATTCCGGATGGCGTCTTGATGGGGTTTGCACAAACTCTAGCGCTAATCCCCGGCGTATCTCGATCCGGATCGACCCTTACTGCAGGTCTGTTTATGGGAATGCAGCGTGCGGCAGCGGCTCGATTTTCGTTTTTGCTTGGCATTCCGGCGATTACGCTGGCAGGGTTGGTCGAATTCAAAGACATGATTGACACTGGATTTGGCGGTGCCGGAGCCTTCCCGTTGATTGCGGGGCTGCTGTCATCGGGTATTTCGTCGTATCTGGCGATCGCGTGGCTGCTGCGCTATCTCCAAAACCACAATACATGGGTCTTTGTGTGGTATCGGTTAGGCTTTGGGATCGTTATCTTGGGGGCGATCGCCCTTGGAGTGATTGAAAACGGGTAGGGGGAGAGCAGTTAGCAATCTGCGCGTCAAGATGTGCGCGTCAAGTACAGAAACGGTGGTGTGCGGCACGCCGCGCCCTACACCACCGTACTTAACTCAAGCGCATACCTCTGTAGAATGCAACTTGGACAGAATTTTAGCAAAATGGTCGAGTAGGGATGCAGCGTGACCTGCTGGCTCTATCTGTCCTGTTAATATTCTGTCAGTGCCATGAGTGAAGCGTCGGTTCGTCCTGCCTTAGTGACACGAGTGTTACCTGATTCGATTGCCGAAGAAATTGGCTTCGAACCGGGCGATCGCCTCATTTCGATCAACGGTCAGCACCCACGGGACTTAATCGATTATCGATTTTTGTGTGCAGACGACGTATTAGAACTTGAAGTTCTTGATGCGGCTGGGCAGACTCATCACGTTGAGTTAGAAAAAGAGTATGACGACGATTTGGGGCTGGAGTTTGAGTCTGCGCTATTTGATAGATTGATTCAATGTAACAACCGCTGTCCGTTTTGCTTCATCGACCAGCAGCCTCCCGGCAAGCGAGATACGCTTTATCTCAAAGACGATGATTACCGATTGAGTTTTCTCTATGGGAGTTATCTCACCCTGACCAATCTCCCTCCGCGAGAGTGGGATCGCATTGCTCAACTGCGCCTCTCGCCGCTATATGTGTCGGTTCATGCGACAGAACCAGAGGTGAGAAGCCGACTTCTCAAAAATTCTCGGGCGGGTCAAATTCTCGATCAGTTGCGCTGGTTTCAAACCCATCGGTTGCAGATCCATGCACAGGTAGTCGTTTGCCCAGGAATCAATGACGGTGAGCATCTGAGCCGCACCTTACTCGATTTAGCCGAGTTTCGCAATGGCGATCCTCCGACCGTGACGTCGGTGGCAGTTGTCCCGGTAGGGCTGACGCGCTTTCGCCCCTCTGAGGATGAACTACTTCCGGTGATACCTGAGAAGGCGAGAGAAGTCATTGATCAAGTGCAGACATTACAAACTACATTTCAGCACCAGTTTGGGTCTAGCTTTGCCTGGTTAGCAGATGAATGGTTTCTGATTGGGCGAAAAGACCTTCCTCCTGCGTCTCACTATGAGGATTATCCTCAGATTGGGAATGGAGTGGGTTCGATTCATCAATTTCTGTCAGAGTTTCAGAATGCGGCTCATGATCTTCCGCCTCGCGTTTCGTCGCCTCGAATGCTGACGTGGGTGGTGGGAAATGCAGTTAAACATGCCTTTCAGCCAATTCTGAACCGATTAAACGGCATCGAGGGGCTGGAGGTTCGCATGGCGGCGTTGCGGAGCACCTATTGGGGACAAGACATTACCGTCACGGGGCTACTCACGGGGCAAGATATTCTTGATGCGCTCCAGGGGCAAGACGTGGGTGAGGCCATCCTCTTGCCGACCCTGATGCTGAAGCACGATGAAGCCAAGTTTTTAGATGATATGACGGTTGCAGATTTGGAGAGCAAGCTCGGTACGCCAATCCGCCCAATAGGTGATGTCAAAGAGCTGATCGAGAGGTGCTGTCATTGACGCTCATCCAGCTAACGCTTCGCGTATAGCTGGAGATTCCCCGTTCACAGAGTCTTGACTAGAGTGCAAAGCACTAAGCACTCCCCGCCAGAACCTCTCCAGGGGCATTTTCAGCACTGTGCGCCCCACAGCGCTTTTGAAATCTATTTCGAAGTACGATGCCACTTGCAACGTCACGGGGCATAGAACACCTACAGGAGCACTGATGCCAGCGGACAGAGAGGGTTTTCTTGACCACAGCACCGCAAGCAGGACATTCCTGACTGCTACCCCGCGCATCTTCCTTGACGGTTGCCTTGCCACGCTTAAACGCGACCCAAGGCAACACTGAATTAAGGAATTGGCCGTGACCAGCATCCAGCATGTGCTTGCTCAACATCCCACGACTCAATCTGATCAGGTTTAAGTCTTCAATCACAATCACATTAGCGACATCACAAAGTTTGTGCGCCTGTTTGAAATGAAAGTGCTTACGAGTATTGGCAATCCGCTCATGCAATCTCGCCACCTTAGCTTGAGCCTTCTTCCAGTTAGCTGACCCAATCTGTTTCCGCTTTAACCTGCGTTGCAGCGATTTCAGCTTGCGTTGCAGATCCACAAAAAACTTAGGTCGTTCAACCTGAAGACCGTCTGAGGTGGAGAGGAAATATTCCAGGCCAACATCCACGCCCACCACATGACCCACCAACGGCGGCTCTGGGATGGCAATGTCAGCCTGAAACGACAGCATCAGGTAATAGCCCGATGCCCGTTTGACAACCCTGGCCTGCTTAGCGACAAAGCCTTCTGGATAAGGGCGAGACTGACGAATCGCAACCCAACCAAGGCTGGGCAACTTAACTCGTCCTTGCCCCAACGGAGTCTTACCCAATTGAGGGAAGGCGTATGACCGCATCCGACCGACTTTCTTGAACCGAGGGAAGCCAGCACCCAGCTTTTGACGACGTTCAAACGCCTGATCTAAACGACGCAAGACTTGCTGCAACGCCTGGGCATTGACAGATGCCAATTCAGGATTCACCTTTTTGGCTTCCGTTAACCGCTGACATTGAACCTTGAAACTGGGATAGGGTTCATCTGCCGGAATGATGTATTCACCACGCAGAGAGCAGGCAAAGACCGGACACTTCCGCGAAGCAATCCAGTCTTTGCGCTCCCTCAGCGCATAGTTCCAGACCTTGCGGCACGCCTCTAAATCGTGGTCGATTTGTTCGGCCTGCTGCTTAGTCAGTTTTAGCTTGTACTCATACGTCAGGGTTATCATAGAGCTATTTTATCTCTTAGTCGTCAGCCATGCCACAGCAGCTAAACAAGCTTAGACATTGCTCTTTCCTGATTCACTTTCACTTGGTTGTCGTCACTAAGTCCAAAAGAAAATGCATCACCAAGCCAATGCTCGAACGGCTTATGCAGATATTTGCCGACACGCTGAAAAAATGGGAGTGCGAATTAGTGGAGTTTAATGGCGAGCCTGACCACATTCACATCCTGATGTCAGTCAATCCAAAAGTTCAACCATCAAAGCTGGTCAATAATCTAAAGACGGTATCCAGTCGTCTGATTCGCAAAGAGTTTCCTGGACACGTTAATCAGGTTTACAGAGGCAAGCCTGTTTTCTGGAGCAGAACATACTGCTTACTGGCCTGTGGTGGGGCACCGCTGGCTATCATCAAGCAATATATTGAGCAGCAAGCTGAGAGTGATTGAACCGCTCCCTCCGGTCGCCCGCCGCTTCACATCCCCTAACCGCTTCGCGGTATGGGCAGAGCACTGCGGCGGATCTTGGTAGATATGGAAAGATCTAGAGCAATCCCAGATGGGTTGTGAGCGGTGGGGCGTGCGCCGCGCCCCACCGCTCACATATAATTCACAAGCGATTTAGGATCGCTATATTGGCAAAATCTAGTCAGCCAAAGAAATGATGCCGCATCCGATACGCCCATCAGCATTGCCAGTTGGCTGACCATAATCGTCGCGGTCGGCATGAAGAATGACGGCTTTTCCGGCGACGGCTCGTTTGCCTTCGGTCAAAGGCAGGTCACGAATGACTTGGGTTAGAATGCCGGTTCCATCTTCATAGACATAGATGTTGCCCAAGTCGCCTGCATGAGCGAGATCAAACCCATCGGTAATGAGGCGACCATGCTTAACGTCTTCAGGGTTAAAGTGACCACCTGCCGCTTGGCCTCCGTCATCACAGCTTCCGTTTTCATGGATATGAAAGCCGTGATACCCCGAGGGGGCATCGTCAATCTTGGCATCAATCTTGAGACCGTTTAGCGTTTCGGTAAACGTGGCTTCGCCAATGGATTCTGACGGATCGCTTGTGCTATAAATCGTGGCTTGTGCGGTGTCGTCTGCGCTCTGAGCCCAAGCCGGACTGGAATATAGCCCATAGATTCCCAGCAACATCACCCCAGCGATCGCCAACAGTTTGGCTGTTCTCAAGACTCGATGCATGTCAATCCCCTTCGTATGTGACGTAAGTATGCACGTAGTTTTATCCTACCGTGTCGGGCGATTGTTTCTGCCGATGAGCCAGTACGTTGTCATGTTTCCCCACCCTTTGACATGGAGGGGCTCTCGTTTCTCAAAGAGGTATCGATCTTGTAAATGTTCGTATACTTGGTCTGTCACTTGAATTCGGCCTTGTATACCCTGCGTCTCCATGCGGCTTGCGATGTTGACCGTATCGCCCCACAGGTCGTAGGTAAATTTTTTGATGCCAATTACGCCCGCCACGACTGGCCCAGTATTGATGCCGATCCGAAGTTGAAACGGCTGACCATCATCGCGCTGGAAGTAGGCGATTCGCTGTTGCATATCAAGTGCCATTTCGGCGATCGCTTCTAGATGGTCGGGCCTAGGGGTTGGCAACCCGCCGACGACCATATACGCATCCCCGATTGTTTTGATCTTTTCGAGTTGATGATAGTCAGCAAGCTGATCAAAGTTAGAAAAAATGTCATTGAGCAAATCGACTAGCTCAGTCGGTGGAATTTGAGACGAGAGCCCTGTGAAGTCAACAATGTCGGCAAACAAGATGGTTACATTATCAAAGCGATTGGCAATGAGTCTCGGGCTTTCTTTGAGTTGCTCGGTGATTGCTCTAGGCAAAATATTGAGTAACAACTGTTCAGAGCGCTGTTGCTCATCTCGAAGAGCAATTTCAGCGCGTTTTCGTTCGGTGATATCTTGGACGGTGCCCTCATAGTAGAGCAGTTGACCTTGCTCATCATGAACAGCTCGCGCATTGCTGGCCGTCCAGATAATGCTGCCGTCTTTTCGATAGACCTGAGCTTCGAAATTGGAAACCGCATTATGCTGTTGCAACAAGGCTATAAACTCAGAGCGACGATTTGGATCTACATGGAGCTTGGTTGCAATATCTGTCAAATGGGCAACCATATCTTCAATCGACTCATACCCATACATCGTCACTAATGCCGGATTTGCGCTCAGGTAGCGCCCATCGTCTGTAATTTGATAGATGCCTTCAGCCGCATTTTCAAAAATGGTGCGATATTTCTCTTCGGCCTGTTGGAGTTGTTGTTCGGCCTGCTTGCGCTGAGTGATATCGCGAGCAACCCAAATCACGCAATTATCTGGCATCGGTGACACACTCGCCGAAAACCAAATCTCATTGGGCGATGCATGGTGGGGCGTATTGAGAGGGGAGGACGTGGTATCCGATGGGGGCAATGCGGGAATATCGCATTGAGCAGGCAGGCTGTACTCTAGATAGACGGTTTGTCCCGTGTTAAGCGCTCGTTGAATGTGGACAACCGACAGCATCGCTTGTGCAGAGGGCATCACGTCGTAGACCGTCTGGCCGATTAGGTCATCCGTAGAGTCGGTCAAGACTCCAGCGTGGTTAGACAGGACGTTGACATATTGCCCCCTGGCATCAAAGACCACCACAATATCGGTCATAGCGGCAAAGAGAGCACGCAGTTCGGTTTCGGATTGCCTCAGAGCGGCTTCAGCGCGATGACGCTCGGCAATCTCGATTACGAGGCGATCGTTTAACTCTTGCAGCGCAGCAGTCCGATCTTCGACGCGTTTTTCTAATTCTTCGTTTGCTTGTCTGAGGGCTGCTTCTGCTTGCTTGCGGTCGGTGATATCTTCGACAGTGCCTTCGTAGTAGAGCAGATTGCCATGCTCATCTCTTACGGCACGAGCATTTTCTGAAATCCAGGTGACGCTGCCATCTTTGCGATAGACGGGTGACTCAAATCGATAAACGGCATCTTGATCTTGGAGCAAGTTAATAAATTCACCGCGACGAGCCGGATCAACATAGAGCTGTTGAATACTCGATGGGTGAGACATTAATTCTTCTGGAGAATCATAGCCGTAAATTTTGGCAAGCGTTGGATTGACATCGAGATAGCAGCCGTCGATTGTGGCTTGAAAGATGCCTTCGACCGCATTTTCAAAAATGGTGCGATATTTAAATTCGGCTTGTCTGAGAGCAACCTCAGCCGTATGGCGATCGGTAATATCGATGCCGACGACAAACACCGCTTGGTCGTGATTGTATTTTTGAGCCGTGATTAGGAATTTGCGCGGTAATCCGTTGACGTGGGCTGAAATTTCTCGTAAATTCTCGCGAGCCGGACTTTCGAAAAATTCACGGATAAAGTCTTCAAATTCGCTGCTGGTGCTCAAAAAGCCAATATCTTGCCCCACAAAAATTTCAGGAGGCAGGTTGAAGGTTTGCGCGAGATGGCGATTGACGCCTAAATATTTAAGATCTCGGCTAATCCACGACACGATACCAGGCACCGCATCGAGTGCTGCCTGGAGCTGATCGTTGGCAATACGGAGACTGTCTTCTGCATGCCGACGTTCGCTGATATCGATGCCGACGATAAACGCGGCCCGATCGTAGTCATATTTTTGCGCGACGATCAAAAAATTATGGAGCGTGCCGTTAAAGTGTGCTGTGATTTCGGTTGAGGTGTCATGAGCGGGGCTGTCAAAGAAGGTCTGGACAAATTTTCTAAACTCGTCGCTAGAGTCTAGAAAGCCGATGTCTCGTCCGGCAAACTCGTCGGGCGATCGCTGAAAGAATTTAGCGAGATGCTGGTTAACTCCGAGATACTTGAGATCGGAACTAATCCAAGAAACAATTCCTGGAACCGCATCTAAGACTGCTTCAAGCTGGTCTTTGGCGGCACGCAGGGCTTCTTCTGCTCGTTTGCGATCGGTAATATCGATACTGGTGCCAATCAGGCGATCAATGCGCCCTGTTCCATTGCGAATCGGTGTGAGGCTGGTAAGCCACCATGTGTCTTGATCCTGAAGCGGAAGATATTCTTCGTAGGTGATCTTCGTTTCTGCGGCTAAGCAATCTTGGTAATGCTGGGAGATGGATGTCGCTACTGCCGGTGGAAAGACCTCATCGGGCGTTTTGCCTTGAATGTCGCTGGAGCTAAGCCCGATAACGGCTTCATTAGCAGGGTTTATTCCAGCAATCTGAAATCGACCGTCTTCGAGAACGTCAATCACAAAAATTGACTCGGCAACGCCATCATAGATGCTGCTTAAAAACTCTTTTTGGGTCTTGAGTTCAGTTTCGGCTCGAATGCGATCGGTGACATCCCAGAAAATCCCTTGGGTGCCGATGATGGTGCCCTGGCGATCGCGCACCGGCATTTTGACCACGTGGACATAGGCATCTGGCTCACCAGACGACATTGGGCGGTGTTCAATGATGTCTAAGGGGTCGCCCGTTTGCAGAACATACTCGTCATCAGCTGAATATTTCTCGGCGAGATCTGGAGCATACAGGTCATACACCGTCGTTCCGAGGCAATCTTGCAGCGTCGTTATGCCTAGACTATGAAGAAACGATGGATTTGCAAATGTGAGTCGCCCAGCGCGATCGCGGCGATACAGACACAGAGGCAGCACATCGGTCAACGACTGATACAGGGCTTCGCTCTCTTGCAGGCATACCTCGGTGTGCCTGCGCTCAACGACCTCGCAGATAAACTGATCGTTTGATTCTCGAAGTGCGTCTGTGCGCTCTTCAATAGTTCGTTGGAGGGCAATGTGCGCTTCTTGAAGCGAATGCCTCTGCAACGAGCAATCTTGATTTGAACATTCTAATGCTGCAACTCTCTGACGAAGGGCGACGATTTCATCAATAAGCTGCGCTTTGGGTTTATCGTAGTCATCCATATAGTGATAGTCTCTCAATCACTAGATAAGAGAATGATCCGCAGATACTTCTCCATGATCCTTGACGATACCGCACCGATGACCCTAATCGAGTGAGAAATGGTGGTGCTGTCAAGCAAATCAGACAGCGGTCTTCTTTCCGATGCTAAACCCCTAATACCTAAGTATTTAAAGCAAACTAAAGATTCGAGAAAGAGATGCAACAAAATGAAACAAATTTGTTAGCTTTGTTCAGACAATATTAACTCCTGTGTTGATTTGTATTGCACCCCTACTACACGAAACAAAACATTTTCCGAAATTGTTGACATCAGCAGATAACTTAAACGTCTCAACGACTGGTTTTGCGGTCTGTCAGCCAATAGGCCATCATTTCTCCCCGCCCTTTTACGTTGATGAGTCCTCGGGTCTCAAACTGGTAGTAATCGTTGAGTTTTTCGAAAAAGTCTTGAGTGACTTGGATTTTGCCTCCCATGCCTTGAGCCTCCATACGGCTTGCCACATTAACGGTGTCGCCCCATAGGTCGTAGATAAATTTTTTGATGCCAATCACCCCCGCCACAACTGGCCCTGTGTGAATACCAATCCGAAGCTGAAATGGTTCACCATTATCACGCTTGAATCGGGTGATTTTGGTTTGCATGTCAAGCGCCATTTCTGCGATCGCCAACGCATGATCGGGGCGAGAAGTGGGCAGCCCGCCGACGACCATATAAGCATCTCCAATGGTTTTAATCTTCTCTAGCTGATGATGGTCGGCAAGCTGATCAAAGCTAGAAAAAATGTCATTCAGCAGGTTGACTAGCTCGGTTGGCTGAACGCGAGCTGAGAGGCTCGTAAAGTCAACAATGTCTGCAAACAAGATGGTCACATCATCAAAGCGATCCGCAATTGAGCTAGGTTGCTGTTTAAGCTGTTCGGCGATCGCCATCGGCAAAATGTTAAGCAGGAGCCTTTCTGACTTTTCTTGTTCTGCCTGGAGCGCAATCTCGGTCTGCTTGCGCTCGGTGATATCTTCGACCGTACCCTCGTAATACAGCAACTCGCCATCGGCATCTCGTACCGCTCGCGCATTTTCAGATGTCCAGATAATGCTGCCGTCTCTACGACGAATCTCGGATTCAAAATTAAAAATCGCATCGTGCCGTTCAAGTTCTCTAATAAACTCAGATCGCCGATCCGGGTCGATATAGAGATGTCTTGCATCCGGTAACTCCACTCTGAGTTCCTCCACCGACCGATACCCATACATGTCAACTAGAGCAGGGTTCGCGCTGATAAATATTCCACTGGGCGTCGTTTGAAAAATACCTTCAGCGGCGTTCTCAAAAATGCTGCGGTATTTTTCCTCGGCTTGGCGCAAGGCAGATTCAGCCTGCTTGCGTTCAGTGATGTCTCGCGCAACCCAAATCACCTGGTTAGCAGGCATCGGAGAAACACTGGCCGAAAACCAAGCCTCAGGAAGAGTAGAGTCAGGCAGTTGATCGGGATTATGAACAGGCAAGCTGTACTCTAGATTGACGGTTTGCCGCGTATTTAACGCCCGCTGAATATAAATCACGAATAGCGATGCTTGCCACTCAGGAAGAACCTCGTAAACGGTTTTCCCAATGCGCTGAATATCAGGTTGGTAGGACAGCTCAGTATTGGTTGAAACCATCTTCAGGTAGGTGCCTTGAGCATCAAATACCACGATGTAATCGGTCATCGCGGCAAACAGTGCTCGTAGTTCCGCTTCTGAGTTTCGCAATGCGGCTTCGATACGTTGCCGTTCAGAAATCTCACTCATGAGCCGAGTGTTTAAATCTTGAAGGGCGCGAGTGCGTTCTTCTACTCGGCTTTCTAATTCCTCTTTAGCTTTATGCAGTGCGTCTTGCGCGTCACGACGCTCGGTTATGTCTTCGACCGTACCTTCGTAGTACAGCAACGCACCCGTTTCATCGCGCACGGCTCGCGCATTTTCAGAAATCCAGGTGAGCCGTCCATCTTTTCGATAGACCTGAGATTCAAACCCGATCACCGCATCATTTTTCTGCAATGCCGAAATAAATTCGCTGCGCCGATTTGGGTCTACATAGAGCTGTTTTTGAATACTGGTTAGGCTTGCCGTCAGTTCTTGTGGTGAGTTGTAGCCGTAAATTCTTGCTAGAGCAGGATTTGCGCTGATATAGTGCCCGTCGAGTGTCGATTGAAACACCCCCTCGACTGCATTTTCAAAAATGGCGCGATACTTTGCTTCGGCCTGTTTTAGAGCAGATTCGGCCTGCTTGCGTTCGGTAATGTCAATGCCAACTGTAAATGCGGCTCGGTTGTGATCATACTTTTGTGCAACGATTAGAAAATTTCGGAGCGTGCCGTGAACATTAGCCGCTACTTCTCGAAAGGCATCTTGAGCTGGGCTTGCAAAAAAATCGCGGACGAATGTATTAAATTCGCTACTGGTGTGCAGAAAGCCAATGTCTTGATTGACAAATGCCTCAGGCGGGAGGTTGAAGGTTTTGGCGAGTCGTTGGTTAACGCCCAAATAGCGCAGATCTGAGCTAATCCACGATACAATTCCTGGAACAGCCTCTAAAACAGCCTCAAGCTGAACTTTTGCGGCTCGAAACGCCAGCTCAGCCTGCCGGCGTTCTGCAACTTCTTCGATGAGCTGATCATTAGACTCTCGAAGGGCAGCGGTGCGCTCTTCCACTTTGCGCTCTAGTTCTACTTTTGCCTGATACAATTCGGCTTCTATATGCTTTCGTTTGGTGATATCGATACAGATGCCTTCGTAATACAGTAATGTATTGGCCTGATCGCGAACGGCACGAATATTTTTGGAAACCCAGATTACGTTGCCATCTTTTCGGTAGAGTTGGCATTCAAACTCTTGGACAACGTCTTTCTCTGCGAGAGTCTGAATTAGCAAATGGTACTGGCTGGCATCGACATAAAACTGAGCATCTGCATGGTCAACCGCATTAATTAGCTCTTGAGACGTTTGATAGCCGAGCGTGTTGACAACGATTGAATTGGCGTACACATATCGCCCGTTAGGCGCGATTCGGAAAACTCCTGCCACCGAATTCTCCAAAAAGCGGTAGTAGCGGTGCTCAGGATCATCAAACGACACATTCGTTTGGGGGCACTCGTGACCTGCCATTCTAGAGCTGGCTATTGGATTGCGGATTACAACTGATTCTTGAAACAGTTGCCCGGTCGTATTGGGGTCGTCTTGCATGGATGATGGATTTTCTACCTGGGAGGATGTGAACACCTACGTCCTTACTTGTGGCGATCGCCCTGCTATGGCCGCACCAAGATGCTTGACTCACAACTGACTCACAATCAAAACTAAGCAGGATACAGATGCGATCTGAGAACGGCAGAAAACCCTGAATTCACATTCATATTGATGCTGTTTACGTGCTGCCTGATTGAATGTCGTCTATCAACGTACATACGAGTATAAAGATAAATGAAGCATCAGGGATGTTGTTAGCGATACTAATCTTGTTGTCAGATCAGGGATTTGCGTCTGTTTACGCTAACTTTATACGTCTGAAATACCTAGAAATACGGAGTTAGGAGGCGAGCCATCGGGGTAATTATTAACTAGCAATACAAATGTTTCTAATTTTCTAATGAGTCATGTCGAATCCATCAAACAAATCCTAAATATTCCTAAATATCCTGAAACATCTTGCAACACAATTCGGGGTACGCACTGCGGTAAGCTGTCAGGGATGGCACATTTAGCCTAGTGCGTGAGATTTAGAGTTGAGATAACACGATACCCATGATCGCGAGTCCTCCTCGTACCGTTCGGATAGGTTCCCGGAAGAGTCAACTGGCTCTTATTCAAACCCATTGGGTTCAAGAACAGTTGCAAAAGTCATTCCCCGATCGCACGTTTGAGGTGCATACAATGAGCACCCACGGGGACAAAATTTTAGATGTGGCGCTGTCAAAAATCGGCGACAAAGGGCTGTTTACAAAAGAATTAGAGCTCGGAATGCTGCAAGACGAAATCGACTTTGCGGTGCATTCTCTCAAAGACTTGCCCACTCGGTTGCCCGATGGGCTAATGCTCGGCTGTGTCACGGAGCGGGAAGACCCTTCCGATGCTCTGGTGATGCACTCCAAATATGGCGATCGCCAATTAGACACCTTACCCGAAGGAGCCGTGATTGGTACATCGTCGCTGCGTCGGCTTGCCCAGTTGCGGCACCACTATCCCCACTTGACCTTTAAAGATGTGCGGGGCAATCTCAACACGCGCTTACAGAAACTCGATAACGGGGACTATGATGCTATCATTCTGGCCGTCGCGGGCTTAAAGCGGATGGGCATGGGCGATCGCATTCACCAAGTCATCTCTCCTGATATTTCGCTCCACGCGGTGGGTCAAGGAGCATTAGGCATTGAGTGCCGCAGCCAGGATTCCGATATTCTGTCGCTTCTTAAGGCACTAGAGCATTCTGCGACTGCTCAGCGATGCTATGCAGAGCGAGCATTTTTACGAGAACTTGAGGGAGGCTGTCAGGTTCCGATTGGAGTCAATACAGAGGTAGTGGGCGAGACATTAACGATTATCGGCTTGGTTGCCAGCCTAGATGGTAAGCGCGTAGTGAAAGATCGCGTCTCCGGATCGCTCGATACTGCTGAGGCCTTAGGAATTAAGCTGGGGAAGCTATTGAGGGAACAAGGAGCGCAGGAGATTCTAGATGAAATCCTCGCTCAAATTCAGCGAGATGCCTAACCGTTGACGCATGGTTTGTTTACGCAAAACTCCACCGCAGGATGTAGATTCAACTCACAGAACCCACTAGGGTAAGACGTGAGACATCAGCTGATTTAGGTGGCTTGGCATGAAAGCAGTAACCATTGATCGCTACGGATCCTCAGAGGTTTTAAGCTATTCTGATGTGCCTGATCCGTCGCTCGGAGACAATCAGATACTGGTCAAGGTGCATGCGGCAAGCGTTAACCCCATCGATTGGAAAATCAGAGCAGGCATGCTGCGGTTTATTCCGGGTGGGGCATTTCCTCGAATACTCGGTTCAGATCTGGCGGGTGAGGTAGTAGAAGTTCGCGGGCAAACCGATTACAAGCCAGGTGATGAGGTGTATGGAACGCTCAACCCAATCAAGGGTGGCGGGTATGCCCAACTTGCAGCGGTTCCTAGTCAAGCCATAGCCCCCAAGCCTCCAACTCTTAGCTACAGCGAGGCGGCAGCCATTCCTATAGCCGGTGTTACAGCGCTCCAGGCGCTCCGCGACAAGGGCAGCCTTCAAGCAGGGCAAAGCGTTTTAATCAACGGTGCATCTGGGGGCGTCGGCACCTTTGCGGTTCAGCTTGCCAAGGCGATGGGTGCGACTGTTACAGCCGTATGCAGTCAATCTAATTTTGATCTGGTCACGCGCCTCGGAGCCGACCGCGCCATCGACTATCACCAAACTGACTTCACCCAAGAATCAGTTCGCTATGACATCATCTTTGATGCGGCGGGTAAGCGCACCTTCTCAGACTGTAAGAGCGCTTTAACGCCCAATGGGGTTTACGTCACAACCTTGCCCAATCTAGATGTGATTTTTTATAGTTTTCTGACCGTTTTGTGGCCGGGGCAAACCTGTAAAACAATTTTGGTACAGCCCAATCACGATGATTTGATGGTTCTCAACCAGTTTCTTGATGATGGCAAATTGCAGGTTGTCATCGATCGCACCTATCCGCTGTCAGACGCCTCAGAGGCGCATCAATACAGCGAAACGGAGCATGCAACTGGCAAAATTGTGATGACAGTTCCTTAATTGCAAACGTATCTATAGCCTTACGCTCTCGTGTTAGGACGCTGAACGTCTGTAGAACCCCTCGCAGCGCAGGAGCTCTATGCACGCTGGCCCGTAGAGCTTTAGTGGTACACGCTTGAGTCGAGCACGGCGGTAATTGAACTGCTTCTTGGTTTATACCAATTCTTCAAAGTAAGGCTACCAATGAACAGGCTAGACCCCTTGCAGGGTTGGTGGCCGTCAATCCAAAATCGCAAATCCAAAATCGAGAATTGGTATTAGTGTGGCGATCGCCCAAAATTATCCGGCTGAAGCGAAATCAATCATGAAGTTTAGGTCAAGACTCATTAATTCCACGGAGAAGTTGATGGATTACTTTGATAGGGATTTGATAGATTATACGTATAGAGAAAATTTAAACACAACAGGGGCTTGCATCGATTCGAATCAGTGTATTACCCAACTATCTTTATTGACATGGTTTACGGAAAACGTTGCAGTCATGGATTGTTGTCAAGCTGAATCTGATCAAGACACGTCTCATCAAACCAAAGCGCCTCACGTCACGCCTGGTTTAATTCCCCCCGTTATATCTCCAGTCCAGATACCGCAATCAGATTTCACTAAACGGGTCTGGAAAACCTTAACCGGGTTGGGGCTAGCAACGGGTCTGATCCTAGGAGCTTCTTCTGCCCGGTCGCAAGAGCTTCAGGTTCCGCCGGGACAGCGGTGGTTAGAGGTTCGGCAGACAGCAGGCACAGTTCAATATCGTCGGGGTGAAGCCTTACGACCTGCCCGAGTGGGCGATCGCCTACAACAAGTGGGGCATGGCATTGATACGGCGTTACAGTCTACGTCGGTGCTAGAACTCGATACTCAAATTGGAGCGGTTCGAGTTGCCGAAAATACCCGGCTTCTCGTCAAAACATTAATGGTCTTGAGCGATGGGGGGCGCGTTACTGCGCTTCGAGTTGATCGGGGGCAGGCGCGACTGCAAATTCGTCGGTTTACCCATCCGAGCTCAGAGCTTGAGATTGAGACACCTGCTGGAGTTGCTGCCGTCCGGGGTACTATTTTCGGCGTAAACGTAGATGAGGTTGGCAAAACCGGGGTTGCCACCCTGTCAGGCTCGGTTGAAGCGAGCGCACAAGGAGAGACGGTGGTTGTGAATCCTGGATTTGCCACGGTGATTATTCCCGGACAGCCTCCGACAGAGCCTCAGCCAATCGACCGCGTATTGCAATTTAGGACTCGCACCATTCGGCGGACAAGTGGTGGTATCATTTTGAGCGGTCAAGCCGATCCTGCCAATCTCGTGCAGGTTAACGGGCAAGACATTGCGACTCGCTCGAATGGGCAGTTTAGTACATTCATTCCCTCATCTCCTCTTGAGCCGTATGTCCGCGTTACCGTCCGTAACCCGGTTGGCGACGAACGAACTCACGAATTTGTTGCGCGCTAGAGCATATCTAGATTTAGTCATCAACGCGAGATTGCTCCCGGTCATTTCTCAGAGATTATCTTTATTCGTTTTGTTTACACCCTCTCTTGTAATGCCTCCCAATTCTTAGTTAAAAACCCTCACCCTAATGGCAGTTCAAGATTGCAAATTGCCGCAAAATCAGCCAGAAACCGTACGCTCCCGAGGTCAACGCATCGGGAGATATTTGCGGAGGCGATCGCTGCTGCCGGGGTTGGTGATTTCGGCGCTTTCAATCGGGCTGTGGCAGCTTGGAGTTTGGCAACCATTAGAGCGAATCAGCTATAACTCGCTTTTTCATCTTAGAAATGCCGTATTTTCTACCCCAGGCTGGGATTCTAGAATTGCCGTAATTGCCATTGATGATGCCACGTTAGAGCAAGATGGCAGTTTCCCGATTCCTCGACGCCGTTACGCAGAGTTGCTGCGAAAGCTAGAGGCATCGCTTCCAGCCGCTATCGGGTTTGATATTCTATTTGCAGAAAGCACGTCGGATGATGCTGAATTTGCCAGGGCGATCGCTGACCAGTGGAATGTGGTGTTGGCCGTTGCCGCCAACTCCCAGAGTCAGACGATTCAGCCCACATCGAGGTTGGCATCCGTGGCTGCTGACAAAGGGCACGTTATTGTCTCCTCTGAGCCTGACGGTATCAGCCGCCGCATGTGGCTTTATCACGGCAACACCCCTGCACTAGGGCTTGCCCTCGTGCAAACCTATCACGAGAGTTTACAAATGACGGCTGGGGCATCGGTTGATTCAGACTACGACCCTCATCGGATGAAGTCGGTTCTGACATCGCCCAATCGCCACGTTTGGATCAATTGGCCCGGTTCAGTTCATCACTCTGAGGTGATTCATTCGGCAGGAGAACTCGAACAGCCTTGCCGTAGCCATTTTGAACCCGGTGATGTAGTCGCTTATCCAATACACTGCATTTTGAATGGGGCGGTTAATCCGAGCGTCTTGGCGAATAAAATCGTGCTGGTTGGCGTAACGGCGACTGGGGTTGATACGCTCCAAACTCCGTTTGATCAGGTTCCTCCTACCTCAAACGTCTACTTACATGCTGCATTAGTCGATAATTTGTTAAACGATCGCCTGCTGCGCCGATCGCCTCGCTGGGTTGATGCGATTCTCCTGATGGGTTTGAGCGTTGGCATCACGGGGTTGCTGGTTTCTAAAGGGCCTCAAAGCCGTTTGGCGATCGCCACTGGCGTGCCCGTCGCTTGGTTTACGATTGCCCTGCTGCTGTTTGGGGCGGGGTGGTGGGTTCCGGTCGCCGCCCCCATTGGCACCATTGTGCTTGCAGCGATGGGCATCCAGCTTCGAGAACAGTATGAAAAGCAGCAACTCATGGATTTGTTCTCGATGCATGTTGCCCCAGAGATGGCAAAACTGATTTGGCAGCGGAAAGCCGAGATCTTTCAGCAGGGCAAAATTCAAGCACAGGAGCTCATAGCAACCGTGCTGTTTGTTGATATTCGAGGATTTACGTCTGTTTCAGAGAGGCTGCCGTCTCAACAGCTCGTCGATTGGCTAAATCGCTACTTTAATGTGATGTCTGCTTGCATCACAGCTCATGGCGGCATTATCGACAAATATATTGGGGATGAAATCATGGCAGTGTTTGGCGACCCCGCGCACCAGGCTAATGCACAGGATATTCGCCAAAGTGCCGTCAATGCGATTGCCGCCAGCCTCTCGATGCGGCATCAGCTCCATCGGCTCAATCACCAGCTTTCTTCAGAAGGGAGTCCTACGATCGAGTTTGGGATTGGGGTTCACACGGGGTTGGTGACGGCAGGCAGCATCGGAAGTTCTCAACGTCTCAATTATTCGGTCATTGGAGACACGGTGAATGTGGCAGCTCGCTTAGAGTCCATTAACAAAATGGTCCTTGAAAATAATCCCTACAAACTGCTCGTCACAGATGCCACGCTTGCTCATGTGGGCGATCGCTACCTGAGTCGAGACGTCGGCATCATTCGAATTCAGGGTCGAGAGCAAGAAATTTCAGTTCACTGCATTCTGGGAGAACGCTAGTTGATCGATCGCAGTGTGCGCTCAACTCAGGCGCACACTGCGATATTCTCGTTAGAATGAAGGATGCAAAACCGCACCATGCTTAATATTCACTATGACTGTTCGCGTTCGCATTGCCCCTAGCCCAACTGGTAATCTCCACATCGGCACCGCCCGCACGGCTGTCTTCAATTGGTTATTTGCCCGACACCATCACGGTCAGTTCATCCTGAGAATTGAAGATACGGATGTCGAGCGATCGCGCCCAGAATTTACCCAAAGTATTTTAGAGGGGTTAAGCTGGCTAGGCTTGACCTGGGATGAAGGCCCCTCCTTTCAAAGCAAACGAACCGAGCTTTATCGACAACACATCAATACTCTGCTGGATCAAGGTCGCGCTTACCACTGCTACTGCACCGAAGACGAACTTGACGCCATTCGCGCATCCTACGAAGCTAAGGGACAGCCGCCGCGCTACGATAATCGCCATCGCCATCTCACAGCCGAACAACAGGCCGCGTTTCAGGCAGAAGGGCGACAGCCGGTCATTCGCTTCAAGATTGATGATGACCGGGTGATCTCATGGAATGACATGGTGCGGGGGCAAATGACCTGGAAAGGGAGCGACCTGGGCGGCGATATGGTCATTGCCCGTCGGGCCCCGGCAGGCGAGATCGGACAACCGCTGTATAACTTTGTGGTTGTAGTCGATGATGTAGACATGGGCATCACTCATATCATTCGCGGCGAAGACCACATCGCAAACACCGCTAAGCAAATTTTGCTGTATGAGGCGCTTGGCTCTGATGTCCCTCAGTTTGCTCATACGCCTTTGATCCTTAGCCCATCGGGTAAGAAGCTTTCAAAGCGAGACGGGGTGACATCTATTTCAGACTTTCAGCGGATGGGATACGTTCCAGAGGCGATGGTTAACTACATGACGCTGTTAGGCTGGTCGCCCCCTGACTCCACTCAAGAGCAGTTTACGCTGAGCGAAGCCGCTAGTCAGTTTAGCTTCGACCGGGTCAACAGAGCCGGAGCCAAATTTGACTGGGATAAGCTCAACTGGCTTAATAGCCAGTATCTTCATCACAAATCTGCCGACGAGATCACCGATCTACTCATTCCATTTTGGCAAGATGCAGGGTTTGAATTTGACCCGGTAGGCGATCGCCCCTGGCTTAACCAAATTTCCCAACTCATTGGGGCAAGCCTCACTCGCCTCGATGACGCCGTTCCGATGAGCGATTATTTATTTAGGCGCGACATCGACGTGAAAGAAGCTGCAATCCAACAGCTTCAGCAAGATGGGGCATCTGTGGTGTTAGAAGGGGTTTTAGAATCGCTTGAAGACAATCCGCCGTTTGATACCGAGTCAAATGCTCAATCAATCATTAAACAAGTCACAAAAGATAAAAATATGAAAAAAGGTCTGGTCATGCGGACACTTCGGGCTGCACTCACCGGAGATCTTCACGGCCCCGACCTCGTGCAATCGTGGCTACTGCTGCATCAACGAGGGTTCGACCAGCCCCGCCTTCAGCAGGCGATCGCTCTGACAAAATAGATCCCCGCCGGATTACGATAGGCAAGAGCCTCTCTCTAGTTTAAGTTTCATTTCCTATTCATTTCCTAATGACTATGCGTATCCAAACACTGATCGTTGGGATTGGGCTAACTCTTGCAAGCATGATTTCGGCCAATGGATTGCGGATAGGTCGTCTTGCACAGGCCCAAGTTGTGCAGCCCTCTCAGCAGGTCACACTGTTTGAGAATGTGACGCTAAGCCCTAGCTTTAGTCCTGATCCAATCACAGTACGAGGCATTAGCGGAGGGCAACAGGCTGCTAGCGCTGTGGCAGGTCGCCCCGAAACCGATACTGGATCGTGTGTTGGCTTCGTGGATGGCCCCCCCGATCACCGGATGACATTGACCGAATTCTTTGACTATCTCAGCCTCGAAATTCAGAGCCCTGACGATACAACGCTCGTGATTCGCGGACCGGGCGGAAGTTGGTGCAATGACGACTATTCGGGCGTCAATCCAGGAATTGCAGGTCAGTGGTTTTCAGGCACGTATGAGATTTGGGTCGGCTCATATCAGGAAAATAGCTACCATCCATACGTGATTCGCATTTCAGCCGTCCGCTAAGTGCTTATCCGAAAACTTGCTAGAGGTTTGGATAGGTTCTGGCATTGCTGGATTTATAAGGTTGGATTCAAAGATTGGATTCAAAGATTGGATTCAAGGAATTCAGAAGTCATCCAAGATAGGCGCTAATCGATCTAAGAGGGGATCGGAGGCTCTCGATATCGTTGCTGGAACTCGCTCGGGCTCGGGTGATTCCCGCGATTCTCGTGGGTTGAACGGAATCGTTGAACGCGTTTCACCCAGGCGACTTGAGAGCCGTGTGAATTGATGATCGAGATGATCGAATGGGTGATCCAAATTCTCCTGTCTTGGGGTGGGGCGATCGCCCCTCAGCCGATATTCAAGGTTTGCCAAACTGACCCTCAAGTCAACAATCTGACGCTGCAATTCTAAGAACAAGGGCATCGTAGACGACATTTCAGCTCCTAGGAGCGACTGCCGCAGTGCTTGCTTACATAAATCACTGAAACTGGCGTATGGCTGAGTTGCTAATGCTCGTTCAATGGCTCCTAGCAAGGCTTGATCGGTGACCGATTCCTTAAAGACCACATCATAATTGACAGGATTAAACTGATCTGCATCCAATCTCATCGTGCCCCTCCCGCATATGAATGATGAACTTCGTGAATGAAGCGCCCTAAGCAGTCTAAATTAGGCGCTCTTGCTCGCAACAAGCTGACTTGAGAGGATCGCAATCTGTGCCTCGCCGTAGATATACTGGCCCAACGAATTTGCCTTGCGAGACGGTTTTGCTAAGTGACCTTTCAGCTTAGCTTCGCGCAAGAGCGGACGAAGCTCATTCCAGAAAAACTCACCGCCGCCGCCGCTGACAACCACATCGGTCACGCGCTCAGGCAGCCACGACACAAGCCGATTGGATAGCTCGCGGGCAAAACTTCGTCGCAAGCTGGGTAAAATATCGTCTAGGTTAGTCGGAATTGCAGTCCCTCTAGGGCGGAAAAACCTCTCACCTTCGGGGCGATGAACTGCTTCAATTAGCGATAGGGATTGACTATCAGCCCCTTGAATCTGGCTTGCCACATTCTCATAAAACTGGCTCATTGCAAAGGGCACGCTCTGAGAGGCCCCTCGCGCAAATCGAAATCGATCAATCATGAGAAAGTCGGTCGTTTGATGACCGATATCCACTACGCCAACTGATAAATTGGGAAAATCAGGAGTGGATTTCTTTCCGTGGGCTTCGCACCAGATGAGGCTGCCATAGCCTTCTGGCATGACCCAGATTTGCTGAATATCAATTGCCCGAAATTCACCTCGGTAGTTCATCACATGGGGCGATCGCAACAAGCCGATGACCTGCTCCTTCTCTTGGTCAAACTGCTCCTGGGAGTGATATGGCAACCCCAGCACCACCCCGATGCTGCCTTTCAGGTCAAAATATCCAGCCGATGCTAAAACTTTCACCAACGCATCTTCAACCTTCGATTGTCCGACTCCCAAGTTTGCGCCGAAATCAGCCGCAAGCTGCCCCATCGCAAAGCCTTTACCCTGAAACTCTAACCAGATGTCGAGCAGGGGGTCGGTAGGCTGAGACTCAAAGCCCCCCTTACGCACCTGCTCCACCGTTAAATGAGCGACATTGGCGGGAATAAGAACCACATCAGCAGGACTGCGACCCACGCAAGCTTTTGTTGCAGTGCGCCCCAAATCGACGCTCAAAACCGTATCTGGAATATTGGAGGATTGCCTGCCAGTCATGGGGTTTGTACCTCTATTCAAATCAGTACTCATGCTGCCGACGCCATCTCGCTGCACAACCTGACGTCACCAGATAATACAATTGTTCTATCACATCCTGATTTTCAGTACAAGTGTTCTTTAAGATTGTCTCCAATTTCTTAGAAACAGAGTTGAGCTATATGAGATATCAATCTAACTATCTCTAGGCATTCAGCAACCAGCAGGACACGTTAGCATCGATTTAACAGGCATCGGCAAACCCTGATTTTTTCCTTAGTTGCCCGATGTCCCCTCATTACGTTAAATTTAATTAAGATTTACACTCAGAATTTGTGGTTTTGTCAATTCTTGTCGATTCTCCTAACCGCGTACGATAGTAAAGATGACGCAGAAGTCTGAGCCACATCTGTGATTGATTAGAGTTGATTAGAAACGAAATCTTGTTGGGCAGTGTTAGGCTGCGCGTACTTTAATTCAACTAATTCAACTGCTGTTATTAGAGGCGCTTAGGGTTATGAAACTTTCCTGGAGAGTGATTCTCCTCTGGACATTGCCAGTTTTAGTCATTGGATTCTTTTTCTGGCAGGGGGCATTTTCGTCCTCAGCGATGGATATCGGAGGAAACACCGCAAATAGTCGGATGACCTATGGTCGATTTCTGGAATATCTCGATTCGGGTCGAGTGACCAGTGTTGATTTGTACGATGGTGGGCGAACTGCCATTGTCGAAGCAGTTGACCAGCTCGATGATCGAGTTCGTCGCTTGAGAGTCGATTTGCCTGGTAATGCTCCTGAGCTGATCTCCAGGTTGAGAGAAGACGGTGTGAACTTTGACACCCATCCACCCCGAAATGATGGGGCAATCTGGGGCTTGTTAGGAAATCTTATTTTCCCCATTCTATTGATTGGCGGACTGTTCTTTTTGTTTCGCCGCTCTGGATCTGGTGCCGGAGGTCCTGGACAAGCCATGAACTTTGGTAAGTCTCGGGCACGTTTCCAAATGGAAGCCAAGACGGGGGTCATGTTTGATGATGTAGCGGGAATCGAAGAGGCCAAAGAAGAGCTCGAAGAAGTCGTCTCGTTTTTGAAAAAGCCTGAGCGCTTTACGGCAGTTGGCGCACGGATTCCGAAGGGCGTGTTATTGGTCGGTCCTCCAGGTACGGGTAAAACCTTGCTAGCTAAGGCGATCGCGGGCGAAGCAGGCGTTCCTTTTTTCAGCATCTCCGGGTCTGAATTTGTTGAGATGTTTGTCGGTGTGGGTGCATCCCGCGTCCGCGACCTGTTCAAGAAAGCGAAAGAGAATGCACCCTGCATCATTTTTATTGATGAGATTGATGCGGTCGGACGGCAGCGAGGTGCCGGTATCGGAGGCGGTAATGATGAGCGGGAGCAGACTCTCAATCAGCTGCTTACCGAAATGGACGGATTTGAAGGCAATACTGGCATCATCATTATTGCCGCTACCAACCGTCCTGACGTGCTCGATTCAGCATTGCTTCGTCCTGGACGGTTTGATCGCCAGGTCATGGTTGATCCACCCGATATTAAGGGACGGTTAGAGGTGTTGCAAGTACATGCCCGCAATAAGAAGCTGGCCCCTGAAGTGTCTCTTGATGCGATCGCCCGTCGCACCCCAGGGTTTACCGGAGCTGATTTAGCAAACCTGCTCAACGAAGCGGCAATCCTAACGGCTCGTCGCCGCAAGGAAGCGATCACGATGCTCGAAATCGATGATGCCGTTGATCGCGTGGTTGCAGGTATGGAAGGCACCCCGCTAATCGACAGCAAGAGCAAACGTTTGATTGCTTATCATGAGCTGGGGCACGCTATCATCGGCACCTTGTTGAAGGATCATGATCCGGTTCAGAAAGTGACGCTCATTCCCAGAGGGCAGGCGCGCGGTTTGACCTGGTTTACGCCCAATGAAGAGCAGGGCTTGATTTCTCGCTCCCAGCTGATGGCTCGAATTACTGGAGCGCTCGGCGGGCGCGCCGCTGAACAGGTCATCTTTGGGGATGCCGAAGTGACGACCGGCGCGGGCAACGACCTCCAGCAAGTGACTGGCATGGCTCGTCAGATGGTGACGCGGTTTGGCATGTCTGATCTTGGCCCCATTTCTCTGGAGAGCCAACAGAGCGAGGTGTTTTTGGGCCGTGACCTAATGACTCGCTCGGAATATTCTGATGAAATCGCGTCTCGGATCGATGCCCAGGTGCGCTCAATCGTCGAGCGTTGTTATGACGAAGCGCGTCGGCTTGTCCGGGAGAATCGGGCTGCGATCGACCGCCTCGTAGACTTGCTCATTGAGAAAGAAACCATTGACGGTGAAGAGTTTCGCCAAATTGTTGCAGAATATACTCCTGTTCCGGAGAAGGAGCAGTACGTTCCGCAGATTTAGTGACAAATTCTGATTGTTCTCGTCAAAATGGGAGTGACATCGCTCCCATTTTTTTATGAATGTCGTCAAATTTTGGGATTGGGGCGGATAGGAGCCGTTTCAATTGATTAAACTAGATGGGTAGACCAAGCTAAGAAACCTATAACTGCTTACTGTATTTCCGAGGGGAAAGATTGAGCTATGGGACTATTTGACCGTGTGAGCCGGGTGGTTCGCTCAAACCTTAACGCGATGGTGGGCGCTGCTGAAGATCCAGAAAAAATCTTGGATCAGGCGATCATCGATATGCAGGAAGATCTAGTGCAGATGCGTCAGGCTGTGGCGCGAGCGATCGCCAGTCAGAAACGGACTCAGCAACAGCTTAACCAAGCTCAATCGGAAGCAAGCAAGTGGCATCAACGCGCCCAGCTTGCTCTGCAAAAAGGAGACGAAGAATTGGCGCGGCAGGCTCTTAGCCGCAAAAAGACCCAAGCTGAAACTGCAGCATCTCTTCAGACTCAGTTTGACCAGCAGAGCACGAGCGTTGAAACATTAAAGCGAAATCTGATTGCCCTTGAAGGTAAGATTTCTGAAGCCAAAACCAAGAAAGATATGCTCAAGGCTCGTGCTAGCGCAGCGAAAGCCAACGAGCAGCTCCAAAACACGGTAGGACAGCTTGGCACGGGCAGTTCGATGGCAGCCTTTGAGCGCATGGAAGAGAAAGTCATGATGATGGAAGCGCGATCGCAAGCTGCATCCGAACTGGCGGGAGCTGATCTAGAGAGCCAATTTGCACAGCTTGAATCGGGGTCTGATGTCGATGACGAACTCGCCGCTATGAAAGCTCAAATGCTAGGAGGCTCTGCAGATCAACCTCAAATTGAAGGCGCCACGGAATCGAGTGATGCACCCAGGGATGAGGCCGTTGATGCCGAGCTCGAAGACCTGAAGGCGCAGCTTGACCAGCTTTAGAAAAGGGTTTGAAAAGGGTTTGACGGCTATAGACGCGTTGCGAATCCTGACAGAGTAAACCGCAATCTCACAAGCTAAACCATGCGATTTAGCTGAATAAATCCCCGGATTCTGGCAGAATCCGGGGATTTTAGTCTGCACGAATATTTGAATAGGTATTATCGCTCTACATCCTCGCGGAACGTGTGTAGACCCCGCGCGCCGCGCGGAGTCTACACACAAATAAGGCTATAAACCTGCGCGAAATTCCAACTCTCTAGAACAGGAAGTTCAAAAAAATTTAGATTTATAGGTTTAAATCTGAAAAAAATCAGGCAAAATTTAGACCATCTACCTTTAATTCGTCCGAGATTTATCCGAGATTTAATTGATGTGAATCCCGTTCATCTAGTATCAAATACGGCAGTTTTGTTCTTGCAAATCTGATTGACCAAAACGGCATCCCCCCTGCTGGCTTATTAGCGCGAAATTTTTTAATGAGGTAGAGGCCGCGTTTAGCGATCGCATTGCGATCGATTTCCTGATTGTTGTCTAGCGTTTGTTTGGAGCATCCGGTGAGATGAGGGACATTATGGTGTTGCATTATTCCTACGATTTACTTAGAAGAGGAAACGAATTTTCTGGCGTGGGTCGGGGCGACAGAGTAGGAACGTCTTCACGTCGAATGCTCCTGGCCGCTGGGCTTGGGCTTGCAGTCACCGTTTCATTCATTAGTCAAACCGGGGCGATCGCCCAAACGAATTCACAGGCTTTATCATCTCAGGTGCGTCGAGCATCTACACCGCAGGCCACCTCGACAAGGTTATTCTTCGTCAATCCAATCTTGGGTCATGACACCCATGGCGATGGCAGCCAGCGATCGCCCTTTAGAACGATTACTCAAGCGCTGGAGCACTCTCAGCCCGGAACGGTCATCATGCTTGCACCCGGAACCTATAGTGCCGAGTCAGGCGAGCAATTTCCGTTGAGGATGAAGCCTGGAGTCACGATTCAGGGAAATCCAAGTACTCAGGGAGACGGCATTCTGATCCGAGGAGGAGGTCGATTTCTCAGCCCCACCGTTGCTGGACAAAATATCGCCATTTTGGGAGCTAATGATGCCACGTTGACAGGGGTGACGGTCAGAAACCCAAACGCCCGAGGCTACGGATTGTGGATTGAGTCGAGTAGCCCAACTGTTGCCCGCAACACCTTTAGCAACAATGTCCATGATGGGATGTCGGTCAACGGCGACAGTTCGCCCATCGTGCAAGATAATCTGTTTCGTCAGAATGGCGCGAACGGCATCACAGTTTTTGGGTCGGGGCAGGCTGTCGTCCGAGAAAACGTATTTGAACAAACTGGGTTTGGCATTAATGTTAGTCAGAATGCTGCGCCCCACCTGATCGAGAATCGCTTGCTCAACAACCGAGATGGCATTGTTATTCAAGGGTATGCTCGTCCGGTGCTGCGAAATAATGTCATCGACGGGAGCCGTCGAGACGGAATCGTGGCGATCGCCCACGCGGTGCCTGACCTCGGAACGCCTGATCATCCAGGCAATAATCAGTTTCAAAACAATACTCGCCACGACCTCAATGTTGAAGCAGCCGAACATCCAGCTCCGGCGTTTGGCAATGACCTAACGGAAGCGCGCATGACTGGGGAAGTCGATTTGACCGGCAACGTGCCGATTCCAGTTGCGGCTCCACGCCGCGTTGTTGCGGCGGCATCCTCTCGAACGGCAGCATCATTTCCTCGCCCAGCGGGCACCGGGGCTGCTACACCGTCGTCTCAACGAATTCCGTCGATTGAAAGGTTTATGCCGCCTCCATCCGTCCCGACATCGAATCAAACCGCACAGCCCCCAACCCCCTCGCCTGTTGCGGCACCCAGGGCAGTTACTGCGTCGTCTCCCTCAACGCAAAGGGCGATCGCAGACCGTTTGCCCCCCCCCTCGTCAAGATTGAATTCAGATGCCCGTTCTGCTGCGACTGCCCCTCCTACCCGACCCGTAGCAAATTTCACAGAGCCTATCGATATTCCTGTGCCACCCCCTATGTCTGACAGGAATGATGGCCCTGACGGGAATAATGGCCAAGCCAGCCCCATCAATCAGCTAGCCTCCGCACCAGCATTGGCCCAGCCATCACCCTCAGCTCAGCCACCAGGCTCTCGACCTAGAAACCTACTGAGAACGTTGATTCGACCCCAGCCGACGACGCCTCGTCCTTCAAATGCATTACCTGTGCCAACGGGGGATATTCCTCAAGGCTATACTGGCAGTCTGCCGACTGTGACCGTCCATAACGATCCGTTGCAGCAGAGAACCGCCGCCGTACCGTCGTCTAATCGATCGTCTAGACTAGGGTTGCGATATCGAGTCGTGGTCGATGCCCGCAATGAACAGACGCAGCGCCTGGTTCAATCGCTTGTGCCTGGAGCGTTTTATACCTATGTGAATGGTCAGGCTGTGATGCAAGCGGGAGCCTTCAACGATCTCAATAATGCAAATGAAACGGCTCGTATGTTGATTAATAATGGTTTGCGAGTGGCTGTGCAGCGCATCGAGTAGTGAATTGGATAGCGAGAGTTGTGATGGATACAGCAATCAGAATGGCACATCGTCATCTTGCTGAGCGGGAGGGTTTGACGAATTGCGAGGTTGAGGATGCGTGTCATTGTCAATGTCATCAGATAAATTGACCACTTGGCCGTTAAACATTTGCGCAAAGAGCCGAGCTGCTTTAGAGACTTCATCGTCATCTTGCCAGTCTGGTATCCCATAGGACTCTGCCGCTTCTTCTGCGACAGGAGTCGACGCAGACGCTGTTGATGGTTGATCAGCGGGGTGGGGTTCTGCTTGAGACGCTGGATGAGGGGGTGTTTCGGTAATCGGCTCGGTAGGAGACACAGGCGTCGATATAGTCGGAGGCGGCGGGACTGGCGCAGACGCAGATGACGCAGACGACTCAGCGGGCGATCGCTCTGCTGGTGATGGCGACTCAGCGTTGGGTGTTGGGTCTGTCTTAACAACCACATCCACGCTCACGTCTTGGGAGACAGCGGCTCGAAAGGCTTGTTCAATATCTGGAATTCTACTTTGAGCAATCTTGAGCAAATTCTTTGAACGAATGCCAATCGTGACGTGACGCCCGTTAAAGCTAGAGAGGTACCCATGATCGCGAAGCAGCGCCTTGCTCAACGGATGGAGATGTTCAATCACCTGCTGCCACAGATGACTGAGGTCTTGGCGGGCTGTTTGGGCGGTGGATTGTTGTTCGGGCTGCGCTGGCGGAGAATCCTCAGTTGGCGGAGACTTGAGACCCTCTGCACTCGGTTGAGACATGGATTTGGCGGGCTCTTGCTGAGTCGGAGGGGAAGAGGAGGTGACCGTCTGGGGAGGCGACTGAGGTGTTGGCTTGAGAGTCGGATGGCTAGGCGGAGATGCGAGCTGGGGCGATCGCCCAGCGGTTGGGGATGCAGTCGCCTGACGGGATGAGCCAGGATTTATAGAGTGGGAATGTGGGCCGGATGACGACAGATTGAGCGCCGATGGCAGCAGCCCCATCAGCGTAACTTCGAGCCACAAACGAGGCTGGGTCGTATGTTTGACCTGTGCTTCGCTCGTACGCAGGTGTTGCTGCCCTGCCAAAATCGTCACCATATCCATCTGCTGAACAAACTCACACATATCTGCCCAGGTGGTTTCGGTAATGGCAGCCAGATCGCGGCGATCGCTCGCCGTTTTTGCGATGAGCAAATCTCGATAAAAACTCGCCAGATTTTGCAGCACAATCAGCGGTTCTCGTCCTCGATCCATGAGATGGCGGGCCCCATCGAGGATGGCAGTGCCGCTGTCGGTGGCGATCGCCTTTACCAGTTCTAGCAAGTCGCGTTCAGGCACGGCACCCACCAAATCCCAGACGCGATCGATCGTGATAGCTCCATCGAGCAAACTGAGCTGATCGAGTAAGCTTTCTGCATCTCGCAACCCGCCTTGAGAAATTTGGGCCACCAGCTCAACCGCCTCGCCCGTGATATCGATGTGTTCTTCCTCGGCAATGCGGATCAAGTGCTGCACCATATCGATGAGAGGAATGCGGCGAAAGTCAAACCGCTGGCATCGAGAAATGATCGTCGGCAATACTCGTTGAGGATCGGTTGTGGCTAATACAAAGACGACATGCTCGGGAGGTTCTTCCAGTGTTTTCAGCAGCGCATTAAACGCAGCCGTGCTGAGCATGTGGCACTCGTCAATCACATACACCTTGAATCGACACTGCACCGGTGCAAACTGCGCCCGTTCGATCAGTTCTCGAATATTATCAACGCCTGTATTGCTAGCCGCGTCAATCTCGATGACATCCAGCGCCGACCCTCGCGCGATCGCCCGACACACGTCGCAAATGCCGCAGGGAGTGTCTGTGGGCACTTCTTTAGATAGGCAATTGAGTGACTTTGCCAAAATGCGCGCGCTCGATGTTTTCCCGGTGCCTCGCGGCCCTGTAAACAAATAGGCAGGCGCAATCCGCTGTTGGCATAGAGCACTGCTCAGCGTCGTGGCGATCGCCGTTTGCCCAACTAATTCTGCAAACGTTTGGGGACGATATTTGTGATGTAAGGGCTCGTAAGGCATGAATCTTGAACGTCCTGAACCATCAGGTATCGGAGAACAGCGGATCGGATGGCGCTCTCCTACAATAAAGCTAGATTAGAGCGAAACCATCTCTCCCATCGCATCATATGCGTGATACTCGGACACTCCCATGATTGAAACCAAGCCGCTTGAACCTAAAACTCAGCCCCTCTACAACGGGGTCTTCATTCTAATCTTAATCAACTTGGCACTGTTTATTGTGGATCATGTGTTCAGTGTGCCGCTTGGGTTTCTCTATCTCAATCAGGCAGATCCAGCGTGGTATCAGTTCATCACGGCGATGTTTTGCCATGCCAACTGGGCACACCTATCCGGCAATCTGTTTTTGCTCTACATTTTCGGCAAGATTGTTGAAGAAGAAGAGGGCGCATTTGGCGTGATCGCCAGCTATGTGATTACTGGATTGGCTGCCAACCTGCTGAGTTGGATTTTGCAACCCGCGCCGATTGTTTCGTTGGGCGCATCGGGAGCTGTGTTTGGCTTGTTTGCGGTGAGCGTCCTAATCAAACTGAGCTGGAACTGGCGCAAACTTCTCGAAGTCTTGATTTTGGGGCAGTTTGTCATCAGCCAGGTTTGGAATGAGGTGCAGCAGGTCGGCCTACAAGATGGCGTGAACCGTATCGCCCATCTCGGAGGGGCGCTGGCGGGCGTGGCGTTAATTTTCGTGCTCATGCGATTGGTGGGAAATCAGGACTAATATCCACTAGATTTTGGATTTTAGAATTTAGATTTTGGATTTTGGATTCACAGCTATCGATGCTGGAAGAGCCCTTGAGAAACCCGTCGTGGGACGCGAGTGGCGATCGCCCTCATCAGCGGGGCGAGAGATTGCCAAAAAAGGCCCCATAGGCTGGGAGTTGAACCGCTTTCGCGTCATAGTCTGTCTCAAAGCCTGACCCCTCAACTTGCTGGCAATTGTAATCGGTAGGTAGATCGTATCGAATTGGAGTATCGCTAAAGTTAAACAAACACAATAGCTGCTGGTTTTTGCCTCTGCGAATAAACCCAAACACCGGATCATCGGTGTCTAGAACATCGCAGTCATGCTGTCCTTCTACCAATGCAGGTTGATGTTTTCGCCAATGGATTAGTCGTCGCCATGTGTTTAACAACGAGTGCGGATCGGGATGTTGCACATCGACAGCACGCTCTATATGGCTATCAGGAATTGGCAACCAAGAGCACTGAGCCATGGTAAAGCCAGCATGGGCAACATGCGCTTTCCACGGCATCGGAGTTCGAGATCCGTCTCGACCCGGAACATCGGGATATAGCGCTTTACCGAATGGGTCTTTGATTGCTTCGGGCGGAATATCTTCTGGAATCGATGCTTCGGGCAAGCCTAGCTCATCTCCTTGATAGAGGCAGAATGCGCCTGGCAGCGATAGCAGCATCGCAGCGGCAAGGTGATAAAATTCCTCCGGATACGGCGTTCCGGTTGCATCTGCACCCGTCCAACACGACTTGAATCGTCCATAGTCATGATTGCCGACAATCCAGCAATTTCCTCCATCCGGAAAATATCGAAGAACCTTTTCTAGCGTCTGTCTCATCAGCGTTGGGCTAATAGGCTCATCGACCAAGAGCGCACTGTTATAAGCAAGATGAGCTTTGCCGGGTCCTACATATTCGCTAGACAGCTGAATCGAGTCTTCGCAAAAGGTCACCTCAGCGAGCGTTGCGACCCCGGGATATTGATCGACTAGGTCGCGAATAGGTTTGAGTGCTTCGAGGATCTCAGGGCGACAAAAGTTGTATTTAAACAACTGCCGCACAATCGGATTATCCGGCGCGACCCCGTCTGGCAGCGGCGCATCATCGGGGCGGGTGGGGTTGTCTCGAAGCTGCGGATCATGCAAGAGAAAATTAGGCGCATCGAGGCGAAACCCATCTACGCCAAATTCTAACCAGAAGGTTGCTCGTTGAAGAATTGCCTGAACAACATCAGGATTATGCCAGTTTAAGTCGGGCTGGCTCGGAAGAAAATTATAGAAATAAAACTGTTGACGCTCTGGCGACCACTGCCATGCGCTTTTGCCCATAAACGCTGATAACCAGTTGTTAGGGGGCGAACCATCGTCTTTTGGGTCAGCCCAAACATACCAATCCGCTTTCGGATTATCTCGACTACTGCGGCTTTCTTGAAACCAAGGATGCTGATCCGATGTATGATTCCAAACTTGGTCAATCATGACCTTCATGCCGAGGGCTTGAGCAATGTTAAGTAGCCGATTAAAGTCTTCCAGAGTCCCGAACATGGGATCAATCTTCCGCATATCGGTGATATCGTATGCCAGATCGTTCATCGGAGATTGAAAGATAGGCGTGAGCCAAATCGCATCTACTCCTAATGCAGCTACATAGTCAAGTTTTTCAATAATGCCTTCCAAATCTCCTTTGCCGTTTTCTGTCGTATCTCTAAAGCTCCAGGGAGAGATTTGATAGATTACCGCATTGTGCCACCACTCAGATTTCATCATGGATACTTACGTCGTCGTTTAATTCAATCCTGACATTGAAGTGTTAAGTCACATGCAAACAGGCGATTGAACGATCGATCATCTTGTTTGCAAGATCACTATTTCTGAGGCCGCTTTAGAAGCCATCATGCCATTATGGCGATCGCAAACGGGGATTTGGTACAGCAGTAGTATTCAAATTTATCCTACTGCTACCCATACTACATTGGGCACTATAAAGACTTTTGGGAACCCAGATAACCATCAAAAGTCATAATCATTAACGAACTGCTAAGCAGGTAGGACTAATTAAATATGAAACCTGTGTGGGTTGGGTTGAGGCACGTAGCTTGCTTCCCGAAGGATAACCCAATGCCAGCACGGGTTACGCTATCGCTAACCCATCCAAGATTGATATCTATCCAATGAGATGGATACGCATCCAGTGTTCGCGATGGATTTGAGCTGAGTCGCCTAGAACATTCCTTAAGATAGAGTGAATGAGGCGCGCGTTTCTGTTAGAAGAAAGGCAACTTTTATTAATTAATGTGTCGTTAAAACTATGAATTTGCAGTAAATTTATGAGCGCGAAAGAATGAGAGCTTTGCTCTACGAAGGGGGCTACTCCTTTATCCCTTTATCCCGCTTAAATCCTGAGAGATCGTCGCATTCCAGAATGGTCATCTTGGGGATGTTTCGGCATCGTTGTCCAAAATCTAGTGCAAATGCTCTGTCGCCAAAGGTAGGATCTAGTGTTTCATAGTGATAAGCCGAGTCTTAAAACTCGAATTTGGGTCATAACAACGCTACTGTGGCTGTTCGGCGTCGGAGATCGGGCAATTGTGGTATGGCTTAAAGAGCCTGTCTCGATCACCCATTTGGTTCAATTATTGATTGCATTTGCTCTGTTTCTGGGATGGCTATTGCTTAAGCCGTTGCGAGTGTAATGGGTGAGGAAAGAGATCTAACCTACAAAAAAAGTCTGCAAAAAAAGTGCCCCTGATATCAATTATCAAGGGCGCATTGCGAGAATGAAGGATTACCACCATTTGCGATCGCCGCTTTCATCTGTCCTGGCTTGACGAATCACATCGGAAATTTCTTCCGCATCTTTGACGTGATGCAGCGCTTCTTTTTCGTCGCTCTCCTGATCTTCGACTACAAAGTAGGTCGGCACAACGACATGGTCGCCTGTGATGTCAGGGGCATTTACTGCGACTCGATGGGCTTTTTCTTCTAAACTCTGAGGCTGATCAGGGACGCGATCGCCCGGATTGAGCGTCAGGTTGGGATTCTTCTCAACCTCAGCTTTTTGAGCTGCCTTTTCTTCCGGAGTGATATCTTCAGGCTGTAAGGGTTGTCTAATCGGCTCTTGTGTACTCAAGTTAAAGCCTCCTTATTGCGTTTGCCAACTACTTATCACCTTAAAGAAAATTAAACAGGTTGCCCTCCCTCAGACGAAAGAACTTAAGGGATATCATTCGATATAGCCTTACGCTCTCACGTTAGGACGCTGAACGTGTGTAGACCCCTCTACACACAAATCCAAGCCCGTAGTGCTTAGGGCAATGCGTAGAAATAAAATACCAGTGTCTTTGTTTATAGTGTTGACTTTAGTCGGCACGGTTGAAACCGTTACTACAAGCCTGTGGTGTCTTATTAACCCGCAAATCCCTTATCATAGGCGACGGTTATAGGCGATTGCGCGCTTTGAGTTGCAAGTACTGCTCAACAAGTTGATCCGAGATTTGGTTGGCGGGCGCATCGAGTACTAGCACTCCTTTGCGTCGGAGTTCTGCGAATGCGACTTGACGCTGGTGTAGTAGATCTAAAGCAACGGCTCGCTGATAGGCAGATGTGATATCACTACTAAGTCGATTGGCTTGCTGATCGACCTCTGGATCGCGCAACGTCACACAAAACGGTAAATGTCGGGGGACGAGGTGTTTGAGAGCCGTTAGCAATTCGACTGAGGCTGTTGGATCAACGATATCCGTGATACATACGACCAATGCTCGACGAGTTTGCCGAGTGACTACCGTTGTTAATGCCCCACGATAGTCGGGTTCGAGCAAAACAGGCTGAACGGGCGCGAGTTTTTCGATGAGGTGAGAAAGGTGATGCTGCCCCCGCTCAGGTGGAATCCACCGATGGACTGTGCGATCAAAGACCCCGACTCCAACGCGATCGCCCCGATGAAGTCCTGCCAGTGCTAAAGACAGGGCGGCATTAAGCCCCCAGTCAAATCGGGATAGCTCTTGTATGCGAGCCGTCATCAACCGTCCGCGATCGAGCAAAATCATGAGTGTTTGTTCATGCTCTGGTTCGAGCACTTGAACGAGCGGACGATTACGCCGCGCCGTGGCTTTCCAGTCGATCAAACGGGGGTCATCGCCTGTCGTATAGTCTCGCAGTTCAGCAAATTCTGTCCCAATTCCTCGGCGACGGGCTTGACGAATCGCGCCTGCTGATTGAAGCGTGAGGCGAACGGTCAGTTCTCGTAACCCAACTAAATCGGGATAGATGTTCACCGTTTCAACCTGGGGCACCGCCCACTGATGCCACGCCAGTCCCCATAAACCTAACTGGCGCACGTGAATATCGGTCCATTTAAATTCGCCTCTGCGAGTTGGGCACACCATATAGGTCAGGTCGCTGGCGCTGGAAGGAGGAAGCGAGGTCTTGAAAATGGGAACAGAACTATTGAAATCGCTCGGATATCCGTCTCGAACTTGAATAGTTGCGGCGGTGGTGGTTTTTACAGAAAGGGCAACCGGATTGTCTCGGTTAATTGAAAATCGCTGAAGCGGTAGGCGGCTAACATTAACCTTGTTGGATTTAACCCGGTGAGCATCCCACCAGGCGATCGCCAACACAAGGCCGTCATACAACACGACGACGCCTACCGCGCCGATGAACTGAATAGAAGACGGCAAAATCGCCGCCACTAAGCTGGCGATCGCAATGCCAATGACCAACAGTCCATATAGTCGAGCAGCAGGAATCATCGCGGCACGGCCACCTGGTTTAGCAACGACGAAATCACGGAATCCACGTGCAGCCCATCCAGTTGCGCTTCCGGTTGGAGGATGATTCGATGGCGTAATAGCGCAAAAGCAACGGCTTTCATATCATCAGGTGTGGCAAAGGTGCGCCCAGCTAACCAAGCATGGGCTTTGGCAGCCTGTAACCAGGCGACTGCCGATCGCGGAGAAGCCCCTAAACTGACATCGGGATGCTGGCGCGATCGCTGAACAAGCCTGAGCAAATAATCGAGCAGCGCATCGCTCACAGTAATGGCAGCAGCGCCCTGACGTGCCTGCACAACCTGGGCAACGGTCAAGACGGGGTCAATTGTGACTAAATCGAGGCGACGAGTTTGAAACCCAGCTTGACTATTCATTAGCATTTGTTTCTCAGCCGTGGAGTCAGGATACTCAACCACAACTTTAAATAAGAAGCGGTCGAGCTGGGCTTCTGGTAAGGGGTAGGTGCCCTCAAATTCGATTGAGTTTTGGGTGGCAATCACCCAAAATAAATCAGGCAGCAAGAGGCTATCTCCTTCTAGAGTCACTTGCTGTTCTTCCATCGCCTCTAACAGAGCCGCTTGAGTTTTGGGAGGCGTTCGATTAATTTCATCCGCGAGCAAAATCTCGGTAAACACCGGTCCTTTTTTAAGAACAAAGTTGCGGCTATTGAGATCAAAGATGGTCGTGCCTAGGATGTCGGCGGGCAACACGTCGGGAGTCAGCTGAATGCGGCGAAAATCTGCTTGAACAAGCCGCGCTAATACTTTGACAAGCAGCGTTTTCCCAGTCCCAGGAACTCCTTCTAAAATGACGTGGCCGCCCGCCAGCAGCGCGACGAGAAGTTGTTGAACGAGGGTTTCTTGCCCGACTACGATTTGGCTAAGCGCTTGGCCGAGGCGCAAAAACGCTGCGTTGGAGTGGGTATCGTCTGTCATGAGCATCGTTATAGTGACAGGTCTAAATGATGGAGATGTTGATGCAACGTTTGGATACGTTTCATCCACGCAATCAGGTCAGTTTCGCTCAGGCGCTTCTTCCGCCAGTAAGGATTAAGAACATATTCGACATCTGAGGCGGAGCGCCCCGTTTGATGGTTCCATGCTGCCAAAAGCGTTTGAGAATTGACCAACGTTTTTCCTAACCCCAAGACTTGTTGAATGCGAAGCTGCTCGTGGCGCCCGATGATGTCAATGACAAAGGTACTGCTTTCTGCCTTCTGCAATACCGCAGCAAGTGCTTGAATATAGGCGTTGCTATTGTTTTGTGATGAGGATGACAGAGATGCAGGCATCCCAAATCGCCGATTCATACCCATTATGAGAACGAGGATTATAATGACGACTTGAATGATGGCTGGCATTAACGGCGTTTGCGCTAGGTAGCTAAGCCAGCTTTGAGGACGGTCTGACGCGCCAGCAGATGCGGCCCCGGATGCTCGATATCCGTGGATGTATTCATCGACCCAAATGGGTTGATGGCCTGCGACAAGTTGAGCCAGAAATTTGAAGTTACCCGGTTCGTTTTGATAGGCATTTGCAGCTAAATGTGGGGTGGTCGCTAGGACGAGAGTGCCTTGACCGAGCGATCGCTGCCAAACAATATCACCCAGGCGATCGCCCAAAATTCGGGTATGTTGAGTGGATGAGGCGGTATGGCGGCGCGTGGTTTCAATCTTGACAGTCCCGACCTCACTGGGTTGAGCAGTAGTAAAGTCGGCTTCTGTCACAGGTGCTTGAACGCCCAACATAATCAGCCGATTGCCCTGTTCAACCCAACGCCGCTGGTCTGGGCTGAGTTCGCGGGGAACCAGTCCGCTGTTCACACGCAGTAGGGTTATTCTGCCCGACTCTGAGGGAGTCTCTGAGGGCGACCCTGATAGCGCATCAGGCAGCTCTGAAAAGGGCTGCTCCCATCGCTGGATGGAGACGCCCTGCTGCTCCATGAATTCGTACCACGCCCCATAACCAGAGGGGGCATGGCTATAGGTTGATCCGCTGAGTTGAGGATTTTGGGGCGCGGCAATCACCGTTATGATCAGTAGGAAACCCAGGGCAATCGCCCCAATGCCCCAAATCTTCCACGCTCTCAGTCGCGTCACCTCAGTCAACTGATTCATGGGGATACAATCTCCTGATACGCCTGCTGACAGCGATCCCACCGCTCGGGTGAAATAGCCTCCTCTCCAAAATAAAGCAGCTCATGAGTTGAGATTAAAACCTGATAGAGATGGGGATTAGGAAGATGCTGTATGAGTCTCAAATAGTCGCCGTCAGTCAGACTGTCCCCCGTTGTGATTAAATGGCGATCGCTCAGGTGATGCAGCATTGCCATGTAGAGTGCACGACAGGCTTCTCGGTAATCGCCTTGCTGCTGATACTGCTGCGATCGCCTCCACCAGTCTGCCGTGCTCAGCGGGCGACTGGGGCGACTGGTTTGACGAGATACTGAGCGCTGCGATCGAGAGCCTCGCCTCCCCCAATAGGGGCCAAGGATCTGGTAAAATTGCCATCCCAGCCATGCTAGCAATGCCACTAACACCACCCAAAATGCAGTGCTAATTAACCAGTCTGGAATTGAGACAGGAGAAGGCGGTGGGGTCGATGAGTTTTCTCCACCTCTGGACCATTGCAGCTCAATCCATTCCCAAGCACGCTGTCCTAGCTTAGTCAGCTGCCAGCCTAACGTTGTGGTTTCGTACGACCCTGCCGACATCATCATCCTGCACAGATTTTGACCGATAATAAAAGGCAAACCATTCACGATTGTTTCAGTGCCCTGATTCGCCATCCTATGTAACGATGCACTCGCTTCAGTAGATCTGGCGGAGAACTAGGGTATCCTCCAAGGATAAAGGAAAGTCAGGCGAGTTGGGTAAAGCGGCCATCAGCAGCACAACACCATCCGATTGAGGGGCAGTCTCTATCGCAGGAGTGCATCACTAGCTAACTATGAGTCTTTGTATTAATCCTCGTTGCCTTCAACCCGACCACCCAGGGAATGACAGTAATCGCTATTGCCAAAGTTGTGGATCTGAACTGGTTTTACAAGATAAGTATCGGGTCATGCGGCTGCTTAGCGACAAGAGCGGATTTGGTATGGTCTATGAAGCCTATGAGCGGAGTACTCCCAAAATTTTAAAAGTGCTCAAGGAGAGCTATAGCAGCCACCCTAAAGTGCTTGAGCTATTTCGCAAAGAGGCCATTGTCTTGGGAAAGCTACAGCACGCCAGCATTCCTCACATCGAACCAGACGGCTATTTCCAATATTGTCCTAGAAATGCAGTCGAACCGCTACACTGCATCGTGATGGAAAAGATTGACGGTCCAAATCTTAAAGAATGGATGCGTCAGCAAGGAAACCACCCAATTGGTGAAAAGCAAGCGCTCAACTGGCTGACCCAGCTTTCAGAAATTTTGCATCTGATTCATCAGGACAACTATTTTCATCGAGATATCAAACCTGAAAATGTCATGTTGCGCTCGACCGGGCAAATCGTGCTGGTCGATTTCGGGGCAGCACGAGAGATGACCTATACCTATCTGGCTCAACTGGGCAGCACAGAAGGCATCACCCGCATTAGTTCTGCTGGATATACCCCGCCTGAGCAAGAATATGGTCAGGCGGTGCCCCAGTCAGACTTTTATGCGTTGGGGTGTACGTTTATCTTTCTACTCACAGGCAAACAGCCGACCGATGACGGAATTTATGATCCCATTCATAACGAACTGAATTGGCGTCAATATGCCCCGCATATTTCTCCCCAGTTTGCCGACTTTATTGACCAGCTCACAGCACCCCGAGCGGGCGATCGCCCCCATGACACTCAAGACATTCTAAATCAGCTTGCTCACCTCTCAAACCAGCAGTTGGCACAAGCATCCTCAGCGAAGCATCTGCCCGATCGCCAAACGGCGGTTCGTCCTGATACCCAGATTCAACAGAATGACCCAAGGCAGCGTCCGGTGTCCCAATGGCTCTGGGCAGGCGGTGTTGCTGTTCTAGTAGTGGGTCTAGGAATTTATAGTATTCACCAGCTTCGCTCCGACACCTCGTTTACTGAATCGACCCATGAGATCGCATCATCAACGTCTGGAGCCATTGAAGACATCAATGTCACTCAGACGCTATCCGGGCATGCAGGCTTGATCAATACCCTCGTTGCTGCGCCCGACCGCGAAACGCTGATTAGCGGCAGCGAAGATACTACCATCAAGCTTTGGAATCTGCGGACAGGGGAGGAAATTAAGACATTAACAGGGCATGGAGGCCCGATTCAAGCGCTCGCGGTGAATTCTAATGGCAAAATTTTAGCGAGTGGCAGCGCAGATAACACCATCAAGCTTTGGAACCTAGAAACTGGCGCAGCGATTCGCACCCTCACCGGACATGCAAGCTTTATCAATGATGTCGAATTTACTCCCGATGGCACAACGCTTGTGAGTGCCAGTGCTGATAAGACCATCAAGGTGTGGGATATTGCCACAGGAGAGGACATTCGCACGCTCACCGGGCACGATAGTTTTGTGAATGATGTTGCGATTAGCCCGGATGGTCAAACCCTGATCAGCGGTAGTGCAGACAATATCATCATTACCTGGAATATTGCCACGGGAGACATTCTGCATATCATATCAGGACACACCGGGCCGGTTAACTCGGTTGTTATTGCGCTGGATGGACAGACTGCATTTAGCGGCAGCGCTGACAAGACCATCAAAATTTGGAACCTAAGAACCGGTGAAGAGCTAGGCACGTTGACAGGTCATGATAATTTTGTGAACGACTTGGTAATGAGCTTTGATGGCAAGACCCTGATTAGCACGAGTGCTGATGAAACCATCAAACTTTGGGATTGGAGCCAACGCCAGTTAGATCGCACCTTAGTGGGGTACGGGTCTTATATTAATTTTGTTGCAGTGATTCCAGAAGGATCTAAGAGTCTGCTGATGGCAACCGGAAGCTGGAGCCAAGATATCAAGGTTTGGCACGTTGATTTTTAGCCCACGGATGGTGGGATGAATCCGCTCTATTGGTTCTCGATTTGAGCTATAAATCCGCGCCAGCCCCCCCGTCTCCAGGCATGTTTCCAGGTCTAACATTATGACGATGAGGAGGGGGCGTTTGCAAATCAGGCCCAATCAGTTCGGCCATGGCTTGGGTCATGGCTTTGGGATCCATAAAGACGATTTTGGAATTATCGCTTTGCCCCAACTCATAGTTAGCTTCGACATAGCGTTTGGTCAGCAGATATTGAAGGATCGTTCGGGTATCTGCTTTATCTCCTAAGGCATGTTTGATCTGCTGAATTGCCTCAACCGTTCCCGCTGCTTCTTCGATAGCGGCTTGTTTTTTGCCCTCTGCTTCGGCGATCGCCGCTTTCTTCTCACTTTCAGCCGCCCGTTCTCGCTCAAGCGATGCGACTAGCGTGCGAGGCAGAATAATATTTTGCACCTCGACGCGCGTTACTTTAACGCCCCAAGTCGCCGTTGCTTCGTCAAGCTGTTGCAACAAAATTCGGTTGATTTCACGGCGTGATGAATAGGTATCTTCTAGCTTCATGCGCCCAATTTCTGATCGAAGGCTCGTGATTACCAAGGCTTGAAGCGCATCTTCGATGTCGTCAATGGTGTAGTAGGTATGCTGAAGCTCAAGAATGCGCCAGTAAACGACCGCATCTACATTCAAGCTGACGTTGTCTTTGGTGATGGCTTCTTGAGGTTCAAAGTCGAGCATCCGTTCGCGAGTGGTTTCAACGCAAACGATGCGATCTAATAGCGGCACGATAAAGTTGAGACCGGGCTCAAGTTTGCGATGATATCGCCCCAATCGTTCGACTAATGCCTCATCCCCCTGATTGATGATCCTCACGGAGCCTACGGTGTAGCCGATGATTAAAAATGCAAGAATGGCAAGACTTGACCCCATGTACGGATCTCCCTGTTGATGAGGACCACCTTGAGTATATAACCCTACACACGTTCAACGTCCTAACGCGAGAGCGTACGGCATGGCTATATCTGACCTAGGATAGTCGGTCACAATTGATTCAGCGTTGCTGGCAGGTCGGACAATAATAATAGGCGCGCCCTCCGGATGACTCGCGCACAATTTCTGTCCCACACTGATAGCAGGACTTTCCATCCCGCTTATAGACCCAATGGCGATAGGCACTGCGTGAATAGCCTTGTTCCTTAAGCTGCTCAACCCGTTCTAAATCGTTTGTGATTCCGCCTGTTTCGTAGGACTGACGAGGCAGGGCGATCGCCGCCTGTGCCACCTGGTGAATTTGATCAGCATCGCAGTCAATAGGGCGCAGCGAAGGATGAACTCGTGCCACAAATAGCACCTCACTGCGAAGATAATTTCCAAGTCCGCAGAGAAAATGCTGGTCGAGGAGCAGCGTGGTCAACCGACGGCGACGAAATTGCGGGTCTGTCAATTGTGAAATCACGGCTTCGACCGTTGTGGAGTCGTCTAGCACATCTAGACCCAGGTTTTTTAGAAACGAATGCTGAGCGATATCTGTGTCATTCAGGACTTCAATATCGGATGCGCTATAAAGAAGCGCCGATTTTTTTTCTGTATGGATTGCTAAGCGGAGTTGCCGATTGGTATCGGGAAATGAATAGGCATTGCGAATCATCCATTTACCATAAAGCTGATTATGGCTGTAGATGCTGAGATCATTCTCAAAGCGAATCAGCATTGCCTTCCCCCGGCTCCGGACAGAAAGAACCGTTTGCCCCTGCAATTTTTGCTCATAGGGTTTGAGATGATCGAAGGCGAAAAAAAGCTCTGTGGTAGGTCTATGGGCGATCGCCTTTGCAATTCGATCAGCTGCGCGCTTAATTTCAGGTCCTTCTGGCATGGTAGATATCAACCTCGTTTAACCGCGTCTGATTCAACCATCTGCTGGTCTGGCAGAAAAAAATGTCAGGAAAAAAATGAGGAATCGTGCGTTCGCATCGCGTGTATTTAATGTAAATATCGTGCATTCGCGTCGTGAGTGGTCGCGTCGTGAGCGGGATGCTCATACTGTCAATCTGTCACCCTTAAAGTGACAGACGACTAGGTTAATGTCCGGCACACTCCTAGTCCTAGTCGCCTAAGACTTCAGACTCTTTGAGTGTAAATCAGTTGTGAAGTTTGCGAGTGGAGAAGAGGCGTCTATAAATTATATGACAGTAGAAAATAGACAATCAGAAGAGAGGTCAGAACCATTGCCTACAATCTGATTACAATTAGACTGGTCTATTTGCTAATAAGAGCATCGGCATACGCATGATTCATCAATCTCCTCCTCTCCCAGGACCGCTCATGGTTGGCTGTTGGCAGTTAGATGAACGCAGTTGGCGATCGCACTCTGAATCTGACATTGCTCGTGCGATCGATACCTATCTGGCGAGGGGGATCACGGCGTTTGACACGGCTGATATCTACGGACGCAGCGAACAGATGCTGGGGCGAATTCTCAAGGGGCGAGACTGCACGGTGTTTACCAAAGCCGTTTTTTTTGGCAACGTTCCGACGCCGACCCACGTACGCCACAAAGTTGAAGCCTCATTGCGAAACCTCAAGCGAGACTATCTAGACTGTATCCAAATTCACTGGCATGACCCCCAGCTTGATTTTGCGCCCGCCTTTGCTGCGCTGAACGATCTGCTCGATGAAGGAAAGATTCGTCGACTCGGCGTGACAAATTTTGATACGCCCATGCTCGAAAAAGCGCTCCACTATGCTCCGATTAGCACCCATCAAGTGCAATACAGCTTAATTGATCGGCGTGTTGAGCATCATATGCAATCGTTTTGTCAGCAGCATGGTATCGCGTTGCTGCCCTACGGGCCTCTGGCGGGAGGCTTTTTGTCTGATAAGTATGTAGCGGTTGCCAATCCAAAACTTGAGCCCGATCATGCGCGATCGTTTTATTACAGCAGCATGATCAAACGCCACGGGGGCTGGAAATCGGTCTTAGATTTACTAGATGTTCTCTCAGAAATTGCTAAGATTTATCACAAAACAATTTCTCAAGTCGCGCTGAACTGGCTTAATCAGCAGCCAGGGGTGGCCTGTATTGTGTCTGGGTTGACACTCAATCGAGAACAAATTAAGCAAAACGCTGAGTCGCTGACATGGGCGCTAGATCTGTCTGATGTCCAGCGTTTATCTGAAAAATCGGCGGCGTTGTTTGACTACGCTGGAGATATTTATTCGTATGAGCGGTAAACGAGCCATTGACCTTACACGTCATCGATATTAAAAGAGATATTAGAAGAACAGAGTGACAGATGTGCGATCGCCACGGGTTGTAGTTGTTGGAGCAGGTTGGGCGGGTTTGGGCGCGACCTATTACCTTGCCAAACAAGGGTATGACGTGACGCTGCTTGAAGCGGGGACCTATCCGGGTGGGCTGGTCGCAGGCTGGAAAACGGCGGGTGGGCGCTCCGTTGAGGCGGGCATTCACGGGTTTTGGTATCCCTATCGCAACATCTTTGCCCTGACAGATGAGTTGGGCATTCGTCCTTTTACGCCATTTACCCGCTCGTCTCAATATTCCCCAGCAGGGCTAGAGGTCGAGTCGCCCATTTTTCAAGAGATGCCACGATTACCAACGCCTCTTGGCACGTTTTTATATACGCAGTTCAAGCGACTTCCTTTGAGCGATCGCCTGTCTGCCCTGCCCTTGCTCTATGCAGTGCTTGATTTTGATAATTCTGATGATGCGTGGCGACGCTATGATCCGGTGACTGCCCGCGAACTCTTCAAAACCTTTGGCGTCTCCGATCGCCTCTATCGAGAGTCGTTTGAACCGATGCTGCTGGTTGGTTTGTTTGCCCCTGGAGAACAGTGCTCAGCCGCTGCCGCCTTGGGAATGCTCTACTACTTTATCCTGGCGCATCAGCCTGACTTTGATGTGGTTTGGTGCCGAGGAACCGTGGGCGAGAAAATTTTTCAACCCTGGACAGAGCGCATCGAAACGACAGGCGGACGAATCTTGGCTCAGAAACGGGTGAGCGATGTCATGCTGGGCAACGACAATCAGGTTACGGGGGTTGTGTGCGGCGATGAAGTTTTTGATGCAGACGCGGTTATTTTTGCCGTAGGCATCACAGGCATGAAGAAGATTGTTGCCAATAGCCCGACGCTTCGCGGTCGATCTGAGTTTCGCACTGTCAGCAATTTGGGAGCAATTGATGTCTTAGCGACTCGCTTATGGTTTGACCGTAAAATCTCGATCCCTCGCCCATCTAATGCATGTTTTGGCTTTGATCCCACAACCGGATGGACATTCTTTGATCTCAATGCCCTCCACGACGACTATCGTGAAGAACCTGGCAGTGTGGTTGAGGTTGACTTTTACCACGCAAATCAGTTTCTCGCCTTAGATAACACCGAGATTTTGCCGATTGTGCAGCGCTATCTAGCGACCTGTATTCCAGCTTTTCAAACCGCCCAGATTATCGATCACAGCGTCATTCGCTTGCCTCAAGCCGTTAGCCATTTTGCACCCGGCAGTTATCGCTATCTGCTGCCTGCTACCACTAGCTTAAAAAATGTCTTTATGAGCGGTGACTGGATTGTCAATCGTCACGGGTCGTGGTCGCAAGAAAAAGCCTTTGTCACTGGGCTAGAAGCCGCAAATCTTGTCATTCAGAGCTTGGGGCAAGGAAAACAGGCAAGCATCTTACCCGTCGAACCCGATGAAGCACATATTCAAATGGGGCGATCGCTCAATCGCAGCGTTCGTCAACTTTTCTCATAACGCTAGAGCAGTCCGTGAAATCACGTAGACGCCATTCAACGATGTTATGTTCCAGCAAATTTAAAATAAAGGACATCATCGTCTAAGGTGCGTATCGCCCAAAATCAAGGCAATCCAAGAATTTCCAGGGCATCCGAGGATCTACTGAAAAATTATTTTTGAAAAGAGAATTTCCTGATTGCCACCCAAATTTCTAGAAAAGACGAATAATTCGCAGTATGTGTCAGGCTCGTCTAGCTCCAAGCTAGACATTGTTCATTTTGAATCTACCGGTTTAAGTCTTGAAGAATCGTCGTTGGTCAGAGTATTTAGAGTACGCCTCGCTCGTCGGACTAGGCGTTGGGTCAGTTGCGACGGTGCTTTCCAAGCAGGTGCTTTACACGTCAGCACCGCTGTCAGTTGCCGTCTTGATGAATTTGATCAATCGGCGACGTCTCGAAGCGATGACCGAGCAGCAAACTCGGTCGGTTTTCACAGAGCTAGACCAGCGACTCACCAAACATATCGAACTCTTAAATCAACACGTTGCAGAATTGCCTACACCCGAAATGGTAGGCAGTGTGCGAAATTCTATTCTTCGGCATAATCGCGAAACATTAGAAGATGTCCGATCGCAGGTGGCGGACGTCCAGCAGGATATGCTGCGGCGATTGGCTCACGCTGAGAAACAGAGTATCGGCCCGATTCGCCAAGATATCGCGTATCTCCGAGATCAGTACAACGAGGTGCATGTGGCCCTGGCAAGCCTGCATACCTCTGTGCATAAAATTATCGCGTCAAACCGCATCGAAGAGTCTGAACGGGCGATCGCCCAACTCCAAACCGATACAATCGTGCTCAAAGAGTCTTTGCAGGGGTTATCAAGCAATGTCAAACTGAATTTTTCTGAACTCGATGAGGGCTTGGGGCATCTTCGTCACCAGTTTAGAAACTTGCCGCCTCCCATTGATCCGACCTCGCTTCGGGACGAGTTGACCGAACTGACCCGCATGATTGCCGACTTGGTGCCCAAGCGAGATTTGAACGCTCTGCTCGAACAAATCCAAACCCTCCAACATCAACAAGACGTTCAACTTCAAACCGATGAACATCTCCGGCAAGAAATGAGGGATGTCTATCAGCAGCTCCAGGCATTGCCTGATTTTCCTCAGTTTCGTTCCCAACTGGAAGAAACGCTCAATCAAGAATTGCGGGTGCTGAACCAGCATCTGCAGACCCTGCCGAATGCCCCCCAATTTCAAGCGCAAATTGAGGAAACTCTACGGCGTGAACTGCAAACCGTTACTGAGCAACTCCAGACGTTACCCGATGTTCCGCCCTACGAGTTTGTGTTTGACTTGAAATCGTCGTCTGATGCTGATTTTATCGGTCAGGCCATGGGAGGCAGCCGAGTTGTTTTGGAAGAAGCTTTAGACAAGACGCGCGATCGCCTGATTTTGATCTGGCCTTGGGCTGCCCAGTGTCCGCTCGATGAGACGCTGATGAAAAAGTTTCGTCAATTTCTCAATCGCCAAGGGCATCTCGATTTGGGCTGGTGTCATACCACCGATCCTCAGCAGGAGCGATTTTTGACTCCGATCGGGCGACAGTGGAGGCTTGATCCGCTGCAAAAAAAAGAGCTTCAAACGACGCTCCAGCAGTTTCTTCAGCTCAAGCGTGCCCATCCTAAACACTTTCGATTTAAGGTGCTCGGCACGGTTGAGAATTTCTTAGTCTCTGACCACAGCATTGCCGTCTTGGGAATCACGGATGCATTAAGCACGGCAACTGTGTTTCAAAACGTTGAGCTTAAGCTACGCACGACCGACAACGATGTGATTCAGCGATTGATTGATCGCTTTGAGAATCCAATCCTCGACCCAGATGATGTGCGGGCGTATTGGAATCGAGCGGTAACTCGCTATGAATTGGGGGATCAATCAGGCGCAATTGCCGATCTCAACTGCATCTTGGCGGTTAATACCGATGATTCCGCAACGCGGAATATGCGCGGCACCGTGCGCTATGACCGAGGCGATCATCCAGGCGCCCTTCAAGATTTTTCTGACTCGATTGATATTGATCCGTTTCAGATTTCTGCCTATTGCAACCGGGGGTTTATTCGAGCAGAACGCGGAGATTTATATGGGGCGATCGCTGATTATAGTCTCGCGATTCAAGTGCAGCCTGAGTCTGCGATCGCCTATTTCTATCGCGGCGCGGCGTGCCACAATCTCAACGACGATCACGGGGCAATTTCAGACTACAGTCAAGCCATCTGGTATGCCCCAGAGTCTGCGATCGCGCATTATTATCGAGCGGTCGCATATCGACACCAAGAGAATCATCCGTCCGCAATGTCTGATTTCGAGGTTGCGGCTAGGCTGTTTGAAGAACAAGGCAGCATGGCAAATGCTCAGCGGGCGCTCAACGCATTCGCGAAGTGCCAGACAGAGGCTCAATCCCAATCCTCGTCTCCTCAAGCGCCTACGACTGCTCCTCATCCTAATTCTCAAACACTAGAAGAGTTTACGTTTGTCCTAGACAAACAGACATGCGAACCTATCAGTCATGCGGCTCCTCATCAATTTAATGGCAACGACGCTGGCAATTATGAGCTAACTAAGGGTGTGTCAGTCCAGAATGGATTGGCCAAAGAGGGGCATCATCGTGCGAGCGATCGCCCATCCGAGCAGATTACCACCTCTAACTTTAATGACTCTGAAGACTCTGAAGACTCTGAAGACTTTGCCGAGTCTAATGACTCTGAAGACTCTAATGGCGAGGGTGAAACGCTTGATTTTCTATTTGAAGACCTACCGTCTTAGCCTCGTCCTAGCCCCGCTAATTTAATAGAGCCAGAGGCTCTACAGGCTCAGTTTTGTGTGTAGAGTCTCCCGCGCCGCGGGGACTCTCCCATGTTCAACGTCCTAACGCGAGAGCGTAATACCAATTCTTCAAAGTAAGGCTACAAATGAATAGGTCAGAACCCATGCAAGGCTGCTGGCCGTCAATCCAAAATCGCAAATCCAAAATCGAGAATTGGTATAAACCTATACAAGAGCAACATCTGACCATAAAGATTTGAGTAAGATGTCTGTTGACGCTCAATACGGTTGTAGTGCAGAAATGAGAGGAATGGTGAGATCGCACTCAATATCGCACTAAATCCTACCAATTTCGCCCTACTGAAGGAATTGCATCATGGCTCTTTCTCGAAAGCTTGTCGTTCATGTAGCGGATATTCATGTGTCGGAAGAGTCAGGCATGGGACGCATTGCTTGGCACTGGAAAAACGAACTGGAACGTCGAGGCTATGACTATGTTCACATTGGTCCTGATGAAATCGGCAAGCTGCCCCACAGTGCGCTGTTTCCCTATGCCGCTTATCGGGCCTATCAGACACTTGGACGCACGGCGACATTCTTTTTAGTGCATGAAGCGTCTTCTAGCTTTTTCCTCAACCGCAATTCTCCGGCTGCGGTCTTTAGCCACGGCTTAGACCGACGATCGTGGGAACTCGGGCTTCAGCGGGGACGATCGGTCAGTTGGAAGACGCGCCTCTTGTTTCCGATTTGGCGACTGCGACCCTGTGATCAGGGGGTCAAACGTGCTAATACGCTGCTATTTAGCAACTACGAAGATGTTGAGTTTGCACAGTCCTATTATCATCGGGACCCTAGCGACATTTTTGTGTTTAGAAATGGCGTATATCCGCTTGATTTAGACGAAACGCAGCAGCCCAGCGATCGCATGACCGTCTCATTTTTAGCAACCTGGCTAGAGCGCAAAGGCATCTATACTCTCATCGAGGCTGCCAGGATGTTGCACCAAAAAGGGCTCAAAATCCATTGGCTGCTGGCTGGAACCGGGGGCGATCGCGACTCGATCTTAAACGAATGGGATGATGACCTCCGAGACAGCGTTGAAATCATTCCCAAATTTCCTCGCAATGCAGAGTCAGACCTCTTGGCACGGTCCAATATTTTCGCATTGCCTAGCTTTTTTGAAGGGCAGCCGCTCTCGCTTCTACAAGCGATGGAGGCAGGGCGGTGCTGCATCACCACGAAGTGCTGTGGCCAGCGAGATCTGATTCAGCATGGCGAGAATGGATTGCTCCACGAACCGGGCGACGCTAAAACGCTAGCCGCTTTAATTGAATCCTGCGTCACCGATGAGACGCTGAGACTAAAGCTGGGTCGAAATGCCAAAATCTATGCCCAAGATCGACGCTGGGACGCCGTATCGGCTGAAGTCGTCGATCGAATTGAACAGCATTTAGCGATTCATTAAGTCTTGAGTCACGAGTTTCCAGTCACCCTAATTTGTCCTCCCGTCCTTACCCCTTTAATCCTCTCATGCGCATCCTCATGATCTCATCGACCTTTCCATATCCGCCCAGCCGGGGAGGGACTGAGGTCAGAACGTTTAATTTGCTCAAATACCTGTGCGATCGCCATTTAGTCACACTTGCCACGCAGCGATCGCCTGATGTGACTGACGACGATATCCGGGGCTTAGAAGACGTCGTTGATATGCTGGCTTTATTCCCTTTCCCAGAGGCGTCACCCCCCCACCTGTCTCGCTCAAACTCATTCAATAAATTCCGACGATTGGCGACTTCATTTGCCAAAGGCACGCCGCCAAATGTGCTCCATCGATATTCTCAAGAGCTTCAGGCTTGGATAGACCACCACGTAAGCTCAAATGCGTTTGATGCGATCACCTGCGAGCATAGCGTCAACGCAATCTATATTCGCCCGACGTTTCAAACCTCGCTTAAAACAGTCCTGAATGCCCACAGCCTTGCCTATAATTGGACGCTCAATCACCTGAAGATGGGAGCATCCGATGATGTGATGCGCGATCGCCTATATTTGTCGTCGATTTATCGGTACGAACGTCGCTTTGCGCGGCAATTTTCTACCATTGTTGTCACCACCCCAGATGACCAGCAGCAGCTTGCTGAGATGTGCCCCGGCGTGTCATCACAGGTGATTCCCAACGGTGTAGACCTCAATACCTTCCACTATCGAACGGCTGATTTAGGCGGTCATCATCTGGTGTTTGTGGGCGCTATGGATGGTTCGCACAATATTGACGCGATGCAGTTTTTTGTCAAAGACGTGTTGCCCCAAGTGCGCCAGCGCTACCCCGACACCCATCTCAGCATTGTAGGAGCGCGCCCTACCTCGGCAGCTCTTGCGCTTAAAGATTTTCCCGGTGTTACGGTTAAGGGCAAAGTGCCGTCTGTGGTTGACTATCTGCATCAGGCAACCGTCTGTGTGGTGCCACTGAGAACGGGCTTTGGCATTAAGAATAAGACGCTAGAAGCAATGGCAGCCGGAATTCCAATCGTCGGGAGCGATCGCGGTCTTGAGGGGCTAGAGGTTGACGGGGAAGGGGTGCCGCTGCGAGCCCTTCGAGCCAATCATATCGAGGATTACGTTGACGCAATTAGCCAATTGTTTGAGCAGCCTCATTTACGCATGCAATTGTCTCAAAATGGGCGATCGCTCGTGGAAAGCACGTATACTTGGGAACGTGCTGGAGAGAGCTATGAACAGGTACTCACTCAGTAATATCATTTCTCTAAATGAACACTGCAAATACAGAGGCTGGAACCCTTTCAGCATCTATGGTACGTGAATCCAAAATCTAAAATCTAAAATCCAAAATCTAAAATCTAAAATCTAAAATCTAAAATCCAAGTCCCCGAGTCTAGGAGTTAGAGATGAGCCGTCATCTTCACAACTCATCAGCGCGATCGCCCCGCGATTCTCAATCTCAATCGCATTCGAGAACGATGAGATCGGCGGTTCCTCGACAGCGGTTCGCCATCAAAGACTTTTTGATGGCGAGTGGGTTACTCCTCACCACGATTGGCCTCATCGGCGGCGGCGGATGGCTTGCTGCCCAGCTCATACTCAATCCAGAATCGATCACCTGGCTCAATCGAATCCTGCCGCTTCAAACTCGCAACCCGTCCAACCATTCGCCCCAAACGTTGTCAGAGATTCAAGCCGCATTAGTTCAAGATGGATTACGCTCCGGAACTCTGCTACCGCTAGCATCTAGCCCTGATGAGCGCATTCTTAGCGATGACTCTGACATGTTGGTGCCCGTTCTATCACGTCGCCCTCATTGCCTTGAGACTGCATTTGGTTCAAACCGTGTGCCATTTCCGCCAGAATGTGGTCACATTGTCGAGCTCCGAGTCTATCGCCCCGTCCACAATACTCCATTCGCCGATCAATTTTCCTCAAGGTCTGTTGAAGCGGCGCACTGGGTTTTGATTGAGCGAGTCGCCGTGGCCGGGCCGGATGAATCATTTGTCGTCGCGCCCTTTATTCCACTGGGGATAACAAGCCCAGGGTCGGCTCGAACCCTTCCCCTGGATCGCATTCAGTTCATTCCAGGAGACGCGTCACCAGCCGAGGGAATCTGGCTTCATCTGATTGGCGAATGGATGAAAGGCCGATATCGCACGCTGTACGGCCAGGTTGTCTATTATGATCCTGACCGCGATCGCCTGTCGCAGATGTTGCAGTGGACCAGCCCGGCCAATACGCTGCCCACTTGGAAACCCATCACGGCTCAGACTCCGTCACTGGTGGTCGATCAAACTCTCGGCCTAGAGCCCCAGTTTGCAATTTATCAACTGGCTCCCCGAGGACTAGGGCGTCCTGTACGGTTGCGAGAAATTAGCTTGACGCAGCCTGCCCTATCTCATCCCGACTATGAACACGGGTTGTTGCTGGCTCGTAGCGGCCTATGGTCGCCTGCGCTGCGTCAGCTTCAAGCCGTCCGCCAGCAGATCCAAGATTGGTCGCCAGAAGCACAAGCCCAATTGGATGCGATCGCCCTCCATGCTCGCGTTACGCAGGCGCAGGCCGATCAAATGTGGGCGAGTCCGGGACAACAGCTATCCGCCAATCTGATTGACGGGCGCTGGAATGCTGCATTGGAGATTTTGAAAACAGCCCTCGAAACTGGTCAAGATTTGACGCATGTATTAGCGGATCGCTCAGGACAGGTATGGGATCGAATTGAAACTGCGCTTCGAGTCAACCCAGACCAGCTTGATGTACAGACCTGGGGGGCGCTGATTCGGTCAACACAGCAGGATGAGGCAGCCGCGATCGCCTGGTTGAGTCAGTATCCCCACCCAGAGCAAACGCGTGAACGGGTGCGATCGGTTCTCAATCAAATCGATCCGGCGTCGGTGCCTTTAATGTCCCCGGTGTCGTCAGAGGAATCTGCAAGGAGCCAGATGGTCGGAATAGCCACTGTTGTTTCAGCGGTGAATGATGCAGACTGGCTGAGCTTAAACGCCACTCGAATCCCTGATCTGGGAGATCAGCAAGCCTGGTATCGCATTCAGGTTGAACATATCTTTGACGGACAAGGCGGATCGCGATCGCCATTTGCGAGTGACGATCTAAATCAGCTCTCCGCTCAGCAGCTCATCGCTCGTCTCGGAATCACACCCCGTACTCGATTGCGGCTCATGTTTTGGGCAGACGATAGGCGATCGCATACGCTACCTGTTAGCCTTCAGGCTGTTCGCATCCAGTCAGGACGAGTCGAACTCCTCGGGGTCGGCTCAGCGCTCGCAGGAGATTTTTTGACCGTGGCGGAGTCAGGCAGCCTGTTTGCGTTTACATCCGAGACGATCCGAGTGATTCCCTTCGTCGAGCAATCAACGTTGAGAGAGATGAGCGCCCAACATCCTGAATGGGCGTCGTTAATCCTGCCCCGGATCGGGCAAATTCTATCCACCGAGGAACTACCTCATGGGGCGTCTCACACGTCTCCCTCTGGGTCGTCCATAAAACCTGACGACCTCTTACATAGTGTGGGCTCGTCACCGACTCACCTTGTTGATTTAACAGGCGATGACCAAGCCGAAGCAGTCATTACCCTGCGCTGGTCGCAACCGGGCGAGCCTCAGTCGCCCCTCCAGACGCTGGTGATGTCTTCCCAAGGGCATCTTTTGTATTCTGGGCGATCGCTTTATGGATGGGCCATCTTAGGCGATCGCCATTTAGCATTGATCGCTCAAGACGCATCCCAAACCTATCGTTTGCAACGCTGGTCCGATCAGCATCAACAGTTTCAGTAATCGTCTAACCGCAAATCAACGCTCAAGCGCACCGATCTAAATTCTATGATCGACCGCTTAGAAATCGACGGAGCCTAATCTTGCTCGATACATACATGGGGATCTGATAGTGTTCAGCCATCAGCCATGACACCATTCCCAAATGAACGACGATGGTGATTCCGCACCAAAGCACCGGAAACCACGCCCACTGACTGCCCGACATCGGCGGAAACATGTATGCAAATATGCACACCACTGCCGATGGGAACACGACCAGTGCAACGCCAACTAGCCAAATCGCTAGAGTGACGTTTGAGTCATTCTGATAAGCGGCGTGCCAGGTGCGCCCAGTCCAGCGCCAAGACATAGGCTGTGAACTGTCTACAACCTGCACCGACTGATTGTTCAGATTCGCAGTAAAAATGTGGCGACAAAAGCTGCAAGCAAATGCATCCATTAGCGTTAGGGCAGAAATTTGACCGTGGCGACAGACCGGACAAATATAGGTGTCACGATAATTCAAATCTCCTTGACTCCGAATCACCTTAGACGAAGGAGTGTCTGCGTGCTGATGTCGTGCTGGAAGTGGCTTGGTCATAAGCCCACCCGTAATTCGTCAGAACATATCAACAAAATTTTCAAACCCAAGGTTCTACAGGGAACCAATCTCAACCCCTCCCGTAGTGCCAACCGTACGCACGATTTCCACACCATCTTGCTCCAAAATGACGACAGGCTCATAAGCAACGTCCATATCGACTCGCTTTACAAGGATCTGCCCATTGCCTATCCGTTCTCCGACCCTGACATATCGACTACTGCGCTCATTCGGTATCATCACGATCACACTCGTTTGTCCACCCACTTGAACCACGCCGCTGATTTCAATCAGACGAGCAAGCGGAGGCAGAGGAGCCGGAACCGGAGCAGGAGTCGGCGCAGCAGAGCCGGGAGCAGGCACACTCGGCGTTTGGCTCGACGGATTTAATAATGTGGGAGGATGCGTGGCAGTTGGAACCGTTGCTAGAGGTTCGGGAAGAGATGGAGTAGACGCAACAGGGACTATCGGCAACGCACCTGACTGATATCTAGGTGACGTTTGCACCAAAATAGGCGACCCGGCACTAATCGGAGCAAATGGATCGTGTCTGCCCGAATCGATTTGTGTCAGTCGCTCAGAGATGGAAGTCGGTGGAATGAGCGGAGGCACTGCAACCGCTTGCAGATCATCGGAATCTGGCGGGGATAGAAAGTCAGACGAGGGTAAATCGGATGCAGATGGAGCAGCCACGACGTCGTTTGGGGTATTAGAAACAAGCGAGTCTGATTGCTCATCATGAGGGGCAGTTGCCGAATTGCCGCAGCCGACCAACGAAAGAGCGATCGCGCCCAGAATCATACTTCTAAGCAGTTGATTCATATCTAGTGCCCTCAGTTCCTTCACTCAGAATAACGCTGATCTCAAGTGATGCACACTCGGAATCACAAAGAAACATAAAGATCAACCTAAGGGCGATCGCTTTGCTGAGATCGGTCTGGGACTAGGATCGCTCGGCCGGTCGACTCAATGTTGAAGAAGGCTCGGCTAAGCGTTGCTGGTTTAAGACCTGAAGCTGAGCCAATAATGCGTCAATGTCTGCTTTCAGGTAAAGAAACTCAGCCTGATGATCAGCTTGATAGGGCAACCGTGTAGATTCTTCCAATGCATTTCGACCGTTCTGCCGCGAATCGGCAGGCGCAATCGAGATATTTGTGAAGGTTGCCTGAGAAATGGCAGGCTTGGAACTAGGTCGCTCAGATACGTAGTTTGGCATTAGGATCTGACGAGGCACTCTTTATTGATTCACACCGTTCGGGTATTGTAACTCGAACTTAATAGCTGATTGTATTCAATGTTCTTAATTGAGCTCGATCTTGATTGTGTCAGTTTCTTAACTGGCTAACGGTTCAGAGACGCTCGAAAAGGCCCCATTGAAGAGATTCGCTAAGACCGCTCTGCGGGTAAGCAATCATAGGTGATGCTGATATGATATTGGCTTTATACCGATTCCTAGGGGTATCGCTATCCATCGAAGACAGGTAGGGGAACAGCAGAAAGTGCCCGTCGAAGAGTGCCCATCGAAGAGTGCCCGTCGAATAGGTGCTAAGTAGAATTGGTATGATCGGTATACGTTAAAACTATAGTTCGACTGTCTTTGTGTCATAAACGTTCGACCGTATAATTCGACCGTATAAGTGGGTGGCCTCAAATTGTCGTAGGATGTGTAAAGCCCTCGGCATGGCTACGCTAGGGCGATCGCGGAACGCATCATACTTCTCTAAAGGGGCTCGTTACGGCTCCGCCAAACACACAACCGTCGCTTATTTGTGGCGTTCGATTACCGTCTATTGCGTGCCGTAGAGTCAAACGCCACACTTGATAATCGCACTTGTAAATTCGCACATTAGAGTGATACTTGAGCTGTGACAGTAAGCTTGTCTGATTTCCACTCGTCTACGACGACGACTCCTCTAAGCCTCAATCGTTGGCCCGGTCTAATTGAGGCCTATCGCCCCTACTTGCCCGTCACGGAGAAAACGCCTGTCGTGACGTTGCAGGAAGGGAATACCCCTCTAATTCCGGTTCCATCCATTGCTGCTCTGGTCGGGAAGCAGGTCCAGGTGTTTGTAAAGTATGACGGCTTAAACCCCACTGGGAGCTTTAAGGACCGGGGCATGACGTTAGCTGTTTCAAAGGCAAAGGAAGACGGTGCAGAAGCAGTCATCTGTGCGAGTACGGGAAACACGTCTGCGGCTGCGGCTGCCTATGCGCGTCGGGGAGGAATGCGAGCGTTTGTGATCATTCCGGACGGGTATGTTGCGCTAGGCAAGCTGGCTCAAGCACTTTTGTATGGGGCAGAGGTGCTATCGATTCAGGGCAATTTTGACCGGGCGCTGTCAATCGTGAGAGAAATCGCGCTCAATTATCCCGTCACTTTGGTCAATTCCGTGAACCCTTACCGACTAGAGGGGCAAAAGACAGGCGCCTTTGAGGTCGTAGACGCGCTTGGAAATGCACCGGACTGGCTCTGTATTCCAGTTGGAAATGCCGGAAATATCACCGCATATTGGATGGGATTTTGTCAGTATCATCAGGATGGACGGTGCGATCGCCTGCCGCGTATGATGGGCTTCCAGGCTGCTGGAGCGTCTCCGTTAGTCCAGGGGCATCCTGTTGAGCATCCTGAGACGGTGGCGACTGCTATTCGCATTGGCAATCCAGCAAGCTGGCAGCGGGCCGTGGGCGCACGAGATGCGAGCCAAGGCCAATTTCAGGCGGTTACCGATGACGAAATTTTGTCTGCTTATCAGCTTCTTGCCTCTGAAGAGGGAATTTTTTGCGAACCCGCGAGTGCAGCATCGGTGGCAGGGCTTCTCAAATCCAAAGAACAGGTGCCATCTGGAGCCACGATTGTCTGCGTCTTAACCGGCAATGGGCTAAAAGATCCTCAAACTGCGATTAACTATTGCGAAGATCGCCTAAAGCCTGGTATTTCTCCCGATCTCGACAGCGTAGCAAATGCAATGGGGTTTTAAATTTATTCTTTACTCACATTATTTCCGTACGGTTACAGATTAGCTTGCGTTGTTGCGGTTTGGGTATTGTCGGCTTGGGGCACGCGAACCGCTCGCTCTTTAGTCAGCAAATCGACGGTATCTCCTAGCGCATTGGTAAGATTTTTTCGAGTGCGCTCATGGGCATTTCGTTCAGATTGGAGGTCATGGGAGAGGCGATCGCACTCAACTAATGCCTCAATCAGCTTGGCTTCTAATTCATCGGCTCGAAGCATTTCAATCTGCTGACGGATTGATGAGGCATCGAGCGATATATCTGTTGATGCGTTATTCAACGGAGGCTGAGATGACTGAAGCTCAGTTTTGAGGTGTTGAATTGTTTGCTGCGCCTGACGAGCATCGGCTCGACGCTGTCTCGCTTCAGTTTCGTAGAGACTTCGCCACTTTGTTGCACTTGCAAACGCTTCATCGCGCTCTTTCTGAACCTCACTCAACTTCTGTTGTAGTGCTTTAATTTCCGCCAGCCACTGCCTAACATCGTGTGTCATTTCAACGGTTCCCTTATGAAACCTATACGTCAGAAAAACCAACCCCTAAAACAAGATTTGTATCAGCGTTGCCGGGGCAGGGAGCACAATGACCACAAGCAGGCTGAGCGCCACCAACCCCCAAATATCTCGTTTGTTATCAAGTTCGCTGACGTCGTTGAGCGTTGGTTCGTCAACGACTGGAATAAAAAATAATAGAATAGCCCATAAGAAAAATTCACGCTGTACGAATGATAAGCCCAATACTAAGAATCGAGAAATCTGTCCAATCGCTGCCCCGCTGCGTTGACCAAACATGGCGTGGACGATGTGTCCACCGTCGAGCTGACCAACGGGCATCAAATTGAGGGCTGTGACGACTACGCCTAGGCATCCGGCGATCGCCACAGGGTGAAGATTGAGCGCGCTGGTTGCGGTTAGCTCATTGCCTAACGCTAGCTTGCTAAGCAACGCCAAAAGTAGCGACGCCCCTGGCTTAAACGATTCAAAATTTAGGATACTCGACTCATCGGTTAAAGGCGTAGGGGCAGAATGAGCCAGCCCCCAAACCAGAATCGGTAGGGTCACAATGAATCCAGCGAGCGGGCCTGCAATGCCCACGTCAAATAAGGCTTTACGATTGGGAACGGGCGATCGCATTTGGATAAACGCCCCCAATGTGCCAAACGGGAAAATTGGAGCTGGAGGCACCGGAATAAAATAGGGGAATGTGGCTTTAATGCGATACGCACGAGCAGTCAAATAATGAGCCAGTTCATGAATCCCCAGGATTGCCATGAGCGCTAGGGCATAGGGCAACCCTGCACTGAGAGCCGACCAACTAATCTGTAAATCGTCGACTGACGTGCCTGCAACCACCACGCCTGCCAGCGTCGTTGTAATCAGGGTCGCCGCCCAAAGCCCCAACGCCAAACCGGGACGAACCAATTTTGACGGTTTGGCGTGAGTCGACTCGGCGTGAGTCGACTTGGCGTGAGGATTGGGAACTAGCGCAAAGAAGGGTTTGCCATCCGCTCCTTCCTGAAATATCACTAAAAAGCGATCGCCAAAATTATCTTCAACATTATCTCGAATTGTCTGATATGCCGTTTCGGGAGACGTCCGGAGATGCCCTCTACAGATTAATGCTTGAGGACGATACTCAACGTTTTTTAGATAGAAAATAGACCATGGGAAGCAGGTTTTCAGCGTCGCTTCCTCATCTTTATCAATCGGGCGAAGAACCTCTGGTTGCTTATCTACGGTAGAGATGGGCAAATTCGCTGATTCTTGTTTCTGGATTTGAGAATTTTCAGGAGCAGGTCTCACTGGACGCCCCCACTGAATCAAGAACCAATATAAGATTGGGCATACAACAAATGGCCCAAACAGCAGCAGCGGCGGTGGCGGCTCATTTTCGCCGTTTAGCATCACCCAAGTTGTCCAGATGAAGGCTGGCATCATCATCACAAGCCATAGAATCCAGACGGGAGTCCGGGTGATATTCGCCACACTCCGCCGAACGATAAGATATGTAAATATTCCTAAAAGGAGCAGCCAAAAAATCGCCATGCTGTGAATCCAGAATTTCAACGCTCCTGGTTTACGCTATCAAATCAATGCTGACTCGATAGACGCCTCACTTCCAGGATACCGCTTTCGATCAGCTTGCCAAATTGCTTGATCCTAAAGCTTCTCGCAAAGACCTACTGCAAGCTTAGCGTGTTTATAGGGTTAACCCGTGTCAGACCACCAGAGTAGCACTCCTAACAAGTTACCCAGAGAGATTTATACGGATATCTTTGCGTTTCCCCCCAATCGCGACACGATGGGCGCAACAGCCTATCTGATTGTCGAAGACACCGGAAACATTTTAGTAGACTGTCCAGCTTGGGATGAAACCAATCGGCAGTTTCTCATCGCTCAAGGCGGGGTGAGTTGGCTATTTATGACGCATCGTGGAGGCATTGGCAAAGCTCGTGAGGTTCAACAAACTCTGGGATGTCGTCTTCTCATTCAAGAGCAAGAGGCATATTTGCTCCCCAATTTGGAGGTGATTACGTTTCACGATCGGTTTCAGATTAGCGCACAGTGCCAAACGATTTGGACTCCTGGTCACTCCCCCGGATCGGCTTGTCTGTATTGCGATCGCCATGGTGGAATACTGTTTTCAGGTCGTCATCTGCTGCCCGATCGCGAGGGAAAGCCAATGCCGCTGAGAGTTGCCAAAACCTTTCACTGGCCTCGCCAAATTCGCAGCGTTCGGCACCTTCTCGATGAATTTAATTCGGGTACGTTACAGACGATTTGCCCAGGAGCCAATACCGGATTTTTGAGGGGAAAGCGTGTAATTAGGCAGGCGTATCAGCAGCTATCTGACTTAAATCTAGACGAATATATGCGTCACAAGCCAGGGCTGTAGGGTTTTTGCAGCATGTCAAGGTTTGGTAACCTCCGGATAGAGGGTGGGCATTCTAGAAATAGTATTCGACTGCAATTACCTTATTGGCTAATCTTTAATTGTCTCTCATGTCATTCCCACCGTCTCAATCTATACGTAATTTCTCTATCCACGATATTGATACGTTTTCTCAATCGGCTATCAATCTAAGTTTTGAAAATGCTGTTCTTAAGCTAACGGAATCGGCTATAGAGAGCTTACCGATACAGACCCTGCCCGCTAATGCAGATACGCCCGGATTGGTTCTAACAGGGCATCAAGCGTTTGTGAATCAAGCGCAACGATTAGCGCTTCATCGTCTGTTGCACAGTATTAAGCAGTTGCGATCGCCCCAAGGAGGATGGCCCGAAACCGTTCCTCAGACCCCAGAGAATCTATTGCCCTACGTAGAAGAAGAAGCGCAAGACCTACTCCATGTGCTGCAAGCAGACGTAGACACGCCTCAAGTGAATGAGATAACGGCTCAGACGGCCTTGTCTTGGACACATTGGCATGACTATTTTACGATTCGCCAGTTGGCGCCTTGGCTACTTTGGTGTGTGGCAAGAGCGTCTTCTGGCATGATGCAGCTCATGGAAGGCATTGTTGCCAGCATTGCCCAATCTGACTATCCCCAGCAAACCGGAATTCTTAGATTGATTGTGGTGTTAGATATCTGCACGCCAACAGCAACTTGTGCCCTCGATTTGGCAACCGGACGATTGGTTTCATCCTCTCTACCCGGAGACACCCTCATCCAGTCAGAGGATTGCACGCTTTGCAGGGAGGCGATCGCCATCGACGGTCTTAAACAGCGGGTCGAGCACTATCTCCTCGCTACCATTCCTGAAGCAACCGAGCTCATGCGAGGACTTGGGGTTAACGTCCTAATCCCTGGCGAATCTTGGCAATCTGGATCGGTGTGCTTTCGACTCGATGTAGAATTTATTGCCGATGCTGACGATATGGCAATCGATCGAATGCTGGAGGCAGAAATCCTCAGCACCATTGCCGAGATTGATCTCGTCGCCTCTAGAGAGGCACACTCCATTCCAGCGCTGCAACCGCTGATTCGATTGTCGAATCCAAATTGGCTCGAACATTACGCTGCTGCGGTTCTCAACCAGCATCTCTTGAGTCAGCCAAATGTCATGTCTAGCTATACCCAGCTTCGGCAACAGTCACCTAATGCGCCAACCGATACATACCTTGTTGCTCTGATTCAAGATGTCTACGAGTTTTCGGCGGGTGTTGAAATGTCCTTAAGCGATGCAGACTATGACTTTATTCGACATGAGCTGAGGTTAAACGAATTTGTGCTCCAGCTTATGTGGTGCTTTAGCCGCAGTGCCTTTGAGATGATGCAGCTGATTAGCGGTGTGCGAGCAACGGTTCTGCAACCTGGTTGTAGCTGGGGTACGGGAACCTTGCGATTGTTAGTGACATTGCAGGTTGAAACACCCGAGCTAGAGTGGTCGTTGGATATCGCAACCGGACGCCCCGCTACGTTAGATGCGTTTCCGCTCCATCCACAGGCGATCGCCCAAGCAAACGATTGCCGATGGTGCGAGTCTGCGTGCTTGGTCAATCGTTTAGGAAACAGGGTTGAACAGGTCTGGCGATCGCATCCAGACTTAAGCCTTTGGCTAGACGGAACTGACGCAAACGTTTTGGTATCGAGCGGTGATTGGCAGCCCTGTACCATTCAAGTGAGAACCTCGTTTGAATTTATTCCCGATCTAACGCCTGCACGATAAAAAATCGGGAAAAAATCGGGCAGATCGCTGCACCTTCTCCTATAGCCTCTCCAAATATTCCAGCAGATCTGCCATTTCTTGAGCACTGGGCTGAAATTGCGGCATGGGCGGCGTTTGGCCACTGGTGACCTGCTTGATCAACGCCACTTTAGATTTGTGGTCGGAAATATGATGCAGACTGGGACCCACCCGCCCATCTCCATAAATGCCATGACACCCAGAGCAATTGAGTTCAAAGATGGCATGCCCTCGTTCAGAATCACCAACAGACGACAACACCGCTTGAATATACGGATCAGACTGCTGAAACTGAAAGATGCCAAATACGACAGAACTAACAACTGCCGCTATCACTAACAGCGTCACCACAAGTCTTAAAAATGAAGTCTCAGTCTCGGTATTAGTAATCTGATCTTTCAAAAGTTCTTGAGTCAAGGGTAATTTACAACGGTTTTTATTCAATAACATACTTTAATACTTTATTCTTCGTAATGCCACTCTCAGATGCGGGGGAATCATAAGAAATTAGCGCGTGATTCAAGAGCCTCCGGCACAATGCTGGAGAAAGTAACCCGAAACATATACGTATAGCCCTACGGGCTCAGATTTGTGTGTAGAATCCGCGCGGGTTCTATACACGTTCAGCGTCCTAACGCGAGAGCGTAAGGCTATATAATCGTCAATATGCTGAGAAAGCGTTAGACATCTATATTCATTAAGTTTTGTGTCTGTTAAGGAGTCTTAATTGTGGTAGAACCGTTAATTTCCGGTATCGTGCTTGGGCTTGTTCCGGTGACGCTCGCTGGGCTATTTGTAGCGGCTTACCTGCAATACCGTCGGGGCAACCAGTTTGATCTTTAAGACTGGTGCCGTATAAGTCGTGCCGTTGACACGATTTCAAATACTTGATCGAACCAGCCTCTCTGAGCTATGTGTTCAGAGGGGTTTTTCGGATGAAACGCTTGATGAAACGCTTAGGAATTGAAACGAGCCAGACGATCTATAGCGGTATGCGCTTGAGTTAAGTCCGGTGGTGTGGGGCGCGGTGTGTCCCACACCACCGTTTCTGTACGTGACGCGCACATTGCTATTGCTATATTTCATAGAATTCGTAGAAAGTTAGAGCCGTTCCACCATAGATTTTTTGGCGGCATTGAACTAACCCTATCCCCTCTGCATCCGAGCCATTTAGCCTATCCGGAAGCGACCTATCGGGGCTGTGTTCGACGGCTATTTCACCATCAGGCGCCAATAGCCGATGACGGGCGATCGCCCCTAGGGCAGGGCGATACAGCCCACTCGCATAGGGGGGGTCAAAATAAATGCGATCGAACGGGTGTTGGGCAAGGCGAGGCAGCCGCTGGAGAATATTTCCTCGAATCAGGTGTATTACCTGGTGAGGTGTAGCGACTTGCTGCCAATTGTGCTGAATGACCGCGCAGGCTCGCCTCGACTGCTCAATGCCGACCACTAGTGATGCGCCACGACAGAGAGCTTCCGCGCTCATTGCTCCCGTTCCTGCACATAAATCAAGCCAGCGGCAACCGGCAATGTCGCCTTGCCAAATATTAAACACCGCTTCTCGAACTCGCGCCGGAGTCGGACGAGTATCTCGACCCGGAACAGTTTTCAATGGGCGATTGCCGTGGATTCGGAGGCTCATGACTGCAAGGGTGATTAGTCTTCAGCACTATGCTGTGGCGGCTAGTTGCTGAGAATGAACCATATGAACAAAATTAGCCAAGATTTGCAGCCCGGTTGTGGATGACTTTTCTGGGTGAAACTGAACCGCCATCAGGTTATCGCGGGCGATCGCCGCAGTGACCGTTTGGCTGCCGTGAGTGACGGTTGCAGCATTCACAGACGAATCAGCCGGGTCTGCATAAAACGAATGAACAAAATAGACCCAGGGTTCATCGGGTAGCGCTTGCCACAGCGGTAGATTGGGCTGAGTTCGTTCAAGTTGATTCCACCCCATCTGAGGAATCGTAATACCCGGTTCGTGGCGGAATCGTCGCACCATGCCAGGGATGACGCCCAAGCCCGGTTCGTGGCCTTCTTCGCTGCCGTCGAGCAAGATTTGTAGCCCCAGACAAATACCCAAAAACGGTTTGCCGCTGGCAACGATGTCTCGAATGGGTTGAATCAAATCGCGCGATCGCAAATGCTGAATGGCCGGATCAAACGCTCCCACTCCCGGGAGGATCACAGCATCTGCGTTTTCCAACTCGTGATAGGAGTCGGTAATAGCAGGAATGGCTCCAGCATTCTCCAGTCCTTTACAGGCAGAATGAAGATTTCCCATGTCGTAATCAATTACGGCAATTCGAGTCATACCTGCACCTCCGAGCGCGACACCATTACTACTATAGTGTGGGAGTCAACCGTTGCGGGACGAAAATTTGAAGAGCATAGATGGATTGACCATACATCGACGTTTGAGTACCTGATTTGCTATCGATGAGTAAGATTCATTCGGGGACTCGTCACGACTATGGCTCAAACCTTTGATTCATCTATATCAAACTTTCCTAATTCCTATACTTCTCTCTGTACTGTCTTACCCTCTGATTCGTTATGGGAGTCTTCAAGGTCGTCGCGTCCGTCTATTTTGCTGACGTCATTCAGAACGTGGGAAGCTCATCAACCCACCAACTCGTCGGATGATCTGCTATTCAAGTTGCAGATGCAAACCTTCTACGATCTGCAACTCTACTATCTACGACACATGCCCGTCGATTTTGAACTCGCGCCTCAGATGGCGATCGCCAAATTAACGACCCTTCAGCCCGATATCATTCTCTGCTGCGGCATGGCAGAATCTCGGACTCGTCTCAATGTTGAATCGCAAGCCGTCGTAAGCGACAAGACGTTACAAACGTCTATTCAGCTTGACGACCTCATTAGCGGGTTATGCATGACAGACATCAGTCACGATGCCGGAACGTTTGTCTGCAATCGGCTGTATTTCGATCTGCTGAATCATGTGAAGTGCCAAGACCTGCCGAGCTTATGTTTGTTTCTGCATGTCCCGATTTTGACTGCCGAAAACCATCGCCCGATTGTGTCAGATGTTTGCACGATCGTGCGTCGGCTAGCGAATCTGAGTCAGAGGATGCTCTAAAGAGGGCAGGCGGTTATAGACGCTTGCAGCTTATCGAAGAATAAACTGCGACTAGAGCGGTATGCGCTTGAGTTAAGGCAACCAAGCGCTATTTGGCAGGAAGATGCCAGTGTTCTGGCTTAAATTCGGTCAGTGAGCGCAAAATCTGATGGGCATCTTGGTAATGTTGCCAATTCATTGATGCATCAGGCACCGCAACCACTGACATGCCCGCCGCTCGTGCCGCCGCAACTCCAGCCAACGAATCTTCAAATACAAGACACGTCTCAGGAGATGCCCCCATTCGTGCTGCCGCAATCAAAAAAATGTCGGGGGCAGGCTTACCCGCGCCAATGGCGGGATCATCACCTGTCACAATGCAGTCAAAGAGGGAAAACCATGCCTGATGAAAGGTCGTCTTTAAGCTAAATGGACGCTGAGACGAACTCGTTGCCACGGCTTGGGGGATTTTGCAATGGTGTAAGTGCTCAATCAGGCTAATCACGCCTGGTAAGGGCTGCGCCTGAGGATAAATGTCGTCAATGAGCGCATCTTTATGTTGAAGATAATCGTGAGGCGTGAGAGGCAACTCTAAATCATCAATCAAGATTTGTGCTGACTCTACTGCATTACGCCCAGCAATTTTAGATTTGATCGACGAATCGACCGTTTTGCCATAATGCCCCGTGATGATGGCATTGACTCGATCGATTAGAGACTCAGTATCTAAGAGCAGACCGTCGAGGTCATAAATGACATGAGTAATGGGCTGATTATCAAACATTCGCGATCGCGTGAAGGCAACATTGAGTCAGAAGGAAAGCCCTCCATTCCGCAATTGTTTCACATTGCTTGACCATCCGAACAGCTACTTACCAATCTTGACTGGCTGATGTCGACTGGCCAATGTCGACTGGCACCCATCCACTTTAATTACAACACCAGCGCTGCGCTGGATAGATTGACGGATCTATACGGTTGATTCTTGTCTTGTTTTATGGTGATCCACTGCCCTGTTACCGGATCTCGATAGACGACAAATGGATTTGGGCGCAGGGGCTTAACAGAGGTGCGTGGCATGGCGTGCTTGTCTCCTATATTCAGTCGCTAACATTGCCTCAAGATTAGTTGCATCAGTTAATTGCATCAGGATCTTAATCGACGACTCGAAGCAGCCCTTGTTTGAGAGCATCATAAACCCGGTCTAGAAGCGATCGCTCGTATTCGTTGGGAGAGTTAGAGAAAGATACCATCAGACACTGTTGATCGTGGCGCGTAATGCAGCGAGATGCGAGAATGCCGTGAATCACACGGTCAAGGGATTGGTTTTGGAGGGCGGGTGAAGATTGCATGAAGGTGGGGGGAATGATTGATTGACTTAATATCCCTTTTTTCTTTGGGCGGGGAAGTGATTTTGCTCCAGCTCTATTTGTGATTCTTCCCCGATTAAGCTGTAATCGAGATCACAACTTTTAACGAGCTTTACCCGCACAAGGATGGCTTTACTCAATTCTCACGAGAAATTTACCGGAAATTCATCAGGTGGACTTCACGATCCTCTCCACCGTAATATCCCCACTTTCCCACTGGTGTAGAACTTGTCACCATGAGGATATTGGTCGGCTCAAGGGTAAGCCTATGAAATCTTCAAACGTGGTTCAATCATTTTATAACTGGTATCGCGGCGCGATTCGCAACGCAAAATATCGATGGATTATTGTGTTAGCAACGATCGCCTATCTTGTCAGCCCATTTGATATCTCGCCAGATTTTATTCCGATCATCGGATGGATTGATGATGGCGTTGTCGCAACTCTGCTGGTCGCGGAGTTGTCTCAAATGTTTTTAGAGTGGATTGGTCGTCGTAATTCGGGTGATACGGCTCAAGCTGAGCCTGATGTATCTGAACCTTCTGAACCTAAGGTGCTAACAGTTGACGTAGCGGCTGAGTAGAGTCAGCCATTGCGAATTTAATCTATCGTTCAGCGGGCGATCGCGACCTAGCGTTTTGAGAATAGACCAACATTTTAGGGTGGATGTCACCATAATGCGTCGTATCCGGTCAGCTTAAGCAAGCTCAAAAAAAACAGCAGGTTTCAAGACGAAAGCCTGCTGTTGAGGTATGTGTTAGCAGAGACCAATACACAGATGCTTACAACGCACCAATGTTAGCAAGCCCTAAGATCACGCCTGCACCGATTAGGTGACCAAAGCTAGTAGTCCCTAGCAAGGCAGGCAACCCCATTCCTCCAAACATAGGAGACATAGGCAACTCTGGACCTTCACTCGGTTTTTGCATCGTTAGCTTTCCAAAGGCGATCGCCAAAACGTTGCAGAGAATCATTACGATCGCAACTTTAGGACTCCACGATAGAGTATTCGGAACAGCCGCAAGCAATGTCAAGTAAGTCAACGTCACACTCTCCTGATACATGTCCAATATCTAAGCTTTAATCTTTCCTCAGGAGTCGAAGCAAATTGTCATTCTCGTTGTAAGACTTAACATTTTCTAGTCGAGTTTTAGTCGAGTTCTAGTGAAGAATCTAGACGATTGATCTTTCTCATCCACCTCCCAAAACTTCGTTAAGTTTTTAAGAAAATATAGCAATCCCAGATGGGTTGTGATCAATGGGGCGAGCGACGCCCCCCTGCTCACGCACAATTCACAAGCGATTTAGGATTGCTATAGACAATTTTGGTTAAAGCTGAGTATTAAAGAGATATGGCACGTTAGTTTTCCTGTTACTTTTTTATTACCCTTCCTCAGCACAAGAGAGCAACATATGTTCTTCCATTGGTCTTATCTACTTTTGATTCCAGGCATGATTCTCATGTTCTGGTCACAAAGCCAGGTCAAAGGTGCCTACCGACGCTATTCTCAGATTCCGTCCAAGATGGGAATGACCGGAGCGCAGGTTGCCCACATGATTTTGCAAAAGATGGGCATTACGGACGTGCGGGTTGAGCCTGTCTCAGGGGAGCTGACCGATCACTATGATCCCAGCGCTAAAGCGGTTCGGCTATCTCAAGGTATTTATAATTCCAAGTCACTCGCAGCAGCGGCGATCGCAGCCCATGAATGCGGACATGTTTTGCAACATAAGCATGGCTATTCGTTTATGAATTTTCGGGCAACCCTGGTTCCAGCTGCCAATATTGGATCTCAGATTGGCCCCATGCTGGTAATTGCCGGTATTTTCTTAAATGCGATGGGCAGCATTTCAACGCTGTTTATCAATATCGGCATTGTGTTATTTCTTGCCGTGATTGCCTTTCATCTGATTACGTTGCCTGTTGAGTTTGATGCCTCTAGCCGCGCCCTCAAGCTGATTGACCAGCTTGGCATCTTGCAGGGCGACGAAAATCGAGGGGCACGACGAGTATTGCAGGCGGCTGCTTGGACCTATGTTGCAACAGCTCTGTATGCCGTGTTACAGCTGGCGCAGCTGATCTTGATTTCACGAGAGCGCTGATTCTCGATGCTCATCTAGTTCTGCATTTCCCTAATACCGTGTTGCATCCCCAGCTTGATTAACCTTATCTAAAGCTCAGGCACCATTTCGGAAAGCCCGCTTATAGTGAAGCAAGCTGGGGTTGTTTATTGATTGCATTATTGCGTTAATTTCACCGATTGCTGTTAATTCTATAAGGAGCAAGACATGAGCCAGAGCCTGCTTGATCAACTCCGCCAAATGACCGTTGTGGTGGCAGATACCGGGGATATTAAGGCGATCGAAACCTTTACTCCTCAAGATACGACGACGAATCCTTCTCTGATTACGGCTGCCGCCCAAATGGAGGATTATCAAGATATCGTAGACGATACCCTCAAGCGGGCGCGAGATGAATTGGGCGCGAGCGCAAGTGCTAAGCAAATCGTAAATCTGGCGATTGACCAACTCTCGGTCGCATTTGGGCTTCGCATTTTAGATATCGTGCCGGGTCGGGTTTCGACCGAGGTCGATGCTCGCTTGTCATACGATACGGAGGCAACTCTTGCGAAGGCGCGCTACATCATTGACCAGTACAAAAAAGCGGGTGCTGATGCGAGTCGAGTGTTGATTAAAATTGCCTCGACGTGGGAAGGGATTCGAGCGGCTGAAGTTCTTGAGAAAGAAGGAATTCACTGCAATCTAACGTTGCTGTTTGGCATCCATCAAGCAGCGGCCTGTGCAGATGCTGGAGTGACCCTGATCTCGCCGTTTGTTGGCCGCATTTTAGACTGGTACAAAAAGAGTACCGGGCGCGACTCATATCCGCCTGAGGAAGATCCAGGTGTTGTGTCAGTGACGCAGATTTATAACTACTTCCGTAAGTTTGGCTACAAAACGGAAGTCATGGGCGCGAGTTTCCGCAATATTGGAGAAATCTGCGAACTAGCAGGTTGCGATCTGCTCACGATTTCGCCCGCCTTGTTAAAGCAGTTGAAGGAAACGGAGGATGACTTGCCTCGCAAGCTCGACCCAGAAAAATCAGCCACGATGGATCTTGAGAAAATGGTGGTTGATAAGGCAACCTTTGACCAAATGCATGCCGATAACCGCATGGCCTACGAAAAGCTGGATGAGGGCATTCAGGGATTCTCAAAGGCGATCGCCACCCTCGAATCACTGCTGGAAGCACGACTAGCCAAGCTCGAAAGCGGCAACACGCTGAGCCACGCCGCCCATGATGTGTTTTTGGTCTATGACCTAGATGGAGATGGCTTTATCACCCGTGAAGAGTGGATGGGCACCGATGCTGTGTTTGATGCGCTCGATGTAGACAAAGATGGCAAAATCAGCCCCGATGAAATGGCAGCCGGGTTAGGGGCAGCCGTCCAGATGGAGGTCATGTCCTAAGGGGGTGAAGCATTTTATCAAGGGTTTTGGGTCATGTCTCATACCAATTCTCGATTTTAGATTTGCGATTTTGGATTGACGGCCACCAGCCTTGCAAGGGGTCTAGCCTGTTCATTTGTAGTCTTACTTCGAAGAATGGGTCTCAAACCTATTGGTGAAATACTTCACCCTTACCCGCCGATCGCCCCTCATCCAGCAGTTTCACACGCTTTGGCAAAGCCTACCAGTGGCTTTACTGCCCTGTTTGTCAGGAGAGTAAAGCGAGTGACACCTATCCCATGGGACGCTACAAAAACCGAATGGCTATGTAGAGTCCCATCGCGGTCAGCTGCACTGCTGCTACGGGCAAGCCATACCGCAGAAACGCTTGAAACGAGATGGCCTTACCGTGCTGCTCCGCGATGCCCGCCGCCACAATATTGGAAGATGCGCCGACCAACGTGCCATTACCGCCCAGAGTCGCGCCATACATCATGGCGTAGAACAAGGGCAGCACCGCTATGGGTAAGGTGCCGGCAAAGTCAGGCGAGAGAATGTCGGATGAGGCAAGCCCCACATTGACGACGTATTCCTTGAGCAGAGGCACCATTGCCACCACCAACGGAATGTTGGGAATCAAGCTGGATAATAGCCCAATCAGTAACAATAGCAGGATGGACGCGATCGCCACGTTGCGTCCCAATGCCAGCGCCAATAGTCCAGAGGCGCGGCTCAAAACGCCAGTCTTATCTAGACTGCCAATCAGCACAAACACGCTCATAAAAAAGATAAGAGTGCTCCAATCGATATCTCTAAAAATGTTTTGCACCGAATCGATACCGCTGTGATGGGTAATCAGCAGGCAAAGAACTGCCCCTAATAGCGCGACGGTCGCAGGCGAGATAGGAATCGGGAAGGATTCGCCGATAACAAACAGAGTAAGGACGAAGACGATAATGCCACCCATCATCATTAGTGCCCGAGGATGATTCAGTTTGGGGTGGGGTGAATGACTGAAGCTATCTAGCTGTTTGTGCCAAATTGCCGGAAACAAAATGGGCAGCATGATCACAATGACCCCAATTGCGATCGCGCCGCCCAAGCTCAAGGTCTTCAGATAGTCTACAAAGCTAATATTGATAGCATCACCGACAATGAACGTCGCCGGATCGCCCACTAGCGTTAGCAGGCCAGCGCTATTGGCCACTACCACCATCAAAATCAACAGGGGCACAAAGTTTACGCCTAATTTGGTCGCCATGGGGGGAATGAGCGGGGCCAACAGCATCACCGTAGTAGCATTGGGCAACACCGCACAGATGGGCGTTGTAATCGCCACGATGCCGAGCAGTAGCCGCTTCCCCTGCCCCCCCGCCAGCATCACCATTTGAGTAGCGAGCAGGTCAAAGATGCGGGTCGGCTCAAAGGCGCGTACCATCACCATCACCCCAAAAAATAGAGCCAGCGTAGCATAGCTCTGCGCGATGTAATCCACCGCTTCCGATAGGGTGAGCACATTCAGAAACAACAGCAGCATTGCCCCGAGCATGGCGGCAATGGTCAGGTGAATGCGCTCGGTGATAATGCAGCCGAGAACGCCGACAAACACCGTGAGAGAAGCGATCGCGGGCCCGTAAACCATAGCTACCTCCTGGCAGTAAGTATGCTGAGCGAAAAACCAGGAGAGCCGCATTATCTTAAGATAAGCGCGCCTTCCCTCAATGCCGACGGAGTTAGCTGACGGGCTAGGAGTGAGAGGTCTCCCCTCTGCACAGGCAGAGTATGCCCCTAAGGTGGGTCCCCCGTTTTGGCCATAACCAAATTAGGCTGACGGCTCAGATAGAACTCAGATAATCTAGCACTATAAAGTAGAGCTGTCAACCTAATCTCAATCCTAACTGAGGCGGCGCTTGAGCCAAAAGTCGAACAGCGGTAAGGCAATGCGATATCCGTAGTGAGGCCCATAGATGAGGCCCTTTTGCTCCAGGCTATTCAGTGCGCCCTGTAAGCCACCACCTCGGGAGAGCTGATGTTTCTTGATATAGGCGCTAGCTTGGGGACTGTCGGTGGGGTCAATGGCTAGGCTTTCGAGCACCCGGGCTTGGGTCGGTGGCAGCAATAGCAACAGCACCTCGAAGGTGACGCTCATATCCTGCACGAGTGACAAAATGCAGCTGTGCACATGATGAGCCTGAATCACCCCATCAGCATCTCGAGGATGGAGGGTATGATAGTCTGTCCAGAGGCGCTGGGCGAGCGTGATCGCGTCTTTCATATGACCCTGCACATAGTGCAAGAAAAGTGACAGCGCTCCCGTTTCGAGATCAAATGTCAGGTTTGCAGTGGCCATGCTGCTGATAATCCATGGTTGGAGTGCTTGGTCGCTCAAAGGAGCCAGCGCAATGATAGGCAACTGACTGGCCACCATCCAGGGTTCGGCCACGGTCGCAATCAGGGCATAGCTAACACGACTCTGGCGTTCAATCTCTTGCCGTAGATACGTTTCCCACTTGCCTTGACGATCCCAAGAGCGGATATGGAGAAAGTTGTGAAATACAATCACCACCTGGCAATCAAACCATTCAGCGAGCTGTTGAGGCAACGCCAGCAGTCCTTCAAACAGCGCCCAGTCTTTCCCCATATTTGTCGGCCAAACCAAGCGGGCCTGAGGCTCAAGGGTTTGATCGAGGGTTAATGGCTGATTTCGAGTCCACTCATGCAGTTTGGCCAGCTCTTCAGGTTCCTCAAAGATGCTGGTGAGGCCATCAGCCAGAAACCGCAAAAATTGCCCCGCCTGGCGACAGCGTAAAAAATCAATCTCCAAACAGCGCGAACCAACCCGCCGTGCCGCCTGACGAATTAGGGTGCGTCGCCCCGATCCGGCCACCCCGGTCACTACGCAGTCGCCATTTTGCTGAAGCAGGCCGCAAACCTGTGCCAATTCTGCTTCTCGACAAATCATCGACTGGGGCATGAAGGGGGGAGACATAAATTTAGATTTGACACTATTTTTTAGTGCTATAACTATCTCTTAAGTACTTTTGAATAGTACCATCCTTTTTTTGAGGTAAACAGCATCCGTGGCCCAAAACACCATCACCGACATCGAAGTCAGGGGAGGGGCTCAGACCTGCTCCAGTGAATGGCATACGCTATCACCTCAGCAGGCGATCGCCCTGTTAGAAACGAGTCCCAATGGTTTGAGCAACAGTGAAGCCGTGAGACGGCAGCAGATTTACGGATTCAACGAATTGAAGGAAGGTGCTAACCGCCGCCCCTGGCAAATTTTGTGGGATTAGTTCAAAAACATCATGCTGCTGATGTTAAAGCTTTACGCTCTCGCGTTAGGACGCTGAACGTATGGTGAACCCGCGCGCCGCGCGGGTTCACCATACAAACCCAAGCCCGTGGGGCCATAATGGCAGTCGCATTAGTGTCCCTGGTATTGGATTTGCAAGACGGCAGCTTACCTAAGGATGCGATCGCGATCTTCGCCATTGTCCTCCTCAACGGATTGTTGGGCTATCTGCAAGAGAGCAAAGCCGAAAAGGCCCTGGCAGCCCTCAAAACCATGACCTCCTCAAGGGTGAGGGTTATCCGCGATGGCCACGAGCAGGAAGTGGACGCTAAGGCTTTGATAACAGGGGATGTAGTGATGCTGGAAGCAGGAGGACAAGTACCTGCCGATGGTCGGTTGCTCAATGCCGCCAATTTGCAAGTGCGAGAAGCGGCGCTGACCGGAGAAGCCGAAGCCGTCACCAAACGGCCTGAGGCGATCCTAGCGGCAGACATGGCGCTGGGCGATCGCCTTAATCTAGTATTTCAAGGAACAGAAGTGCTGCAGGGACGCGGCACAGTCCTCGTGATCCAAACGGGGATGCAAACAGAACTAGGACGCATTGCCACCCTGATTCAATTTCTCGATTTTGGATTGACGGCCAAAACCCTTGCAAGGGTTCTGGCCTATTCATTTGTAGCCTTACTTTGAAGAATTGGTATCACCCTACGGGGCTATGGGGCTGACGATCGCGCTCATTTCAGTGAGGGCTCATAGGCCATGATGTGCAGCGGGATGTGAAATATCCGAGTCGCCAGCTTTGATAGACCAAATTTGCGTTTGAGCGAGTCGGGTAGCTCATTCCAGTTGACGGACACAAAGCCAAATTGAGCATAAAACCGAAAGAGGCGATCGCCCAGGCATTCTAAATAAAGTGGTTGGGTGGCGATGTCGATCAAATGCTGCGTGAGCAACCGTCCGAATCCCTGACCGCGCCAAGCCCCAGATACCACGAGGCTTCCCAATTCTTGGGCGTTCTCAAAACTGCGGAGCTGACCACAGGCAACGACGGTTTGGTCACATTCAATCACCCAAAACTGCGACCAGCGAAGTTGAGTCGGGTCGAGCTTGGCAAACAAAACAAGCTTGCGAATCTGCCAACTGTCATCGGCGCAGGCAGGTCGGAGTTGGCATGAGTTGGGCAACGCAGATGGATCGGACACCACAGGATGAATGATTGCGAAATCGGGAAATCTATCACACCAAGCTTAGCGCCGTTCGTCGACCTAAATTAAGTGCGTTTGCCCTGGCAATGCGGAGCATAGCGTCTCGGCGACCCTACCGTTAAGGAACACGCGACCGAGGACGGTCGCACTGACACGAAAACCTAAATGCTCTCGAATTAAGGGGTTCCATATTTGGTCAGCACCACCGAATAGCTCAACCGATCGCCTCGGGATAGGGTCTCGCCGCAGATGATCGGGCGATTTTGCGTCGTGTATGTCGTATAGCGATTGACCAGGAGCGGTGCCCCGAGAGGAATTTCTAGATGCTCACTGATGCGATGGGTAGCATGGGTGCATTCCAAAGTCGTTTCAACGCGCTCGATGGAGACTCCATTGTGGTCCAGCGTTGGATAGATCAGACTCGATTGGAGTGCCTTTGAGAAAGCGTTGCCAATATCCAGCGGAATGTAGGTAATATCGAGCGCAACGGGGACTTGATCGGTGAGGATGATTTTTCGCTGACAGTAAATCTCCTCGACGGCATCTAGAATTTTTAGCTTGAGGCGCACATCCGCAGGCACTGGAACAGTCTCAAACGATAGGCTGCGAATCGATGGTGTGACGCCCTGCCGCGAGATATCCTCATCAAAGAAAATCAGCGGGTTTGAGAGCGATCGCCTGACTTTTTGCTGCTCTTTGACAAACACCCCGCGACCTCGCTGGGCAACTGCCAGTCCTTGGTTGACTAAATTGGCGATCGCCCGTCTTACCGTAATCCGGCTGACCTCAAAGTGCTCCATCAGCTGATGCTCACTGGGGAGCTGTTCACCGGGCGCATATTGACCATTAAAAATCTGTTCGCGGAGCTTCTCAGAGATAGTGAGATGAAGCGGGAGTTGGGACTGAGCGGTGCCTGTCCTGACCATGGAGAACTGTTTAGTGATGTCTGAGTTTTACTCCGTTTAGTTTAACTTTAGTTACCCGTTGGAATAGACGCACGGTTTACTCCTACTCGGTTTTTTTGCCAAAGAATATCTGAAACGACGCCAAGTCGTTGAAGCATGCTTAAATGAATTTTTCCTAAAAAGGCTTTAGATTGCATCAGTGCCGACAGATTAAAATCTTCGGCTATGCAGATAAATAGGTGTGAACTCAGCCCTAGTAAATGGCAAATATCTATGTCAATACGCTCATCAATATGCTCTCCAGGTTGCTGATTTGCTAGGGGTTCTCTTGCAAAGCTACGCGAATCCCAAATGCAATGAATATACTTCCTGTAACATATTTCAACTTGCTAGCAACAAAGCGTTTTGACTTTAACCAAAGTCCAATATTCCCTGAAAAGTAGGCAATTAAGCAATAGACCACAAGCCCTATGACAGTGAACATCATGCCGAGCATCATGATTTGAAACGCCACATTGTCCTCTGTAAAATCAACGAACTGAGGCAGAAATGCGAGAAAGAAAAGTGTAGCTTCTGGATTAAGTAGATTAGATAGAAAGCCTTGCCATACAAGCATTCCATCATCCGATTTGGGGTGTTGAAGCTCACATGAAAAATCAGATCTGCTAGTCAACATCCTGACGCCTAAATAGACAAAATAGGCTGCCCCTGCATATTTAACAATCTTGAATGCCAGCACTGACGATAGCAGCAACGCTGATAACCCTACCGCTGCAAGAATTGCATGGGTTATGTCCCCCAGGCTGTAACCCAAAACGGTTAAGAGGGCTGCCCTTCGTCCTTGACCAAGACCGCGAGTAATAACAGGAATCATATCTGGTGCAGGTGTTGTCATCAACAACAGAGAGCTGAAAGCAAACAACAGCAATTGAGAAGAATTCATCAGTAACTCTCTTAGGTTTGCGAGTTCAACAGGTTTGCGAATTTGACATTTTATCGTAATGCCTACTTTTGAATCGATAGTGAAGGATACCGTCATATACGCGATCGCCTTGCCGTAGCCATGCCAAAAGCTTTACACATCCTACGAGAATTGAAGACCACTCACTTGGCATGTGCCTTACTCCTTGTCCCAGAACACTGTATAAAGTGGCACAGTTATAAAACGATCCGGAGCGAGGATATCAGACGATGAAAGTATCAAAAAGGGTGATCTTTACCAAGTCTTTAAAATCCGGGTTTCTCTGTGGGGGCTGCGGCAATGGAGGATCACCCACGATCCTAGTTTTGCAAGAGCAACGTCATGCCTCACCAGATTCAAAATGATGCTCGTATGACTCAAGACGATCGCCAGTCTTATCCGGTTCACGACAACGGCACGCAGTCTCTTGGGGGCAATAATCATCTCATCGTCGGTCACTACAACATCCAGATCGGCTCCATTCATGGCGGCGAGATTAATATTCACACGGCAGAACCAGAGGTCGTCCAGCCTCGTTCAATGCCCGTTATGCTGTTGCCTCGTCCGTTTCTTCATCTGGTAGGGCGACGGGATGAAATCAATGAGGCGATCGCCAGCATCGAATCAGGACAGTCGGTTGAGGTCTATGGTGCGCCTGGGCTAGGCAAAACGGTCTTGCTGCGACACCTAGCATATCAGCCCCAGGTGACAGCTCCCTTTTCGGCGGGGGCAGTGTATCTAGATGCTCCCTATCAGACCGCGCCCGATCATCTGCAATCATTGTTTGACGCATTCTACGACAGCGACCCGACCTACAAGCCCACTGTTGAGCAGATTCGTCACTATCTCCATGCCAAACGAGCTTTGATTGTGCTTGACGATCAGCCGCATGGGGATGGTGAGACGACCGACCCACACCGCCACAATTTAGAGTCGTTGATGAATGCGGTGCCCGATTGCGTGTTTCTGCTCGCATCGCCTGATCGCCATCTCTGGGGCGAAGGCAACTCTATGCCGCTGCGAGGGCTATCGCTCAATGATGCGATCGCCCTGATGGAGCAAGACCTGCGGCGATCGCTTTCAGATGATGAAATCCCTGCGGCTGAAACCCTATGGCACCTGCTAGAGGGGCATCCTCAAGACCTGCTCTATGCCACTGGTCATATCAAAGTAGACGGCGTATCGTTTGACGAGATCATTCAAACGATTCAGTCATCATCTTCTCGTAAATCACTGATTCAGCACATCTGGTCACGGCTTTCAAAGCCCCAGCGATTGGTGCTTGCGACCTTGTCGGCGGTTTCGGGAATTGCGTTGCTGACACGATGGGTGGCAGCGATGACCCATCGGTCTGACTTGGAGCAAGACTTGGAGCGTGACTTGGCAGCACTAGTTGAGCGGAATTTGGTCGTCGGTGATGGAGATCGCTATACGGTGCATGACTCTTTATCGAGCGTGCTAGAAGAAGGGCTAAATCTTGATCCGGCGCGATCGCAAACGTTAACTCAATACACCACCTGGGCTGAGCAGACTCCTCTAACAGCAGATCGCGTGTTAGAAGAGGCAGGCGGGTTGTTTTATTGCCTCGACTGGGCTGTGAAATCAGGACGGTGGATCGAGGCCCTGCGGCTCATCAAGCTGATTGAGCCGACTTTGGCGCTGAGCAAGCGATGGGGGCTATGGGCAAAGGCATTAGACTGGGCGCTGTTGGCTGGGCGATCGCTCTCTGATCCGGCGATAGAAGCGTGGGCGTTGCATGAATTAGGCAGCCGAGCGCTCTGTCTCGAAGAAGGAGAGGCGGCCTATACCTACCTTTCTCAAGCGCTTGAAATTCGAGAGCGGCTAGGCGATCAGGTGGGAGCGGCGGTGACGCGCCACAACTTAAATTTGCTGTTGCTTCCGGTTAATGCCCCTGACGAACCTGCTCCGGTCGATCTGCCTGCGCCATATTTGCCAGACGCTACCGAATCGGGTGAGATCGTCCCCGCAGAACTAGTGCCGCCTCCATCTGCAACTCAAGTCATTTCAGGGATGCATTGGGAAACCGAGGAGCAATCGCCACCTCGCAAACCAGCACCACTTCGGTGGTTCATATTTTTGTTGCCGTTGATCGTGGGCGGGGCGATCGCTGGCGCCGTGATTTGGTTCACGACGGCTAGGCCGCAATTGGGGACGACGCTCACCGCAAACGACGACGAAATGATGATTGATGATTCGTCAGAATCATTTACGCCCGTCGAGATTGATGTCTTAGCCAACGACCAAACGCCGGTTGCTGGAGGGTTTACCTTATTGGAGGTGTCTCAACCTCGCCACGGCACCGCATTTATCGAAAATGGCACGGTGTTTTATGGGCCAGAACCGGGCTTTTCTGGCATCGATCAGTTTACCTATTTAGTTGAAGATAGTGCGGGCAATCGCGATCGCGCCACCGTGACCCTGATTGTGCGCCCCGATCAAAGTAAAAACACGGCACCCGAGGTGACCAATGATACAGCTTCAACTGCATACAACACGCCAACTCAGATTGCCGTCTTAGAAAACGATCGCGACCCAGACGGCGATGAGCTGACCGTCACCCTTGCAACCCCTCCAGAGAATGGAGCGGCAGACGTCAGCCGAGATGGGCAAACCATCAACTACATTCCCAACGATGGATTTTCTGGGCAAGATCAGCTGACCTACACGGTTAGCGATCGCCAAGGCGGAATGGCAACCGGCACCGTGACGATTACCGTCAATCCGCCCCAGCTTTCGGCGGCTGATCTCACCTATGAAACTCGATATGGAACACCAACCACCCTGAATGTGCTAGCCGAAAATCCGTATCCGGGGCGCAGCCTTTCGGTGACCATTGCCGCAGAACCTGCGCGGGGAACGGCAACCGTCAACTCTAACAACACGATTACCTATACCCCCAGCGAACGATTTTCGGGAGGCAGCGATCGCTTTCAGTATCGCTTAACGACGCCATCCGGGCAGACGGCCACAGGCACCGTGACAATTCAAATGACAGATCCAAGACTGACGGCGCCTGACTATCAAGCCTCAACGCAAGTCAATGCTCCAGTCCGTATCAGCGTGCTGCGAGATAATCCCTATCCCAATGCGGACAATTTGGTGATTCGAGTCGAAACTCCACCGCAAAGCGGAACCGCACAGCCTGCCGATGGCGGCACGATTGTCTATACGCCTAACGAGAACTTTACAGGACGCGATCGCTTTACCTATCAAGTCCGCGATAATCGGGGTCAATCTGCCACGGGCACTGTCACCGTTGAGGTCACATCACCTGCGCCTACAGCGCCTGATTACACCCTAGAAACACCGTCTGGAGAGGCCGCCCGCCTCGATCTGCTGCGAAATAATTCTTATCCTAATTTAGACAACCTGAGCGTTACTATTTCAACACCACCGCAGAATGGTTCAGTTGAACTAAGCTCGGGCAGGGTTGCCATCTACCAGCCCCGACAGGGATTTTCAGGACGCGATCAGTTTCAATATACGGTGAGAGATCCTCAGGGACGCACTGCAACAGGAACAGTAGCAGTCACCGTCACCGCATCTACTCCGCCATCAGCTCGCAATGACCAGGCGACCACGGCGTATGCGACGCGAGTTTCCATTGATGTTCTTAGTAATGACCAAAATCCGGGTGGCGATCGCTTAGCGATTTCCGATGTCACCTCTCCTGCCAATGGAACGGCAACCATCAGCGGAAATTCGATTATCTACACGCCTACTCAGGGATTCTCTGGGCAAGATTCGTTCCAATATACGCTGAGCGATACTCTCGGCAGAACGGATACGGCAACCGTCACCGTCACAGTTGAGCCACCGGCAAACCGTCCGCCAAACGCCCAAGACGATCAGGTTACAACCCCCTATTTTCAACCAGTTTCTGTAAACCTGCTGGGGAATGATGATGATCCAGATGGCGATCGCCTCACGATCATCGATTTAACGGCTCCTCAACATGGGTCTGCCACGATCAGTGGGACTACTGTCATATATTCTCCCAATCGCGGATTCTCTGGGCAGGATAGTTTCCGCTATACCGTCAGCGATGGCAGTCAGGCAGCAACCGCGACGATTACCGTAATCGTTCAGCCTGAGGGCAATCAAGGTCCTATCTAATATCTGAGTTAGGCAAATCGCGTCATCACCCAGATCAGGGGGCATCATCTAACACCAATTCTTCAAAGTAAGGCTAGACCCCTTGCAAGGCTGGTGGCCGTCCATCCAAAATCGCAAATCCAAAATCGAGAATTGGTATAACGGACTTCTTCTGAATACTTCAGGCACTCAAATACTCTCAAACAGGAATGCCCCCCATGAATTCATCTCAATCGAATAGTAATACGTTTAATTTCAGCAATTCTCAAAACAACCGAGTTGCGGTTGGCAGCCACAATATGCAAATTGACAATGTCCACGGCTTAAATCTCACATTGGGAGGTCGGGGGCATCGTCAATCGCTCTATCAGAATCGAGCTCCGGTCGCTGAGTCTGACCTCGCCGTGTTGCAGCGCATCTTTGCAGGGCTCAGAGCCCAAATTGCGGCTGAAGCGCCGACTGATCAAAAAACGGCGGCGCTCGAAAAAATCGATGAGCTCGAAGATGCGATCGAAACGGGGAAACCCGATCTCTCTACGATGGAGTCGGTCAAAGCCTGGTTTACAACCCACATGCCGACGTTTGCAGGCGCTGTTACCAGCGTGGTGGTTCATCCGATTGTCGGAAAACTCGTCGAAGCAGCGGGTGATATGCTGGCAGCCGATTTTCACGATCGCTTCGGAAATAGGTCGTAAAAATATAGCAACCGCCACTGTTCTTTGTGCGGTTGCACGCCAGATCGCTTCCCCAGCTTTGGATTTCATCAGAAGTCATGTCCTAAACTATCTGGCTAACGCTATCAATATCAATCAATAGAGGAGCAGTTCCCAGGCTCCCCCGCTAGGGCGATCGCAGATGTGCGTTTGCCCACTCCAGCATGGGCTGACGTTCTGTATCGGCCATATGACGGACGTGTTCGTCTGCAGGAAAGATGTGGTGCTCAACCTCGTGCTTATATCGACGAATCGCATCTAGCGTAGACGTTTGATAATCGAGATACCGGGTTGCCAGCTTGAGTTTGCGGGGGGTAATGCCCAAAATGTCGTTGACAATGAGGACTTGCCCATCAGTAAACCGACCCGCACCAATGCCAATCGTGGGCACATGCACGGTTTCGGTTATCAGCTTACCCAATTCTTCAGGAATGAGTTCTAGCAGCAGCATGGTGATGCCTGTTTGCTCCAATCTGAGCGCTGCTTCAATCAACGCTTTTGCTTGCTCAAAGTGCTTGCCTTGAACGGCTTTTGTGTGTTGGGTTTGAGGCTGCAAGCCGAGATGGGCGCATACGGTAATGCCGTGTTTGACGAGGTGCGACACAATGTCGGGGCGATCGCCCTCTAGTTTTACGATGTCGGCTCCGTTATCGACCAATCGCTGGGCATTGGCAAGTGCCATTGCCGGTGTCTCATAGGTAGCATACGGAAGATCTGCAAGAATAAAAGGGTCGTGTGCGCCCCGACAGACTGCCTTGAGATGATGAACAATGTCATCCATCGTGACCTGGGTTTCGTCGGCATACCCCAGCACGTTAGTGCCGACGCTATCTCCCACAAAAATGACATCGACCTCCGCTTCTTGCTCTAGCACGGCGGTGGGGTAGTCATAACAGGTCAGGGCAACAATCGTTTGTCGGTTTTGCTTTTGGCTCAGCAGGTAAGCAGCGGTTTTCTTCACGGAGTCTTAGCTCACTTCATTCTTCAGATGACCTACAGCCATTTTCCATGAGTTTGACTCCATTATTGCAGTTGAGCCAGTCATCCGATCCGCTATGACGCCATCATCACTCCCAAGAACCACTGCCAGCCAAAGAATCCCAACATTCCGAGTGTGATTGTCAAGAGCAAGTTTTTCGTAAACCAGCCCACCGCAAACGCGGCGATCGCCCCAATGAGTCTTGCGTTTGTGTAACTTAGGCTCAAGGTGCCATCGGACATCAAGACCTCTGGAACCACAATTGCCGTGAGGACAACGGGCGGCACGTAGTGGAGTGCCCGAAGCAGCGAGTCGGATAGGCGAATGCGACCGCTGAGGGCAACCATGATATACCGAATGCTAAAGGTGGCGATCGCCATGCCCGCAATCAAGAAAAATTCGCTCATGATTGAATATCCCGCTCCATCGTTACTGCAATCCGCTGTTCGCTCCACGTTCCAGCAGCAATTCCAGCGAGTGAGGCTGCCACGAGCCCAAGCTTGTGGGGTAAAGGATAGGCAACGAGCGCCACGGTGCCTGCGACTGCGACTGCGAGCCCCATGGGTTTGGTTTTGAGATAGGGAATCACCATGCCAATGAAGGTGACAGACATGGCAAAATCAAGCCCCCACTCTGCCGCGTCAGAAATCCGTTGTCCGAGAGTGATGCCGAGGTAGGTGCAAAGCTGCCAGTTGAGATACATCACTAGCGCTGCTCCTAGGTGATACCAGGGCTTGTGGGGTGATGAATCGGGTGCTTGGTATCGACGAATGGCGATCGCATACGCTTCGTCAGTCAGCCAAAAACTGAGCGGCAATTTCCATCTCTGGGGCAATGCTTTGACATAGGGGACTAAACTCACGGCATACAGCAGGTGACGCACATTCACAACAAAGGTGGTGAATACAATCAGCGGCACGCTCGTGCCAACGGCGATCATGCCAACGGCAATAAACTGAGACGACCCGGCAAACACACAGGCCGACATCGCCAGGGTTGCCCCATAGGATAGTCCGTTACTCGTAGCTAGTGTCCCAAAGATAATCCCAAAGGGAATTGCACCGATCACCAGCGGAATCATATCCCGCACTCCCGCCCAGAATTCTGCCTTGGGCGATCGCGCCTCGCGTGTCTGCGGGTGTCTCCGTTTGCTTGGGGGGTCGTATGACATAATTCATCGGCATCCTGCGAAAGGATGGTCTAATGGGTAGGGACAAACGCCGTTTGTCTCTACGAGTATGAGAACGAATATGAGGGCTATACCAATTCTCGATTTTGGATTTTGGATTCACAGCCCTAGATATGGCCTTAATTTTCTCTAGCGTAGATGGATGACGGGCGAAAATCTTGTACGTTTTTGCAGCCGTGAGCATAGCGCCCCGGTGGAACGCCGACCATGCGTTTGAAGTGACGGCTTAAGTGGCTTTGGTCGGTGAAACCAGTTTCTAAGGCAACCTGAGCGACCGTCCAGCCCATTGACAAGAGTTTCTTGGCGTGATGAATACGAACTTGAGTCAAAAAGGCGTGAGGAGGCAGCCCGACGTGCCGTCGAAATACTCGCAGTAGCCGCAATGAGCTCAGGTTGACCATCGTTGCGAGGTCGTGTAGCGAAATATTTTGATCAAAGTGTTCGAGCAAATAGTCTCGGACACGTTTAACTGCGCGCGTGTCTTGACTGACTGACCTCACTAACGGGCGATCGCTCGCATGGGTGACAATCAACCGTGTCAAATTCCATAGCAGCCGAGATTCTCGCTCTAGCGGTGAATCAGAGGTTTCTAGAGCGATGTGGAGCCTCCGCAGACAATCATTGAGTTTCGGATCTTGAATGACCGGATCTGGAAAATATGGAACCGAAAGCGGGCGATCGCTCAATTCTGAGGCAGCTTGCTGCAATAGCTCGGCTCCAGGCAGCAGAGTCCGGTACGTCCATCCGGTTTCGAATGCGGCATGCCCGGTGTGAACTTCGTCTGGATGAACAATGACGATACTACCGGCTGGGGCGATATGGGTCGCGCCGCGACAGGCAAATTCCATTGCACCTGCTTCTAAAATGGCAATTCCAAATCCCTCATGGACGTGGCGTGAGAACGAATGAGTCACATAGGTCGCACGAAGCAGTTCGAGATTCTGAATAATCGGATCGCGCCAGAGTTTTGCTTGTTCGCCAGGGGATATGGATTTCAAGTGTCTGACTCTCCTGTTGCAGCTTCATGCGTCTCTAAAAAGCATAAGGCGCTGCTGACCAGCCTGTCTTGTACGATTTTTCACCGGGCTGGAATCATTCCATTGGCGGAGCGGCGGATCGTCTATCTTTCTGGGGTCGGACTCACCGAATTTTCAACCGTTGGAATCACCGGATTAGGACTCAACTGCCCGCTCCAAGTCTCAATTTGTAGTTGAGCGGCTGCATAGGCGTCGGTGCGAGTTGGCACCATTTCGGCAATGGCGATCGCCTGCTCCAAATCTTGGCTTGCCACGCTTCGAGCGACATCTAAAATATTCTGGCTCCAGAAGTTAATCATGCGATTCGCTTCTGCTCGTGAGGGGCTGTCAGATGGCACCTGATCGGCAAGGCGAATCGCAGAAACCAGAGAGGCCGGGGTTGGAATGGTAGCCGCATCGTAGGCACGCTGAAGCTGAGCATCCCCTTGGGCTTGGGAACGCCAGCGGCTAATTTCGTTTTGAGCGTCTTCCGATAGGGCGCGTCCTGGCTGAATTTGCTCAGCAGTGGCGATCGCCTCCGTCAAATTGCCCTGATTGGCGAGCCTGCGAGCCTCTACCAGATAGGGACGGTCTTGAATGCGCTGGATTTCGGCTTGCCATTCCGTGATGTGGCGATTGGCTTGCGGATAGAGAACCCGTCCTTCTCGAATGCGACGGGCTTCTTCGATCGCCGCCTCTAAGGAAAACACATCACCACCCCGAGCGAGTTCGATGGCACGGTCGAGGTAGGGCTGGTCTTCAGTGGTTTGAATTTCGGTCGTCCACTTGGCGATCGCCTCTTGAGCTTCGTCGCCACGAGGATTATTTCTAGGAATTAATTCTGCCTCGGCGATCGCAGCTCTCAAGTCATCAACCGTTCCCGGTTCTGCCATCCGGCGCGCCATCTGCAAGCGGCTCACGTCTTGAATTTCAAGCTGCCATCGGCGGACAAGCTGCCGCGCTTCGCTATAAAGGGGGCGATCGCGCCCAAGCCGCTGAGCTTGAATGATTGCAGATTCAAGGTCAGAGACGGTGCCATGGGAGGCTTGCTGCTGGGCCAGCGCCAGTTCGGTTAGATCTCGTGTTTCGGCTCGCAGATCGATCTCTGGAGGAATTTGTCGTGCCACGGAAAGCGCCAGATTAAAATCGTAGCGATCGAGAGCCCTCGTGCCTAACGCAAACAAATCTTTGCCAAATTCTGCGATCGCTCGCTGAGCGGCTTGATAGAGATGACTGTCGGGGTCAACGTCCTTGGCTAGCTTAATGGCTTCTAACAGGTTGGATACCCCTCCCCGCCGTGCCAACCGACGCGCCTGGGTTAATAACTCGCCTTCTTCTCGCGAGGTATTAATCAGGGCAATGAGTTCTTCATAGCGAATGGTTTCCCAATAGCGATTGCCCACCGATAGCAATCGCACAGCCGTTGAAAACGCGCCTTTCAAATCTTCATTAAAAATAGCGGTTTCGGCCTCTTGATAAATGCGTTCAGCCTCTGCCCAAACAGATTGCCAGCGCTCGATCCGCTCTTTGACAACTGAATAGGCAGGCGTGCTCGCAGGAATGCGGCGGCTGATGCGAACGGCGCTGTCTAAATCTCCCTCATGAAATGTCTGTTGAGCTAAGTCGAGAATTTGATTGGACCACGTTTCGATGTTGCGATTAATTTCAGGACGCAAGGGATGATCGCTCGGCAGCCCATCAACGAGGGCGATCGCCTGCAACAGATCATCCACCGTATCTTTATTGGCTGCGAGTTCAGCACAATAGAGCCGCAGCGAGGCTGAGGCGGTGGGCCAAAAAATAGACGGGCAGTTTGGTAAGGCTGGAATCTTGAAAAGTAAGGCGGCTGAGAAACCACCGATGCCAGTAATAAACGCCATTCCAAAAATTGTCCAAAACTGCCAGGTCTTGACGAGTTTTGAGCCTGGAAATGACCGAGGGGCATCTCCCGATGAGTCAGATGACGAATAACCGCGCCGAGATACCGTCAGGTCTTTCTGAGAATACCCCTTCGTCATCTTGTGAGGTGCTCGGTTTGACGAAGAACCTTGAGTAGGTTGACGCCTCGGGTGTTGGGGATGCCGTTCTGGCTGCTTGCCTCTAACCATGCCTCACTCCTCAGAACCTGAGCCATACTGCCGCATTCCACCCTAACATGCACGCATCCCTGTCATCCTACTGACTAATTTCGTAGAATGCCATATTTCATCAGGCATAGCCGACAACACTTTACAGAACTCCACATCCCCCGAATCCTGGAAATAACATCTTGAGTATTAGACTCTGGAGATGAGACTAATACTAGTCTTGGATGTAGTCCTGCCCCGTGATCAATGCAAGTTCAGCCCTGACAAATTCTCGCCCCAAATAAAGGGCATGATCTAATCGACTCAAAGGGCGAGGAACTGCCTTTTCAGTAATCATCATGCCGATTTCTTTAGCCGTACGTCCCTTAAAAACTACGGTGGGTGTTCGTTTCAAGATTCCTTTACAGGATAAGGGCTTTCCAGTTTCGGGATCGACGGCTAGCCCATCGTCATTGATGGCATTGGTGTAGTGCTCTGCACAAATTAGCCCTGCATCGCGGTCGAGATAGATGATGAAATATCCGGCTGGGTCAAGGTCGATGTGTCGATTTGAAAGTTCGTTGTCAAGTATCGTTAATGCATCGACATCAATGGTGGAGATTAAAGGAGTCTGAGTCATAGCGTAACACTGTGTGAATTACAACAGGCCAACTCGAAACAGTTGAACGTCAAGCGAGTTTATGATGATGCGATCGCCTCAATTGTTTCTGCACGAGCAGCGCTAACAGCGGCTTCAATCGGAGCCTGATCTAAATTATGCCCAATGAACACGAGTTTTGTCTGGCGAGCCTCAGTCGCCTGCCAAGGGCGATCGTAGAAATGATCGAACCGTTTTCCAACGCCGTGGAGCACCAGCCTCATAGGCTTATTAGGCACAGCGACAAATCCTTTGATGCGATAGATGTCACAGTCTTGTACTAGAGCTTGCAGGCATTGAACGAGCCGACCCGGATCAAATGCCTGGTTGAGCAGAATTTGTACGGCAGTGATGGAGTCATCATGGTCATGGTCATCGTCATGGTCGTGGTGGCTCGGTCGCTGATCAATCTGGTCTTCAACGGCAGCATTGAACCCCAGCAGCACATCTGGGCTGATTGTTCCACGGTCGCACGTGACCACTTTGACGCTGCTCGGAAGCTGAGACTGAAGCCGTTGCCGCACGGCTGCCTGAGTTGCACCATCCACTACGTCAGTTTTGGTCAGTAGCACTAAGTCAGCGCAGGCAAGCTGGTCGTCAAACAGTTCTTCAATGGGAGTGTCGTGGTCTAGGTTTGGGTCAGCCTGCCGCTGAGCATCGAGAGATTCGACATCGCTCGCAAATGTGCCGTGGGCGATCGCCTCGCAATCAACCACGGTAATGACCCCATCTACGGTGGCTCCAGTGCGAATTTCGGGCCAGCGAAAGGCTTGCACCAGCGGCTTAGGCAGAGCTAAACCGGAGGTTTCAATGACAATGCAGTCAAGCTGGTCACGACGCTCCAATAGGGTTTGCATCGTGGGCAAAAACTCTTCCTGGACGGTGCAGCACAAACATCCATTGGTCAGTTCTACAATCCTGGGTTGACGCGTCGAGTTATACGACGGACTCGAATCGGCAGGATTGGAATCATCGTCACACACGTGGCACGATCGAAGCAGGTCGCCATCGATGCCAACTTCGCCAAATTCATTGACTAAAACGGCAATGCGCCGCCCTTGAGCGTTTTGCAATAGATGACGCACCAGGGTTGTTTTGCCTGCGCCCAAGAATCCGGTAATCACAGTCACGGGAATTTTATGCATAGGAACTCCTAAGGTGAGAATCGTTGGTTGAGAATCGACTCGATAGACCGAACTTTCCCCCTCACCTCCAGTGGCTGTTCTCCACTGGAGACGACCCGTTCTAGCTTATCAGCCTAGGGCTCAAAGCAAACAACTCTGAAGCATATAGCAATGTGCGCGTAAAACTCTCGCAGTGCTGGAGTTCTACACACATTCAGCATCCTAACGTGAGAGCGTAAGGCGATACAATTTAATTCAAATTTGGCAGTGAATTGAGATAGCGGTCATGACTGATACATGGGTGGCTGATACATCCCGGTTAAATTCCCGTCGCTATGCCATTCTCGGAACAGGTGCTCTCGGAGGCTTTTATGGAGCGCGATTACAGCAGGCAGGAGCGGAGGTTCATTTCCTGTTGAGGGGAGATTATGACCATGTATGCCAGCACGGGCTCGTGATTGATTCTCCAGACGGTAATTTTGTGCTGCCTCACGTTCACGCGTATCGGCATGTCAGCGATATGCCCCAATGTGACGTGGTCATCGTGGCACTCAAAACCACTCAAAACGATTTGCTCCCTGATTTATTGGTGCCCGTTCTTGATGAGAATGGCGTTGTGCTGGTCTTGCAGAACGGGTTAGGAATTGAAGATCGCGTTGCGGATATCGTAGGGGCACATCGGGTCATCGGAGGGGTTTGCTTCATCTGTTCTAATAAAGTGAGCCCGGGACATATTCGCCATCTAGACTACAAGGCGATCGCCTTAGGAGAGTATGCGCCCGGCTATGAATCGTGTGGAATCAGCGATCGCATGAGCGCCATTGCCCAAGACTTTGAATGTGCCGATATTCCCATTGACCTATCACCCGATCTGCTGCTCACCCGTTGGAAAAAGCTCGTGTGGAATATTCCATTTAACGGGTTATCTGTTGTACTCGACGCAACGACGCAAGAGATGATGGCACATTCAAATTCTCGTAAATTAGTGCAACAACTAATGGGTGAAGTGGCAGATATCGCAAACGCTTATGGTCGACCCATCTCAGACGATTTTGTGCAGACGATGATCGATCACACCGACGATATGACGCCCTATCGCACGAGCATGAAGATTGACTACGACGAACATCGCCCCTTAGAAGTAGAGGCGATTGTGGGCCATCCGCTGCGGCTCGCGCATCAAGCAGGAGTATCAGCCCCTCGCATCGAGATGCTGTATCAGCAACTCACGTTTTTAGATGAGCGAAATCGGTGAGACATTGGGCGACGATCGCAAAATCCGTACAACTCACTTCAAATCAACTCACTTCAAATCAACTCGCTTCAAATGCAGCATTAAGATGCGTCAGGCGAATCGTCTGGCGGCGTAGCCACCGCTTCTGGTTCTTTTTCATCCTCCTGAGCCTGCTGACTGCGCTTTTTACGATCAGCCTTAAGCACATCCTCAAGAACGGCTTGAGCCTGAGAAATTTTTTCCAGATTGCTGCGATACAGTTCTAAGTCCTTTTGAACCTTTTCAGCAGAAATCTGGATAGCCGAGCAGACCTTCGCTAAAACGTCGTCTCGACGGGTTTCATTGCTGACCACATCAGCATCAATAATTTCTAGCAAAGTATATAAGCCAATCGCAAACAGACGGCTGTACTTGAAACTAGAGCGCTCCTTGATGCCCTTGAGAATCGCAAATATTCCTTGCGACTCTGAATCTCCAAGATTCTCTACTCTGGATAAAAAGTCATCGACCGTCAAGTCGCTTGCCTCGGCTTTGACATTTTCGACGTCATGCCGATATTGCTGCGGATCATGTTCGATCGCACGACACAATGCGTTAAAGATCGAGTCTCTGTCATGCTCAGGGCGATACCCCTTCATGAACCGGTCGAAGGTTGTGGTGACCCCGAGAGCATAGATGGGATCATAGCGAAAGTCCACATTGACGGACAGCAGGTGCATTTCTACCATCAGCTCTTCAACCACTCGACGGTAAATAGAGTTGACGGGTCGAGTGTGAATGGTATAGAAGGCTCGCTTGGTGTCTGAAACAGTGCGGATAGTATTCACAAGAGATTCTGAAGATCACGTGATCTCATTGTCTCGCTTAGAGAGCAGTTTGCCAAGACAGAGATTAGGAATGCCTAGCCAGCAATGCTTCGAGGCAAAGTGCTTAAGGCTTCTTTTTCAGTCTCAAAAATCTCAAATACAGAATCCATCATGGTGACTTCAAAGACGAGCTTTGCTTCCGGATGAACATCGCAAAGACGAAAACTGCCTTTTACCTTATCTGCATCTCTCATTCCTGCAACGAGGGACGTTAGCCCAGAACTATCGATAAAGTTTACCTGACCTAAGTTCACCACGATATGAGAGCTCACGCTAGAAATGCATTCTTGCAGCTTCAGGCGAAATTGCCAGGCTGTCGTAATGTCTAAACGCCCTGTTGGAGTCAAGACAATGACAGTTCTGCCATCAGGAGTCGTAAATGTCTTTTGATCCATGTAAACTTTCAAACCTCCCCTGCCGAAAAAGCGGCTTACACAAGCTAAATTTTTAGAGCATTACTTGAAGAATGACGTGAGTGTATACAACCCTGACCCCACGCTGAGAGCCGCTAATGGGGCATCGAAAACGGACTCTCCCTAATCGCATGCATGAACCGCATGTACATTAGCCGTTAAATTGGCCGTAGTCGTTGGTAGTCAACCTTGAGTGGGAGGGTTCCAGCCAAAGCTCACAGGTTACCGTACAGGCTTACGCTGTAGCTTAACTCATCTTAACTGGGCTTGCCAAAACTCAGGCAGCACCACACGTGCGGACATCCCCGCTCATGCACGATTGCGTAAGACGGCGGATGAGGCGGCACTCTGTTGGGCTACTTGGAGCGGGGACTGACGTAAGGCTCGGTTAGAGAGCGTGTCAGGGTTTCTAGGGGCTACATCCAGTGTGCCCAATCTTGGGGCTTTAAGAAAACCTCATAGAGTTCTGATTCGGGAGTATTAGGTTCAGGCTGGTAGCCATATTCCCAGCGGACAAGGGGGGGTAAGGACATGAGAATAGACTCGGTGCGTCCGTTAGTCTGCAAGCCAAATATGGTGCCTCGGTCATACACCAGATTAAATTCAACGTAGCGCCCCCGACGATAAAGCTGGAATTGGCGCTGGCGATCGCCATAATCCATGCCTTTACGCGTTTCAACGATGGGCACATATGAAGGCAAAAAGGCGTGTCCACAGTCTTGTATAAAGTCAAAGATCTGTTCCCAAGATCGAGGCTCAATATCACCGACAGAATTGCTGTGTTGCGCGGCAGGTCCATTCTCATCGGGCCCACGATAGAGGCGACCTCGTGTGCCATCCTGATAGTCAAAGAATAATCCACCGACCCCCCGCATTTCCTGGCGGTGTTTGATGTAGAAATACTCATCACACCAATGCTTAAAGGTTGGATAATACTCAGGATGGTGAGCATCACAGACTTGTTTCAGGGTTTTGTGGAAATGAGCCGCGTCTTCCGCAAATGGGTAGTACGGCGTGAGATCGATGCCGCCCCCAAACCACCAAACAGGACCTGCCTCAAAATAGCGATAGTTTAAATGAACCGTTGGGACATAGGGATTACGCGGATGCAACACCATCGACGTGCCGGTTGCGTAGAAGGTATGCCCTGCCGCTTCAGGACGCTGCACCAAAATCGACGGGGGGAGGTTTTTACCCCAAATTTCAGAGAAATTAACACCCCCTTGTTCGAGCAGATCTCCACCCTTCATCACGCGAGAGCGGCCTCCACCCCCTTCCTCACGCTCCCAAGAATCTTCCTGGAAGGTGGTCTGTCCATCGATATCTTCTAGCTTTTGACAAATTTGATCCTGAAGATTTTTTAAGAACTCGCTTACCCGCTGTCGCGAATTTGCGGGAGGGAGTGTATTAGACGCCGTTGCTTCAGAGGTAGAAGAATTAGCCATAGCCTCGTTTACTTACGTTTCAGCCAGCATCTAGCCTATCTTGAATCTGATTCGGCTGAGTCAAACAGGTCAACGAACTTAACGAAACCTCAGTCTGCTCTCTGGCTTGGAGTTAAGGGCATCCCCATGAAATTGAATTCAACGGATAGGTCTGAACGATGTAGCCTAGATAAGATAAACGGTTAGTCGCATCAATTCCGTTTTCGACACTGGCTACGGAAGGGAAGGAGGGTCACTATGCTGGGCTGCTGGTTTAAATTTAGTCACCTTAGTCACCTCAATCAACGCATCGGCTGGCAACGAGTCCGCTGGTTTCGCCCGCTGGCAGGAACGTATCAAGCCGTCAGTTCAGCATCGGTTGACGAATTGTGGCGCAAGATTGTGAATTTGGCCGATGTCTCTTGGCATCCGCTGATTTCTAGCACAAACGTGCCAAACGGGTTAATTCCTAAACCGGGGTTGATTTATCAAGCAATGACGCGATTAGGACCAATCCCCATTCGCATCTTTGTTGAGCGGGTTCGCCCTATGGAGCTTCTCAGCATTCGAATTATGGCAATTCCTGGGGTTGAAGAGCGGGTGATTTATCGCATTGAATCGGCTGTATGCGGAGCACGAGTATCCTATTCAGTAACCCTTCGTGGATGGCTCTCACCTTTGATTTGGTCTGTGATTCGAGGGTATGCCGCCAAGGTGCCGATCAAACTTGCCCACGCCGCTGAACATGCTGCCCAGCAAAATCAATCTGAATGCGGTGAGCGTCCGAAGTTTGTCAAAAGTAACTTTCAAGACCTGCTGGGTACGATTATCGTCGTCGTTGCAGTTGGGCAAGTTGTGACGTGAGATTAGGGGCGATCGCGCGTTGCTGCGAACCATATCATGGGTTGCAAAATATCTTTTAAAGGATATTTTGCAACATATATAGATATTACAAACCCTGAACTTACATGAGCTAACGATAAGATGAGGACAGGAACCTTGACATTGGTGGCAAGGAAAAATTTTTATGACGGCTAATACTCTCGACGTTCATTCGATTTTAGATATACTGCGTCCTGTCCAAGATCCAGAACTTCAAAAAAGCCTTGTCGATCTAAACATGATTCGAAATGTTGGAATCGACGAGGGCAAGGTGAGCTTTACGCTTGTTTTAACGACGCCCGCGTGTCCGCTGCGAGAATTTATTGTCGAAGATTGCGAAAAGGCAGTCCGTACTTTGCCTGGCGTTGATACTGTCGACATTGAGGTAACTGCCGAAACGCCTCAACAAAAATCGTTACCGGATCGCCAAGGAATTGATGGCGTCAAAAATATCGTGGCAATTTCGAGCGGTAAGGGTGGCGTTGGAAAAAGCACAGTCGCAGTCAACATTGCCGTATCGCTAGCTAACGCAGGCGCATCGGTGGGCATGATTGACGCAGACATTTATGGTCCGAACGTGCCGACAATGCTGGGCTTGGCAAATGCTAATGTGACCGTGCAAGAGGGTTCGCAGGGACAGATTTTAGAGCCTGCCTTCAATTACGGCGTGAAGCTGGTTTCAATGGGGTTTCTCATCGATCCGGATCAACCCGTTGTTTGGCGAGGTCCGATGTTGAATGGCATCATTCGTCAGTTTCTCTATCAGGTAAATTGGGGCGAACTCGATTATCTGATTGTTGATATGCCTCCGGGCACAGGGGACGCTCAGCTCACTATGGCGCAGGCCGTACCGATGGCCGGTGCTGTGATTGTGACGACGCCTCAGAATGTTTCTCTGCTGGATTCGCGTCGCGGGCTGCGTATGTTCCAGCAGTTACAGGTGCCTGTGTTGGGGATTGTTGAAAATATGAGCTATTTCATTCCGCCTGATTTACCCGATCGCCAATACGATATTTTCGGGTCAGGAGGGGGGGAGAAGACCTCTCAGGAGTTAAACCTGCCGCTCTTAGGCTGCATTCCACTAGAGATTCCGCTGAGAGAAGGCGGGGATAGTGGCGTGCCGATTGTGATTGATCGCCCTGATTCGGCGTCCGCAAAATCCTTGAAGGCGATCGCCCAAAAAGTTGCCGCACAAGTTTCTGTTGCAGCGTTAGCATAGGCGAAGATATGAGACTAGGGGGACGGGTTGAAAGATATAAGGGTTGAATAGAATATCCTTAATCTGGGCTCATCGAGTTGCAGAGTTCATTCTTTCTCCCGTCTTGCCCCTTAGGCTCTTCTACTTCTATCTCCTTTTGCTATGCTTCACCGATCACTGAGTCGCGTCACCTGGAAATCTCTTTTCCAAGCCTGGGAAGAAATCGACTGGTTTTTGCTGGTGTTGCTGGTTGGGTTGACCGCCATAGGTGGTTTGATGATCCGCAGCACCGAGCTCAATCAAGGATTGGAGGGCTATTGGCTCCAGCATTGGATCTTGGGTGGAGTTGGTTTAGGAATCGCGCTAATTATTGCCCGCTGGCGATATGAGAACTTAATTAGTTGGCATTGGATTATTTATGCCCTCACTAATATATCGCTCTTAGCGGTGATGTTTGTAGGGACGGATGCACTAGGTGCACAGCGTTGGATTACCATCTTCGGATTTAACGTTCAGCCGTCAGAGTTTGCCAAGTTGGGGCTTATTATAACTCTGGCTGGTGTTCTGCATGAAAGCACTGCGTCTAGGATTCCATCCGTCCTCAAAACTCTTGCCATCACCGCTCTGCCGTGGGGATTAGTGTTTCTTCAGCCCGATTTGGGTACATCGCTTGTATTTGGGGCAATTACTCTAGGCATGCTCTATTGGGCAAATGCAAATCCAGGCTGGCTCATCTTATTGATCTCCCCATTGGTGTCTGCGATTTTGTTTAGCCTATTTTTGCCAGGGTGGTTTTTTTGGGTGGCAATCATGGTGGCGATCGCCTGGATTAGTCTGCCCTGGAAATGGATTGGTGCATTAGGGGCGGCAGTCGTCAATCTAATTTCGGGAGAATTGGGAAAAATTTTCTGGGGATTGCTGAAAGATTATCAAAAAGATCGCCTTATTTTGTTTCTCGATCCTGATAAAGATCCGTTGGGCGGCGGATATCACCTGATTCAATCGAGAATAGCAATCGGTGCGGGAGAGCTCTGGGGCAGGGGATTAAATCAAGGAACTCAAACTCAGCTCAACTTCATCCCAGAACAGCATACTGATTTTATTTTTTCAGCCATTGGTGAAGAACTCGGATTCATTGGCTGTTTTACAGTGCTGGTCGTTTTTTGGCTTGTTTGTCTGCGGCTAGTCATCATTGCTCAAAATGCCAAAGACAACTTTGGGTCTTTACTGACAATCGGAGTGTTGTCGATGATTGTGTTCCAGGTGACCGTCAATGTTGGGATGACGATTGGTTTAGCTCCGGTGACTGGTATTCCCTTACCCTGGGTAAGCTATGGGCGATCGGCGTTATTAACTAACTTCATTGCTATCGGGCTAGTCGAATCTGTTGCCAACTTTCGCCATCGATTGCGATTTTAAGCCATGCTTGTATGAGGCATCAGTAAGATTAATGGCTGGGCGTGTCAAATGCTGTCCCACCTGATCCAGCAATGCTTTACTCTTAAATTAAGTGCGGCTTCTAGATTGAGTCCGAGGTTTTGGTTAATCTCCATCGTTAAATTGGGGCATAGTATATGATCTTTCCTGGTTCGGCAGTTCGAGTTGTAAATCTTGATGATACCTATTATGGGTTTCAAGGTCTGGTGCAACGCATCAGCGATGGCAAGGCCGCCGTCCTATTTGAAGGAGGCAACTGGGATAAACTCGTTACATTTAATCTGGCGGAGATTGAGCCTGTCGATGCGACCGCTGGACGAGACAAAAAGAAATAGTTAACGATTTTAGATATAGCAATCCTAGATGGGTTATGAGCAGTGGGGCGGGCTCAGCCTGCCCCGCTGCTCATAACCATTCACAGACCACTTAGGATCGCTGCAGATTGAATAGTGTGAGTTTAAAAAATATTTCACCAATGAGAAGGGACGTAGTATCACCGCGTCCCTGTTTTAATTTGTAGCGTTAGCCAGATAGCTTAGGACATGACTCCTGCCTGAAACCAAAGCTGGGGAAGCCATCTAGCGCACAACCGCACCAAGAAGTGTGGCGGTTGCGATAAGTAACCGAATACACGCGGAAGATTTGAATTGGAGATCGGGCTGAACTTAATGTAAGTAACAAAGAATTAGCAAACAAATAAGGGGCATAAAGCCCCTTTTGGAGATATCCAGAAACCAAAGTGAGAGGTATATATGAGTCCTAGTAGGCAAGTCCCATACTGCGAGTTGTCTCAGCACCTAAATAAACTCGGACGCTAAGAAAATCAGTTGGGCAAGCGGTTTCACAACGCTTACAACCGATGCAGTCTTCCGTACGGGGAGAAGATGCAATGGATCCGGCTTTACAGCCATCCCAAGGAACCATCTCCAACACATCTAGCGGGCAGGCGCGTACACATTGGGTGCAGCCAATGCAGGTGTCATAGATTTTGACTGAATGAGACATTGAATAGAAGCTCCTATCCAAACGATGTAATCTTAATGTTCATTTTGCTAACGGTCATTTGATTAAAGCTTGCAATCGCTTGCAAGATGACCGATAACGGGTTTCTCCAAGTTGACTATTAGTTTACAGCAGCGATTCTGTGCGATTTTGTAGAACCCTAGAAAACTTTAAAGAACGTAATACTGACCGTAGAGAGATTGTTACAAATTATCATGTCTGATTGGGGTAGAAGTGGCGATCGCCACCTAGCTGATGGCTGACGGCTGACGGCTGACGGCTACTTCTGCTGCTTCGTGAAACTAGTTCTTTGGATATAAACACATTCGCCGTCAATATAACCCAAGAAAGATTCTTACTTCGTGCCATTCGAGGTATCACTCTGAACAGATCGGTCGGCATTTCAGCGTATCGATTGTTCTGCATGTGCCCCATACACTAAGTGCGCTATGAATTTTAGCTTTCTTCCGGAATGGGTTAAAACAGGGTCGCAATTTATCCATCCCACGGTGATGCTAACCCTATTGTTTTTTACTTTCTATACTCTCTATCTCGGTATCAAGGCTCAGCAAACACGTACTGCTGAAGGAGATGAAAAGAAAGAGCTTGTCAAAGGACGATATGGCATCAGGCATCATCAGCTCAGTTCAATCCTGCTAGCTATTTTTGTACTCAGTCCCTTGTTTGCCATGCTAGTGACCTACATTAACAATGGTAAGCTCATTCTTGGACCTCATCTGATTGTGGGCTTGACGATTACCGGACTGGTTGCAACATCAGCCTCCCTTGCTCCATTTATGCAAAAGGGTAATATTCCCGCGCGCTATGCCCATGTGGCTTTGAATGTTGGTGTTTTGGGTTTATTTAGCTGGCAAGTCTTTACCGGACTAAAAATCGTGCAGACTATTATCAGCAACCTAACTACTGCAAGCCCAGCCTAGATCGGAGAGGGGGCATTCTTAAGACCAATTGACATCCAACTCGTTGCATCGCAAATCTGTTACGTCGTATGGACATTAATCATCCCGATATTGTTGCAGAAGTTACGGCTGCATTTAAGCGCTATGAGGCAGCTTTGGTTAGCAACGATGTCACTGTCCTTGATGAGCTGTTTTGGCACAGTCCTTATACCATTCGGTATGGTGCAACTGAAAATCTGTATGGATATGAGGCGATCGCCCGATTTCGCAGTCAGCGATCGCCAACTGGGCTGAAGCGCACCTTGTTAAATACCGTGATTACAACCTATGGGCGCGATTTCGCTACGACAAATACTGAGTTTCAGCGTGACGAGGTTGGTAGTAAAATTGGGCGACAAAGCCAAACCTGGATGCGGACTCCTGAAGGGTGGCGAGTAGTGAGTGCCCAGGTGTCATTTCTTCCGTAGAGGTGTCCAGCTTTCGCCACTCCTACTCTTAGGAATGCGGTTGACGAATTAATCCTAGAACCTGACGTTACGTGAGGTGCAAGGGCAATCTTCGATCTGATTGATCAAATCCAAGGAAGATTATCCATCACCGCGTTTAGCATGGTCTGAAAATTTTTGCGAAGCAGCACGGCTAAGAGGCCACAGGAAACTGACGTTGTAACCATCACCCACCCAAAATGGTTGACCTGCCAGATTCCACCAAACAAAGCAAAGGCAATGAGTCCAGCGGCCGCCCCTCCTGAAAACAAAAGCGCGACTGTCTTGAATGTGGGCGGCTTAGATTCTAACGAGTTGGATTCGGTTGATTTGGGTTCCATACTTTGAAGTGTGTTGGTTTGGCGAATGAGTGCAAACTTCCTAAGGCTCAGAGTTTCGGTAATAGGAGCTTGGCAGTGCCAAGCCCGTACAAATGTAATTCTCCAATGGTATTTCATTCATAATCCTAAAGTCCTTAGACTTTTATGAATCTAGTGACTCAAAGGATTTAGCATCCGAATCATCGTAAATTTCAACAGTATTACCACGCCGAAGCATTCGTTTCCCAAGCCGTGGAAACTCGGCAATTTCTATCTCTAAATTTTCTCCTCCAACTAAATAGATTAAGTCTTCGTCGCCTGTATTCCTGAGATGATGGGCAACTGATGGAGTTGGAAATCCCATAAAGTCTCCTGCACCCACTTCAAATTCCTCTCCGTCGATTTCCGCAATCCCCTTTCCTGAAAGAATATAGATCCACTCCTCTTCGCAATAGTGAGAATAATATACAAAAGATTCTTTGCCAGGAGCAATTCTTGCAAAATTTACTCCAGTGCGCTTTAGTCCAACGGTTCGCCCTAGATATGTTCCAGATATTTCGGAGTTCGGATTCCAAGGATGCGAGAACGTTTGCATACTATCTGCAATTTGCTGAGCGCGCAGAATGAGAGGGGTTTTGTCTTCCATTATGATTCCAGTTTTGGCTAACACTCTATTGACTACTACCCATTTTCGATTTTGAATTTCCGATTTTGAATTCATCAGTATGGTCTTACGCTCTCCCGTAGCGTTCTGAAGGAACGCGTCTCTGTTAAGAGAACTTTAGTTGCCAAGGGATTAAAATACACTCTTAGCCCCACTGGGACGGTATTTTCCCAAACTCTCTAGGAGAAGACGATCGCCCATATTTCTCACGAACGGAATTCATGGTTCGATCGCCCCTTTCAAAGACTTAGCTATTACCATTGTTTTTGGCGAGCTTCATCAACAATTTGTTGAGCTTCTTCTAGAGAGAGGTTGAAGGAGCGATCGCTCAAAACTTGAGGCATTTTGTCGCAGTCGCGATCGGGATTAACTCCTGAATCTGTGATGTGAGAGGGTAGCGCCACGTTACACAAGAGTGGAGGCTGATCTCCTGTGAATTGATCAACTGAGAGATTGTTAGACTCTCGAAAATCCGTACTTAATAAAATGCTTGAGCTGAGGTCGGCAGCGCGCAGGTTAGCGTTGCGGAGGCCGGTATAGCTGAAGTTGGCGGAGACGAGGTCGGCGAAGACGAGGTCGGCGAAGCGGAGGTCGGCGTCGTGGAAGCCGGCCTTACGGAGGTTAGCGTAGCTGAAGTTAGCGGAGAAGAGATCGGCGTCGCGGAAGTCGGCGTCGCGGAAGTCGGCGTCGCGGAAGTCGGCGTCGCGGAAGTCGGCGCCGCGGAGCCGTTTACCCTGCATCGAGCGACAGTACTGCCTCCCGAACCGCTCTATTAAGTATCCTGTAGGCTTCCCCTGTCTTTGCAAACAATCCTTCAAGAGGAATAACACGATGGTACTTTGAGCTTCCTTGTCAGTTCTATTAATGCTCGCATAGTACTGCTCTACTTTAAGTGTATGGAAGGAATAATCAAGAATGATAATTGGAAGAATCAGCCAACTCGCGGTTTTGAGGCGGTTCCAGCGTCGTTGCTGCACGCTTTTTTGAATGAAATTCTTAGCTGGATCTGACAGAGGAAACGTCTCATTCTGCTGCTTCTGAAACTGGGTGGCTTCCACCAGCGGCAAACCCTGCAACAGATAGCCTTTAGCTCGATTGTATTCTCGCCATGCAACCGCACTGGCTTCAATTCGTCGCTGCTGCCGCAGCAGGTCGCGATTTTGCTCAATCCACTGGCGCAGCAGTCGCCAATGGCGGATCAGGGCTTCATGGGCGACATCCACGATCGCCATGCGCTCAGCGTCATTGCCTTTGCTGATCACTTCGCTGGTGACTAAGAGCCGGTTTTCAGGGGAGGCGAGGGTGGCAATTACTTGGTTGACCCGTTCGGCTGGATGCTGCGGTTCGGCAATCAGAGCGTCAAGAAACACCCGCCGTCGCGTGTCTTCCGTGCCCTCACCAAGCTGGGTCAACTGCTGAAAAATGTGCTGAACGGTGCGCTGCTCGGCTTCATCAAAGCTGCTGTAGATTTCTGTCGCCCGCTGGTTGAGGGTGCCGTTGATGCCTCCCAGGGTTTGATAAGCCGACAAGACAAGCTGATTGCCCTGGCAACGCTGCCACAGTTCTTTGAGGGTGTATTGCAGCAGCGGTAGGCTGCCGGGTGCTCCAGCAATATCGTTGAGGATTTCGGTGAGCAGAGCAGGTTCAACCGTCAGCCCCACCTGTTCGGCGGGTTTGCAGATGGCGTCTCTCAGGTTATCCGGCTCCATGGGCAACACGTTCACCATGTCCTGCTGGATGCGATTGGCTAAGCCGCTATAGTCCCGCTCTAGGCATTTGCCAATGAAATCTGCTCGCAGAGCAATGATCAGGCACAGCTTGTCGTCCGTTTCAGACAAGGCACCCATCAAGCACGCAAAAAACTGCTCTCGTTCCTCAACGTTGTCACACCGGGTAAAGACTTCCTCAAACTGATCCACCACTAGGATGACCTTGGGAGCCGTGTCGGTCTGCACCAGGCGACGCAGGCCATCTGCCCCCTTCTCAATCAGCCGTTCGGCTTTGCCCAGTTGCTCGGCTCGCTCCAGGTCAGGGGCGTCTGCATCCACAAACGCTAGAGCCAGATTGCGCAGCGGTTGGCGATCGGGGCGGGTGATGCGGATGCGCCACTGGTCGCTGCCTGCGATGCGGTGGCCTATCTGCAACTGATGCAGCAATCCAGCTCGAAGCACGGAAGATTTGCCATTGCCCGATGCGCCGACCAAGGCAATAAACGATGAGGTGCGCACCCGATCGAGCAACTGCCCGGTCAACTGTTCTCGACCAAAGAAGTATTTGGGGTCTTCATCGTTGAAATCGAAGAATTCCAGTCCTTTGTAGGGGCAAACATCACTGACATCGGCGTCACGATCCAACGACTCCTGCTCCACCTGCCAGGTGCGGGTGAGGTTAATCGCTTCGCCAAAGTTGGTACAAATCGGCTTTTGCAGTTCTCCTTTCAACGCCTGATTCACATAATCCACCAGGGCAAAGCTATCAACCCAGCGTCCGTGCAAACGGGTTGGATCGAGTCCATCGAGCAGAGCTTTCGTCAACACACTGTAGGGGCTGTTGAGGTCTTGCCACGACTGCTCAAAGTCACGGGATGAAGCAATAAAGCAGCGATCGCGCCGTTCCCCATGTCCTGGATTTGCCGCGTCTACACTGACCAGCAGCCCTCCACTATGGCAGCAATCCAGCCAGATAATCTGCTGCTTCACCGGACTTTCAGATAAAAGCCACTGTAACCATCGCAGCGAGAGACCCGATTCAGGGATAGCGGGGTTGGTGTCAGTCGTAGCCAGATAACCCTTGTCGTAGCCGTCATGATCGGGAATGCCGTGTCCTGAAAAATAGAACAGAGCCGTATCGGGAGCTTGGTTACTGTCGGGGCGAAAGAGATGCTTTAATGCGTGTTTGAGTTCGAGTTGAGAGACCGGACGTTCTTCATGCACCGCCGCGATCTTGCGATCGCCCTGGCGGGTAATGCGTTCGGGCAGTCGCCGCACCATGTCAAAGTCGCCATGCGTTTCGAGACACTGGGCGATCGACTCTGCATCAGCCGCAGGCGCGCTCAGGGGATGGAGATGTTGATAGGTATTGATGCCAACGACTAGCGCGTCTCTGCTCATGGTAAGACAAGGCGATCGGCTAAATTTTCTCCTGAGGCAAGTATGACATCGAATATAACCGAGGTGCAGTCCCCATGAGGGTAATAGCCCCATTTTCGATTTTGGATTTCCGATTTTGGATTGATCTAAATTTCCTCAAGCAAATAAACGGGAATCTGGTTACTCATTTTTGAGCAATGGTTTACGCCGAAGGCAGTAGGTGATTAGCAGCGCAAACAATAGCAGCCCTGTCAAATATTTCAAAGAATCTGGAATTGCAGGACTCGGAGAGAAAAAGCCTTCAATCACGCCAGCGATCGCCAGCATTGGGATAATGCCATAGATCAGCTCGGCTGCCTGTCCGCCATAGAACTTCAGCGCATCAACGCGGCGAAACCGACCTGGAAACAGGAGCGCTCTCGCAATCAGTAACCCTGCTCCCCCTGCTAAAAAAATAGCGGGCAACTCCAATGACCCATGGGGGCACACAAACGCCCAAAACGGATATGCCAAATTATTTTGACCGACCAGAGTGGCGATCGCCCCGATGAGAATGCCGTTGAGAAACAGCACATAGACGGTGAAAATGCCCGCCGTGATGCCCCCGGCAATCACGTTAAACGAGACTCGCAGATTGTTGGTCATGATTTCAGATGAAGCTCTGGGTTCAGTGCCCAAGATCGACCCCATCCACAACTCGCCGCGATCGCGCACCATTTCGATCAGGTCTGGCGGGGCAATCAGCGCCAAAAACGAGGGATCTCGCCACGAAAACCACCACGCAATCAGCGCGCCGAGCAAAAAAATAGACGTGGCGATCGCCGTATATGCCCAGGTTTTTTGCACCGTTGCCGGAAATCCCCAGCGATAAAACGTCAATACCGCTTGCCAATCCTGCCGTCGTGACCCCTGATAAATCTGGTTATAGGCGCGAGAGGTCAACGCCTGCAAGTCTTGGATGACGGCCTCACCGAGTTGATGGGTGCGGGCGCGCGCTAAATCGGCTGACACCGATCGATAGAGACTCGACAATTCTCGGATCTCATGAGCTTGAAGAGATTTTAAGCCGAGCGTCTCAACGTTGGTCAAAAGCGCATCTAATCGCTTCCAGCTTGATTCTCGCCGTCCCATCCAGCGTTGAATATTCATACAAATTACGATAGCAACGAGATCTCAATAACGGCTTAGCTTAAGGTAACTTAAGATGGCAATGATTCAATACACGTGCTACTTATAGCAAACCGGACGTTGCGAAATTGATGAATGATGATGAATGATAGGGAAACCACTAGCCCACCAACCACCCGTTGTACGGGCATGGCAATGCCATGCCCCTCCGAAAATCATTCGTCCTCTGGTTAAGAGATGTCCTAAGCTATCTGGCTAGCGCTATCAATACTTTCCGGCAAAGCGAGGTATGATGCCAGGTTCGTATCCATCGGGAACCCGTGATAATCCATCGAGTGCGCGATCCATCATCCGACCGCTCGGCGTTGGGAACGTTGTCAACGCTGGATTGAGTCTGTACCGATCGCATCTCAAATCCTACTTGAGTCTTTCGCTACGCGCTCATCTATGGTCGCTTATTCCGATTTATGGATGGGCAAAGTTTCAAATGCTGAGTGCGGCGATCGCGCGGCATTCTTTTCAAGAGGTGCTAAGCCAGCCAGAATCGCTGAAGGAGTCAGAACGGCAGGTTCGTCCCCATTTGTGGCTATTCTTCGCGCTGCAAATCATTGTGGGTCTTATCCTGCTTGGCATCAACATCGCGCTGAGCGTGGTGCAGTTTGTGGTGGTGACGCTGCCGTTCTTAATGATTGTCGACACGACGATTGGTGATAGCGGCATTTTTGTTGGGATTCGGCTGATGATTAACGTGATCTTTTACATCGCGTATTTGTGGTTTTGGTCACGGCTGTTTATCCCCGAACTGCCGCTTGCCATCGACGGGCAAACCGACATCATTGACAACATCGGGCGCAGTTGGCAACTCACTAGCGGCTTAGCCGTTCGCGTGCTTGTCATCATCAGCATCGTAGCCCTGATTACGCTGCCGCTTTATCTCTTGGCACTGCTGCCGATGATTATCCTGTTTCTGGCGTCTGTGCCCTTCGCGGTTTCAGGAACTGAGGGATCATTTAGCGCCGCTACCATCGTTGCGCTGCTGCTGTTGGCTTTCCTGGTTGGTGTCGTGATGTTCCTTCTAGCAAGCACGTTGATCATGCCCATCTGGCAGGCAACCAAGGCAGTCTTATATTGCGATATCCGGAGCCGCCGCGAAGGATTAGGCTTGCGGTTGGGTCACGCTGCCCTGGTTTCTCCGAACGATTCGTCGTCAGATCCTTCCTAATAGTGCATTCTTGCTGTCCATGTGCTGCTTATCATTCGCCGTAGTCTAGCCATGCAATTCTTAAATCATTTCACGGTTCAAACTCCGGAGAGCGTTGAATTAGAGTTTACTCTGGCAGGGCTAGGCAATCGAAGCTTAGCGGCTGTGATTGACTATGCGCTTTGGAGTTTGACTATTAGCATTCTGGTGACGCTGCTTTCGCGGTCAGATTGGCTGATCGAGCGCCTCTTTGACTGGGTGGGCAATACCGATGCAATCGAACTGTGGTTTTCGGCGCTGCTGATTTTGATTAGCTTTGTCGTCTACGTCGGGTATTATGGGGTCTTTGAAACGATCTGGCGAGGGCAAACGCCCGGAAAGCGACTCGCTAAAATTCGGGTGATTCGAGACGACGGACGCCCGATTGGCATCTTTCAAGCCACGCTGCGATCGCTCCTGCGCCCCATCGATGAGTTTCCGCCCTTTTATATTGGGGCATTTCTCATCTTTTTTAATCGGCGAGAAAAGCGAATTGGCGACATTGTCGCGGGCACTATCGTCATTCAAGAAAAACGGGCGATCGCCTCTGCTAATTTTGCCGTGTTAGAAGACTCGCATGAGTTTGCAGCGCAGCTTTGTCAAACGACTCATCTGTCTCACCTGAGTCCTGCTGACTTTGCCGTCCTTCGAGAATTTTTGCAGCGACGCACTGATATGAAACCCAACGCGAGAGAGCAGATAAGCTCAGAACTGGCTCAACAAGTCAAAGCCGCTCTGCATCTTAATGATGACCCCAAAGACCCTCCGCCAGAAGTTTTCTTAGAGGCGACTTATTTGGCCTATCAGCAGGAGTCGGAGAGGCAATGAAGAATGGCGACAGTGCGATCGCTCCTCAAGGCTCTCCGACACCTGCGATTGGGTTATGATGACGCTTCGCCCTGACAAATCGTTGATGCATGGCGGTTAAACCGCAAAGCGTCTATAACCGCCAGCGCTCAGAGTTTTGTCAGTCAACCCCCTAGGTGTTCAACCCCCGAATGCGTTTAGTCAAAATCCGCATCACCTCATTGGGATTCACCGTGGGCAACGGCTTTGACCAGTCACCGGGTTCGGCATAGTCAAGCTGAAACATCTGCATCACATAGTGGTTGACAACGGTGAGTGACCCCACTGCAATGATACGTAGGGTATGGCGATCGTCATCTGGACGCGATGAACTGTCCGCCCCACCGGGCGGGTTGGGTGGATAAACCATGAAGTACGCTCCTACTTGTTGTTTGATAAGGAGCGCTCAAACAAACACGCCACCCTGATACTTGACATGGCAAAGGAGGATGGCGATAGGAGCTAAAATGCCTAAAGCCACTGATTCTGCCTAGAACAGGGTCAGGGGTTAGCTTCCTAGTTGTGTGTCACCACTTCTAGGGAGCGCTGCGCTGTTTGAGCGCTTAAGGGCAAAGCATAATGTATTCGTGAAAGAAATACAACCGTACTTTGGCTCATTAGAAGGATTTAATGGGATTGTGGGGCGATGCTCCTTTAAGAACGGTCTTTGGCGATCGCCTTCACCCATCCAACAAACTTCTCACCCCCCGCCCACCCCGATTGAGGACGTGGGTATAAATCATCGTGGTCTTAACGTCTTTGTGCCCAAGCAGTTCCTGAATTGTGCGGATGTCATACCCGCTCTCCAGCAGGTGGGTTGCGAAGCTGTGTCGGAATGTGTGAGGACCAATGCGCTTAGTTAGTTTTGTAGCTCTTGCCGCTTGTTTGACTGCTTTTTGTACGCCGCTCTCATGCAGGTGATGCCGATACATCGCACCACTGCGTGGGTCTTTAGCAATTTGACTGGCTGGAAACACATATTGCCAAATCCATTCCCGATTGGCATTGGGATACTTGCGCTCCAGGGCAAACGGCAGATGAACCAATCCAAACCCGCGATTCAAATCCCGCTGATGCTGTTGCTGTACTCCCACAAGATGATCTCGCGGTTCCGCTGCCACACTCGACGGCAACATCGTCACACGGCTTTTGCTACCTTTGCCGTCCCGCACCAGAATCTGCTGCTGAGCAAAATCGATATCTTTGACTCGCAATCGCAAGCCTTCGATCAGACGTAGACCGCTACCATAGAGCAACTTCACCACCAGTTGATAAACACCGTCACACTGTTGAATGACTGCAAGTGCCTCTTGTTTCGTCAACACGGTTGGCAGATACTGAGGCCGTTTGGCGCGAACGGCATCAATCTCTGCGATCTCTAGTTTGAGCACTTCTCGATAAAGAAACAGCAAGGCACTCAGGGCTTGATTCTGTGTGGAAGCTGCAACCTGCTTTTGCACAGCCAAGTGTGTGAGAAATGCCTCAATTTCAGCTTTGCCCATCTCTTTAGGATGGCGCTTGTTGTGAAACAGAATGTAGCGGCGAATCCACTGTACGTAAGTTTCTTCGGTACGGTAAGCATAGTGCCTGAGGCGAACGGCATCACGCACCTAGTCTAACAGCTTTTTGGGCGGAAGATGCATAGAGGCAAGTAAATGAACTGTGCATTCAATAGTACATCTGTTGTCTCCGTGAAAAAATCGGAAGATATGCGGAAAGATTCTGCATAAGATCCCATAGCGGGATATTATGCGGAAGCATTCCGCCGAATTCGAGAATGGAGGTGTTATACCGAATCATTCTGTCTAATCACCCCTTATAGGATCTTATGCAGAAAGATTCAGCCTAATAATAGTTAGCTGGCTCCGCACAGAGTCTTTGCACTCGTTCTTGGAGGTTGAGGGTGAGTGCCAGAGCGCTCAGGAGACTTTAGTTGTGACCGTTGTTGAAGCTAATGGTGGTGTTGCAAGGCGCTCAGGAGATAGGGGTGGGGGCAGTAGCGAGAGGCGATCGGTGAGAGGCGGAGATTGAGTTAAGGGGGCGATCGGTGGCGCTATCCAGCTAACAACCCCAGTGCAGCGGATTGACCGAAATCGCCTGGGGTGTTGCAAAAGCGATCGCAACCGCTGACCGGGAACGTTAGCCCGCTTGACTCTCGATAGAGTTGTAATTGCGAGGCTATCTGTCAGACCTACATCGTAAGGGCAGCATCTATACAAATTCTCCCGATGAATAAGACAAAGATTCTTTTCCTTGCATCTGATCCTAGTGATTCTGCCCGATTACGCTTGGGACAGGAATTACGGGATATCCGTGAAAAGCTAAACCTATCTAAGCAGCGTAATAACTTCTTAATAGAATCTCGGGAGTCAGTACGCCCAGGAGATATAACTCAAGCAATCTTTGATGTTGAACCTCAAATCATTCACTTCTCTGGGCATGGCACAAGTGCCGGAAAACTATGTTTTGAGGATTCTTCAGGAAAAACACAACCAGTACAGCCTGATGCCCTTGCTGACCTATTTGAGTTAGTGGCTGAACAGGTTAAGTGTGTGGTTCTAAATGCCTGCCATTCAGAGATTCAAGCAAAAGCCGTTGCACAGCATATTCCTTTTGTTATTGGTATGAGTCAACCAATCGGAGACAAAGCTGCAATTACTTTTGCTGTTGCTTTTTACAAAGCACTAGGAGCAAACCGCTCATTCGAAGACCAGGGTAAGCGCAAGAAAAAAGGGTCTGTGACATGCTAAGGGCATCCCATCACTGCCCCTCCCCGAGAGTCCCCATGAGCCAAGGCTTTGCATCCAACCAAGAAACGACTAAAGCCGGTCAGCCT
>JBNPEB010000073.1:0-8142 GCA_051117335.1 Elainellaceae cyanobacterium
GACGGCTGCAAATTTCCGGTGCCCGTTGGAATACGGTCTCCGTCAATGCCATGTTGAGTCTGCGCTGTGCCTACCTCAATGGTCAGCTTGCTAGGTGACTATTTTGTCGAAACTGGGATGCTCCCCTGGGTCATTTTGTGAAGCCGCTTAATGGGAATGAACGGATTTTCACCTCGATATTCTGCTAACACGACGGTGCCCCCCGGATTGAGCGCATTGACCACTGCCGTCATAACCTCATGGGGATATTCAAATTCGTGATAAGCATCCACCATCAACACCCAGTCAACGCCACTAGGCAGATGCGGATCATCGGACTCTGCTTGAATGGTTTTAACGTTGGGGACTTCATTTTCCTGAATGAGAAACTCGACAATATCAAGCATTTCTGGCTGAATATCCACCGCTAACACCTGTCCATCTGGAACGCGCGGCGCAAGACGAAAGGTCATATACCCAGTGCCTGCTCCCAAGTCTGCGACAATGTCGTCCGACTTTAGCGGGAGAGCCTCAACAATTTTTTGAGGCTGTTCGTCCTGTTCTCGACTCGGACGCTCTAGCCAAAATGCACCGCGATGCCCCATCACATTGGAGATTTCGCGTCCCATGTAGACTTTGCCAATCCCATCTCGACTTGGCTGTTTGTAGTTGTAGAGAGTATCAGACTGAATGGGAGGCGTGGAAATGGCAAGCTGAGGCGTTATCAGGTTAATTGCCACACCCAATCCAATAATTAAAGCTCCAAGCGCCAACAATCGAGCTGGGGTTATCCACTGTTTCCAGTTTGACATGAAATTTCTATCAACAAAATCTATCCTTTCTACTATAGCCTTACGCTCTCGCGTTAGGACGCTGAACGTGTGGTGAACCCGCCCGCCGCGAGGGTTCACCACACAAACCTGAGCCCGTAGGGCTATATGCCAGAATCGATTTCAGAGACTGATCGCAGTGACTGCAATTTGACGCGCACATTGCTTATGTGGTGCCCTTTTCCTCAAATCATTATTAACGTGATCAAAAATCGCTGAGCCGTCCCGCTTTCACTGTAAACACCTGAGACGACTTGAGCCATTGTGCGTCAAATGATCCTAGATGGGTGGTAGTAATCAGCGTTTGAAAGCGGTCTTGAATGGTTTCGAGTAGCTGATTTTGACGGTTCAAATCGAGTTCTGCCAAAACATCGTCTAGTAACAGCAACGGAGGTTCACCCACCACCGCTTCGATCAGCTTCAGCTCAGCGAGTTTGAGCGCCAAGACGAGGGTACGTTGCTGCCCCTGAGAGCCATACTGCCGCGCAGGAGTGTCGTTAATATGGAACTCGACCTCATCACGATGCGGGCCTACCAACGTAGTTCCCTGCATTTTTTCGGCGATCGCCCGGTCTTGAATTCGGCTTAAGAAAGCCTGCTGAATCTGAGTGGGATCATCCTCATCAATCGGCACATTCGGCACATAGTGCAGCGTTAGAGATTCGGTGCTGCTGCTAATTGACTGATGCCAATGACCAGCCAGGGGCGTGAGCCGCTCAATCACTCGCGCCCGCCGCCGAACGACACGAGTCCCAGTTGCGGCAAGTTGGGCATCCCAAATCGCAAGCTCCGTTGAATCAACCGATCGCTTCGACTCGGCTTCTGCAGCAGCTCGCAGCTGCTTGAGCAGAGCATTGCGCTGGCGAAGAACCAGATTATATTGCTGCAAAATATAGGCATAGACGGGCTCTAGCTGAGTAAGCAGCGTGTCTAGCCAGTTGCGTCGTTGACCGGGGCCGCCGCGCACCAGCTCTAAATCAAGGCTAGAAAACTGCACTGCATTCATGGAGCCTAAGAAATCAAGCTGTCGTCGCATCGACTCGCCATTCACCGATACCGTCCGTCGTCCGCTGTTGCGGAATGTAATGGCTAGGTCAATCGGTCCCCAATCTCGCTTTAGGGTTGCAGTGACATGACCGACGGGTTCTCCCTCTTGAATAAGCTCGCGATCGCGACTGGTGCGGTGCGATCGCAAAGTTGCTAATAATTCGACCGATTCCAGCAAGTTTGACTTTCCCTGGGCATTGTCTCCCACCAAAATCGTCTTCGGCGCAGAAAACTGCACCCGCTGATCGGCATAGTTACGAAAATGACGAAGGTTGAGGGACTTGAGATACATCTCGAATGCCTCACATCCTCCTCTGATACCAGCGAATGAAAATCTTCTCCAACTCCACCCAAATAAACATCAGGCTGCTAAATCCGAAGCAGATTAATAATTCAGAGGCACTTAGCACTTCGGTGCCAAAGAAATTTCTCAACGGGGGCACATAAATTAGCATCAGTTGCAACACAGTGGTCAACAGGACGGCTCCCCACACAAACGGATTGGAGAGCGGATTCATCTCGATTGTTAGACGAGAATTTGACCGGACGGCGATCGCATGACCCATTTGGGCAATACACAACGTCGTAAACACCATCGTTTTCCATCGATCGGGGTTGCCGCTGGTCATCTGCGTGTAGTCGTAGGACAACACCATCAGGGTAATCGTAATGATGCTAAACACAATCCCAATGCGAATCATATACGCCCCTAGCCCCCGGGCAAAAATGCTCTCGTTGGGGTCATAGGGCGGACGGTTCATCACGTCAGGCTCGGCGGGCTCAACGGCAAGCGCCAGAGCAGGCACTCCGTCTGTCACCAGGTTCATCCACAAGATTTGCAGCGGGGTCAACGGCACGCCTCCCATCGGCACTAGGATGGGGGATGCGGCGATGGTGATCACTTCTCCAATGTTTGACCCCAAGATATATTTCACAAACCGACGAATATTGGTGTAAACGACGCGCCCTTCTTCAGTAGCGGCCACGATACTGGCAAAATTGTCATCGAGCAACACCATATCGCTGGCTTCTTTGCTGACATCAGTGCCCGTGATGCCCATCGCAATCCCAATATCAGCTTGTTTGAGCGCCGGAGCATCGTTGACTCCGTCGCCTGTCATCGCCACAACATTTCCTTGATGCTGGAGCGCCTGCACGATTCGCAGCTTATGTTCTGGCGCAACTCGCGCATAGACGTTGACCCGCTTGACTTCGACTTCTAAGTCGTCTTTGCTCAACCTCTCTAGGTCGTGTCCGTTTAAGACGGGCGCGTTGGGCTGGGCAATGCCTAAGTCGGTGGCGATCGCCCGCGCCGTAAGATGATGATCACCTGTGATCATCATCGGACGAATACCCGCTTGGCGACATTTGGCGACTGCACTTCGCACTTCGGGGCGAGGCGCATCTAGCATCCCGACCAGCCCGAGCCAGATTAAATCGTGTTCAGCAGAGGCAGCGTCTTCTTCAGAGGGAGCTTCAGACAGGGGTTTGTAAGCAAGACCCAAAACCCGCAGGCCCCGACTCGCCATCTGGTTATTTTGCTCTAAAATGCGCTGGCGATCGCCTTCAGTAAGGTCTGATGCTGTCTCGTCTCGCGTCCACTGGCGACACCGTTCTAGCACCAATTCTGGAGAGCCTTTAGTAAAGATTAAATAGTCATGGGACTGAATCACCGTTTCCCAGATGCGGGTTGCCACATGCGCGGCGTGCTGAGCATTGTCGGGTTTGACAATCACGCTCATGCGCTTGCGCTCAGACGAAAATGGAACCTCAGCAACTCGCGGCAACGCATCAGAACAGGGATTTTGTCCAATGTCTGCCTTCCCCGCCAATGCCAGCAGTGCCCCTTCAGTAGGATCGCCCAAAATCGACCATTCCCCGTTTTCTTTTTGCAGCACTGCGTCGTTACATACAGTACAGGCGAGTAAAAGCAGGTAGATGTGAGGATGCTCGCGGGGAACAATCTGATTTGCATGAGTGGGCTCACTCATATGCCCAGTTTGACTGTCGGAATTCTTGATATGAAACCCACCCTGAGGCTCATATCCTTCACCTGTGACCCTCATCAGGCGATCGCCACTGTATACCTCTTGCACGACCATCTTATTTTGGGTCAGCGTTCCTGTTTTATCAGAACAGATGGTCGTCACAGACCCCAGTGTCTCTACGGCAGGCAGCTTGCGAATCAATGCATTGCGTTTGACCATGCGCTGGGTGCCCAGTGCTAGCGTCACCGTAATCACAGCGGGCAAGCCTTCAGGCACCACCGCGACCGCCATACTCAGCGACACTTCGAGCATCGATTCAAACTGCTGCATCCCCGCATAGAGGACACCCCCAATCACCACGATCGCGACAAGAATCAGCGACCCTGACACCAATACATTGCCAAGCTGAGTCATGCGCCGTTGAAGCGGGGTCGGCTCTGACTCGACCGTTTTTAGCATCGTGGCAATCTGCCCCAGCTCAGTCTCCATGCCTGTCCGGGTGACGAGCACTGTTGCCCGCCCTTGGACAACCTCAGTGCCTTGAAAAACCAAATTGAGGCGATCGCCCAGTGATGTGTCATCTGGCAAGACCAAATTGGCGTCTTTGTTGACCGACTCAGCTTCCCCCGTCAGGGCAGACTCTCTGACTTGCAGATTGGCTTCCTCGACCAAGCGACCATCAGCCGCAACCTGCACACCTGCTTCGAGCAGCATAATGTCGCCTGGAACCAGCTTTTTCGCATCAATCTCGACAATGCGACCATCCCGCAACACTCGAACGCTCGGCGATGCCAGTTGCTTGAGCGCTGCGAGCGCTTCTTCAGCACGACTTTCTTGCAGATAGCCCAAAATACCGTTGAGTCCTACGATCAGCAAAATGGCGATCGCATCCTTTGGAAACCGCCCATGCCGCATGTCTAAAATCGCTGACACGATTGCGACTGCAATCAGCATCAGCAGCATGATGTTTTTAAACTGGTCGAGGATAATCGTCCATCGGCTGCGCCCTCCTCGCTCGTCTAGCTCATTCAGCCCATACTGATGAATCCGCTCTGCTACGTTGTCAGAAGTTAGCCCATTTTTGCGATCGCCATCTAAGGCAGTTAGTGCCTTTTCAATATCGAGAGCATGCCATGGGATCGTGTGAGAATCGGATAACGCATCAGATTGTCCATCAGCTGAGGGAATTGTGACCACGGAAGATACCAAGAATACTGATAATTTTGATCATACTTGGCTGCTTTAAGAAGTGAATAGCGATCTTAGCCGAAACGACATCTCTCCGTCGCGTATTCCAAAAATAAGGCAGACTCTCTAATGGCGTTGCTGACGTCGTCTCGATTGCTCTCTATTCTTCCAAATCGGAGAGCCGACTGATTGGGAGTATGCAGGATTTTGTATAGTTACGTGCGTTTGCCCTGGCAATGCAGAGCATACCGGCTCGCGTGTGCCCCTACAAGGAACACGCGACCGAGGACGGTCGCACTGACACAAAATTCAGAACACTCTCCGATCTGCAGAGCATTAATTCGCCGAGAGGGATGACGTTTCTATATCAGAGCCGATATGCTCGTATTGATTTGTAGTCGCTAATCGGCGATCGCCCAATTCAATTCCGTCCAATCCAACGTCTTGTCACGTCCGCCCTGGGGTTTCCTATGGGCGGTTTATCAAAGAAAGGAGCAATACCGTGGCATATTTGGGGCACGCGAGCGGTTTGTTGGGGGTAATGAACTGGCTGAGCCAGATCCATGGTGTGGTAACAGGTCCGATTCAAGACCCGGTTCGAATATTTCTGATTATTGTGGCAATCATGCTGGTCGCTCCGCTGATATTTGAGCGACTTAAAATGCCCGGTATTATTGGGCTGATTTTGGCGGGAGTGGTAGTAGGCCCGCATGGGCTAAATATTCTAGAACGAGATGAAACCATTGAACTGCTCGGTACGGTTGGGCTTTTGTTTCTCATGTTTTTGGGGGGCTTAGAAACCAGCCTTAATGACCTCAAAGGCAATGCGGATAAGGCCATTGTGTTTGGGTTAGCTACGTTTATTTTGCCAATGGCGATCGGCACAGGAGCCATGTTGCTGCTGGGCTATAGTGGCTTAGCAGCCGTTTTGGTGGCGTCATGTTTTGCGTCGCATACCCTCGTGGCGTTGCCCATTCTCTCTCGACTGGGCATCATGCGATCGCCCTCCATCACGACCACTCTCGGCGCCACCCTGATCACCAATATTCTGGCGCTACTCGTCTTAGCCGTAATTGTCAAAGCCAATGATGGTGACTTGACCATTGGCTTTTGGTTATTTCTAATTCCTGCGCTGACGATTTATACCGTCGCAACTCTGGTGGGGGTTCCGTATCTGGGGCGATGGTTTTTTAGGCAGTTTGGGCATGACGAAGGGGCAGAATTTATCTTCGTCCTCGCGACGCTGTTTGTGATTTCGGTGCTTGCAGATTTGATTGAGATCGAGCCGATTGTGGGGGCCTTTCTTGCAGGAATTGCGCTCACTCCGCTGATTCCTCAGCTTAGCCCGCTGATGAATCGGCTCCAGTTTATTGGGAATACGCTATTTGTGCCGATTTTCCTCATTTCTGTTGGCATGTTAGTCGACCCGTTGGTGTTAATCCGCGAACCGCAGTCGATTTTGGTGGCAACGGTGATGATTGGGGCGGAGTTGTCGAGTAAGTTTCTCGCCGCGTGGGGTGCGGGAAAGTTCTGCCGATTTCCGTTTCCCAATGTCATGGTGATGTTTGGCTTGTCGCTAGCTCAGGCGGCATCAACCCTGGCAGCAATTACCGTGGCATTTAACATTGACCTTGTAGATGAGCTGACCGTAAACGGCACGATCGCCATGATTTTGGTCAGTTGCGTCGCGTCGCCGTGGGTGGTGTCTCGCTGGGGAAAACAGGTCAATGTCGTTTCTCGCCCTAGTCAAGAAACGAATCAGTCAAAAGAATGGGGCGATCGCGTTTTGGTGCCCGTCGCCAACCCCAGCACTGAAAATCACCTGCTCCAGCTTGGGCTATTTTTGGTCAAGCGAGTGAATGGCACCCTCTTACCGATTCATGTGATTGCGGATTCGGGGGAAGCAATTGATCCAGAGGCGATCGCCCAGCAAAATCGGCTGCTCGAAGCGGCTGAGCAACTCGCTCATGGAGCCGTTGCCTTGGTTGAGCCCATTGGTCGGGTGGATGAGTCGATTGACAAGGGCATTATTCGATCAGCCGTCGAGCGAAAAGCAAGCCTGATCATTTGCGGCTGGAAAGGCTACTCAACCTACAAGGAAAATTTCTTTGGCGGTGTGTTAGATAACGTAATACGGCTTGCAGCGGTGCCTGTCCTCATTACCCGATTCCCTGAACCCATTCGCCATGTCGAGCGGGTAGTATTGGCAGCAGCCGAGATGGAAACGACGCCCAACGAGTTGAGTCGGTCAATCATCTTAGCGAAGATGTTAGCCGAAGAACTCAAAGCATCGCTTCACGTGGTGAAAGTTGTCAGCCGACGCACGAAGAGTCAATCCCAGCCCTCTGACTCCTCATCGCGGTCATCAATCCCGATTCGAGACATTCGAGGCAATTTTGTGAATGCGGTTTGTCGGCAACTAGAACCCAGGGATTTGCTGTTGATTACCGCAAGCACCCATCGCATTGGAGAACCCGTCGTCGGACGAGAACCCGAGGCGATCGCCCGTCGCCGCCCTAATAATTCGATGATTATTGTCCATTATCCTCGACTTAGCGAGTAATTCATCCGGTCTCTCAGATTACGATCTTCCGATTTCTCGGCAATACATTTATACTGATATGTAGCAATCCCAGATGGGTTGTGAGCGTGTTCTTGTGATTGCTTCTTATACGTTAAAGCGTTTACATCAAGGAGATTTTTTTAATCGTATCCACTTGATTGCCCTCATACCAAATCACATCCAGTGTCTCCACTTTCCCATTAACCTCAAACGATTTTGAATTCAAATTATCAACCAAATTTTTACATTCTTGTGCATTACGAGAATTTGCAATTCCAATATGAGGAATAAATGGAATATCAAGGCGCAATTCATCTATCAACATGCCAGTGTATAAGCGATCGTGCAATTTGATAATTCTGCTATACCCCTCATCAGGCACTAGAAAAACATGGGTGAAATCACTAAATACATCGTTGCTTAGGAGCTGTAAAGGAATAACTTTTACAACTTCTTTTGTGGCGAGATTGTGTAATTCCATTCTCCATGAAACATATGAGGGGTAACACAAACTGATGCTAATTCCGTGTCAGAGACTTTGACTTTA
>JBNPEB010000052.1:0-7938 GCA_051117335.1 Elainellaceae cyanobacterium
TAGCCGTTGTTTTGGGGTGAGTGATTTGATACCATCCACCCCTGACGTTTGCTTGCCCTGATTGTCTTGACTCACCCGTCTGACCGCTAGACTCTTGGCTGACCATGACCGGATTAACGTTTTCTGGAGTCGCCGGACTGCCTTGACATCGCCACGATAGGAGGCTTTGAATATGCGCGTTTGCAGCTTAAAAACTTTCCGCTCTAGCGTTCGCCAAGGGATCGTTCTCCATACTGGAGTAAGCCCAAGGACGATAGGATTCTAGGAATTGACGACTGCACTGCTTGCACTTGTAGCACTGTCTGCCGCGTCGATGTCCGTTTCTAGCAGTTTGAGTAGAGTTACATTGAGGACATTTCATTCCTCTATTATTGTACTCAATCTAGCATTACCTTTTCAGCAACGCCCTCTGAACATCTGTTTCTGGCGTGGCATCTGTTCTATTTAGCAATGACCAACCTCGTAAAGCTGGTTTAATCTTCTGTAAATTTCAGCACGATCTTGCCCCGTGTTCCTCCCTGCTCTAGACGCTGATGTGCCAGCACAACCTGATCCCAAGACAATACTGAATCAATCACTGGGCGAAGCTGATGACGCTCGATTAGTTTTGTCAGAGCCTCTAATTTTGCTCGGTACTGGGGTGAAAGAACAAAATGGATCGTCAGGTTTTTGCCCCATGCTTCAAGGAGCGATTGCGGAGTTGCAATGTCTACAATGCTTACGAGCCTACCGAAGGGACGAATGATTTCTAGACTACGCTGAATTGTTTCTCCGCCGATCGTATCTAGAACTAAATCCACACCCAGTCCATTTGTTTCTTGACGAATGACTTCTACGTAATCTTCATTTTTGTAATCAATCACCCGATCTGCGCCCAGTTCTGTCACGAAATCTCGGTTTCTAGAACTACACGTCGCAAAACCGTATGCCCCGATCGCTTTGGCGAGTTGAACTGCGATCGAACCGACTCCACCCGCACCCGCATGGATGAGAACTGTCTCACCAACTTGTAGATTGCCTCTAGTCACTAGACAATCCCAAGCAGTTCCGCCTGCAAGCGGAAAAGAAGCGGCTTCAATGTGCGATAGATTTGCAGGCTTCAATGCAACAATCGCTGCATCAGCCACATGATACTGAGCGTAGCTACCGAATTCTCCAAAAATTTGAGGCGAGTAATACACATTATCTCCCACCTTGAAATCAGTCACAGCTTCGCCAATTGCCTCAATCACCCCTGAAACATCGACTCCAAGGATAGCGGGTAATCGAACCAGTTCCTTGTAATCACCACGACGAGTTTGGTAATCGACTGGGTTAATCGAGGTTGCACAAACTCTGACTAACACCTGATTCGCCTTCAGTGTTGGTGTAGGAACCGTTTGAATCTCAAACTTCTCAGCATCACCAAACGCAGTTAATACGGCTGCTTTCATAGATTTCATCTGTGCCAACTCTCCTTGATTCAGAATAAATAGTGATGGGATTTCGATATCACTCAGCGGAGGTAACTCCCTAACTTCGTAGTAGCCCGTTGCCGCTTGTGCAAAACTCACGGAACAATCGCAGTAACGCGGATTTCGATCCGCATCGCTGGAAGTGCAAGAGCCGCGACACCTAGCTCTGTCCAAATGGGGGCATGGTTGGGCATGTAATGACGAAATAGCTTGACCATCACATCATTAACCTCTGGGGGAAACCCTCCAACATGGTAAGAATTGACGTGAACAACATGCTCCCAACTTGCACCGGCAGTCGCCAAAGTTCGCTCTACGTTCCGAAACGCCTGAGCAATCTCGTCCGCAAGCGATTCGGGGATTTGCAGATTGTCATCCACCCCACCTTGACCTGATGTTTCCACACGATCGCCAATTTTTACTGCTTGCGAGTAATGCAAGTTATTCAGCATGTATTCCCCATAACCAGGGGTGACAAAAAACTTCGGCTTATTCATGGTGTTCCTTGTCAGGAAAGTAAACAAGGTAGATCGTTTCATTATTTCTTCTTTGGTGAAGCTTATTCTCTGTACCAGACACGCACACATTGAAAGCACTTGATTGCAAGACCCTGACTGATCATCACTGGGTGGAAAGCATTATTGGTCGTCACTCCGTAGACATCATCACTTGTGCCTTCCGATCGGGTAAAACAACAGTTTCAACATTGATTACCTGTATCGGTGTACTTTCAATCCACTGATTTACAGCACTCACAACCTCAGAGAAAGATTCATACTCGGAAGGTCCGCCGAAGGATCCTCGTTCAGTAATTCGAGGCGCAAAATCTTTACACTGAATCATTTGATTTACCACCTTAAAACTGTAAAGTTGAGCATCAATTTAAGTAGTGGGCATCGCCCGCTATCTTTGAAACCTTTCACGGTAAAGCTTTGTGGGCAGTGCTAGCCCTACGAGATCTATTCCAAAACTTAAGCCAACCTTGCCAGTAAACCGTTAAGAACAGCGGTAAAAGCATGAAAGCTGATATGGGCTAACATTGCAGCCTCTAGCGAATATTGCCAAAAGAGCCAGCCAAACGCGATTCCCGCAATCCCATTCAGTAACAACGCCCGAATAATCACAACTGGAGAGAGGGGAACGATCGCAGCAGTCGCTGGCAGGTGTAATAGTCCAAATACTAACGCGGCTAGAACGATCGCACCCTGATAAATCCCTTGACTGGGCAACGTAACGCCTTATTTTAGCCCTTTCCACGCAATCCAAATAAGCAGCGACATTAACCCCCAGCGCATCAAAATTTCCTCAGTGATGCCGCCATAGAACATTGCTGTAAGCAAATTCAACCAACTTGGTTCTGTATTGGCTGCCCGTAGCGCTTCAGGTAGGGCAGGTTGCATCAACCGATCGAGCAACAAGAGAACGATCGCTGCCGCTGCGCCGACACCCAAACTCCACTTCATCTCAACAGCAAAAGATAGAGACTTAGCGGTATGAAACACCCAATGATCAATCAAATGGGAGCGTAATCCAACACGGTAGGCACAGCCAATCCCAATCAGAATGCTGATTGCCAGTAGAACTGAATACTGTAGTCCTTGCAGAAGCATTAAAATCCACAATGGAGGCACTTTTTCCAGTGTTTCTGGAGACAGTTTCGCTAACTGTTGCTCGATTAAAGGAATAGACGTGATCGTAAACATCACAATTCCCACACTGCCCAATACAAATAAAATCCCAAATTGTTTCAGAATTGCCATTGGCTTAATCTCCAGATGATCTGTTCTATGCGGCGGAAGATCTCGGCAGTGGCGAGACCCGCAACTACGGCTGCGGAGAAGACGATTGTTCATTTCTGAATGCGTTTACTGGTTCACACTGCTCATATGTCGAGGTGCATACCGTTCTCCAACCGCAATTCCTTTTGGTACAACTATTTCAATGCGCTGTAGGTCTTCTGGTGTAAGGGTAATCCGAGATTTAGCTCATTTGCCCAATCGGTCGAACAATGATTTCATTCACATCCACCTCTGCGGGTTGCTCGATCGCAAAGGCAATCGCACGGGCGATCGCATCTGCTGGAATCATTGCCTCACGAAATCCCTCCACCCATTCCGCTGCTTCAGCATCCGTGATCGTGTTGGCAAGTTCAGTTTCCGTCACTCCAGGCGAAATCACCGTAACTCGGATGTCTGTCGATTCCTGCCGCAGTCCCTCGGAAATCGCCCAAACTGCAAACTTAGTGGCGCAGTATACGGCTGCGGTTGGATAGACGTTGTGCCCACCGATCGAGGATAGATTGACAAACTGCCCCGATCGTTGCTGCTTAAAGAGAGGTAGCGCGGCAGCAATCCCATGAAGCACACCGCGAATGTTGACATCAATCATGCGGTTCCATTCATCGATCTTTAGAACCTCTAGCTTGGAGAGTGGCATCAAGCCTGCGTTGTTCACCACGACATCAAGGCGACCAAATTTATCTTGGGCAAACTCAACAAAGGCTTGCATGTCTTCGAGGTTGGTGACATCAAGGGTGCGGTATTCTGCTTCGCCACCTTTAGAGCGAATTTCGGCAGCAATTGCTTCCAGTCGATCGGTGCGTCGCGCCCCTAACAAAACCCGTAAACCCTGATGAGCCAGCAATCTAGCCGTTGCTTCACCAATACCGCTACTAGCTCCAGTAATTGCAATAACTTTGTTCTCAACAGTTGACATGGTGATTGTTCCTTGTAAGTGATTAAAGTAACGAGATTACTGACGACCCTTCAGATGGCTTTGGGAAACGGGTTTGGATACCCCGTCGCGGTTGAACACCCTGTAGGCGATCGCCAGGAAGACGGGTATTGCAACTAGCACCGATAGCGCCCCGTATGTGGCGTGGTATTCGCTGATTGTGAACAGAGCTGGCGTAGTCACAACGCTTCCCGTGATGTTGATCAGGAGTATGCCGTCGATGTTGTTTGCGAAGTGCGCGCCGATGGCAAGTTCGGTGGTTCCGTCAATCAACGAGACGACTCCCCACACCAGTCCCGTACCGATGAAGTAGACGCAGAACACCGTGAGCCAGCCACCCGCGATCGCCTCCGGGTTTAAGAGGTGCGGCAGGGTGAATATCATGGCCGCCACGATCGCCAGAAAGACGCGGTTGGCCCAGACAACGCTCGCGCCCTGCACGATGTATCCACGGAAGAAAAGCTCCTCGGTGGTAGTCTGGATCGCGGTGACAACTAATGCGAGCGGCACGAAGAGCGCGAACGTCGCGAGGTCGGAGTTGAAGGAGAAGGTGTCGGGGTAGAAGAGGTACTGTCCTAGCCCACCGATCAGGCAGAATGGCACGAACCACGCCACAAATCCGTGACCGACCCGACGCCAGCTAATCTTCTCCTGCGCTGTGACGAGCGTCCGAGGATAGCGGCGATGGACAAGGGAGACGGTGAGGAGTATCCCGCCGAGAAAGAACGGAAAACCCGCCATGATCACCAGGAAGCTCCCCACGGAACCGAGCCCGGAGTAATCTGCCTGTCTGAACGCTGCCAGCCCCTCCTGGCCGCCGAGAGCGATCGCAACGAGTAAGCTAGCGACGCCACCGACCACCAGCCACGCAAAGAGTATGACCACCAGTCCCAGAAGATACCGCCACCACCGATGCTTACCCCACCGGGCAGCCTCCACGTAGGTAACTTTTCTCGCTTCTGCCGCGATTCCCTCCGTTCTTTCAGTGTTTTGCATTTCCATCTCCGTTTCCTTTATAGGTGTGTATGTATGGGGTGCTTGGCTCTGGTTGCTGATCACAATTGCCGATAGTTTCAGGATTTGGCGACGGGTCAGCCCATACCAGCCAACACCAGTGCCGGAACTGTGGGCAGGTTGAAGACGACGTGAACAACAACGGTGGGCCAGACCGAGCCGCTGCGCCGTAGCAGCTCGGCACCGACGAGACCCATCACCAGGGCGGCGGGAAAAACGATATTGATGCCGTGCATGAAGGCGAAGATCAGGGCGCTGCTTACGACTCCGAAAAATGGCCGCCCGTGGCGAAGCAGCACGTTGGCGATGACGCCCCGGAAGAGCAGCTCCTCACCTAAGGGGGTGAGGACACCGAGAAACAGCGTCGCCAGGATTAAGGACAGCACCCCGCCGCTGCCACCTTCGGCGTATATGGTCTGAGGGGTGGAGCTGTCCCCGGTGATGGCGATGTAGGCCAGAACTGCCAGACCCTTGACCGCGAAGGCGACGAGTCCGGCTCCGACCCCAATCAGCAGCCATCGCCGGGAGACATGGCGGACACTGAAGGCGCTCAAGGAACGGATGCGTAGCAGCGCAGCGGCAGCGAACCCGGCGATGCCAGCGACACCAGACAGCGCGGTGAAGATCAGCCCATAGACCACGGGATCGAGTCCGAGCCGTGAGAGCTGCGAGCCAACTCCGTACCCAACGATACTAAAGACGACAAGGCCAACAATGCCTTCGGGCAAGCCGGGACGGGGAACCTTGTTGGGTCGAGATGAGGACGCGGCAGTGGCCTTTCCTAGCTCCCGCGTGTGGTTAGAAGGAAGTTGAGACATGGTGATTAAATCGTTGAATTTAGTTTCTAATTGCACTAGGCATCGAGATTGGTGAGGCGATCGCCCTCTAGATGCTTATTGGGTTGTATATCCCCCATCAATAGCGAAAGCCTGTCCGTTCACAGAAGTCGCTCCATCCGAACAGAGCCACATTACAGCACTGGCAATTTCTGAAGGTTTGCGTCAATCTAAAGCGTACTGAGTTCTGATATTCGATTTCTTTCAGATTCTTAGGACGGTTTATCAGATTCTTATGGTATTAGCGTACCTGTTTGGGAGTCATTCCGGTGAGGCGCTTAAACTGTTGTGTCAGATGGCTTTGACTGGAGAAGCCGACTTGTAGGGCAATATCTGCGTTGGCGCAGCCTGTGCGCAGCACGTATCGCCAAATCCGTTCTCTTTAGCATCATTTTCGCCCGTTCTACCCGCTGTGAATCACATACTGGTGCGGCAAAGTTCCTATTGCCTGTTTAAATAAACTAGCAAAGTAAGTTGGGCTGATGTTAATCGTGCTTGCTAGTCCAGTCAACGATAAATCTTGTTCGCGTAGCGTCGGCTCTGCCGAATCGAGGTGCGTATGAATGTAATCAATTGCCTGCTGTACTTGGCTGTAAGTGAAGCTTCTATTCTCAGGCATGATGATTTGTACTCCCTCAGAATAGCGGCGCAACAGATAAATCACTAACGCTTGAGACAACGATTTAAAGTACAATTTCCCCATCATGCTATCTGGGCGCAACTCAGCTAACAGCAGCATGGCGACTTGCTGAAGCTGCAAGTCTTGCTTGGCAAAATGGTTCACCAGATCGAGCTGCTCTGTATCCACCTCAGCCCCTTTGAGTTTTCTACACCACTAAGCTCATAGGAGTAACAAAATTTTACGGACTAAGGCGTTTGTAACGTCTTGAATTTCATTCTTGTAGAACCTTCGCCAACAGGAAGCATTAACGAATAAAGGCCAGGTGGAGATCTTTGTACGGTATATTGAAAAATTTTGTGCCATGGAAAACTATCCCTGCTAGCGTTTATGCTCAGGATTTTTGAAGTCTGTCTTACAACCTGCATCCCAAACGTCAGGTTGGTTCCCGTGAGGAGGAATACCTCCATTATCTTTGAGTAGTCTGGCTATATGCATACAGTTCCAAGCTAAAAAGGTGGTATTGCGATTGGTAAATTCGTTCTCCGGCCCTCCAGACCCTGGGTCTAAATAGGAAGGACCAGGGCCCACTTCGCCTAGCCAGCCTGCATCCGCTTGTGGAGGGATCGTATAGCCAATATGCGATAGGGAAAACAAAATATTCATAGCGCAATGTTTAACACCATCTTCATTCCCGGTAATGAGGGTTGCCCCAACCTTCCCATAATCTCTGTACTGACCTTTCTCATTCAAAAGATGAGTATATCCATACATCCGCTCTAAAACTCGACTACAAACAGAACTTTTTTCACCCAGCCATACTGAAGTACACAGCACTAAGATGTCAGTTGCATCAATTTCTTTCTGGATCTGGGGCCATTCATCTGCCTGCCACTCATTAGTTTGTGACATATCCAACCCTAGCCCAGCTGCTATCTCATAATCTACAGGTCGAATGACTTGAGTGGTTACCCCATTGGCCTCAAAAATAGCTTTGGCAATATTGATAACCCCTTGTGTATGGGATAACACTGGCGTTCTATTGAGTGTGCAGTTTAAAAAGAGAGCTTTTAAATCACTATACTGCGCAGGGGCATTTTGGCACTGACGATCCGTGATTGTTTTGAGCTGTTGTGACATGGCTTCGGCCTCTATATACAGCAGTTATTGCTTGAGTAAGCCACAATTTGGTAGCCTAAGCGAGTCTTGCAAAATCAGGAAATCGCTGCTCATGCCTGCCCCTCTATCTATTGATTTACGGCAACGAATTATCGCTGCGTAT
>JBNPEB010000050.1:0-35720 GCA_051117335.1 Elainellaceae cyanobacterium
TTAGGCTGACCGGCTTTAGTCGTTTCTTGGTTGGATGCAAAGCCTTGGCTCATGGGGACTCTCGGGGAGGGGCAGTGATGGGATGCCCTTAGCATGTCACAGACCCTTTTTTCTTGCGCTTACCCTGTTGTCCATACAAAGGACTAGAGTATTTTGACTGCAATGATGAAGATGTCAAATACTTTTATGGCCGTACATCTTTGACCGATAGCATTCTCGAAAAAATTCGTCAAAGTGATTTTCTAGCAATACTAGGCGCATCTGGAAGTGGCAAGTCTTCTGTTGTTAGGGCTGGAATGTTATACCAGCTGAAATGTGGGCGGCGCCTTTCAGGTAGTAGTCGATGGCCCAACTATATTATGACACCAGGGGAGCATCCATTGCATTCACTAGCAATGGCCTTTTTAGATGAATCTCTTTCTGCAATCGATCGTGCTGAGCAGCTTCATAAGCTTCAATTATTAATTGATTCAGGTTCAGCAGGTTTTTATCAATTAATTAGTGCATTTAAAGAAGAACGTATCATTTTAGTTATTGATCAATTTGAGGAGTGTTTCACGCTCTGTCGCGATAGCGTTGAAAGACAACTTTTTTTTGAATGCATTCTTGGAACAATTGAGCGAACTAAAAACAAGTTTTGTCTAGTACTAGTCATGCGGGCTGACTTCTTCAATAAATGCCTAGAGAAACCTTACAATGGGCTTGCTAAAAAAATTGAAGGAAACTTAGTCACAGTAACACCAATGACTAAAAAAGAGCTGGAACAAGCTATAGTTGAACCAGCAAAGCAAGTTGGCCTGGAAGTTGAAGGTGAATTAGCTAATCAGATTCTTATAGATGTAGAGGATTCCCCGGGTAGCTTGCCACTACTGCAATACACACTGACAGAACTTTGGAAGCGACGATCAGCTGATTGGCTCACTTTTTCTGCATACAATCATCTTGGTGGAATAAGAGGAACTCTCCAAAAGCGTGCAGACGAAGTTTATCATGCTCTAAATCCGGAAGAAAAACTAATTGCAAAGCATATTCTTTTAGAATTAACTCAACTTGGTGAAGGCACAGAAGATACTCGCAGAAGAGTTGAAAAGTCTAAGTTAATCAACACATACTTGTCCGAACAAAATTTTGATCAAGTCATTCATAAATTAGCCTCGGAAAGGTTAATTGTTACTGCCGAATTACTCGAAAAAAGCGAAAAATCTAACCGAATAGAAGTCATAGATATTGCACATGAAGCATTGATCCGTCACTGGCCAAGATTACAAGGATGGATAAATGAAAACCGTAACAATCTAAGAATAAAAAGAAACATCGAGGAAGCCGCAGAAGATTGGTATAAACATGATAAATCGAAAGATTATCTCCTTAAAGGATTAAGGTTGATTGAAGCTGAAAAATTATTGGAATATCGTAATAATAATCTACCATTTTCGATTGTTTCAAAAGAATTTTTAAAAGCTAGCTGGAAACTGAAAAGGAGAGAAAAAAGAGGTAAGCTACTCATAGTTGTTTCTATTATTACTTCAATTTGTTTAATACCTTTATCTCTTTGGTATCAAGAAGCTAAAAATAAAAGAATTATAGAGAATGTTGCTATTAATAGCAACTTAACTTTGCCAGAACTTCTGGAAGAGCTTCCTGATTTTCTTGATGCTGCAAATATGAGAGTTAAAGCAGGTGAGGTGAATCTAGGTAAGGCTTATTATCAAAAAATAATTACTGAAACTGTAAAATTCGAACGTGCAATAAACGATGACTCGAATGAATTCCATCCCAAAGATAAGCAGATTATTCAGAGTCTACGTCTAGAAGCCGAAGAAGCTCTAGTCAAAATAGTTTCAGACAATGAAATTCCAATTCTGGAAATATATTTAGCTCAGGGACAAATTGGAAAGCTCAAGCCAGAAACTTCTATGCTTGATTTTGAAAATCAATATACTGATGGAGCAAGGAAAGTCACATACGAAATATTGATGCGGCCAACCGGAGTTGGTGCTGACGCAAATGCAGACGGCGAAATAAATAACTTGGAGGAGGCTCAGCGGATGCCCTGCAAGATATTAGAAGAAATAGAAAAACTTTGGCGTCAATATACCAATAGCCACTGCGGATTTTATGGAGAAGATTTCTACGTAGACGGTGATTGTAAAGATTTAGGAGGAAGAACTCTCACGGAATCAGTTTTCTTTGGTGGATTCGATTCTATAGAAACTCAGCTTATCTCTTGCGATTTGGCACCAGATCTCTGAGGTAAAAGTTTTAGCCTGTAAATGAGAAATTTAGATTCTAAATGTGACTAATTTTAAGGCAAAAGATGCCGGATACACTATTCCTCAATAGTATTCTAGTGTTGTAAAAACACCTATCTCCTGGAGTAGCAAGACTGCAATTTTTATACGAAGTAGGATTCTCAGGTGAATCTATGTCAAGGTTTAATAGAATTGGTTTATTTCTTCTTTTCGCAATTAGTTTATCAGTGTCTTTCATGGTATTCAGACTTGAAGCATTGCCCTTAATTAAGCAATATGCAGAGATTAGACACCTCTCAGGTCAGAGACTGCTGTATCGCGAAGGTTCGAGTCGTCCAAATACCGCGACCACAGGCCTAAAGCTAAGAAATGTCAACCAAGCATTGATCGTACCTGGTAATAGTCAATCTTGGGCTAATCTTGCTCTAGTTCCAGAACAAAGCCAAAGCTCTTCTTCTAGTCTTGTTATGATACAAGCAGGTCCGGATGAATTGGAAACCGAATATACTTTTCCTTGCGAGATTAGGAGTGGCTTTTTTACAATTGGGTGGCAGAGAGGAAGGAATAGAGCGTGCGAAGATGAAGGAATTCGTCTAGCTTTAACAGGAGCTGAAGACGATCAACAATTACAAGCAAGCTACAGTTTTCTAAATTATGTCAGTGCTTTCAATACAGCTAGGAAAATGTTCTTCACACAATCATTAGATGACGAAGATATTGAAAGCTTTATTGTTGTAAAGCCTAATGATAGCCAGCAAGCAATAATTCAAACTAGAAATTCTCCTGAGAATGACAAACAAGCAGAAATTGCTGTACTGTTAGGAACTGTAAATATTACTTTTACAGACTATCCTGTACAAGAAGAAATCATAAGTAGTGGGGACAAATACCGTTATCTAGATAACGGACAAGGGCAGGTTGAATCTATTAATCTTGAAGAAAGAATTAACTCACCAGAATTTCAGAATTTCCTCAATGAGGATAACTGGGAATCTATGGATTCTTCTTCACCAAGTTCTGACAGTATCTTGGCACAGCTAAGGGATTATAGGTCTAGTCTCAGTCTTCCTGAGGAAATGTCTTCTGGACCAAGAGAAGGTGAAACGTGTGCATGTTTGTATCCTCCCAGTTCTGAACAATTTACTGGAGAACCACAAAGAATAGTTCGAGGAGTTTGGGAAAGCCGCCAGATTCGATTTGCAGGGAACCAAATACAACGGTTCACATGCGACGTTCCTGCATCTGAGTTCCCTTCAAATCAAGGTGGTAGGAGATTCCCTGAAGAAGACTGCCAGCAGTCAGCCTGAACTTCACGATTTAAATACGCAAGCAGCCATTTATCGTTTGGGTTCTAATTCCTGGAATAGGTTTTAATTTTTTTGTTGTTTCTCAATAACTAGTTAAATGATGACGAAACATTTGACGACTGTGAATGTAGCGGTAGTTACCATATTACTGTTTTCCGTATTTGGAGTTTATAGACTAGATGCTTCCGCACAAGCACAAGAAGAAGAATCTGTATACGAAAATGTCGAAGAGTTTGAAATTGATGAACCTTCAAATTTCACAAGTGCTTCCCCGTCTGAAGGTGATTATTGTGTCTGTTTATATCCACCCAGCTCAGATTATCAAGATCATGAAGAGCAACAAGTAGTATATGGAGTCTGGCAAACTCGACGTATTACATTCTCTGGAAATGTTTTAGAGAGATTTGTGTGTAATATTCCTGAGTTTGTAATATCATCACACCCAATTGGTGTCAGAATTTCTGAAGAAGACTGTGAACATCCGGATCTATAGTAAAAACCATCTTTAGTGAGAGGAGAATTAGCCCCATGATGTCTCGCAAATCAATTTTGAAAGTTTCACTTGCATCCAGCCTGTTCTTACTAGGCTCTACAACACTTATATTTTCTTATCCCAAAGTTGCCATTAGTCAAAACGAAGTTGACCAAGAAGAAATCCAACAAAGAAGAGCTAGAATTGCTGTTCTTGACTTTGAATTTAGTCCCTCTACTACAGGATCTGCAATTTTCTTTGACAACGGTTCTTTCAATGCTAGTTACGTTTCAGGAGCTGCTCGAGGTACAAGCGATATCTTGGTTGATCGGCTTGTCAGAAATGGCACATATATTGTAGTAGAGCGGAGTCAAATTGATGCTATTTTGAGGGAACAAGACTTAGGTGATGCTGAACGATTAGATGCTGGTACTGCTGCACAACTTGGCAGACTACTTGGAGTCGACGCAGTGGTAATGGGAACAATCACCAAGTTTGATGCCCAAGCAAGCAATAGAGGAGTGAGTGTTTTTGGCATTGGTAACCGTAGGACAGTTCTTGAAGCCAACGTTCAACTAAATGTTCGTCTGGTGAGTACGAGTACAGGTGAAATTTTAATGACCGCACAAGGAGTTGGCAGTGCAGATGAAGACTCTCGAGGATTACAAGTGGGTACCATTTTTAGTACTTCAAATGATAACCAAAATACTGGAGAACTTCTCGCTGTAGCGACTGATCAGGCAATTGAAGAAGTTTTAGACGACATTAACGCTGTGTCTGAAAATTTAGCAGCTCTTCCTCCTGCATTGCCGCCTACTGGTGCTACAATTGCTGACGTTACTGGGAATACCATTATTGTGAACAGAGGTAATTCTGATGGGTATAGGGTTGGGATGTGTCTTTCTGTCGAGCGATTAATCAGAGAGGTAAGCGATCCGGAGACGGGAGAAGTCATACATCGAGTGACTGAATCCGCTGGTCAAATTAACCTCATAAATGTCACTGAGCGCTCTAGTATAGGAGAGTTGATTTCAGGAACTACCGCCAGTCTTAATGTTGGTGATATAGCAGAGCCTGTAAATTGTACAAATTAGCTTTCGTATTTGCTTGACTATGTCAGATCGAGTTTGATCTGACAGAAGAGAATTATCCGACACTGAAGAAGTGGCGTTGCACATTAGGGGATGATATAGAGGCTTAAACGGCAGCATTTCTTTCGAAATCATTCTAGTAGCGAGACAAGCCTAAACTGTTGGGCTAAGTAAATCTCATAAAAACTCATTTGAGATGCTTTTGAGCGATCGCCTAACCCAACAAACTGACCTGGATGCGCTACTAGAATTGTGAAACGCCCAACTTCTTAGCTTGCTTTACCCACATAAGTGATCGCCAGCTAACACTTGCGTTTACTGGGCAGACTAGCAAATCTGACTTCGGTTCACGGATATCTATCGCTGGTGACGATCGCCGTTAGCCTGATTTGTTTCTTGTTGGTGACGGTACAGCCAAGTTATCCGTTGGCAGTTGGGGTTAATCAACCCACAAATTTTCTGTCGGCAGAACCACTGGGCAAGCTCTGGATGCCTTGACTGCTCAAACTGAGCAGTCAGCAGTTAGTTCTTTAGCTCGTTAGCGATCGCTCTTGCGTCTGCCCCGATTCGTTGCTGACTGTTAATAACCAAAAACTGATAGCTAATAGCCAATAGCTAAAGGAGCCCTTATATGTCAGTAACTAGTAATCGTTTCATTGCTCGACTCAGCCTCAGCAGTATGCTCGTTCTGAGTACGGTTGGAATCCTAGCGTTGCCTGCTCGTGCCCTTCCCGATGCTGATGAGAGTCCAGAAGAAATCCTCCGGTCAGAAATTATTCTTGACGTGCGATCGCCCATCGATGGTGAGCCTATATCTGCCGCCGAATACGCCGAGCTTCAGGTTCTTCTCGAAGAGTCAGAATATCCGCCCAGCGTTTCATCTGATATTCAACAGCTTATTTTTCTATTAAGAGTTCGCCGCTTCATTCGCATTTTCGTCCCCATTTTCCCGTAATTCTTTCCTAAGAAATAGTGCTCACCTTAACTGAAACGGGGTTTGAAGAAGGTTAAGCATATCCTAAGATGATGAATTAATGATCGTCATTCTATCGTCATTCAATGGAATCATCAGGAATGCAGAATCGCCGGTTTTTCGATGGTCAGGAAAATTTTGAACCCCTACAACTCGCCGTTCCGACTCAAATTAATTTCCATGCTGCAACCGAGAGCAAATCGGTTTATCTTTCAGCCTATTGCGACCCGGCTGAGCCTATCATCAACCTCATCGAAGAAACCGTGCAGCAGGTGGGCGGTTTGAGCGTCATCCAATCTAGAGGCGTTGATAACGGGTGTCCTCAGATCTTTATCGGAGCACAAATCCCAAGACTCAACAGCTTAGATATATGGAACATCCGAACCGTAGTTCGACGACATGGTGGCATGGTTGAAACAACGCGGATCAACTACCATGTCAGGCAGCCTGAGTATCCTGTCTATAGGACTCCAGATATTTGCCAGGGCTGCCAATACTACTTTGGGCAGGCATTTGGAGGAATTCAACTCATTTGTGCAATGCACCCCTATGGCCCCGACAATGATGCATGCCCTGACCGATGGGTGATCTAGCCTGATTAAATTATTGATTCCTCTACTTGATTCCTCTACTTGATTTCTCTACATTTCTGTCATGACTAGCACGCTTGGCAAAGAATCACGGCAAACCAGTGATTTTCATCTGTCCAAGTGTGAATCGGGGATAGGGAATGGGTTGCAAGTTGATGCTGCATTGTATCGACGTTAAACTTACGAGAAATTTCGCTCAGAATGGTTTCTCCTGGTTCAAAAGATACGGTTAAGTCTAGTGCTTCAAGATGAACGGTCTGCGCCGAACGGCTTCTCAAATGCATCTCGATTTGGTTGAGACTCTCGTTGTAAAAGGCCCAATGCTCAAATTGATCAAGGTCAAAATCGCCCTTAAATTTGCGGCTAAGATGGCGCAATATGTTGAGGTTAAAGGCTGCGGTAATGCCCTGACTATCATTATATGCAGCCTCTAAAGTCGCTCGGTCTTTTTGTAAATCAATTCCGAGTAAAAAGTATTCACCCGGTTGCAGAGCGGCGTTGATTTGCTCGAAAAAGCGATCGCACGCATCGGGGCTAAGATTTCCTAACGTGCTACCGATAAAGCAAATCATCCGGCTCGGCAAAGGAGATGGGGTGAGCCGTTTAAGGGCGAGCTGATAGGTGCTCACGAGCCCGTGAACGTTGAGCGTTGGATAGTCTGCTAGCAACTGATGAGCGCTGCTTTGCAGGATACCTGCGCTGACATCGATGGGCATATAGGAGAGCGGGCTATTTTGAGCCTGATACGCATCTAGTAAGATACGGGTCTTGGTGGCGCTACCGCTGCCAAGTTCAACAATTTCACAGGCTCCTGTCTGTTGGGCGATCGCCCCGGCCCACTGCTTAAAGATTTTAGTTTCTGTGCGCGTCAAGTAATATTCAGGCAGATTACAGATCTGCTCAAACAGGTCAGACCCGCGATCATCATAAAAATAGCGAGGCGGAAGAGACTTGGGTGTGTGCGTGAGCCCGTGAATGACATCATAGGCGGCGTCGAGTTCGGCTTGAGCAAGCTCCGTCGGATGAAGCAAATAATCAATCTGAACGCGATCGCCCAGCATTTCGCTCAGCATTGCCTGTTGGCTCGATACTACGGGGTCATCAGCGGAATGACGCCCCAACGGTGTTGGGTTAGACGTAGGCATAGAAATAGTTAAAATTACTCAGTTCAAAAAGCTTGGTTCAAAAAACTTCGGTGGGACGGGAGGCGATCGCCTCAAATGGTAACAATCACTACAAAGTGCGATCGCATTCTCTCATGAAATGCTGAGAGTTTGCTGAGGTTCATCAATCCGCATCACTTGGCTAAGTCAGCATTTCTAGCACAGCGAAATCCAGCCAAGACCTGCCGCACATGGGGATGATACCAATTGCGAAACGTGCTGCGAAGCGTCCAGGGACGGGTTGTCCAACTGCTTCCCCGCAAGACTTTGTGCTGTCCATCAAAATACGCTTGAGAATAGCCTGCATAGGGATAGGGCTTGAAGCCTAAATATCCTTGAAAGGTGCTCGATGTCCATTCCCAAACATTACCCAGCAAGTCATAACACCCAACGGCGCTCTGTCCGGCTGGGTATGCGTCTACAGGCGTTGTATGCCCAATCCAATGGTCATGATTGCAATGCTGAGACGTGGGCAGCGCCTCCCCCCACGGATAGGTCGTGCTGAGTCCGGTTTGAGGATTCCACCGGGCAGCCTTCTCCCATTCTGCTTCGGTGGGGAGGCGCTTGCCGACAAATCGGGCATAGGCATCTGCTTCATACCAACTCACCCCGCAAACTGGATGGGTATCCCAATCGGGGCTATCTGACCAGTAGAGCGGGTGTGATACTGGGCATTGCTGGAGCCAACTCCAGCCTGCCTCTGACCACCATTCCGAGGTTTGATATCCACCCGCCTCAATAAATGCGCGATAGTCGGCACAGGTGACGGGGTAGCGGTCAATCCAGACGGCATCTACATCGACTGTTTGGCATGGATGTTCATTGTCGAGGGCATCCAGAGAATCATTCCCCAGCGTGAATGGACTCGCAGGGACGAAGACCATTGTGGAGGGAGGAGTGGGCGTGCGGGGTGAGAGATCGGATGACGACGTTACAAAGCAAGATGTCAGTTGGAGGTTTGCATCGAGGCTCCAGTCTCGGATTCCAGCGCTCCGGTTGCGCCGCCACTGCTGAAGCTGAAGCACCAGCGCAATTGTTTCTCCATGTTGGCTTTCGTGTTGAAGCAAAAACCGCCACAGCTTCTCCTGGCGATCGATCGGGGCGATCGCAAGATACCTAAATACCTGGTCACGAACGACTTGAGCATAGGCGTAAATCTCTGAGAAAGAGGGTAGATTTTGCCGTTCTGATTTGGGCAAACCATCTTGAGCAAACAAACGACCGTAGTCAGGAAAGGGCTGAGAGAGTCCGGCACAGCGTTCTAAAATCCATAACGCTTCGGTATAAACAATATGCCCGAGGTGCCATCCGACAGGGCTGAAATCGGGATGGGCTTGATAACAAAAGCTAGCAGAATCAACGTCGTCAAACAGCGCTAGGGTGGCGCTACGGCAAGACTGGAACCACTGTTTGATCTGAAGTCTACGGCGATTACGTGATAGAGAATTAGACGGGGAGGATGGGTGGCTGACTCCCTCAAAATGGTTGGACGCAAAATTCAAGGTCTTTTTCCACGGTTAGAATGCTACGTTCGGGAACAACTGCCCAATCGCCAGTAAACAACGGTTCGGAGGCAATGACTACTGCCTTTGGGAAGAGAGGATCATCCCGTAACCAGTAAAGAGACGGAATCGGCAATCGATTGGATGCCCGACACGCGATCAGGCGATCGCCATCGCTAATCAACAAATTGGCAGCGACGTTGACCTGATGCGCGTCAGCCAGCTCAAATACGGCGATCAGCGCTCGTTTGAGTGCCTGATCGAGGGTAGTTGAAGACTGCTGTAATTCGCTGAGCACTAAGGCAAATAAATGCTCTGAATCGGTCGTTCCTTGGATTGCTTGATACACATCATCGGGGAGGCGATCGCGAATCGGGCGATAAAGCGTATGGCGAAAATTTTCAATAAAGCCATTGTGAACTGCCAAAATGAGATTTTGCTGAAAGGGAGGGCAGTTACTCATATCGACGGCCAAACCGGGCGTTGCGCTGCGCACGCTGGCGATAACACACTCCGACTCTACATAGCGACTCAGGTTTAGCAAATTTACATCATTCCAGATAGGCAGCGTATTGCGATAGCGAAACGGAAACTCTTTGCGGGCTGGATGATACCAACCAATCCCAAACCCATCGGCATTCAGCAGCCCAGAGGTCATCTCTTGAGGCTGATAGCTTTGCGTGACCAGAGAATGCTCTGGTTTATAGAGGAGGTGATCCAGTTGAATGGACGGACCCAGATATCCCAATAATCGACACATGAGCGAAATCCGCCTACTAACGACGGCATGCAGCAGTTTTATAGCGTTAGCCAGAAGTTGACTTCGTTTGAACGATAACAGGCCCTAAATCAGACCCTAAATCAGACCCTAAAAAGGCAAGGGACATGGATTCATGCCCCTTGCCCAGTATTTGCTTCAAAACTTCCTCTAAATACGACTCTTTAGAGTGTGGGAATACGGTTGTTACCGCTGAAGATGTCAAACCTAACACGCAGGCTAATCACACCTTGCACACACCAATAAGCTCTTAATACAGCTCTTCTTCTTGGTGAGTGATGATCGTGCAGTCAGACGTGGGATACGCTACACAGGTCAGCACGTAGCCAGCCTCAATCTGATCATCATCAAGGAAAGACTGATCAGACTGGTCAACGGTTCCTTCCTTCATTTTGCCTGCACACGTAGAACAAGCACCTGCTCGGCAAGAATAAGGGAGGTCGAGACCTTGCTCTTCGGCAGCGTCAAGAATATACGTATCGTCCTCAACTTCGATCGTTTGGTTTAATCCTTCAGCGTCGTTGATTAGGGTGACCTTGTAAGATGCCATACGGCAGTCCTCTCAAATATCGAAACGGCATTAGGAGTATACCAACAGCAAACCTCACAATCATCTAAACATGTAGGCTGACCGTTGAATCTGACTCCTTATTTCGATACTACGGGAAAATTTAAGACTTGTAACTTAAATCAAACCATAGGATGAATGGGATTAGTAATGAGAATCCCATCTTTCATCCTGAATTACTTATACGTTGTTTTTTTGCCGTCAAAAATCTAGTCCTAACCTCTAGAAATCTGTCGAACAAAATATTCCATAAATGCAGATAGATGCGAGAGTTCGTCTAGGATTCACCCCATGACATATATGTTCTTCTAACTCCAAATTAAAAAAAAATTAAAAGTAGTTATCAATGTCATCAACACTACTGAACTAAGCATTCTTGATTCTCATCATGATGCAAAGATTATGAATTGATCCCGTTGAGATCGATGTGATTTAGCGATACGGTCTAGATGCACGTTTTATTGATTGAGCGATATGTCACTGTTGAACATCGGGCTAGTCGGGACGGGCTATGCGGCTAAAGTCAGAGCCGAAACCATTGATGCAGATCCGACGGCTCGATTGGTTGCCGTCGCGGGAAATGATCCCGATCGCACGAGGACTTTCAGCCAACCATTTGCAGCAGAGCCGATGTCGCCGTGGAAAGACTTAGTCAAACGCGCTGACATTGACCTCGTCATTATCGCCACGATTAACCGCGACCACGGGGCGATCGCCCGTGCTGCTATCGAATCGGGTAAGCATGTCGTGGTTGAATATCCGCTTTCCTTAGATATCACCGAAGCACGCACGCTGCTGGCGCTAGCAACGTCTTATCAGCGGTTGCTCCACGTCGAGCACATCGAGCTACTCAGCGGCATTCATCAGGCGATCGCGACCGCTTTGCCAGAGATTGGCACCCCCTTCTACGTTCGATACGCCAGCGTCAATCCCCAACGTCCGGCTCCCCAAAAGTGGACGTATTATCCCCAACTGTTTGGGTTTCCCCTCGTGGGTGCGCTCTCGCGAGTCAATCGGCTGCTGCATCTGTTTGGCGCAGTGTCGACTGCCACCTGTCAGAGCCAATTTTGGACGACCCACGACACGATTGTGCCCATTACTCATAAACCGTATCGGTGCTGCATGTGTACGGCTCAGCTTCGGTTTGCGAACGGACTGATTGCTGATTTGGTCTATGGCAAAGGTGAAATGCTTTGGAATGCCGAGCGCGGTCTAGACATTCATGGCGATCGCGGCCTAGTCAAAATCGACGGCAATCAGGGGCAGCTCATTCAGCCAGATGCGACTCGGGATCTCGATATGGGCAGTCGTCGAGGCTTATTTGCCAGCGATACTCAGGCCGTTCTCAAGCACTTAGCAGACGGCAGCCCGCTCTATACCACGGCAGCCGAAAGCGTCTATGCCCTGATTGTGGCCGATGCGATGCGCCGTTCAGCAGAAATCGGGCAGACCATTCATATTGACACCAATCATCCATAATTAGAGCGTCCTAACGCCCACAGCATTATCGATTCAGCTTATTGGGAATTCCCTCACATCCCCCCGGAATCGTTGCTCTCGTTTTGGAGCCACCCCAAGCACAGCAGTAATAGCGCTGGTCTTTTGATAGACGGCGAACGTCCGTCATATCAGCGTTTTCAATAACGGCACCCGTGAATGCTCCCGTTTCATAATCAGGAATGTCATGTCGAGTCCGGGGTTTTGCCATTTCAAGTGTGCCGTAAAATAGCCGTGCGCCCATCAGGTCTGCCCCGCGCAGAGTAGCGTCGTAGAGAATGGTGCGGGCGAGGTTGGCTTTTACCAAATCGCAATAGCTCAGATTGGCTCGCACCAAATTGGCATCGCTCAGTTCAGTCCATCGCAAGTCGGTGCCGGCTAGGTGAGATGCGGCGAGCATGACCCCCAAATCAATCACGCGAATGCCAAAATCGCGATCTTCCTGATAGCCTCCCACTCCATCCAGCATGGCGCGTCCGAGGTGGCGATCGCGCTTGAGAGGTGATAAGAGTCTTGAGCGCGACAGAAAGCGAACAATTTTTGCCTTCCCCGTGGCATCGACGCTGCTGAGAATCGCCGCCGTGCGTCCTTCGGCGATCGCCCGCTCTTGGGGCCAGTCTTCGAGCAAGCCCTCGGCATCGAGCACCAAATCAGAAATGCCTTGAAAATACGAATCAATGGTCTGCTGTTGGGTAATTAGATTTTGCTGAATCGTCAGATCTTTGGAGATCACATATTGCCGCCACGCAATGTAGACCGCCAAGATGGCAATGAGAATTTGCCCGATCGCCCCAAAAAAGTCCCCCAGCGCACCGATCGCCTCCCAGTCAAGCGTTTGATACCAGTTGCCAATGATGCGATTGACGCCGCTGATTTGGAACAATCCGTATAGCCCCGATGCGATCCCCAACACCGCAACGAGCAAAACCCCAACGCCACTAATCAGCAGATCCTTGATTGCATTGCCCAAATACGACCACACAGCCCGCAGTGATACAAGCAGCGCAACGGTCGAACCAGCAATGCTCAGCCAGACCAGATTAGTCACGAGTCCGGCAATCATGATGGCGATCGCAATGAGAATAACGATCAGCAAGGCAGCCGGAGCGGTTGCAGTGGTCGATAATTGGGGCGAGGCCGTTGTGCTAATCACATCAGAACGACCCTTGGCCGCTTCGACACCAGATTCAGCATGGCCAGATTCAGCATGAGAATTTATAAGAGCCTGCGACGGCAAATCAGATGGCCCATTTGCATCATCGGACACAGCAAGTGGCTGAGATGCGCCATTTGAGGAGTCACGGGAGGAGTCACTCGAAGATTCACCCAAGGGCTCAGATTGAGGCTGCTGATTATCATCAGTAGGATCTGACGACGCATTTGGTTGAGACGTAGACGGATTGGATTGGGAATCTGGGGTCATGAGGATGAGACGTCAAGCCAATAAGCGTTAATTTAGATAAACCACAGTTAGCTCGAAGCGCGGAGCATTTCTGATGTAATAGACCTATGCATAATAGGATACTGCCCCTATCTGAAAGCCTGGTACAAGACGACAGAAGTTTCATAACCATAGTCTCGCTCACGTCGCGGGCAAGGTGTCCGCACTCGAAGGGTTGGCTTATTTCTGCCAAATGGTACTAGCAGGACGAATTGACAGAAGAGAAGAATCCCCAATGTCCTGTCCATGTGATCCAAATCACTGACATCTCAGCCCAATCACCGCTCGATTGGAAGAGCAAACCATGCATTAATATCCCATCATCGTGTGTGAATGTTGAGGAATAACGTGGATGACGTATCTAGACCATTTTTATCAGCCAACCGTAATTGAACTAGCACGGGCAGGAAATTTTCGAGCGATCGCCTATTGGCTAAACGGGTATCTCGTGCCTCAGGGAATGTGGGTATGCGTCGATGCGGCTCCTCAGTCGGGCTTTTTACGCATTGTCGTTAAAGTGCAGCGTCCTCCTGATCGCGATCGCCTGCTGCGATTTATCTGCTGTCGCATTCGCCAACTCGATTCTGACCTCATCAAAGGCATGCAGGTAGTCGTGCAACAGACCTGCACCTCCGATATTCTCTGGCAGCACTCCATTCGATTCCGCGTCCCTATCGCTCAAACGCCCGTGGTTGCTTCAGTGACCGCTAAAGTGCAGACAGCGATCGCCCATTCTCAGCAGTTGCAGTCTACTCTTCGCAAGCAGGTGTCTCACACGGCAGATCAACTGGCGATCCGCATCCGCAATACTGAACCGATTAAACCGGCCTATGCGGCTCCCCTCGGCGGAGCAGCCGTTGCAGCATTTTTAATTGGAACGGCAGTTGAAGCCGTCAACCATTTTGTCACCCCTCTGCGGCGATCGCCTGACGACGCACCTTCGGTATCTGCATCGCCGGATGTGCCCCTTGCGGATACTCTTAATACCTCATTGGGCACGCTTCCTATCACCCACTATGTTGACGTTTCAAACCAAGATGACACGGCAGTCACGCTCATGTTTGGCGGGATAGAAATCAGTCCTTCCCAGGAGGCCGACGCAGCCAACAAAACGAGCGATGATCAACACGCCGATGTGGCGATCGCAGCCCTCGATTCTCCTCTCTCGCTCGATTCATCCACGAGCGATCGCGCCAATTCGCTACAGCGCTTGAGAGCCAGCGGGATTGATTTAGTCTCAATTGCCAGCGATCGCATTCTTCAAGCAGGCGAAGACACGGTTTCATCGCTCTCCGATGCCTTAGATGCGGCAGGCATCCAAACCATCGGTGCTGGAATCAATCGTCAAGACGCCCGCCGCCCGGAAGTGATCGACGTTAAAGGACAGCGCATCGCCTACTTTGGCTATTCCGACTCTGATCTCCAGGCCGCCACCCGGCGGACGGCAGGCAGTAATCTGGGATCTCCTAGACACGTTAGCTCTGATATCCAGGCAGTCCGTGATTCTGTAGATTGGGTGGTTGTGAACTATCACTGGAATCAAGATCTGCCTGAAACACCTACCGACGAGCAAATCGAGCTAGCTCACGCAGCAGTCGATCACGGCGCTGATCTGGTTGTTGGGTATCATCCTACAGTGCTGCAAGGCGCAGAAATCTACCAGGGGCGGGCGATCGCCTACTCGCTCAGCAGTTTTGTGTTTCAAGAAGATCCGCCGCAAACAGACGCAGATGATTCGGAAAACCCCAAGACGCACGATACCGCCGTCTTAAAGGTGGCCTTGCGCGATCGCCAAATGCGGGTGGAGTTTTTGCCCGTGCATGTTAGAGAATCAACCTCTGAGATCGTGGAGGGCAGCGAGGGAGCAGCGATTTTAGAGAAAATTGAACAGGCTTCCCGCGACTTTGACCAGCCTCTGTCATCTCCCGCAATGTTGGATGCTAAACCCCACGCCAAATCAGACAAAAGTCAGGTTGAGCAAGAAAATCCAGTTGATGAGCCACCGAGCCGTTCGTTTCCTGCAACGCCTCCACCTCAGGAGGGACAGACTTCCTCGGAAGAACTCGATGCGGCTCCTGCCCCTCCGCCATCTGACCCGTTTATCACGTATCCTGAAGGAGAATCAACGCTCCTTCAAGGGGTTGGCTCTGATGTGCGCTGAGCGCCACAACATTTTTTGATCAAACTTTAGAGAAAAACCGTGGTATTTGCGATCGCCCTTAAGCAAGAACAATACAAAACCTACGTCTTATCCGAGCAGTTAAGCCAATCTCGCCTAGAAGTCGTTCCTGAGCGAGGCGGCATCATCACCAGTTGGCAGGTGCGTGGGCAAGAACTGCTCTACCTTGATGCCGAACGGTTTGCCAATCCGGATCAAACGGTTCGAGGCGGCATTCCGATTCTGTTTCCGATTTGTGGCAATTTGCCAGACGGCACCTATACCCACAACAACCAGACGTATCGCCTCAAGCAGCATGGCTTTGCCCGCAATCTTCCGTGGGAGGTAACTGACCGCATTACTCATGATCGGGTCGGCATTACCGTGGTGCTCAATAGCAACGACGAAACCCGTGCCGTCTATCCCTTTGATTTTCAGCTTGCGTTTTCCTATTTTCTGCAGGGCACTACCCTCGAAATCGTGCAGCGCTTTACCAATCGATCGTCTGACCCGATGCCGTTCTCAACCGGGCTGCATCCCTATTTCTTAGCCACGGATAAATCACAGCTTCAATTTTCGATTCCGGGCGATCGCTACGTTGACCAACAAACCGGGAACGAGCAGTCATTTTCTGGCTCATTCGACTTTGAGAAAGATGAAATTGACGTGGCATTTCGTCCTGTCACCCGTCAAAACGCCAGCGTATTAGACGCCAGCCGCAATCTCAAACTGCGATTGGACTACGACTCGGCCTATTCAACACTCGTATTTTGGACGGTGAAAGGCAAAGAGTATTATTGCCTCGAACCGTGGAGCGCTCCGCGAAATGCCCTCAACACCGGAGAGAATTTGACCTACTTAGAATCAGGGCAAAGTCTGGAAACTCTCGTTCGTCTTACGGTGTCACCGTTCCCCTAAAATTTCCTTGACTAGGTTGATGCAGGAAATACAAGTTGTGTGGTAGCTTAGTAATCGGCGTTTTCAACTGCCCATCACCGTTAGATTTTGGGTCGCTAGCTCAGCGGTAGAGCACTCGGCTTTTAACCGATTGGTCCCGGGTTCGAATCCCGGGCGACCCATTTTTCTTTGCATCCGAATCTCAGATGACTTATCTTCAAAGACATTTTTGTATTTGTAAAAGCATATTTGAAGATGGAGTCGGATGATCACTGTTCGGTTTGGCGAGTGTTGATGTCGAGTACGGGTTGAGACGGTTCGTTAATCAAGCGGAGCGGCTCTAACCGAAAGTTGTAGCCGAGCCAAATTGCTGTAATGCCCAACGTGGCGATCGCCCCTACCGAGATGCCTCGAAGCCATTTCACCTGCGATCGCAATCGACGAATCTCTTGAGTCGCCAGGTCTAATTCGGCGTACGGCGAAGATTCTAGCTGGAGCACTTCAACTGCTTGAGATGAAGATACCTGATCGTTCGATGGTGCTTGCTCGTTGTCAGAATCTTCGAACGAAACCTTCTTGTATAGCCAGTTGGTAATCAATTCGGGGCAATTTTTCTTAAACCACCGAAATGCAAACACCCGAAACACAGGTTTCGACAGATGGGCGATCGCTCGCGTGAGCCGATTTAATGAGCGATGATGAATTTTTTTGTTGATGAGCCGTACGGAGCCCACATCATACAAGCAATCGAGGATCAGCTTGATGGTGGCTTCTTGACTCATAGAAAGATTTTCAAGCAAAAGCGTAACGTCACGCTTTCGCTCTGCTTCTAGAAGCTCTTGTTCAAATCGCTTCGAAGATACCTCATAGTTTGACGGTCTTGATATTGCCATTAGTGTTCGGGGTTAGACCTCAGATGTAACGTTTGCTGGTTTGTAATATTCGTAATATTCGCAATCAATACACGCTCCTGATGATACGGTGCCGAATGCGTCCTATGCCTAGTATTGCGAATTTAGAGGATGCTAAGCACCGTATTTCTACTGCTTATGTAGACAAGACTCTCATCGATGTTCGGCAACGTATTGATATATTTTCCATTATGAGTAGTATGTCAACTTTTATTTTAATTGTCTTCTATCAGAAGATACAGCATAGTCTGGGAATATACATAAGCTATGCGGATCAATCTGAATCGCAACCTGAGTTATACGTCGAGCTAATTGAGTCGTGACTGTCCAAACGGACACAGGTCTAAGAGGCAGCATCGTTTACACGCAGGAGCACGATAGTAGCAGCATCGCTGACCGTGTAACATCATGATTTCATGATTATCGTAAATCTGCTGAGCATTCCAGTTCAGGCCAAGTACACGGGGCGATCGCCCGTTCAATCTCCTGAGTCGGCGCGCACTGCGTCCCAACCCGGAAAGCGATGTGTGAGTGCTTTATATGCCCGATCAGAGTCAGAATTGCGAGTTCGGTGAGACAACAGCGCTGAAACCAACTCACTGAGCGGATCGAGATCATGAAAGTATGACGCCGGACAGCCGTATTCGGCACAGAGGCGATGATGGATTTGAACTGCTTTATGCCGGAGCTCAGAGGCATTGAGAGGGAGCGATCGCACAGGTGCAGTATCACAAACCGTCATTCTTCAGACTCTTGTAATAAAGCGAATCACGGCGTTCATGTCAATCAGCCATAGAGTAGAGACAATAGTAGAATATGGAACTCAACCCAGTTGAGCATGTTATTAGCGAGGGGCACTGACCGTGGTATTGGAAGCATCCAGACAAGCATCTGATCCGATTTCTCAAGACACCTACGAAGATCAAACCCAAGCGATCGCCCGTCGTCTGCTGGCGGCCACTCAAGAGAAGCGATCGTTTCTAGCCCAGATGCGAGATCAAATGCGCTGGGACGACAAACTGTTGGCGTGGACGATGAGCAATCCGGGATTGCGAGTGCAAATGTTTCGCTTCATCGACTGTTTGCCCTCGCTGAGAAGTAAAACCGAAATCGCTCGCCACTTTCAAGAATATTTGAGCGACGAATCGGTGGAGTTGCCCAGCGCCTTGAAAGGGTTGTTGAACTTTGCCGATGCCGACTCGCTGCCGGGGCAGGTCGCCGCAAGTACTGTTTCAACCGGGGTCGAGACCCTGGCTCGCAAGTATATTTCAGGTGAGAACCTCAAGCAAGCCCTGAAAAGCATTGAGCAGCTTCGCAAACAGAAAATGGCGTTCACCGTTGATTTGCTGGGTGAGGCGGTGATTACGGAGTCGGAAGCGAAGCTGTATCTAGAAAGATATCTAGAACTGATGGAGAAGCTGACAACGGCAGCAAAAGGCTGGTCAACGGTGCCCCAAATCGATGAAGCCGACGGGGACGCCCTCCCAAACGTGCAGGTGTCGGTGAAGCTGACGGCGTTTTATTCTCAGTTTGACCCGCTGGATGCTGAGGGAAGTGCGGCCAGAGTGCGCGATCGCATCCGCACATTACTGCGTCGAGCCCAAGAGCTAGGGGCAATGGTGCACTTTGATATGGAGCAATACGCCTACAAAGATCTAACCATCTCAATCCTAAAGTCGATTTTGATGGAAGACGAGTTTCGCACGCGCACCGACATCGGCGTCACGCTGCAAGCCTATTTGCGCGATAGCGAACGGGATTTGCTGGGCTGGGTTGATTGGGCGAAAGAACGGGGCTATCCGGTGACGGTTCGCCTGGTGAAAGGAGCCTATTGGGATCAAGAAACAATCATCTCGCGCCAAAATCATTGGGTGCAGCCCGTCTTTAGCAAGAAATCCTCGACCGATGTGAGCTTTGAGCGCATGACTCGCATTTTGTTAGAGAATCATGAGGTTTTGTATGCGGCGATTGGGAGCCATAACGTGCGATCGCAAGCCCACGCGATCGCCATTGCCGAAGCACTCAAGATTCCTCGTCGCCGGATTGAGCTACAGGTCCTCTACGGCATGGCAGACAAGTTAGCCAAAGCTCTGGTGGATCAAGGCTATCGAGTCCGGGTTTATTGCCCCTATGGCGAACTGATTCCAGGAATGTCGTACTTGATTCGTCGCCTGCTTGAAAACACTGCCAATAGTTCTTTCTTGCGCCAGAGCATAGAGAACGTTCCCCCGGAAGAATTATTGGCTCCCCCAGTGCTAGCAGATGAAGACTTAACTCAAGGCAGCCCCCCGCCTGCCTCCCCTACTCACGCGACGCTCGTCACCGACCACGCAACGCCCTATATTCGCCTCGCCAACGCCTCCGATACAGACTATTCCATCATGAATGAACGAAACAAAGCCTTTGATGCCATCCAATCGGTTCGCCAACAGTTGGGCAAAACCTATTTGCCTATCATTAACGGAGAAAAAGTAAATACGCTGGAGATGATTGATTCGCTCAATCCGTGCAACCCTTCCGAAATCGTCGGCAAGGTGGGCATGATTAGCATTGAGCAGGCTGACAAAGCACTCCAGGCAGCAAAAGATGCCTTCCCGGCTTGGAAAAAAATGCCCGTAAGCGAACGAGCTGCGATCATTCGCAAAGCCGGTGATTTGTTAGAAGAGCGCCGAGCCGAACTGGCCGCATGGATGATGCTGGAAGGCGGAAAAACGCTCCATCAAGCCGACCCTGAAATATCAGAAGCGATTGACTTCTGCCGCTACTACTCGGCGGAAATGGAGCGCCTCGATCAGGGCTTCAACTATGACGTGGATGGAGAAACCGATCGCTATCACTATCAGCCGCGAGGATTGGTCGTCGTGATTTCGCCGTGGAACTTCCCCCTCGCAATTCCCACCGGGATGACGGTTGCTTCCCTGGTGACGGGTAATTGTGCGCTGCTCAAGCCCGCTGAAACTACCTCTGTAATTGCTGCTAAGCTGGCTGAGATTCTAGTTGAAGCTGGGGTTCCTAAGGGAGTGTTTCAATTTGTGCCCGGAGATGGCCCAACCGTGGGGGCGCACATGGTAAAAAGCCCCGATGTCCATATGATTATGTTTACAGGGTCGCAAGAAGTCGGCTGCAAAATTTATGCAGATGCCGCCATTCTTCGCCCTGGACAGAAGCATCTAAAGCGAGTGGTTGCCGAGATGGGAGGCAAAAACGCCATCATCGTCGATGAAAGCGCCGACCTTGACCAAGCCATTCAAGGCGTGGTGTATTCTGCATTTGGCTACAGTGGTCAAAAGTGTTCGGCATGTTCTCGCGCCATCGTTCTAGAACCCATCTATGACACGTTTGTGAAGCGTTTGGTAGAGGCAACGCAATCATTAAACGTAGGCATGGTAGAAGACCCGAGCATGAAAGTCGGCCCGGTGATCGATGAAACCGCTCAGACGCGCATCAAAGACTACATCGAGAAGGGCAAAGCCGAATCCAACCTGGCCTTGGAAATGGCGGTGCCGGATACCGGATATTTTGTCGGTCCCACGATTTTCACCGACGTGATGCCTGATGCAGTCATTGCAAAGGAGGAAATCTTTGGCCCAGTACTTGCTGTCATGAAGGCAAACGACTTTGACGATGCCCTGGCGATCGCCAACGGCACCAACTACGCCCTCACCGGCGGCGTATACTCTCGGACACCTTCCCACATTGACCAGGCACAGGAGGAATTTGAAGTCGGCAATCTCTACATCAACCGCAGCATCACCGGGGCGATCGTTGCGCGGCAACCCTTTGGCGGCTTCAAACTCTCAGGGGTGGGGTCAAAAGCTGGGGGGCCTGACTATTTGTTGCAGTTCCTCGAACCCCGCACTATTACCGAAAATGTCCAGCGTCAAGGGTTTGCGCCGATTGAAGGTATGGATTAAAGGGGGAATGATCCACAGTGAAGGTAGGGGCGATTGCCAATCGCCCTTTGGGATGCATTTTGGGCGATCGCAGCAAAAGACCGTATATTACTGCTCATTAATAAATATCTCGACGATGCCCAATCAGAAGCACGAGAACCTCTGCATTCCCATCGTCAATTTTGTAAACGACTCGATAATCACCCACTCGATAGCGATAACGACCTGCTAGTTCGCCCTTCAAAGCTTTGATGTTTTCAAATGCTCCGCCAGTCTGTCAATTCTCCAGATTGAACTTCCTGTTCAGCTTTTTCTAAATCAGCCCTTAAGTTTGGAATAGCAAGAAGTTCTTCTGTTGCTTCGTCACTCTCACGTTCAACCAGATAGGCAAGAAAATCTAGAGCAACAGGTAAACGCTCTGGTGAAAGCTGTTCGATATAGAGCTGAATGCGATCGCGCATTTCTAGGTTGTTCATCACCATTTCTCCTTGCTATTCACAAGTTTATTTCGAGCCTCAATGTTCTGAATGCTCCGTTTTCAGAACTTGAAAGGATTCTCTCTGAACCAATTTTACTCACTGCTGATTGTTCTTGGAGTTGTTCGCGGGTGCACTGGCTGGGCGATACGTGCTGTATACTTGCATACCAACGTTTGCTTCGCCTTATTCGGTTTTGAAGCGTTAATCAATAGTTTGATGATCGCACTTCCAGTATCTCAATTTGTGGAGGAGATTACGAGGGTGTGTCATTGACGCACCATACGAGAGACTATGATTGGCGATTCTTTTAGCTCCCTTTGATTTGCGCTCCATATCGTAGAAAACCACTACCATAAAGCATCGCCTTCTTCATGCTTATAGCTTCCTGGATCTGCTCGGGCATTAATCCATGTACCTCATTAAAGATGGTTCCAGAGATAATGGCTTCTTTTAGGTTTGTATCTGCTAAGTTGGCTTTGCTAAAGTTGGAGTCTTCTAAATCAGAATTCTCTAGTTTAGAACATAAAAAATTTGCTCCCTCACAGTTGGTTTTACTAATCTTCGCACCTGATAAATCAGCCCATGTTACGCTTGCATATCTTAAATCAGCATCATTGATATTTGCTTCTCTAAGGTTAACCTCATTCAAGTTTGCACCAATAAGAATTGCTCCTTCAAAATTTACATATTGAAAATTTCCTTGGCTTAAATCAGCTCCTACTAGATACGTTCGGCTTAAATTAATAGCTTTGTTATCTGGAGTGTGATGATTTTGTCTACCTATTACTGTTAAGGCAGCTTGAGTATCTGTGTTTATTTTTAATGATAATTGCTGCAACCTCCTCAAATCATAAGGAGATTCATTGAGCCAAATTTCCAAATTAGGAAGAGATTCAAGTTTTAGAATTGTTCTTTCTTGTACAAGTGCAACTAGAACTTCCATGATTGTCCAATGTAAATCAGGAAAATCCTCTACAAGTTTCTCTAGAGAATAGACACCTCCAACTCTTGCATCAAGCTCCTTATTGCCTAGCAACTCTACAGCTTTTGAGAATCTTTCTGAACGTAAACGATTTTCATTTTGCCGACGCTCTATCTTTAATCGATTACGGGCATTTAGATAGTTCAGGAAAAGAATAATTCCCCCTGTTATCGTCGCTAGCGTACTGAAAACATTTAACAAGAAGGGAAGCTTGTCTTTGTCTTCGATAAAATTCCATAGAGGGACTAACCAAGACCACAAAATTGGCAGTGAGAACGAAGAGATTATCCCAACCAGCAACAATACTGTTAAAGTAAATAGAGTAGAAATCCAGTTTGTAACTCTCATCCATTAATTAATTTTTTGGCAAGGAATTCACTGACGGTCTTGCTCACTCTAAATTACATACCACGCGATTTAGCTTTTCACGCTGAATTTTGGCGACGTTGACAACTATATGCTCGCCTCATGGTATCCACTAGCTCATAAAATTTCAACTCAAATTTATTGAGAATTGTTTAACGTAGTTTTCTGTGCGATCGCCATCTTCTACACAGTTGCGATCGCCCCATCACGATCACTCAACTCCAAAAGTTCCATCAAATTTATTGGTATGAGCTTTTGTAGCGTATAAGCAAAGTTCAATTGTTTACGCATCCGCAAGACTCAGTATGCGACGCTGGATGTCGTCCGAGATCCACATACCAGAATCATGGAGAAGTATTGCTAATGGCTTGAGGCATGATTTTTTCTAACTCTTCCAATTCAGCCTCAAGTGGAAAAACTTGATATTTGGAAAGCTGACTTAAGAACTCAACACGAGTCATGCCAGCCAATTCAGCCGCGCGTCCTGACGAGAATCGACCGATTTCATAGAGTTCAATTGCTGCTAATAGGCACAGCTCATGAGCAAACGTACCGGCATCGCTATTTTCAGCTTGTAATACTGAATCGGGAATGTAAATTGTAATGGGATGGCTAGCCATAAATTATTGCAGTTGCTATGCAGACGCTGACTCCTCGATCATAGTGCGATTAATTGTGGTTAAGCTTTGCTGATGTAGTGCAATTAGGCAGAACCTACGCTACGCGATTAGGCAGAGCCTACGCTGCGCGACCGCCCCATCATAACCACTCAACCCGAAAAATTCCACTTCTGTGATGTAGTGCTAATTGGTGATTGGTAGGGCTATTATTTGCGATCGCTCCTCTACAAACCCATAGGCGATCGCCTATCATTTCAATCGATCCTTAGTTTAAGCTTTTCCCAATCTGAACCTTCAGATGGATTTTGATGATAACGCTCTAATCGATTGTCCAACTCTTCTTGTTGAGCGCTAGTGACAGGTATGGCTTCAATATTCTCTATAATGCTGTCCCATAAATCTTCCGCAAGCTGAATCCGTTCAGCAATACTCATTTGAGAGATATCAACTTTCAGCAAGGGATGCATAGATTTCACTACGTTTCGCTTAACTGATACTATTCTATCGGTCAATCGCTGATACAAACAGGCACAATCCCTGGGTAAAATCAGGTTTTGCATGAGCCTACGCTGCGCGATCGCCCCATCATAACCACTCAGTCGGAAAAATTCCATTAAATTGGCAAAATAGAAGTGCAGCTTTGTGGAGTGCGTGGATCATTGAGCATGGTTCTGAGATTCCAAAACTAACAACCTGCTATCCCCTTTAACTGATAGGAGTGATGAGCATGACAGCCAATCCAGTCAAATTACTCGATGTAGTTGCTTTAACCGTTGACCTCCCTCAATACAACCTATGGCGAGGCCAGGTCGGAACAGTTGTTGAGACATTAGCCAATGGCAAAGCATTCGAAGTTGAATTTAGCGATCGCAACGGACGCACGTATGAATCATTAGGACTGCGCCCCGATCAGATTATGGTGTTGCATTTTGAGCCAGCCTCACCCGATACACCACCTGAAATGGTTACAGCTTAGTTAGAGGATTACACAGGTGATGAGGAGGGGCTCCCGTTTCGGCTACTTGACGACTGACTTGGGGATGCCCTCTTAGGACTAGAGAAACGTGATCAGTATCCAAAATCCAAAGACTCATGCCCTATCATCTGTGTCTTGGTCGCGCTCAGCCTGCAACTGTTCCGTAATCTCCAGAAACTCAGAATCTTCCTCAAATATTCCAATCAAATCAATCCACGGATTTTCTCGAAAAACTTGGGATGCGGGCACTTGTAGCGGTAGAACTTCAATATTGCTTAGGCGATCGCTTGCTAATTGCTGAATGGCTGTTAATGCTTCTCGACGAGTTGCTGCTTCTACCCGGCAGTTTGCCAATTCAGCAATTGATGCTACTGTCTGTCCTGTTTCAGTTTTCTCCAACAAAACATGGAAATTGAAAGCTGGCATAGAGGAAATCATGATGCTCTATCTCCTAAAAGAGTTTTTCCAACCCATTGACGTTCAAATTCTTCATCTTGATTAGGAATATAAATCGTAATGGGTTGGCCTAGCCACAAATCGCTTCAACTGCTGTGCATCTGAAAAATCTGCTGGTAAATCTGCATACCGGGCATTTAGTTCAGCAATTCGAGCAAAGTCTTGAGGCAAGAGTGATGCACACTCGTAAACATAATTGGCTAAATGAGACAAAAATTCGTTCTGTACTTGCCAGTCAGCAGCTAATAGCCCTGTATCTACCAAAATGATGGGAGGATTGGTCATTGCCTGTGGTGATGACGTTCTTGCAAACGGGATGCAATGGCTGCTCGACGAGCGTCTCGGTCTGACAAATTTCCATCAGAAAGCAAATGAGATGGCACCCCTCCCATGCGGTCTAGCACACTGTTCTGATATGGCTGATTAGTGTCGCCATCAACCATTGGATTTTTCTGTCGCTGCTTGCTCTTTAAGAACAACAGAAAATCCAAGACCTCCTCTACCAGAGAATCAGGAACTTGTTCAATTTCACGGATAAGCTGCTCTCTAAACGTCATAGAGGATTACTCCACGCCAAGCTACTTCTTACCTTAACAGTCCTTTACTCGATTCTATACAGTTGCTATGAGGCTTTGCCTGTAGACGCTATTAGGCAAAGCTTATGCTGTGCGATTAGTCAGAGCCTATGCTACGCGATTAGGCATAGCCTACGCTGTGCGAACGCCGATTAAAAGCAACTAATATGGGCGATCGCCCCTCATCCTGCGCTTATCCTTCCACCTCTACATTTTCAAAATGCGATAATGCGTCATATCGCCAGCCCGAATGCCATGATTCAAGCCTCCGATCCAGCAAATCAAACCATATCGGTTGCGTTGCCTCGATTTATTGGCTTACTCGTTACCGACGATCAATTTAACGCATTAGCCGAGGCAAACCGCGATCTAAGACTTGAACGCACTGCTCAGGGAGAGCTTATTGTGAATCCACCTACCGGGGGTGAAACTGGCAAGCAAAACTGGAGAATTTCTGGAGAGCTTTATCTCTGGTGGCGAGGCGCAGGTGAACCGGGTAAAGGATTTGACTCATCCACAGGCTTCAAATTACCCAACGGGGCAATTCGTTCTCCAGATGCCGCCTGGATCAGTGACGATCGGTGGCATCGGCTTACCGAAAAGCAGCAATCAGGGATCGTGCCACTCTGTCCAGATTTTGTGGTTGAACTGCGTTCTACGAGTGACAGTCGCTCTATCCTGCAAGACAAAATGCAGGAATATATCGACAATGGAGCGCAGTTGGGATGGCTCATTGATCCGCTCAATCGGCGGGTAGATATCTATCGTCTGGATCTAAGCGTTGAGAGTTTAGATCATCCTTCTCAACTATCGGGTGAAGCGATATTACCAGGATTTATTTTGGAATTGCAGCAGATCTGGGAATGAAGCGCGATCGCCCTTTGCAACCGTCCTAATATATCCATCCGCACCTTTCTGCGTGAAATCAAGATTACGTTGCACTAAAGCAAATGCCACCCCTATGGCCCCATTGCATCATTCAGCCTCATGATTCGTGTGACGATATTGCGGCATGATCAATAACTTATCGACCCGATTGCCATCCATATCCATCACTTCAAATCGTAGATTACGCCATTCAAAATGATCGGCAGCCGCCGGAATGCGACCTAGATAGGTAATGATAAATCCACCCAAGGTTTGATAATTTCCTTGTTCTTCACCGGGTAGACGGGCGATGTCGAATAGTTCTTTAAACTTGTCTGCTGGCAACATCCCATCAATGAGCCATGACCCATCTTCTCGTTGGACGGCTGGAGATTCGTAGGGCTGGTCTGCAAAGGGAATATCGCCAATAATGACTTCTAACACATCGTTTAAAGTGACAATTCCCTGAATAGCGCCATACTCATCGACCACGATCGCAATGTGAGTGCCTGACTGCTTAAAGAGTTCTAACACCTTCAATGCCCGCGTGCTTTCTGGAACAAATAACGGCTGCTGCAACATCTCTGTAAAGTCGAGGGGTTGATTGGATAGGCAGCGAGCCAGCACGTCTGTAACGCTTAACACCCCTAATACATTATCGAGCCCGTCATGACAGATCGGAAAGCGGGTATGACGGCTATCAATCAGCTTTTGTCGGTTGACTTCGTGGGGATCATTGAGGTTGAGCCAGGTGATATCAAAGCGGGGCGTCATCAGCGAACTGACTCGCTCATCGCCTAGACGAAACACGCGCTCAACCATGTCTTGCTCGGCTTCCTCAAACATGCCCGCTTCTGCCCCTTGCCGGACTAAGACTTTGATTTCCTCCTCAGTGACGAGCGGCTCTGCCATCAGTGATTCGACGCCTAAGAGCCTCAACACTCCCTCAGTCAAAGCACTCAGCAAATGCACAATCGGAGCCGCGATCGCCGCCAAGATTTGCATCGGCTTTGCGACCGCAGAGGCGATCTTTTCGGGGTTGCTCAGCCCCAACCGCTTTGGCACGAGTTCGCCAATCACCAGCGTCAGCAATGTAATGCTAATTACGACCGTCACTAGGGCGATCGCCTCGCTGAACGGTTCCAGTCCGGGAATCAGCGCAATGTAAACCGCTAAGCTCTCCGAAAGCGTTGCGCCACCAAACGCCCCTGCCAAGATGCCAATCAGCGTAATACCGATCTGCACAGTCGATAAAAAACGGTTGGGAGAATTTGCCAATTCAAGCGCAACGCGGGCATTCTTGTCTCCTTGATTGGCTAAGTCTTGCAGGCGTGTTTTGCGGACAGAAATGACAGAGATCTCTGCCATTGCAAAAACGCCATTTGCAAGCACTAGCAGCAGAATGATGAGAATCTCGATGGTGACAGAGGACATGCGTTGAAGTGCTAAATTGGGGAATCTCCCACAACCGAATAGTAATCAATCAGTCTCTACGTCGCATAGCGGGTTATGCAAACTGCTCTCGAATGGCTTCGATACGTTTGCGATTGACCCCTAAATCAGACTGTCCTAGCCGGGATGCCGATCGCACGTGGATGACCCCATTGGATTCATCTAGGTAAAACTCGACATCATCGACGAAGCCCATCAGCGCGCTCGTAAATTCGGCATAGAGATAGGTCTTGTCTTCCGTGACAATGTTGGTTCGCTCCATCGTTTGAATCACAGATTTGAGTTTTTCCATTGCCTCAGACGGAGACAAACTGTAGGTCAGCGGTTCGATATGATGGTCTTCATCTGATTCGGGGCTTTGACTATTGACACAATTGGGGCTGTCAGGGCAGGATGCAAGCTTGCCCTCTTTAACACCAAGGTTATCGGGGCGTGTACCTGAAAACGAGAACATTGAACCTCCAGCAATATCGGCAACTGGTTGGGCGATCGCCTCAGATGAGCTCACTGGAGCGGCGATCGCATGTGGAATTCCTAACCCGATTAGAAAGAAAAGCGCGATCGAAATAAGCAAAGACAGTCTTAGTTTGAGCATAGGTCTGTTCAATCCTTGGAACACCTTGCTCAATACTACTTAACATTTGGGCGTTAACGGTAGGCAATTGTGCAGTCAGCCGACTGAGCCGTGGCTTGCGGAGGAATTAACCCCACCACATGCGGCACAGGGCGCGGCACATAGCGCACCATTGACTCTCCTTGGTATGCCAATGAGGTGCTTGCTCCCGAATCGAGCATGACCGCATCTTGAAGCCCCAACTGAGCTAGCATCTGCCCCAATGACACCGAATCCACCCGATCATTAGACACGCCAATCACAGGTTGCCCCGCTTGGTTAATCCCCCAAAATGCCCGATGCCGATAGGCATCAAAGTCAAACAACCCGGCAAATGATTCGGGAGTCTGGGGTTGCCCGTCTTTGACTAGCCATGCAGCGCCGACAAACGCATCTGTGACATTTGCCATTTCAGCCTGAATGCCTGCGAGGGAGTTGTGCGTATCGGCATTAAATGGAACAAATTTCACCGCGTCGGAGCCAATCAACACCAGGGGGCGATGGGTCAGCCTCGGATTCTCGCTTGCATTGCCAGGGATAAACTCTCCAGTGCTTTGGCTGAGCACCGGCCCAATCATCGTATTAGAGTCGAGATACTTCATCGAGAAAAAGCCACCATCGACTGCCGCCATAACGTCGGTGTTGGCAATAATCTCAGGGACTTGATAGCGACTATCCGCATGGATGGTGACGGGTTTGCCGCCTGAAATGAGGGTGAGAGGAACGTCATCCATCACGGGCTGATCGAGCCGAATCGGGGCCGTAAAGTCAAACGCGCTGGCCCACAGTCGAGGCTGAGAACCTCCCCATGCCTCTGAGGCCACGATTTCTAACTGGGATTGCCCGATGCGATCGATCGCCAGCAGGTTTTGTGAGTCTCCTGCAAATCGATTTTCGCGGTCATCCATGGTCAGCGCTGCCCGATAGCCCGCTTTGCGAACCGCCCAAGCGACCCGCGCATCATACTTCCCCTCAGGATAGGTGAAATAGTGAATCGGGCGGCCCAGCTCGGCTTGCAACACGCGACGAGATTCCACAAGTTCGTGCTCAAGCTCTGCGTCTGTCACCTCTCGCAAATCTGCCGGATGCGTGACGCTATGGGCCGCGATCGTGATCAGCGGATCGGCTGCCATCTCGCGCAGCTGGGCCCAATTAACGCCGGGTCTGCCATAGTCCCGTCCGACCTTATAGGTATAGATCGAAAAGGCTCCCGGATAGCCGTATTTCTGGAGGAGGGGAAAGACGTGAGTGTAGTGCCCCAGATAGCCATCATCGAAGGTGAGTAGGATGGGCTTTTCAGGAAGAGGAAGCCCGGTGCGGAGATGCTCCACCATTTGATCGAGGCTGATGGGCGTTAGACCATGTTCTTGAATATATTCCAGGTCTTCTTCAAATTCTTCGGGAGTGACATCGAAGAAGACTTCTTTTTCGGCCAAGATGTCGTGATACATGATTACCGGAACGTGAGCAAGCCGCGCCCGCTCGTGGATGGTCGGCCAGGGGCTCGGAGCTAGGGAGGCTACGATCTGCGGTCCGAGTGCTTGAATAAAGGTATCTAAGCCCGATTCTGGCGTTTGCAGCCAGGTTGCAACTTGAGCGGCCTGGTGGGCGATCGCCCCAATTTGGGGCTGGGTACTGCGCTGATCTACCGGACAGGCTGCCGTCAGCGAATCAGGAGAATCTGTATTAGCGTCAAGGGAAACCGGATCGTCCGTAACCGGAATCGATGGCTCATCGGCTGGGATTTCATCTACCGGGATTTCATCGACTGGGATCTCATCGGCTGAGATTTCATCTACTGGAAGCGTGATATCAGACTCAGACGGGATTTGGCTAACAGATGAGGATGCACTAGAGGCGATCGCAGACGCAATCAGAGCCATCAAGCTCAGGCGAAAAAGGCGCATTTGCACAGGGAGCACCATATTGACGCAAATTCACAGTGGGATTACAGCTTAGTTCTACACGATTTTAGGACTGTCTTCAGGTTTTCTGCACAACATTGCCATAGAACATTTCGTAGAACATTTGCAAAGCATCTCTCAAGAATTCACGAACGGGAGTTCAAACTCTAACCTAAAATCTCACGCATATCGCATGATTGATTTTTTATAACCAGAGCTTCACGATTCTTTAAAAACATAAATGATAGTTATCTTTAAGCAAAGAAGTTTGAAAGTTCGACTTATTAAATTATCCCGAATACCTGATATAGTTTCATTGAAACCAATAGTCCAGGGTCGGGTCAAATAGCCGGGTCGAACAGACATTCAGTTATTAAAGCTAAGTGCGTGCTGACCTAACGTTTTACCCTGATTTGTATCAGCTTCAATAGCCAGCGTAAGTTGCCCTTTGAGACATGTTTGACCTGTTTAGTTGGATTTTTTCCTAAGCGGGCAGGTTCTATTGGTTCGGTTTTGAGTGATTCATTAGGAAGGGGAAATATGTCTTATTCTCAAACACGAACTCAGTCAAAGTCTGGGTACGAAGCTGGGGTAAAGGATTATAAATTAACCTATTACACCCCAGACTACACGCCCAAAGATACTGATATTTTGGCTGCATTCCGTGTCACGCCTCAGCCTGGGGTGCCTCCTGAAGAGGCGGGTGCGGCAGTTGCCGCCGAGTCGTCTACAGGAACCTGGACCACCGTGTGGACAGACCTGCTGACTGACCTCGATCGCTACAAAGGTCGTTGTTACGATATCGAACCCGTGCGGGGCGAAGAAAGTCAGTTTATTGCCTACATTGCATATCCGCTCGATTTGTTTGAAGAGGGATCCGTTACGAACCTGCTGACCTCCATCGTGGGGAACGTGTTTGGGTTTAAGGCGCTAAAGGCGCTTCGTCTAGAAGACTTGCGGATTCCAGTTGCGTATCTCAAGACCTTCCAAGGGCCTCCTCACGGAATTCAGGTTGAGCGCGACAAGATCAATAAGTATGGTCGTCCGTTACTCGGCTGTACGATTAAGCCCAAGCTGGGTCTGTCTGCGAAGAACTACGGTCGTGCAGTATATGAGTGCTTGCGCGGTGGTCTTGACTTCACCAAAGACGATGAAAACATCAACTCTCAGCCGTTCCAGCGGTGGCGCGATCGCTTCTTGTTTGTAGCGGATGCGATTCACAAGGCACAGGCTGAAACGGGTGAGATCAAAGGTCACTATCTCAACGTCACCTCTGCCACCTGCGAAGAAATGATGAAGCGGGCGCAGTTCGCGAAAGAGCTGGGAATGCCCATCATCATGCATGACTTCCTCACCGGTGGGTTCACCGCTAATACAACCTTGGCGAAATGGTGCCGCGACAACGGCTTGCTGCTTCACATTCACCGAGCTATGCACGCCGTCATTGACCGGCAAAAGAACCACGGCATGCACTTCCGTACCCTAGCCAAGTGTCTGCGGATGTCGGGGGGTGACCACATCCATACCGGAACGGTCGTCGGTAAGCTAGAGGGCGATCGCGCGGTAACGATGGGATTTGTCGATCTGCTGCGTGAAAACTACATCGAAAAAGATCCGTCTCGCGGTATCTACTTTACTCAAGACTGGGCATCTATGCCGGGTGTAATGGCAGTGGCATCTGGTGGTATTCACGTTTGGCACATGCCTGCTCTCGTCGAAATCTTTGGCGACGACTCCGTCCTTCAGTTTGGTGGTGGTACACTGGGTCACCCGTGGGGTAATGCGCCAGGTGCAACCGCTAACCGGGTTGCTCTAGAAGCGTGCGTTCAGGCTCGTAACGAGGGTCGTAACTTGGCGCGTGAAGGCAACGATGTCATCCGCGAAGCAGCGAAGTGGTCGCCTGAGTTGGCAGCGGCTTGCGAACTGTGGAAGGAAATCAAGTTCGAATTCGAGTCGGTCGATACCGTCTGATCGAAGTTTTGAATATAGAGTTTTGAGTTTTGAGGCAAACCGCTGACTCAAAACTCAAAACTTGAACCTCAAAACTTTCTAAAGGTCGGTATCCCACATGGATCTTAAGCAAATTGCCAAAGATACGACCAAGACTCTGATTAGTTATCTGACCTATCAGGCGGTTCGAACGGTTGTTAGTCAGTTGCGTGAGACAAATCCGCCTTTATCAATCTGGCTGAATCAATTTTCTTCGGCTGGCAAGATTCAAGATGGTGAAGCGTATCTGCAAGATTTAGTTCAGGTAAATCAACAGCTTGCGTTCCGCATTATGACCGTGCGGGCTCATCTGGCAGAAGAGATCGTCGACTTCTTGCCTGAGATGGTGAAATCAGGAGTCCAAGAAGCCAACATCGATCATCGCCGTCGATATCTAGAGAGAATCACCCAGCTCAACCTGTCTGAAGCGGTTCCGCGCTCAGATTCGATGTCTGAGCAGACTGATTTGACCTCAGATTCACCTGAGTCAGACTCTGATTCAGAGACTCATTCCAATTAGAATCTATACACTCAATTCCTTGCACAAACAGTACGCTAAAAGGATCAACAAATCATGAAAACTCTTCCAAAAGAGAGACGGTATGAAACACTATCCTATCTGCCTCCGCTGACGGATCAGCAGGTTGCGAAGCAGATTCAGTACATTCTTGAGATGGGATATATTCCTGCGATCGAGTTTAATGAAACCTCTGAACCCACCGTCTACTATTGGACAATGTGGAAGCTGCCTTTGTTCAATGCAACGTCTGTTCAGGATGTGTTGAACGAAGTGAGCGAATGCCGCAACGAATACCGCGATTGCTTCATTCGCGTGGTTGGATTTGACAATATCAAGCAGTGCCAGGTCTTGAGCTTCATCGTGCATAAGCCCGGTGCAAGCACATTCCGCTACTAGGCAGGCAACACAGCTTGGTAAAAAAATAGCCTCGTGGTGGTGCGTTACGCTGACGCTTTAGCGTAGCCATGCCTGAAAGGCTATACAGCACCCTACGGCTTTGATGTGGCAGGTTGCCGTAATTATAGGGACATTGCAGTAGTGTGATGTCCCTATGTCGTGAATGGCGGCATTGCTCGAAAGTAAGGATGGGGGGTGAACGCTCGGTTTCTTTGCTAATCCAGAAGCCGGAAATCTCCCTAGATCTCCACGATGATATTACTTAGAGTCCAGCAGACGTATGACTCAAACGCATCGTGCTGGCGATCGCATTAGATGCTTAACTCTCGATCAAGCGTCGATGATGCCAGCGTACCGGGAAAAATGGCGAGTCATAGCCCGCTCTATAGAACCGATTAATCAAGCCAGAGTTGCGACGACTATTCAAGCGGCATATCGGCTCATCCGCCAGCCCGAGCCCCAGATTGTTTTCGTTGATAGCCCTCGCGCTGCCCTAGAATTTACCTATCCTGACCGCGCGCTCATTGGCGATCCGGTCAAGCGAGAGTTAAAGCAATCTCTGTTAATCAGGCTGTGGAGCCAAATCGAATCGCAATTAGATTTGGCATTTAAGTATCGACTCTGGAAATTTCTCAAACAGATGCTTTGGTATTTTCGGGAGTCTGAGTATGACTGGGTCTTGCAGTCGCCGGGGCAAGCTAATCCGACGCCAGATGATTTTCTATCAAACTCGACAGAATTTAGGTGTCGGCTTGATGACAAGATTTCTTCAATGACCTGGTGTGCCAATGCCTGCTGGATGAACTTTTGCATCTCCGTGTTGAATTGCGATCACGATCAAGATAGTTGGCAGATCTATCAATCCTTACTCAAAGAGTGTGGCTGGATTTTTCCCTATCAACAGGTTTGCATCGTGTGCGATCGCCCTCGGTTGTTGCGCTTCGATGCTCAACAGCGGTTTCATGCGGACGGTCAGCCTGCGATTCAGTTTGCTGATGGCGCTAATCTCTATGCCCATCATGGTCAGCAGCTTCCCGAATGCTACGGCACTGTGCATCCTAGAGATTGGCAACCCCAGTGGCTCTTTGAAGAACGCGATGCAGCCGTGCGGCAAACTCTTCTTCACGGGATTGGCTATGCTCGACTTATGCAAGACCTTGCGATTCGAGAAGTAGACGAATGGGAAGAATATCGCCTCTTGCACGTTGTTCCGCTACGTTCAGACCAATTACCGATTCGTTTATTAGCCTGGATGGATAATAGCGAAGCGATTCAGGTGGTTGAAGTTGCGTCGCAGACTGGGACTGCACACGCCGCTGTTCAAGTACTTGGCATCTTAAAGTAGAGGGCGTTGCTGATCAGAGGGATGAATTTTGGAGGGCATGACACATTGCCATTCCCGTACAACGGGTGGTTGGTGGTCTAATGGTTTCCCTATCATTCATCAATTTCGCAACGTCACTGCTGCAAGTTGCTCAAGCTATTATAGAGAGGGGTAAATACATAGGCAGTGTTCGGAACTACGAGCGCTACGGACTATTTTTACTGAAGCGATCGGTTATCGGATCAGCCCAGATGGTTCAAGAACTCCGTTGTTCTATGGCGAGGTGAAAATCGATGCAAACAACCGATACCACGCACTTCCTCGAACCTGACCTAGTGAAGGATGACTGGAACTTCTTAGAAGTTTGGTTAGATCCAATGCAATTCCCTCCCTATGTTTTGCTGTTACTAGGTGACAAAGGGAAGTGTTGTTATGTTTTCGACCCCGCTGAGCATTATAGGCTTGTCAAAACTTTTCAGAACTATGAAGAAGCTCAACTCTGGCTACTAGAGGATGAATACGAGCCGATTGAAGGGCGCCTATATAGTCTTGAAGTAGTTCCTTGCGTAGGTTGGGTTGAACGGTAGTGCGTCAGATTAATGTTGGAAAGGAAAGGATATCATGCCAACTCCAGCGATGATTAGTCAGCCCTGCTCGTTGCGCCGCCGTTGTCTTCAAACGACTATGCTGCCAGATCCAGTTGAAATA
>JBNPEB010000019.1:0-167690 GCA_051117335.1 Elainellaceae cyanobacterium
GGCCTTCACGCCCTGGCAAAAAGTCCTCCATCTGCTCCCACTGGTCATCTCGCAGCGCATAGCGTCGCATCGTCTACCTCTTATTTCTGCTGTCTACAGTTTATCTAACTGATGACAGGCCCTAGCTGCCGGATGGCTATTAGTCGCCTGACGGAACTCTCACAATCATCCACTGCCCATTAACTTTGCCAAATACAAGTCTGGCATCGAGCGGACGGTAGGCATTGCGGTTGGAAATATACCCCTGAGTGCCATTCGGGAGAATAATTGGCGTCCAGCCGTCTAAAGATGTCGCATAGTGCAGCTTCATCTCATCAGGCATCTGCTCCCAAACCGACTGATTAAACGTCACGACCTCATCCGAGAGCAGCCCGACGACAATGCTTTCAGAATCAGGTTCGGCATACACCGTGACGCGATCGCCAACGACAATGACCTGGCTCATTTCATATGAGATACCCTGAGCACCGTCTGGGGGCGGATATTGTTGATAAAACGCCTTTGTGATGTTGGGGCAGACCCATAGTTCTGAGTCTGAATTGACACTGGGATACTCAGCCTCCGTCGTGCGATCGCATCCTTGACTGACAGACTTATACAGAATTTGCCAAAAGAAGGCGTCGGGATCCGATAGCCCTAGCTCATCGGCGGCAATCGGTCTACTAAAGCCAATGGAAATTCCATCCGTTGGAATTCGACGTGCCACGAAGTCTGCATCGCGATCGCCAATTGCGTCACGGAGCGATCGACGGAACCGATTAAACTCGCTTTCAGGTTCAACGTTGTCTGTTAAGTCAATATATTGATGGGGAAAATCGGTGAGGTCTGACAAAGACTCAGACGGATCTGAGCGATCAGAGGGCTCAGATGGATCTGAGCTAGTTGTAGAGGGCGAAGGCGATTGAGAAAACAAGATATTGTTTGAGTTGAGGATGCTGCAACTGCTCATCCCTATGCCCACACTTAGCCCAACGCTTACGAGGGGTGCCAATCGGCATTTCATAATCATGAGTTCCAAGGTCATATCGATTTCATATCGATCGCAAGGGGGGCATTTTCACGGCAGACATCTATAACTATGGATTGCTATATCTGGACGGTCTACTTCGACGCTGTAGTCTGATGCACAGCTCTGCACACAAGAAGTCGTCAGTACGATTGCTCTCTATATCTGTGCAATATTTAATTTTCGTTAGTTCTTGAGAATGAGGTAGATGAGCCTGTTCAGATTTTTGGATTGGAACACTGAACAAGACCTATCGCAATTGCCTAAAATTAGCCTCGCTCCAAAAGAGATTTAATTTCAGCATAGTTAAACCAAATCATCAAACAGAGCAATTGTAGACAGTTATTGATCTGTCTACAATGCTCTATTTGACCTGTTAAGTCAGTTAATTGAACTGTTGAGTCTTCAATTAAATTATTAAGTCATCTAATCGAACTGTCACCTAATTGAACTGTTAAGTCGGCTATCAGATTGGTTGCTATTTATCGAATTAGAACTAAACTAATTTTGTATAAATTTCTATAGCGATCCTAAATCGCTTGTGAATTGTGTGTGAGCAGTGGGGCGGGCGCCCGCCCCACTGCTCACAACCCGGGATTGCTATACATCCTAAATCTGACACTAAATTTTGTTCCATTAGTATTAAATTTACATAGGATCAGTTTCGAAACTCTCCTTCCCATGATCTAAACCTTTGCCTGCATCCTCTTCAGAAAAGCCCCAGACTTCACGCTGGATGTGACCTCGATATAGAGGGGAATCTGCCACTCTGCCATCCTTTGCGTCTTGAAATTTAAGGTTATGACGAATTCTCACAGTCCAGCCCCTAATCCGCCCGATCCAGACCCTCGATCAACGCGTTCGCTCACGTTTCGGCTATTACGCGCCAGCATTGTTTTAGGTGGCATCGTCATCGTCATCGGCGTCGCGGGCACCTTAGCCGCTCGATATTTTATCTTTAATCGCCTGGTTCCGTTAGTGGAAGATAGCCTCAGCGATTTGATTAATCGCCCGGTTGAGATTGGAGAGGTGGAGCGCTTTTCGCTCTGGGGAATCACTCTCGACGGAGCCTCAATTCCTGCTACAGAAACAGAGATTGATTCTGCCACCGTAGAGACGGTACGGGTCAACTTCAACCCCGTTGAGGTGATCGCAGATCTGATTCGAGATCGAGAACTTCCTCTGAATATCGTTCTAATTGACCCTGAAATCAATGCGGTTGAGGACGAACAGGGGCGTTGGTTGAGACTCCAACTGAAACCCCCGTCTGGAGAAGAACCCCCCGTCCGAGTGGTCGTAGAGCAGGTGCAGGCACGCGATGCCGAGCTTAATCTAGCCCCCTATCCTCAAACGGGGGAAAATGCGGTTGATTCGGTTATCTTGGAAAATATTGAGGCGATCGCCCGCATTCGCAACAATAATCAACTCATTGCTTTCGACGTGACTGCGGAACCTTCCAGTGGCGGCACCTTAGCCAGTGAGGGAGAAGTCAACCTAGACACCGATCAGCTCAATGTAGTCATTCGCAGCAGTGATGTAGATCTCGCTGCGCTAACGTCGCTGGTGCCGTTGCCGCTGACCGTAGAATCAGGGATGATTAGCAGCAATTTAGGCATTCAGCTCAAATTTGATCGGCTCGACTCAATCGCTGAGGCGATCGCCTTCAACGGCACTGCTCAGGTTCAAGATGTATCAACCACTCTCGAAGCCGCTCCTCAGCCCATTACCAATCTCAACAGCCGCTTGCGGTTTCAGGGGCAAGAGATTGCCTTGGAAGACACTCAGCTCAATTATGGGCAAATTCCAATCGAGGCGGGCGGCAGTCTCAATTTGGCAACCGGGTATGAGCTCACCGCGGAAGTGCCTCAGGTGTCGGTTGAGGCGCTGCGAGACACCCTCAACATTCAAACCGACTTGACCACATCTGGTGCATTTCGGGCGGATGTGCGGGTGATGGGGCCATTGAGCCAGCCTCAAATCTTAGGCACGACGCAAACTGTTGAACCGCTTCAGGTCGATCGGGTCAGCTTTGACGACGTTTTTGCTCGATTTACGTTTACGGCGCCTCAGTTGCAGGTTCCAGAGATTCGCATCATCCCGACCACGGGCGGAGAAATCACCGGACAGGGAGCGGCGTCTTTAGATGAAGATGGCGGTTTGGCATTTGATATCCAAGCGAATAATCTCCAAGGAGATGCGATCGCCAGGGATTACGGTGCCAATTTGCCTGCTGAGTTTCAAATTGGGCAGATTGATGCCGAGATTGACCTATTTGGTCAGTTCGACAACATTCAGGCGATCGCCAACTGGCGACTCCCTACTGCGACCTATCCAGGGCAGGGCGAAATTCGCTACGCCGGATCGACAGTCCGCCTTCAGAACACGCGCCTTCAAGCAGAGGGCGGCACGGTTGCAGCAGAGGCGATCGCCCAGCTTGATAGCGGCAACTGGCAGGCGACCATCAATGGGTCAGGGGTAGCCGTTAATCGATTTGTCTCTACCCTAGACGGCACCCTCAGTGCAGATGTTGAGTTTGCAGGCAATTTTAATAATCTCGATTTGAGCGCGATCCAGGCTCAAGGGCAAGCTCAGATTGCCAATGCTCTGCTACAACTGCCCGATACGCCGCCTCTCATTGATCAAGGAACCTGGAGCACTCAATTTCGCTGGGCCGGGGACGGCATCCAGGTGCAAGACTTTACAGCGCCAGGGATAGATGCCGACGGATTTATTGCCGTGGCGCTGGATGGTGCACCTAGCATCTCTAACTTCGATTTGAATGTTGCGCTGCAAAACTATGATTTGACGAGACTGGAAGCCTTTATCCCCGATGCAGCACAAGAGCGGGTGGCGATCGCCGGACAAGCTGATTTTGCCGGTCAGCTCACCGGAACTCTCGCCAATCCGCAGGTTGCCGGTCAGCTTCAGCTCAGCAACTTTGGCGTGAATGAGTTTGCGTATGACTCTCCCTTACGTGGCAACGTACAGTTTGCGCTGCAAGAGGGAGGCAACCTCGATCTATCTGGGGATGAAACTGAGCGGATTGCGCTGTCGCTCACTAACCAATATTTGCCGAGCGCGTTTTTGATTCGCAATGGCGAGATTTTGGCGCAAGGGCAAACTCAAGGCAATATTCTGCAAGCCAGCATTCAGAATTTTCCGCTTGGGTTGCTGAACCTTCGTCCTGCTGCCGATCAGGGCTTAGGAGAAGTCAGCGGCATTCTCAATGCCAATGTGAATGTCGACATTGCCAATCTATCTGATCCAACGGTGGTCGGTGCCGTGGCGATCGCCCGTCCAGGCATAGGCTATGTCATTGCTGATAGTTTCACCGGGCGCATTCAATATGCCGATGCCACCGCCACCCTGACGGACGGAGACTTGCAATTTGGAGAAAGCCGCTACTTACTCAACGCTCGTGCAATGCTTGATCCTGAGCTTCAATTCCAAGGGCAATTGACCGCAACACCGGGTCGTGTCGAAGACATTCTGACGGTCTTGCAAATCTTTGAACTGGACGATTTTGCCCGTGCCTTAACTCCCCCAATCTATGGCGATGCGGCTGATTTGGCCACCCTAGATGTCGGGAAACCCCAGGCGCCGTTATATGACGTACAAGAGCCTGATCAAATCGATTATCTCGCCCAGATTTTGGCTCAGCTCCAAGAGCGACAACAGCAACAGCAAACCGCCGTCATTCCCCCATTAGACACACTAGAAGGCGAATTTTCAGGAACGGTTAATGTCACCGGATCAGCAGACGCAGGAGTAGCTGCTGACTTTGATATTGAGGGGCAAAATTGGGCATGGGGGCCGTATGACCAACCCAACCAGTTTGTGGTGTCTGGCAATTATGAAGACGGCACTGTCACCTTGGAGCCCTTCCGATTTGAATCTATAGACAGCCTGCTCGCGTTTTCAGGTCAAGTCGGCACGGGCACTCAATCCGGTCAATTAATCGTTGAAAATATTCCTATATCCTTCATCGAGGGGTTTGTTGCGCTACCGATCGATGTCGAAGGTGACATTAACGCCATTGCCGATCTTTCTGGAACATTAGATAATCCGGCGGTTGAGGGAGAGATTTCTCTCGCCAATGCCACCCTCAATCAAGAGTCTCTCGACTTTGCTCAGGTAATGTTTGGGTATGCCGATGCTCGTCTAGAGTTTGATGGAGCCGTGGCGGTTGAAGAACCTGACTTGTTAACGCTGAGCGGCAGCATTCCGTATGCGCTTCCGTTTATAGCGGTGCAACCCGACAGTGACGAAATCCGCGTTGCCGCCAATGTTAGCGACGAAGGATTGGTACTTATCGATATCCTGAGTCAGGGACAACTTCGGTGGGAAGGCGGATCGGGAGATGTGGATTTAACGGTGCAAGGAACGCTTGACCAGCCTCAAATTCTAGGAACCGCAATTATTCGCGATGCCGTGATTGCCAGTCAAGCGCTTTCGGAACCCCTCACAAACACAACGGGTAGAATTGCATTTGACTTAGATCAAATTCGGGTTCAAACGCTTGAAGCATCATTGGGAAGCGGTCAGGTGTCCGCCCGAGGGACGATTCCAATTTTTGCTTCGAGTGCGAATGCAACACCAGATAACCCCTTGCGGGTCACGTTCAACAGCGTTCCATTTGATCTGGAGCGAGGGTTTAGCGCTGAAGTTGGGGGGCAGGTCATCATTACCAATTCGGCTCTAAATCCTGCTATCGGCGGCAAGATTAATATTCGGGATGGGCGAGTAAATCCGATCGCGCTCGTGAGTGGCGGGGGGGATTCACCGGCTGAAACCCCGGCGGAGCCAAGTTCTTCACCCTCAGACCCTGAAAACTTAACGGTGACCCCAACCGGAGGAGAACCCACCTTCATTGAACGAGCTGAAGCAAATGCAGAGGCGCTGCAAGATCCAGATTTTGGACCCGCGGGCGATCGCATTCAGTTTAACAATCTAATCTTGCAATTAGAAGACAGTTTGGTCATTGCCAATTCGCCCTTCTTCAACATTCAAGCTCAAGGAGGGCTCGCGGTTAACGGCACGCTCAACAACATTCAACCGGATGGCACCATTCGCTTAACCTCCGGATGGGTCAACCTCTTTTCAACTCAGTTCCGCCTCGATCGGGGCGAATCCAACACGGCAACATTCACACCCAGTGGAGGGCTAGACCCAGTGCTCAATATTCGGATGGTGGCACGGGTTTCAGAAGTGGATCGGCGGCCTGTTCCTCCTACCTCTCCCTTTGTTTCATCTGAGATTGCCGACCCGTCAGCCATTGAGTCATTTGGGGGCGTGCAGACCGTCACGGTGATTGCCCAAGTCGAAGGTCCCGCAAGTCAGCTCAGCGACAATTTAGAACTCAGCAGCGATCCGCCTCGTTCAGACAACCAAATCATTGCGCTCATTGGGGGAGGAATCATTGGTAATTTAGAAAGCGGGGGGGCGCCGTTAGCGCTTGCCACCTATTTTGGATCGGGATTCTTTGCCACGTTTAGCGGCAATATCGCAGATGCGCTGGGGCTGAGCGAATTTAGTATTTTCCCAACTACTAATGTTTCAGATGAGTCGCGAGTTCCAATTGCCATCGGAGTTGAACTCGGATTTAACATCACCCGCAACCTTTATTTCAACGTTTTAGAAATATTGGGCAGTGGGACTCTCCCCCAATTTGGACTGCGCTATGAACTAACCGACGAACTCGAATTGCGAGGCTCAACCAATTTTTCAGAAGAAAGTCGTGTTCTCTTGCAGTACGAGATTGAGTTTTGAAGAATTTTGTTCTGATTGTATTTATGATCTAGGCGCTTATGAATCGTCCAGTTGGTGTGATCATTATTGCAATTTTGCAGATTGTTAGCAGCATATTTGGAATCGCCTTGGGCGCAATTATTCTGATATTTGGCGATCGCGTCATTCAATGGTTGGCTCAAACCCCAGAATTCCAAGATGCGTTTCAAGATATTCCAACGAGTGTGCTCTCAACGATTGCGGTGGTCATTGGGATCTTGTCAATCATTTTTGGGTTGCTGGGCATTTTAATTGCCTGGGGGCTTTTGATGCTCAAACTGTGGGCATGGGTGCTCACGATCGTCTTCCAGTGCTTAGGAGCCGCAAGCAATCTAGTTGCAGTTTTAACGGGGCAGCTGAGCTTGGGCATCATCATTCAGCTTGCCATCAGCGCTTTAATTATTTACTATCTGCTGCGCTCTGATGTGCGACGAGCCTTTCAAGGATAAGCGCGATCGCCCTATTTAAACTCGATACGATACGGCATTCGAGCATAGATATGACGCGGATCATTCATGGTTTTGAGAACAGTGATTTCGTCCTTAAACCGTTCAAATTGAGCCGATAATGGGTCAACCGACTCTACCCCGCTGATCTTACGGGGGCTGCCAAACTGTTCAAAAAACTGCTGCCAGCGATCGCCCTCTGGATATTCTCGAATTTGCCAGGTATCTCCCAAATCTGCCATTTCAGCCGCTGCTTGAATGGCATCTTCTAAGCCCCCTAGCTCATCCACCAAACCCAGTTCTTGCGCTGCCTGCCCCGACCAGACTCGGCCTTGAGCAATTTCAGATACCCGGTTTAGGGGAATATTGCGCCCTTCGGACACTCTTTCTAAAAAGGCGTCATAAATTTGGTCGACCGCCTGTTGCAACACCCCAATTTCCTTTTCGGTTTTGGGACGGGTGATGGTGAAAATGTCAGCCGTATCCCCTGTTTTCACGACGTCCCAGTTGACGCCGATTTTGTCGCCCAACTCCTGCAGGTTGATATAGGCTCCAAACACCCCGATTGAGCCCGTAATGGTTGTAGGTTCAGCGAAAATCTGGCTAGCATAGGTCGAAATCCAATATCCACCGGATGCGGCCACATCGCCCATTGACACGATGACTGGCTTTTCATCGACTGCGAGCTGCAGCTCCCGTAGAATGATTTCAGAGGCTGTCGCGCTCCCTCCTGGGCTGTTGACGCGCAGCACAATCGCTTTCACGGCGTCGTCTTGGCGCAAATCTCGCAACTCTTTGGCAAGACGTTCGCTGGCAATCACCTGCCCTAGCCCTTCTCCCGTTCCGGCAACGATAGCGCCCTCAGCATAGACCACCGCAATTTGGTTTTCAGAGGTGGCTGCCATGCGCGGCTCTCGAATCGCATCGGCATAGACTCCCAGATTTACCTGGCGAAAGCTACCCTCGTCGGATTCGTCAGGGGTTTCACCCGTGAGTTCGCGGAGCTCACTGACGACTTCATCGAGATAGGCCACTTGATCAACTAACCCTGCAGTTTCGGCAGCGTCGCCAAACAGCAATCCCTGATCGTCAGCGATCGCCTGAAACTGCTGGGAATCGAGCGAACGATACTCTGACGATGTTTCTAAAATATTGCCCCAAATGTCGCTGAGAATGCCCTGAAGCTGTTCCCGTTCCTCGGGGCTCATACTGTTTCGTGTAAATGGCTCAACTGCTGACTTATATTGACCCACACGAGTCACCTGAATGCCGACTCCAAGTTTCTGAAGCGCTTCAGCCTGATACATCACTTCGGCAAACAGCCCGTTCATTTCCATATCTCCGAACGGATTGAGATAGATCGTTTCAGCAACCGATGCAAGATAGTATTCTCGCTCGTCCCAGCTGATGTCATAGGCCAAAATTGGTTTTCCAGATTCGCGAAAGGTGTTGAGTGCTCCCCGCAGCTCTGCCAAAATTGCGCCCCCCGTGCCTACCGAAAAATCTGACCCCGTTAGGTAGAGCGCTACGATGCGATCATCTGTCGCAGCTCGCTCAAACGCATTCACAGCATCTCGTAGGCTTAGTTGATTGGGCACCCCACCCGATTGAATCTCAAAGAATGCTTCTGATGGGCTTAGCGCCTGTTCGGAGTCAGTAATGGGCATCGAAAGGTCATAGACTAAAACCGTATTTGGGTCCACCAAGTCCGCGCGATCGCGGCTACCCAAACTGGCGATCAATGCCCCAATTAGACCAATAGCGCCGATCGTCACAAATCCCATGAAGAGGATAAAGAAGAGAATCGACCCCGTTAAACTTGCCAGCGTATATTTGAAAAAATCTCGCATCGTATGTGGAGTTCCTGCTTTCCGATTTTAGCTTCGCAACGATACCGCTTGGTTTGGCTTTCTAAGATTTATACGAATGTTTGAGAATAAATCCCAGATCATGGATAAAAATCATGGATAAACTTGTCGGTTTCCTTCGCTGATGATCAGACGATATTCACTCGTGGGTTCAACTCTGATTTGGTAGTCTCGGTTTTCAGCACTCGCCAGATAGACATTGACCTGATCGACTGTGACCTGCTCCGTCTGTGTGTTTTCCAACTCAAAATTCTGAGTCGTGGTATTAAATAGGGTTGTGTAGTACTGCTCGCCCTGCTGAAATATCCTGACCAAATAGTTATCTATTCGAAATTCATGCAGCGTTTCTTGGGGACTAGTTGGGTCAAATGTCTCCGTCAATAAACGTTCATCCCCAAACGAAAGCACCTGGTTATTCGAATTGACAATACACACGCCCGTTTCATCCGTGCTTTGCTGTTGCCATGCGAGCTGATAGTTTCCGTCGGGTCGCACCTGAGCATTGGTGATTTCAATATCGGGGCGAAATGTGTCAAGCTGCACAAATCCGTAGTTTTTGCACGCTTCTCTAGCAGCATTCGGGACGGTCGTCGAAGTCGGGGAACGACTTGATGCTGGGTCGAAGCTGATTAGGTCTTCCCGCACCCATCCCCCGGCATTAGAGTCACTGACGATGACGTAATACCAGATGTAGCGATCGCGCCCGGCTGATTGATCCAAAATCTCTATGCGATCGCCAGATTGCCCTTGAGCCGCTGTCACAGCTGATGATATGGGCAATGTTCGGAAGTCAATGGGTTGGGCCGGGGAGTCGGTTACTAAAATGGCGGAGGCTGCCGTTTGAGCCGCTGCGCTAACCGTATCCATAGCGAGGATTCCAGCAGCAGCAACCAGAGTCAGGGTAAGTCCCGCTACGGGCCTGTCTACAAATATGGTTTTGGTGTGATGCCAAATTCTCGGAGCCATTGCTAAATCTCCAATGAGTGCAAAATGTCCTCCATTAACCACCGTTTGTCCATTCCATTATTTATGATTCTCCGATATTTGGAATTCAGAATTCATAAGCTAAAGCTAATAAAATCTTCTCGTATCCAGCCTTCAGCCCCCGAACCGTCAAATCTTACATAGTACCAGGTATAGCCATCTGCTCCGTCTGCCTCGCGAAGCACCTGCACCCGATCGCCCGGAACCCCATAGTGAGGGGCATTCGACTGAGTTGTAGGTTGTGACCGGACGTTGATTTGACTCCCCGGCTCATTCGCTGCTAGCAATGCTGCGCGACGTGGATTGATGGCTGATCCAGGCTGAGTCGGGGAACGGGGTGTATCGTCCTCATCTAGAGGCGGTGTTGGCGTCGGTGAAGGAGATGGGCTGGGAGATGGAGTACGATCGGAAGCCGTTGGAGAGGAAGGTGGACTCGGGGGCGAAGGAGACGCAGCAGGAGACTCTGGCGATCGCCCGGTCACGAGTGGCTGATTAGTCGGCGCATACACCAGCGCAATCACTCGCCCCTCAGCATTCACTCGGCAGGTACCCCCTTCTTCGCTTTCTGTTGTCCATTGGGCGTTAAACGTGCCGTCGGGTTGAAGCGTGTAGTCGCTGATCTGAAAGTCTGTCGCAGTAGAATTTGCGTCTGGTGTTTGAGCGATCGCCTCAAATTCGGATTGACAGGCGTGGGTTAAGGCTTGCTGGACTACAGAGGGTGACGCAGTTAATAGGTCAATTTGCTCCTCATCAGACGTTCCAGTGGTCAACTCTCCTAATTGAGGCTGAGAGTCTCGGCATCCGATCACAACTATGCCCATGCCGATTCCCAAACTAACCGCGATCCGCGCAGCACGTAGTTTCATGACGCTCTCCTTCATTCAGAGCCAACAATGACAAACACACAGCACGGGGTGTGGAAGTCGATTGCTCCGTTCCATCTGTCTCGACATTCAGTGTACGATAAAGGCTAACCGGACTATTCCGGGACTGGCAGATATTATTTTTTTGTGGAGAGGCGCGATTTGATGGCTGATATTCTTGGCATGTGCCAGATTAGCAATTGAATCACCCAAAGCCATTACAGGTAACAACCTGCACCGCCTAAAAAATTCTGAAATCGTTGTCTAGTCTAGACTGGCTCAATTCGCCAGATCCGGACGATAATGAGTCAACTGTCACAGTTCATAAACTATAACGCTGATTCTTCGTCTGATTGGGGTAATGCAACAGGATAGACGTACTTCTAAATGGATAGAAGGGTGCTTGGATAAACAGTCGTCATCCGGTCTAGACGCCATCTTCTGTCTAATTTGGATCAACACTCAATATCCTGTTGGGGTTAGATCTGCTTGGGGATTAAAACTGCCTTGGGCGGGTGATCATTTGGCTTATAACCACGAGCGATAACGGCTAACACCAGGGAACTATGAGAGTGAAGATCCCATTCATGCGCCCGCAGTCTATCCATCGAAAAAAGTGGTACAAGCGTCACCGCTTTCTTCATGCAACATCACAACAACCCAGTCATTCAGAAGAGATAGAGGCGATGAGAGTCAAAAGTATTCTTGTAGCAGTTGCTGCTTCAACTGCTGTCACTCTAGGTGCAGCCATTCTTGCATTTGCCCAAACCGAAAGTCGAAAGCAGGTCGACCCTGAATCTGAATCGTCTACCTTAGTGGCTAGACGTAATTCATCCGAGGGTCGTCGAGCACTCTTAGCAGCAGTTAATCGAGATAGTCTGATTAATGTGCGGCAGGAGCCTACCACCCGTTCCTCAGTCCTTTATGAAGGAATGGTGGGCGATCGCGTCCAAATTTTGGATAGCTCCAGAGGTCGCGATGACAGCCGCACTTGGTATCTTGTCAAGTTCGACAATTCTGGTACTGAAGGGTGGGTTCGAGAGGATTTAATTTATATCTTAGACGCATCCGACTCCCCCGTCGCCGATCCGCCGGCAAACTCGCCTGCGCCCCCAGACGACCCTCAACGAATTGAAACTCCCCCTGATCCTGCTCCTCCGTCCGCTCAACAAGGAGCCTTTACAGCGGCAGAAATCGACTATTTTCTGGAAGTCGCGCTAGGCACAGAATTTGGCGGCGGTAGTCAGCGAATTCGAAAATGGGAAGACGATGTTCGTATTCGGGTCAACGGTTCACCCACAGCAGACGATCGCAACACTCTTAACGCGGTTGTCAGCGAACTTAATGACCTCATCGACGGAACTGTGGACTTACAAATCGTTGACAGTAATCCTAACGTCGAAATATATTTTGTCCCTGAGTCTGAATTTCGTCGATATGAGCCCAACTACGTTCCCGTGAATATGGGATTTGCTTGGGTCGGCTGGAGCAATGATGTCATCAATCGCTCCAGGATTCTCATTACGACCGTTGGAGTGACTCAACAAGAACGCTCTCATTTGATTCGGGAAGAATTAACGCAGGCCATGGGCTTGATGAGAGATTCCTATCGATATCGAGACAGTATTTTCTTTCAAGGGTGGACTCATACCACCGCCTATTCAGCCATTGACCAATCGCTGATACGAATGCTGTATCAGGCAGAAATTCGTCCTGGAATGTCGCGAGATCAAACGGCGCAGGCGATCGCCCGCATTAACTCTGGACAAAGTGCTGCCCGCCTACGAGCAAACGATAAGTCAACCAATTTATTTGAACGGCTTCAGCAGATCAATCCATTTAATTCTGATCGCTAAACTATAAATTCAATCCGTCAAGTTGTAGCAATTTTCAATTGCGCTAATTGCAGAAACGGTGGTGTGGGGCGCGTCGTGCCCCACACCACCGTGTTTAAATCAATCGCATACCGCTATAAATCAAATTAAACAGGGCCTAGTTATTGCTAGGCCTTGTATGGTGTTCTGACGACAATCAAACCCAGGATTATAGCCCTACGGCCCCAAGTTTATGTATAGAACCCGCACGCCGCGCGAGTCCTACACACGTTCAGCGTCCTAACGCGAGAACGTAAGGCTTATATCTGCTAGATGAGATAGTCAGTCGCGACCCATCCGCCACCTGACACCTCTGCCCACTGGAAACCGCCCTCAAAGCTATAGCGCCCCGTGAGAAAAACGGTAGCTCCGTTATTTAGCCCATAGAGAACAGCACCGTCGGGCGTATCGCGAACATTAATCCCAAGTCCGCTGAGCGTGCTGACAACTCTCGTGCCGGATGAACCAAAGAAAATGCCACCACCGCCAGTTGTACCACCGGGTGTGCCCACACCAGTCGCCAAAAATTCGGATGCAACCCAGTTCCCATCTGAGATTTCTGCCCAACGGAACCCACCCGAATCGGAATAGCGCCCAGTGAGATCAATAACTGCCCCATCCGGCAATCCATAGGCGCGGAATCCATCAGGTGAAGAGCGTACATTCACCCCTAATCCACTAGCTGTGGAAATTGTTGCAGGACCTTCGTAGCCACCGCCGATAAAGCCATCATCGCCGCCGCCGAATGATAGGAACTCTTCAGCAACCCAGCCCGGTTCCCCGGCCAGTTTCACCCAGGTATAACCCCCCGAAAATACTCTCTCTCCAGTCAGAGATAGGGATTCACCGCTGCCAGCAAAGCCAATGATGCGAGTAAAGCCAGGAGCCTCTCGGACATTTACCCCGCCTGCCGCCGCCACAATTACATCGCTACCACCACCGAGTCCTCCGCCCTCGCAAGTATTGCCAATCTGATACGGACTGGACGAATCTCCTGAATCAGCAAGTCCTAGGCTGGCCGCGGTCGAAGGGCCCACTAATCCGTCAATCGCCAGCCCATTGAAGCTCTGGAAATTTTGAACGGCGGCTGTTGTGCCAACTCCGTAAATTCCGTCTACTCCACCTGGGCTAAAGCCAGCGTCTAATAACGCCTGCTGGACGTCAGACACGGGTGGACAAATATCTCCAGGACCTACTACAGCATTCGCGTTTGGGGAGTGACCAACGACGGATGCAGCGACAGCAAACCCTGCAAGCCCCATCCATGTAGAACTCGGCAACTGAATATTGAATTCGTCCAAAGAGCGCAGTTTCGGTTCAGGTCTAGGGTCTTCGTATGCGGTAGCCGCATGAGTGAGTGCTAAAAGTTCCATAACATACCTTTGAAACAGCTAAGGGTCAATTTGAATGTGAGAAGCCTTAAATTAGGATTGAGTCGGAGCAATTGAGCCTAATTTTAACCCCTAAGGTTTTCCTTAAAAATAAAACAATCGATATTGGTTTTGCAAGGCGAATCAAATAAAAACTCTTTCACATAAGTTGACAGAACAAAAATAAGATTGAGCATCAGATCCGCAAACCTTTCGACTAGGCTTGCTAAGAACTTTTGCCTATAGAAATTACTTGGCGCATATTTCTTAACTCCTGTGCTGCTTCAATTCCTTGAGATGCCAAATACCTGCTTAAGAACGCCCCTAATAGCGAATCAAAATTTAGGTCTGTGGAATTTTTCAAAATAGTATAAATGTTCTATATTCGCGCAGAAGGAATTTTTGTTTGAAGGTAGAGATATGTCAGAAATGGGGGTTCAAACTGACACAAATTAGTTTGCTTTTCTGATTGAACAGCGTGCCATTGACGCTCGTGCATTTCCAGAAAGAAAGTTCGTAATGCAGGTTGAAAAACTTAGATTTCATCCGTTGAGACACTGGATTTTGCGTTTGGGCGTTGCTCCTCGTGCTAGGAATAGCGTCTTTCCTCAGTTAGAAAAATTGTAGTAGTTAAACAATATAGGGTGGGCGAACGAACGTCTCTAGGTGTGAAAAGCATCGGAGTAGTAGCGCGCACCAAGCGTCCTTCGCTGGACAGATTTTTGATTGGACTATCGAACTGCGGCGATATCACAAGTTCTCCCGCATGGGCTCGCCTAGCCGAATGCCCCATTCATAGCCTGATTCATCAAATTATTCCGATTCGACTCGGGAATGATGATCTGTCACAGTTCATAAACTTTAACCATCCTATCCCTGAAATCCTGTGCCTCTGGAGAGTATAGGGATGTGATGCAGCTCGATCTGGTCTGGATAGGCTCGATGCCTACTCTGCATCACGGTTGAGCCAAATCAGCATCGATTTGCATTGATTTGCTCTCAACCGATTTAGCGGATTCGAGACGGTGACTATGCAGATATTCATATTTAAGTGACGCGACAGCAGCATACGCAAAACTTCTTGGAAACTCATCTACTATCGGTAACTGCTATGAAAGGACTTGGACGACTTGCACTCTTAGCGGCATTAGGACTAGGAACCAGTGGGTTCTTGACCTCACCTGCCCATGCGGCTGCCTTTGGACAGCGAGAACTCGACCCCGACCGTGTAATTGCGATCGCCAGTCCGGTGGGCACGTCCTCTCATCAATTGCTGATTCTCGAACAAGTCAGCGATCGCCGAGATTGTTGGCGTGAGCGAGGAAGCGTTGTCGAACCGCTGCTGCTTGACTTTGATTTCACAGGCATTTGTAGTCGAGGCACTGACAGCAACGGTTACTCAATTCGGGCAGGGGATGAAGATTTGGGCTGGAAATATCGACTGCAAGTTGTTCGCGAAGGCAGCACCCTCAAACTCGTCGGCGCATCGAATGTGGATCGCAACTCCCCTCCCCTCGAAATTGGCAGCACCACTACGACTCCAGGAGATCTGGTGCGAATTGAGCTCAATCCGGGCTGGCGACTTACCAAACGCGTGTATAACGGTCAGACCTTGGGGCATTACTATCTGTCACACGAGCAAAGTATTGATGAGCTTATTGCAGCCGCTCCTGACCCCAATCCAATGGTGCCTCCGAGGCTTTCGCCCTCGCCCCAGTCTCCGACGGCTCGTCCTGGCACTCCCCGCCCCGTCACGCTGCGCCCGGTGACACCTGGTTCGACTCCGCTTTCCCCGCGACCTTCGATTCCGCGAACCTATAACGGCACGCCACCTCCCCCGTCTGAACATGCCTCTAATCTGGGGTTTAATTATCGATTGGTTGTTCCTGCTCCGACTTTAATAGAGCAAAATCGGGTCCGACGGATCGTCTCGAGCGCATTCCGCACCACGGTTGATGGTGAGGTTGTCATGCAGGTTGGACTTTACCGAGAGCGAAATGATGCAGAAGAATTCAAAGAAGAGTTAGAAAAAGAAGGGCTCGAAGTTCGTATTTTAGACATTGAGAATAGCCGGTCAGAGGGTGGCGATCGCCCCTCAACGCCTCCTCCGTCACCGCCGCGACCGGCTCCCCCCAGCACTGATCTGCCTCAAGTGCCAAACGGTCGATTTGTCGTGGCAATTGACCCTGGGCACGGAGGACGCGATCCTGGTGCGGTTGGCATTGGCAGCATCGAAGAAGCCGACATTGTGCTCGATATTTCTCGAAAAGTTGCCAATATCCTAGAGCAACAGGGCGTACGCACCGTTTTGACGCGCCGAGACGATCGTGAAATCGACCTCGATCCACGAATCACCACCGCAGAGCGAGCCAATGCCACGATATTTGTCAGCATTCATGCCAATGCGATCAGCCTGAGTCGTCCGGAAGTTAACGGTGCTGAAACTTATTATTATGCATCGTCCTCCGGCTACCGTTTGGCGCAGAGCATTCAACGCAATATTATCCGCAGGACGGGAATGGTCGATCGAGGCGTTCGGGAAGCCCGCTTCTATGTGTTGCGAAATACCTCAATGCCCGCAGCGCTTGTAGAAACTGGCTTTGTAACAGGTCGCGACGATGCGGCTCGTCTACGAGATCCAAACTTCCGCACTCAGATGGCAGAGGCGATCGCAGCAGGAATCTTAGAATATCTCCAGTAGTGTCACGAGTATGGCAATTTGCAATTGCGTTCAGTACAGAAATAGTGGTGTGGGGCGCGGCGCTCCCCACACCATCGTGCTTAACTCAAGCGAATACCGCTATATGATTGGATAGATATTGCTAAAGTTGGGTAGGTAAATCCGTACTACCCTATGGAAATTCTCTCTGTCACGCTAAAAAACTTCAAATCGCACAGTGATCGCCAGTTTGAGTTTCAGCCTGGAACCAACGCAATTTGTGGTGAAAACGGGGCTGGAAAAACCAGTATTTTAGAGGCGATCGCCTGGACGCTATTTAATTACCGAGGATCGTATAAAAATGAAGATTTGATCCGGAATGGGTCTGGTAGTGCTCAAGCAATCGTTCGGCTGGTGTCGAGTCGTGACGGACGCACCTACGAAGTGCAGCGATGTACGAGCCGAGGATATACCCTATATGACCCCCAACTCGATCAGCGGTTGCCCTATAAGCACATTGAAGACGAGGTGTTGCCTTGGCTCCGGCAACACATGGGCATCGCCCCCAGCACCGATTTAGGGAGGCTGTTTGCCAATACTATTGGGGTTCCTCAAGGGACGTTTACGCTTGACTTTTTGCAGCCTGCTGAGAAACGCAAACCGATTTTTGATGCCATTCTCAAGGTTGACGACTATCAAACCGCTTATCGCCAGGGATTAGCGCTTGAGAAATATGCCAAAGCCGAGATCGAAAAGATCGAAGGAGCGATTGCCCAGTATGAAGAACGCCTCCAAGATTGGGAGATGCTACAAGCTAAGCAGCTTGAACTTCGAGAGGCGATCGCCCGTGATGAAGCGGCGCTAACTCGCATCCAGTCTGATCTAGTTGAGCTTTCAGAAAAAAAAGAGCAGCTTGCAGCCCAGGCAAACCAAGTACAAGCCTCAGACAACCAAATCCAACACCTGTTGACCCAAATTGAGGGCAAGCACGCGGCCAACCAATTACTAGAGCAGTCGCTTCAGCGAGCAAAACAGGCCGTGGAAACCTGTAAGACTCATCAGTCTAGCTATCAAATAGTTCTTGATGCTGAAACCAAGCTTAATGCTCTTGATCAGCAGGTGAAACAGCGTCAAGCGCTAATCAACCAGCGCGATCGCCATGAAAAACAGCTTGCCCAATGTCAATCAGACCTAGCACGCCTGTCGGTGCAGCGAGAGCAGATTGCCCATGCTCGGGCAGAACTTGAACAGTTGCATCCCCGGATTCAGCAACAATTAGATTTAGAAACGCAGCAACACCAAGCTATTGAGCAGCTTCAGCAGCTTCATGCGGTCGCTCTAGAGCATCAAGCTCTCTCCGCTCAGATGCAAAAACTTCGAGCGACTCATGCCCGCATTACTCAAGATATCCAGCGCATCCAAGCTTTGGCAGCCTCGGTGAGCCAGATTGCTGAACTAGAAGCCCAGCGCGATCGCCTCCAAGAACAGATGAGCCGGGTTGACGCTGCCCGACAGTTTGAAGCCGAACTTCAACAGCTAGTCGCCACTAGTGAAGAAAAGCGCGATCGCCATCAGGTTGATGTTCACGATGCCCTCAAAATTCTGGCAGACGTTCAACGGGTTGTTCCATTATTAGCCGCTAATTCGGTTGAGGTTGCCCTGTCAACAATTCAGGCAGGTGTCGAGTTAAATACCGAGCTTCTAGACGCGCTACAGGGCATTTTGGCTGATCTGTCGGCCCAAGTATCGACGGAGCAGCTAGCATATGAGTTAGCAAGCGTTCGGCGCAGGCTCGATCTGGCCTATCAGCAACGAGCAGAATTGGCAACGCTCGATTCTAAACAAGCTCACCAAACCGAGATAGACGCTGAACTTCACCACCTGCAAACGCAAATGACTGAGCTAGACGCCCAGCTATCGACCCGTGATCAGTGGTGTCAAGCGCGATCGCACATCGAGGCATCTTTAAAGCACCTGGGCGACCCGCGCGGTCGGAGTCAGCTCATCCAGCAGCAGCTTCAGCAGCACGACTCGCTTGAGGCTGCTTATATCCACGCCAAAACGAATCAAGCAGCGATTCAGCAAGCGATTGACACCCTCACCCACCAACTCGCAGACGCTGCCGACCTCGACACCCAGATTGACCATCAAAAGCGGCTTCGCCAAACCCATCAGGCCGGCTATCTGGCCTACGTGCAACAGGAGGCAGATGCCCAACGCTTGCCGACGCTAGAGCAGGATTTTCGTATGGCGATCGCTGAGCTGCAAACCCTGCAAACCCGTCGCGACGAATTGCAGTCTCAGCTAGATAGTCTTCGCCAAACGTATAATCCCGACGAGTGGCAACAGGTCGAGGCACACTATCGTGACAGTCGGAGCCAAGCTGACCGCATTGAGGGCAGCCTGCCCCAGCAGCGGCGTCTTTTGAACGAACTGAATAACCGTATCGCCGACTTGAAAGACGTGGCTGAAAAGCGCGATCGCGCTCAAGCTGAACTAAAAGAACGCAATCGCATTCGACGATTTATTAGTTTTGCTCGGAAGGCATATAAAGAAGCAGGTCCGCGAATTACTGAACGCTATGTTCACAGCATCTCGCGGGAAGCCGATCGCCTATTTCGAGAACTGCTGAATCGGCAAAACGTCGGACTGGAATGGACTCGAGACTACGAGATTTTAGTACAAGAAGGCCCCCATTCCCGTCGATTTATTAATCTCTCTGGAGGAGAACAAATGTGTGCAGCGCTGGCGGTCAGACTGGCGCTGCTGCGGGTTCTTGCAGACGTCGATATCGCCTTCTTCGATGAGCCGACCACCAATATGGATCGCCCCCGCCGAGAACGGTTAGCTGAGGCGATCGCCAACATTCGCAGCTTTCATCAGCTATTTGTGATTAGCCATGATGATACCTTTGAGAAAGTCACCGAAAATATCATTTTGGTCATGCGCGACGACTAGGTGCGGAGACGGCGCAAAAATCGCAAAAAATTGGGCAAAACCATTGAATGACAGTATGCTATCGATAATCTAATGTTCACCCCCTTTGGGCGATGACCGCTCGCGACATTCCTTCTTCTCAAGGCAGCACAGCAATTCACATTTTGCTCGCGGAAGACGATCCAGTCTTTCGGCTCGGCGTGCGAGTGTGTTTAGAACCGTTCGATGATATCGCCATTGTTGCAGAAGCGGCGACTGGAACGCTTGCCCTGGAATGGTTAGACACCTACGTCAATGGCACCGCTAATACCACCGACGATCGCCAGGCGTCTGCAAACGATTCGGCTGATTCCCCGGTGATATCATCGGCCATTTCCATCAATCTAGTAGTACTCAGTCTTGAACTCGGACGGATCACCTCCGACCCGATTCAGGGCTTAACCCTCTGTCAGCAAATTCGAGTCAAATATCCGTCACTTCCGGTTCTAATTCTTAGCGCATCGCCTGAACCTTTGATGCAGACTGCCGCTCAGCGGGCAGGTGCTAATGGATATGTATCGAAGCAGGCAGAGGTAGCAGAGTTGATGGCTGCCATTCGGCGAGTCGCGGGTGGGCAGTCTTACTGGATGGCAGCATCTCCCCAATCTCGACGGCGGTCTAGTCGAGCAGATCGACCGTCAGGTGCATTCATGCCATCAAGCCGAATTAGCCCATTGGCATTACTCCGTCGAAATCTCCGCATCTCAGGCATTTGGAAGATTGAACACGCATTAGATGAGGTGACCCAACAGCTTCAGACTGGCGACCTGTCTCTGCTAGATCAGGCAATTTGGGCAGGACGACACCGAGAACTGCGGGCTGCCCGCTGGCTAGTCAGCCGATTGCTGGCGACTCCCAATCTTTCCGAGACCTCAGAAGACGATGACGGGCGATCGCCCCGTTCGCGAGATGAGGCAGCACAGCCCGTCGCCGATGAGTCTTCGACCTCAGGGCGGGCTATGTCGGGATCGCAACTGCCCGTGTCAGCACTGCCCATCGTGCGTAATACTCAAGATTTGGCGATCGCCGGAATGCAGGCAAGCCTGTTTGATTCGGTGTTGGCAAAGCTGCAAACCAGTCTCCGCAACCAAACTGAGTTTCCCCTTGAGATTGACATTCTTCAGGAAAACAAACGCCGAGAGCTGCTCAGCATCGTCTTGCGAAAGCTAGTCGATTTGCTAGACGAATTGCGCTATTCAGATATGCAGCCTCGCCAAATTTTTGAACGGCGATCGCAACTCTTGCTCGATTTGTGGCTAGCAGTCATTTCTAATTTCTTTGGCAAATACTACATCGTGCAAATTGACAATGTTGAAGTTGAGCTGGTAGAAGCTCTGCGACAAGATGCCGATAGTGTTCAAATCGAGATTCTCGATAAAATCCCCTTTGCAGACGATCTGCTTGCTCATCTACTCTTTCAAGAGCCGCTAGAGGTGGATAGCATTCCCCGTGATGTGGGCACTCCCGAGGCAATGGCGCGGGCAGAAGCATTGCTAGATAATCTGATTATTCAAGTTGCGAATGCCGTGATTCAGCCACTGCTCAATCGCTTCTCCGATGTGGAAACAATCAAGCAAAATTTCTACGATCGCCGCCTCATGACGAGTCGAGAGATTGCTCGATTTCGCAACGAACTATCCTGGAAGTACCGGGTTCAAGCCTCCGTTGGCGAACCACGAAATATTTTTGAGAGCCAGTATCGGTTGCTGATATTTCGGGGAACTGGCATCAAGCAGTTGCTCATCTACGCGCCTCGACGAGATGAACTCGAACAGCTTTCCGGAATTCCACTCATTGTCACGTTTGCGCTTGAGGTGCGCGATGCAACGGCTCCTCGGCTACGTGCGCTAATTTCATGGATTGGCGGCGGCGTGATTTATCTGCTAACCGATGTCATCGGGCGCGGTATTGGGCTCATCGGGCGTGGCATCCTCAAAGGGATCGGCAGCGCGTGGAATGAGACTCGAGTTAGTCGCAATGGCGATCGCCCCAAATAGGTTACGCCTGGAATATGCCGAGCGTTCTCCAAGGGGGCAATCGATAGGGCACAATGTCAAAAGTGCGTGTCTTTCAAATTCAGAATTGCTTAAACCCTGATTGAGAAATTTATTGTCATGTCTCTTTTATCTCAGTTCACTGGTTGGTGCACATCTGCTATCTCAGCGTGTCAGCAATGGCTCAATCTGCATAAGGCGATCGCCACTCGCAGCATCATCATTGGCTTGATTAGCGTCTTTGGCATCTGTTCAATTGCAGTAGCTCCAGCGATCGCAGAATTAACTGATGATCGCTATGACGGCAATATCTTTGCACTCTATGCAGGCAACGGGTCTCTAATCCCGCCTCGAATCTCTCTTAAAGAGTCCCTAAAACGTGGCGATCGCCCTACTCTGCTAGTGTTTTATATTCCTGATAGCCGAGACTGCAAAAAATATGCGTCAGTGGTGTCTCAGGTTGATGCCTTTTATGGTCGCGCTGCTGACCTGATTGCTGTTAATGTCGATACCATTTTCCCCAAAGAAACCTATGAGCCGATTGAGCCCGGCTATTACTACGATGGTTTGGTGCCTCAAACGGTCTTGCTTAACCAATCCGGTGAGGTCGTATTCAACGAGATTGGGAATACTCCCTTTGAGAAAATTGACGATAGTTTTAGGGAGGTGTTTGATCTACTGCCGCGATCAGAATCGGTCGAACTCAAACGTAGACAGTTAAACGAGGTCAACACCGAATTAGTCGAAGAAGAAGCATCATAGCGCCAAGGATGTTGCCCGCTCAGAGTGAAGCATGCTAAGGATAAGAGGCTTGCTTGTAAGTAACGTACCAGTAGACATGATTCTGCATCAACTACCAAGGACATTATTTAAACGCTAATCCCTAAGCGTCTTTTAGGCACTCGTAACAGAGAGATGCCTATTAATAAGATCCATACTTCCCACAGAATGAACCCGATCGGAGTTGTCTCTACTATAGGTAAGCCCGGAATGACCGTCGACAAAAGCTCGCTTTGTCCCAGCAGCAGCAGTGGTGTAGTCAACAATCCCCACCACGCCACCCAAGGTTTAACCAGTGGAGATTGCAGCATGGCTATCCCGACGCCTGTCGTCCAGCCAATGAGTAATGTTTGTCCTAACTGCTCACCGATTACGACACCGCCATATTGATGCACGATCTGATAGGCGATCGCCACAGCGGCACGGGTCGCTTCACTAGTGGATGGATCTACCTGAATCGATGCCAAAATCGGAATCACAAATACCCATCGCATCAATCCAACTGCTTGAAGGATGCCAGAAAATGCTCCCATCCCGGTAGCGGCAAGCAGATAGGGCGTATCCTTTCGAGCGATAACGCTATGCAACACAATGGTTGCAGGCATTAATAGCAGGGCAGTTAATCCAAAGGTAAACCAGGTAAGAATGAGCGCTACTCCACCTGCATCAAACTGGGTCAAAACATAATCAACTGGTTCTCGCAAAATGTCGTCATACTCAAACGTTTGAGTTAACAGTATGTATGGAATATTCGACAGTATGACCAGTGAAATAAAAAGAATGCCTGTACTGCGGGTAATTTGTAGACGATTCATGAAGGATTACGTTCCAAAGTATGAGCGTAAGTAGCAATAGTCCGGCGTCAATCATTCGGTATAGAGGCTTCATGGGCACCTTTCAAATCATTCTGCCAATATTTATGGAGCGATCGCTCTACGTTAAACACCTGTGCTACCCAAGCCAAGACACCTATTATCAAACCAAATAGAAACGGTGGTATACCTGCGGGTATCGTGTCAGATCGCTTGACTAGGATGACAAACTGCAACAGATTCGTTGGTATGCCGTCAGAGTTGACCTTGCTGTCAATTGCTAACCCATACATTCCTTGAATAAATTGCTCAAATCCAGTTGCTGGCAGATTTTCTGTTGTAAATGTGACCCAATCCTCCGAGCGGTTGCAAAAGCTGTGGTACATCCCCGCTGGAACTCGAATCCCTTCCCCTGCTTGGAGCCGATGCCACTTGCCCTTTTGCTCTACTTCCATATCGAGACAGCCCTCCAGCACTGTGAACGTCTCATCCATCCCTGTGTGATAATGCAGCGGGCTACCCTTGGCTCCAGGAGGCAATTCAAACCGAATTTTGGCATAGACTCCTTGGCTTTGCTGGGCGGTGTGCATAATCGTCATGCGATCGCCCGTCACTGGATTTACAATCGTTTCTGGACTAGTTCGTGCGGGTATTGACATTGAGAAATCGGATTCTTCATGGGTTGAAACTGTGAAACGAGTCATCATCATTACTTCCTGAACTGTGCTGAATTCATCAGTTGATACTTCAACGATATGGTTTGCAATGAGAATATCTGTTGACGCACCACGCCAGAAAATTGACATCCGATGCCAATCTGCGAGATAACACAAGATGCAAGAGGCTACTTTCTCGATTGCAATTGTCCGAGATATTGTGCAATACGTGGTGGCACAGGGAGGAGAGCTTAATCGCCTCTGTGCTGCTGCTGCTATTGAGCCGATAGGGTTGGATGATCCTGACCGTCAAGTCTCTGGCGATGTCCTCAAGCACCTGTGGCGTGAAGCGGTCGAGCAAACGGGCGATCGCGACTTAGGACTACACATTGGTGAAGCCTTTGACCTATCTGCCATTGGCATTGTGGGTTATGTGTTATTGAACTGCCAAACCTACGGGCAGGTTTTGGCGAAACTTGCTCAGTATACTCGCTTGTTTAGTCAAGGGGTGGAGATTCACCATCACATCTCGGATGGTTGGGTGCAGTGCGATTGCGAAATTGTAGGAGACGTGAAGAACTATCTAATTGACGAACCGCGTCAGCCAATCGAAAGCACCGTTGCAGCTTTATTCACCGCAACCCAGCAGCTTACGGGGAAACCGTTGCCAGTCCGAGCGGTCTGGTTTCAGCATTCTCGTCCAGAGGATTGCTCTGAACATCAAAGAATATTCCAAACGCCAGTACAGTTTTCTCAATCGACCAATCGGCTTTTGTTTGCAGCAGATTGCTTAGATTGGAAGGTGCGATCTGCAAATGCGAATTTACTTTCTGTTTTCGAAGACCATGCCGCCGCCATGCTCACGTCTTTGAGCCAATCGCAGTCCTATTCTGAGAAAGTCATAGTCAATATCATGCACCGCTTGCATGGAGAGGTGCCTACCATTGAGGCGATCGCCCGTAGCCTGATGATTAGCGTTCGACAACTTCAGCGCGAACTGCACAGTGAAAATACCTCCTATCAGCAGCTTCTTGATTCGACACGGCAAGAACTTGCCCTCCGGCACCTCCAAAACCGCGACACGTCGATTCAAGATATAGCTTTTTTACTTGGCTTTTCGGAGCCAAGTGCTTTTCATCGTGCTTTCAAACGCTGGACCGGGCAAACTCCTCGTCTCTATCGCTCGCTGCATTAAGCCAAGTGATGAGTTAACTGTGTAGCCTGGAAGAAGATGCCAGTCTCAATTCCAGGAGGACATTATGGCTCGCTTAGCTCAACGACGACCTCAAAATGTAGACGGTGACGTTTATGTCGATCGCACCTGTATCGACTGTGATACCTGCCGCTGGATGGCTCCCGACATCTTTTCCCGTGTAGAAGGGCAGTCTGTGGTTCATCACCAGCCCACCAACTCAGACGAATATCGTCACGCCATGCAAGCGTTATTAGCGTGCCCCACCGCTTCAATTGGCACAGTCGATAAACCTACCAATATTCGAGATATTCAGCGTAGTTTTCCGATTCCTGTGACGGATGATGTCTATCATTGTGGCTATCATTCAGAGCAATCATTCGGCGCTGCTAGCTACTTTATCCGACGGTCTGACGGAAACATATTAGTCGATTCGCCTCGCTTCTCTCCGCCCTTAGTCCAGCAACTCGAAGATATGGGTGGCATTCGCTATATCTATTTGACTCACCGCGATGATGTCGCGGATCACCAAAAGTTCTACGACCACTTCACGCGCAAAAATCCTGCGGGCGTTCCGTGCGATCGCATTCTCCACATCGATGACATTAGTTCAGAAACTCGCTCTGTCGAGATTCAGCTATCGGGGGCTGACCCGGTTCAACTTGCTCCTGATTTAGTGATTATTCCGGTTCCAGGACACACAAAAGGGCACACTGTTTTGCTGTATCGCAATGCCATCCTCTTTAGTGGGGATCATTTGGCGTGGTCTGATCATTTGAATCATTTGATCGCCTTTCGTCGTGCATGCTGGTATTCCTGGTCTGAACTCACCTGCTCAATGCAGAAGCTGGCGACCTATTCATTTGAATGGGTATTGCCCGGACATGGTCGTCGCTACTGTACAAACCGAGAAACCATGCGACAGCAAATGCAGACGTGCATTGATTGGATGAAACAAAATTGATTGAACGCAACAGACTTAATTTTGGATGTCACATCACCTAATCACTCCAAATGCTAATCGACCGCAAAACTACGTATTTCTCTGTTAAAACGTATAAAATTAGACGAAAATACTGACTCAATCTACTGTGCCTTCCGGGAACGCTATCGATAAGCGCGTCTAGGAGCACAGCTATGCCAATTGATCATGCAGGAGACAGTCTAAGTCAGGCTCGTACTATTAGATTGCAATCCGGCAATCGTGCATTTAAAGATTGGGTCGGCAAGGCAGATCACAGCGATTATTACAAATTTCGCCTCAGACGAAGTAGCAATGTTAACATTGCGCTCTCTCAACTGCGGGCAAATGCTAACGTCGAGCTACTCACGAACCGAGGACGAGCCATTGATCGATCCACACGACGAGGTAGAAAGCGAGAATCGCTGGATCTCGCGCTGGAACCAGGAACGTACTATGTTCGCGTCTATCGAGACAAAGGAAATACAAAATACAAGTTGCGATTGTCGGTGGCGGCTGCACCCTCTCCGCTTTCGACACAATCGTCAAAAACCACTCTTCACCCATTCGTTCAGCGAATATTAGATCTGACGAATCTCTATCGCCAACAGGTTGGCTTCCAACCCCTTACCCTGAATCAAAAACTGACTCAGGCGGCTCAAGCTCACAGTGAAAATATGGCAAGCTCTGATTTTGTGGGTCATGTTGCTCCAGATGGGTCTAATATGAGCGATCGCATTCGGGCAACTGGATATCGGTATTGGACAATTGCTGAGAATGTTGCTGCAGGGTATTCGACTCCAGATGCAACTGTAGAGGGCTGGATGAACAGCCCAGGACATCGAGCCAATATTCTGAATCCTGATTTAAAGGAAATCGGCATCGGCTATTATCACCTAGCCAACGATACGGGAAGGATTAACTACGACCATTATTGGACTCAAGATTTTGGAACGCCTTTCTCGTAGGCGGAAGGTGGAAGGCAGAGGGCAGAGGGGAGGCAGAAGTAGGGTACTGTATAGCCTTTCAGGCATGGCTAAGCTAAAGCGCCAGCGCAACGCACCATTAGAGCAGAGGGCTGCCTTGCTTCAGCCATTCGAGTTGCCCTAACGCACGCGGCACCATATATTTTTTACCGATTAACGCACCGAGAAAGCTTCGCTAAATCGGCGGGTGACGGGTTCTACGAGAAACGTCAAGACTGACTTCTGACGGGTCACGATTTCTCCAGTTGCCGCCATACCTGGAACAAGCGGCACATCTTGCCCTCGCACATTGACTGATGTTTGATGGAGTTCAATCTGCGTTAAGAACACTGGCCCTAGCTCCTCATCGATTACCGCATTTGGGCTGATTCGCATCACGGTGCCCTCGATGATGCCAAATTCTTGAAACGGAAACGTCGCAATTTTAACTTTGGCACGCATCCCCTCGGAGATAAACCCAATGTCACGGTTGAGCACCTTAACTTCGAGTATCAGATTCTCTGAATCGGGCAAGATAGATAACAACTCTTCGCCTGGCTCAATCGTGCTTTCGGCTAGAGTTGCTTGAATGTTGTAGATCCGTCCCGCAATCGGAGCGCGAATCATCGCATCTTGGGCTTTGATGGACGCTTCGGCCAGTTGCCCGTCTAAATTTGCCAGTTCTTCTTGGCGCTGGCTGAGTTGAGTTAAGACCTCGGTTTGCCGTTCAGATTGGAGACGATCGCGCTGTTGAATGGCTGATTGATACGCTTGTTCAGCTTGTTGTACCGCCTGGCGCTGCGCTTCAATTTCACTCTCTAACGACGACACTCGATCTTGGGCTTCGGTGAGGCGATCGCGAGCTTCTAGATAATCAAATCGAGGAATGGCTCCGTCTACCAAATCCCGCAGGCTAGCTTCCCGATCTTGAGCATTTTCTAAAATTTTCTGCGCATTGGGCAAACTGTCTTGGAGGCGGTTGAGCTGGGCTCTAGCTTCGGCAACTCCTGCTGCTAAGCGATTTGCCTCTGACCCTGCGGCTGCCTGACGGGTATCAAACTCTTGGAGACGAGCTGCCAGGAGCTGATCTTGCAACGCCGTGCCTGTGGTTGTTGAGCCTGATCGCTCTGCCTCTAGCCGAGCAATGTCTTGACGGATCAGCTCAGCAGACTGCTGGAGGCGGTTGACTTCAGCCGCAGACAGGGTACCGTCTTGCTCGATGAGAATGTCGCCTGCCTCGACGTGATCTCCTTCTTTAACTTGGATATCGCTAACCACACCGCCGTTGAGTGCTCGAACAGGACGCACCTGACTCGACGGAATGACCGATCCATTGGCGATCGCCACTTCGTCAACTTTACTAAAATGTGCCCAGCTAATCGTGCCAAACACCAAAAGGCTAAGGCTGCCCGCTAGTAGACGGGTATAGACAGGAGGCAATTCTCGAACCGCTTTCCCCAGCTCGTATGACAAATAATCGTCGGGATTGACAAACTGTTGACGGGTTTGGCGAGCTTGAGCCGGAGCAGAATTTTGAGACGTTTGCATGGGTTTAAGGGCGCAGGCAAAAGAGAGCGAGACGACAATGACGGCAGGCAAGACAATCATCGAATCCGTGACAGGTTGAAACGAATCATCTCCCTATTTGCATTGTGCCCAGCTTTTCTATGATTTGTGTGCCTGCTTAGAAATTGAAATAAATAGGGACAGTGGCTATTCGGCCACATAGTCTTGCAATGCCTTGACATCTAGTGGACCCGATTGAAGCGATTGAATTGCGGCCGCCGTTGCCTTAGCCCCTGCAATCGTCGTAATCGTCGGAATTTTATAAGCTAATGCCGTCCGCCGAATGGAGCGATCGTCAACTTGCGCTCGTTGCCCCAAGGGGGTGTTGATGACTAGCTGAATCTGACGATTTTTCATGGAGTCAACGACATGAGGACGACCTTCATGGACTTTGAGCATCAAATCGACATCCAGCCCCTGCTCCCGCAAGGCTTGCTGAGTGCCAGATGTTGCAACCACCTGGAACCCGAGGTTGATTAAATCCTTCACAACGGGCACAACAGCATTTTTCTCACGGTCATTCATGGAGACGAACACAGTGCCATCGAGAGGCAATCGCTGACCTGCTCCCAATTCAGCTTTGGCAAAGGCTTTTCCAAAATCTGTGTCAATGCCCATGACTTCGCCAGTAGAGCGCATTTCAGGTCCCAAAATCGTATCGGTTCCAGGAAATTTCTCGAACGGCAAGACAGCTTCTTTTACGGAGATGTGTCGCGGAATGACTTCGTTCGTAAAGCCCAGAGACTCCAGCGTGGCACCCGACATGACGCGCACTGCCATTTTTGCCAGCGGAACGCCGGTTGCTTTCGAGACAAACGGCACCGTTCTTGAGGCTCGCGGGTTGGCTTCGAGAATGTAAACCTGCTCACCCTGAACCGCATACTGGATATTCATCAACCCCACGACTTTAAGAGCTTGCGCCAGCTTCACCGTCCAGGTGCGGATTGTCTCTAATGCTGTTTGAGAGAGAGAAATGGTTGGAATCGAGCAGGCAGAATCTCCTGAATGAATTCCAGCTTGCTCGATATGCTCCATAATGCCACCGATAACCACGGTGCCGGTATGGTCGGCGATCGCATCAACATCCACCTCGGTGGCATCTTCTAAAAACCTATCAATCAAAATGGGGTGTTCGGGCTCGACCTGCACCGCATAGGTCATGTAGCGCTCTAATTCTTGGTCAGAATAGACGATTTCCATCGCCCGCCCACCCAAGACGTAACTTGGACGCACCACCACTGGATAGCTAATCTGACGAGCGATTTGAAGTGCCCCTTCATAGCTGCGGGCAATACCGTTGGGAGGCTGCTCAATACCCAAGTTGCGTAAGATTTTTTCAAAACGCTCTCGATCTTCGGCAGTGTCAATCGAATCAGGGGACGTACCCCAAATCTGAGACACTGGGATGTCTGGCGCCGAGCTATCCTGATGGTCTGGCGCAACAATGTCTTCTAGATATCGCTGTAGCGGAACAGCCAATTTTAGGGGAGTTTGCCCTCCAAATTGGATGATGATTCCTTGGGGGTGTTCGACCTCCAAGATATTGAGTACGTCTTCTTGGGTGAGTGGCTCAAAATAGAGGCGATCGCTCGTGTCATAGTCTGTTGAAACGGTTTCAGGATTAGAGTTGACCATGATGGTTTCAAAGCCATCCTGCCGTAGCGCATAGGAGGCATGACAACAGCAGTAGTCAAACTCAATTCCTTGCCCAATGCGATTTGGACCTCCGCCTAAAATCATCACCTTGGGCTTGTCAGATATCAGCACTTCTGATTCCACCTGGGGGGATTGATCGTCCCCATCGCTAATGACAAACGATTCGGATTCGTAGGTGGAATAATAGTAGGGCGTGAGCGCTTCAAACTCGGCAGCGCAGGTATCAACCGTCTTGTAAACAGGCAAGACGCCGAGCTGTTTTCGGTAGGTGCGCGCGTCCGTCTCGGTGGTTTTTGTCGCGTAGGCAATCTGGCGATCGCTAAACCCCTGTTGCTTGATCGCATAGAGCTGTTCGCGCGTGATATCGTGCAGCTTAGACCGCTTGAGAAACTTCTCGGTTTCTAGTAGATCTTTCATCTTATCGAGAAACCACGGGTCAATGGCGGTAAGCTCATACACGTCTTCGACCGCCATCCCCATCTGAAACGCGTGGCGAACTGTGAAGATGCGCTCGGGATTGGGCGTTCGCAGACCCGATCGAATCTGCGATAGGCTAGGTAGCTTTTCAGGCCCATCACACCCCCATCCATATCGCCCTGTTTCGAGCGATCGCAATGCCTTCTGAAACGACTCCTGAAAGGTGCGCCCGATCGCCATTGCCTCCCCTACAGACTTCATTTGCGTCGTCAAATTGGGCGTTGCGCCTGGAAATTTCTCAAACGCAAAGCGGGGCACCTTCGTGACCACATAGTCAATAGTTGGCTCAAAGCTTGCGGGCGTTTTTTTCGTAATATCGTTGGGAATTTCGTCGAGGGTGTAACCCACGGCTAATTTTGCCGCAAATTTAGCAATGGGAAAGCCTGTTGCTTTAGATGCCAGGGCAGAACTCCGAGACACTCGCGGGTTCATCTCGATGACGATGAGCTGACCTGTCACCGGATTCACCGCAAATTGGATATTAGATCCGCCTGTTTCGACGCCGATTTCTCGAATAATTTTGATCGATGCGTCGCGGAGCCGCTGATATTCTTTATCGGTTAGGGTTTGAGCCGGAGCCACCGTAATCGAATCTCCGGTGTGGATGCCCATCGGGTCAATATTTTCGATGGAGCAGATGATCACGACGTTATCGGCCAAGTCTCGCATGACCTCAAGCTCATATTCTTTCCAGCCCAAGAGAGACTGCTCGATCAAAATCTGAGAGACTGGGCTGGCATCAAGACCAGCTTGCGACATTTCTTCAAATTCTTCTTGGTTGTAGGCAATACCGCCGCCAGCCCCGCCCATCGTGAAGGCAGGACGAATGATGAGAGGATAGGTGCCAATCTCAGCGGCGATCGCCCGTGCTTCTGGCATCGTTTGAGCAAGACCCGACGGGCACACATCCACGCCGATTCGAGCCATTGCCTCTTTAAAGAGCTTGCGATCTTCTGCCATTTCAATGGCAGGCAATTTTGCCCCAATCAGGTCAACCCCATAGCGGTCGAGTACGCCAGTTTTAGCCAGCGTCACAGCTACATTAAGAGCTGTTTGCCCGCCCATAGTGGGTAACAACGCGTCAGGGCGCTCTTTAGCAATGACCTTTTCCACCATATCGGGGGTGAGTGGCTCGATGTAGGTGCGATCAGCGGTGTCTGGATCGGTCATGATGGTCGCAGGATTGGAATTAATCAGTACTACCTCATATCCTTCTTCCCGCAGAGCTTTACAGGCTTGCGTTCCAGAATAGTCAAACTCACAGGCTTGCCCGATGATGATTGGACCAGAGCCAATCAATAGAATTTTATGAAGGTCGTCACGGCGCGGCATAGGCTCAGAGAAAAGTCACGATTCTTAAATCTGAATCATTTTAGAGGTTTTCGACCAGATTGGTATGTTCAATCAATCTGAATTTTTAAGGAATGATGAACCGGCGATCGCCCGATTGCCTCTAATAAGCCGATAGACCATGGAAAATCACAGCATTTTGAGGAAAAAAGTTTTTGAATATCGAGTCAAACGAACGGATCTAACGCTAGCGACGGGGGCGACCTAGCGTGGTGATGTAGAGAACGGCCTCATCAGAGGGGATTCCTAAGACCTCATTAACCTGGTCGTCGAAAAACCCTGCAATGCCGCTGACGCCTAGCCCTAAGCGAATCGCAGCAAGATTCAGCCGTTGTCCCAAATGCCCAGCATCCATGTGCAGGTAGCGATAGGCGCGATCGCCATATCGCTCGACGGCTTTTTTCAAATCTGCGGTATGAAAAATCAAGACACCCGCATCTCGTCCTAAATCTTGCTTGAGGCAGAGAAAATGTAGTTCGCGACGGAAATTCTTAAACCGAATTTGGCGAAGTTCTTGAGCGTTTGGGGCGTAATAATAACATCCTTCATCAAGGCCATCGACTCCTGAGACGGCAATAAACGTTTCGATAAGCGTCAGGTCGAAATAGTCTGGAATGCGATCTAATCCTTGGGTCAGATAGTTTTGAGGCTGATAGGTAAAATCTAACACTGCCCTCAATTCATCGATGCTGAGATTTGCGCCGCTGTATGAGCGAGTTGAGCGTCGCTTGAGGATAGTGCTCTCTAATGCGAGTAGGCTGTCCCCCCAATCAATCGGCGGGGTGATCATCGAAATTTTTAGGCAAAACGGAAAATTATATTTATCTTCTATTGGTTCGGCAGTCTGTAATCCTTGGCTCGCGGCCAATCGATCAGGCTGACCTGGAGATTTTTTTGTCCAGCTTGGAGTTTCGGAGAGCGATATCTGAGTCGCTTTGTGAAAGTAGGACAATAAATTGTCGTCCGAGAGATCTGGATAGTCGGTTTGAGTGCCTGATGCCAAGGCGGTCGGCGCTAAGGGAAGATTCTGCTTGATATCGAGCAAGTCAGCGAGGGGAATAATGGCGATCGCCCCTTCCTGGTCTGGGTCAAGATAGAGGAGTTGATTAATAGCATCATCGGCAAAGCCACCAATCAGGTGAGGGCGGTAGTCGTTGATTGAGCTAGCAAGCTCGATATTGCCGAGCAAATGCCCCGTGTCTAAGAAAATTCGTCGATATGCGCGAGCTTGATATCGCCATGCGGATCGAAAGAAAACAGCCGTCACCACAAGGGATAGCTGCGTATCACTGAGAACAGGATGCCAAAAACAGGCATCTTGGAGCACAGACCAGACCTCGTCATCCCAAAAGCGAAGGAGAGAATGAGTTTTAGCCTGATAGTTATAAAGCCCCGCAGGCAGCAACGGTGTGCCCCTCGAAATAAGATAAAGCTCAGCCGGATAGAGACCACCTGCTGACGGAGCCGATCTTAGAAAAATCGGCTCTCCCGACATAGTCAACATTTTGACGGTTAGACCATAGCTACAGAGTAGTAGCCGAGACAGCCGTCGCCACTCGTAGTTAGCCTCGTCGATCGGTCCGTCATCACCCTGCTGCAAATACGGTTTGAGATCAATTGATGTGCCTAACTTGTAGTCTTTGAATGGAGTCGGTTGGTTGCTCCAGTCAAGCTGAAGAGCTTTTTGAGCAATCGTCTCCGGACTATACTTTGTGCGCTCGTGATAATGCCGAGCAATGGATATGGTTGAGTCTGACATACACGTGTTAGGACCGATTAATGTCTGCTGTCTTCATGCTCGATCTTGACACTCCTTCTATCAGAATGACCAAATCTAAATGACTCAGCGCCGTCCCAAACTGGAACTTTTTATGAAGATTTGAGAATGCAAAGCTTAAGATGCCGCCGCATTTTGAGTTGGTTTTAGTGTAGACATCATGGACTTGTTCTGATCAAGATGCGTTAAGGCTGCTTCAAGATCGCTAGTCAACCGTTGAGCACTTTGTTTTGCAGCCCCTTTGCAATAATCTGAGACATCAATGGAAGCACCAATCTGGATACTCACGCGACTTCCCCATTTGGGATACTCTTCACTGTAGGCGATGTTAATTGGAACTACCTTAACGCCTAAGCCAGGTTGACTCGTCTCAGCTTGAACCGCGAGACGGGCAAGTCCAGGCTTAAGAGGATGAACCGCCTGATCTCGAAAAATCCCCCCCTCTGGAAAGATGACCAGCATCTCTTCGTGACGCAAAATCTCTACTCCAAAGCGCAGGCTGGCGATCGCAGGATTGCGAGGATTAACCGGAAACCCACCTAGGCGACGAATGAACCACCCTTGAATGCCTTTCATTTCATCAGCCGTCACCATAAAGCGCAAATCTCGCCCCGTAACTCCCCGACCTGCGGCATAGGGAACCAGTAATGCATCCCATCGAGAGCGATGCGTGGGAGCTAGAATGACCGGCCCCTCTAATGGGAGATGGTGCTGCCCTTCGACCTCAATCTGACCAAAGTAAAACGGCATGACAATCCGGCAACCCAGTGGGTAAACAATCGGAGTTAACCACGGCGAGAAGCGAGAATCAATTGGACTGGGCTGATAGGACGCAGACGTTGATGATGTTTCCAAGGAATCGAAAAAAACCATGAGATTTACAAAATTACTGAAAGCAACAATCGCTCTCGAAATAAATTGCAATAAGCTATCACAAGAACAAAACAGCTATTAGCACATAAATCGCAAATGCGATAAGAATGATTGCTTAGCTAGATATAAATTAACGCCTCGTGATGCTCAGCTCATCTGTCAGGGGACAGTTTTAACGGTGGTTCTTCCGCTAGTTTGAAAGCTAGATGATAGAGCCATACCCTATTTCGCCTTAAAGATCCTAATCGTGCGCTCACTCATCAAAATTATTGATTGAATCTATCAATCATGTCTGACGTATGAGAATCATTCGCCTTACGCTCTCGCATTAGGACGTCGAAGGTGGGTAGAATCCCTGTGGCGCGAGAGTTCTACACATCAGAATCTCGTAAGGGTTATGTCAATCCGCATCCTGCTGATTTGCGGCTGATCGACGCCGATTAAACCAAGTTTGAAGCTGCTGGCGACAGGTCGGTTCTAAAATGCCACCCAAAACTTGAAGTCGATGATTAGAGCACGCACTGTCGGGAATATTAAGAACGGTTCGCATCGCTCCACTTTTCGGATCGTCTGCTCCATACACTACGCACTTGAGCCGCCCCAACACGATCGCCCCGGCACACATAGGACACGGTTCTAACGTGACGTAGAGGGTGCACTGATCGAGGTGCCAGGTGTTGAGAATCCGCCCCGCTGCTCTCAGCGCAACGACTTCAGCATGAGCCGTCGGATCGTGCTCCCGTTCTCGTCGATTTTCACCCTCTGCGATCAGAGTGCCCTCAGGACCGATGATGACTGCTCCCACAGGCACCTCTCCTGCCTCTCCTGCTGCTTCAGCAAGGGCGATCGCCCGACTCATCCACCGATAGTGAGTCAAGTAGTCTGGGTGGGTTAGAGGAGGAGGAGGGAGCAAGAAAATCGAGGAAAAAGTAAGGGATTGGTGTAAACAATTGTCCTGACAGTTGGGTAGGGACAAACGGCTGGTTGCCCGTGCAGATCTAGCGGTAGCCTGTTTGCAAACAAGTCTTAAACAGACCGAGAGATGAGGTATTTGAAGCCTACGAGTCTCAAGGGTTGACCGTTTGCCATGCCTGAGTTAGTTATCCGTTTGCTCCTTCCCGTGCCAATAGCGGATCTAGGGTTCCGTTGCTGTCGAGGGCGTAGAGGTCATCGCAACCGCCAATGTGTTGGCCGTCGATGAAAATTTGAGGGACGCTACGCCGACCGTTTGCCCGGTCTGCCATCTTTGCTCGTGCGGCTTCATCGCCGTCAATTTTATAGTCGGTGAAGTCTACACCCTTCCACCACAGCAGCAGTTTCGCGCGAATGCAATAGGGGCAAACTTGCCAGGTGTAGATTTCTACATCTGCAGTGACGGCTTCTGGGTGTCGTCCGAGGAGGTCATTTAAGAAATTCAACATGGCAATTTAGAAAGGGTAGGGCGGGTAGAAAAATCAAAATCGGACATAGGTATTAGGACTCGCTTCGACTCCAAATGGGTTGTCCGAGTTCGGGCACGATGGGTTCAAAGTCAGCCGGATTATGCCCCTGCGCTTCAAGTTGCGATCGCAGTCGTCGGAGCACATCGTAGTAAGCAAAGCTGGCGCCTTCTAGAAAGGCAACATCGGCTTGGGTTTTTGATTTTCCATTTTGGATAAGCGCAAAGTTATATCGTTCTTGAATTGTAGCAATATGGTCTTTTACGAAATTTTGGAGCTCTTGATCCGTGTGATCCATAAGGGTATCTCAACGAGTATCTCAGGTTGATGAGATGAAGAATTAGGGTCATAAAGTTAGATTAACAATGAGTGTTCACGGTGAGTAGAGATTGGACGAGCGATCGCACGTTTAATCAAATTTCTGGAGTCACATTCATCTGGATTTCCCAAAGTTCTCTATGCTGAATATAGCGATCCTAAATCGCTTGTGAATTGGCTGTGAGCGGTGGGGCGGGCGCCGCCCGCCCCACCGCTCACAATCCATCTAGGATTGCTACAGGAGATGATGTCAGGACGGATGAAACACTGAACTGAGGTTATGGCGACATTTTTATTAGAAGTTGGCACAGAAGAATTGCCTGCAAGCTTTATCGATGACGCGATCGCTCAGTGGCGATCGCGCATTCCCGTCAGCCTTGATGAGCATGGTTTGACCTCAGACACCATCGATTTCTACGGCACTCCCCAGCGCTTAGCCGTTCTCATTCAAGGGTTGCCGGTGCAACAGCCCGATCGAGAGGAAGAGGTCAAAGGGCCTCCGGCTCAAGCAGCCTTCAAACAGGGCAAGCCGACCAAGGCGGCTGAAGGATTTGCGCGGTCGCGGGGCGTTAGCGTGTCTGACTTGGAAATTCGAGCGACAGACAAGGGCGAGTTTGTCTTCGTGCTGCAGCAGATTCCAGGACGCCCTGCTGCTGACCTGCTTCGAGATTTAATCCCAGATTGGATTCTAGGCTTGGAGGGGAAGCGGTTTATGCGCTGGGGCAATGGCGATTTGCGCTTTCCCCGTCCGATTCGCTGGCTGGTGTCGTTATTCGATGACGATGTGCTGCCGATCACCCTGACGAATGGCACAGAAACCTATACGAGCGATCGCCTATCCCAGGGGCATCGGGTGCTGTCGCCCGAACCAATTTCGATTCCCTCTGCATCTGACTATGTGACCTGCTTGCGGGATGCGGCAATCGAGGTCGACCCGCAGGAACGAGAAAAAACGATTCGTACCCAGGTGGAGGCAGTGGCTCAGCTCATCGGTGGAAACGCCTCGATCTCAGACGAGTTGTTGCAGGAAGTCGTGAACTTGGTTGAGTCTCCCACTGCAATTGTTGGCAAGTTTGACCCCAAATTTTTAGAGATTCCGGCTGAAGTGGTGATCACCGAAATGGAAAGCCACCAGCGCTGTTTTCCCGTTCTCAAAGCCGACCAGTCAGGAGAATTGCTGCCCTATTTTATCGCCGTGTCGAATGGCGATCCGGCGAAGTCAGATATCATTGCCGCAGGTAACGAGCGGGTGATTCGGGCGCGGTTGTCAGACGGTAAGTTTTTCTTTGATGCCGACCGCAAGATGCCGCTGGCAGACTACTTGCCCCAGCTTGACACGGTGACGTTTCAACACGACCTAGGCTCGATGCGATCAAAAGTCGATCGGATTGTGGCGATCGCCTATCTAATCGCCGATCAGCTCCAGGTCAGTTCAACTGAGCGATCGCATATTCAACGCGCTGCCCTGCTGTGTAAAGCCGATTTAGTCACGCAGATGGTAGGCGAGTTTCCGGAGTTGCAGGGGGTCATGGGGCAAAAATATGCGCTGGCTAGCGGAGAACCCCAAGCCGTCGCAGGCGCCATTTTTGAACACTATCTGCCGCGCGGGGCAGACGATGAACTGCCCGAATCCCTCATTGGGCAAGTGGTAGGAGTGAGCGATCGCCTCGATACCCTGGTTAGCATTTTTAGCTTAGGCATGATTCCGAGCGGGTCGTCTGACCCATTTGCGCTGCGACGGGCTGCCACTGCCGTTGTCAATATCATCTGGCATGGCGAATTAGGGCTCGATCTCAACCAACTTCTTAAAGATGCGGTCAACCAGTTTACTGCGGAGCATCCGGTTAAAGACGGTGATGCATCGTCTTTATACGCTCAGCTACAAGACTTCTTTCTACAGCGATTGCGGACTCTGCTTCAAGATGATCACGGGATTGACTACGATCTAGTGAATGCAGTACTAGGCAACGATGATTCTGAGTATCGCGATCGCGCCTTGTCAAATTTGCTAGACGTGCGCGATCGCGCTCAGTTTTTGCAAGCGATTCGAGGCAGTGGAGCGCTAGATCACATCTATGAAACCGTCAACCGCGCGTCTCGTTTGGCAGCTCAGGGCGATTTAGACACGGCTCAGCTTGATCCGGGTGATGTGGTCGAGCCATCCCTGTTTCAGCAATCGTCTGAAGAGGCGTTTTATATGTCTTTGGTAAAACTGGTGCCCAAGACCCAAGCGGCACAAGCAGACCGAGACTATCAAACGCTTGTAGATGCATTAACAGACATCGCGCCTATTGTCAGTCAGTTTTTTGATGGCCCTAACAGCGTCTTGGTCATGGATGAACATCGAGAGATTCGCCGCAATCGGCTCAATTTGCTGGGGCTTCTGAGAAACCACGCCCGCGTCTTGGCTGACTTTGGGGCGATCGTCAAGCAATAGCTGAGTGATGTCAGTCGAGCAAGCGGGTTGAAGGAGAAGGGTTCGATGGGTCTCAGGAGGAAGCGATAACGGGTGTGAAGAGTTACGTCATTGGCATTGGCAAATCAGGAATTGCGGCGGCTCGGCTGCTTAAGCGTCAGGGTTGGCAGGTGACGGTGAGCGATCGCAACGCCTCTGAGTCGCTTCTGCCAATTAAACGAGACCTCCAGGCCGAGGGGATTGAGGTATTGCTGGGGCATACCCTCGCTCCCGACCCGGCCCACATGCAGCGCATTGTCGTAAGTCCCGGAGTCCCATGGGATTTACCGGTGTTAGAGCGAGCCCAGTCACTCGGCATCGAAACCCTGGGAGAACTGGAACTGGCATGGCGATCGCTCCAGTCCTATCCCTGGATTGGGATTACCGGAACCAACGGCAAAACCACGGTTACATCTCTCATCGCCGCCATGTTTAAGGCGGCTGGGCTGAACGCCCCCGCCTGCGGCAACATTGGCTATGCCGCTTGCGATCTTGCCCTCACGGTCCTCTATCCAGACCCCACCGCCGCCGCATCTACCCCGTTAGACTGGGTGGTTGCAGAAATCAGCAGCTATCAAATTGAAGCCTCTCCCAGCATCGCGCCCCAAATTGGTGTCTGGACGACCTTTACCCCCGATCATCTCAGCCGCCATAAGACGTTAGAACGCTACTTTGCTATCAAAGCCAGTCTGCTCGATCACTCTCGGCATCAAATTTTCAACGGAGATGACCCCTATCTGCGTCGGTTAGGCGCTGAGCATTGGGCAACTGCATGGTGGACAAGCATCGCCGGGAAAGAGCATCTCGTGGGCAATCCAGAGCGCGGTGCTTGGATTGAGTCAGACTGGGTGATGGTCGCCCATGAGCCTGTTGTTGCGGTCAATACATTGCGAATGGTCGGCCTCCACAATCGCCAAAATTTGTTAATGGCCGTGACAGCAGCCCATTTAGCCGGTATCGAAAAGGGGGCGATCGCCCGTGCCATCGAAACGTTTCCAGGGGTGCCTCATCGACTCGAACAGGTGTGCCAGTGGCAGGGAATTGATCTGATCAACGATAGTAAAGCCACCAATTATGATGCGGCTGAAGTCGGTCTAAAATCAGTCGCGCCGCCCGTAATTCTCATTGCAGGCGGTGACGCTAAAGAGGGGGACGATACCCAGTGGCTCAACACCATCCGGGCTAAAGCTGCTGCCGTCTTGCTCATCGGAGATGCAGCCCCCGCCTTTGCACAGCGTCTTCAGTCGGTAGGCTATTCATCCTATGAGATTGTCGAAACACTGGAAAACGCTGTTCCTAGGGCGGCAAATCTTGCCAAACAGCATCACGTGACTGCTGTGTTGCTATCCCCTGCCTGTGCAAGCTTTGACCAATATGACAATTTTGAACAGCGCGGCGACCATTTTCGCCAGCTTTGCTTAGATCGGTTTGCCTAGATAGGTTGAAACCATTGCACCATCACGAACAGGGTCTGGTGAGTTGCGACCTCTCGCATGGAGAACACTATCAATGTCTAGCTCGATTCAACCTAGCCGAGAAAAGCAACGTGCTCCGATGAATCGGACTCTTACGCTGGATAACGAAGATAGAGCTAGATTAGCGCCTCGCATCCTTAAAAATTTACCGTCAACATCCCTATTAACTCCACCCACCGGTACGGTTCAGGGTGATTGTTTCAACGTCGCTAAACGGTTGCCTCCAAATTTTGTGGATCTTCTCGTTCTTGATCCGCCTTATAACCTGACTAAAAGTTTCAACGGGCGTAAATTTTCGAGACGCACCGTCGATGAATATACGACGTGGCTGGATGACGTTATTTGCATCCTAAAACCGTTACTAAAAAGAACGGCCTCTATTTATATCTGTGGTGACTGGCTCTCTTCAACGTCAATATTTGCAGTCGCTTCGTCCCACTTTATCGTGCAAAACCGAATCACCTGGGAGCGTGAAAAAGGCCGAGGCGCTAAATCTAACTGGAAGAACTCCAGTGAAGACATTTGGTTTTGCACGGTGTCAGACGACTACACATTTAATGTCAATGATGTGAAGACGCGTCGCCGAGTGATTGCACCGTACAGAAACAGAGATGGCACCCCTAAGGACTGGGAAATAACCGGAAACGGCAATTTTCGAGATACTCATCCTTCAAATATTTGGACTGATATTACGATTCCATTTTGGTCGATGCCAGAAAACACCGATCATCCGACTCAAAAGAGCGAAAAGCTGATTGCAAAATTGATATTAGCTAGTACGAATTTGGGTGATTTTGTTCTAGATCCGTTTCTTGGGAGCGGTACGACCTCGGTGGTTTCTAAGAAGCTCGGACGCAAATATCTCGGGATCGAACTGGATGAAGACTATGCCTTATTAGCTGAACGGAGATTAGAGATTGCAGACTCTGAATCTGAGATTCAAGGTTTCTCCGATGGCGTTTTTTGGGAGCGTAACACGCTTGCTATCCAGAAGAAAGAAACGTGAAACTGTAGACTTACAATCCAGATTTTCAAACAGATGTAATACCCTGAGAGAGGCGAATCGACGATTTGTCTCCAGATGTTACTATAGCGATCTTAAATCGCTTGTGAGTTGTGTGTGAGCGGTGGGGCGGGCGCCGCCCGCCCCACCGCTCACAACCCATCTGGGATTGCTATATCACGCGAAACTCAATTGTTAATTGCAGTGGGAATATGACAGCAGCAATGCTACACACTATAGTTCTTGCCACCGACTTAGCCGGTGAAGCGATCGAAGCCAAGCTCGCGCAGTTTCTGTTAGTCATCTGCGTGTCTCTGAGCGTGGCAACCCTTTCACGAACACTGAGCTGGTTTCGTCAAATTCCTTACACCTTGCTGCTGGTGATTGTCGGGCTGGGGCTGGCAATTCTCAATGTGCGAATTGTGACCCTTTCACCCGAACTCATTCTGCTGATTTTTCTCCCTCCCTTGCTGTTTGAAGCCGGATGGAATTTGGAATGGTCGAAGCTCAGGCAAAACTTTGCGCCTATTGGCTTATATGCCATTGTGGGGGTCGTTATTTCTGTGACGGGGATTGCCTTTGGGCTCCAAGCCTTTGCAGGGCTGTCCCTCGGAACTGCCCTGCTGATCGGAGCAAGCCTGTCTGCGACTGACCCCGTATCTGTCATTGCTCTGTTTCGAGAGCTGGGGGTTAGCAAGCGTCTTACCGTTTTGATGGAAGGCGAAAGCTTGTTTAACGATGGAGTGGCGGTGGTAGCCTTCACGCTGTTGCTGGAGGTTAGCCTGGGCAGTGATGATTTAACGGTGCCTGTGGCGATCGCCCGGTTTCTGGCATTCGTGGGCATCGGCACTGGAATTGGCGCCCTGGTTGGTTTTGGTATTTCGTTTTTGACGCAGCGATTTAACCTGCCCACCGTTGAACAGTCCCTTACCCTGATTGCTGCCTACGGAACCTACATCATCGCCGAAGATCTGGGTGGATCAGGAGTCATCTCGGTGGTGACGGTGGGGCTTATTCTCGGTAATTTTGGCTCGCGTATTGGCATGAATCCCCGGACGAGGTTGATTGTGTCGGAGTTTTGGGAATTTATTGCGTTCTTCGTGAACTCGATTGTGTTTTTGCTAATCGGCGATCAAATTCGGTTTGAGAGCCTCGGAGAAAATATTGTATTAATTGGCATTGCGATCGCCACGGTGATTCTAACCCGCGCGATCGGCATTTATGGATTGGGCAGCATCAGCAATTGGCTCGTCGAGGCACAAGTCTCATGGAGAGAACGCACCGTACTGTGGTGGGGTGGCTTGCGAGGGTCGGTATCGGTTGCGTTGGCGCTCAGCGTTCCTGAAACCCTGGCCGAACGAGAAACCATTATTGCGGTTGTGTTTGGCGTGATGCTGTTTACCCTCCTTGTGCAAGGCATGACCACCAAGCCCCTCCTCGAAACGCTCAATTTGCTGGGTGATGAACCCCTGCGCCAGAAATATCTAGAGGCGATCGCCCGACGGGTGGCGCTGAATCGCGTGCTTGACCATCTCAAAGCCGTTGCCAACCGGCGAGAAATCGAACCTGACTATTATGACTATCAGTCAGCTCTTGTCCAAGGGCAGTTGGGCAGCGTGCGAGATGAGATTAACGACCTCCAAGCCAAATATCCTCAGTTTCGAGAATTAGTCACCAATCAGCTCCGAGAAGAAATGCTGGCGATCGAGTCAGATACCTACGCAGAGTTTATTCGAGCGGGTCGTCTTAAGGAGAGTCTATCGCCCATGCTCGAAGAGGTGTTGGTGGGCGGTAGTGACCGAGATGAGGCGTAAGCCGACGCTAAATTGATGCCATTAATCGGCTGCAACCTGATAGGTCTCCCCTGCATAGGTGACGCGATCGCCCGGTGTGAGTTTGCGTCCACGGCGGGTTTCGATCTCCCCATTAACCGTGACTTCGCCAAACTGGATGACGAGTTTGGCTTCTCCCCCAGTTTGCACAGCCCCAGTCAGCTTCAGAAACTGGTCTAGCTTAATCGTCAAATCATCAGTCATCGTCTCAATGAGTCCTTAAATCACAATTATGGCCCTACGGGCTCAGGTTTGTGTGTAGAACCCGCGCGCCGCAAGCGTTCTACACACGTTCAGCGTCCTAACGCGAGAGCGTAAGGCTATATTATTCGTTTATTATTCGTTAAAGGTGCGAAGCTGGAGATACACGAACATCAACGCAATCACCAACAATACGGTCGTCGCAGCAGCGGCATAGCCAAAATCAAACTGAGCAAACGCCTGATTATAAATGTAAAACACCAGTAGGTTTGTTGAGTTGAGCGGTCCTCCTCCCGTCATCACATAGGGTTGCTCAAAGCTGCGAATCGTAAAAATTGCGGTCGTCACTGTAGCAAACACCAGCGTTGGGCGGAGGCCGGGGAGGGTAATATGCCAAAATTGTTGCCAACTATTGGCGCCATCCAGCTCAGCCGCTTCATAGCGAGTTTGAGGAATGGTTTGCAGCCCCGCCAAAAACACCACCATGTTGAACCCGATTTGCTTCCAGACGCTGAGCAGAATGATGACCGGCATCGCCCATAGGGTGCTGCCCAACCACGGGATCGGGTCAAGCCCGACCGCACCTAACAGGTCATTCACGGGACCATTGGTTTGAAATAGCCAGCGAAAGCCTAGACCGACTGCCACCAGTGATGTAATTGATGGGATGAAGTACGCCGTTCTCAATAATCCCCGCAGGGCAACACTGCGATTGAGCAGGGTGGCTAATCCTAACGGAATAACGAGACTGGGAATAACAGTGGCAACGGTGAAATAAATCGTGTTACCCAACACTTGCCAGAAATCAGGATTGAGCAATAACCGCCAGTAGTTGCGCATCCCGACCCAGTGAATGCCCTCGCGGGTGAAGCTGCCCGTGGTGAAACTAAGATAGCCCAAGTAGGCAATCGGATACAGCACAAAGATGCCGAGCACAATCAGGGCAGGAGTCAGAAATAACCAGGCTTCTAGATCGTGGCGATTGGATGACATGGACACATGCAAAAAGATTCTCAATTATTTTGCTATGAGATTCGGATAAGATGAAGGGTCTTGGAGCGAAATGATTGGGGCGATCGCCCGTCAAATCGATCTTGAATCTTGCCGTAGCCATTTTCGGATACCTGGTAATGACTTCTCCGACTGATTTAAGCCTGATTTCACCCCCGATTGCATCTCTGCACGATATTTCTCAACCTGGGAACCCGCTCCGGCTCGGTATCATGGCATCGGGCAGCGGCAGCAACTTTGAGGCGATCGCCCAGGCGATTACTAACCGACACTTGAATGCTCAGATCCAGGTCATGGTTTACAACAATCCTGGCGCTACAGCAGTCCAGAGAGCTGAGCGCTGGGGGATTCCTGCCGCATTGATTAATCACCGCGATGTTCCCGACCGAGCAGCCCTCGATCGGGCGATCGTCAGCACCTTTCATCAGCACGATGTTGATTGGGTCATTATGGCGGGCTGGATGCGCCTCGTCACCGATGTCTTGCTTGATGAATTCCCAAATCGGATTTTGAACATCCACCCCAGCCTACTGCCGAGCTTTCCAGGAATTCGCGCCGTCGAACAAGCCCTCAGCGCTGGCGTGAAAGTCACGGGTTGCACCGTTCACCACGCCATTCTCAAAATGGATAGCGGCCCCATCGTCATGCAAGCCGTTGTGCCCATTTTGCCCGATGATACTCCCGATACGCTGCACCAGCGGATTCAAGTGCAAGAACACCGGATTTATCCAATGGCGATCGCCCTAGCAGGATTTGGAGCAGGTCTACACCGTTGAGCGATCGGTCAAAATCTCGTATCCAGTTTCGGTCACCAAGACGGTGTGCTCAAATTGGGCAGACAGTGACCGATCGACCGTCACAACAGTCCAGCGATCGCGCAGGGTGCGAGTATGCTTAGAGCCTGCATTTAAAATAGGCTCAATTGCGAGAGTCATCCCGGCTCGCAGTTTCACGTTGGGCAACTGATGGGTGCGAACGTTGAACACCGAGGGCTCCTCGTGTAGGTTGCGACCCACCCCATGCCCGGTAAAATCTTCTACGATGTTGAAGCCGTTTGCCTCTGCGTGATCTTGAATGGCTCCCGCAATATCTAAAAGGCGATTTCCTGCTTTGACCTGCTCAATGCCTTTGTAAAGCGTTTCCTCCGCCACTCGAATCAGCTCAGCCGCCGCTGGATTAACCGTGCCGACGGGGATCGTGATGCATGAATCTCCGTGGAAGCCGTTGAAATATGCCCCGGTATCCACCTTGAGAATGTCACCCCGGCGAATCACCTTTTTCGCGCTGGGAATGCCGTGCACCACCTCGTCATTCAAACATGAGCAGATTGACGCAGGAAACCCGTAGTAGCCTTTGAAGCTTGGCGTTGCCCCCATTTCGCGGATGCGTGTTTCCGCGTAAGCGTCTAAGTCTGCCGTCGTCATGCCAGGCTCGACCCGTTCAGAAATTTCTTTGAGCACCGTCGCCACAATCTTGGATGCCTGACGCATGATTTCGATTTCGTGCTCAGACTTCGTTTCCACACCTCGGCGCTGTTTGCGGATGTGGGGCACTTGAATCGGTTTGGGGAGCAGATCGGTGAGAAAATTCATAGCTAGCAACGGTACGAGAGAAGAGGTTATGTGAGCGAGATGCTTGCCATCAAGTAGGCTCTTAGCTGATCAAGATGTATTTGAGGTATTCTTTTACGCTAACGCAACCCAGACATTCTGGATATAGCCAGCGACCAAACGCGGCGCTTCTGAAATTCCCAATTTAACTCGAAATGGTTAATGTCCCAGTCATTCCCGCCTCTGCATGTCCAGGAATGGAGCAGTGTAGCTCATACACTCCGGGTTTTAGCGGCACAAATACCCATTCAGCTTCGGCTCCAGGTTTTAGCTCTAGCTCATGAATGGCTCCTTTCACCTCAACGCCTGCTGCCTCAACTTTTTGCGACCAGATGACGTCGGCAAAGTCTTTGGCGGTGAAGTAATGTTTTTCGGGACTAGGGTTGTCAAGTACCAGGGTGTAACGTTTGCCGGATTCAAACTCTAGCTCATCCGGAACGAATCTCAGCTCGTCAGCCGCTGTGCCCAGGTGAACTCTCACTTCAATGGGAGATTGCTGACTCGGAGCAACTGCGGCGATCGCCCCGTTGGCATACGCCACTCCAGCCAACCACAGCAAACCGCTCAACATCGCTGCGAATCCACCCTTTACCCATCGAAAAAATGTCCGTTGAGATGTCATCATTCGTTTTTCGTTGCCACGCATCTACACTATGAATTTTACTAGGACAAGACAACGGACGTTTCATACCTCTAAGGGATTCGCGTGTAAATAGCCGATCACTAGCAATGGCTCTGTAGGGGCAAACGGCCGTTTGCCCCTACCCAACCGCCGGGACATTATTTAAGGCACCAATCCCTAATGTGAGCGTCTCGCTCACGACGTTGTTAAACATATGCCGCGTCTTCCCGATCGCCCTAACTCCCTGGATTGTCATGATGCGGCTCTACATGGGGAATTAGGGAATGCGGTTTTTCGAGCCCGTGGGCAAGCATTAGGTCTTCATTTCCCATAATTGTGCGGGGATTGCCGTCTGCCACGATTTTTCCTTCGTCAATTAAAATAACGCGATCGCACACTTCGAGAATGAATTCTAAATCATGGGACGACACGAGAATCGTTTCTTGAGACTTTTGCAAAAACTGAATGAGGCGACGACGGGCTCTTAAATCGAGACTGGCAGAGGGTTCGTCATAAATGACCAGCTTGGGGCGCATTGCCAAGACTCCGGCGATCGCCACCATGCGCTTTTCCCCACCTGACAGATGATGAGGAACGCGATCGGCGCGGTCGGTCATCCCCGTGAGGGTTAACACCTCCGACACACGGCTATCGACCTCGTCAGGGGGCAAGCCTAGATTTTCTGGACCAAATGCCACATCCTCCCACACGGAAGCCGAAAAGAGCTGATCGTCTGGGTTTTGAAATACCAATCCGATTTCAGGGCGAAACTCACCTGGCACAATGGGCTGGTTAAATAGGAGAATATCTCCCTTAGTAGGCGTCAGAATGCCGCATATGGTCATAAACAGCGTTGTCTTACCAGCACCATTCGGGCCCATCACCCCGATTCGTTCGCCTGCATCAATCGATAAATTGATATCCCGCAGAATATTCGGTCGATTAGGGTAGGAAAATTGCACATTCTGGATGGCGATCGCCTGCTGAGACACCTCAGGTGAGCCATTAGGCGAGTCTTTCAAAACAGGAAATAAATGGGACGAATTGTATCGGGGTTGATCCATAACGTAATCGATTAAGGGGTCTCCGGATGGGTTATAGCAATTCTGCGATGATAACGCCTCCCGCCAGGCACAGAATCACAGCAAGGGCGATCGCATCCCACCACCGCTGCACTTGGGATGGATGCCAACTCAATTCACGATATTGAGCAAACTGGCTCCCATATCCGCGTAGCTTCATGGCTTTATAGACATGCTCAGATTGCTCATAGCTGCGGACAAACAGCGTTCCTGCCAGGGATGCCAACTGGCTCAAGTCTCGAAGACTAGGAAATCTGCGCCAGGGTTGGTGTGTCGCACGGTGAGACAAACTGCCAAACCCCCTCAGTCGCATGGCTTGCTGCATGGTCGTTAAGTTTTTAGCCACATCAAACAGGTAGCGGTAGGTGAGCAGCATGAGGTCGGCTAACAGAGGCGGCAATCCGAGCGATCGCATCGCCTTAACCATCTTCAAAAATGGCGTTGTGCCGAGTAAAATCAGCACGGTCGTTAAAATCGACACAAATCGGCTGGCAATGAGCACTACGTCAAGGCATCCTTCTTTGTAGACCGAAACAATTCCCCACTTAAAAATGACCGTTTCCCCTGAGAAAAGCGGCAGCATGACAATAATGCCGAGCAGGAAAAAGCCCGGATAACGGAATCGAGCCAGCCAGTAGCGCAACGGCAGTTTCGAGACCAGATAAAGACTAGCGGTGATGCCGAGCATCGCAGGAAGGATGCGTAAATCTTCGACAAAGGCAAAGGCAAACATCAAAATGACAAAGCCAAACAGCTTAAATCTGGGATCCCATCGGTGCAGCGGAGAATCTAAATGAGCAAATTCGTCTAGCTCAAATCTCACGACCTATTCCTCACATTTGCCATCTGTTGCCACTCTCAATTTCTGTCTACCTTTCCTCTAAACGCGCTCGACCTCTTCTTCAACATGCCGCTGTGATTGAACGCTCCGTTTTCTGTGATTATTGAGCAGTTCTGGCTTGACGCGCTGAAGAAACAACACCAGTAAGGTGGTGAAGATGCCCTCTAGCAGTGCTAAGGGAATATGGGCGAATGATAATCCATAAATGGCGGACTGTTCGGTCGTCGCATTAAAGCCGGATGGAATTGTGGTAATCACGACCGCAAAAAAGATCAAGGCTGAAAGCCCCAACCCGATCGCCCCCGCCAGAAAGGCGCAAACCCCATCGGCAAATTTTGGATTGATGCGATCGCCCAACGAATAGCGGAGTTGAAAAATGTGGTGAGCAATCAGCGCAGGCACTCCCATCATCACCGCATCGACTCCCAGCGTGGTTAACCCCCCATGTCCCACAATGACGGCTTGAAAGAACAGCCCCACCAAAATGGCTGGAAACGCATAGTAGCCCAAGATGGCACCGAGCACCCCATTGAGCACCAAGTGAACACTAGACGGCGGAATCGGGATATGAATGGATGATGCCACAAAGAATGCCGCCGTCATCAGCGCCGCCTTGGGAACCCCCTCGGTGGGATCAGATTGGCGTCTGATTTGTTTCAATGAATACCAGGTGACTGGAGCGGCGATCGCATACCCCCCAATACAAATTTGCGCTGGAAGAATACCGTCTGGAATATGCATTCCTATTTTTTCCTTGACATGAAAAAGAGCGCCGTCCCGACAAAGCCCCAAACGACGGCACCCATAACGACAATTTTCTGAAGTGGGGTAAAGCTACCTGTTCCACCGGATGAGGCAGCGACGTTATCCGTCGAGCCACCTGCGCCGCCCTCCGCAAAACTCTCTTCAACGGGAATGGTAAGAATATCACCATGCCCTGCCTGACGAACCTGCACCTCCCAATCTCCTAGAACAGACGCATCGGGAGCAAACGTAAAGACCCCTTGCTCGCTGGTGGTTCCCGTCATCCAGGGCTCAGATGGATTGTCAGGTGAAAACACGGCCACCTGTGCTTCCGCCATCGGTTCACCCGAATCATAGGTTGCCATCACGGTAATCGCCTGGGCTGCTCGATACTCGATCTCAACCCCGTGGGCGATCGCCCGTTCTGCGATGCCCAGTGTCGAAAGAAGTGCAACCGGAAGACTCAGTGCTTGTCTCATACCGCTCATGATCTACCTAATCTATGAAAATGGTCTGTGTCAGTCTGGTGAATTAGCGCCCGCTGATGGAGTGCAGGCTGACTTAGTGCTGGAGAGATCTGCTAGCCCCTACGCCGACTCAGGCATTGATTCTTTGCAGTGCCCTTCCCCAACGTGAGCTAGCCCCGCCATCGTGTCTTTGAGCGTGGCATAGTCTTCTTGCGGAAGCTGCTGTTCGAGAGCGGCCATGTCTGCATCAAGCTGACCGTCTTGGGCGATCGCCGCAAAGGGCTCAAACCCAACTGCCCCCGTATTGATGGGATCATCCGCAGGCGCTTCACCATCGCCAAAGATATGGTCAAAATGGAAAGTGGCTTCGAGATCTGCGGTATCTCCCGACTCTAAAATGCCTTTCCGCTCGTCTCCGACAAAGGCACCACAGGTATAGGCATAGGGCTGATCGGTTTTGATGGTGAAGTCAACGGCACGACCATCCTTTTCAGCCGTCCCCATCATGACTAGGGTGTATCCCTCAGCCGGCCCGCTATCAGCCGGAACCATCTCCCAAGACAGCGCATTATATCGACCTGCTGGAGCCATCACCTCGCTAATCAGAATAGGTTCAGCCGTTTCGTCACCCTCTGCTAGGTCAACCGTTTGGGGTTCGTCTAAACCAACCTCTGTGTTGGCCTTCAGCTCGCCTTCAGTGTCTGGGTCATAGGGAGGATCGGTTTGATATGCCGTGACATCTGCCAAGTTCACATAAATGTGGTCGAAACTCACCTGCCATCCGTCTTTAGTCACAAACCCTTGGCGAACAAAATCTTCCCCGTTGGCTCTGAGTTCGAGGGTTCCCTCACCCCCGTCTGCTGATTCGTCGGTTGCCGCAGTCTCGGTTTGGCTTTCAGCGGGCGCGTCTGCTTCGGGTTCGGGTGATGAACATGCGTACAAAAAACCAGGGGCGATCGCCACGATGCTTGCAATCACTAAAAGGTGTTTCTTCATGGTGGGAAATATCGTCCTAACTAACACAGCGTTGATTCGGACTTAAGTGAGATTTAAGCCTAGGCTTTATAAAACTTTATTTCTTTCCAGAATTCAATCCTACACGGGGGGATATGGCACTGACCTCACGCCAAATTTTAGGAACTCAGCCCCTCTTGAATCGCTCCTATGCTTGATAAACTGCGAGGATTGCAATCTGGATAGACAATCAACCACGATATTGACGTGATTACAGATGTGGTGCTTAATAGGGAGAATACATCGCAAAATACGCCATATTTTGATTACCAATTGTTTGCATTTGGGTGATCTACTAGCCATTTGCATTAGCGTGTAGTTAGTGCATCGTAATAATTTTTCCGTTAAATCGAATCATCCATTATCGCTGTCAATTTTTGCTGTATGGTTTCTCAGCTCGAAACGTCAACGCTTCATCCAAACAAGCAACTCTCTCACGCGGTCGAGGGGCTGGTGCAGGTTTTTACCTGTACCCATCGCAGCTTTTTTACTAATGTGATGGCTCAAGCCCTCCGAATCGCGGGACAAGGAACCCCGGTGCTGGTTGTTCAATTCTTAAAAGGTGGCATTGAACAGGGACACGAACACCCTATTCAACTGGGGCAACATCTAGATTGGCTGCGCTGCAATTTGCCTCGATGTATCGACACGCCCCATCTAGAGGACTGCGAACGAGCGGCGCTCCATGACCTCTGGCACTATACCCAAGATATTGTGTCTCAAGGCAACTATACGCTGGTGGTTTTGGATGAACTGAGCCTTGCCATTAAGTTTGATCTGATTTCTGAGCATGATGTTTTAGCCTTCTTGCAAAACCGCCCGAAGCACGTCGATGTGATTTTGACGGGGCCTGAGATGCCTGAATCTATCTTGGATATTGCCGATCAAATTACCGAGCTTCGTCGCAGCCAACGGGCTTGAAAACGATTTTGAAAAGGAATGGGTCATGATTAAGAACGACACCTGGATTGGGAAAATGGCATCGAAGGGGATGATTGAACCGTTTGAGCCTAGTTTGATTCGCACAGTCAACCCCAATAGGAATGGCGCATCACGCCCGGTTATCAGTTATGGCTTATCGTCCTATGGCTATGACATTCGCCTCTCTCCGGCAGAATTTCGGATTTTTCGGCATATTCCAGGCAAGGTCGTTGACCCCAAGAACTTTAACCCGGATAACCTAGAGCCTACTCAGCTTTATTCCGATGAAAGCGGAGACTTCTTTATTCTCCCAGCTCATTCCTATGGGTTAGGCGTGGCGCTAGAGCGGCTGAATATTCCAGAAAACATCACCGTCATCTGCATCGGCAAGAGCACCTATGCCCGCTGTGGCATTATTGCGAATTTGACGCCTGCCGAAGCCGCTTGGCGGGGGCATCTTACCCTAGAATTTTCAAATTCATCAAGTGCAGACTGCCGCATTTATGCCAATGAAGGGATTGTTCAACTCCTGTTTTTAGAAGGCGAACCCTGTGCAATTAGCTATGAGGCGCGTCGAGGCAAATATCAAGACCAGGTGGAAGCCGTGACGCTGGCTCGTATCTAGCGAGTATCGGAAACCAGAGGATGGAATCGTGAATCACTTCACTGTCAAGCTTGTCGCAGCGACGCCGAATCCGCAGCAGGTGGTTTGGGCGGCCATGCATCAGGACTATTCTGAACATTTGGTAGCTGAGCATGGCGATCGCTTTCCCGATGAAGAAAAAGCTGGAGAGCTGATCGTCAAACATTTGTTAGCAGGAAACCGAGGCCATTATGGGCCACTTGAGCATCCTCAAATTACAGTGAATGTGGGCTATTTTCCCCATTCCACGATGCAGCAGCTTCGCACCCATCGCGTGGGGGTGTCATTTGACGTGCAGTCGTTTCGCTACACGGGTCAGCGGCTAATTGACGTCGCAAATGGCACCCGTGATGTTGAGGATGTATTTTATTTGCGCCCAGTTGGGCACTACTCAAACCGCCAAGGGAAGCACTATGTATATTCTGACGAACAGCGCCAAGCCGATGTGAACTGGTGCTTAGAGGCATGTCGCCGATATCGACAGCACATGGACGATGGGCTTTCTGAAGAACACGCGCGGGGTATTATTCCCTTTGATGTGCGGCAGCATTTTGTGTTGAGCTGCAACTTGCGATCGCTCATGCATTTGCTGGATTTGAGATGGAAAGCCGACGCCCAGTTAGAAGCCCAAAAGTTCTGCGAATTACTCTACAGCGAGTTTGAAGCGTGGACTCCGGCGGTTGCTCAGTGGTATCAAGACACTCGCGCAAAGAAGGCGAAACTGTCCCCCTAATAGCTGATTGATTGACAAAACTTACCAGAACGCAGACCATTCAAAGGGTCAGGTTACCTACATCGTCCGAAATTCCGTAGGGGCGAGTTTCCTCGCCCAATGCAGAATCTTTTGTCAGTCAATCAGCCCTAATAGTTGCGATGGGGGTTGATGGTCACGGATTTTCCAATCCATGGGTGGTGCATCATGCAGGCAACCCTCGAACACTTGGCATCTGTTCATGTTTTAAAGACCCTGAACAAAACTGAACTAAGCCAGTTGCAGCCTCATGCTTCCATTGATTCGTATCGAGAGGGAGAGTTAATCATAATTGAGGGCGATCGCCTGCCTACCTGTTTACACGCAGTTGTAAGCGGTCAGATTCGCGTCAGTAAAACTGCAACGACGGGCAAAGAGACAATTTTGCGAGTCTTATCGGCTGGGGATATCTTTGCAGCTCCAGCCCTCGTGGGCACAGGAATTGCTCCGGCCACAGTCACAGCTATGACAGCGTGTCAAATTCTTAGAGTCAACCGAGATGCTCTGTTGCAGATGATTCAACGATCGCCCGACGTTGCCCTGCGGATGATGATGGTCTTCAATCATCGACTCCAACAGCTTCACGATACCGTGCACGGATTGGTGTCTGAACGGGCGATCGTGCGGCTGGCCCGGTTTTTACTATATACCGCATCTGAAGTAGGGATCGGCGAGTCATCCGAATTGAGAGTGAAGCTGCCTCACTATCAAATAGCCCGAAGTATCGGGATTACCTACGAAGAATGCGTGAGACTGTTTAAGAGCCTGAAGTCTGTTGTTGACTATCAGCGGGGCGGGCACATTCAAATTCTAGACCTGGAGGCGTTAGAGGCGATCGCTTCTGGAGAGAATGATAGAGAATGACAGAGAGAAGTAACCGGCGTAAACGTATTAGGTATTCTCCTAAAGCCTAAGAAGTCTAATCTGAAAGCGTCAATAAAAATGCGAGGTTTTCGCTTGCCTGTAACGCATGGGGAGCATTTGCAGGCATCACCACAAATACACCCGGTTCTAAGGGAAAGTCATTGCCCTCCAGGGTCAATATCCCTCGTCCTTCAATAACCTGGACAGTGGCATTGCGAGTAGACGTGTGTTCTGAAATATCGGTGCCTGCAGCAAGGCAAAACAGCGTATATTGACAGGTCGGCAACTTGAGGAGCACCTTACTCAACACGCCAGATTGAGGATATTCCAAATAGTTGCTGAGTCGAATTGCAGTTGATTGGTTAGCAGGGACGATTGTAGACATGGTAGATCTCTGGATGGGTTCCCTTTCATTACTAGATTTAAGAATGCTTTTGAGCACACAAAATGATGTACCCTAACTCATCACGATGGGTTTGAAAGGCACGCCGCATTCCGAAAATGCGCTGGCGGATGTTGGGACGGGTTAACACGCTCCAAAAAATCTTCAGCACACGCACTGGCCCTTCGTCATCGAGCATCTGACGAGGATCAAGTAGCCGCATGTCCCCCGTATGATGCTGATTGACCGAAAGCCCTGCCTGTTGACAAGCATCAATCCATCCTGATTCAGAAAGTGGGGTTGCATTCACGCGAATCGCTTCGGATAAGGCGCGATGCACGTCGGCTTGGTGCCCATAGATGACGAGTTCATGACTCAGGAATGTGCCACCTGGCTTGATGCGATCGCCAATTAGGGATAGCAATTTTTCTTTGCCAGGAGCAGATTGCATGGTCAGAATCGCCTCGGCTAAAACGTAGTCAAACTGCTCTTGAATCTGATCAAGGTTAAAAATATTGCCTTCAATGATGTCAATTTGATCAGCCAGTCCGGCATTGGCAATATTGGCGCGGGCTTGAGCAACACTTGCTACATTTGCCTCAATCCCGACTACGCGCACCCCAAACTGTCGAGCCAGGGCGATCGCACTGTAGCCAAAACTAGAGGCCAGTTCTAAGACGGTTTCACCGGGTCGAAAATCTGCCCAAGCGAGAAGTTGGTCCGTCGCAGCACGACCACCAGGGCGCAAAATCGTTTTGCCTGCGGCTGCTAACACCTGATGACCAGGAGCAGTTTGCCAGTTGATTTTAGAGTAGGTCATGGCTGTGTTTTGAATCACTACCCCTACTCTGGCAGGTTAAACTGCTGTGTTCTATGAGGTGGCTCATGTTTAAGGTGTTGCTGAGATCAGTATGATTCTTGACAGATCCCCAGCTTCTGTAGCGCTCTCCCAATTGTCTATAGCCCTACGGGCTCAGATTTGTATGGTGAACCCGCGCGGCGCGCCCTTCACCACCGTTTCTGTGCTTGACGCGCACATTGCTATATATAAACCTAGATACTTTCAGTAACTTCCTTGCCAGCCTAAACAATACAATCAAGATTGGAGCGAGAATGTTATCGCTTTAGAAAGCTAGCTGTGGAGTATCCAGGTCGACCATGAAAGAACGCGATCGCCGGATTGGCCTTGAGCAAGAATTCTTCCTAGTTGATACATCAGGAGCGATTTCGGATCGTGCGGATGAATTTCTAGAGCATTGTCGAGCTCTAGCCACTACCCAAGGACGGAATCCTGACTACTTTGCGCCAGAGTTTGTCAAGAACATGGTTGAAGTGAATACTCCTCCCGTGTATCGTATGTCCGAATTGGCAATCGAATATCTTGAGAATCTTAAGCTAGCGCTCCATGTTGCACACGAATTAGATTTGCGACTCTATCCGCTATCGCAGTATCCGCTGCATTTCACCCCTGTCATTCGTAACGAACTCAATTACCATGTCCAAGCGCGCACCGTAGGATATGATCGTTTCCTCCGAGCGGGGCGCTGCATTGGCACCCACCTGCATATAGAATTACCTCCTGGCACGATTGATCCAGACATTGGAATTTCGTACGAAACATCATCGGCAGATCGAGCCGAAGCGCTGAGTCTTTACAACTTAGTAACGGCTTTAGATCCAGCGCTGATTGCGTTTTCTCGCGCCTGCCCGTTTTATGAAGGAAACGTATTTGGATTAGCGGCGCGTACAGTTCACTATCGGGGCAGTTATGATTTTGGCTGGGAAGGCGTGTATACGCATCTGCCTCAAGCCGGTGAGCTACAGCCCTATGCCACCAATGTAGCTAGCCTCGTGAGAATGCAGTTTGCCCGCTATTATGCCTGGTTAGAAGCCATGGATCGGGCAGACGTTAAGCGATCGCTTTTCTTCGAAGCAGGCGGCAGTTTGCTAAAATCTGCCTGGAATCCAGTTCGGCTGAATGCCCTAGGAACCGTAGAATCCCGAGGAACCGATAGCGACTATCCCAGCGTTATTCTGGCGATCGCAGCTTTGGTCTACAGCGCGGCTATCAGGGTCAGGCATGAAGGGCTTACCGTTAGACCTGTTGCAGGAGTTCATGCCTTTGAAATTTACGAGGATCTCCTTGCGGTTCCAGAATTTGATTATCTCAATGGTACTCTGCTGTATGCCGCAACAACTGAAGGCGTCAAACATCCGGATGTCATTGCCTATTTGAATTCTATTCTGGCATTTGTCAAAGAGAGTGATCCTGACAGTGCGATTTATCTTCAAACGTTTGGGATATCGATCGAAAACTATAAAACCACCGAAACTGAAATTCTTCAGGAATTTGCGCCCGTTACTGCTGAAATCTCGCGGGATGATGGCCTGCGGCTTGTTCGCAAAGCCTGCGACATTTTTGAACGCCAGGTATCAATGCTTGTAGGTCAGCATGCTTAGGGCTTGTTATACCAATTCTCGATTTTAGATTTGCGATTTTGGATTGACGGCCACCAGCCTTGCAGGGGTTCTAGCCTGTTCATTGGTAGCCTTAGTTCGAAGAATTGGTATTAAAAATAATTTTATGGTGGTGCATTACCTGGATGAGAGTGAGCATAGGCTGATGAACTACAAACTAGTTTCCATCTCAGTATCGATCTAATGGCGATCGCGCTGCAAAAGTTTGGTGTATTTGTTACCGACTCTCACCCACCACGACTGTATCTTCATCGATCGCCCCCAGTGCGAGCAAGGTTGATCGCTGTGCATCCGTTAACCCTGTCGCCCCTGTAATATTCATCCCTTCGTAGGGTTTGGTAATTCGCAAGGTCTTAATACACTCGTAGGCTTCTAGGTTCCATAGTTTGACTGTTTCATCTTTGCTGCTACTTGCAAGTAATTGCCCATCTGGACTCGAACACATCATCCAAAGCTCATCCGTATGCCCAGCTAGACAACACCGTTGCTCACCCGTTTCAATGTCCCAAATTTGAATCTCATAGTGGTGATGCCCTGCTACCGTCTGACCTCGTGAATTGAGGTCTAAAGCCCACAATTCACTCACGGGTTGAATTGCTCCGAAGCATTTGCCAGTATTGACTTCCCATCGCTGGATGCTGCCATCACGCCCACCGCTCGTTAGGGTCTTGCCATCCGCGCTAAACCGCATTAGCCAAACCTGGCCAGAGTGGGCTTGCCAATGTCTCAGGCATTCTCCCGATTCAATATCCCAAAGCCAGATGGTTCCATCATCGCATCCGCTTGCCAATAGGCTGCTATTGGGAGAAAAGCAAATTCCCCAAACTTGGCTCGTATGAGCGTCTAGAACCTTCAAGCAGTTGCCCGTTCTAACATCCCAAAGCCTCACAGTCCGATCCCAACTTCCGCTAGCAAGCAGTGTGCCGTGGGAGTCAAAGCATACTGACCAGACGTGCCCTTGATGTTGGTGGAGTCTTGTGAAGAGTCGTCCACTTTCGACATACCAAATATTAACTGAACCGTCGGGATGACCACTAGCTAGAAGCTGTTGGGTTGGGCTAAACGCCAACCATTGAGCGGGGGTGCTCAGCGAATCGATGCCCCTTATCACGCGCATAGTATCGAGACTCCATAAGGTAATGGTTTGGTCATTACTACCCATTGCAAGACTCTCTCCGTCCGGACTAAACGCTAGCGACAAGACCCAGTTGGAGTAGCCGCGCAATGTCTTTAAAGGCTCGCCACTCGTAATATGCCAAAGTCGAATGGTTCGATCGATGCTGCTTGCAGCAATAGTTTGCCCGTCAGGACTGATATCAATCGATGTGATCCCAAGCCCTCGGGTTTCGTGCAAGATCTTGATGATGGCGCCAGTTTGGACATCCCAAAATGTGATGGCTCCTCGCTGACCTGCCGTGGCGATCGCCCGCCCATTAGGGCTAAATGCAAGCGTCCATACCTGATCAGGTTGAGTCAAAAACTGTCGAATAGATTCCCCTGTTTGCGCGTCCCAAAGCTGAATCATGCCATTTTCACTGGTACTTGCCAAATACTGCTGAGGTGAGTGGGGGGGCGCAAACGCAAGATCGCGAACGACTCCAGACTGGGCACTTACCTGCAAACATTCCCCCGTTTGAGCGTCCCAGAGGCGCATGCATTGATCATCCCCGCCGCTGGCAATCCGCTTCCCGTCAGCACTTATGGCAACTGCCCGAACCCCTGCTAAATGTCCATCCAGCGTCATCCAAACTTGGTTGGTGCTCAGATTCCAGACCCGAATCGTCATATCGCTACTAGCACTCAGCAGCCATTGACCATCTGAGCTAAAGGCAATATCCCAAATTCGGCCAGTATGCCCTTGCAAGGTTGCGAGACATTGACCGCTAAAGTCCCAGAGGCGAATCGAGCAATCGCTACTGCCGCTAGCCAATAGGTCTACTTGCGGATGAAAGGCAACCGACCAAATCCGATTCGTGTGTCCTTTACACGTTGCTAGTTGATGACCACTCCGAGCATGCCACAGATGAATCTCGTAATTGGCATTCCCTGTTGCTAGCAAGTCTCCGTCAGGACTAAAGGCAACCGACGCTACACTTGCAAATGTTTTGGTGAAAACTGACTTAGAAAGATTTGCATTAGAAAAATTGGTCCGATATAAGTTGATGTCTTGCAAATAGGCTTGTCGGATGTCTAGATTGGAAAAATCATAGTCATCTAAATCACAGTTTAAGCCGCACAGCAAATTAATAATATTTCCGCCTGCATAGCTATTAATTAGAGAGGACGTGGTTTTAATATTAATCAGTAGTTCATCGAGCGTGTCTTGAATGAGACGTTTGTGAATAAGATGATGGCTGAGTCTATCTAGAACAGGAATTAGAATTAAACGAGTTTGAGACTCTCGAATATAATCATCTGCTTGGGCTTTGATTAGAGCATGTTTATGCAGAAGATTAGGAGTTTCTCCTACGATCTCTTGGGATATTTTTTCAATCAAATGATCAACAATAAATTCCATGACAACCGGTTGTTGCGTGAAGCCTTCTGCCGTCCGCTCGATGAATGATCGTCTAGTCAGCGAGATCAAAGCGTCTGATGCTCTGATCTGGGATTCAGATGAGGCTAAATCAGATTGCAATTCAACCAAAGAGACGGGCTGACGATTAATGGCCAGCCAATACATAATCTCCTGCTCAACGTGCGAGAGACGAGCAAATTGCTGGGCCAGAATATCATTAACGTCACTGAAGGGGATTCGCCCTTGGGTTAAGTAAGTTTGAGTGAATTCAGAGAGACTCCCCCCCAAAAACTCGTGAATTAAACGAGAGGTAATCTTGAGCGCTAGCGGATTACCCGCATAGTGGTTAATGACTAGAGTGCGATCGCCTTCTGAACCAGACAGCGTGCCTGCCTCAGCGAGAATGTATTGAGCCTCTGATGGATCTAATCCTCCGAGTTGGAACGAATAAATAGGGTGCTTCTCTGCTTCCAATACCGCAATTTCTTTAGGTTTTTCTCGCCCTGTGATGATTAGGCAGCTTTGGTGTCGAATTTCTCCAATCTGTTTGATTAGATTTCCGTAGGCTTCAAAGCCTTCATCATAGTCTCCTGTGTATCCGTAAGCACTTCCTGTACTGCTTTTGAGGACAGATTCAAAATTATCTAAGATGAGCAAACACCGCGATCGCGCGAGACAGTCTAATAACGTTGAGGGAGTAGGGTCAGCCTCGTCATTAGACAAAAAGCGAACGATGCTTGACACTGTTTTCTCAGCAGGAGGAGCATTTCGCAGCGATCGCCAGATGACCTGACTAAACTGCTCTTGAATTTGTTCAACCAGCTTGACCGTCAAAGCAGTCTTTCCGACTCCTCCCAGCCCTTGAATGTATATCACGCGGCATTGCCGATCAAAAATCTGCTGCTTCACCTGCCGAATCGTCTCGGCGCGCCCATAAAACACAGGAACATCAACCGCTTCAACCAAATCGACCTGAGTCTCAAACTCTTGAGCATCTAGAGAACGCGGTGAGGTGTCCTGAGCGTTTCTATATCCAGCTTGCTCCAGTAGAGATTGGACTTCTCTCCAGTTTTTAGGTCGTTTGTCGGTTAGCAGCTCAATATAGCTATACATTCCCTTCGACAAATCAACTTTAACGCCACCCGGCTTTCGATTTAAGCATTGGGCAATGTCGTCTGGCCCCTGACCATTGAGCAGCAATACCAGACAATCGTGCTCAAATCCTGATAACCCCTTACTCCTTGGCTTCAGCCTTGATTTAGCTGTGCCCAGATCAGCAAGCAGTTGCGCTAGATTCCAATGTGGAACAGACGGTAGCAGTTCATTCATACAAGACAGGTTTTAGCACGTTACTAACCAATGTTAGGTATGAAATCCCAAAATAGCTAACCTGTATGAGTTTTAATTTACTAATTCTGCAAGATATCGTAAGCCTAATTGTGTAATCCTCACACGGGGGATTGTTTTGGGCAAAATGTGGAAATGCCTGTCAACGAACCATCCCTGCATCCAGTACGCTCACGCCACCGTACTTAACCTAAGCCTGCGGTGCCATCACGAATTAATGAATTTATTTTTTATTTCCCTATCTCAACGTGTTATCCCCCTTTGAAGGACTATCGGAATTATGGTGCGAGGCGATCACATTTATACAAAGAACCCTAGCTTTATTGGGGCGCCAGTCATCCATCATGGCATTGATTTAGGCGATGGAACGGTTGTCCACTATGCTAAGTGTGAGACGACTGATCATTATGCTGTTGTCAGGACAACGATTGCTGCCTTTTCAAAGGGCGGTTTGGTCGAAGACGCAGAAGCACACTATCAAGCGTTGTACAACATCCATAACCATCCATTGTTTAAGAACCATTCGCCCTATTTTTCTGAGCTTGAAAACTACGTGAGCACGGCATCCTTTAATCCAAATGTCGTGGTTCAGCGCGCCTTATATGCTCTTGATCAAGGCCGGGTAAAGTATTCTTTGTTGCAAAACAATTGCGAACATTTTGCTACCTCTGTTAAAAAGGGAATTCCATTCAGTGAGCAAACTTTGATGATGCGGTATGGCAGTGCCCCCTTTGAATCTAAGCCGCATACAGCGCGTATGGCCGCTGAACAGGCACATTTGGAGTCTGCTTCTTTGCCAAAAGTGGGAAACGGTCGAAACTATCTCCACACGTCATCCGACTGCTTTTACTTAGAGCATTATCAGCAAGCGTATGTTCTACCTCCTACCTGGTATGTCGGTTCATCCTCGTCAGGACCGTGGGAAGAAATTGATCAAACGCGTCTCCCCTATTCGTTTAATCGGTCGCTCCCCTCTGTGATTGGCTTGTAGGCTATGCAGCTCAATATTAAAGTCAGCTTTGAGAACCTCTTGCCCGTTAACAGATTGAATCTTGAAACTTGCAGGCATCAAGCCGCGGCTGGGCTTCGAGGAATCCAGCTGAGTAGTTTTAGGTTGCAGCTTTAGCGTGGCTTCTAAAAACTGACGAACGATATCCGATCGGTTGGTGATCAGAAATAAACAGCCTGATGAAATAAAGTCTCGGACAAAGCACTGGTCATAGTTTAAGGCGACGATATCGGGGTCGCGAGCAGCAATAGTGCCGATAGGTTGTCCTTGATAATAGATAATTGATTGTTCAAGTATGTCCCACGCGTGCTCTTCGATAATTGACGATCGCTCACTCAAGTTGCATTCCCCTCTACAGGTGCAGAATTAGTATATATGCTTATCTTAGAGCGATCGCCTCTAGACAACTAGTCTAATTGTGACGTCTCGATTCGCTACTGTCCTAAATGGGGGCATCTGATTGCGAGCACTGTCCTCCGAGTGCTGTCACAATCGTGCAGGTATTACTAACGAGCATCGTCTGATAGGTCGGTGCGGATGACTCGTCCCCCCCAGGCCCTTCAACGTAAAGAGCCTGTTCAGCGACCGTCACATTGGCATCTCGTGCCAGCGCCTCAATCAATTGAGAATTTGTCGTACTTTCAGGAAAAATAGCCTTGACATTAGCAGCTTTGATCAGGCTGACCAATTCGGTCATGCGGGACGCTGACGGTTTTTCGTCTGTGCTCAGACCGCTTAAAGCACCTTCTACCTCAAAGTCGTAAGCTTGAGCAAAATATCTAAACGAATCGTGGGTTGTCACAAGCTTGCGGGCGTCAGCGGGAACGGTTGCAACTTGCGCTTTAATCCAGCTATCAAGCTGATTGAGGTCATTTGACAGTACGTCTGCATGTTGAGCATAGATATTAGCTTGGTCAGGCATTATTTGCGCCAGTTGAGTCTGAATGACATCAACCATGCGGACTCCGTTTTGAGCGTCGTGCCAAATATGAGGATCGGCAACCGAATCAACAGTGTCATGATCGTGATCATCGAGGCGATCATTAGCAGTGGTCGTGTCTGCATGCTCATGCTCATGGTCATGGTCGTGATCGGCAGTTGCTTCTGCATGGTCATGGTCATGGTCAGCACCCGTGGCAGCATCCTTATGATCACTCTGACCATTATGATCGTGGTCATGCGCGTCGCCCATAATTGGCTCAGGGACGGCCTCCTCGTAGACTGCTACTTTGGGGACTGAGGTTTGGGTGGCGTTGATGATTTGAATCAGATCGGGCTCAAATCCGTAGCCGCCGTATAAAACCAGGTCTGCATCTTCAATGGCTCTGCGATCAGATGGCCTTGGCTCATAGATATGCGGATCTTGACCGGGCTGCATGAGACACGTCAAATCGATCGTGTCTTGAGCAATCTGCTGGGTCAAATCGCAAAGCACTGTCGATGTGGCAACGACTTGAGGCCGTTGGGATGCCTCTGTTTGAGATGAATCTTCGCGTCCCTCCGTTTGCGTAGGGGCGGGAGCTTGAGTGCAACTTGCTAAGCCGAAGATCAGTGAGACAATTGCGATATTCCCGAACTTAACTACCAACTTAGAGGATTTAGTGAGCATCATTGATCGTCCTAGCGTGTTGAGAGCAAAATTTTGAGAACGATTATCATTATGGAATAATGCTAAAGGGTGTCTCCCCGGCTGTCAATTGGATTGGGGAACTAAAGCGTTGGCAGTAGATGTGATGCGGTGGTATGTGGAACTGGCTCGTTGAACCGTTGACCTATGAATTTATGCAGAATGCCCTCATTGTTGGCACATTGGTGGGCATTATTTGCCCGGTTGTGGGCAGCTATTTAATTGTGCAGCGCATGGCGTTGCTGGGTGATGTGATTGCTCATGCTGTGCTGCCGGGATTGGCGATCGCCAACTTTTTAGGCATTGACCTCTTGTTTGGGGCCTTTACATCTGGGATTGTCAGCACATTTGTCATCGCCTGGATTCGCTCTCAATCGCGAGTCAAAGTTGACTCAGCCATGGCGCTGACCTTCTCTAGCTTTTTTGGATTGGGCGTATTGCTATTAACCGTGCTTCAGAGGCGAATTGATCTAGAAGACTTGCTGTTTGGCGATATTCTAAGCGTGACAGCGACCGACGTGTGGCGCACCGGGGCGATCGCGCTGGTCGTCCTGCTGCTGGTTCGCTTGTTTTATAAAGAGCTTCTGTTTTTCACCTTTGATCGATTGGGCGCAGAAGCGATCGGGCTTCCGGTTAATCTCATCAATCTGGGGTTGATGGCAGGTATTACATTAACGATCATTGCAGGCATGAAAACCGTAGGCGTGATTTTGGTGATTTCGTTGATGGTCGGGCCAGCGATTACGGCATATTTGCTGGTGCGCGAACTACACTTGATGATGTTCTGGGGAGCCGCGATTGGGGCGATCGCCAGCGTTATTGGAATGTATGCAAGCTACTACGTCGATCTGCCATCGGGACCGGCGATCGCCCTGACGGTGTTTGCTTTGTTTATAACTGCGTTGTTATTCAGCCCAAGTCAGGGTATCGTGACGCGCTCACGCATCACTGATCGTCTTAGACAGCGGATCAATCGTCGCACCGACTCATCGCGTTAGCCAGATCGCTGAAGAAGCAGTCGGATGCGAACCCAATTAAGAGTGGGGCGATCGCTATGGATCTCTATAGATTGGCGGATCTTCAGCTATCGCAGCCACATCCCGCATGCCCACAGCCTGCGCCCGCTTGATGATTATTGGCGCACGCCTCGCTGCAATAGTATTTACCATCTTTTTGAATGGCAGAATCAATATCGACAATACATAGACAGGGTTCGCACGCGCACTTCATTTGAGTAACCGTTGCCATTGTGTTCTCCCGACTTCATACAATACGATTAGATGTTTGAACAGTCGTTCATGTTTTCATCTTAATCCATGAACAGCCATTCAGGTATTTTAGTGCCAAGATTTAATTGTTTTCTAACTACAGAAATTTGTAATTGCATTCAGTGACTCCTAAACCTACCATGTCGGCCAATTCAGTCAATCCTTCGTCTTCCTCGTCGGCTTATGCTCATTCTCAAACGATTCCAACCTGTGATACTGCTTCACCCATCGAGCCAGAACATGTAGCAGAATTAAAGCGGGAAATCGTCAGCATTGAAAAAGCCCAGCGCATGGGAGAGTTTTTTAGCGTGTTGGGTGATGCGAACCGCTGGCGAATTCTATCTGCTCTAGCAGTGCAAGGAATGCGCGTTCGTGATCTGGCAGACATTGTTGAGATGTCTGAATCAGCCGTTTCTCACCAGCTTCGCGTGTTGCGATCGATGCGGTTAGTCAGCTATCGCAAACGAGGGCGCAATGTATTTTATTGCCTTAAGGATGATCACATTTTGAATCTATATCGAGAGGTGTCTGAGCATTTGGATGAACCGGATGATGGAGAATAGACCTGCCCCGGAGTGCCCTTTGAATGTTTAATTGAATGTTCAAACTACTGTTCAAACGTTCCAGTAGAAAGTGTTGATCGTCTGCCTTTTGCCTTCTACCTCCTGCCTTTTGCTATAGCAGATGCTTTCGATTCTATCTTCGGTCGTTACCTCCCTAATACCAATTCTTCGAAGTAAGGCTACCAATGAACGGGCCGGAATCCTTGCAAGGCTGCTGGCCGTCAATCCAAAGTCGCAAATCCAAAATCGAGAATTGGTATAAGGTATCTTGAAACCATGAAATTATGCTGAATAATGATGACTGCTACGATGACTGCAATGTTGAAAGAATTTTTAGAAGACTGCTCTTCAGAACCTGCTTTGAGCCTACTCCTTCAGTGGGGCAAGCCTGAAGACTGTGCTCCTAGACAGGTTGATGCCTGGATGATGCTAAAAAATCAGTATGGTGATAGTTGGCACCCCGATCCCGTCGAAACGCTATGACCCAAAAAGGCAGATTACTATGGGTTGTTTTGTTGATTGTGCTGTGGTTGCTTTGCACGGGCGCCGCTCAAGCGGGGGCTCTCACCAATCGGCTGGAGCGATTTCCCCACTGGCATCATAAGCCCACCGTGGAAACGGCAGACGGAGATTTGGTTTACCCGGCTTGGTTTGAAGGCGATTGGACGGTGACGACGACATTAGTCGACTTGTCTGCTCCCCTCGCGCCTTCCTTGATCACGCCTGGCTTTGCGACTAATCAAACCTATCTTAATCAACCCATCACCTTTAACGCGCGATTCGTTCAAGAACCGATGCAGAAACGGCGCAATTCTCCATTTCTTCTTAGAGCGTATCGAAAGAATCGCGCTCAGCCTATCGTGGCCGATCGCGCGTTTAACGGGCTTAACTTAACCCAGGCATATCTGAGGCAATCCTTGGGCGACCAGGGAGATCGCCTGGTAGTATCTGTAGACACTGATCCGGATAATCCAAATCGACAACTGACACGGATGCGGGGCGATCGCCAGGTCATCTCAACCGTCACTGGGCGATGGGTAGAACCTGCCAGTGCCGATCGGTTTGTGGCAACTGAGATGGTTCAACAACGCTTTCAGGGCATTCCTCAGCCATATTTCAATGACGTTGAAACTACGACAGCGTATCAGCATCATCCCAATGAAGTCCCAGAGATTGTTGCCGACCAAGTGACTGCGATTTATCTGTCGCCTCAAGACCCTGACTATTTCAAAGCAAACGGTCACCCAGTCGCGCTGTATCGATATCGACTAGAGTTTTACCCCTCTCGCCCAAAACTATAGCAGTGTGCCAGTGCGTTAGGACGCTGGACGTGCGTAGGACTCGCCGGGTGGTGAGATTAGACAAACACTCTCAGGCGCAACCGGGCATGGGCGATCGCCCCCTCGAGCCCGATCGTTTGTCAGTCAATCGGCATCACTGTTCAGCATCACTGTAGAGATGCTCATTCCCAAATCCCTTTAACGAATAATTTTATTTTTATGTAAAATATTTATGGATTTAATGTGCGTTGCTTGTAACTCAACCATTTATAAATGAACTCTTATGAGTCACATCCACAACAAATTTGCGTGCAACCTGATCCACGTCCAGGATTTTACCTCTTTTTAGAAAAGCATTAGGTGGTAAGTTGGCTAGGGGTTAGGAGGCGCAAGAATTCTTTAAGCTGGGATCGCTAAAACTTGTGTGTGATGGGGCGATTGCGCAGCTAATTCGCTAGCTAACTTAGAGTCTCATTGAGCAGTCTTTGGGCTAGCCTTGTCACAACAATGAGAAGATTCCCGGGACAAGTTCACGAGATAACACTCATCAGAAGATTCCAAGTTTTCCCTGAGACATTTGCAATTCCCTAAAAATTATTGACGCGTCAAATTGATAACGATTTAACGGTTATCTTCCTAAATGTTTGACCTATAATGCGTCTGAGGCTTTCAAAACAAATCCTATGAATAAAAGCGAACTAGTTGCAGCGATCGCTGCCAAATCTCAAACGACCCAAAAAGCTGCGGACGCTGTTTTATCAGCGACGCTTGAAATCATCATGGAAGCAGTGAGCAGTGGCGATAAAGTCACATTAGTCGGATTCGGCACTTTTGAAGCCCGAAAGCGACAAGCTCGAGAAGGACGAAACCCCAGCACTGGCAAACCAATTCAGATTCCTGAAACAACGGTTCCTGCATTTAGCGCAGGTAAAATGTTTAAGGAGAAGGTAGCAACCAACCACGGCAAAGCGGCTTAAGGTCTACAGCCTACTGTCAATGGTGTTTAACATCCTCTAGAATTCGTTGGGAATTCTGTTTTCGTTTTGTATTGCGCTGTTTGTAGAGAGTACCGAGGTACTGAGTCATTCAATGATATTCGATCATAAACGGGCGATCGCACACCGTCTGATTGGAGCGATCGCCCATTTTTGTGCACCAAGGGAGGCGATCGCCCTCTTAGATTTCAGCCGTTAATCGCTGACGTTCTCAGAATTCTCTCGGGTGGACTTGATCCTATGTAAATTGGGGATCACGAGATTTGGTATAGGACTCTTGACAGCAGCCCGATAGGCAAGCACACTCCCATATCTGAGACAGAAAATCAACAAATGTAACAATATGCAAGTTTCATTAATAAATGTTGCAATTGTTTGATTAAGGTTGCTAGCGTATGCGAGTAAGGTTCTCAACCCGTCAGTTACATCTTGGAGGCAATTGTCTTATGCTCTACGCCAACGTCATTCACGCCTAAATCAACTGAGAATCGGGAGGTTGATTGGCAAAGAAAGCCGCTGTGTTCCTTTTCTAGCGTGTGTTCCAATAGTCACCTTTCATTACAGATAGTGTCGAATCTGAGTGAGAGGGTTACCTTCCATCATCTCAAATGTACCAATAACCAAGATTCTAATTGTCGGCTGGTTTCTTCATGCTGGTTTCTGCATAACGTGTTGAGTTTGCACCCAAATTGTCCGGGTTCAACTCGAAACCTAGAGCCCTCTCTTAGGAAACGCTGCAATTCTGGACGCTGATATCTCTATCAGCCGGGAGCGTTGAGACGGGTCTTGAGCCACCCCGTGAGACATCACGCATTTCGAATGTCGAACGTAATGAATTTCCCAATCGCAGGACACACCGGTCTTGCTGCATATCTGTGCGAATTGTGACAAGCATTGAATCGTTTCAGATTTGTGCAGCAAGACCTCATCTTAGGAGGTTTTGACGATGAATATCCAAGGAAAGACGGCTCTGATTACCGGAGCCTCTCGCGGAATCGGACGGGCGATCGCCATTGAACTTGCGCAGCACGGCATTCAGCGATTGCTGCTTGTTGCCCGCGATCGCCAGCGCTTAGATGAACTTGCGATGATTTTAGATGCTCTAGGTGTTGACGTCATTCCCCTTGCCTTTGACCTGACCCACCCCGTCGAAGTCAACGTGGCGATCGCCCGAGCATGGCGCGATTATGGTCCAGTTCACTTGCTTGTGAATTGTGCTGGAGTCGCGTATCAAACTCCCTTCTTGAAGTCGAAGCTGCCTCAAGTCCAGGAAGAAATTGCCACCAATGTCATGGGGATGTATACCATCACTCGTCTAATTGCCCGACGCATGGCAGCCCAGCAAGAAGGGCAAATCGTCAACGTCTCCAGTCTAATGGGTAAGGTTGCAGCGCCTACAATGGCTACCTATTCTGCGACTAAATTCGCCATTATCGGATTTACCCATGCTCTGAGGACTGAACTTGCTCCTTACAATGTCAAAGTTAAAGCACTGTTGCCAACTCTGACCGATACTGACATGACGAGAAACATTCAGTGGTTTCGTGGGGTGATACCGATTACGCCAGAAAAAGTTGCGATCGCGCTTGTCGCGGGTTTGCATCATGATGCCCCCGAAATCTTGGTGGGCTGGCAAAGCCATGTGGCTGTTTGGTGTAACCGTTTAGCACCCGGATTGATGGAAAAAATCCTGCGCGTTACTTATCCTGCCTCTGCCTCGATTCAACCATCGCGAAACTCAATCAATCTCAAGCCTGCCCGGACTTCAATTCATTGAAGGCGCACAGGATAGTCTGCTGATTGCTCGGGCTTCGAACCTACTCAGGAGGGTGTCTTATACCAATTCTCGATTTTGGATTTGCGACTTTGGATTGACGGCCAGCAGCCTTGCAAGGATTCCGGCTCGTTCATTGGTAGCCTTACTTTGAAGAATTGGTATTACACGTTTGGAGTTCTAACGCGAGAGCGTAAGGCATATTAACCTGGCAACACAAGGGCGGGATTGGGGTGGCTCTCGGCTGCGCTCAACACTCAAGAACAGAGGATTGAGCGCAGTCGAAATGCGGCCTCAAAATGTTAGAACAATGGGCATTGCTATATTCCCAATAGTCTCAAAACGCTTGTAATCGAAATAATGCTGCCAAATACGTCTGATATTCTTGCCAAGCCTGATCGTCCCACAATGACGGTGTCGTAGGGGCGCAGAGGGGGATTTGTTTCATCATTGACGCTTTGCTCAAAGTCGACCTCGATGTCCTGGCGGGTTACGGTTCCGTTGGGGTTGAGCCGCACTAGTTCGACGGTCTTACGCCGCGCTCGATTATTAAACCCACCGGCGGCAAGAATTGCCTGATTGAGCGGTGTGTTGGGAGGAATCTGGACGGCGCCAGGGCTATCTACCTCGCCTACCACATTGACTGTCATCTGGTCGGGGGAAAAGTTGGCAGTTGCCAGTTGGGTGGTTTCTTCTGGGCTTAAATCTGTCGCGAGTGGGACTACGATCGTGTCTCTGTCTCGCAGGGCCACGTCTTGTCGCAAGTCTCCGTCTCGGAGCAGACTCCAAAGATTGACCTCGATTTCTCTGGATTCTTGTCCGTCGGGTTGCGATCGCCGCACTTGGATCTGGCGAATATCTGCAGACTGAGTAATTCCGCCAGCAATCTGAATGGCGTGAGTCACCGTCGGCGATACACTCGCCTCTTCAGCGGTGAGTGTGTAGGTGCCAGGTCGATTCACCTCTCCGGCGATCGCCAAGGTGATGGGTCTTGCTTCGAGCAGCCGAACCGTCACCAATGGACGCCTCAAAACCTGAGAGAGCTGCTGTGAGATTCGCTCAGAGGCTTGATCGAGGGTTAGTCCTTCAAGTCGAACGGTGCCGACCATTGGCAAACTTAGATACCCATCGGCTAAGACCTGATAGCTACCGCTGTATTCTGGCACATTAAAAACATCGATCTGGAGGCGATCGCCCGCACCCAGAATATAACGACTTTCAGAGCCACCTGACTCTAACCGAATTTGAGTCTCGAATTCGGTTTGCGCTCTAGCATCGAGAGGATTTAATAAAATCAGCACCCCTGACAACAGGACTCCCTTGAGGAGAATGCGCATCAAATCGCCCGAACCGGATGAATCTAGTATCGCCATTAAAGTGTCCTGATAGTGGCAGAGGAGATGGGTAATCCTAAATACTCTTTGCTGCGATGTGGACACTCAATCAGGATAACTCTGTCATTAATTGCAACGATTGGTCAGATATGCGAGCACTCATGCAGTGGATTCAAAAATTGGCGGCGTCAACCCATTCCGCAACCCACTCTGCCCAGACGTCCAGTTCGTCTAGATCCTCCCTTACTATTCACTGGATCTTGCCAAATCAGTTAGCCATTGGCAGGCTCCCCCGATCCGGTGAAAGCCAGATCCTATCTGAAGCAGGGATTGATCATGTCTTGTCGTTATGTGCTCAAGCCGAAGGCGTCTTGCCGCTTGATGTGTCCCAAACGTTTCGGTGTCAGCGGTTTATTCTTCCCGACAGCGACTATTTGCTTCGCCTTAATACGCGACACCTTGATCGAGCCGTGCAGATTTTAAATCAGTGTTTTGAAGCTCGCCACACTGTGTATGTTCACTGCCTTGCTGGGGTCGAGCGATCGCCTACTTTGTGTGTTGCCTATCTCTGTCTACATCATGATTTTGAGCTGTGGGAAGCTGTGACCTGGGTTAAACAGGTACATCCTCCAGCGATGCTGACTGACGACCAAATTCAAGTGATTCGTGATCTCATTCAGCACCGTCAAAATGCTCAATTGCGACTTTCAAATGATGACTTGCTTTGCTAAAGCGACTGTTAGTGCCCATCCGAAAACTTGCTGGAGGTTTTGGATGGGTTTTTAGTGCCCATTCATCAATGATTCAGCAAGGCTGATATCAAAGTAGGTCGCATTGCCGATATCCCCGTTGATCACCCGAAATGGCAAATCAGGTTCTCCGAGATGATCAAGCACGAGCAGTGCATCGGGGAATTGCTGGTCACGAGTGTAGCGATTGACTGTAACGACGGTGTTAAGCCCTGCTTGAGTAGCTGCCTCTAATCCGTGTTGAGAATCTTCAATGACCAAGCAATCAGCAGGGTTGAGAGCCATCGATTGCACGACATAGTGATAAATATCGGGTGCTGGCTTCTTTCGGGGGACGATATCTCCTGCTGCGATCACCTCAAACCAACCTGGGCTGTCTGGAGCTAGGACGGTTGTGAGGAGAGCAATCGCATTCTCAGGGGCGCTTGTGGTTGCGATCGCCAACCGAATTCCCATCGCTCGCGCCTCCTGAATCAACCGAACGATACCCGGACGGGGCGGGATCTGCCCGTCTTGAAGCAACTGCTTAAAATAGTCCGTCTTCACGGTATGTAAGGTCGCGATGAAGTCAGTTAAATCAACCGCAGATTTCAATTCCTCAGAATTAGGACAATACTGACTGATATAAAATCGAATCCTTTCCTTTCCGCCCGAAACCGACAACAACTGACTGTAAAGCTCGCTCGACCAATGCCAATCGAGCCCGGCTTGAGCGAATGCCCGATTAAACGCAACCCGGTGTCCATTCTGCTCAGTCTCGGCGATCGTACCATCCACATCAAAGATTAATGCGTGAAGCTGAGGCATTTTGTTCCCGTTAAATCACCGCAATGCACTCGATTTCAACCCGCACGTCTTTTGGCAACCGAGCCACTTCGACACAGGCACGCGCAGGTGCGTTCGCTTCGTCAAAATATTGGCTATATATTTGATTGACGACCGCAAAATCATTCATATCTGCTAAAAATACCGTCGTTTTAACAACGTCCTGAAACGTTGCGCCTGCTGCCTTTAAAACAGCGCCCACATTGGTCATGACTTGCTCAGTTTGGGCAGCCACATCTCCCTCCCCAACGATCGCGCCTGAGTTGGGATCGAGGGGAATTTGACCGGCTAAAAAGATCATCTGCCCGGTTGCCGAAACCGCCTGGTTATAGGGACCCACAGGTGCAGGAGCGTGTTCGGTGTGAATGATGTGTCGAGGCATAGGGTGTTAACCGATAGTTAGAGGTAAACAGTAACCACGTGACCTACTGTCTAAAGGGGGCGGGGCTATTTTAGGATGATAGGCGAGGTCGCAATCCATAGTCCCGATATTGGCGATAGTCGTGCAAAATCCGTTCGTGGTCAAAACATAGCTTATCGGGTATCTGCCAGATTTCAAACAGCTTTAAGGTCTTAGCATCATCGGCTGCTTTGGGTTCACCGTTGGCGATCGCCAAAAACACAACTGACAGTGTATGTTTGCGAGGGTCGCGCCTCGGATCAGAGTAAACCTGAAACTGTTCAACGAGTTCTATCGTCAAGCCTGTCTCTTCGAGCGCTTCCCGGCGGGCAGCCGTCTCCACCGATTCGCCGTAATCGACAAATCCTCCCGGCAGTGCCCAGCCATGGGGAGGATTAAGCCGCTCAATTAAAACGATTGGTCGATGAGGACGATCCGTCAATTCGATAATGATGTCAACGGTCGGAATGGGGTTGCGATGCGACACGATTAAAAACTTGTTAGACAATAATTTCCCATGGTCGGACTAGCAGTCTGCTAATAGCCAATAGCGGACTGCTGGCTGCTGACTACTCCAGAGGCGGTGCTACCTAGCATACTGGGGAATAGGTAGAACAGTACTCACGGCGAGATGACTCTACATCTTCGCACTTTTTAAGAGCTGCTTTACAGTCCTAACTAGTTCGGGGGCGTGAAATGGTTTCGTGATATACGCGTCTGCCCCTTGCTTAATCCCCCAATAGCGGTCAAATTCTTCGCTTTTGGTCGTGCAAACTAGCACGGGCACATTTTTATAGGAAGGCTCACTCTTAATCCATCGACAGAGCTCATATCCGTTCATTTTAGGCATGATCAAATCGGTGATCACCAAATCTGGACAACTCATCTGAATTTTTTGCTGAGCATCAACGCCGTTGATCGCTTCTAGCACATTCATGCCGCTCCCCTGCAACAACTCGATGAGCATTTGCCGCAATGTTTGACTGTCATCAACGATTAGCACTGTGGCCATACTGGTTTACCTAACCACACCCATTCCACGTCGAATAGCGATCGCCATATTTCCTCGTCCGGTTCACTGGAGACTGTGTCATTCATCGTGCAATGACTTAAGGAAAACATCCTCTGCGCCCATAACGCAGTGCGTTTTGTTTTTAGCAGTATTCCCAAAGAAGGCGTCACAACTCGTGTCTCGCTGATGCTTTATGCAAGCTTTAGAAAGCTCGTGAGTGGCAAATCCCTGCGAGGCATTTTATCGGACAAGTGGACGATGTCCATGGGGGCTCACTCCCCTCGCGGCTATTAATCGCCCCAATCATCAAACTCAAGTCAGTGATGGGATCAGTGTTCGATACGCTTTTGGCGAGTCTCCAGCCAGGTTACGCTGACGACCCAAACGACAACCAAGGCCAGAGCAAAAATGGCGAATTCAGCGACCCACTGAATAAGCTGCTCTAACGGAACAATACGCCCGACAAAAAATGCCAGACTCACCATCACAGATGCCCACGCGACTGCACCGGCCAAATTGCACGCTAAAAACTTTAGATAGGGCATGTGAACGGTACCAGCCAGCGGACCTGCAAAAATGCGAAGCAGTGCCACGAAGCGCCCTAAAAAAACTGCCTTGGCGGCATTTTGACTAAACTGATCGCGCACGCCGATTAATCGATCTTCCTGAATCCGGAATAGCCGTCCCAATCGGGTCAGCAACGGCCATCCTCCATAAAATCCAATCCAATATCCGATGTTGTCTCCGATCACAGCCCCGCCTGCTGCGCTCGCCAAAACCCACCCATAGGTAAGTTCGCCGCTGCCAGCGAGGAACCCGCCGACCAGAGTAATCGTTTCGCCAGGCAATGGAATACCTGCGTTTTCTAGCAAAATACCGAGAAATATCGCAACATAGCCGTATTCATGCGCAATTTCTTGAATCGTTTGCAGCGAGACAAATTCGATAGACATGAACAGCAGCCTTTGCAAAACTTTATGAGTCGATATTATAATCCTGTCTTATCTACAGAAGGACTGTCAATTGCTAAACCTGAGCGTCCAATAAAAAAATCCTGAGAAAATTTAACTAATTGTTTGATACGCACTCAAGGGAAGCCAATTCGAGTGAGGTGCTAAGGGGGGAGGGGCGCGTTAAGAGGTGAGCACCTCTGATTGAGTAAGGTCCAATTTCCAAAAGGCTTGAGTCGACGGAATCGCTAAATCCAAGATTGGCTGGTTGATGAGGCATCGCCAGTGACACTCAAAGAGATTGGGTGTTTGGACTCCGATGCTGGCGATCGCAGGCAGTGCGGGGAAGGGATAAAGTCGGTCAAAGCACAGACGCTGGTGGTGGATACCAAACTGTATCAGGTAGGTTCCAGGAATGGCATTCAGTGAATTCAAGAGGCGATACCCCAGATGATACAGAGGTTGCCTCAACCGATCGGCTAAATGAAAGGGCTGAGAAAAGCGGCTCGGTGTTTTCGGTGATGAGAGGGCTGCGGGTTGACCGATCACCTCTGCATATAAAGGGCCTTTAGCAGTCCATACAATCGGCTGCCAAAACTCGCCTGATCCTCCGGCATCTCCCCACTGATCATGTACATATCGCCGAAGCGCAGGAACATCTCGGCATTTGGAGTAGAGCGATCGCCCCGCAAAATCAAGTGTTTCAGGGATATTCAGGGTCAGCGGACATAAAATTTCGTCTTCGACTGCAGGGGCGCGATCGCGCTCCCAACTAGAAGGAGTTACGACCTCAATATGAACCGCATCGTTTGTCAAACTAGACCTGGATGCAGCAGCCTCAGCCGAAGACGCTAGAGAATGAGATGAGATCGAAGTGGCGATCGCCCGCTCCAGTGCAGAAACCTGCTGAGTCACATCATCGGATGCTGAGGCCCAACCGCTGTCCGGCTTATTGTCCTCATCGACAACGATGCGTACTCGAACCACTATGCATCTCCAGCTAAGGTCGGCACCTTCACAGAAGCAGACCCTAGACGCGGAAAGCTCGGTAAATCAAGTTGAGCCGTCCGACGGTTTCTAACCGCTAATCGATAACTGACACTTTGCAACTCAGCGTGGAGATGCCGATTTTCGCGCTGAATTCGAGCAATGCGTTCCTTAATAGGAACCATCCGCTCCGCAAATTTATCCTTGTAAACGCGAGGCAATTCTTGAACCACCTGCTCCAGCATTCGAGAGCGATCGGTAAGCTGCTGAACAGAATTGCGCAATTGCTGAATCTCAGTATCGCGCTCTGTGATTTGCTCTTGGTAAAAAGCAACCTGCTCTTCGACATTTTTTAGCTGCTCTCGGAGCGATCGCACTTCAGACTGGTGACGCTCTGATACATCAGGGGAAGGCACGATGGTGGCGCTGCCCTTGACTAAGCGAAATAGCTCTTGCGAAAGCTGCTGAGCGAGTTGGTCGCGAAGTTGCAATTCTTCACGGAGGTGAGCGTTTTCAGATTCAAGCTGAGATGAATTGGGAGTAGGCTGTCGAGTCACGTTACCGCTCCAATACGATTGTCTTCCCAACGACGAGGAGGTGCAGCGCGGCGAGTATCTCGCCAAATAGCTGTTGCAGCTAATGTACCATCTGCAACGGCAATTGACACCTGATTTAGACCATCCTTTAAATCTCCTAATGCAAAAATTCGAGGATGAGAGGTTCGACACATGGAATCTGTCACTACATTGTTGCCGTTCCACTCTAAATCTAGAGATTGCAAATACCCGCTGTAATAGTGAGATCCCATTGCCACTAGACCCGTTTCTAAGGAAATGCTGGAGCCGTCCATTAGCTCAACGCCGGTCATCTCATGGTCATGACCTAAAAACTGACGAATCGGAGTTTCAATCAGCGGAAACCCGTAATGGCTCAATTTTTCTCGCATTTCGGCTCCGACCTCGACGCTTCCCTGCGTAAATACGGTGATATAGGGTGTAAACCAATTTAAAACAAAGGCAGTATTAATTGCCCCTTCTGACCCTACAAACAAGCCGCATTTCTTATCTGCCATCTCATAGCCGTCGCAAATCATGCAGACATGCAGGTTATATCCTGCATAATCATAAACATTTTGCATGTTGTCGAGCTGGGGCAAGTTGTCAATGATGCCACTCGCTGCGACCAGATATTTGGAACGGAAAACAGGATAGATGCTGGTTTTTTTCCCAACTTTAACTTTGACGGCAAACGTATCTCCTTCGTCGGTGACATCTTCAACGAACCCATTGAGATAGTCGCCATCCAACTCTAAGACATGATCTTTTCCCTGCTTGAGCAAATCACGACCTGGTGTGTCGGGGGGCAAGCCCAAGTAATTTCTCAAGTCCTGCATCCAAAACGATCGCCCTAGACCTTTTTCAATTACCAAGCAAGACAGGCGGTATCTCTGAAGATAGATTGCGGCTGACAATCCACCAGCGCCGCCCCCAACAATAATTGCGTCATAACAATGGTCGAGCCGCTGATCCAAGTTTCGCTTAGACAGTTTCATCAGTTCATCTAGGTAGCTACTGTCAGACTGGTTTTACATCACTTATCTATTGCTATTATGAGGAGTCTTTACCCAGGCTTGCAGAAAATTGCCTCTCTAGCAATACTAGAGACAAGCTGAGTCCTTGCTAGTTTGCACTCTTGCAAGAATCTATAGCAATGTGTAATTGCGTCAAGTATAGAAACGGTGATGTGGGGCGCGGCGCCCCGCATCACCGTACTTAACTCAAGCGCATACCGCTATAGCTTGAGACGTGAAGGAAAGTTGACTGACAAAACTCTAAACGCTGGCGGCTACGCAAGATTTGTCAGTCAATCAAGAAGAGAAAGTCTCTTTGTCATGCGGCAACACCCTGCACTATTCCTGCACTATTTAAGCCAATATCAAGCGTTCTAAATCCGCCAATCAACGACTACTAAACGCTTGCCTCAGACGGCTCAGGCTGAACCTGACGAGGATCGAGCTTAATGGTGAGGTAACGAATTACTTCGTCGCTGAGGCGCATCGACCGTTCTAAAATTCCGATGGCTTCGCCCGCACTGCTATAGTTCATTTGGATGTAGATGCCTTCTCTATGCCGATCAATTTCATAGGCAAGGCGGCGCTTACCTCGATGCTGAGTTTCGATATTTTGTGCACCTTGTTCGCTAAGAAGGCTTTGATATTTTTCGATTGCTTGGTCGGTTTGCTCTTCGCCCAAGTCAGGGCGCAAAATATACATCGTTTCGTATGCGTTCATCGAAATAATCTCCTTGTGGACAAAACGGCCTCTAGTGCAAAATTATCCTGATTAATCAAGATGGGTTAGAAATATCAAATCGCAATCTTGTCTAATCGGCGTTGCTTTAAAGGCAAGGAATTACAATCATATACCACAGGTCAGTCAACCCACTACAGGAATCATTAATTCATAGACTATGGCGCAGCGGTATGTCCGAGTACAAACCCGAGAAGGGCAACTTCATTATGGATTGCTACTTCTTGATCGTCAGGTACAGGTTTTGGATGCTCCACCTTGGCTAAAGGGGCAACCCACCGATCGCGAACTTGAGCCAAACCGTTATCAACTTCTGGCTCCTTGTGCTCCTTCAAAAATCGTGGCGGTTGGGAAGAATTATGCAAAACATGCAGAGGAAATGGGTGTAGAGGTGCCGACGGAGCCTCTGCTATTCCTTAAACCATCCACTACGATTACAGCGGCGGGGTTGTCGATCTACTATCCTTCGCAGTCTCGACGCATTGACTATGAAGGAGAACTCGCAGTCGTGATTGGGGATCGCTGCGTGGATTGCTCGCTAGAGGAAGCTCAGACAAAAATCTGGGGCTATACCATCGCTAACGATGTGACAGCCCGTGATCTTCAGCAAAAAGATGGACAATGGACTCGTGCCAAGGGATTTGATACATTTTGCCCACTAGGCCCCTGGGTTGTTCGAGAACTCAGTGCAGGAGCCCGATTAGAAACATTTCTAAATGGCGATCGCAATCCGGTTCAATCGGCATCCATTGAAGATATGACGTTTTCACCCGATTTTTTGGTATCGTATATTAGCCAAATTATGACGCTTTTACCCGGAGATATTGTTTTAACCGGTACCCCTGATGGCATTGGTCCTCTCCAGGTGGGCGATCGCGTCCGAGTAAGGGTGGAAGGTATTGGGTCGCTTGAAAACACGGTTGCATTGCGAAAAACTGGTCATGTGGCGATCGCCTAACCTCACACTCTCGGGTCAGTCATCACGCCCACCAGCCTGTCAGTCCCTCATAAACTAGCGCACTTGCATATAAACCGCATCAGAAAGTGTCGGGATTTCGGCATAGCGTCCTATGACCGATTGCACGATTGAATATATAACGGCAATGACAGTTCCTAGAAAGATCACGTTAAATAACGTTTCCTCAATCAAACCGCCGCCCATGAACGGTTGAAAAATATAGACCCACACGACCCCAAACAAGCTCATGGCGATGCCAAGCATAATCGCTTGCATCGTGTTAAATCGAACGAAGTGTCGAATATTTTCGTTTCTGACAACCAGAAAATATAACCCAAAGAAAATAATCAGCCCGCCTAAACTAATTCCTCCGAATGCGAAAAGCCCCACGAAAAGCTGATAGACGAAGATGAAGGGTTGAAGAGGGAGCAGCACAATCGTTAATTCGGGAAATTGTCTGAAAAAAGGAGAACCATAGAATAAAACTGCCTCGATCAGCGGCAGCACATATACTAAACACGCGAATGCTCGATCGAGCGGAGTCGTTGAACCGCGCCAGGTCATGTCATGTCCTCCTGATGTAATGAATCCATGTTAGCGAGTAAAAACCACGGCGTAATGATTGCGTAGTGATAATGATGATTGAGTGTTCTTAATTATTCCTAGCGATTAAACCGTAAGCATAGTTGATTTAGCGGTGCATATTATTCAATATTGGCAACTCGGAAGCCCATTTGACATTCAAATTGGGCAGGCTGGCTATCGGCGGCTTTGAGCAAGGCCCGTCCACATCTTAACCGTCCCCGATCCCAGCGAGGTTGACCACTTTGGTCTGCCATCAGGCAGCTATAGCAGACTTGCTGAGGAGGAAGGATTTGATCGTTCATCAAGATGACTAACATACGACACCTCTCGCAATTGAGCCTTTGTGCTAAGCCTATTGTATGTCAATCCACTTAAGGTATCGGTTACAGGTCATTACGGGCATCGATGTCTGACCCATAAGCACTTAAGGTTTGATACGTCGGCATTATCAGGCATTATCGACGAAGTCCCTAAGAATGGACAACGCCCCCTCCAACTCCTTTTATGAATCATTTAGGACTGCTATAAGAGAGTTATTATGAATAATTCAGGCGCTATTTAATAACTCAGGAATTAATAATTCAGGAATACTCAAGGAATACGCCTTTATCAAGGTGCCCTGACAGGAAGCAACGAGACACCTGAGAGCTAGAGACTGTACAAGCTGATTGATGTGCTGGGAGTTAATTTGTGACGCAGACCAACCTAGATTTTCTGACAACCACTGATCCTGCCATTGCGGGATTGATTCAGCAAGAACTGAATCGGCAACGAGAGCATTTAGAACTAATTGCGAGTGAGAATTTCACATCTCCCGCAGTCCTCGCTGCTCAAGGATCAGTCCTTACTAATAAATATGCAGAGGGCTTGCCTCGTAAGCGATATTATGGCGGTTGCGAATATGTTGACCAGGTTGAGCAGTTGGCTATTGATCGCGCAAAAGAATTATTCGGAGCGGCTCATGCCAATGTGCAGCCTCATTCTGGTGCACAAGCAAATTTTGCGGTTTTTCTAGCTCTACTTGAGCCGGGCGACACCATCATGGGCATGGATTTGTCTCATGGTGGACATCTAACTCATGGTTCACCCGTCAATGTTTCTGGCAAGTGGTTCAAGGTATGTCACTACGGTGTTGATGCAGAAACACAGACGCTTGATTATCAGCAAGTTCGTGAGCTAGCGTTGCAGCATCGTCCCAAGCTGATGATATGCGGCTACTCCGCATATCCGAGGGTCATTGATTTTGCAAAGTTTCGGGCGATCGCAGACGAAGTTGGTGCCTACCTATTAGCAGATGTAGCCCATATTGCAGGTCTGATTGCGAGCGGTCTGCATCCCAATCCAGTTCCCCATTGTCATGTTGTCACCACCACGACTCACAAGACACTGCGGGGTCCAAGGGGTGGGTTGATTATGGCCAACGACCTGGAACTTGGTAAGAAGTTTGATAAGGGTGTTTTTCCAGGATCGCAGGGCGGGCCGCTGGAGCATGTGATTGCGGCCAAAGCAGTCGCCTTTGGAGAAGCGTTGAAGCCCGAATTTAGAACGTACTCTGCTCAAGTGATTGAAAATGCTCAATCCTTAGCGAGTCAGCTTGAAGCTCGTGGGCTGAAAGCGGTTTCAGGCGGAACCGATAATCATCTCGTGCTGGTTGACTTGCGTTCGATCGGGATGACTGGCAAGGTTGCCGATCAACTCGTGAGTGAAGTCAATATCACCGCAAATAAAAATACGGTGCCGTTTGACCCAGAGTCTCCGTTTGTGACGAGTGGATTACGACTGGGGTCGCCAGCGATGACAACGCGCGGTATGGGAGCAGCAGAGTTCACGGAGATTGCGAATATCATTAGCGATCGCCTGCTCAGCCCTGATGATGGTGAGGTCGCCCAAGCGTGTCGTCAGCGCGTTAAGGCGCTATGCGATCGCTTTCCGCTTTATCCTCATTTGACGATTCCCCTGCCGGCGCTGGTTTAGGTGAAGGATGTCAATGTTTCTTGAAAATCTCATGAGACACTCTGCTTTATCCTGATTCGCTAAGGAGTCTTGAGTAAATTTCGATGGAAACAGAGAAATTGGGCTAGATTATCTAGCTCAGCTGGTCTGGTGATTGTATAATTCCGCGAATTAACTAGAATCAGGTTTATAACCACGCCAAATTGCGAGAAAATCTTCTTTTAGCTCTAGCTTTGAACAGGCAGTTCATGTAGACTCTGCCTGAATGGTTTTTCATCTGTACCTAGTAGGATTTCAGATGCCCGCTCAGCTTTATCATCTCGTCTCATTTCTGGCTTCTGCTGTCGTCGTTTTGATTAGTACGCCACTCGTCAAACGAATTGGCTTATCCGCCGGACGTGTTGATTTACCAAGCGATCGCAAGGTTCATCAACGCCCAATGGTGCGTCTTGGTGGAGTTTCTATTTTTATCGGCAGCTTAACGGCATTGCTAATTGTCTGGGCAATGGGAGGGTTTGGCATTTTGCCCCCTCATAAGGAATATGAAATCTGGGGAGTCACAATTGGCGGGCTTGCCTTCTTTCTAATTGGTTTAGCTGATGACTTATTTGGCTTATCTCCTGCATCTCGCCTATTGATGCAGGTGGCGATCGCTGCATGTGCTTGGCAAGTTGGCGTCCAAATTGAATTCCTCACCATTCCGTTTGTTGGGTTAGTTCCTCTACCTATATGGTTGAGTCTACCCATTACCGTCATCTGGCTAGTTGGTATGACCAACGCCATCAACTGGATTGACGGCTTAGATGGATTAGCGGCTGGTGTGTCTGGCATCGCGGCTGTCGTCATGCTGATGGTCAGTCTGTATATGAATCAGCCCGCTGCTGCCCTCATTGCGGCTGCCCTTGCAGGGGGAGCGCTTGGGTTTCTTCGCTATAACTTTAATCCGGCTCAAATCTTTATGGGCGATGGAGGGGCTTATTACATTGGGTTCACGTTAGCAGGAGTCAGTGTGATCGGTTTGATTAAAAGCGTCACCACGGTTGCCGTATTATTGCCCTACCTAATCTTGGCAGTGCCAATTTTAGACATGTCAGCCGTAATCCTGGATCGCCTCCGACACGGAAAATCGCCCTTTGTTGCCGATAATCGTCATCTTCACCATCGCTTGCTAAACGCAGGTTTATCACATCGATTAACCGTTCTATTTATTTATTCCCTCACGCTTTGGGTCGGAAGTTTGGCGGTCGCGTTTGCCGGTGTTCCGAGCGGTTTGGTGTATGCATTGGCGGCAACGGCCTTATTAAGCTACACCGGGTGGAAAGCTCGAAAACATGCCCGCCAGCAATAAGAATCTGCATAAAATTCTATGAATGCAAGTGCTGAAATCATCTGCGTGGGGACTGAGCTTCTGCTAGGCGAGATTTTGAATAGCAATGCTCAGTTCCTAGCCCAAGAACTCGCCCGACTCGGCATTCCCCACTATTATCAAACGGTCGTAGGCGACAACCCACTCCGCTTGAAGAAGGTTATTGCAACGGCATGTGAGCGATCGCGCCTGCTGATTTTTACGGGGGGGCTTGGTCCGACTCCTGACGACCTTACCACCGAAACCATTGCTGATTTTTTTGGGGTTCCGTTGAGTGAGCACGCCGAGATTTTAGAGGATATTGCTCGCAAATATGCACACCGGGGATGGAGCGTCTCTCCTAGTAATCGGAAACAGGCTCTACTTCCAGAAGGGGCTGATAGTCTTCCCAATCCGCAAGGAAGTGCACCAGGGATGATTTGGGCACCTCGACCGGGGTTGACGATTCTTACGTTTCCAGGTGTTCCTAGCGAAATGCAAACCATGTGGCAGCAGACCGCAGTTCCTTACTTGCAACGTCAGGGATGGGGCAAAAACACGATTTATAGCCGGACTCTCAAATTTTGGGGAATCACAGAATCTGCGCTTGCTGAAAAAATTCAATCATTTTTTGACCTCCAGAATCCAACCGTCGCTCCCTACGCAGGACAGGGAGAGGTGCGATTGCGAATTTCAGCACGAGCAGAATCATCTGATACAGCACTTGAGCTCATTCGCCCTGTCGAGCAAACGCTTCAAGACATCGGTGGAGACGACTACTATGGCGCCGACACCGACACCCTGGCATCGGTAGTAGGGGACCTGCTGAGTAATGCCCAAGAAACCTTGGCCGTTGCCGAATCTTGCACGGGCGGAGGACTTGGCGAGTTACTCACGACCGTTTCAGGTAGCTCAAGCTATTTCAAAGGAGGCGTCATTGCCTATGCCAACGAGGTTAAGGAGGCATTACTGGGGGTCAATCGTGAGGATTTGCAAACTCAGGGTGCCGTCAGTGATGTCGTAGCTCAGCAGATGGCTGCAGGCGTGTGCGATCGCCTCGGGACAACCTGGGGACTCAGCATCACTGGCGTTGCCGGACCCACCGGTGGCACCTCTGCCAAACCCGTGGGCTTGGTTTATATTGGGTTAGCCAGCGCACATGGCCTGGTGATGAGCACAGCGCACCAGTTTGGTGCATTGCGCGGGCGAGAATGGGTTCGCTGGATGAGTGCATGCACCGCACTAGACTTGCTCAGGCGTCAAGTCTTAACCAACCGTAAATATTGATCGCCTACCCTTGATCATTTCCTCTAATTAGTTATTATGAAGAAGAGACGATAAAGTGTTAGCTACCTAACTTTCTAGCTGGGGTTTTTTAAAAACTCTTGAATGCTTCCTGGCTTAAGTAAAGGAGTAAGTATTTCAATGGATTATCTTGAAGGCATACTTGACAAGCTTAAAGATTGGGTCCGCAAGCTGCTTGATGCACTGCTGGGACCAGAAGCTCAACCCGAGCCTGAACCAATCCCGGTTCCAGTTCGAGAAGGGCAACGCCGCCGTTGAGCTAGTGCGAGTATAGCGTCGAGTGTTGCCGAGCATTCTTGTACTTCATGGGCCCAATTTAAACCTGCTGGGCGTTAGGCAGCCCGAGGTATATGGGTCGACTACGTTAGATGATATTAATCGGATATTGAGCGAGGATGCCTCATCTTTGCTAGTGTCCTTGAGCTTTTTGCAGTCTAACCATGAAGGGCATTTGGTTGATGCGATTCACGGTGCCTTAAGCGTTCATCAGGGGATACTCATTAACCCTGGTGCATATACGCACACGAGCATTGCTATTCAAGATGCGATCGCTTCGGTCGATGTGCCGACGGTTGAGGTTCATCTCAGCAATATTTATCGCCGCGAGGCATTTCGACATCATTCGTACATTGCACCTGTTGCGGTTGGCCAGATCAGCGGATTTGGTGTCGAAAGCTATCGGTTGGGCTTGCGTGCTCTTGCGGGTCACTTGAAGTTGCAATAGCTTGCTGTAATGCGAAGCAGACGTTTAGCTGCGATCTACGTCATGGCATAAGCCACGGCATAGATTGTTGCCTGAAAGAGTTGAATGGGTTGTGAGTTAGTTCAGATATCTGGGCTGGCCTTTTTAGTGATCGAGGCGTTTCTGCGAGTTTTGCTAGCTTGGATCTATCCTGGATCTGTTAAATGCATTGCTAGCTTCTAGGACTGGAAATAGGAAATGTAGCAATGTGTGCGTCAAGTACAGAAACGGTGGTGAGGAGCGCCGCGCCCTACACCACCGTACTTAACTCAAGCGCATACCGCTATAGTGTTGTCATATTTGTCGCGTTGTGATCGTGGGTAAATAACAGTCATGTTGAGCCAAACGCTTGATCAACTCAGGAATCTGTTCGCCGAGATGGATCGCGCCTTAGTTGCCTACTCAGGTGGGGTAGATAGCACCTTGGTGGCTAAGATAGCCTATGATGTGCTGGGCGATCGCGCACTGGCGGTCACGGCTGAATCTCCATCGCTGTTACCTGATGACCTGGAAGATGCCCGAATTCAAGCTGCAACCATCGGCATTTCTCATGAAATCGTTCGCACGCATGAGATGGACAACCCCAATTACACCTCAAATCCAATCAATCGATGTTATTTCTGTAAAAGTGAACTTCATGATACTCTCAAGCCTCTGGCTTTTGAACGCGGCTACCCCTACGTGATTGACGGCGTGAATGCAGATGACTTATCGGATTATCGTCCGGGTATTCAAGCCGCGAAAGAACGAGGAGCGCGATCGCCCTTAGCAGAAGCCGGCGTGACGAAGCTAGAGGTTCGACAGCTATCGAAAGAATTAGGGCTGCCCTGGTGGGATAAACCCGCTCAGCCATGTCTGAGTTCCCGATTTCCATACGGTGAGGAAATCACGGTTGGCAAGCTTCAGCGCGTCGGGCAAGCCGAGCGCCATCTCCGTCGCTTGGGCATGACGAATCTCCGGGTTCGCTCCGAAGGCGATACGGCACGGATCGAGCTGCCGCCTCAGCAAATTAAAGAATTTGTCCTGACTGCCAACTTACCTGAATTAGTCAAACAGCTTCAAGCCTATGGCTTTTTGTATGTCACGCTTGACTTAGAAGGATATCAAAGCGGTAAGCTCAATCGGACGCTTCAACGCTCGTCATCGGATAACGCAACGAAAGACGACGATCTAGCGACTGCTGTTAAAGGCTAATGGCTGCTCCTAGGCGATGAGCGGGCGCCGACAACCTCACGGACTCGATAGATGGGTCGTCCCTGAGATTCATGGTAGGTTCGCATAAGCAGCTCGGCAAGGAGCCCAAAGCTAAAGAGCTGAAGCCCGCCTAATACTAATAAAATCGCCAGAATCAAGAGGGGGCGATCGCCAATGCTTTGCCCCAAGCCAATCTTTAAAAACGTCAGATAGATTCCTAAACAGACACCCAATACGATTGCCCCTAGCCCAAATAGCCCAAATACATGCATCGGGCGGGTCAAAAATTTCTTCATAAAGAAAATAGTGAGCAAATCCATGAGCACACGAAATGTGCGCCCTAACCCATATTTGCTCTTTCCAAATTGTCTGGCATGATGGCTGACTGGAATCTCAGCAATGCGGGCTCCTTCGATAAAGGCTAAAGCGGGCAAAAATCGGTGGAGTTCGCCATAGAGATTCATATCGGCAACGAGTTCTGCTCGATATGCTTTGAGAGAGCAGCCATAGTCATGAAGCTCAACTCCTGTGACTCGTCCGATCACCCAGTTAGCGATTTTGGAAGGGAGCAGCCGAGTTATAGCGGCATCCTGACGGTTCTTTCGCCAACCGCTCACCAAGTCGTATCCGTCATCTAGCTTGTTTAACAGTCGAGGAATATCGATGGGGTCGTTTTGCAAATCGCCGTCCATGGTGATGACGACGCGTCCGGTTGCATATTTAAATCCGGCTGCCATTGCTGCTGTTTGACCATAATTACGGCGAAATAACACCGCTTTCAAATCGGTGCGCTGGCTAGCTTTTTGCTTAAGAAGCTCTGTCGAACCGTCTTGCGAACCATCGTCAATACACACAATTTCATAGCTGATTTGGTGGTCTTGGAGCGTCGTTGCGATCGCCGCTAGCAATGTTGGGAAACTCTCGACCTCGTTGTAAATCGGCACCACAATTGAGACTGCTGGCTGATCGGGTGTGATTCCTGATGGGTCCGCTTGATGGGGCAAAAGGGGCGATATGCTCATGGTCCTTTGCAAATTAGTTCGATAAAACGCTTTATAAAATGACGACTATCATGGTCGAGAGTGGGGGCCATTGATGCAGAACATGTGCTTTAAGATTCAAGATTACCAGATTGGTTAACGGGTTCTTGTGCAAGCGTCAGATTCAATCGTTCGTCTAACCATGCTAAGCCAGCTCCCCCTGCCTCGGCCAACGTGCTAATCAACCGATATACGGCAACGCTGCTCAAAATCAATCCGGTTGAAAACTGACCCTCGAGTAGGGCGATCGCCGTTGCCTCAAAAACCCCAATGCCCCCAGGGGCACCTGGAATCACCAATCCCAGTAGCCAAGCAACGCTGAAGGCACTAATAAGCGCTGGGATATCACGCAATTCAATCGATTCTAATGCAAAGACGACCCACAAAAATCCTGCGCTGCGGAGTCCCAGAAATATTAATTCACCCAATAGAGGCCGCAGCGGATATTGGCGAATGTTTAGCGGCGGCGGCTCTGTCATTTCAGCGGGGCGATCGCTTGGTGGTGGATCTGTCTCAGGATTGGGGTTGGGTTTGGTGTATCCTTTAAGCCTCCCAACATAGCGGAGCAACCCATTGAGAATCCGGGGATGAACAATGGCTAACACCCCCAAAAGTCCAACAATTTTTAAGATGAGATTGGCGCGCTGACCGCTGATTAATGCAACTAAAAGTGCCGCTGCTGCCATGAGTAACGGTTCGAGCAATACGCTTAGCGTGGATGCTTCGAGAGAATATCCGGCTGCCTTCGATGCCCAGACTCGACCATAAAAATGCCACACATTGCCGGGTAGATACTTGGCAATGTTGGTTTTGAGATAGACCAGAATTCCCCACACTCCCGAAGCGGGTTGATGAAGTTCTCGCAATATCAAACTCCAGACCCAACCAGACCAAATGTGGGCGAGCAGAGTTGTGCCAAGGGCGATCGCCAAACAGGCCCAACCGCTTAAATCAATACGAATGGAGGCAACGTCTTCCCAGTGCGTCAGCAGGGTTTCTACGAGAAAAAATAGCGTGCCGCCTAAAATTGCCCACCGGAGATAAGGCTTTAGGCGTTTGACAAGGTGTCGAATCGTTGCCCACACCGACTGCTTTCTGTTCATGCACACGTCCTAGCGACCGATAGCAGGTTAGACCTAATTGATTGAAATGAGGAGAACACTAGCGCGATCGCCTGCTGCCAAACATTCGCGCATAGACATAGGTAAAGGCACTTCCCCAAAAAAATAACTGACATGTCAAATATAGCCACAGCATGAGCACCATCACACCGCCGACCACCCCGTAGGACTGAAAGTGACTGCCAATATGAATCACGCTGTTACTGACTAACTGTTGTAGGCCAACTAACAGGGCGGTTGTAATCAATGCTCCTAACCACACATCGCCCCACGCGACTCGGGTTGCCGGAAGAATCTTAAACAAGATCATGATGACTAGCGCCAGCAATAAGAAAGATGAGGTAAGCTGCAAAATGTTGATGAGCAGCGCCTCGTTGATCTCGATGAACGTGATCTGATCGCTGAAATTTTGAAGAATTCTCAAAATAACTTTGACCGCAATATTGGACATCAGCGATAAAAACAACAGAGCTGATGAGCTCAATACCAGAATAAAGGAGGTAATTCTGCGATTAACGAAGTTCATCACCACCGATATCAAATTCTCTTGGCTGGGTCGTTCTTCTGAGACTTTCCAGATAATGTCTAAATCTCGCTTGAGCGCTCCAAAGACTCCACTAGCCGTAAAGAGCAACAGTGAAAAGCCCACAATTCCAGCACCTACGCTGCTTTCATTCAGACTCAGCAACGTATTTTCAACAATGGCATAGGCATCAGGCGGCAATGATTCTTGCGTCAAGCTTAGAATTTCATTGTATGCGTCTGTGTTAGGCCCTGTTAGAAAGCCAAAAACACTCAGCGCCACTAGACACGTTGGAAAAATGGAAAATAAGGCATAGTATGCTAAGGCAGCCCCCATCTCCAGACATCTTTCTTGCTGCCATTTTAGAAATGTGCGAAAAAATAATTGAACAATCTTAGATTGGGTGATCTGTGTCTTGAAGAATTCAATCACAGGTGATTTACTCAGCAATGGTTGATAGATTTTGAATGGTTAGTAACGTATAGCCAGCGGTCGGGCTCTCTCACTTATTTAAATGTTAAGCAACTGTTAATCAGTTCACAATGCATCTCAGATCATTAGTGGATTTAAGTGGATTTAGCTGGCGATTAGCATTTTCTATATAGGGCTTACGCGTTTGCCCCTTAAATCTCCCGCATGTGGGGATTTTCAATGAATTATCTAGGACTGCGATAGCAATCCTAGATGGGTTATGAGCAGTGGAGCGCAGCTCGCCCCACTGCTCGAATACAATTTATAAGCGATTTAGGACTGCTAGGATACAAAATTAATGTCATGCGATTTGACGCACGAATTTGCCTCGGTAAATGAACATAGGGTTAGAAGTAGCATACCAATGGGATGCTTGCAAACTGACTGAGCACAGATTAATGAACTTTTATGAGCATTGTTGAGCATTGAGGCTTGATCCCTGGAAGTCAAAAATGTTTGAGTTTCAACTCTGATAGGTTATATAGCCCTACGGGCTTAGGTTTGTATGTAGAACCCGCGCGGCGCGCGGGTTCTACATACGTTCAGCGTTCTAGCGCGAGAGCGTAAAGTCATAGTCCTAAATCGTATGCCGTGGGGAGACGACATACGGCACACGTCCTAATTCGAGAGCGATCGCCGTTCGCTCTAAAAATTTTCCAATTCTAAGTGGTGAAATGTCGTATCTAGTAAGATGCCCCACGATGCCATCTGATGAATCTTTGCAGCCTCTTGAAACTGATACCAGTGGCTTTGGGTGTGATTCTTTTTCCAGGCATATCGATCTTTAAGCGAAGCAAAGCGGGGGATAATGCCTGCTTTTCGATCGTTGATGCCGCGAACGGATTGAGTGATTGCCCGATCAAACCAAGCTCTGGGATCGAATTCGGGCAATCGTTGATGCCCGTAGGCGTGCTTCTCGCTCAGCCTAAGATAGTTTTGGAGGCGATCGCCCCGTCGATGATTGGTGGTGTCGGAGTCGCCAATTGCCTGATCGAGATCGCAGATGAGCTGATCGGCATCGTTTTCTAGACATTGCGAAGACGCTGAGGAATCAACATAATGACGATATTTATAAAATAGGTGCCGAGTGGCTTCAAGGAATCGCTGTTTATTATCAACCTGAGCATTTGAGGTCACCAATCGACAATCATGCCAAATGAGTGCAGGCCAGTCTGGGTTGTGTTTTGCATCGGCATGACCAATGTTGGGTAAGGCCGAACTCAGCACGCCTTTCATCGCATTAAACACATCGTAATAACCTACGAAGTTTTGGTGTGCCCACGTGTCTACATAGCTATGAGAGGCAATGCCGATGCGATAAAGGTTATGGCTGGCGATCGCCTCATCCATGATTAGATTTGCATTGCGGCTGTTGGGAGTTGTGTTGAGGAGGTGTAGTTTGCCATCCTTACGACGCGCGGTTGGAGCGAGCGGATCTCCTGGAATGAAATGAAAGATAGGATAAATCCGCATCAATTCATCCTTCGGCTTCAAAATATTGAGCGTCTGAGTGATGTAGTTGGTGTAAGCAGTGGATTGCCCGACATTAATTTGATAAATTTTATGATTTTCATCCACATATTGAGACGCATAGGCAATAGTTTCGGCATCGCTAGGCGGAAACCCTGCTTTTGTAGCGACTAGATAGGTGATGTAATAGTGATATTCAATATCCATACAAGTTAGCAGACTGGATGTTAATGGGGGTTATAGCAACGCGATCGCCTTCTGTGAGACATGTTCTCACCTCCGAAATGAACATAATTTATTCTGATTTATTCTTGATAGTATAGCCTTACGCTCTCGTGTTAGGACGTTATACCAATTCTCGATTTTGGATTTGCGATTTTGGATTGACGGCCAGCAGCCTTGCAAGGGTTCTGACCTATTCATTTGTAGCCTTACTTTGAAGAATTGGTATTAAACGTGTGGTGAGCTCCCGTCGCGCGCGGGCTCACCACACAAACCTGAGTCTGTACTCAAACGCATACCGCTATATTGATGATTCTCTAGATCTAGCAAAATAACCTAACCCAAGCAGGATACCCGATCGGAGGTATCCTGCTTGGGTTAATAACACGGTCAATTCGCGGGGCAATTCACACCATTAAAACAACTCTAAGTCGGTCACTGCTCCGACGCTACTTGAGGCAACTAACTTGGCATATTTTCCTAGTACGCCGCGGGTGTAACGCGGCTGAGGCAGTTGCCAATTAGCCCGACGCTGTGCCAGTTCTTCCTCAGAAAGGTGAAGATGCAGTAAACGCTGATCTGCATCGATGGTAATCGTATCTCCTTCATTGACGAGGGCGATCGCCCCCCCCACTGCCGCTTCTGGGGCAACGTGACCCACTACCATTCCATAGGTTCCGCCAGAGAAGCGACCGTCGGTAATGAGGCCGACAGTGTCTCCTAGCCCTGCGCCGATGATGGCAGAGGTGGGTGCGAGCATTTCTCTCATGCCAGGGCCGCCTTTAGGGCCTTCGTAGCGAACGACGATCACATCTCCTGCCTGGATTTTGCCCGCCAAAATTGCGCTTAGACAGGATTCTTCTGATTCAAAGACTCGTGCCGGTCCGGTAATCTTACGTTTTTTGATGCCTGTGAGCTTCGCAACGGCTCCCTCGGTTGCCAAATTGCCTTTCAAAATCCCTAGATGACCTTGGGGATACATGGGATTGCTCCAAGGACGAATGACATCTTGAGTTGGATCGGGTTTGGCTGGAATATCTGCTAATAAATCACCGATGGTTTGTCCAGTGATGGTGAGCGTATCTCCGTGTAATAGATCATGGTCGAGCAGCATCTTCATCACCTGTGGGATGCCCCCTGCTCGGTGCAAGTCAGTTGCCACATATCGCCCGGATGGTTTGAGGTCGCACAACACGGGCACACGAGCTCGAATCGTTTCAAAGTCATCCAGCGTTAGCTTGACGCCGACAGCATTGGCGATCGCCAGCAGGTGAAGCACGGCATTGGTGGATCCACCGACTGCCATAATCACTGCGATCGCATTTTCAAACGCCTTACGCGTCAGAATTTGGCGCGGCAGGCGCTGATCTCGAATTGCTTCAACCAGCACACGGGCAGACATTTCGGCGCTTTTCGCCTTTTCCATATCCTCAGCCGCCATCGTTGATGAATACATGAGGCTCATGCCCATGGCTTCAAACGCAGACGACATCGTGTTTGCCGTATACATGCCGCCACATGACCCCGCTCCCGGGCACGCCCGACGCTCGACTTCGACGAGTTCTGTATCATCAATTTTGCCCGCACTATATTGACCCACGGCTTCAAAGGCGCTGACAATCGTCAAATCTTGCCCGTTATAGTGACCCGGTTTGATGGTGCCACCGTAGACGAAAATCGCAGGGATATTCATGCGGGCGATCGCAATCATCGCACCCGGCATGTTTTTGTCACATCCGCCAATGGCTAACACGCCATCCATACTCTGCCCCGAACAGACCGTTTCAATCGAATCAGCGATGACTTCACGAGACACGAGTGAATATTTCATCCCCTCCGTGCCCATCGAAATACCATCACTGATCGTAATAGTGCCAAACATCTGAGGCATTCCATTTGCCTCACGGATACCTGCCTCTGCTCGTTTTGCTAAATCATTTAAGCCTAGATTGCAGGGAGTAATCGTACTATATCCGTTTGCAATGCCAATGATTGGTTTCGTAAAGTCTTGATCGCCGAACCCCACCGCTCTCAGCATGGCTCGATTCGGCGTACGCTGCACTCCCTGCGTAACCACTTGGCTTTTAAGATTCTCAGGCATCCTTTATTCCTACACAAATCAGCTATCTAAACTCACCCAAAAATTCTCTCAGAATGACCCCAGGTTTAGAGCGAACTTTATAAATGTCTTCGCAATCAACCGCATCGCGTTTAATTCTTAGCACAAAAAACTCGAAGCCAGATGATACATTGAGTCATTCAGAAAGAAGCGTTTTTAGGATAATCTCAATAATGCTCTAAATAATTTCACGAATCCATAGCAGTCTCTTATCAAATTTTATAGGGATCTTTTATAGGCTTGATGTGGGGTTAAAGGAGGAAACCCAGGGGTGGGTGTCGATTCACGCCATTTGCTTGCCAGGAGATTGTGAACACTACAGTTAATACGCTGATTAAGTCAGGGAATAGAATGCAACCTATTACGTAATTTGAGGAATACTCCGTCAATTTACGGATAAATTCGGGCATCCTAACACTAGACAGTTAGATACGGTAGCGGCAAGAGTAGTGAGATAATTCAGTCATGCATGTTGACGAACTGCTGAATAGTTACACAGCAGGTTTACGTGACTTTCGAGGCTCAAACCTGAGCGGAATCAATTTGCGAGGCAAAACCCTCAAAGAAATTGACTTGCGTCGCGTTAACTTATTGGGAGCCGATCTGAGCGAAGCCGATTTAACCTCGGCAAATTTGAGAGAGGCAAATCTGCAACGAGCAAATCTCAACCAGGCCGATTTAACTGACGCAAATTTAATTGGCGCAAACCTTTCGGATGCAACCCTAATTGGAGCAGAACTAACCAATGTGGGATTGCGAGGTTCTAAACTGATTCGCACCAATCTATATCGAGCTAACTTACCCGAAGCAAATCTCAGCGAGGCGATTTTAGACTATGCCAATCTCTCTGAGGCCAACCTCTCTGAGGCGAGTCTCAATCGAGCCAAACTGACAGAAGCGGATCTGAGTCGAGCCATCCTAGATGCAGCGAATCTATCCAATGCGATTTTAAGTGCGGCGATTCTGGAAGGCGCAAATCTATCAAATGCATTAATGGATGGCGCAAGCTTAGAGGACGCAGATCTGCGCGGGGCCGATTTAAGTCGAGCTAAGCTCACAGGGGCAAATCTCATGAATGCCACGCTGAGCCAAGCCAATATCAGAAGCGGCAATCTGAGTTGGGTGTCGTTGAGAGGGGCCAATTTGCGAAAAGCGAACCTGTATCGAGCTAAGTTATGCTGGGCGAATCTTAGTGAAGCAGATTTGACAGAAGCAGTGCTCATTAGTGCCAATATCAATCAGACCAATTTTCAGAAAGCGATTTTGTTGGGTACGCTCATGCCTGATGGCTCAGCCAACTCAAATATCTGGGGCGCTTAGATGAGGTTCTACACACGTTTAGCGTCCTATTGTGAGAGCGTAAGGCTATAAGTCCAAAACGATCTCGATTACGATTCTGCACCGGAGTGGCTAGGTGACTGCACATTATAGTGCTCATTTAACCGATCCAGGGTAAGGTTTTGATTAGGTTTTGTTTGGGGACGCATTCGCGAACGATGGCGTTCTGATATAAAGTGCTCCGGATCTATTCCGTCAAAGGTTGGGGGTAACCAAACACGAATAACCAGCAACGTTCCCAATGAAAGCAAGAATATACAACAGACTAGTACTTGAACCCACGGTGTTTCCAAGACCCCGCGCACAATGATTTCGCGTAGAACAGAGACGATGGATACTTCAACGGCAACACCAATTGAAACTCGGTGCTCTTGCAAGTAAATAATCAGTAGCCGGAAAAGTTCAACTAGGATTAGCAGAAACAGAATGTCTGACGTCACATTTGGAAAATCTAGTGGAGGAAGGAGTGATAACACCATCTCTCGCAACTGAATAACCATGAAACTGAACAAGCCAATACAGAGGCAGATGATAATCAAATCCTGTACAGTTTCTAATAACCGAATCACATGATTGCTATTCAACCAGCGATACCACGGGATAGATGAAGATTTTTGATGATTCATGTTTCATTACCGATTAACGACTGGTTAATAGACCTAAGCTGCAACTGTGTCTTCAATAAACTATGCCAATGCTGATTTTATAGAAAACAATCAGCCACATACTAATCCAGATTCAGTGGTGCGCTCATTGGAGAAGAAGTAGACCGAGAAGAGTCAGAAAGGCTCTGGCCACTCAGACCTGCTAAAGCCACAATAAACCCCAACACAATTCCTGCTAAAAATGTCCAGCCGTGAGATGGATCAAGAGCAAGCAGAAGGCGGCGATCGCGACCATAAATCTGCACAGACCAGCCGCTATCTAATGTCTCTTGTAGTTGTTTTGTAGCTCCATTCATTGCTCTAATCTTCTAGTCAAGGTTATATCTTCAGCAGTAGCACTGCACATCTTCACCACATTCATCGGCAAGATAACAGAGTGCTCGAAACCGTAAACCAACCACTTCTTCATAAAGTGGATTCAGCTTGCATAAAGGTGGAATATGAAAAAGGGGCCGTCCAAATAGGCAAATATCGCGTTCAAAGGGGCACTGTACTGGAATCGTGCGGCAGATAAAATGAGCTAGCGCAGTATTTCGAATTTCTAGGTTATTGAGCCACCGACGTACTGGGAACAATCCATCAAGTAAAAGCAGTTGCACATCAACTAATAAGGACTTTGGCTGAGCAGGTTTGATCAAATTCATGGCAGAAATATGCGGATAAGGAGTTGTGAATGATTAGACACCTAAACATGGGTTAGGGTGAAACAAACCTACAGGGCGGAACTATCAATTGTTCCTTCAGTACTTTAATGTCACTATGTTTACAGCCTAATCATAATGCAACCAAATGTAAACAAGATAAATATATAAATGACGTTTATGATATATAATTTATGCTTAACCCTCTCTACGGTGCCAAACGGCAGTGTAGAGGTCGGTCAATGACAGCGTTAGAAAAGGGCGATCGCCCATTGCCTGACCATTGCTATTGCTATTGAGTCATTGGCATTGAGCCGCATTGACTCAAAACTTAAAATTTGTTACAGCTCTTCACCTTTCGCTCAATGCCCTTAACCCGCTAAAATACGAGCGATAGCCGAATCATTGCAATAATCATCCCCGTATTATGAGTGTAGTTAGCAAAGTCATTCTGAATGCCGACGACGAGCTTCGCTACCCCACTAGCGGAGAACTCAAGGGTATTAATGAATTCTTGAAGACTGGCGAGCAGCGGATGCGTATCGCTGAAACTCTCGCTGAAAGTGAAAAGAAGATTGTCCAAGAAGCGAGTAAGCAACTTTGGCAAAAGCGTCCTGATTTCATCGCGCCCGGTGGTAACGCCTATGGCGAACGTCAGCGATCCCTATGTCTACGTGACTATGGGTGGTATCTGCGTCTCATCACCTACGGTATTCTCTCTGGCAGCAAAGAACCCATCGAAAAGATTGGTCTAATTGGTGTCAAAGAGATGTACAACTCTCTCGGAGTTCCAGTTCCTGGCATGGTCGAATCGATTCGCTGCCTCAAGAAAGCATCCTTAGCGTTGTTGAGCGCAGAGGATGCTGCTGAAGCGGCCCCTTACTTTGACTATATTATTCAGGCAATGGCATAGCCCCCAGATTCAGACAGACGAATATGGAGTTCTGGCTGAGGGCACACATGGGGTTTAAGTGTCCACTGCTGACGCTTAAATTCATGGGTATCCTTTGTCTCACGCTCCGTGTTCTAGAGGTCTACAAATCAGACTTTATTTTCCCCGTGATGAGCGGAGGCAGCTAGCAACGGGTTAGTTGAGCTTCCACTGGGTCACGGGGATACTTTTAAACGGGGATTCTTTTAAAAAGAACAGGTTAAAAAGAACAGGAAACCGTCTCCATGCAGCTTGGAAAAATCGTAAAATCCAATTCTCACTGCGATTACGTCGTGCAGCTCGATGACCAGATGACGGTGGAGTGTCCGCCGAGTGCGGATGATTATGGCTTTGGAAGTTTTGTAAAGCTTGAAGAGAATGGGCGTCATTGGGCAATCGGGATCATCTACAACTCCCAACTGTTTAATCCAATGTTTTTGAGCAATGGCCCCCGGCTATCGAGCGAACCCGATCCACTGTTTACCCCCGATTTGATTAATGAGACGCGGACCCTCCTAGGCGTAGTCTTAGTGGGTATTCTCGAAGCGAATGGCAAGACCGCCTCTGGCACTCAAGGGATTCCTCGAATTGTCGTGCCGATCAATACGCCCGTATCGCTCATGGATCGAGAAGAGATTCACCAGTTTCATCTCACCCCGGATGGTCGTCCTCAGTTTAGCTACTACAGCCATTTGCTGCGGTGTGGGGGCAGTTTTGCAACCCAACTAACTGAGCAGGTCTTAACCGAACTCATTACTCTCAATCTGTTTTCAGGATCAGATGTGCGAGCTTTAGAGATTCTTCGGAAAGAACTGTCATGGAAAAGTACGATGGGTGCGATGCGCTAGTGAATCGGTTGATAGCTCTTGTGCTGGCTTTTATAGGCTCGCCATCCTCGAAATTCAGTGATTTCGTGATGCGTTTCGCACAGCCAATGTTCTCCTAACACGCCCAGTACAGTCTCCCCATCTTCAAGATGAATTTTGCCAATGCACAACCCAGGAGGTTCTTGCATCAGGATTGACGCCAAGCTGGGCTTCGGGACGTCCCAAATTTCGACTGCGATCGCCTCTCCTCCTTGATGGACTCGCTGCATTGCCGGATAGCGATCGCCAATTGACCAGAGCCGATAGGCGGGTTCTGTGACCGTTTCGTATACAAATTCAGCACCTGCGTTGAGGAGATTTTGGTTGAGTTCTAGCCCTCGCATGAGGGTGCCGTTGACTGCGAGTTTGATTCCGTTATCCATAGTAATTCGCACCACAATTTAGAGATGATTTAACCAATTTGGGCGATCGCCCTTTTAGGAGTTAATACCAACACACAAGACATGTTTCCAGGGCTTTTCGGGCATTTGAGGCTGTAAAAGGGGAGCGCAGCTCCACACGTTTTTGGTGATTTCAACTATAATTCAAAATACATATCCAAAAACCTGCACCGTTTTACTTGAGAGAGCCGTAGCTGTGTTTACCACCCTTCCTCAACGCAATGTGTCCCCATCAATGCATGTACCCAGAGATCTGTTCACTGCGATCGACGATCTCAAGAAAGACTTAAATGCGATTATTCTTGCCCACTATTACCAAGACGCCGATATTCAGGATGTAGCAGATTATATCGGCGATTCTCTAGGGTTGTCTCGTCAGGCGGCGGCTACTGATGCTGATGTGATTGTGTTTGCTGGCGTTCATTTCATGGCAGAAACCGCCAAAATTTTGAATCCAGAAAAACTAGTACTCTTGCCTGATTTAAATGCGGGATGTTCATTGGCAGATAGCTGTCCGCCCGATAAATTCGCTGCATTCAAGGCAGAGCATCCTGACCATGTAGTTGTCTCTTATATCAATTGTAGCGCTGAAATCAAGGCGCTCAGCGATATCATTTGCACGAGTTCTAACGCAGTCAAGATCATTCAACAAATTCCTGCCGAGCAGCCGATTATTTTTGCCCCTGATCGAAATTTGGGGCGTTATGTCGCGGCGCAAACCGGACGAGACATGCTCCTCTGGGATGGAAGCTGCATCGTCCATGAAACCTTTTCTGAAAAGCGCATTGTCCAGCTTCAGATCGAGTATCCAGAGGCAGAGGTGATTGCCCATCCCGAATGCGAAGACGCCGTATTGCGCCACGCTAGCTATATTGGCTCAACAACGGCACTGCTGACGTATTGCCAGCAAAGCGAGAGTTCGTCGTTTATCGTGGCAACGGAACCCGGTATTATTCACCAAATGCACAAGGCAGCGCCAGATAAGCAGTTTATTCCAGCCCCGGCGTTTAATAACTGCAATTGCAATGAGTGTCCGCACATGCGGCTGAATACGCTCGAAAAGCTGTATTGGTCGATGAAAAAAAAAACCCCCGAAATTACGCTCCCCGAAGATACTCGGCTAGCGGCGCTTAAACCAATTCAGCGCATGTTAGAGATGTCGTAATGGGTGCGGTTCGTGAAGCGGAATTTAATAATAAGGAGGGCTTAGCGGTGCTAAGCCACTACCTGATGGGGTAGATGATATGAATTAGATATGAACTAGGTGATGACGGTTGGTTCGTTACGCCCAGTGATTGACTTAATCTGGGCAATATCATCGGCAATTTTAATCAAATCGCCCAGCGCTTCCTGGGTATCGATGCCGTGCTTGGAGGCATCAGGCTCATAGCTTTCAAGATATACCCGTAGGGTTGCCCCCTTCGTGCCCGTGCCCGATAAGCGAAAGACAATCCGAGAGCCATCTGTAAAGCCGATACGGATGCCCTGCTTCTCAGCCACACTGCCGTCTACGGGATCGGTGTAGCTGAAGTCATCGGCATAATCAACGGTATAGCTTTCATAGGTTTTGCCCGTGAGGCCGCCCAGGGCAGCGCGCAGATTTTTCATGAGCGTATTGGCGCGATCGCTCTCGACTTCTTCATAGTCATGGCGAGAATAGTAGTTGCGCCCGTAGGTTTTCCAATGCTCTTGCATGATGGCTTCCACGGATTGCTTCCGCACTGCCAAAATGTTGAGCCAGAACAAGACCGCCCACAGCCCATCTTTCTCACGGACGTGGTTTGAACCCGTTCCAAAACTTTCCTCACCGCAGAGGGTCGCTTTGCCGACATCAAGCAGGTTTCCAAAAAATTTCCATCCGGTTGGCGTTTCGTAGCAGTCAATGCCTAGGTCAGCTGCAACTCGGTCAACGGCTTGGCTCGTGGGCATCGATCGCGCAACGCCTGCCAACTTTGAACTGTAGCCTGGAACGAGCGTCGCATTGGCAGCCAGCACCGCGAGGCTGTCGCTGGGCGTCACAAAGAATTGTTTACCCAAAATCATGTTGCGATCGCCATCACCATCCGAGGCCGCCCCAAAATCGGGGGCATTGTCGCCAAACATCAGCTCAACTAGGTCATGGGCATAGACCAAATTGGGATCGGGGTGTCCGCCGCCAAAGTCTTCCAGTGGGGTGCCGTTGACAACCGTTCCGCTGGGTGCGCCTAGTCTTTCTTCAAAAATAGCGTGGGCATACGGCCCTGTAACCGCATGGAGTGAATCCATGCACATGCGAAACTGTCCGCTCGTCAGCAATTCACGAATCGCATTGAAATCAAACAGTGATTCCATCAAATCTGCATAATCCGCGACCGAATCGATCACCTCGACCGTCATCGGCCCCAGCATAAATTTTCCTAGCTGATCTAGATCGATATCAGGCGCATCCAGCATTTTGTAGTGATCAATGACCTTGCTACGCTCAAAAATTGCGCTAGTAATTTTTTCGGGCGCAGGACCTCCGTTGTCGATGTTGTATTTAACGCCAAAATCACCGTCTGGCCCTCCCGGATTGTGGCTTGCCGAGAGAATGATGCCTCCAACGGCTTCGTATTTGCGAATCACACAGGAGGCCGCCGGAGTCGATAAGATCCCGCCGCGTCCGACCAGCACCCGTCCAAAACCATTTGCAGCCGCCATCTTCAAGATGGTTTGAATCGCTTGGCGATTGTAGTAGCGACCGTCTCCTCCCAACACGAGAGTTTTGCCCTCATAGCCTTCGAGAGCATCAAAAATCGATTGAACAAAGTTCTCTAGATAATGCAGTTTCTGGAAAACTGGAACCTGTTTCCGTAACCCAGATGTGCCAGGCTTTTGATCTGAGAATGGTTGGGTTGCAACGGTGCGAATATTCATGAGAAATAAAAATTTAACGTTAATTAACAACCTAGCCCCAGTCTACCGAAGCGATTGTCTCAATTTTGAAGGCTGTTGGTAAACAGTCGGTAAAGGTTGGGGAGAGAGAATTAGGAATTTGGAGGATTGGGAACACACCACGGAGCTAGATTTTCGATGCGGGCGTGCTGTAGCAACGCCTGAGCTTGATCGGGGGAACAGCCATATTGAGTGATGAGAAGCTGTTTGGCAGCATTTTGAGCAGCGTCGGCAGACGAATCAAAGGCGATCGCCTCTTCGTCAAGATTACCTGTCATAGACTCGACTGGCACTGCACAACTGTATAAGGGAGAATCCCGTCTGGGCTGCTGAACCATAAGAATTATCTACCGATCATTCGTTGAGTCACACCATCTATTGACATCGCTACCATACACCATAGCAGTGTCTGCTCGGTGGCTTTCTGAGTGTATTAAACACGCCACTCATTCCTAAAACATCCGTCGTGAGAAAGACTCCGAGTGCTAGTAGTGCTAGTAGGGTGGGCATCGCCCACCACAAACACCATCTCAACTCAACCGATGGTGGAAACTGCCCACCCTCTACCAAGAACTGCTTTATCCAGAGACGTTAGAAATAATTCTTGATGGGCGATCGCCAGTGGGAGCGGTGCCAGGTATTGGAATGTCCAGAAATTCAAGAGGTTACTCAAACCTTTATCGCTGCGAATGTATACCCCATCTCAGGGTTTTGGTAATAACTTCGTATCACTTAGGGGTTGAAGGTTTCGAGCGCGATCGCTAAAATGAGATATGGTCTTTTTTCTAAACTTTGTTTTGCACCATTGTACAGGCTGAGAAATCGGGGAAACCTCGACCCCGAGTGAGGGACTGAAAACTCACTAAAGCCCGCCAGGGTGAACTGAGGGAGGTTACGGTTACGAACAATTCAACCGAACAACGATACATTTTTTAGACTCAGCCCTAGAGTATTTGAGTTCGGCATCATTAAGTTCCCACAGCGAGGTTCTACATTCGTAGAATGTGCTTTCTTACTCGCTGATTTTAGCAGCCGATAGGTTGTTGGGCTTTGATGTCGAATTCAAACTAGATAAGTTTATTTCGGATTGAAGCAGTCAGCGGTTGGAATTAGTGCATTCTCATTGATGAGACCTCCTGGGGTAAATGTAAACCCTCACTCTCCAAGGAGGTGATTTCTATTGTTTAGGAAACGCAAAACTTCAGAGCAATCTGACGACGGTTACGTAACCATTAGGCTCTCAAGAGAGCTGGTAGAAGCGTTTGGAACAAGCGCCCTCACTCTGTTGAGGCGGTCTACGATTCCATTCCTTGTTGGTCTAGTCGTTGGATGCAATGAAAAAGCAGGCGTAGATAGCTGGTTGCGCCAACAACCAGAACCGCCTGCCATCCCAATGATTGAGGAGTCCTGTCCTCAAAAGTAAGGGCGACAAATTCGCTGTGAATGACATCAACTAGAAATATTCAGCCTGGGCACATGTCCGGGCTTTTCTTGTTGTAGCGATCGCCCAGCCCTTACTCTCTAATCCTATCCTTTTTTATCGGGAGATAGTTCAGTTAAGGGAAGAATTATGTCATGCACCACTCGCAACGCGGGTGATCTGATGAGTAGACCCGTAGGGTGGGCATCGCCCACCACAAACACCACCTCAATCGCAACCGAGGGTGGGCACTGCCCACCCCTACTTCTTACCCCAACTGCCGATAGCGCAGCAGATAACTCAACACTGCGCCTTGGTCGGGCGTAATCACAACGCCTCCCTCTGGAATCGTAATTAACCGACTCCAGGTTGACTGCTCTGCATACTGGAGCACATGCAATCGATTAATCACCGAACGCACGCCGTCGGGTGAGCCGATGATCAGATGGCGCAGGCGCTCCCGCTCCGGTTCAGGAGGATTTGCAACCGGCACGAGATTGAGATCCTCAGCGTTTTCAAACAACTGAGGATCTGGATTGGTGAAACACATGATGAGGGATTCCTCCAACGAAACGATAGGAAAGGAATCCCAAAATTTAGCCGCCCTAAACATATGCAGTTCGGGACGGCCACGAGTAAAATCTTACTCAGCCTCCGAGACAGGCGTGATCTGTTGAGGGGGTCAGCCGCTGGTTGGAGCCGCTAACTCCTTCCAGTGGCGTTCGACCAAATTTTGGGACAAACAAGCTGCACGCACACAGCCTTAGCTCAAAAATTTACTCGATTTAGCGCATCCAGGCAAGTCAAATTTGTTACAAGGTTGGGGTGAGGGGGGCGATCGCCCCTGTTTAAAGCAACTTCGTTAACACGACTCCGTTTTCTATATTCGGCGCTTCGTTTTCTATATTCGAGGGCTCGTTTTCTATATGGCGTTGCTGATCTCTTATGAGGTTTGGTTATGAGGTTTGGACTATGGGATCGAGCGTTTTTCGGTAAGTCTGCCATTCGGCAAGCGCCTCTGGATTTGCATCTGCACTGCGCTTGAGCAAGACGATGCCATCGTTAAAGCCGATAATGCCATAGCCATTCCGCTCAACGAGGCGATCGAGCCGGGGCAGATATCGCTCTAGCTCTTGGCGATCGTCGGTGAAAGCAACCTGATACTGTTCGAGCTGCCAAATATCAACAAGTACATAGTCTACCCGGATCTCCTCCCCTGCGTCATTGCGGAGCTTCAACGCAGGAAATCGGATAATGGCTCGACGGCTCGACAGATGGGGGACGAGGTGCGTGGTTGCAGAAACGCTCGCATCCGCCGGAATCTCATCCATGAGCGATCGCGCGGATTCCACATGCTCCCACTGGCGCGGCAGGGTGATATAGACCTGGGGATCAAACGAATCGGGGACGATGAACGAGAGTGCCCGATTGGGATTAGACGTCACGGTAAAGAACAGAGACAGTCCGATGCAAGCTAGCCAAACCCGACGCATGGTTGGTTTAAGGCGAGGAGGCTCTGACCACCATAAAATTGCGCCATAGAACATCGCAGGCACGATATTGAGCGCGTATCGAAGATTGATCGACAGCGCAATGCTGTCATCTCGGATGAATAATTTTAGGAATGAAAAAGCACTCAGACACCAGGCTGCTGGAGAAATCGCTGGAATGAATGCTAAAGGAAGCCATTGCCCCAGCAGATATTTGAACGTTCGCCCCCACGGCGTCACCAGATCGGTGAGCAATTGCCCAGGGTTGGTCAGGATTCCCCAAATTACATCAAGCGTGGATGCCTCGTCTCCTTCGACGTAGGGACCAAACTGCTCAATCATGAACCGCCGAGAGATGTCGTCAGAAAACAGCGGCATGATCAGATTGGTTAGCAGCAGCATGTATCCCAGACTGACCGTACAGACTGCCAGCCCAACTTGAGGATATCGCCTGCTCAAAATGAGATAGAAGCCGACGCCAAACAACACGACCCCCGTGTCTTCTCGAATCGCTAATATCAGGACAACAAACAGCCAAAAGAGCCACCACTGGCGCTTCTCAAGGGCTAACAGTCCGCTAAACAGAAACAGGGGAAGCTGAGAAAGGTCGTGAAAATTGGCAAGCGTCGGGCCAATGACGGCATTCGCCGCGTAAAAGCTGGCAGTGATGAGTGTAGAGCGCTCCGGCTCAAGGTATTGACGGGCGAGGCGATACAGCACGAGCCCAGCGGCAGTCATCAGCGTCACTTGCAACACCAGCAGGGTCACGTGGGAGGGAATCAGGGCATAAAGGGGCAGCCAAAGCATGAGGGCAGGGGTGAAGTGTTGACCGAGGCGATGATAAAACACACTCGGCACATCGCCATCATGAACTACTGGCGTTGACAGCGTAGACGATAATGAACTCTGGAACAGTCTGCCGTGGGCGCTATTCCAGAACAGTTGGTTGAAAATGCCTTGATCAAATGAAACATAGGCAGGATACATGCTGTAGTGACGGTGGATGAGCAAGACCACCATCACCACCCAAAACACAGCGGCTGTGGCGATCGCCCCTTGACTAATGCCAACTATCTCGTCGTGCCTCTGCCACTTTCTCAGCAGTTTCCCCATCGCGGTTGCCTTGTCGTAATCAGACCTTAGTATAGAGTGTCGGGGCGGGGAGTGGATGAGTGGATGAGTGGGGGAGTGGATGAGTGGGGGAGTGGATGAGTGGGAGAGTGGATGAGTGGGAGAGTGGATGAGTGGGAGAGTGGATGAGTGGGAGAGTGGATGAGTGGGGGAGTGGATGAGTGGGGGAGTGGATGAGTGGGGGAGTGGATGAGTAGGTGGGGTGGATGAGTGGGGGAGTGGATGAGTGGGGGAGTGGATGAGTGGGGGAGTGGATGAGTGGGGGAGTGGATGAGTAGGTGGGGTGGATGGGTAGGAGCCTGGAGCAGGAGATCAGGAGTAGCGTATAATCAAGCGTTGAAGCGTATCCGAGATTCCGTCGCTCCGCTTATATCGACGACTGACATTTCTAATCAAGAATTCTGAGCATGAGTGCGATCGCCATCAGCTTCTCCCTAGCGTCTCTATTCATTTGGATTTATCTGCTCTGCTTTCGAGGGCAGTTTTGGCAAACTCGGCAACATCTCGAAGCGCTATCAGCACCTCCCCCTGATCCTCACGTTTTGGAATGTCCGCCTATCACCGTCGTCATCCCGGCTCGTAACGAAGCCGATGTCTTGCCGACTACTGTGCGATCGCTCGTTGCTCAACGCTATCCGGGCAATCTCGATATCATTGTCGTTGACGACCACAGCACCGATGAGACGGCCACCGTTGCCCAGCAGGCTGCTGAGGAGATTGGCGCACAGCTTGATTTTCCTCGCACTCTCCGCATTCTCCACGCTAACCCCCTACCTGTCGGATGGACAGGCAAACTCTGGGCACTCGAACAAGGCACCCAATACGCTTTGAACCAAACTCCAGAATCTGGGTTTATTCTGCTTACCGATGCCGATATTGAACATGATCCGGATAATCTGTATCGACTCGTGACCCAAGCGCAGCACGACCACCTCGATTTGGTATCCATCATGGTGAGATTGCGGTGTCAGAGTGTCTGGGAGAAACTCTTAATTCCAGCATTTGTGTTTTTCTTTCAAAAACTTTATCCGTTCTCATGGGTGAATAATCCCCAGAAACGGACTGCCGCCGCAGCCGGAGGATGCGCGCTGATTCGCCCCGCTGCTCTCAGGCGGATTGGAGGCATTGCCGCAATTCGTCAGGCATTGATCGATGATTGTGCGTTGGCAAATGCAGTCAAGTGGACGGTTCAGGAGCGTAACGTCAATCTGTCTGCCCAGTCTTTCTCTCGATCGCTCCATCCCCCCATCCCGTCTACTCACCCGATCTGGTTAGGGCTCAGTTCTCTGACCTGTAGCCTGCGTCCCTACCCTGACTTGAAGACCATCTGGGATATGGTGGCACGCACCGCGTATACTCAGCTGCATTATTCGCCGCTGCTGTTGCTAGGGACGCTAATTGGCATGACGTGGGTCTATCTGGTGCCGCCTCTGAGCGCGATCGCCGGGATAGTGACGGGGCAATGGGCATTATTTGCAGTCGGGCTTTCTACCTGGCTATTGATGGCGATCGCCTACGCCCCCATTCTCCAGTTTTATCGGGTGCCATTGGCGGTTGCTGCCTGCTTACCTGCGATCGCGTTTCTGTATACCCTGATGACTCTAGATTCAGCGCTGCGTCACTGGCAAGGGAGAGGGGGAGCTTGGAAAGGTCGAGTTTATCAGTAATACACAGGGCTAGTGGTTAGCAGTAATCTGAAGGCAGCGATGTGAAGACTTGAGAGATTCGACGCTCAAGGGCATTTAATCCCACAAGTGAGCCTCGAATTAATCGCAACGCAGCCACCGGATGGGTGATCAGCTCTTTTGTCAACGGCAATGGCTGGAGATCGCCTCGAGCATCAATGGCAGGATTTAAATCGGGTAAATCGTAAAAGCAGTCATCGCTGACGACTCGCAGGATCGCCACTTTCATCTCCCACTGATGCAAGAGAGCTAAGGCGGCATGACCTTCCATATCCACAATGTCAGCGTGATGCGTTTGTCCCAAAGCACGCTTTTCAGATGCTGACCAAATCAAGCGATCGCTCGTCAGAGCATTCACAAGATCAACCTGAGGCTCTAATGCCTGCACCAGAGCATCCGTCAAAGGGCGATCGCACTGGATTACCTCAGCAGAGGCGTGCTCCGGGAGCGTCATACAGCTCCGACACACCACCGCATCCCCAATATGAAGATCCGGGGAAAGGCTACCGCATACTCCCGCTACAATCACAGATTCCCCCGCTTCGCATGCATGGTGCTGATGATAGTGCTCCAAGTGCGATCGCAGAGTTGAAGACCCTATTGGGATGGGGCATATCCAATCTGATGACAATCCAACTCGTCTCAGGCCGCGACGCACCGCCCGATGTTCTGCCCCCTGTGGCACCAAAATCATCATTGGCTAGCAGGTGCGCTTGAGTTAAGCATGATGGTGGGGCGCGCGCCATGCCCCACGCCACCATCTCTGTACTTGACGCAATGACAACCTGCTCTAATCATGCCAGCCGTCGCGACGAATTGCTGCTGAGATACATTCGTCGTTGCTGAAGAACCTGGCTATACAGGTCTTCAAGCTGAGCAATATTGCGGCTGAGCGTGTAGCGATCGAGCACGCGCTGGCGAGCTTTTTGCCCAAGCACATCGGTGAGTTCGGGGTGATCGCGGCAAATCGGGAGCAAGGTCTGGAGTTGGGTCGCCACTCGATTTGTGCTCATAATAATGCCCGCCCCTTCAGACAAGACCTCACCATCTGCTCCGGCATCGGTTGCCACACACGCGACCCCACACGCCATCGCTTCAAGCAATGACAGCGACAACCCCTCAACCAAAGACGGCAGGATAAACACATCGGCTGCCCGCAAAATGTTGATGCGTTGCTGCTCATCGGCAACAAACCCTAACCAATAGATTCCATGCTCCGACGTATAAAACGGCATCAACGAGGGGACTAACGGGCCACTGCCCACGACTAGTAGCGTACTGTCAGCGCCCATATCTAAATGGCGCCACGCTTTCAGTAGCGACTCTACATTTTTCTCAGACGCAATACGCCCCTGATAGACAAACAGCCGTTTCGCCTTGAATTGAGCCTTAACCGTCGAAACGCCGGGGTAATATTTATCGACATCCACTCCATTGGGGATGACTACGACCTTTTCAGCAGGAACGCCCAGCCGGACTAGCAAATCGCGCTGAATATGAGAAAACACGATGACGCGATCGTAGTTTGCCAAAAATGGGGCATACAGCTGATAGGTCAGATGCTGAGTTCCTGATGTAAAGTTACGCCGCTTGAGGTCAAACGGGGGATGAAAGGTGGCAATCAGCGGTAAATTGAGTTCTTCGCAGATTTCGGGCAGCAAAAAGTCGAGCGGAGAAAGGGTCAACGAGGCGTGGACCAAATCGGGTTTAAGCTGCTGGAGAGCTTTAACTAAGACCTTGCTTGATTTCAGTGACGGAATTGTATAAACCTGAGACTTAAATAAAAACGGAATCGGGACTTCGTGGCATTCTGGGTCAGAGTCGGCTCCAGATTCTGATTGAGCAAAATGCAGGAAACTAACCTGATAACCGCTGTCTAGTAAAACATTTGTAATTTCTCGACTGTAGGTCACATTGCCACAAAATGGCGATTTTTTTCCAAGCCAAGCGATATGCATTCAAGTTGATACAGTTATTTCAAAATCGCGACTCAATATAAGGGTCTAGCTACCTAAGAGGCGGTTTTGGCTGTTCCCTTACGGGAAATGTACCATGTCACGACTCCCCCTGAGATCGCTAAAGCGGCTAATCCTAAAAACACGGCCTGGAGCCCAACGAAATTTTCGGCAACGCCTGCCAACGCTAACGGGAGACTTAGAGCGATATTGACCGCATTGTTTTGTAGGCCAAACACTTTACCTCGCATGGCCTCGGGAGTCTCTGCCTGAATGGTCGTCTGCATGGGAATGCCCACTAGTGCAGCAAAACTACCCATCAACGTAATGCACCCCAAGGCGGGGAAAAGCCGCTCGGTGAAAAACGACAGGCTAATCAAACAGGCTGAAATGCCGATCGACCCCAAAAGACTCAATTGGTTGCGAGAGAACCGCTGACAAAACTGCCCGATCAGCGCGGCACCGATCGCCATCCCAACTCCAGCCGCTGCTAAGAGGAAGCCAAACTGGTCAGAGTCAATGGCAGGCATAATCTCGGCGAGACGTACGGCAAGCACTGCGAGCGCTGCAAAAATCGAGAATAGGATCACCAACTGCACCAGCGCCGCCCGGACTCGGCCTTGCTGTCCCAAATATTTCAATCCGTCTCGAATGTCTTGAAATACGTGGGCATGTTCTTGCTCAAGATGCGTTCCCTTCTCCTGTGGACGAATGAACAGCAGCAACACTCCAGCGATGCCATACCCAAGCCCGACCAGCAATTCTTGACCGATGCCAACGGCAGTGCCCATTTTTTCCATGACGGCGTTGGCGATCGCCAGCAGGGGTTCTCCCAGCGCAAATCCGATAATTACCGATGCCATCATCGTCGTGGTGTAGAGCGAGTTTGCTGACAGCAGGTGTTTACGCTTGACCAGTAGAGGAATCGCCGCTTGTTCTGCGGGTGCAAAAAACTGAGTCAGCGTCGATACCCAAAACGTGACCGCCAACAGCATAAAAAAGCCAACGGGCAATCCTGCAAAGGCTGACCATCCTTGGGAAATCCACAGGAGCGGTGGCAACGCCAGCACTAGCCCGCCTCGCAACAGATTGGTTGAAACAAGCACCAGCTTTTTGGGCCACCGATCGACAAACACCCCGGCAATTGACCCAAATAAAACAGCCGGAATTGTAAAGACGATCATGAGTGCCGACACCCAGCCGCTAATCGTTTGCCCCTCTGCCTGAAAGCGACTAGCAATTAGCCCAATCATCAACACCAGATAGACTTTATCTGCCAATTGGGAAAAGACTTGCCCGCTCCACAGCACCAAAAAATCCCAATTTTTTAATACTGGCAAAAATCCCTGTTCAAATTCTTCATTAGTGTCAAGGTCAGGTGGTGTGGGTGTGTTGCCGTTGCTGTTGCCGTTATTGGGCAATCCTTCACTACCTGATGGCGATCGCGCATCGCTCGTCTGGGTGGGATTATCACTGATATACTCTCTCAGGTCTGAGCGCTCAGCATCAGTATCTTGCTGGGGCAAAGATTGCGACGAACCCGGCTCACACTCGACAGATTTCTCGGATATAGCAGATGAGTCCAATGGCTCTGGATCTTCTTCCTCTAATCGAGATGTCACATTGTCTTGACGCGATCGCCCAGTCGTTTCAGACAGGAATAGCGCATCGTCTTGAGTTCTGCCAATCGCTCCTGGCAATGCATTAGTGATCTTATTTTGTGTGATATTGTGACTTGGTTCAAGCTCACTTAGCAGTGGCTTACAGGATTGCAGGTCAGAATCAAATAATTCCATACGTTATGGATCACGATGACTGTAACAAAGGCGTAAAGCAGGTTTCGATTAGGGTTGCTGAGCGAATTGGTCGCTCTAGGTGATACTGGGCATAATGCCGTAGAGTTCGTTCTATTGAGAGCCACACCCCAACTGATTCGGCTGAATTTGGCGATAGATTAGACGACACCTTATCTCCTCCAATCAAATCAACCCCGTTCGGTTCTCCATCGAGTTGAGGCAGGTGAGGATTGGCTAATTGTTGAAGCAGGGCTAGCTCGGTCGCAGTGAGTAAGATACATAGTTCTGAAATCTTGGACTGAGCGGAATGTCGGGGGCGCTGTTCAGGTTGATCTGAATAGCGATGCCTACCAGTTCCAGCGTACTTGGAAATGGCGATCGCTTCATTAATGCCGGCTACATTCCCGGTTCCTAATTCACCATTACCAGATGGCGAAGAATAATCCCAGTTTTTTGAGCGAGGTTTTGCATACCCCTCGGATGCCAGTCGATCTAGCTCAGATAATTGAACCGTTCCTCCAGCTGCGGCGCTAAAGCCAATTCGCCAGTCTCGGTTTGAGAAGTCTGGAACAACGGGCTGCTGCGTCACACAGCACACCTGGACTTGGGGTGCTAACCCAGCAACAATGAGCAGATGAAACACTGCATGAACCAAACATGCCAGCGTTAGGGATTGCGGCTGCTTGACTAAGCGCCTTAGATGTTCACAGACCAACGCAAACAGTTCGGTTTGCGGCTGCTGGCTTAACGCCTGAAATAACGCCACCTCTGCCAGATATTGGCTTGCTGTTAGCTTCCCCAAATCCTGGCTGAGATTCGGGAAGGATTCTAAACCCTCCGCTTGTATAATTTTATCGAGGCTGCGTCCCTTTGCAATGAATAGCTCATTTACGGCAAACAAACTGCTCCGCCCACGCAAAGACGATTTATGTTTTCGAGCCCCTGGTGCCACAGCGCGAATGAGCCCCTGATCGGGAGTTAGCACCGTCAACAGGCGATCGCTTTCTCCGAGAGGGATGCTTTTAAGATTAATGCCAGTAACTTTATACGTTCCGCTCATGATTAGGCTTTAGCACGATGGGCAAGGGAGCACCGCCAGAAAGACGAGATGAAACCGTCAGGGAAACGAGTAAATCAGGACGGTGACCGGGTTAATAACATGTGCCTCAATACCCAAAGCGTATCACCAGTTCACTGGGTCTCATGGCAATTTCTAGTTCTCCTCATCATTCGCCTGTCTGCGTTTTCCCATCTCTTCACGTTGGCGAATCAGCTCAAGTCCTTGGGATGTTCCTAATCGGGTTGCACCCGCCACAATCAATTCGATTGCCTGCTCTGCGGTGCGGATACCACCAGATGCTTTGATGCCAACGCGCTCCTTTGTAAGTTCTTTCAGCAACCGAACATCAGCAACGGTTGCACCGCCCGACCAGCCAGTACTCGTCTTCAAAAATTGGGCACCCGCTTCCATGCAGATTTCAGCCGCGATCCGCTTCTCTTCATCGGTGAGCAGCGCAGTTTCTAGAATTGCTTTGACTGGTTTTCCGGTTTCCTCGCAGATTTCCGCTAGTTCTCGATGGACTGCATCGGTTTGACCGGCTTTGAGCCAGCTCAGGTTGATCACAACATCGAGCTCAGTTGCGCCATTTTCAACGGCTTCTTGAGCTTCGTAAAGCTTCACGGCTGATGTGGTCGCCCCGGTCGGAAACCCGATTACTGTACAGACCTGGGGGCGACGGTTGTGCAGCAGCTCGGCGGCTTGCCGAACATGCACCGGATAGAGACAAACGGCTGGAAACCCAAAGCGATCGGCTGCTTCACACCACTGAGCCACATGAGCCGAAGTCGCCAACGGGTTTAAAAGCGAATGGTCAATGTACTCAGCCAAGTCGATATCAGCATGAACGTTGACCATAATACCTCGTTGAACCCCTTACTCTTTACTTGTACCAAAATGCACCGCACTTCGGCGCGCGCGATCGCTCCGTTCGCGTAGACATAGCCTTACGCTCTCACGTTAGGACGCTGAACGTGTGTAGACCCCGCACGCCGCGAGGGGTCTACACACAAAGAGCCCTACGGGCTATACCACCTAAAATTTTGGCACCCATCACGGTTGAATCGAGGAGCTTGTAAAACTGCCACATTCGATAGTCTGCATTTCTGGCAGCGGGTCATGATGAAACCATAGGAATCAGGAGACACGGAGATGGAGATTTCTAAAAATGATTTTCGCTGGGCAGTCGGGCAAGGATTGATATCGGACGAGCAAGCCGAACAGCTCTGGCAGGCACTTGCCGAACGAACGGGCAATCCAGAATCAGCAGCAGACCATCGCCCCCGGTTTGACCTCCCCCATGTTGCCTACTACGTTGGTGCCCTGATTGTCATTGGGGCAATGAGCTGGTTTATGACGCTGGCATGGGAAGAGTTTGGCGGAGCTGGCATTTTCATTATTTCGTGCGTTTACGCCCTCTGTTTCGTCTTAGCAGGGCATACCCTCTGGTATCGTCAAAATCTGAGAATTCCTGGCGGGTTGTTGATTACGATCGCCGTTTGTCTCACACCGCTAGCCATCTATGGGCTGCAACGCTGGACGGGGATTTGGATTCAAGATGATCCGGGCACCTACCCCAACTATCACATCTGGGTCAAAGGAAGTTGGTTGTTCATGGAACTAGGCACGATTGCCGCAGGTCTGATTGCGTTGCGATTTTTCCGATTTCCGTTCCTAATCGCGCCGATCGCCTTTACGCTCTGGTACATGTCAATGGATTTGACCCCGTTGCTGTTTGGTCAGATCACATTTACGTGGGACCAGCGGCTGCTGGTGTCGATGTGGTTTGGAATTGCGGTGCTGATTGTCGCCTACTGGGTTGATCTGCGATCGCGGCGATCGCCCGAAGATTATGCTTTCTGGCTCTATCTATTCGGGTTGCTGTCATTTTGGTCGGGGCTATCGCTATCGAACAGCGACAGTGAATTTCAGTGGTTTATCTACTGCATGATTAATGTGGGCTTAATTTCACTCTCTTTAATACTGCATCGGCGGCCATTTGTCATCTTTGGGGCATTGGGGGTGTTTAGCTATCTCAGCCACCTCGCATCCATTGTGTTCCGAGATTCACTCCTGTTTCCCTTTGCATTATCCGCGATCGGAGTTGCCATCATTTGGTTTGGCGTTCTCTATCAACGCCATCAACGGCGATTAGAACAGATAGTTGATGACCAGATGCCTGATTGGTTAAGTCGGGTCATTCCTCAACGACGCTGAGACGTGATTGATGACGCGATTTATAGACAGATTGGGGTGGGGGCATAGATTTGTCCAGGTTTTGTCTAGTAAGCTGAAACCAACGGATTCATGTCGGGTGCCCTATGAGCTTAGAGTCATACACAGAACCTGTGTCTCAACTATTAACCTGTGATGTCAGGCTCACGTATCGCGACTGGTTTGATTATCCCAGGCAGTTGGGGCTCACTCAGTCTGATGTTCCCGAACTGATTCGGATGGCGATCGATCCTCAGTTCAACGAGCTTGATTCCGACTCTCAAGAGGTCTGGGCACCGATTCATGCGATTCGAGCGTTGGGGCAGTTGCGCGCAGAAGAGGCGATCGCCCCTTTAATTTCGCTTTTCACCGTTGAGGATGACTATTTTCGAGAAGATTTGCCCGATGTGTTGGGGCTGATAGGTCCAGCGGCGATCGCTCCACTTGCCGCTTTCCTAGAGGATACCGAACAAGACGTGTGGGCACGAGTGCTGGCCGTTAATAGTCTTGAGCAGATCGTGCATCGACATCCTGATCACCGATCAGACTGCGTTGAGGTGATGATGACTTGGCTGGCGCGCTACCGCGAGAATGATGAAATTTTGGATTCGACCCTGATTGATTGCCTGACTCAGTTAAAAGCTCAAGAGGCGGCTCCTCTAATCGAGGAAGTCTTCGCCCATAAAGATGTGGATGAAATGCTGACCGGAAGCCCAGCAATGGTGCGAGTGCAGCTCGGCTTGAATCAAGAGTCAGACTTTAGCCCTGAAGAGTTGAAGCCCAAGATTCCAGAAAGCATGAAGCAAATTAAGAAAATGCTGGAATTATTTGACCGAGAAGCCACCCCGCCTCAAGGCTTTGGCAAAGCATCACCACCTCAGACACAGAAAACGAAAAAATCAAAAAAGAAGAAGAAAAAGCGCTAAGTAAAACGCTATTACGCATTGTAAAAATTATCTATTTCTGATGCCCCAGATCAGGCTTGAGTGATGTAACCTTGCGTTATAAGAAGTCATAACGAATGTGACTTAGCACTCACGATTGAGTTCTTTGGAAGGTGTGAGGACAGGTAACTTATCCCTCAAGTAGTGTCTCTCCTCATCAGTCTCGTAGCGGAGTAATGCTGAATGCAAGGCATAAACTGGGTAAATCGTGCCCTGTCACGAGGATGAGAAACCTAAGCATACAGCTGTGCTGATGCAAATTTGGCAGACGATACTCTCTGCCCATAAAAACAGCACAAATAAGAAAAACACACCAAAATACACCACAGGAAAAGAAATATGACGAGTAGCCAAATGAAATGTCCGTTCCCAATGAGCGGCAAGCTAATGGAAATCTGGCGGGCAGTACGCTCTGTTCTGGGATCAAGCAGCGCAGAAAATAGTGAAACCAGTGTGCTGCAATCCACGACATCGAATGCAGTTAGCAGTGCCAGTACAGGCAATGGCGCTAGCGGATGCCCCTTTGTGGGCACCCCTCAAGCCTTTGCGGCGGGTGGCGGCACCTCCAATCGAGACTGGTGGCCGAATCAGTTAAATCTGAACATTCTTCACCAGCATCCCCCCAAGGCCAATCCTATGGGTGAGGCGTTCGACTACGCCGAGGAATTCAAGACCCTTGATCTAGCAGCCCTGCGGGCCGACATCTTCGAGTTGATGACCACCTCGCAGGATTGGTGGCCCGCCGATTACGGCCACTATGGTCCCCTCTTTATCCGCATGGCTTGGCACAGCGCCGGCACGTATCGTATTGGCGATGGTCGCGGCGGCGCGGGCACCGGCAATCAGCGGTTTGCGCCGCTGAATAGCTGGCCCGACAACGCCAACCTTGATAAAGCCCGCATGTTGCTGTGGCCCGTTAAGCAGAAATATGGCAAGAAAATCTCCTGGGCCGATTTGATGATCTTTGCCGGTAACTGCGCGCTCGAGTCTATGGGCTTCAAGACGCTAGGCTTTGCAGGCGGGCGTGAGGATGTCTGGGCGTCAGAGGAAGACATCTATTGGGGGTCCGAGACCACGTGGCATGGCGAGGCGGACTACAGCGGCAAGCGCTACAGTGGCGATCGCGTGCTGGAGAATCCCCTCGCTGCCGTGCGCATGGGGCTAATCTACGTGAACCCGGAAGGGCCGAACGGCGAGCCTGATCCCGTTGGCTCCGGGCGCGACGTTCGCGAGACCTTTGGTCGCATGGCGATGAACGACGAGGAGACCGTGGCGTTGACTGCCGGTGGCCACACCTTCGGCAAATGCCATGGCGCAGGCGATGCGGCTCATGTGGGGGCCGAGCCGGAGGGAGCCAGCATTGTCGAGCAGGGCCTCGGCTGGAAGAGCACCTTTAAATCCGGCGTCGGTGTCGATGCTATCACCAGCGGTATCGAAGGTGCTTGGACTCCCACGCCAACCCAGTGGGACAACAGCTATCTCGAAACCCTGTTTAAATATGACTGGGAGCCAGTAAAAAGTCCGGCGGGTGCGTGGCAGTGGGAACCCAAGAACGGCGCTGGCTCAGATGCGGTACCCGATGCCTTCAATCCATCCAAGCGGCATGCTCCCATCATGACCACAGCGGACATGTCCATGAAGAAGGACCCCATCTACGAGCCGATTGCGCGGCGCTACCACGATAATCCCGATGAGTTGGCTGAGGCGTTCGCCAAAGCCTGGTTCAAGCTGACCCATCGTGACATGGGACCAAAATCGCGCTATCTCGGCCCGGAGGTTCCGGCAGAAGATTTCCTGTGGCAAGATCCCATCCCCGCAGTCGATCATGAACTGATTAACGAGCAGGACATTGCCACCCTCAAAGAAAAGATTCTCGCCTCGGGCCTGTCGGTATCTCAACTAATCTCAACTGCCTGGGCATCAGCAGTGACCTACCGTGATTCTGACAAGCGCGGCGGCGCGAACGGGGCACGAATTCGGCTGGCACCGCAGAAGGATTGGGAGGTCAACCAGCCAGAGCAATTGGCCAAGGTGCTGCAAACGCTTGAGGGCATCCAAACCGAGTTCAATAGCTCGCAGTCTGGTGGCAAGCAGGTTTCCCTGGCGGATCTGATCGTTCTAGCTGGCTGTGCCGGTGTTGAGAAAGCAGCGAAGGATGCCGGATATGACGTGACGGTTCCCTTCACACCGGGCCGCACGGATGCATCAGAGGAGCAAACCGATGCGGAATCTTTCGCCTACCTGGAACCCAAGACCGATGGCTTCCGCAACTACAGCAGAGGCGAACACCACGTTTCTACAGAGGAGTTGCTGGTGGATCGGGCGCAGCTGATGACCCTGAGCGCACCTGAGATGACGGTGCTCGTGGGTGGCCTGCGCGTCCTGGGTGCGAACTACGGGGATTCTAAACACGGCGTCTTCACCGATCGCCCAGGGACGTTGACTAATGACTTCTTTGTGAACCTGCTCGACTTCGGCACGACGTGGAAGGCGGTTTCGGATGAGGAAAAAGAGTTTGAGGGGCGCGATCGCAAAACGGGCAACCTCAAGTGGACCGGCACCCGTGTTGATCTGATCTTCGGGTCTAACTCTCAGCTGCGAGCCTTGGCAGAGGTCTATGGCTGCAACGATGCTCAGGAGAAGTTTGTGCACGATTTTGTGGCAGCGTGGGATAAGGTGATGAACCTTGATCGCTTCGATCTTGCTTAGGGTCTGTAAAGAAACAACGTCACGGTTTAATTGAGCCGTAGGGTGCTGTATAGCCTTACGCTCTCACGTTAGGACGCTGAACGTTTGTAGACCCCGCGCGGCGCGCGGGGTCTACAAACAAACCGAAGCCTGTAGGGCTATAAAAAGTAGTCTAAGCAACAAGCTCTTCGAGCGGTAAGCCTAACGACCCCACCGGACACAATGTAGAGCACGGTATGCGCTTGAGTTAAGTACGGTGGTGTGCATCTGTTCAGCGCCGAAGGCGTTGATATTGGCTAGTCCCATTGATGTTGTCGGGCTTCATCGACTATCCCTTGAGCCTCTTCGAGTGGAATATCATAGCGAGCGCTCAAAAGTTGGGGAATGCGATCGCAGTCGCGATTGGGATTCACACCTGGTTGGTGGGAATAAGCAGGCAGGGCAACATTACATAAGAAAGGCGAAGGTTTTGCCTTTAGTTGAAACGGTTCAAGATTTAGAACTTCTCGTGAATTGATAAAAAATAGCAAGGCCCTGCTGAGGTTGGCATCGCTGAGGTTGGCATCGCTGAGTAAGGCACAGTTGAGGTTGGCATCGCTGAGGTTGGCACATCTGAAGTCAGCGCCGCTGAGGTTGGCATATCTGAAGTCAGCGCCGCTGAGGTTGGCATATCTGAGGTCAGCGCCGTTGAGGTTAGCGCCGTTGAGGTTGGCCCTGATGAGGTCGGCGCCGCTGAGGTTAGCACCGCTGAGGTTGGCACCGCAGAAGTCAGCCCCATTGAGGTTGGCACCGCTGAGGTCGGCGCCGCTGAGGTTGGCATCGCTGAGGTTGGCATCGCTGAGGTTGGCCCCGTTAAGGTCAGCACCTAAGAAGTCAACACCGTTGAGGTTGGCACTGCAGAAGTCGGCACCGCTAAGGTCTGCGGTCTTTGCATTTTTTTTGTTAATGCGGAAATTGAGTAACAGGAAGACTCCACCGGCAACCGCCGCTATCGTTCCAAGATTGTTGATGAGGGTTTCACGATGTGGGTGAGCAAGGGTTACTTTTTCGCTGTAGGATAAGCGACCGTCATCTGGCTGAAGTCTGCGATTGGGGAGTAGCCAAAGCCACCAAACCATCCAGAGAAAGACTGGAGTGGCGATCGCCCCCATCACCCACCACTTATTGGTTCTTATCTTTGGCTGCCACTGCTTGAATCGTTCCCACATTCTTGAGACTCCCTCAATGCTAAGCCCATTATCGCTCCCCTGATTTGGAAACGCTCTAATTTTTATGCACGCTTAACTCCCCATTCACTCTAAAGTAAACGGGCACCTCTCGACATTTTCCAGGTGGCGACTCCGGTGCGATCGCGGCAGCATCGAATGTCGTTTCAGCTAGGACGCGTTTGCTTTATAGCGACGCACCCCACAAGGCGACAATCGCAGAGGCAGGAGAATTTATTTGCAGTTCTGTGTAGCAAAAATGTTGGGTTTCCTTGGGTCAATCCAGCCTACAGAAATGGCGATCGCACTATCTAAATTGGAATTTGTCTGAGATTGGATAACTATCAATTTGTGGGCAGCGACCTTCTAATAAATCTTGCTTCTGACGAAAGGCGTTGCTAATCCACTGCATGAATACTTGAATGCGTTTCGTAGCTCTCAAATCTTTGTGGGTAAGCAACCATACATCATGACAGGGTACTGCCCCACCGGGTGGAACCCGGTGCAGATCGGGTTCGACATCCCCCAAAAAGCAAGGAATTCGAGCCATTCCTAGTCCAGCCTTTGCTGCCGCTATCTGGGTCAAGGCATTATTCATCTGCCCTCGAGATGGTACATCGGGGAACTCGCTTTTTTTGATCCAGTCCGGATATGCCACCCGATCCCCCCACCCGATCCATCGAGCTTCTTTGGGGTGATGCAGGGGATCATGGATTTCTAGATAATTGAGGGAAGCATAGGTGGCACAAGCATAGCGTACAACCTTTTGCCCCACCAGATGCTCCGGTGGGTTTTCAGTAATGCGAATAGCCACATCTGCTTCTCGCCGGGTCAGGTCAAAAACCTCACAGGATGCTGTCAGCGTTACTTCAATGCCGGGGTATTGCTCTATAAAAGCTACGATATCTGGCATTAGCAAGTTATAAGCAAATATATCAGGCAGAGTGACGAGAAGTTCACCGGTCAGGCGAGCATCCTTACCCAGCAGTTGGCGATCGATATTGTTGATTTGATCTTCAATTTGAATTGCCTGCTCCATCAGCTCATGCCCCACTGCTGTAATGGTATAACCGCTGGGCAGTCGATCAAACAAACGCACGCCATATTCTGTTTCCAACGCCTCAATCCGGCGAGAAACCGTGGAATGGTGAATGTTTAGCTTTTCCGCAGCCGCCCGAGCAGACCCTTCGCGGGCCAAGGCTAAGAACACCTTGAGATCGTCCCAGTTGCTCAGCGGTACGCCTCTTTGAGTCGCCAAGTTAGTCCTCACATTCTTCAGATTAGTTTACCTGATTGGCTTATTTATGCAACAGCGCGTTGTCTTTTTGAGTATTCTCGTTGCAAAAAAACGTTGCTAGGATGAAGTCACCGCAGACCGATACCCCTTCAAGGGTGTTCAGCAGCACACTATCGTTTGACACCTCCATTGATAGCAAGCAAGACTGCTACGTCTGCATAACGGCTTATGACGAGAAAACGCTTGAAAGGAAAACCATCATGGTGAATGTGACTACAACTCGAACTATCAATGCTTCATTATTCTCTATCGATTAATGAAGTCAGCTAGCGAGACGATTAAAAATCATGTTTCTTGCGCGGTACTCCATTTCAGGATGGTGGTGAGTTGCAAGAATAATTGTCAGCATCGATTCAGTTCAGAAATGGCTGGTCTATGCCATGACTGAATCTCCTGCCGACTTTAAATTTCACTTTATTTGTTCTGCTTCGTCTCAGGAGTCTTTTCATGCCACTTCCACAACTTCAACGGGTTGATGTTGCAATCATTGGATCTGGCATTGCGGGATCGACACTGGCAATTATCCTGGCTCGACAGGGACTGCGGGTTGTGGTCTTCGAGGCGGATAACCATCCTAAATTTGCCATTGGTGAGTCGATGATTTTGGAAACCTCTGAAGTCATGCGATCGCTCGCTGAACTCTACGACGTTCCAGAACTTGCCTATTTTAGTTCCGAGAACTACTTTGACCACATTGGCACCTCACATGGTGTTAAGCGTCACTTTAGCTATTTGCATCATGTCCAAGGGCAACCGTTCAACACACAGCACACGCTTCAAGCCGTCATTCCCGAACAACCCCACGGTCATGAACTGCACTTGTACCGCCAGGATACTGATTACTTTCTGGCGACCGTAGCCGTTCGCTACGGAGCAACCGTCTTACAGAAAACCCCGATTCAATCTGTTGAAATTCATCCACATGGAGTGCATCTGTCAACCAAGACAGGACAGATCGTTGAGGCAGATTATGTGGTCGATGCGGGTGGGTTTCATTCCGTATTAGCAATGCAGTTCGACCTGCGACATCACAACTTACAAACCCATTCACGAGCTATCTTTACCCACATGGTAGACGTGCCCTGTTTTCACCAGGTCAGTGATCCCAAGCAAGCTTACGGACTACCGTTTTTCCTATCCGAAGGAACGCTACATCATGTGTTTGAAGGAGGTTGGCTGTGGGTGATTCCCTTTGATAATCACGCCCGCTCGACCAATCCACTCTGTAGTGTAGGACTGATGCTTGATCCACGCCGCTATCCTTTGCAGTCGGATTTGAGTCCAGAAACAGAGTTTTATCAGTTCATTCAGCAATTTCCGGGCATAGCTCCCCAATTTCAATCGGCAAAAGCCGTGAGACCCTGGACACGCACTGGACGATTGCAATATAGTGCTCAGCAAGTTGTGGGCGATCGCTTCTGTCTACTTGGTCAAGCGGCTGGATTTATCGATCCGCTATTTTCTAAAGGACTTTACACCGCTCTGATTTGTACCTCTGTCTTAGCAGATCGCTTGCTAGCGGCAAGGGCTACCCGGGATTACTCAGCCGCAGGCTTCCAAGTGGTTGAGGACATAACGCTGGCATTTATTCAAGCAAATGATCGCTTGGTGGCTAATGCCTATCGTTCATTTGTTCACTATGACCTTTGGACATCCTACCTGGTGTTATGGCTATTAGGAGCTTACCTGGAACTGGTGAAACTGATGAGTAGTCGTGCCTTTTCAGAGAATCGTCGCACGCTCTACTACTCCCAATTGCAGGGTCTCAAGCTGACTGGGGGAGCCTTTCCCCCCTTTGAAGCTCTGGCAAAGACCATCTATGCACAGATCGAAAATGCCGATCTGAGCGATCCCCCAACCACCTGTGCCGTTAGTCAGCAGGTGCATCAACACCTCACTCAATTTTCCTGGATGCCTTACACCTTTCAGCAGATTCTGCATGGAAAAAATCATTTACCTGCTAACAAATTTAACCCCAGACTGTTGAAGCCACGACAGGGTTTTATGGGATACGGTATCTATCGGACTCATTTTTTTAATCAGCGATCGTTGTCCTCTCTCATCTATTTCTTCTTGCGAGAAAAGTTCAAATATTCTCGTCATTCCTTACAGCGTCAACGAGCGGTTCAACTACGCGATTACAACCTACGCGACCACAATGGGTTATTCCTTTCACCTAAATGGGCTGCCCTAGCAACATTGGTTTTAGCATTTTCCATGGCAACCTATACACCCCACTCGCTAAAACAAGAGGTATCACCAGAACCGGATTCTCTGGGACTCGTCAACTTTTTGCGGGATCCCACGGCATTTCAGATTACCTGTGGTGTCCGTACTGGAAAAATTATCCACGCATCGTTAGAAGGAAACCATCTCACCATTGAAGTAATGTATTTTTGGGACGATCGCCGTGTCTACACTACTTTTAAGGGCACGTTTGATCAAGCGGGTCAGTTCCAGGCTACGTATGAAATGCATCTCCCGGATACACATTTCTCGGGAGAGATGGTATTTCAGTTTGATCAAGATGGCTCTGCTCTGGGAATCGATCACGATCTCAAGCACTCTATCAAAATCCTCAAAGTCTAATGAGGATTCTTTAAAAGTTTTGAGGAGTCAAATTTTATGCCAACCACCTCACCATGATACGGATCATTGCCAGATAAATAAAAGCCTCTAGTACTCAGATCTTGCAGTATCTCAAGGTAAGACTGTAGTTCCCAACTTGGCTGCCTGACACATTTTATTTTGTGGTCAGAGTTTTCGATAACGTAGGTTGCGGTTGAGCTTGCGAAACCCAACATAGTCCGACTTTAACGGCATTGTTGGGTTTCCTTACGTCAACCACAACCTACAAGTTTTGGTCATTTCAGGAGATGTGTCAGGCAATCAGGTTCCCAAGTGTCGCAATATCTGAGAAAACAGGCGTGATACACCACCCAACTGATTCCGGCTGCTCAGAGGCTAGGCTTTGAGGTGCTCATGAGCCTCTGCTGTGACCGCTTGTTGGCGAATGGCCAAGCGCTCAAAACGGTGGCCCAGCGAGGCCATCAAGTTCGGCTCAACACCCTCGATCGCCCGCTCACCCTCTCCTGGTTCTGGCGCACACACGAGGACACCGGCATTCGTCGGCAGCATTTTGTAGTGGCCACAGAAGCCTTGAGCGGAGCCTATCTGGTGCGCTTGGGCAAACGTCGATGGGCCATTGAAGCCTGTTTCAAGGTTCTCAAGCATCAATTCGGTTGGGACGCCTTCGGGCAAGGGACTCGATTAGGCATGTATCGCTGGTGGCTGTTCGCCGTCCTCAGCTATCTGTTGACTCACGACCAGTTCTTGGCCTCCGAGCAGACGACCCTCGATTGGCAACACGCCGCTCATCAAGCTCGTCAGCGGTTATTCCCCCAAGAAGTCTTGAGTTGCTGCCTACAACAATTGCACGACATTCAGCCGGTCTTAGCGGAACTCGGCATGGTTGTGAGCGTGACTCGCTGCCCTGTCGCAGCATGAGACTGTCTTGAGATACTGCAAGATGTCAGTTATACCAATTTTTCGAAGTAAGGCTACCAATGAACAGGCTAGACCCCTTGCAAGGCTGGTGGCCATCAATCCAAAATCGCAAATCCAAAATCGAGAATTGGGATTAGCCTGCTATGGCAACCGCCACTGGGCTTTGTGCGGTTGCACGCCAGCTCTCCAGCGTTGAATCTCATCTGTAAGTGGAGTTCTAGTAGGGCAGCGATCGCCAGCAGGGATATCGGGGCACTCACCAGATCCGCAATGCGCAGTTCTAAGCATTAGCGGGTCTGCTTTGAGGTCAGATTCCCGGCTTCTGGTTCTTGCGACTATTCCGAAACGCTCCGATTAAGAAGCCGGGGATCTAAAATCTGCTAATTTACCACTCAGAACATCAAAATTACCACTCAGAACAGTAATTAAGCATCTCTGAGCACTAAATTTACCTCTTCGAGCACCAAAATTACCACTCAGAACATCAAAATTACCACTCAGAACACCAAAATAACCACTCAGAACACCAAAATAACCACTCAGAACACCAAAATAACCACTCAGAGCACCAAAATAACCACTCAGAACAGTAATTAAGCATCTCTGAGCACTAATTAAGCAGTTTTGGAATCTTGGCGATCGCACGATGACTGACGATGAGGTGTGCGTATTTTTTATGAGATGGGCGCGCACGAGATAATTCCGTCTTCTATATGAAGATTTACTGAGGTGATGGAGCTAATTTTTGATACAGAACTAGGACTCTGTCTAACTCCCCTCTTATCAGGAGATAGCCAGAATGATGTCTGTACGAATTACCATTTTGGACATGTAGGCAGGGGGATTAGACAGAAACGACCTGTCTACATGTAGTTTAGTCTGCTCAAGCTGTCGGTTGGGACGTCCTCGAAGACAATCTGTTGAGATGTATCCCTTGTGGGTAACTTAGCCAACTTATCTTTTGAGGCAGTGGGTTAAGGGCATCAAACCCTTTGGAGGAAGTTATCCTTGAGAAAAAGTTCTGCCCTCATCGCTGTTCAATATGCCGAAAAAGGACTATGACTGGAAACGATTTTGGTGCCCTCGGTCAGGTAATATTAATCTGGCTTGTGGTGGTTATCTGTGTGATCCAGATTGGGAATGGGGGAAGGCGTATAACCCAGATTTGGTAAGTTCAGAGGCGATCGCTGATGTTCCATGTCTAGTCTTGCTAGGGGAACCAGGTATCGGGAAGTCTCGTGAATTGGAAAAGCTAAAAGACCTTACGGAAAAGGAAATCTGCAAATCCAGCCAAGTATTAGAACTTAATCTCCGATCCTGCACCAATCTAAAAGAGGATCTGTTCAAGGACGAAACTTTTACTGATTGGTTAGGGAATAGTCATCATCTTTATCTGTTTCTGGATAGCCTTGATGAAGGACTTTTGAGCATCCCGACTCTAGCGACAGGTTTAATTGATGAGCTTAAGAAACCAAAATATCAGAATCATGTTAATCGTCTTCATCTACGTCTAGCTTGTCGGACATTCGTATTTCCAGCAATCCTGGAAGAAGGACTGAAGGAGCTTTGGAAAGAAGATTGTTTTAGAGTTTATGAGTTAGCTCCGCTTCGGCGTATCGATGTCGTCGAAGCCGCAGAAGTTGAGAACTTTTCTCCTGATAATTTCCTGAAGGAAATTGACCAGAAGGATGTTGTCCCCCTGGCAATCAAACCAATCACGCTAGGATTTTTGCTGAACACATACCGCCGTCATAGTGGGCAATTCCCTCTAGATCAGAGACTTCATGAACTTTATCTTGAGGGATGTAAGCTTCTCTGTGAAGAAGTGAATGAAAGCCGTCATGCTTCAAGCCGTGTAGGCAGCTTAGATAGTGATCAACGCTTGATTGTGGCAGCTCGAATTGCCGCTGTTACAACCTTTGCCAACCGATTTGCTGTGTGGACTGGTGTTGATCAGGGACATGTAGTTGCTGAAGATGTCCTTCTTCAAAAGTTATGTTTCAGTTGTGAAGAAGCGAATGGAAGAGAATTTGAGATTACCAGGGAAGTAATTAAAGAAGTTTTAGATACTGGTTTGTTCTCATCCCGTGGGTTGAATCGAATGGGATGGGCGCATCAAACCTATGCTGAATTTCTAGCTGCCTGGTATTTGACACAGCACAACCTTAGTCCCGAGCAAATTGTGAGCTTGATCTTGCATCCTGATGGTAAGCTGATTCCCCAGCTACATGAGAGTGTAGCTTGGCTTTCCAGCATGAGATTGGATGTGTTTCAGAAGGTTATGGAAACAGATCCAGACGTGCTGTTACAAAGTGATTTGGCAAGCATTGACGAAGCAACTAAATCAAGGCTAGTTGAATCTTTATTAAAGCTATATGATCAGGGAAAGCTTGCCTATCAATACAGGTTTAAAGCTTATCAACATTTGAATCATTCAGAACTCCCAGCGCAATTACAACCCTATATCTTAGACTCGACTAGAAGTATTGATGCACGCCGCATCGCTATTGATATTGCGGAGAATTGTAATGTAGAGGCTGTGCAATCAAATTTGGTAGATGTTGCTCTGGATGCAAATCAACCATATTGGGTCAGAACACATGCTGCCAGAGCCGTGGTCTGTATTGGCAATGACGAAACTAAAGTGCGCTTAAGACCTTTAGCCTTTGGTAGCGAGAGTGATCCTGAAGATGACTTACGGGGGATTGCTCTTAAAGCCCTTTATCCGCGTCACATGGACTTAGAGGAAGTACTTAATAGTTTAACTCAGCCCAAGTCAAATGTTATTGGTGGCAGCTATCAGGGATTCATAGCTCAAGATTTGAGTCAACAGCTTCAGGTAACGGATCTTCCAGTTGCCTTGAAATGGTTAGAGGGTCAGTCATCTAGACGTAGATCGCATTATCCTTTTGACGAACTCTTTGATGCTATTTTGTTAAAGGCATGGGAGCACCTTGAAGATCCCGATATCCTTAAAAGATTTATCGGGATAGCTATTTCACGGCTGAGAGAATTTGACTATCTTGTTGATTACAGAGAGAATCAACAGCTTAAGCAAGAACTAGAGGAAAATGACAGAAAACGTCGCCGACTGATAGAAGCCATAATCAATGAATTATCCGAATCAGAGTCAGATCTCATTTGGCTTTTTGATTACAGCGGTTACAGCACCATAACACTGCTGGAGCAAGATTTCTCATGGCTAATCGAAAGGCTTAAAAGTGCTAAGTCTAAGTCACTTCAGCAAGCTTGGGCAAAACTGATACGAGAAGAATATGGAAAATATAGAAGAGATGATTTTGACTATATAAATACTGTTCTTATAGAGTCTGAGAAAAACCCAGTACTCAAGGAAATCTTCTCTGATTTAATCAATGCAGTTGATTTGGATTCTCCTAAAGCACAGAAAGCTAAAAACGAAGCACAGAAGACTAAAGAACGGCAAGAACGTATAGCGAAAAGAGGAGAAAAAAAGTATCTAAATCCTCCGCCAAAAGAAAGAGTGCTTAATGCACTAGCAGATTTTGAGTCAGGGAAAATTGATGTATGGCCACTGGTGTGCCAAGAAATGACTCTGATACCAACAAGCACTCATTACAATGATTCTGATTTGTCTAAGCCTGATCTGACTGAGCTGCCTGGATGGAAGGAAGCAGGTGAGGATACGCAAATTAGATTGATTGAAGCGGCAAAAATTTATGTTGTTCAAGGAGATCCAGAAACTGATCAGTGGTTGACTACAAACTCTTATCGCTATTCAGCTTTAGCAGGCTATAAGGCTTTACAACTATTGCTGAAAATCAAGCCAGATTTTATTTCTACATTGTCAATAGAGGTATGGGAAAAATGGACACCCATTATTCTCGCCTATTCAAATTTTGGTAATGGTGTAGAAGATTTTGGATACCGCAAGGAATTAATTCAGTATTCCTATCAGAATGCATATGATGAGTTCATTAGAGTTTTGCCAATTCTAGTCGATAAGGAAATTACTCAAAATGGTTTCATCCGGGTCAATAACTTAGTGTATGACTGTTGGGATGAGACTATAGCAAATATATTTCTTACTAAAATCCGAGATGATGAATTAAAGCCTGAGGGTATGGATACTCTGCTTAAAGATTTATTGTCTCATGGAGTTTCCGAAGCACGAACATTTGCAGAATCGTTGATCTGCCCTCCTTTTTCTAGTGAGAATAACCAAAGAGCTAAGGCTATCGTTGCTGGTCGCGCACTGATGTTTCACTCTGATGATGCAGGATGGCCGGTTTTATGGCCTGCTATTCAATGTGATCCTGAATTTGGACGAGAAGTTTTAGCGTTGCCAGTGGTGTATCACTTAGATTCTAGTGGAGAGATTGAGCAAAAACTCGGGGAGGATAGCTTAGCAGATCTCTATCTCTTCTTGGTTCAGCAATGTCCTTATACCAATAGTGAAGAAGAAAGTTCTCAACTGCAAAGACTTGATGGCATAAGCGCTCACATCTCAGGACCTGAAGATAGCTTAAAAAGATGGAGAGATTACATCCCACAACGATTACAAGAACGCGGTAAGCCAGAGGCTTGTGATGCGTTACAAAAGATAATTCGTGAGCTTCCAGAACTTAAAGATCAGTTGCATTGGAGGTTATTAGAAGCAGAAGCTTTGGTTCGCCGTAAAACCTGGCAACCTCCGACACCAGAGGAATTTCTTCAGATTGTAATTAGCCAAGATCCTTCAAACTCAGATTTATCTAATCAACTTGAAACGATAGACCAGAGAACAAAGAAAATGGAAGATGACCCTAGAGTCGAAAACAACTTTAATATCACAGACTCACATATTAATGCTCCTATTGGAAATAGTGGAGAGACTCATAGCCATGTGACTGTTCCTAACTCTGATACCAGGACTAGTACCAATGCCAAGAAAGGAATTAACTGGGGACACTTGCTCACCGTGGTTGGAATCATAGCTAGCATAATGGTCAGTGGCGCATTTAACGAAGAATTTAGGCAGTGGCTCAATCATATATTCTCTCCTCAAGTTAAACAGGAATCGACTCCACAAGCAGATTAAATAACTACTGGCAGGATGAAGTCATGCAAATCACAACTGAGCTACCACCTGATCTTGAAAAGGATCTGATTCGTTAAGCAGCAGTGCGATCGCCATCGCCGTAGGTTGGGTTGAGCTTATAAAAACCAACATTCACAGAGGTTCTAGCGCGATCGCCCAGAGGAAACAGAAAGCGATCGCAGGTATAGAAAAGCAGACCGTGAAAAATCACCCGTTGTCCTTGCGAGCTTGCTTGATTTGGGCGATCGCGCTTAAAGGACAGATTACAATTGACATGTCCGTAAAATAGATGATCTCAGCCGGGAGAGAGTACGATGCAAATCACGATCGACCTACCGCCAGATCTTGAGCAAGACTTAATCCGTCAAGCAGCCCAATCTAACATCCCCCTTCAAACCCTAATTTTGCAGGCTCTACGCCAATTGCTCCAATCAAAACCTGGTTCTATTTCGCAGTGGTCAGAAGCGATCTTGTCCTACAAACCAAGCCCTGACTTTCCTCCATTTGAGTCTTACCGGGACGAACTCCTTTCGCCCAACGAACCAGAGCTATTTTGATGCGTTATCTCCTCGATACTTGTGTGATAAGCGACTTCATCAAAGGTGAACCTGGAACGACAGTCAGGCTCAAACAGACCCCACCTATTGATATTGCCATCTCAACAGTTACCGTTATGGAACTACGCTATGGTTTGGCACTCAATCCGCAACGTGCTCAGAAGGTTGAACCTGCGATCGCCAGCATTCTATCTTCTGTAACCATTCTGCCGTTCGACACTGAAGAAGCTGAACAAGCTGCTCAAATCCGTGCTGTTCTAAAATCTCAAGGGCGACCCATTGGGGCTTACGATGTTTTGCTTGCAGCTACCGCCCTTCAACATAACTTGATTATGGTTACAGCAAATCAACGGGAGTTTGAACGGATTCCCAGTTTACAGATTGAGAATTGGCGACAAGCTTAGGGTAAGTAGGCAAAGCCTATGCTATGCGATCGCCATCTTACAGACTTCATCACCGCACATTTCATGTGTGCATGACACTTCATTTAAACTATATCTGTTGAAAAAGCACTCACCATCCCCACTGAGCACTAGACCTGATGGGGCGATCGCTCAGCGACAAAAGTATCGCAAAAGAGCATCAGTTAGTGATACTCTTTTTTGTCTCGATAGACTTGCGCTGATGATATCTCTGGTAGAGATGTATCAGTTGAATCCAACGTCATTTCCTATTACAGCGATCGCACAGACCGTGGACTGTCACCTCATATCCATCCACTTTCAAGCCAGAGCGAAGCTTGCGGATATCAACCCCTTGAAATTCTTCCCAGGCAACATCCTCAATTTCGCCGCAAGACTTACACCGAAAGTGGTGATGCGGAGACACGTTAGCGTCATAGCGACAGACGCCGTGATCAAGCAAAACCTCGCGAATTAATCCAGCATCGCGCAATGCCTGTAGCGAACTGTAGACAGTTGCTTGAGAGGACGTTGGAGCATCTTGGTTTAAATCGACCAAGATATCATCTGCTGTCGGATGATCGGCGCGGTCGAGCAGGTTTGCATAAACAGCAAATCGCTGAGGCGTGACCCGCAGCCCCTTAGATTTCAGCGCTTGAACAATCGTATTTACTTGTTTTTGCATAGCGCTTCGCTCCAAACGTTAAATCAAAACATCCTTGCATGATGTCATAGCATGATGTCGTCATGGCTCGGACTGTAGCAGACCGAACAGCCGTAGCAGACCAAACAGCCTACACCATTAATTCTAACATTAATCTATATTTAGAATATTATCATTCTTGGGTAAGAACAATACGCAGCTTAAATAATGACCAAGAAATAAATGATTCTTTCCCTTGATTTATTCCTAAATCAGAATTATTCTAATATAAGCCAGCAGCCGCTGAAGCAAAGACGATTTAAGTTATTCACATTACGAGAGAGGTAAATATGGCCGTTATTGAACGTCTACCCGATGTAACTTTCAAGACCCGCGTCCGGGATGAATCCGTACCTGGTCCTAATCCCTTTCGGTGGCAAGATCAGACAACCCAAGATATTTTTGGTGGTAAGAAAGTGGTTGTCTTTTCGCTACCTGGTGCGTTTACACCGACCTGCTCGTCTAATCACTTGCCTCGATATGAAGAACTCTATGATGAGTTCAAAGCTCTAGGCGTTGACGAGATCGTCTGTGTGTCGGTCAATGATGCCTTCGTGATGTTTCAGTGGGGCAAGCAGATTGGCGCAAAGAATGTGTTCTTACTTCCTGATGGCAATGCTGAGTTTACGCGCAAGATGGGAATGTTAGTTGATAAGTCCAATCTCGGCTTTGGCTTACGTTCCTGGCGCTACTCAATGCTGGTTGACGATTGCAAGATTGAGAAAATCTTTGTCGAGCCAGACTTCGGAGACAACTGCCCAATCGATCCGTTCGAGGTGTCTGATGCTGACACGATGTTGGCATACCTAAAAGGTTCTGAGCCTGCTGGTGTCTCTGAGCCTCGTCTAGCGTTCGTTGGCTAGTTGTCCTGCATAATGCCAGATTGTTGGCAAGATGAGTCTTAACTGAGCGCGAAGAGGGTTTGAGATTCATGACCCTCTTTGCCTTTATTTAGCTATCAAGATGCTTGCCTTATACCAATTCTCGATTTTGGATTTGCGATTTTGGATTGACGGCCAGCAGCCTTGCGAGGGTTCTGGCCTGTTCATTTGTAGCCTTATTTTGAAGAATTGGTCTTAGCCTAAACGCAGTGAATTAATCCAGTAGGTTATCAATGAAACTTTCTAGTAAAAATCTCGACGAGCGCCTTGATACTCTCTACGATGCCATCATTGTCGGTGGCGGCATGGGAGGTCTTTCTGCTGCGATCTATCTAGCTCGCTACGGCCTCAAGTGCTTAGTAATCGAGAAGGGTAGAGGGCGATCGCTCTGGATGCAAGATTTGCGGAACTATATAGGATTCGACCCAGATACCCCTGGTCGAGATATCTTGAGCCACGGAGCTAAGCAAGTGATGGAATGGGGCGGAGACTACCTAAACGGGTACGTAGAAGATGTGGTTGATGAGGGTGAAGCCTTTGCTGTACGGACAAAAGTAGGCAAGAAAGAAAGCATCTATCCAGTCTTTCGTAGTAAGTATTTGATTGCGGCATCCGGAGTCATTGATGTATTGCCCCAGTTAGATAACATGCAAAACGTCTATGACTATGCAGGCTACACTCTTCACGTTTGCATGATCTGTGACGGGTTTGACATGCAGGATCAAAAAGCAGTGCTGATTGCAGGGTCTGAATCTCAAATCAATGCGGCATTTGTCTTGAACTGGTTTACTCCCTACATTTCAGTGTTGACCCACGGGCTTTGCACCGTTAGTAATGAGATGAAGCAGAAGCTAGCCGATCACGGATACCCGCTTTACGAGGCTCCGATTACCCGCTTCTTAGGAAAAAATCATCAGATGAGCGGTGTGGAGCTTGCTGACGGCACCCTTGTTGAAGCCACCACAGGGTTAGTGAATATGGGATCGGTGTATCACAATCACTACCTGAAAGGGATTCAAGGCTTGGAATGGAATGGGGAAAACCTGATCACGGATGACATGACAAAAACAACCCACGATCGCATTTTTGCCTTAGGCGATTTGAAGCAAGGTGTGAACCAAGTCTCGGTCGCAGTGGCGGATGGAACGTTAGCTGCAACGCAGATTTGGCGGAATATTCGTCGCGCAAGTCCACCCCGTAAGTGGGAAGAGAATCTATCGAAGGTGGCTGTTTCTATCTAGCATCAGCCTTTTACAGGTCATCTAAAGGTTATCATCGTCATCTTCGAGAAATGAGGCTTGTAGTAGACGGGGCGATCGCTCAAACCCGTTAACTGATTCAAGCTCTTCGCCTATTCCGGCACCGAGTTCCTTGAATTTGCGAGCAGTTACCAACACCCTAGAATCAAAGGAGCCGACAGCACTGTTGAAGTAGTTCACCGTACTGGATAAACTTTTCCGCATTTTGTCAAAGTGCTCAGCAAATATGCGAATGCGATCGTACATTTCCTTACCTAGCTCGCTAATTTGTTGGGCATTCTCTGCCATTTGCTCCTGGCGCCAACCGTAAGCAACTGCCTTCAATAACGCAATCAAGGTTGTAGGCGTTGCTAAAATCACCCGTTGCTCTACTCCAGCTTCAATCAAGCCAGGATCTTGCTCTAGGGCAGCACTGAAGAAAATTTCGCCCGGTAAAAACAGCACAACAAACTCAGGCGTCGCATCAAACTGATCCCAATAGGCTTTGGTGCTGAGCTGCGAGAGGTGTGATCGAATATGTCGCGCGTGATCTTTGAGTTTTGCAACCCGATCTCCCTCGTCTGGTGCTTCGAGAGCTTCTAAGTAGGCTTGCAGGGGTGCTTTCGAATCTACGATGACATTGCGCTGGTTGGGCAACTTGATTACCATATCAGGACGCAGGCGACCATTGTCTGTATCTATCGACTCTTGCTGAACGAAGTCGCAATACTCAACCATTCCAGCAATCTCAACGACTCGTTTGAGCTGGATTTCGCCCCACCGTCCTCGCACATGAGGAGCCCGGAGTGCTTTTGCTAGGTTCGCCGTTTCACTTTGGAGTTGGGCTTGAGACGTTGCCAGTGTTTTAAGCTGTTCAGAAACGCTTGCATATGCTGTCGTCCGGGTCGTCTCCAGCTCCCGGAGGTAGGTACGAACGCCTTCTAGAGACGATTGTAGGGGTTTTACCAGTTCATTGATTGCATGTTCCCGAAGTTTCAAGTCACCTTGGGCGCGCTCTTGAAATTGGCTCAGCTTAGCTTCAGCAAATTCGACAAACGATTCGCTTTTGCTATGACATCGTGTGGTCAACTATACAGAAGTAGAAATCGTGCTGTGGTCACAAATCAATGAGTAGGGACAGATCTGACAGGTTTCCTCGGATGAGGTTGGAATAAATTCCCCTCGCTCGATGCCACTCGCAACTGCTTCGGCTTCCTGGGCGATCGCCCCTAGCTCTGCTTCCTTAAAGGTATGAATCACATCATGGCGAAGATAGGCAATATGGGCAGTAGAACGCTCTGTTGCCGTTGCATAGGCCCAAAGCTGTAAACGATGATGGTGAGGATTGATAGTCTGATCTGTTTTGAAGTCCAGCACAAAATCTGGAGCCAACAGGTCAACCGTGCCATTCAGAATCAAGGTGCCCACTGAAATAGTTATCGGGTATTCTGCTATTGATCGTTGATTTTGGTAAGGCCCATAAACTTCTGACTGATGAAACACCTTAGCTAAATCAAGGGCATCCTGAACCGCCTCGGGCGGCAACTCTGGATTGAATTTCGCCAGTGTTTTAGCCTCTTGAATCTGATGCTGGAGAGCTTTGTGAGTGAGCGTGCCAATTTCTGCTCCCAAACTTCGAAATTCGATGCCCTGGTAAGCTCCCGGATGCCCTTGGAGGTGGCGAAATTCAAACCGCTTGGGACACAGCGCATAATCGGTAAATGCGGTGACAGGCAGTTCCCATAATCCTGCACCAGAAGACTGGACTAGCCGATGAGCAGGACGAGGGAACGGAGGCGGATCGCAGGGTTCAGCAGGATTGGCACAATCTGCATCAAACTTGATCGAAGCAATGTCAAGTATTCCGTCTAATCCAGGCTGAAGGATGTCAAGTCCGCCTCCTTTTTCGTCAGCCGCAGTCAAAATGAGGCGATCGCGCGCGCGGGTTAAGGCTACGTAGAGAACTCGTTTTGCCTCGTCTTGATCTACTTGTTGTTTCTGATAGTCAAGAAAGGTGTAGAGTGCCGATTTGTGCGTTGAACCGTCGTTGTCATCTAGCTTGAGCGCTACACCCAACTGAGGATCAATGCGGATTGCAGGGGAATCAGTTGAATCTTTGCGGCTCAAATCCGGTACAACCACCACGGGCCATTCCAATCCTTTAGAGGCGTGAATCGTCAGGAGGCTAACGGCATCCCCCGCTTCGAGGGCAGGACGAGGAATCATGACCTCTGCGACAGCGAGCCGACGCAATAGCCTCACAATGCTGACCCCATCAAAGCTACCCCGTTCTTGCTCTTTGATGAAGTCTAAGAAGCCTCGCCAGTCTGCTTCACGGCGACGAGCATTGGGCAGGTTGGCGATCGCTGCTGTATAGCCCGTCAGCCGATCTGCGAGCTGAAGTAGTCGGGAGGGGGCTTCGCTACGTCGTTCATTGAGAAGACTTTGAAGGACATGACAAGAATGGTTGAGTTCAGTATTATCTGCGGATTTGAGGTGTTTCCACCAAGATATTTTCTCAGGTAAGGAGGTCGCAAGTTGAGCAAGAGTGCGATCGCTCACGGCAAAGAATGGGCTCCGCAAGACTGCAATGAGCGCTAAATCGTCTCTCGGATCTGCCAAGAAGCGCAACAGCGCCCAGGCATCTTTTACTTCCCGGGTGTCGAGCAGGTTGCCACCTCCCGCTTGCAGAATGGGAATCCCCAACCCTTCTAGAGCTTCGCCGTAGACTTCTAAGGGGTCCCAAGTACGAGAAAGAATTGCAATATCTCCGGGTGTAACAGAGCGGAGGGTTCCTGTCGATTTGTCATGAACCTGGGCACCACTGGTTAGCAAATCATTGATCCAGTTCGCCAAGTGATTTGCTTCTACGCGACGTCGCTGCCCAATATCGGGTCTTGCATCATCTGGGGCGTGAACGGTGAACACCTGCAGATAGGGAGACGGGGAGGGTTCTTGCTGGCGATATGCTTCTAGCGGTTGGTGCAGGTGATTCAAAATTGGCTCAAAGACGGTGTTAAGACGTTGAACGAGGGTATGGTGAGTCCGAAAGCTGAGATTGAGTTCTTTAACGGGGCGGTCTGGTGCTGGATGGAGACGATTACACCACGCTTTAAATACGTCTACATCAGCTCGACGGAAGCCATAAATCGACTGCTTGACATCGCCAATGATAGTCAGCAATTTGCCTTGGGTGAGTTGTTCGAGCAGTTGCCCCTGGATGGGATTGGTATCTTGAAACTCGTCAATTAGAAATACCTGCCAGCGTTGATGGTAGTAGGTCTGCACGTCTGGATGCTGAAGGGCTTTGAGCGCATGGATTTCTAAGTCGTTGAAGTCGAGGACTCGCTGCTGCCGTTTAGCGTGGTGGAGGTGCGATCGCACGACTTCAAATCCTTCCCGCAGGACCGGAAGGATTGTCTCGGTTTGGTCATCCCATTGATTGGGCGTGAGTGTCACTAACCCCGCTTTGAGGGCATCTCGCGCTAGTTCTCTCACGAGTTTGATGGCGTCTTTGACGGCATTAAGAGCGTCTTTGCCGCCCCAATTTTTCTGCTGTCCGCAGTTTATTTTCAATCTATCCAGGACGTTGAGAACCGGAGCGATGTCATCGCCATATTCAAGAATAGTAGTCCGCTCTCCGACTAAGAACGCCACCGATTCTAATGCGGCATCTCGCATCGCGTTTAACTTATCATTGGGGGCGGAGTGTTCGTGTAAGATATCTCCTGCAAGCAACCAGCGATCATCATTTAGCAGTTTAACTAGCGCATCGTGCCGAGCCTGTTGAAGAGTGGGCAACCAGTCATTACGGCCTTTCTGCAATGCTTGCGCTGCGGTTAACGGGTCAGAAAGAAAAACTTGAAGCGCTGTCTGCATCAGAGAATACGGGACGTGCTCATAGAGCGTGTCGGGAATATGATGCAAGGCATCAATGAGAGCCTTTGCTTTCCACAGCGTTCCGTCTAGGTCATCTAGCACGGTAAAGTCAGGAGGAACGTCGGCAGCATCAGGGTGTTCTCGGCAAATCCGGGCGGCGAGGGCATGAAAGGTGCTGATTTGGGCAGCTTCCAATTCTGCAATCCATTCTGGATTTTGGATTCTGTCCTGGATGGGTTTGCGGATGCGCGATCGCATCTCGGTAGCAGCTTTTTCAGTAAAGGTCAGCGCCACTATTTCTAACGGAGAGTAGCCAGACATCAGATGATGCAAGTAGCGTTCCGCCAGCATGTGGGTTTTACCCGTTCCAGCTCCAGCCGTCACGGCAATGCTGTAGTTGGCGTAGGCAGCATCCTGTTGCTGGGGCGTGAGGGTCGGATTGATCCAGGTTGGGGTTGAATTCATGACTCCTCCGTGGGTGCAATACGTGGTTTCCGGCTGAGTCGGTTGCCCTGACGGCAAACCAAGTCGTAGGCGCAGTATTTGCATGCGTCGCGCCCGGTGTCGGGGCTTACCGGAAAGTGCCCGTTGTTGAGATGCGACTGACACCGCGTTGCGACTGCTGCGAGTTCGTCTTGAGTAGGTAATTTACTGAGATCCTTCAGCTTTTTGCCTTTTGTGAGCGAGTAGTAGTAGGCATTGGTAACCCGTTCACCGGGAAAAAGTGCCGGAGCTGCGACATCCTTGTAAATCGATAGTTGCAGGTCAATGCATGCTTTACCGTCAGCATTACTGACGCCTTTAGGAGCAGATGAACTTGTTTTATAGTCAATTAGGACTAATCCGTCATCGGTGCGATCGATGCGATCTACCCGTCCACGAATTTGGAAGCCATGCCAGTTGCCTGCAAATTCTTTCTCAAGGGCGATCGCCTCTGCACCATCTGGGAGAAAATCAGGCTGTTGAATAGCTAGGTTCAGCGTTTTGAGGTGTTCGTCTCGCTGAGCCTTCCAGTTTGGAAACACAGGAAGCTGCAGGTCTGTTTCAGCGCGTTCAAATACTGCTTGCAGGAGATGGGGATCGGTCAACTTCAGGTCTGGATTTCCGCTCACTTCGCTGAACAGGAGTTCTAATACTTTGTGATAAAGACTGCCCCGCAAACTTGGGCTCAGTTCGTCTTCTACCTCGTCAGGCTCACCCAGCCTGAGGACTTTATCAGCAAACCACTTGAATGGACAAAGCCCCAGATTAGTTAGTTGTGACACGCTGAAGCTACGTTGGGCTACTCCTTCCGATGAATGATTCGTCCAATTCACTGGAATGCCTGTGACGCCATCATAGCGATCATAGGGGGCACTACTTTCCCGTTGCCTTTCAACCCTCCAAGCATGACGCGCATGGATGAGTACTTCATCTTCGACCCCTTCTTCATCCTCTCCCCGAATCTCATGGCGCAGTATGACCTTTCGCAGTTCTTCACGGCTTGCAATTGGGTGCTCAGGAATTGGAGAGATAGACAGCCCTAATCGGTCTAGATAGGGGCTGTGCAATTGTTCGTGCTGATTTACCAGCTTGGGATATGAACAGACGATGTGGTTCGTGGCGGTCAGCAGCAGATGATAGAAAGCAAGAGACTCGCGTCGTGCCTGTTCTGCCGCAGAGGGTAACGTAATCCCTGCTGCGCGGAGAGACTTGCGCTCGAAGAAGTCGAGCACCGAGTCATTCTTCACCATCGCTGGCAAGATGCCCTCTGCCATACCGATGATGAACAGATGGTCGTATTGGGCACCGATGACGGAGGCCGGGGAATGCAGTTCAACACCGCCCCGTCTAGGATGGGCGGCGACCTGGGCGATCGCCATTCCGTCTCGCAGGTCTTGAAAAAACTCGGTGCGTGAAAGCGGTTCATCGTGTGGCTGATACAGCTCATATAATGACTGCTCTAGCTTGCTGAAGGCTAGGCTTTCGCGAGCCCATCGGGCACATCGTTGACGGAGATTAACGATCTTGAGAATGGTCTGGATTCGCTCAACCCAGGTTTTGCGCTTCGCATGATTGGGCAATCGAAGCACCGACAGATCAATATCTAAAAACTCCCGACTGACATCATTCCAGGCATCAAAATTACTGGGATGGCGATCGCGCACGACACTCCAGAATTCTCTATCAGGATTGCTACACAGCGGGTGGCTCAACAGCGTTGCGGTGGTCTCAAACGAGAACTGATTTTCTATGACATCCAACAGCAGATTCATCCATCCCCCCAGCCGAGTGGTGCTGAGAGGCCGATCATAGAGCGCTCGCAAAGGCACGTCATATTCCCAGGCAATATCTAGCAGTTTTTCTCCGTACATTACTTCATCGCGCGCAATAATGCTGATGTCTCGAGCCGAAACGCCCTGAATCAGGAGTTGCTTCACGTGCGCTAGCGTGCCCCGCGCTTCTGCTTCTATGTCTCCATAGGCATGAACGGGGCAGGCATTAACAGTAGAATTATCTTTGCTCACAAAACGGCAGGAGAGCTGGTTGCCCACTGAGTTTGACTGGCTAATGGGTTCGGTTTGGTCAATCCGCCAGCCCGCTGTTTCTAACCTCTGGATTGCGCTATCGATATCCGCAAAATCAGGATGTTGAGCATAGGGCAATACATACACGCTACCTTCGTCCGCGATCGCATTGATAAGCGCAAGCTCGTCGGCAGTCGGTTGGCCATAGCCATACACAAAGAGCGGCAACGAGTTTGGATGATAGTCGAGCGATCGCCACAGGAGTTCGCTCGAATCCACCCATCCGCGTTGATGCAGCCAGGTTTGGTAGGTCTGGGCGACCTGAATCAGCTGAGATGCCCTCCTTGAAATCGGAACGTCGGGCATCGTGAGAACTGCGGAGGATTGGAGTAATGCCTTGATGACTGGCGTCCATATGCGAGTCGTGCCGTCTAAATCGGTCGGATTAACGGTCTGACGAATTGCGTCTCGTAGGAGCCGTTGAGCCGTTAAAGCTGGAACGATGTGGAAATGATGGGCTGCTAACGTTTCACGGGCCAGGTCAGTGAGCGATCGCTTCGGGACTCCTAATGCACGGGCAGCAAGGCGATTCGGAGTGATGATATTGAGCGGTTGAAATTTAGCCTTCTCTGCGAGCGTTTCCTTTAGCCACGGGCGCACCCAGTCGTGAGAATGAGCGATGAAAACTGTCCGCATAACGGCTCCTATGTATAGCGTTAGCCAGATAGCTTAGAACACGACTCCGGATGGAATCCAAAGCTGGGGACGCTGGCGTGCAATCGCACCAAGAACAGGGGCGGTTGCTATACCTGAATTCGGGCAGGAATTCCGCAAAGGGTTCTCTATCCGAGAATTTACTTGCACCCCATTCGAGGGTTCCCACAACTTTTACGCTTTGAACAAGATAGCTCAGGAAATTTGCTGAATTTATTATGAGGGCTTTGGGGTTAGTTTATAGTTTTTGGAGAATTTTAGAGGATTATACGGAGGTCGGCATCAATGAACTACCCCGCTGCAAGGAGACGGGAGTATCAGAATTCAAAAATAGGCCGCCTCGTAGGAGGAAACGGCGTCCTAACGTGAGAGCGTAAAGCTATATCATCACGCCACTAGCTCTCCCGTTTCCTGTAAACGATGCAGGCGATGATAAATGCCGCCGTGATTTAGCAATTCATCGTGGTTGCCGACTTCGACAATGTGCCCTTGGTCTAGCACCACAATTTTGTCTGCCTCCCGCACAGTGCTGAGTCGGTGAGCAATGATAATGGTGGTTCGGGTACCAAGAATGCTGTGCATTGCCAGTTGAATCGATCGCTCTGATTCGTAATCTAAGCTCGATGTTGCTTCGTCAAAAATCAGAATGTCAGGATTCATCAGCAGCGCGCGCGCAATCCCCAACCGCTGACGCTGCCCGCCCGATAGGCGAACGCCTCGCTCACCCACGACGGTGTGATAGGTCTTCGGCATCAGATGAATAAACTCATCAACCCGCGCAATTCGGCACGCTTCTTCAACCTCGTCAAAACTTGCCGATGGATTTCCATAGATCAAATTGTCGAGCAGCGTTCCGTTAAACACATCCACATCTTGATGGACGATCGCCAACCGCTTGCGATATCCAGCCACGTCCAAGGTGCGAATATCGTGTCCATCTACTAAGATTTGCCCTTGGGTGGGTTCAAAGTAGCGAAACAACAGTTTCACCAGCGTTGATTTTCCTGATCCCGATCGCCCTACCAATGCCACGGTTTGGCGGGGTTCGATGAGCAGGTTAATGTCTTGCAGCACGAGGTGATTGGGGGTATATCCAAATGAGACATGGGAGAGATCAACTTTCCCTGAAAACTCATAGGTTTTGATCGCCTCAGACGGATGCACTAGCGTTGCGGCATCGAGTCCGGTCGGAACTTTCATGAATTCGTGAAAGCGCAACATGGAAGCAAAACGACGGGCAAACACTTCCGCAATGGTGCTAATCGGTTCTAGCTCGGAATACGCCATGCTCGATATTGTCAATGTCGTGATGAAATGCCCCAGCGAAATGTCACCCCGGAGCGTTGCCCATAATGTCAGACTCAACACCCCAAAGACGCAACTTTGAATGACCGATCGCTGCCAGGTAAACAGCTTCACATATCCTCGGTGAATTCGATAATCGACCATAGTAAATTCGCGCTGAAGCCGCTGCCGCTGCCGCCGAAGCTCTTGATTTTCGGTGGCGAATGCTTTGACCGTCTTGATATTGGTGATAATTTCAGACGTGCGGCTTTCGGTATTTTCCATGTAGCGATCGAGAATTTCTTCTTTGTCGATCAGGTGTTTCAGATCTTTTAACGTAACGCCGAGAATCACCACGAACGATGCCAAAAACAGCAGCGCAATTCGCCATTCAATCAGCAAAATCACCACAAAAATGCCGACGACGCGAAATAGTTTAGGAATCAACTGTCCCGCAATTTCAGGATACGTCCAGGTGTGATTAGCAAGCCCCCTGGCTACTCGCCCCGCAATTCTTCCTGGATTGTTTTCGTCGTAGAACTCAAGCGGTAGGGTGAGAATCTTTTCCATCACGCGTCCTGCTTGATCCCGTCGCGCTCGCAGAGGGATATCCCAATGAAACCAGGTGCCAATCCAAGGCTGAATGGGAGCACGCACTACGGTGACTATAAAAATGAGCGCCAACAAGACTCCCAGTGATAGGGAGCGATTCACGGGCAACCCCGTTAGAGCGGCAGTGCCATTGACCAAGGTTGAACTGAGCGGATCAAGCGTCTCCCTCGAAAGAACGTTGAGAATCTGACCGATTGCATAGGGAACCAGCAGATCAATTATTTCAAACAGGCTGCTTGCGGCAATGCTGAAGGTAGCGATCGCCCAATATGGCTGAAAATAGTGGAGAATATCGCGAAATTTTGTCATACCACACCGCCCCAGGTCAGCCCTGAGTAAAGAACAGGATATTGGACTATGTATAATTCTGTATGACTACAAATGTAGCACGTATGTAGTATGAGTTGGCAAGAGTCTAGGGATTAGCGTTTAGGCGTTGTTGAGTCAGAGGGATGAATTCAGCAACGCCAGCGTTAAATATGTCTCGGCTAAATATGTCTCGGCAGTGCCCCAAACGGGGTCGGTACGACGATATAGCCTGACGTGCGATCGCCCAAGACCCAATTTCGCTCGGTGCCCCAATACCACCAATGAGCAGCCGTATAGGCGCAAATAACGCTATCGAGTCGGTCTTCTAAACGCTTCAACTCAACGCCTGTCGTGGGTATATCGGGAATGGGGGTGGTGAACTTAAGGGGTGGATCAAGCGTCGGCAGCACGTTAAGGATATAGGTGCGGAGTTGAGCCAGCCCTGCTTTGCGTTCGGCAACCCGCCCCTTCTTGTATTTGATAATGCGATCAAGCTGGAATAGATGAATCATTGCCGCATGAGGAAATACTTCAAGCTGATAGCGTCCTACGGGTTTGGGAGAGGCGATCGCCGGATCATGAACAAATCCCCGCTCTTCTAACTGGCGTCCAAAGCCAACGGTGCGAGCAGCAAATGGACGATTTAAGTTGGCAGGATAGCACCCCGCATGATATCTCCCAAAGTGTTGATGGGCTAAGCGATCGGGCACCCTCATTCCTGTTTTGTTTGGGATTAGAGTCGGAGCATCCACCGCGATGACCGCCGTCTCCCTCGATTTAGCGCGGCAATCAATCCACTGCAACACGTCGTCAACTTGAACGAGTCGATCGAGGCTTGACAGGGTGAGATGATCATCGTCCCAACTTAGACAACACAGCCCACTATCACCCGACACCCAGCCCAGGTCGACTCCTAAAAATTTCACTGCTCTTGCATCAGTCGTAAATAGTTTTGGCGAAGCTGCATGTGGCTTTCTGCCATGCGATTGGTTAATTCTTTTTCAACATTGCATAGCTCCTGCCAAAAAATAGCAGACCGACGATTGGATAACGCATCTTGCCAGAGCATGTTGAGCAAGCTTGCTGCTTCTGGGTTATGAGCCGCTACTCGCTCTCGAAGGTCTTCAAACTGCTGCGTTGCTTCCGCATGCTTGGAAACGTCTTCTGCCAGATCGAGACAGTGCTGAAGCTCGGAGGTGTAATCTGGACACGATAATCTAGACATAGATACTAAAACCCAAAGTGTCGGCACGAAATGATGTTACATTTCTTAAACTCTGCTTAATTTTATCAAACAATGTTCACTAAATATTCACTAATATGGGGTCTTTCTTAAAGCTAAGCAAGGATGTGCGTTAAAGATTTGGACACCTCAGATGCTATCCAATCCTATTCTTGGGCGTTTATAATCTCCAAGATGGTTCCATCTTCTTGCATCGATTCGGCAGGATTGTTCGTTATTTAATTGATTGTCGCTATACATTTGTTAATCTATCCAATCGTTATGGGCAAGCAGCGCGTTCTCTCCGGCATTCAACCGACAGGCAACTTACATCTGGGCAATTATCTGGGTGCAATTCGCAATTGGGTAGATGGGCAAAGCCAATATGAAAACTTTTTCTGTGTGGTTGATTTACACGCGATTACCGTTCCCCACGACCCACAGACCCTTGCTCAAGATACCTATACGATTGCGGCACTTTATCTCGCCTGTGGCATTGACTTAGACTATGCCAATATTTTTGTTCAATCCCATGTGTCAGCCCATAGCGAACTTGCTTGGCTGCTCACCTGCATTACGCCGCTCAATTGGCTTCAAGATATGGTGCAGTTTAAAGAAAAAGCGCTCAAACAAGGAGAAAATGTTGGGGCTGGGTTGCTCAACTATCCGGTTCTTATGGCGGCGGATATTTTGCTGTATGACGCGGATAAGGTGCCCGTCGGGGAAGACCAAAAGCAGCATCTTGAACTGACGCGAGACATTGCGGCGCGTCTCAACTATCAGTTTGGCTCCCCTGATGTGCCTGTTCTCAAGCTGCCCGATCCGCTCATTCGTAAAGAAGGGGCACGGGTGATGAGTCTGACCGATGGAACTCGCAAAATGTCGAAGTCTGATCCGTCAGAACTCAGCCGGATTAATTTGCTCGATCCGCCCGAAACCATTCAAAAGAAATTTAAGCGCTGTAAAACAGATTCGGTCAGAGGGTTAGAGTTTGATAATCCGGAGCGACCCGAATGTAATAATCTGCTAGCGCTCTACATGCTGCTATCAAATCAGACGAAAGAAGCAGTCGAGGCAGAATGTAGCGATATGGGTTGGGGTCAGTTTAAGCCGTTGCTAGCCGATGCAGCCGTTGAAGCCTTAAAGCCAATTCAAGGTAGATATAACGACATTATGTCGGATAAAGGCTATCTCGAATCGGTGTTGCGTGACGGACGAAAACAGGCGGAGGCGATCGCCAACCAGACACTCGCTAGAGTAAAAGATGCTTTAGGCTATTCAACGCCGCTGTAATCCGATGCTGTGTAGTGAATCATGAAAACTCGTCGCTGAGGTGTCAGATCAGCGTTACGATCGTTTGACTCCCTTCTCAAGGCTTAGATGTTCGATTCTCATTCTCAACAAGCAAATTTAGTGTCTCCGGTGCCGATGAATCGGTTTCGCCGCGCCGCGCGATCGGGTGAATTTTTGATCACCGCCGAGGTGATGCCGCCGAAGGGGGGCAACCCGGCCCACATGGTTAAAATGGCGCAGTTGCTTCAGCATCGAGTTCATGCGGTGAATATCACCGATGGGAGTCGAGCAGTTCTCCGCATGTCATCACTGGCAGCGTCTGCAATTTTAATTCAGCACGGGGTTGAGCCGATTTGCCAAATTGCCTGTCGCGATCGCAACTGCATTGCCCTCCAAGCTGACCTGATGGGAGCCCAGGCATTAGGCATCCGCAATATTTTGGCGCTTACGGGCGATCCGGTGAAAGCGGGCGACCATCCTAACGCGAAATCAGTGTTTGAAATGGAGTCGGTGCGGTTATTGAAGCTCATTGACACGCTCAACCAAGGTCTAGACTTTAACGAAAAACCGTTATCCGATGACGCAACTGACCTCTTTGCAGGGGCAGCCGTTGATCCGCAAAGCCCAAGCTGGTCAGGATTGCAGCGTCGGTTTGAGCGCAAGTTGGAGGCAGGCGCTCAGTTTTTCCAAAGCCAGCTCATCTCAGACTTCGATCGCCTCGAAAAGTTTATGACTCAGATCGCTGCCAATACCAATAAACCCATTCTGGCCGGGATCTTTCTGCTGAAGTCGGCAAAAAATGCTCGGTTTATCAACCGCAACGTTCCGGGTGTCCACATTCCCGATGCCATCATTGATCGATTAGACCGTTCGTCAGAGCCGTTGAAGGAAGGCATGAAGATCGCCGCAGAACAAGTAAAACTTGCGCAGCAGCTTTGCCAGGGGGTGCATATGATGGCAGTGCGGCGTGAAGATTTGATTCCACAAATTCTGGACTTGGCGGACGTTATGCCAATAGACAAGCTATGAGGTCATAGGAAAATAGATGACGTACCGTTGGAGTGCGGTATGTTCTCCTTGGGATTTGTCATAATGAACAGGCCAGAACCCCTGCAAGGCTGCTGGCCGTCAATCCAAAATTGCAAATGCCTTTATTCCTCATCCTTGTGCTGCATAGTTTGCACACTATCACTAAAATCTATCTCGAACTTGAACCTGAGTCAGATTCTTGCTGCAAGTTAGACAAACCACGCTCGCCAAGCTGCAGAGATTGATTCAAGTCCTCAACGGATGTTTCTAAATCAGTCAATGACTGTTGATTTCCATCGACTGCACTTTCTAGGGTGGCAAGCCGTTCTGAGACAGATTGAAGCTGGTCTTGATTGGTACTGAGGGTTTCTGGCAGGTTCTCTGGAATGCGATCGCCCAGTGTTTGAATCTGACTTTGAATCTCGGCTTGAAACTGATCGAGCTGCTCTAAATCTTCGGGAGCGATCTCGCTAGGAGCCGCCGTTTGTGGAGTGGGTTGCACCCGGGTTTGTAGCCGATAGGCAAACCATGTAAAGGCTCCACCCAGCACAATAATCAAGGCGACTAAGAAGCCAATGGACCAGTTGACCTGTCGTCTGAGCCAATGAATTTCTCGATTGGTGCTTTCGTTATCCAACAGGGAAATGAGCTTTTGCTCTAGCACTTGATGGATGCGGTCTTCTAAATGTTCTTCTCGCGATCCAGGGCGATCGCCCGTGGCTAGTGTCGCATCTTGCCCATTCGCTACAGCAGCGACGTGATCGGTTTTCTCTGTATCTTGAGATTGATTAGGACGATCATTCATGAAAGTACCTCCATCCATGTAAATAGGATCATGTAAATAGATCAATTGTTGTTAGACGCTACTAGGTTTTCGCTCATCGGCCGTATCGGATGCCGCACCTGATGGATCGGATTTGGAACCGTTATCCGATGATTGCGTCGCGTCTGAGGACGAGTCAGCCTGAGCGAACGTGTCTTTGAGGTGCTCGGTGACTGTTTGAGTCTTTTCCTTGACCTGCTCGGCGATCGCCTGCCCCTTGTGCTGAGCAACGTCCCAATCTTCTTTAGTTTTTTCTAGATCGTGTTTCAAGAATTCTTGGGCAGCGTGCAGTTTTTGTTCTAACCCTTCGGCATACTTCTCACTCTCACGAACCGCAGCGTCGTCTGCAATGAGACGTTTACTTCCGATACTGGAAACGGCAGAAGGTGACAGTGCATAGACGCCATCCATGAGACCACTCCAGCCATCTGAACGAAACAGGTAGTACACAATCTTGCCAGTCTCCGAATCGACCAAATAATCAACGATATGGCCTGCCTTACTTCCTGCATCAGTCCACAGCTCGTGCCCGATGATAGGCTGCACGCCCTCAGGCTTTTTGACCGGCGGTTCAATGCCTTCACTATCTACCAATACGCTGTCTTTGCCGATGGTTTTAATGCGCTCCCACGTAAATGCGCGGGTTTTCTTCTTCCAGAATCCTGACTGGCTGGTTAGCCCTTTAACCTCATGGGTATGGGGATCAAGCCACAATTCATCAACTCGCCCCAGTTCGTCGGTCGTTTTATAGTCGAGAACCAGTCGCTCGGGCAATTCACTTTGTTTCACTAAGGATTGTGGTCTGTTCATTTGCTCATCTCCTGTTTAAAAAAAAAGTTAATAATTGAGTCAATATTCTTTAGAACTATGTCTTTAGCCAGATGACAAAAATCAAGAAATATCTTTAAATTTCTATCTTGTTTTTGTCTTAATAGAATTTGCTAATTGATGGGTTTAAAGCATAGTTGAATTCTCAAAAAATTGCAGAATGATTGATTGGCTGAGGCGATCGCATCTCAACTTCAGCCTCCTTTAAACTAACTTGGGCAAGCTCATTGACATCTCGCCGTCTCATCTGCTGCAATACGGCTTATAGTGCCGTTCAATATCTTCATTCGCCTACGATCGTCCGCATGAAATATAGCCAAGATAAAACACAGCCAAGACGAATTGAGATTTGGCTCAAGTGACTAATTACGACAAGTGATTAACTCTCTCAATTTCTATCTCTCAATTCCTATTTTATAAAGATTGATCTGTATGACTCAAAGTTTTTTTACATAGCACAACAAATCTGTTTCATAGTTTCATATCGCCCGTCGCCTGCTTCGATCTCTCACGAAAAGAGTGATAAAAGGGCACTATGCGCTCCGCGCAGGCAAGCGCAGCGAAAGTACCCTAACTGCTCGACACCTTCGATCTACTCCAATGCCCGATTCCCCATTTTCAGCTACTAGCGCTTTTCTCGCGCCTAAATCGCTCGTTATCTCTCAAAAACTCGCCCATGCTCGATTTCCCGTAGGGGTCTGTCGATCGCTGAAACCCGCATTCTTTCGTTGACCCCAACGGATCGACTTCTGAGAGGTGGTTTCAGACGTTTTCCACAGGCTCTTATTGACATGATTCTCAATTATTTTCAGAAAATATTGACCCCTGCAGTTTTTGGGGGGTAGAATGCAGGCAGGTCAAGGCTTCTAGAAGCCGGCCCTTCCCACTCGCTGGGAAACAAATTGAATGGAAACTTTCTATCAGTTGCCTTCTCCTGTTGGCAACTAATGCTTCCCACTCGCTGGGAAACAAATTGAATGGAAACTTTTCCTCTACTTCAATTGCGGAGGAATCCCCAAGCTTCCCACTCGCTGGGAAACAAATTGAATGGAAACATCTATCGTTGCAGGACGCCCTACTTGTAAGGCATCTTCCCACTCGCTGGGAAACAAATTGAATGGAAACACGCAATTCCTGAATGTCACGGGTGACAGTCCACGGCTTCCCACTCGCTGGGAAACAAATTGAATGGAAACACCATGAAAGACGGAGGACAGAGGGCGGAGGACGGAAAATGGAATCGGAAACAACTAGAGAATGGGCGATCGCTCCTTGGTTGTCTCTAGGTCTCTCCAAATGGAATCGGAAGCAACTAGAGAGCGGGCGATCGCTCCTTGGCTGTCTCTAGGTCTTTCCCTTCCGCCTTCCGTCTTCCGCCTTCCGCCTTCCGCCTTCCGTCTTCCGCTTTCCGCCCTTCACCCCTCTCTCTCAGTCGCGCACAGAAAACACACCAGCAGGCTTACGACAGTCAAATTAGCCAATCATTTATCCAAAATTTGGATGTACATCCCACTCCATGCTTGAGCGACAGACTTCCTTATCTATAGTGGCGGTTATCCAATGTGCGGTGCCTATCGCAGACGATTAATCATTCAACCAGATGACACGCAACATAATGCCCATTTCCTACATCTCGAAACTCAGGTTCTGGGTCTTGACGACATTCATCCACCGCAATAGGACACCGAGTATGAAACCGACACCCCTTAGGCGGACTCGTCGGACTAGGGACATCACCCCGCAAAATAATGCGCTCTCGCTTTGCCTCAATGACTGGATCGGGAATCGGAACGGCTGACAGTAATGCCTTTGTATAGGGATGCAGCGGATTTTCGTAGAGAGATAGACGGTCTGCCAATTCTACAATCTTGCCAAGATACATGACTGCGATGCGATCGGAGATATGACGCACCACGCTGAGGTCATGCGCGATAAAGAGGTAGGTCAGCCCAAACTCATCTTGCAAGGACTGCATCAGGTTGACGACTTGTGCCTGAATAGATACGTCTAGGGCCGCAATGGGCTCATCACATACGATAAAGTCTGGATTTGACGCTAATGCCCTCGCAATGACGACGCGCTGCCGTTGCCCGCCCGAAAATTCATGGGGATATCGGTGGATAAATTTGGGATTTAGCCCCACGACTTCGAGGAGCTGATGGATGCGGTCTTGCTTGGCGCTTCCTGCCGCTAAACCAAATACTTCTAACGGTTCACCCACGATCGCCCCAACCGTCATTCGAGGATTAAGAGACGCATAGGGGTCTTGGAAAATCATTTGCATTCGCTGCCGCATCTGTCGCAGCGGCTCACCCTGAATGGCAGTCAGCTCCTGATCTTCAAAAAAGACCTGTCCGCCCGTGGGGCGAATGAGCTGCAAAATGGCTCGTCCGGTTGTACTTTTGCCGCATCCCGATTCTCCAACTAAGCCTAACGTTTCGCCTTGACGAATATCGAATGTCAGACCATCAACGGCTTTTACCCATCCTGTCTGACGTTGCAAAATCAGCCCTTGAAAGACTGGGAAGTAGACTTGCAGGTCATTCACCTGCATGAGCGACGTGTTTTGCTGAGTGGTGGAGGTATTTACCTGGGTTTCGACCATAAGGCGTGTCAAGAATGAGAAGGTGCATCTGAAGGACTTTGAAGAGTCTGAAAATTTGGGCGATCGCTAGGATGCAACCGCTTGAGATTCTTGAAGAACGTCACGACCGACGGGTTTTACCCAACAGGCAACGGTGTGATCGTCTCCAACGGGCTCAAGGGGCGGATCCGTTTCATAGCAGTGATCAATGGCAAAGCTGCATCGAGGCGCAAAGGGGCAACCCTTTGGATATTGAGTCAAATCAGGTGGCAGCCCTTTAATGGTTTGCAAGCGGTGTTGACGCTGGGCATCTAGCCGAGGAATGCTCTGGAGCAAGCCAATCGTGTAAGGATGGCGCGGATTTTTGTATAGGTCATGGAGGGATGCTTGCTCAACGATTTGCCCAGCGTACATGACTAGGATTCGTTCAGCGATGCCTGCCAGCAAAGACAGATCGTGGGTAATCCACACGACTGCCATGCCCAGCTCTGCTTTGAGTTGCTTGACGAGTTCAACAATTTGCGCTTGGATGGTCACGTCGAGGGCAGTTGTGGGTTCATCTGCGATCAGCAGCTTTGGGTTACACGCCAGCCCCATCGCAATCATGACCCGTTGCCGCATTCCGCCCGAAAACTGATGCGGGTAGTTGCGGATGCGATCGCCCGCTCCCGGAATCCCGACCTTTTCTAATAGCTCAACGGCACGCTGCTTCGCCTGGGTTTCAGACAAGCCTAAGTGAAGCGTGATGGCTTCGGTGATTTGCTTCTCGATCCGCAACACCGGATTGAGTGAGGTCATCGGGTCTTGAAAGATCATCGCCAGACGATTGCCGCGAATCTTTCGCATCTCTTCATCACTGAGCTGAAGTAGATTCCGCCCTTCAAACCAGACGTCTCCGCCTGTGATTTTGCCAGGAGGCGTCGGAATCAGCCGAATGACCGACAGCATGGTGATGCTTTTGCCCGAACCCGATTCTCCAACAATGCCAACTGTTTCACCATCATTGACCTGAAACGACAAATCATTAACGGCTTGAACTACACCGCTGGGAGTAAAAAAGCGAGTTTCTAAATTGCGAACATCTAGGAGTGGAGTCATGGCGAAATTTGAACTGAGTTTGAACTGGGGGATACGACGGGGAGACTGACATTACGGCTGAACGGCAATAGATGAAGAGGTCGATGGTGAATCAAGCTGCCCCCATGCACTGGTACGAGTGGGGAGCGATCGCCGAAAGTCTTGATAGTAGTCTTGTTGCGATTCAACTAAGAGCCGCTTTAACTCATCGATGGGATGACTGTGATCGTCTACGCGCAAGTCAAGAAATGGGTAAATCTCACCATCCATTATGTACAAGGCAGCAGATTGTCGTCCGCGCTTATCACCTCCTGCGGATTGTCCGGCTGTTAGAGCTAATAATAGCCGCTCCGGGAACGCAATGTCCGTGTTGTGATACGCATTTGCCATTGCCTGAATAGTATCTGAGCTGACCAACATATTGCCTGCAATCGAAACATTTGCAAAGGTGAGATGTCCAGCCCATTCAACGCAGTCGGGTCCCGTCCATGCAGCAGTGTTGCCGTGGCGATCGACGAGGTGAATTTGACGATGATCTCGACCCATGTCTTGGCTTAAAAGCTGCTGGAGGGTCGTTTCAGCCTCGTGTTGGCTGAGCAAATCTAAGCCGTGGATGCCCAACATCGGATTGGTTGTGGCTTGGGTGGCGATCGCCCCAGTGTGTGATTTGGCAAAGGGCACCAGCGCACCGACCGCTAAATTTTTAGTAGATACCGCGACGCCCATCATTCCAGTGTGGAGGTCACGAGCAACAATTGAAAACGTCATACCTACGTTATTACCCGCTGTAGAATTGAATTGGTCTTACTTCGCAACCTGTGGACTGCTTCTGCTATCCTCGTCCTCGCTGCTGAGGATCAAGCGCCTCTCTCAGACCATCGCCTAGAAGATTGAACCCTAGCACCGTTAGGGCGATCGCCAATCCTGGAAAGGTGGTAATCCAGGGGGCAAGGCGGAAGTAGTCTCGTCCGGCTGCTAGCATGGCTCCCCATTCGGGGGACGGCGGCTGCGCGCCCAGTCCCAAAAACGACAGCGCAGACGCAGACAAGACCGCCACCGACACGCCCACCGTTGCCACCACGATGATCGGCGACAAAATATTGGGCAGAATATGTCGAAAGATCAGCCGCAGATGTCGGGCTCCAACGGCTTGCGCCGCCTTGAAATATTCTTTGTTTTTCTCAACCAGCACCGCTCCGTATGTGACGCGGGCATAAAACGGAATCGAGCTAATGCCAACCGCAATCATGGCGTTTGTCAAACTCGGCCCCAGCACGGCGACAGCCGCCAGAGCGATGAGGGTTTCAGTAAATGAAAACAGCACATCCACTGCCCGCATCAAGAGGCTTTCAAGCCAGCCTCCCGCATAGCCACCCACCAACCCAATCAGCACGCCTGCGGTCATCGAAATGCCGACTGCGATTAAGCCAATTTTTAGCGTCAGGCGCGTACCAAACACGATGCGGCTAAACAAATCTCGCCCAAATTCATCAGTCCCAAACCAGTGGGCAGCGCTCGGCGGCGATAGTAAGGGGCCGATTCCTTGTTCTAACGGGTCATAGGGGGCGATCGCCCCGGCATTGATCGCAGTAAAGACCAAAATCAGTAAAATGATGGCTCCAATCTTCGAGCTTGGACTCCGCACCAGTGCTCTGAGAAATTGGCGAAGCGTTCGGAGTCGCAGATATAAGCCTGATTCAGCAAAACTATCCCGCGTTGTCAGTTGCGTCATGTCACTAGCCTTTGTCAATTCTTTGGATTTTGGTCTTTGGATTTTGGATTCTGGATTTTGGATTCCGAAGTCTAATGAGGCAACGATAGTCGGACTAGTTGTAAGTAATTCGTGGGTCGATCCAGGCATAAACCAAATCCAGCAAAATCGATACCGAAACCACCACAATTGCAAACATGAGAATAAAGCCTTGAATCGTTGGATAGTCGCGCTGAAAGATTGACTGAATCGCTAATCGCCCCACGCCGTTCCAGGCAAAGACATTTTCAACGACGATCGCCCCACCCATCATGTAGGTAAACTGCAAGCCCAGCATATTAACCACGTTAATCATGCCGTTTTTGAGCGCATGGCGTGATAGCACCGTCCTTTCGGCCAGCCCTTTAGACCGCGCCGTTCGCATGAAGTCTTGTGACAGCACATCCAGCATGGACGATCGCGTCAGTCGAGAAATCGACGCTGCGTTGGCGATTCCCAATGTAATCGCGGGGAGAATCAGATTTTTGAGGTCAGTGCCAGAAACGGGCAACCACCCCAACCGCAGGGAAAATACATACATCAGCATCAACCCTAGCCAGAAGCTCGGAATCGAGATGCCGACAATCGCGCTGGTCATCAAGCCTGTATCGACCCAGGTGCCCCGCTTATAGGCCGCAAAAAAGCCAGCCGGAACCCCAACCAGCACCGTCACTACCATGCTTGAAAACGCTAGAACCAAGGTATTCGGCAACCGCACCAGCAGCAGTTCTAACACGGGTTGATTGCCGCGAATCGTGTTGCCAAAATCGCCTTGCAGCACTCGGCTCATATAGATAAAGTACTGCTCCCAAATGGGACGATCAAGCCCCAAACTGCGGCGGATTTCCTCAAGCTGTTCCGGCGTCGTGGATTGGGACTGTGCGTACATCAGCTGTACCGGATCACCAGGTACGAGATGAATAAGCAGCGTCACGGCAATAGTAGTGACCCAAATGGTAAACAATCCTGCTAGCAAACGTTTGATGATATATCGAGTCATGATAGGAAGAGGGCGATCGCTCTGAAATACAGCAGTAGATAGGAGTAGGGGCACCTCATTAGAAACACAGCACACCTACCGCTCGAACTATTCTGCGACCAGTTGAATGTCGTTAAATAGCGGACGATTGAACGGTCCAATCTTGAAGCCATCCACCTCAGCCCGAGAGGTATAAACCCACAGCCAACCAGGCGTATATAACGGCACCATAATGGCCTTCTCTAGCAAATATTCCTGAACCTCGTTGACCGCTTGCAGGCGTTCTTCTGGATCGACGATCGTCCGAGTTTTCTCAAGCATGGCATCAAGTTCGGGGGTTTGATACCCGCTATAGGCCCCCGGTGAGTGCCACAGAGAATAGAGAATATCTGGGTCATACCACGCCCAACCCATCATATCGAAGGTGCTGACGCCCGAATCTTTTTCATTTTCCTGCTTGACTCGCGCGTTGAGCGTGCCGATATCCATTGTTTCGATTTCGGCATCGATGCCCACGGCTGCGAGTTGGCTCTGAAATACCTGAACAACCTTCTCTCGATTGCCACCCACCCACGTCATCATCTTGACCTGTAGCGGATTGTCAGGACCGTATCCAAGCTCTGCGAGTAGTTCTTTGGCCTGCTCCGGGTCGTGTTCATACCCGATGCTGCTGCAAAAGTCCTGATCATTCCCCATCACCCCTCGCGCCACGGTGCACTGTTCCCGCTTCACCAGATCTCCGAAGGCAATTTCAATGGCTTGTTGGGGATTGACGGCATACGCTACGGCTTTTCGAGCGCGCTCATCATCAAAGGGCGGACGTGACACAGTGAACTCAAAAAATACGTTTTGTCCCGTCTTTTCTGCGACGTAGATTTCGAGGCTATCATCTCCGCGAATTGATTCGACTTCTTCGAGGGGAGGTTCTGCAATCAGTTGAAGCTCTCCGGTTTGCAGTCCTGCCAGTCGGGTTTGGGGTTCGGGAATTTGTTTGACGATCAGCTGATCGAGATAGGGAGCCCCCGTATTTTCAATCGGGCGACCATAGTTGGTGTAGTCTGCATTCTTCTCTAGGACAATTTCATCGCCTTTCGTCCAACTGACAAGTTTCCAGGGGCCGGTGCCCACCGCAGCGCTGACTCCAAACTCATCGCCTAACTCCTCTGCACTATCACAAATCATGCTGGCAAAGGGGTCAGCCATAAAGGGAACGAACGCTCCGAATGGCTTTTGAAAGATGAATTTGACCGTTTGCGGATCGACCACCTCAACAGTTTCAATGCTGCCCCAGCTAGCCTTCGTGACACTCGGCTCATCCTCGCTGAGGGCGCGATCGGCTGTATATTTCACATCGTTGGCGTCAAACGGCGTGCCGTCATGGCAGGCGATATCTTCGTTGAGCACAAAGGTAATCTCTAGCCCATCGTCGCTGACTGTCCATTCTTTTGCCAGATTCGGCTGCACTGAGCCGCTATCATCGAACGCAAGCAGCGTGTCGTAGACCTGGTCAAAAATTTGCCACGACAACGTGGTAGTGGTTTTGTGAGGGTCGAGCGAATCCGCGTCTCCGTAGCGTGCCCAGACCAGGGTGCCTCCGTCTTGATAGGTCGTCTCAGCTGCTGCGGGGTCTGTTTCGCCCTCAGTCGTTGCTGTCGGTTCACCGCTGCTACAGCTCACCGCTAACACGGTCAGCCCCATCAACCCCAGTAGCGATCGCCACGCGGTTTTGCCAATTAATGCACTGAAGAAAGTTTGCCAGAACATAAGTCTCCTCGTTGTTGAAGCCTATAGATTGAAGCCCATAGATGGAGCCCATAGATTGGAGCCCGTAGGCAGATCGCTTTGTAGAGCCATGAGCAACTCACCCTCTACCGAGTTGCTGTATCAGCTTAAACAGCACGATCAGTAGCGGCATTCTAGGGTAAGCATACCGATCCGATGACTCGCCAGAGCAGAATACAAAGCGAATACGTTGCCTGAGTTGCCATAGGTAATCACAAATTCTTGGGAGAGATATGTATCAAAATAAACGGTTTAATTTGACTCGTCCCAATCGAGATTGATTGCCTCTCAATTTTTCTTTGAATTGTTAAGCGCTGAGGGTTGTTAGCAAATCGATGGCTCAAATTCTTACAGACAAAGCATTGTGGCGATCGCCCGTGGGCATATTAAATCGTAGAAGTTCATCTGAAAATCTTTACATCACAGCCGAGTTAAGGAATTCCTACCAAATTCAAGAAAATCAACGTAGCCTGATACATTGATTTAAGAAAAATTGGGGAAAGTTGGAGCAATGAATAAATCGGCTCTCACGGCTGGAACCGAAATCCCGTTTGAAGAGATTTTAGAATTTGTCGATGCATTGATCTTTGCCCAACAGGGTAAACATCTCAGCGATCTGCAACAAGCATTATTGCAAGCCACCTGGTTTCCCCAACGGCAAGGCTATCGAGACATTGCGGAGACGTATGGCTATTCCGAGAAATACTTGAAATATGATGCAGGGCCTAAACTCTGGCATCTGCTGTCCGAGATTTTGCAGGAAAAAGTCCGCAAGTCAAATGTGCAAGCCACCCTAGAGCGGCATTGGCGACAGCAGGCAAAGATCTTGAGAGCACAAGATACCCCTGATGAACTAGAAGGAAGCAGCCCCAGAGACACCCCCAAAGACACCCCCAAAGACACCCTTACGACCGGTCAAGAGGCGATCGCCCCACGCCCCACGCTTCTACCCCTCGATCCTTCATCTGCCACGCTGACTCCCGACTGGGGAGACGCCATCGATGTCTCAGCCTTCTGCGGGCGACAGACCGACTTGCACCAGCTCCGGCAGTGGATCGAAGGCGACGCGCTTGCGGGGCAACATCAGCGCTGTCGGATGATTTTGCTGCTTGGCATGGGCGGCATTGGCAAAACAGCCCTGTCTGTTAAACTGGCGCAAGAGATTGCAGCAGGTGATTTACGGCCTTCACCGTCTGATTTTTCAGGCCAAGCATCTCTTTTTCAAGCATCTCTTTTTCAAGCAGTAGTATGGCGATCGCTCCGGAATGCGCCCCCCCTCTCATCTCTCTTAGAAGATGTGATTCAGTCGTTGAATTTGAGCGTCAACGCGAATCAGGCCTCCTCATCCGAGAATTCGATCACATCGTTGCTCTCTTTGCTTAGGCAGCATCGGTGTTTGCTCGTCTTCGACAATTTAGAAACAATCTTAAAAAGCGGAGCTGAAACGACTGAGGCAAACCAATGGTCGACTCAACCTATCCACGTAGGACACTATCGCAGCGGATATGAGGACTACGGAGAATGTTTGCGCGGTGTCGGAGAAACACCGCATCAAAGCTGTTTGATTGTGACGAGTCGAGAAAAACCAAAAGAAATCGCGCAGTTAGAAGGAGATCATCTCCCCGTACGCACCTGGGATCTATCTGGGTTGAGCGTGTCAGACGGGCAAAAAATTCTTAGATCAAAAGGGCATTTTACGGGGACAAAACACGACTGGCAGACCTTAATCCAGCGATATGCAGGCAATCCATTAGCGTTGAAGGTGATTTCTACCTCGATTCAGGATTTGTTTGATGGAAACATTAGTAGCTTTCTCACGGAAGGAACCGCCATTTTTGGCGATATTCGAGATTTGCTGAATCAGCAGTTTAGTCGGCTGTCGGATTTAGAACGTGACATCATGTACTGGCTCGGAATCAACCGAGAACCCACTTCGATTGCTGAACTGCGCGACGATATTGTGGCATATTTGCCGCATCAATATTTGCTAGATGCGTTGGAGTCACTCAAACGGCGATCGCTCATTGAACGCGCCACCCACACTCAATCATCTCCGTCTGGTGCTGCATTTATCTTGCAGCCCGTTGTCATTGAGTATGTCACGCATCAACTCGTAAACCAGATTACCCACGAGGTTCTAACGAAAAATCTCCGCTATTTCAAGTCTCATGCGCTGATCAAAGCGCAGGCTCAAGACTACGTTCGCGATACTCAAACCTGCTTTATTTTGCGACCCATTCTCAAGCAACTGCTGAATGTGTTTCGCACACCAGACCGGCTTGAAGCGCACTTTCAGGAGATTTTAGCCCAGCTCCGCACGCATCCAGAGCCTAATTATGCGGTCGGCAACCTGATTAACGTCTTGGGGCAGTTGCCTGCTGATTTGACCGGATACGACTTTTCGCGCCTTTCAGTGTGGCAAGCCTACCTTCAAGATATGCCCCTCAAGCAGGTCGACTTTAGCGGGGCAGATTTTTCTAAGTCGGTATTTGGGAAGCTCATGAGTAGCGCTCTTTCGGTCGCTTTTAGTGCCGATGGCCGCTATTTGGCAACTAGCGAAATCAACGGCAGAATTCGGCTGTGGCGAGTCTCCGATGGCAAGCCGCTGCTGACCTGTCAAGGGCAATCGAGTTGGGTGTGTTTGGTGGCGTTGAGCCCACATGGTCGCCTGGTTGCAAGTAGTCGCGAAGACCATGTCGTGCAGCTCTGGGATTCACAGACAGGCGAGCCTGTTCAAGCTTTTGTCGGACATCGGAGCTGGGTGTGGTCGGTGGCGTTTAGCGCAGACAGCAAAATTTTGGCAAGCGCCAGCGAAGACTGCACCGTGAGACTTTGGAATCTTGAAACAGGGCACTGTTTGCACAGGCTAGACCATCCTAAATGGGTGTGTGCCGTGGCGTTTAGCCCAGATGGGATGCTCCTTGCTAGTGTCGGAGATGACTCCCGAGTCAGGCTTTGGGATGTTGTATCGGGGCGCTGCGTGGCAACGCTAGAGGGACATACAGGGCGAATTTGGTCAGTGAAATTTAGCCCGGATGGGCAGTTGATCGTGACGGGCAGTGAAGACCAAACGATTCGTATCTGGTCACTTGAGCACTCCTCATGTTTGAATGTCTTAAACGGACATACTCACTGGGTATGGAGTGTTGATTTTTCTCCAGATAGTCGAGCGATCGCCAGTGGTAGCCAAGATCGCACGATCAAAGTCTGGGATACTCAGACAGGAACCTGCATTCGCACCCTTCATGGGCACACCAGTTGGGTGCAAAGTATTGCGTTTAGTCCCGATGGCGTCACCTTGGCAAGCGGCAGCGAAGACCAGACCGTGCGCCTGTGGCACGCTGGCTCAGGGCAGTGTTTGCGAACGCTGAAGGGCTATGATGATTGGGTGCAATCGGTTGCATTTAGTATGGATGGAGCCCAGCTTGCCAGCAGTAGCGAAGACCATACGGTCAAACTGTGGGATGTGGCGACTGGGCAGTGCCATACGGTTCTGCGAGGCCATACGAGTGCTCTGCTGATCGTGTCGTTTAGCCCAGATAGTCAGTTGCTTGCCGCAGGTAGTTTTGATCATACGGTTCGCCTGTGGCGCGTGAATACACGAGAATGTGTGGCAATTTTGCGAGGGCATACCAACTGGGTGCGGGCGATCGCCTTTAGCCCAGATGGAGGCTATCTTGCTAGTGGAGGAGGCGACTACTCGATCAAAATCTGGAATGTCAGCACGGGCACCTGTGTGAACACTTTGATCGGTCACGATAACTGGGTGTGGTCGCTGTCCTTTAGCAGAGACGGGCAACTATTAGCCAGCAGTGGCGATGACCAAACCGTGCGACTCTGGGATCTGGAAACGGGCACCTGTTTGAGAATTCTCAGAGGGCATGAAAGCGGAGCCACCTCCGTTGCATTCAGTCGAGATGGAGTGTGGCTTGCCAGCGGCGGTGCCGATCAGCATATCCAGCTTTGGGACACCCACACTTGGGCGCATCGCCAAACCTTGACAGGGCACACTAGCTCAGTGTTTTTGGTCACGTTTAGCCCCGATAGCACGCTTCTTGCCAGCAGTAGCGCCGACCAGACCGTGCGTATCTGGCATGTTCAAACTGGCAGGCTTCTGAAGACGCTGATCGGGCATACCAATCTCGTGTTTTCGGTGGCGTTTGACCCCGATGGAAAAACCGTCGCCAGCAGCAGCCGCGATCAAACGATCAAACTGTGGGATGTGGCAACCGGAGTTTGCTTAAAGACGCTCAGGAGCGATCGCCCCTATGAAGGCATGAATATCAGCCACACCACCGGACTCACAGCATCTGAGAGTGCTGCACTGCGAAGTCTAGGGGCGATCGGCTTCTCAACGGCTGATCAGTGCCTGATGTGATGGCTGGAATCCTGGATTACCCGACTCGAAGACTTTGGGGCCTGATTGACTGACAAAACTCTCAAAAACCCTGATTTTTTCGTAGGCACATTGGGGGCATGGCACTTTTCGCCCACTCTGAGAGGGGCCGCTGCGCGTCTACACCCTATCTCCTTCTTCTACATTTATCGCATGTCTGCTAATCATCTCCGCTATTCTATAGCAATGTGCGCGTCAAATACAGAAACGGTGGTGTGGGGCGCGCCACGCCCCACATCAACCGTACTTAACTCAAGCGCATATCGCTATAACCATAAGAACAAGCCAATCCATAATAATGCCGTATGGTCTGGGCCAATCTTCTAGTTGAAAATCTGATATTTCTGGCGATCGCCACGATATTCCTAGCGGTCACAGGCTGGGCATGGAACACTGCAAAACCCTACAGCTTGCCGCAGCCACTTCCTGGATGGTTTCGCGTCTGGTTTTTGAGCGTTCAGATATGTGGGGGCATTCCGCCGCTGATAGCCCTAATCTGGGGAATTTGGCAAGGATCTGCGGAGGCGATCGCCATCTGGGGCGCTTACTTTGCCATGCTGGGCGTGCAGATTGTGTCAGAATTTTTAACCCTGCGTCAGTTCCGCTCGGTCGTGTGGGTGATGGTTCCGTATTTGTACGTTCCCTATCGTCTGTGGCAGCTTTATGAAGGGATCGTCCTGATCAATCCAGATACTGCATCGTGGATGTATATATTGCTAGTCGGCGAGATGATTCTGTGGGCAGGCAACTATCTGCTTGATTTGGCCCAGTTGCCTCGGCTATTTCGATGGGACACCATCCAAAACGATGACGCAGACGAGTCGTTGCGAGATAACGCTGTAAAGCCGGAGACGTGACCATGCAGCTTGAGCTTACCCCTGATTACTTGAATATCCACCTAACGTGGTACGAGCAGTTGTTGGCATTTTATATGGCTGAGCGGATTAAAATTCCGTTAGAAAAAATCACAAACGTGTCCACAGGCCCACCTGAATTCACATGGCGCGCCGTTCGATTGCCCGGAACATCATTGCCTGGTGTCATCTCAGCGGGGACTTACTACACTCATAACGGCAGAGAATTTTGGTATATCACCTCTCAAACGTGCCTAACGCTGATAGTTGAGGATGAGTATTTTAAGCGGATTGTGTTGACGCTAGAAAATCCCGGCTACTGGGCGGATCAGATTCAACAGGCCAAGTCGGCAGCCGATCATAGAACTGGCTGATCAGATCAATTTCAGGCCAATTTCAGACCCATTAACGAGAATTTTGAACCCCAATTTGAGGACAAATGTTAGCCACTGGGCAGGTTGAACAGTGGGGTTGATTGCTAGTGCAAATATGCTTCCCAAACGGCATTACGACTCGGTTTAGCTCAATCCAATAAGTTTTTGGGAGCTGTGATTCTAAAACTTTGGTTGTCTTTTCGGGAGTTTTGGTTTCAACATAGCCCCAGCGGTTCACGACTCGATGAACATGGGTATCAACGCTGATATAGGGCTGATTGCAGCCAATGCCAAGCGCCAAGTGAGCACATTTAGGCCCTACGCCCTTGAAGGACAGCATCACCTCTGCATCGCAGGGGAGACGACCCTCGTAGTCCTCGACGAGTTGTTGGGCGATCGCCCAGATTTGTTCAGCTTTGCGCTCAGAATAGGTGCTCTCATGGATCAGAGCTTCGACTTCATCAGGCGTTAACGTCACCAATTCTTCTGGAGTACGAGCCTTGGCAAACAAACGACGAGAGACAGGAAGGCTAACCTCGTCATAGGTGCGAATTGAAATCAGGCAAGAGACGAGTTGCTCAAACGGAGAATCATAGCCCTCCTCTGCTAGGGCAAACATGGCAGCTTTCGGTAATGACTGAGCCGCCTCGCGCACTCGCTCCATGGCCTGGTCGATATCAAACAATTGAGTTGAATTCATTCGATGCACCTGTATGACTACGGAAGCCAGGGATATTGACGAAAATTTGGTGGACGCTTTTCTAGAAATGCCTGTTTGCCCTCAGAGCCTTCTTCGGTCATGTAATACAGAAGAGTCGCATTTCCGGCGAGTTCTTGGAGTCCGGCTTGTCCGTCACAGTCCGCATTAAATGCTGCTTTGAGGCAGCGAATGGCGATCGGGCTTTTTTCTAAAATTTCTCGCGCCCATTGAATCCCTTCCGCTTCTAACTGCTCAACGGGCACCACGCAGTTGACTAATCCCATATCTAGCGCCTGCTGAGCATCGTACTGGCGACAGAGGAACCAAATTTCACGGGCTTTTTTCTGCCCGACGATGCGGGCAAGATAGCTCGCCCCAAATCCACCGTCAAAACTCCCCACTTTGGGCCCGGTCTGCCCGAATACAGCATTGTCTGCGGCAATCGTCAGATCACAGATCACATGTAATACATGCCCGCCTCCGATGGCATAGCCTGCGACAAGAGCGATTACGACCTTGGGCATGGAGCGGATGAGGCGCTGCAAATCGAGAACATTTAACCGGGGAACTCCGTCATCATCCACGTAGCCTGCCTTACCGCGAACGCTCTGATCGCCGCCCGCGCAGAATGCATACTTTCCATCAGTGTGGGGACCTGCCCCTGTCAGCAAAACAACGCCAATGTGAGGATCTTCTCTCGCGTCTACGAAGGCATCATACAGTTCAAAAACGGTCTTAGGACGAAATGCATTCCGCTTGTGGGGGCGATTAATCGTGATTTTGGCAATGCCATCAGCTTTGTGATAGAGAATGTCGTCATAGGGTTTGGCAATTTGCCAATTTATTGGTGTAGGCTCTACAGACATGGCATCAGATGATACAAACGGGGCAATACCTGACTCTTTCCTTCTATTAAAGGGAGTATTCAGGATTTTGTGTAATTAAGCTCGCGTCAGAACATGCGACCGAGGACGGTCGCACTGGCACGAAAATCTAAACGCTCTCCACGATTCGGCTTTAACGGCCAAATTCTTCTTGACCCATCTCTTATAGCGATATGCGCTTGATTTGAGTACGGTGGTGTGGGGCGTGGCGCGCCCCACACCACCGTTTCTGTATTTGATGTGCACATTGCTATGAGCTCATCTTCCCATGAGAGTAACTTAGGTAACTAATCTAGTAAGATACAGTTCTGGCGAAATAACTCAATGGATATGGGCGATCGCGCCCTTATTACTGCTGTGATGCACGAGAACTGGGAACTGCTCAACGCCAATTCACGTTATTATCGTCTATCAAGCCATCTGGAGGTTTAGACCCGAATGTTATTCCCTAAGCGCGATCAGTACTGGGCAGATACCGCCCAATTTATTAAAAAGCACTTCAAAAAGGGAGACATTGTCTTTGCTCCAGAGGAGTTTCGCAAATATTTTTCTAAACCTATCGAACGCTACAGCACTGACCCCACCACAGAAACTGGATTCAAATGGGCAGTTATTCATAAGGGACGGCTTGAGGACATTAACTTTAAAGTCCTTAACTTCATCGATGCAAAATTTGCTCCCGTCTTTATCAATGATGTGTTTATCGTCTTTGGCAACGATACCGAATTGCCTACGATTGAGTATGACTCAGCAGGCTTTAAGTCGTATCGAGAAAATCGAGCAGACCTCTACAACTCAATCTTAGAGACAAGCAAGATTGGCGATCGCCAGCTTGTTTCAGCGGTGCAAAAGGCCACCCACCCCCAGCTAGAAGATATAACCCGTCAAATCGACAGACTCCCCAAGCGAGAAGTCGTCTATATGGGAGAGCATAAAGCACTAACCCGCAATCTCTGGGGACAAAAGATGTTTGTGGATACCCAAGATATGTCACTAACGCCCCATATCTTATTGGATGGATATTGGGAAATGTGGCTGACCAATGTCTTTATGGATCTGATCAAAGAAGGAATGACCGTTATCGATATTGGGGCGAATATCGGCTACTACACGCTGTTAGCCGCAGCCAAGGTGGGCACTCAAGGAAAGGTTTATGCATTTGAAGCGGGGCAAGACATCTTTGAAACGCTTTGGCAAAATGTCGCTGTTAACGGATATTTAGACCGGGTTTCTTTGGTCAACAAAGCGGTCTATAAAGAATCTACAACGCTAAAGTTTAGTCAGCTCAAGCGACATCACGGCTCTAGCGGCATCGGCAAATTTGAAGATCAATTTTTGAAAATGTATCACGATGATGTCGTGGTATCTGAGGTTGACGCTATTTCACTTGATGAGTATTTCTTGGATCAAGATATCAAGATTGATTTTATAAAAATCGATGCTGAAGGGAGTGAACCCTTTATCTTCGCGGGCATGAAGAAGCTCTTAGAGAATAATCCTGCTATCAAGGTGATTTTTGAGTTTTGCCCTCAAAATATTGCAAACACAGGTAATGATCCACGATTTTTGCTCGAAAGTTTGGTTGAATCCGGTTTTGACTTAGAGTCAGTTGATCCAAGACTGGGAATCGTCGAAACGACTATCGAAGATTTGCTCAATATCCCATTTTGTGAGGTTCTATTGAGTAAACACGATCAATAATTGCTGAAACAGCCTCTAAGCGCCGACTAATAATGACGATCGGGCGTGGAATCCGGCCTTGGCTAGCGCATTGACCGTTGCCTGAGAGTCATACACGCGGAACTGTGCGCCTAGTCGCACAAACTGCCGTCGCTGATTTGCGCCAATCACCGCAATCACGGGGATCTTGCCCTGTCGAGCTTCGTCCTGCTGATCTAGCAGAATATTTTTGAGGCGATACTGCTCTGTGATGTCGCTGGCAATGTTGGGTTCAAGCTCTACCATGATCATGCGAACCTCCTCGACGGGCTCGGCATCTTCGATGATAAATTGCGATCGCTCGTCTCGACGATCGACCTTGCCCCAGATCATCAGCCGCGCATCTACGCTGATGTAGTGCCCAATGCGGGCAAATGTCTTTGGAAACACCACTGCATCCGCTTGTCCGGTTAGATCTTCAATTTGCACGATCGCCATCGGGTCGCCCTTTTTAGTAATCACAGGTTTAACCGTAGTCAAAATAACGATCGCACTCAGGGTTGACTGATCCGTTTTTTCGTCTAATTCATTCATATTCACCGGGGCAAGAATCTTGGATGCCTTCTGCACCGACTTCAATGGATGGTCAGAAATGTAGAAACCGAGCAATTCTTTTTCTAGCTTGAGCTTTTCTTGAGGCGGAAAATCTTCGACTGGCGCCGCTTTAGGAGCAACTTCAAACCCAGACGAGCTAGCGGTATCCGCGCTACCGCCGAGCATGTCAAATAGATTGCCTTGCCCAACTTCTCGATCTTTGGCGCGAGACTGTGCCCACTCAACCATGGGTTCTAAATCATGCATGAGCTGATTGCGATTAGGGTTGAGTTTATCGAGTGCACCACACTGAATTAACGCTTCTAACGCACGTCGGTTCACAGTTCTCAAATCGACGCGATCACACAAATCAGCGAGCGACTCAAACAGCCCATCTTTGTCTCGCGTTTCCAAAACGCACTCGATCGCCCCTTGCCCGACGTTACGCACCGCAGACAGCCCAAACAAAATGCGATCGCTCAGCGGCGTAAAATCGACCCGAGATCGGTTAATATCCGGTGGCTCAACCTCAATCCCCATTGAGACGCAGTTAGCAATATAGTGCTGCACCTTGTCTTGGTCGCCACTATTGGCAGTCAGCAGCGCGGCCATATATTCAGTCGGGTAGTTTGCCTTTAGATATGCAGTTTGAAAGGTCACATATCCGTAGGCAGTCGAGTGGGATTTGTTAAAGCAATATTCTGCAAACAGCACCATCTGGTCAAACAGATCTTCTGCGACCTTTTGCTTGACTCCGTTTTTCTGCGCCCCTTCAATAAAGATGCTGCGGTGCTTTTGCATTTCTGCCATCTTTTTCTTACCCATGGCTCGACGCAGCAAGTCAGCCTGCCCCAGCGAATAGCCCGCCATATCTTGGGCAATTTTCATGATCTGTTCTTGGTAGACCATGATGCCGTACGTTTCATTGAGAATCGGCTCTAGAATTTCATGGGGGTAGTCGATCTTCTCTCGCCCGTGTTTGCGGTTGATAAATTTGGGAATCAGCCCAGCATCCAGTGGCCCCGGACGATAGAGCGCCAACACAGACGAAATATCTTCTAAACCAGAGGGCTTGAGGTCGCGCACAATCTGGCGCATCCCTGATGATTCAAGCTGAAAGATACCTGCCAGATCGCCTCGTGCCAACAGCTTATACGTCTCAGCGTCATCTAGAGAAATATGGTCAAGATCTAACGTTGTCTGCCGGTTTTGCTGGACGAGATCGACGGTCTTTTGAATCATCGTCAGGTTTTTAAGCCCCAAAAAGTCCATCTTGAGCAGCCCCATCGACTCAATATCTTCCATGGAATATTGAGTCACAATTCCGGCGTTATCCTTGTTGCGCTGGAGTGGCACGATCTCATCAAGCGGTTGTGCCGAAATCACGACCCCTGCCGCATGAATGCCTACACTTTTGTTGGTGCCCTCAATGCGAAGTGCCATATCCAACCAGCGACGCACTTGAGCATCCTGTTCATACCTTTCTTTGAATTCAGGAGCAGGCGTGTCGTCTGAGATCATTACCTTGAGCTTCGTCGGCTTGCCGCGCACCACCGGAATCAGTTTTGCCATCCGATCGGCGTCGCCATAGGGGACATCGAGCACCCGCGCCACATCTTTGAGCACGGCTTTCGAGGTCATGCGGTTATAGGTAATGATTTGAGCGACCCGCTCAGTGCTATATTTTTCGGTCACATACTGAATCACCTGATCCCGCTTTTCGATGCAAAAGTCGGTGTCAATATCGGGCATTGATTTGCGTTCAGGATTTAGAAATCGCTCAAACAGCAGCCCATGATGCACTGGGTCAATGTTGGTGATGCCGAGGGCGTAGGCCACGAGAGAACCGGCGGCAGACCCCCGTCCTGGCCCTACGGGGATGTCGTGATCGCGCGCAAATTTGATATAGTCCCACACGACGAGGAAGTAGGTGGAAAAGCCCATCTGCTCCATCATGTTGAGTTCGTAGGCGAGGCGATCGCTGTATCGGGGCTCGATCGCCTCAGCCGAATCGCAGTTGAGTCGCTTGACTAATCCCTGCGTGGTTACTTCGTGAAGATAGGTGGCCGGGGTGTATCCATCCGGGACGGGGTAATCGGGAATACGTGGTTCACCGAGGATGTCATAGTCTTCGATTTTGTTAGCGACTTCGAGGGTATTGGCGATCGCCTCATCAATCACATCGTCCGTTAAATGATCGCGAAACAGTCGTCGCATCTCATCGGCTGACTTTAGATATTCTGTGCCGGTATAGCGCAGGCGCTTATCTTCGGTAATCAGCTTACCCGTTTGAATACAGAGCAACGCATCGTGGGCTTCGACATCAAAACAGGAGATGTAGTGAGAGTCATTGGTGGCAATCAGTTTGATGCCGAGTTCTTGCGCGATTCTGACAATGTGAGGATTGACGATCCGCTCTTCTGGCAGCCCGTGATCTTGAATCTCTAGATAATAGTCATCCCCAAATCGATCTCGATACCACGTAGCAACTCGCTTGGCAATCTCTGGCTTGCCCTGCAAAATTGCCTGCGGCACTTCTCCGGCGAGACAGCCACTCGTGACGATCAGCCCATCGCCATATTGCTCTAACAGATCTTTGTTAATGCACGGGCGAGAGAAAATTCCTTTCCCTTGAACGCCTTGCAGATGAGAAATGGTCGTGAGTTTGACGAGGCTTTTATAGCCTTGAGTATTCTTGGCTAACACGACCTGATGATATTTAGGACGACGCTCTTGCTTGGTGATGTCGCCATTGATCACATACATTTCGTTGCCGATGATGGGCTTAATGCCTTTGCCCTTGCACAGTTTGAGAAGCTCGACTGCCCCATACATGACCCCGTGGTCGGTGAGAGCGATCGCGGGCATGTTAAGCTCAATTGCCCGCTCAACCAAGTGAGGCAACTGACTCGCCCCATCAAGCAAACTGTAATCGCTGTGAATGTGCAGACCCACAAAAGACATATCGCTCAAGCCATCAGTCAGGATTGAGTTTAGCGTAACGGATTTTCGGCTCTATATCTAGTCTTTGCTAGCCTAGATTTGAAGAATATTGCTCTATATGTGGGGGATATTTCGCATACCCATATGATGTTTGAAATGTTCGGTTGCGTCGCTTCGAGCGCGAGAGCGTAAGGCTGTAAAATAACAGAATAAACTCCAAGATGAAACATTTGGGAAATGTCAAGAGGTTTACTTGTCGTAACCTATCCAACGATGTCTGCTGAAGATTTCGATTGGATTCAACGTGTGCGAAAGCAGCATGATCAACTTTATTGGGAAGTCGTTGACCCTCATTTCACTCTTGTGTTTCCCGTCTCCAGCCTTGAAGAAAAAGCATTTATCCATCACGTTGAGCAGGCAGCAAAAGATATTGAAGCGTTTGACGTTGTGCTTCGGTGTGCTGTACTAAGGACTCGTAAAGAAATAACTTTTACATCTTTCAGGTCAAATGGATCTACTATTGATTCATGACAGATGACGATCCGCTTGCCCAAAAACTACTCACGATTTTGCCGCATCTCAATGAGAAAC
>JBNPEB010000066.1:0-7682 GCA_051117335.1 Elainellaceae cyanobacterium
CTCAGATTTGTCGCGTAAGAAGGCTGACAATTTGTGCTGCGCAAAAAGTTTACCTTGACGGCTTAGAATTTGCCTTGGCAACCCCAATTTTTGCTTTGCGTCCCCTTGACGATAAACATAATCGCTTGCGGGGGAAGTGAGATGAAACATCAGCGAGGTTGTTCACGCTCACGGGAAGATCCCGTAAGAGTTTCCGTCCCCTTGCGGGGGAAGTGAGATGAAACAGTATGAGTCCTACATGAAAGCTCAAATTATTCAGGGGTTTCCGTCCCCTTGCGGGGGAAGTGAGATGAAACAAGAACCAAAAACCTGTGGCGAGGGTCGCTAATGTGTCGTTTCCGTCCCCTTGCGGGGGAAGTGAGATGAAACTCTGAGTACCCCTTGGAGTTACTAGTCGGCAAGACGGACATCGTTTCCGTCCCCTTGCGGGGGAAGTGAGATGAAACACGCTGGCTTGATGGAGAGTGCTACCCTAGACCTAAGTAAACGCGTTTCCGTCCCCTTGCGGGGGAAGTGAGATGAAACTGACGGTAGATGCTATCGTACCTCACACCTTCAACTTGTTGTTTCCGTCCCCTTGCGGGGGAAGTGAGATGAAACCCTCTAGTGCTCATGCTTTTACCACTCCTTTTTCTGTATCTAAAGTTTCCGTCCCCTTGCGGGGGAAGTGAGATGAAACCTTGATAACCCTGGTTACCAACAGCGGTACTCATCTCGAATGTTTCCGTCCCCTTGCGGGGGAAGTGAGATGAAACCCCCGTTCCTAGTGCTAACCCGTATGCAATTCGGTTAGAAATGTTTCCGTCCCCTTGCGGGGGAAGTGAGATGAAACCATGAAAGCGTCATTAATCAATAGAGCCAATCAATATCTAGTTTCCGTCCCCTTGCGGGGGAAGTGAGATGAAACCAGCACGGGCTTTACGACAGGTGTAGCTAGCCAAGGCTTCAAGTTTCCGTCCCCTTGCGGGGGAAGTGAGATGAAACCTACGGCGGGGGAAGGTACACGGTCACCATGGGGATCAAGCAGAAGTTTCCGTCCCCTTGCGGGGGAAGTGAGATGAAACCGAAGAGCTTGATCGCTATCTTTATCCAGTCCTAAACGATCTGTTTCCGTCCCCTTGCGGGGGAAGTGAGATGAAACTCCCAGTTAATGTAAGCCTTAGCCGAAGCACAGTCTTTAAAAGTTTCCGTCCCCTTGCGGGGGAAGTGAGATGAAACCCCTCGCTCAGCAGCGTGCGCTGGCTCAGCGTTTCAGCCTTTAAAACCACGGAGGTCAAATTGATTGTCAATAACGGCCTCTGTAGTGTCAATAACAGGAAACTTAAATGCCTGAAATCGTTACATATCAGGCGATCCACGGAGGTCAACGAAACTATGCGGTTTTCAAGGTTCGGCTGACCTGCGTGGGTCAAAATTTCTTAACTGCCTCACACTCTAACGACAAAATCCGTCATCGTCTAGAGCAAACATATTAAATTATGTAAGCATTCGGTGGAGGTTGCGGCGCGGTGCTGCCAATGGTCAGCGTTTTGGCTAACGCGCCAGACGAAATCCAATAGAGTCTCACATTATCCTCCGTGGGTTTCACCCGTTTCTGAACGAGATCATGTAGCCGCTTCATTTCGTCAAAACTCAAAAAGCACTCAAACACGCTTTCCTGAACTCGTCGTCCATAGCCTTCTAGAAGCTTCGATAATTTTTGACGGCGACGATTATTGGCAATGTCATAAACCACCAAAACCAGCATCAGGTTTCCCTCCGATAGGCATGATAAGGGGTGCCAGATAGCAATGATCGCTTATAGCGCTGAATCTGGAGCTGAATCACACGGCGATAGTCAACCTGGTGCTTTACATCGGGATGCGAGGTCTGGGTGCAAAACCGATTTTCGACATGCTTGAGAAACTTACGCCGTCCTGCATCTGTGAGATAGACACCCCCCTCGTCATTCGGCGCTTGAAAGTCGTCGAGCCGAAATACCCGTTGATTGAGTACCTGGATAATTAGAGTGTCGATAATGGGCGATCGAAATTCTTCCATGAGGTCAAATGCCAGATGCGGTTCATTCCGATCTGAGCGGTGGAGGTTGCCGAGATGTGGGTTGAGCCCTTCTGCTAAAAGCAAGCTCAACACATTTTTAAACAACAGCGTATAGCCAAAGCTCAGCAATGAATTGACCGGATCAGTCGGCGGACGGCGCGATCGCCCTGAGATCGAGAAATCGTCATTGGTCATGAGTCGCCCCAATCCTGCAAAGTATCGCACGGCAGCTGCTCCTTCATGACCTCGCAAGGTGTTGAGCTGATCAACCTGATCGAGCGGCTCAATCTTAAGCATGGCATGACTTATATCGGCGATCGCTCGATAGACATCCATATCTTTGCGTGTGCGGTTAGTTTTAGCAGTAGTTGTTTTGAGTTCCACAGCTTGCCGTATACCATTTCCTTAGCAACCTGCATTTGGAATGTATCATCATACCAATGCTGAAATTGAGCTGATTCAACATTAAAATCTTGATGTTCAGCACTCCAAAGATGGCCTTTATAGTTTCCAGACTGAGAAAGAAACACCACTGGAATATGGGCGGCTAAGCAGGTTGCGATTACGGATGACGTTAGCTGAATATTGCCAAATACCAGAATTCGCTGGATTTCATGGATAGGTACTTCAGTTTCTGACCTGTCTGTATTGTGAATCAAAAATCGTCCGTGATCTTTGTGCAATGATGCACCCTGTTGGGTGAGATAGAGGGTTGACATCTCGACTCTCCTAACGGGCTAAAAGGAATAATTCTGCTAGTCAAACAAAGAATTCCTTTTTATGCTGCCCGTCTATCTCATGGGAATGAAGGTCGAGGCTTGAAGAAATAGTGAACCGCCTAAAAATAAATGATAAAGCGATCGCTGAAACGATTGAAAAAGTTTGGTAGTCAACTATCTCGACGTCATATCGAGAGCGATCGCAAATAAAGCTAGATTGCGATCGCTTTCAATGAGATACTGTCGACTATATAGCGTTAGCCAAATAGCGTTAGCCAAATAGCTTTAGAACACGACTCCTGATGAAATCCAAAGCTGGGGACGCTATCTGGCGTGCAACCGCACAAAGAACAGTGGCGATTGTACAACAGCCAAGGTAAACACCTTCATTTGATTAGTCCACCACCTGCCAGTGCGCAACCCTGACAATGACTGACACTGCACTCTCGCGCTTTTGGGAATTAGTAGGCTGGGTCTTTGCTCTGAATGAAGAGGCATTTCGGATCGTCAGCACGATTCCTAACGGCATGGTGGTTGCACTGATCATTGTGCTTTTAGCAGGTCTATCGCAGGCGATCGCCCAGGGCGTCATTTTATTTATCAACCGAGTCAAGCCAAGCCGCTTTGTCTTTAGCCTGCTGATTAGCGCGATTCTCTTTGCGCTGAGTTTTATATGTCTCGTCTTCAGCACACGGTTGATTACGCTTTTTTCTGGGTCTATATCGGTATCATTTAAGGAACTGGCCGTTGTTCTAGGCATTAGCTATGCACCGCTTCTCTTTAGCGTTTTAGGAGCATTGCCCTACTTAGGAGTTCCCGTGCTCTCTATCCTCTCCATCTGGCATTTATTAGCCATGGTCGTAGGATTTAATGCGATCGCGGACGTGGGAAAGGGGACTGCTTTTGGGTATGTGGCGTTTGGCTGGATCGCCTTGCAGCTTTTACAAAATACGGTGGGTCAGCCCATTGCAAATTTAGGGCGTCGTCTTTCAAATAGGGTCGCGGGTGTCGATTTGGCAACCAGCCGCCGAGATATTCGGGAGGCGGTTCAAGCTCAGATGAATGATGCGTCGTTGACCTGGCAGAACCAGCTTCGAGAGCGCATTACAGAAATCCACCAAGCACGTATTGTGGAGGGTTTTAGGGGATATGAGCCTTCTAATGTCGAGCGAATATCTGAGCGAACATTTGAAAGAACCCCTGCTGATTTCTCCCCAAATCTACCCTTGGTAGATAGAGTTCAACAGGTGGATGGGCATAGCGAATCGGGACAACAGTGGGGGCGAATTGCAACTACTGCTGTAGGTCTGATGGGAATGGTCGCTTTGACTGTTCTTGTTGTTGTCTTGTTTAAACCGATTCAGGTGTGGCTATTCGATTGGTATGATGATTTGCCTCGGCTGGTTCGCCCCATCTTTGATCTCGTATGGATTGCGATGATTGCTATCGTCGTCGCGGGCTTGATTGCTCCCCTCGAAACCCTCGGCTGGTGGGCGGGGTGGTATGACGATGAGATCGATACGACAATTAATTCTGGAGACCTTGCACAGACCCCCGCAAGGGGTGACGGAGAACCCCAAACAGTGTCTCGCTACATTGTTTATCTGGATGGAATTGGAAAATCTACGTTTGAGTATTTGCCTGATATCGAAGAATTTTTGGACACGTTAGCGCCCCGACTCCCCAGTGATGTGGCGCTGATTCGAGGAATCATGCCCTATTCGGTGATGAATAATCCCCTCGATGAAGATCGCCCCCTCGCCTTCTTGTGGAAAGTGGCTGACAACGCCCGACTTGCAAATCCGAGGGCGTTGCTGGGGATATTGATCAATATTCGTAATATCCTGACTGTTGGCGTTTCAGCCGATAAGCGGTATGGCCCGCTCTACAATCAAGGGATTGCCCAAGTGGTCTATAACGGCTTAGTAAAAAATGGCTATCCGCTCGGCAGCGTCACGCCGATTACGCTAATTGGTTATAGCGGAGGCGGTCAGATGGCTTGTGCCTGTGCCCCGTTTCTAAAACGCGCGCTGAGTGCGCCGATTGATGTTATTTCTCTTGGAGGAGTCATCAGCGCAAACTGCAATATTTTGCAGCTAGAGCATCTCTATCATCTGGTGGGTGATCAAGACGGCATGGAGCAAATAGGCCCCATCATGTTTCCAGGGCGATGGAAGCTATTTCTACTGTCGTACTGGAATCGAGCTAAACGGCGGGGTAAGATTTCTATCTTTTCGATGGGGCCAGTCGGGCATCAAGTGCCTGGTGGCATCCTCGATCCCAACTATCTCTTGCCTAATGGTCAAAGCTCATTAGAGCAGACGATCGGCTATATCAACGCCATTCTCAAAGGTAAGCTGCTGCCCGAATTAGACCTCGGTTCTGTCAAGCCCAGCAACTACGATCTCTATCGGCAGGTTCCCTTTACTCGCCCCAGTTACTATCCACTCAACCAATCGGTGGATTTGGAGTACTATCGGGCGATCGCCCCCTGGATGGGTCGATTGATTTTACCCAGGGCAGACGAGCGATCCTACCTCAAAGGCGTGTGGTTTGAGGTGCATCATGCCCCTGACACCTATCAAGATTTAGTTGGTACGGTCGTCAGACTGGGATGGAGCAGCGATCTAATCACGCAGCGGTTGGTAAAAGCGGTTACGAAGGACGTGCACTTCAGCGCTGAAGCAGAATATACCAGCAAATATGGTGGACTGGTGCATCCGACTCGTTTGAATCATTGGCTACAGGTCGATCCGCTAGAGTCGCTGGCGGGCTCTCATCCGGTAGATGATCTGATCGTTGCATTAGATGAGCCCGTGATAGTAGAGCCATGGACTCAAGCTCCCGAGATGTCTTCATCGTCGCCCGACTCGTCTGTTTCTCTATCTATTCGCAGTACTCCGGTTCAAGTGAGCGGACGATTTTATGGTCTGGTGCAATTTATCCAACTCGTTGGAGATACCCACTATCAGGTCGTACATTTTAACCGGACATCTCGCCAATTTGATGGCCCCAACGAAGTCGTGGCGATGCCGAGGGTGATTGCAGATCAGAATGGTTGTTTCCCCTCAACCCATCACAACATCGAGAAATCTCCGCTCAATGAAGTTGGGTGGTATATCTACGGTGCGACCGATGCGGTGGGTCAATTTGTTGTGCAAGCACTCGCGCCGCGGAGGGTGCTGCGCCTCCAGCCCGATCGGGTTGTGTTTGGTCAAAAAGCTGCCTATCGATATATTCGCAATGAGGCTTGGGCAGACATCGATGCCAAAAAAGGGCACATTTCTTCCGTGCTATGTACGTCGAGAGATCAGGATACCCCCACGTCTATTCAGCATGCACTCGATGAATGGCAAGAGGGCGTTAGCGACCCGTTCCCGGAGGGTACTCGCGCTCTGGTACTGCATGTGTATGGTGGCATCGGCGGCAAGAAGCGAGAACCCGCAGCGGCGGCTCCTATTTTCTTTGGGCACTTTGCCTATGGCGTAGCAACGGTTATCCGAGATGCTTTGGCGGATGAACTGCGCTTTGATATTCGCTATCACCAGGTTTATACCCACAATACGGATGGCCTAGTTGCTGGGACACTTCACTGGTCGCGCTATATGGGCGATCGCCAGTTTGGCTGGATGGGTGTTCGTCCTGTTTGCGACATCGTGGTTAAGTTAGATGCCTTTACAGGCGATTATGACTTTGATGGCGTGCGGCGATCGCCCCTCAATGGCATGTTGGGGCATCTTCAAGCCATGACTGCTCGGTATCGAATCGGTGATGGCACCGGAGGAACCTACGTAGGGCCTGCTAACAACTGCTCTCAAGACTCTAACCAGGCATTATTCGCTAGTATTCAACAGATTCAGCATATTGTTCAATCTAATGCGGATTGGTTTAAGGACTTGGAGATGCATCATCCCAATCAAGCAGCACGATTGAAGGTTTTGCTACAGCTTGGAGATGATCTGGAAGCCGATTTGCAACCATTGGGCAAACCTCGCCCTGACTGGGAGAAGAATGAATATAACTTGGGCAGTACGTTGGAGGATGAACCCCTGAGAAATTTGATCATGGGGTTGAGCAGTTGGAGAACGCTCTTACCCCGTAAAGCAAGTGATACTGTTGTTAAGACGTTTCTTCAGTATGGGGCATCTGTGTGGGTACTGCGCACCAATCAGATTGGTGGATTCGACCCAAATATTGAACCCATTGCCCCCATGACACTGTGAGGCGATCGCTGCTAATTCAACGGGGTTGGTTGTGCTCACTAATGCGACAGAGCCTCGGAAATTCAATAATGGTTGTTTTGACAATCGTCGCGTCAATGGTTGCTAATGATAGATTTCATCGGTAGCAGACTGGATGTTGGGCCAAATCTCATTGATTTCCTGAGCTTGATGATGAGCCGCAAAGCGCTCCCAAAGAATGCCGTTGCAGTCTGTTTCGGCAGTAAAGTCTTCCGCGTTTTCATCCTCCCAACCGAGATGTCGCAGTTCTCCTGGTGCGCAACTGGCGTCCTGCCGCACTGAAAAATTGAGTGACTCGGTGCGCCAGAGCGCATATTCGCCCGGAACAACTATGCAGGGCTCGGTTCCCAGGCGTTTTGAGTAGTCTTGTACGGTGGCTGCGAGGTGATGGGTGGCGATCGCAATGTGAAGTCGTTTCATGCTATGGATGACCTTGTGGGCTGGATAAATAACGTCAATCTCAGATTATCAACTTTATAGCCGTACGCTAGGGCAAACGCATACTCGACATGCCAATATCAAGGGGTTTCCATCTGAGGAGTCCCTTATGTCTGCGCCAGATGAGCAATCAGTTACCCTGCTTGAGCACTTCAGAGAGCTTGAAGATCCACGAGTTGAGTATTTAGTAGAGCATCGTCTGCTCGATATTATTGGCCTCACCATTTGTGCGGTCATCTGTGGG
>JBNPEB010000057.1:0-33264 GCA_051117335.1 Elainellaceae cyanobacterium
ACGCAGCGATAATTCGTTGCCGTAAATCAATAGATAGAGGGGCAGGCATGAGCAGCGATTTCCTGATTTTGCAAGACTCGCTTAGGCTACCAAATTGTGGCTTACTCAAGCAATAACTGCTGTAAGCTGTAAGCGATCGCAATATCGAACTACCAATGCTTAGTTTGATTGAGCCGTAGGGTGCTGTATAGCCTTTCAGGCATGGCTACGCTAAAGCGTCAGCGTAACGCACCACCATCAGGTTTTTTAACAAGCCCTTAAGCAATAGCGAATCGAACTACCAACGCCTAGAGAAAATCCCCAAAGCCCAGGCTCGCAAATCTTTTAACTTTTTTATACCAATCGTCCATGACGCAGCGGCGTCACCCCCAACGATAAAAATCTATTTTCAGAGCAATTCTCCGAAGTAAGGCTACAAATGAACAGGCTAAAACCCTGGCAAGGCTGGTGACCGTCAATCCAAAATCCAAAATCCAAAATCCAAAATTGGTATTACCAACCTATTTCAAGTAATCACAAGTAACGGCAACAACTATGCAACTACGACTTGGTATTCTGACAAGCGGTGGTGATTGCCCCGGACTGAATGCGGCCATTCGAGCCGTTGTCAGTCATGCAACCCTAACTTATGGATGGGAAGTACTCGGAATCCCGTATGCAACCCGAGGTCTGCTAGAACGTCAAGCCAGTTCTCTCAGCAGACACGGCCTAGATTTGCGGGGGATTGATCCGTTACTGAGCATGGGGGGCACCATTTTAGGAACCATTAATCACGGAGATACCCTGGCCCATGCCGATGAAATCATTGCAGCCTACCATGAACTTGAACTCGATGCGCTAATCGCAATCGGGGGAGATGGCAGTCTGGCGATTCTGCACCAGCTGGCGCGTCAAGGGAACTGGAACCTGATTGGAATTCCGAAGACGATTGACAATGACGTGGCATTTACAGAACGATCAATTGGGTTTGATACTGCCGTGAATACGATCACAGACGCGCTCAATCGGCTGACATTTACCGCCGCTAGCCACGATCGCGTCATGGTTGTAGAGGTCATGGGGCGGAAAGCCGGACACCTCGCGCTACAGGCCGGCATCGCCGGGGGAGCCGATGTGATTCTAATTCCAGAAATTCCCTACTCCATGTCAGCCGTGTGTCGCCATTTAGATGAATTGCGCGATCGCTGGGGGCATAAATTTGCCATTGTGGTAGTGGCTGAGGGGATCGAATATGAACGGATCTCATCAGAGCAAGCCCATGACCGCTCCGTCCCGTTGGCGTGTGGGAAAGGGCAATATATTGCCGATCAAATCGCGCGCTGTCGCTCTGCCGAAGTTCGGGTGTCGGTATTGGGGCACATTCAGCGAGGCGGAATTCCCTCCGCATTCGATCGCCTCATTGCCGCCGCTTTGGGCAAAACTGCCGTAGATTTAGTCGCTCAAAAGTGCTTTGCCCACATGGTTGCTTGGCAAAATGGAACCGTTGCCGCAGTCCCGCTAGACGATGTGCTAGCTCACAGTCCGTTACCAGTTTCTCCCCATCATTGCTTGGTCAAAACCGCTCAGGCGCTCGGAATTTATGTGGGTGAGCAGGTTAATGCCCCGTCGTTGTCATCCACGATGAGCCGTTTCAACGCATAATCTACTTCATAACGTCTCTTGGCATCAAATCTTGGCATCAAACGGGAGCAACTTCAACGATGGCGATCCAAATCTACGGCATTCCAAACTGCGGAACGTGCAAAAAAGCATTGGCCTGGTTAGACAGCAACGGAGTTGACTACGAATTTATCAACACCAAAGAGCATCCCCCCACGCACGACATGATTCAAGCCTGGGTAGATACCTTAGGCTCCAAACCTATGCGAAATACATCGGGGCAATCCTATCGAGCGTTGGGCGACGACAAGAAAGAATGGCCGGATGAGCGATGGGTTGACGCCTTTGCAAATGACGTGATGTTGCTCAAGCGTCCATTATTTGTAAAAGATGGCACTGCGGTCTTAGTTGGGTTTCGCGCAAAAGACCAGGAGATTCGAGAGAAATTGGGCGTGTGACGATGAGGTGCAGCAATCTCGTCTGCGATAAAGTGTTGCGATAAAGTATGAGAGTGTGTGTTGCAAATGAGAGGAGCATATGGCTGAAGCCAGTAACGTATTAGGCACAACACTCGAACTTTGTTGTACATCTCCTATGACGGGGTTCTACCGAGATGGTGTGTGCAACACCGGAGCGGGTGATTTTGGCGCTCATGTGGTGTGCGCTCAAATGACTGATGAGTTTTTAGAATTTACGAAATCAAAGGGCAACGATTTAAGCTCACCCATGCCTGCGTTTAACTTTCCAGGGTTAAAACCGGGCGATCGCTGGTGTTTGTGTGCTCCTCGTTGGAAAGAAGCCCTGGATGCAGGAGTTGCGCCGCCCGTCATCCTGGAAGCCACTCATGCATCAGCCTTGGAGTATGTATCAATGGCTGAGTTAAAAGACTACGCCATCGACGTTCCGAGCTAGTTGCTAAGACAAAATTGGGCATGCAGTATCTCAGTAACTGCCTACGGGGGCGGTTTAAATGTCTCTTGATAAAAATATCCGTCAGATAAATTTGTGCTGAATTTTGTCAGTGACATAGTCGCAGTCGCAGACTATGTGCTTAAAATCTACGTGTAAACACGGGGTTGCCTGCCTATCCTAAGTTAAATTTATCGATCTTAATTAGCTAAAGAAGGTTTGTATATGAAAGTCAACACCGTTCACTTTACGCCCTCAATTCAGACCGATAGAACCGCCGAACAAGTATCGATTGTCGTTTTTCATATTACGTTGCCGGGGCTGTTGTTTTATTCGATGGTGCAGTCAGAACTTGAGCACGCTTTCAAATCACTCACTCTATCCCTGTCACCCCCATTAGAAGAGACAGAACCAGACAATGGAGAGTCATCTGCTCAAGCATTGCACTCGATTTCAGCACCCGAATGCATGCGGGATTGATTCCAAGCGTAGTATCTCAGCAAACGATGCGCTCAAATTTTGTATGACTTAATACATTATCAGTTCGTTAGACAGTGTATTTCAGTGGCATATTCTCTAGTTGCACAGGAATAGGCGTATGCTGGTTACTCGTCAACCCATCCTGAAACGGTTTTGGTATCCTGTCATTCCGACCGCAATGCTAGCTGAAAAGCCACAAGGATTTGAGCTGCTGGGTCAAAAGATAGTGATTTGGCTAGATAACAACGGTAGGCCAGCAGCAGCAGTCGATCGGTGTTGTCATCGGTCGGCTCAGCTATCGAACGGTCGCATCAAGCACGGCAATATTGTTTGTCCGTATCATGGATGGACATTTGGCGGCACGGGGCAATGTCTCAACGTGCCTCAACTCAGCGAGCAAGACCCGATTCCCAAAACTTATCAAATCAAGACGTATCAGTGTCAAACGCGCTACGGCTACGTGTGGGTGTGTTTGGGCGACCCGATTCAGTCCATTCCAGACATACCGGAAGCACATGATCCTGATTTTCGACTGATTCCTGAATTTTATGAACCGTGGCGCTGCGCTGGGCTGCGAGTGATGGAAAATGAGTTTGACCTTGCCCATCCCACATTTGTGCACACCACGACCTTTGGCAGCACAGAGCATCCGATTCCTGACGAGATGGATCTGATAGACACCGACTACGGAATCCGCGTCAGCGCCAAGCTAGGCGTTGTCAATCCTGAACTCCAGCAAAAGAATCTCAAGATGGACGCAGGACAAACTTTCAGAACGCTCGATATGGACTGGTTTATGCCATTTACATGCAAGCTGCGAATTAACTATCCCAACGGGCTGGTTCATATCATTGTGAATACGACGACTCCCATCAATGACTCGTCGTCTCAAATCGTCCAATTTTGCCTGCGAAATGATACCGAAGCTGACACAAAAGCGGCTGATGCGATCGCCTTTGATCGAGCTGTCACCCTTGAAGACAAGGCGATTTTAGAAACCACTGACTACGATGTGCCCCTCGAATCTCGATTTGAACAGCACATGATGACCGACAAACCGGGGCTGATGATGCGCCGAAAGTTTGCGGCACTGCTCAAAGACTATGGTGAAACCGAACAAACGTTGAAGACGAGTGTGTCTTCTGTTTCTCCTTAGGGATTCGCTTGTAAATAGCCGACCACTAACGATGGCTCTGTACGGGCAAACGGCCGTTTGCCCCTAACCAACTGCTGGGACATTATTTAAACGCTAATCCCTTAGGGCGATCGCCTCCTCAGCGACTTTGCCATCTTATAAGCAGCCTTCAAGAAATGCAGCAGTTGAACGCTGACGCGGTTGGGGAGGAGATTTTGCCGTTCAAGGTCAAGTAGCTTAAATTTTACGATCAGCGCCATCAGATACGGAGACGTTTTCGGAATCGACGGCAAATCGCCTTGATTGGAAAACACCACAAAGACTGAGTTGGCAAACACGGGTCGAAGTGACTGCATCACCCATGTCAGAGAGGGCGGATCGACTTCATCCATGAGCCCCTTATGCACCACGACCCATCTCAGTCCCGGTTTATTCGCAAACGGCATCAAGTGACTGCGATAGTGATCCGGAAAGCGTTTGACAAATTCGGTCGGAGCAACCACCTTGTCGTAGGGCTGAAGATAAGGCTCGATAAAGCCCGCGACCTCCACCCAATTGGGATCATCACCGGGAAACTGATAGTGAGCATATTCTTCAGTGGCGGGTTGAGCATGGACTGGAAAGATTTGCACCCGGTGAAACGCAAGCCCAACCTTGCGCGTATCATCTTGGGTCGGGTCGAGCCGAACGGTGCGATTCACGGTGAACCGAAATCGAGTCAGCGCACTTCGTTCTAAAACTGCTTTAGGAATCACGCCTTGCAGCACGGCTAGGGTGCCCCGCTTCAAGATAGGTTCTAGCTCAACTGAATACCCGTTAACCTCCAGCGCTAGGCTGTCTAAGATATCCGGGGCAGCCGCGTTGATGATGCGAAGCCGAATCATCAAATCATCCTGACTTGACAGCGGAAAGTCTAGCGTCGAAACCGGGGACGGTCCGCTCCAGCGAAATGGAGTTCCGCCGGTATCCAAGCCATCCTGCAAATGCCATCCAGAGCCTGCGCCTTCTCTGAGATGCCATCCTATCCCCGAAATGGCGCGATTAAATGCAAAATCTATAGATTGACGAGGCGTGGGGTTGGATTCGATCCAACGCTGTTCATAATGTTTTTCAAGCAACGGAATCAGCACGCCTAGATCGAGGGGCTCTGCCTGGGTGGATAGGATGTTGAGATCGGCACGAATGGGGCGATCAAATCTCGTTTGCAAGTCTTCGAGCATGGCATACAGATGCTCTTGAAAGATGGTCTGAGCGTAGGCATAAAGCTGAGAATCAAGCTGATTGAGCTCCAAGACTGCATCCCTGATCTCAGGGGAAAGGTCATCCCGGCGGAGCTTTTTGGGGGCTTTATTTAACTCGCGTGACTGCACAATGGGATACCACCCAAAGATGTAAGAAAGCAGCAGCAGCGAATCTTGAAATCGCTCGGCTAAGCCGATAAACGCAAACTGATCGAGACGGTCTTTGGCAATCTGGAGCAGGTCATCGTCACTGATATCGGGCGCGGTTCCTAAGATGCCTCTCGCGGGAAACCGATCGAGCTGCTTGATTTCCTCAAGACCGAGATCAAAGGCAATGCTGCGCGTTTGTAAATTGGCGATCGCCAACCGTGTTTCAGGATGGACGATAAAGTCTTTGAAGCTCATGGTGTGAGCCGCCACGATTTTATGGAGGCGATCGCGCGGTTCTCGGCGGATATGCTCATAGTGGGAGACTGCTCGCTCGATGGGATCTCTCAATACCGTGATATGAACCGGGCATTTGCCAATAAATTTATGAATCGAATAGCCAAAATGCCCTCGAAAAAACCGATACTGTTGAAAACGGTCGGGAAATTTTTGAGCAATGTTTAAAAGCTGTCGCCAAAATCGAGCCGGGCAGATAGCGTCTGGGTCAAATTTTTCATCAAGCGTAAAATACAGCGTCGTTCCTGCGGTTTTCTGAATGTGCAGGAAATAGAGCTGATCATCCTCGTGCAACTGATATTGAATGGGCTTGCTCATAGATTGCTACAGTCATTTAATCAATGTTTTCAGATGTTTGATAATCATTGTTTTTGTTAACGCCCGAACATGAGTTGACAAATATCTGAGTGGCTTCAAATTAGTACGCTGCGAGAAAATAATAAACACAGGATTAGCAAACACCGGATTAAACGCTTTTGTTAGCCAAGTTAGCTGGTTTAAATCGGTCATTTGCAGATTTTCCTTATGAAATAAAACCCAGTCCGTTGTCGGACGATCCACCAGACCATCGACCTCTGCTTGGAACTGCTGAGGAAAGATACGGATAAATTCACCCGGCGCTGTTATTTTCTCCCCATTTTGGATATGTCGTTTGACAAATTCAGCCGCCTCAACCCATCCCATATCATGGTCGGGAAATGGCAGTAAAAACGACGTGTACTGCTTATCCTCTGGCTGAGGCACATCCGGAAACATCTGAACTCGATGCAGCGCAACTCCAACCTGCCGAGTATCCAGATTATTAGTGTCAAGAGACTGTGGCGCCCGGGTTTCAGGAACCTTAAACGTCAGCCGAATAACGTCGCAAGTATCACCGAAGTGATCCGACTGAATAGAACTCTGAAGAATCGTCAAGGTTTCTCTAACGAGAATCGCATGGAGGGAAAGGCGCTGATGATTCGCGCTGATGTCGAGGCTAGTTAAGAGATTATCTAAATGGTCAGGCAAGACCGAATTAATAATCCAGAATCGGATCACCAATGGGGCAGCATTCTGTACCCGAAAATCTAGTGTTGACGTGGTGGTAGGGCCAGTCCAGCGAAAGGGAATAACGTGTTGATTATCGCCTTCTCGCTGATGCCATCCATGCCCGTGAATAGGCTGTGACGCGACAAAATCGACTGACATCTGAGGTGAGGTCTCTTCAACAAATCGTCGCTCATAATGCCGAATCAACGATGGGATGAGCCCGTCAACAGTTGCGCCCCCCTCATTATCGTTCGTGATATCACTTGTGATATCGAGATGATGACGTGCATCAGGCATCAAAGTTTGCACCATCTGCTGAAAGCTGCGTTTGAACAGATGGGTTGCATAGTCATATAGCTCCATATCCAGTCGATTTAGCTCTCTCGCTTCGTCCAAAATATCGGGAGGGACATCCGCTTGCCGACGACGTTGAGGCGCTGTGTTGAGCCGCTCAACCGGATCGAATGGATACCAGCCAAAAATGTAAGACAGCAGCAGTATTGAGTCTTGAAAATGCTCCACAAGCCCCACAAAGGCAAACTCATCAAGCCGTTGCTTGGCGATCGCCAGCAGTTCATCATCGGGCATCTCCAGCAGCGTTGTTTCAGTGATGCCATCTAGACCACATGGGGTTGTGGCATGACGATTAAGGGCTCGCACATGGGGCGATCGCACATCCACATCCAGAACAAGGCTGCGAGTTTGCAGATTGGCAACCGTATATCGCGTATCAGGGCTGCGAATAAAATCAGCCAAGCTCATGTTCTGTGACGCAACAAACTGATGAAAAAAATCGTATGGGTGACGGCAGACACTTTCGTAGTAAGAAATAACCCGCTCAATAGGATTTCTCAATACTGTAATGTAGACAGGTTTTTGGTCTAACATCCAATGAATGGGATAGCCAAAATGTCCTCTGAAAAATCGATAATTATTACGGGACTCAGGTGAAAGCGCAAGCAACTCTGACCAAAATCGAGCCGGACAAATGTCATCAAGCTCAAACTTGCCATCCAAGAGATGATACAGCGTGGTTCCTGCCGTCTTAGGAATGTGCAGGAAATAAAGCGAATCATGAGGCTGTAGCCGATACTTAAGGGCAGAAGATTTCATTTAAGCTAGACTCATTCCATCATGCAGGCTATAGCGGTATGCGCTTGAGTTAAGTACGGTGGTGTGGGGCGCGGCGCGCCCCACACCACCGTTTCTGTACTTGACGCGCACATTGCTATAGGTACTTAAAGACATTGAGAATACACATCAAACAGGCGTTTACTATAGTTTTCCTGGCTAAAGTATTGTGCTCTCTCTTTCCCTGCATTTGAAAGAGACAATTGCAGCCCTTCATCTTGCAGCAATTTCTCTAGGGTTTCACGCATACTTCTCATGTCGTACGGGTCGACATATAATGCCGCATCGCCGCAAATCTCAGGTAAAGACGACGCATTAGATGTAATCACCGGACACCCAAACGACATTGCTTCAAGAGGCGGGAGCCCAAACCCTTCATACAGAGATGGAAAAACAAAACAGGTTGCCCCAGAATAGAGATATCGCAGATCCTCGCTACTAACATATTCTAATAACTTGACTTTTCGCTGAGCCTGTCGTTGCCCAAAGATGGCATCAATCTTGCCAATTTCATTCGCCCACAACCACCCTCGTTTGCCTACAATCACTAGAGGAATTTTGGTGTCGATTCCTGAAAACGCATCGATTAACCGACCCACATTTTTCTTTGGCTCAATTGCACCCACAAAGAGAATATAGTCCTTGGGTTTAAGCTTAAATTTCTTGAGGTATTCAGGGAGAACCTGCTCTTCATCGTGTGAAAATGGCCGCAGCGCAATGGGCTGATACGTCACTCGAACCTTGTCTGGATCGACATCAAAAATAGACAAGATATCATGTTTAGAATTTTCCGAAACCGTTGCAATCATGTCTGAATGTTTGATGGCATCCTGAATCAACTTATAGAACATCTTTTTATTGTCTAATGTTGTGTATGGAAGCCGTAAGGGAATCAGATCATGAATGGTGGTGATTTTTTTGGTTCCTTTCACCCGCACGGGTAATGGATAGGTCGCATGGAAAATGTCGACCTTTTTAGGAATTGAAACGCGTGATGATAGCTCTAAAAACTTAAACAGCGAATTAGAATTTTGGTAGCATCCCGATAAGTTAAAGACTTCTACCGAGTCAATGAAACTGGCAACTGAATTGATGAAGCTACTATTTACCGGACTTTTGACAACGATGCCTTTCGTGTTGATGGGCATCGCCTTTCGAGAAATCCCTCCTGCTGTCAAGGCTGCATTGGTGAACCATTTAGCGGCTTTGAACGCGCTGAATCGTTGAAGAAGACCGGGCTCTTCAGTCAAAACGTCGAAGAATAAAATTTCATCGAGGGTTGGATTATTGGTGTTGCTAATTTCTCGACTAAAGAGAATATCAACCCCGGCTCCAAGCTGCTTCAACGTTTGAATGAGGCTAATTCCATAGGTTTTGATTCCAGTTCCTTGGATGAGTTGGAGATTGTATCCATCCACCAACACATTGACGTCATTCAGATTCATACTTATCTCAAGCCCATGATGTAATAATTGGCAACTTAGCGCGGGGGGCGATCGCCCGGTACCTTGGTTGAATTGAATGGATGATCCAACTCAGGTTCAAGGGGTGGGTTCTGGCTGCCGCTCATGGCTCGATCGCCACGAGGACGGCATATAGATTAATCCACGTGTTGTCTTGGGCGCCGTTACGTCGTGACTCGATATGACCGTTAAAGCAGCAGCATTATCAGATTTGAACAATAGCGTATCACCGTCTGGGGAAGACTCGGTTAGCGTAACATGAACCTTGTGTCGTCCTTGGCGAAGTAATAATTCTGGAATAATGCAATCGATATAGCTCTCTCCTTGCAATCCCGAATACGCATCAGCCTGATGAAATGATGATTCAAAACTGCTAATGCAAATCTGATCGCCGACGGTCAGCAGTTGCACCACCGATTTGAGGGTTTGAATGCGCCGATGCGCGACAAATCGAATCCGAATAATCAGGGTTTCTAGCGTGCAGAACTGATCTTGCGATATTCCGATTGTGTTGAGCAATTCGATGCCTATCACGTCAAAAGACTCAGACTCTTCATGATGAACGGTTGCTTTAGGCTTAGCGCGGTTCGCGAGCCGTCGTTTCCGCCGTTTCATGCGAGGCGGAAGCTCATTATCCGGGAGTTCATAAAACTGCTCGCAGACCTCTACAGCAGGCCCAATCGCTTTGGTCACGCCTTTATGCAACAGCAGTGCTCGGTGGCAGAGCTGCTCAACTTTTGGCACCAGATGCGACACAAATACAATGGTGGCACCCGAACTGACGATTTCTTCCATGCGCTGAAAACATTTGTCCTTAAAGCGCCAATCCCCCGTTGCTAAGACCTCATCGAGGAGTAAGACATCGGGCTCTACCAGATTCACTGCCACTGAAAACCCCAATCGCCCCTTCATTCCCGAACTGTAGGTCTTGACTGGCGCGTCAATAAAATCGCCGATATCAGCAAAATCAAGAATCTCCTCAAGTTTGTGATCGACATCTCGTTTTGGAATTCCAAGGATAGCGGCGTTGGTGTAAATATTTTCTCGCCCGGTGAGGAGGGGTTGAAAACCTGCCCCTAACGTAATTAAGGCTCCCACTCTGCCTCGCAGAGTGATCTTTCCTTGGGTGGGTTTTAGCAGACCATGCAGCAGTTTGAGCAGGGTGGTTTTTCCGGAACCGTTCACGCCAATAATGCCAAATGCTTCTCCTCGCTTTAACTCAAAGTTGACATCAGTTAATGCCCAAAATTCTTTTTTACGAAGAGTCGTGCTGGGGTTACGCTTCAGCAGCAGTTCGTCGGCGAGGTCTTGCAAGCCATACCGGAGCGATCGCTTCAAATCTTTGCAGTATTTCTTTGAAACCCCTTCTACACTTACTGTAATTTCATCAGACATTCGGGTATCACTCCCTTAGCGCTCAATCAAAATCGGAATTGCGACGCGGTATATGACCCATCCCACCAGCAGCAGCACCAACGCAATGACTGCAATAAAAACAAAAAAGATGGGATTGTTTAGCTGCCCCTTCAGGGTGAGATCAATCGTACCGCTTAGCAGGGGGGTCACAGGATTCAAATCGACCAACATGGTGTAGGGCCAATTTTCAGGAGGAGGATACACCACAGGAGTCAGAAAAAACCAAAATCGAGTCAGAAACGGCATGGCTGAGGCGACATCGGTATAAAGGCTCCCGACAGGCACCAGAAATAGCCCCAACCCAATACCCAAAAACATGAGTAGGAGAGCGGCAAACGGAGCGAGTAAGATACCCCACGTCACCTGGATCTGGAACACAACGAACACGACCGCCAGCACTAAAAACTGAATCGCTTGGTCAAACAGCAATTCACCCACGGCTGCTAACAATAACCCCTCGATGGGCATCCGAATCGTCGTCAATAACTGCTTGCCGTCTCGCATTGCTTTCAGAGGAAGCTCAAAACTTCTGGCAAACAAAATCCACAGGGCTGTCGCAAACATGACATAAATCGGATACGGAATCGACGTATCTCGAATCGCAATCACGCCACTGTTTTTTAGCGCCGTCGATGTCGCTGCGACGATGATGGGCGGCAAGAATGCCCAAAGTGGCCCTAAGGCAGCCTGTCGATAGCGAATGCTGATGGCTTTATAGAGTAGCTGCCAGGCAAGCTCTCTAGAGTTCAGCAAGTCTTGCCCCATTTGCTTGAGCAGCACGCTGGGTCGTCTTAGCTGGCTCTCTGGAGTAAAGACAATAATCTCCTGCGAAGCGTTTGCTTCCCGATCCAGATGCAATACGGTTCCTCCTCAGTCTTAGCGTCACATCAGCGTCACATCGTCGCATGTTAATTTTTTGAGACATGCTGGAGATGATAATACTCTATTCATTGCGTCCGGAAAACATTCGGGACAGAGGAGAGGGCTCGACTACATGTCTGATACGGTATCTTATAGTGATTTATCTGATAGTGATTTATCTGAGCTCGTCGTCTCGAAGGCGATCGCGTAATCCAATAGCGGTGTTCCTGTTAGGTCAATGAGAGTAGCGGTTGTCCATGAATGGTTGGTTAACTATGCAGGGTCAGAACGGGTTGTAGAGCAAATTCTCTCCCTGTACCCTCATGCTGCGCTCTATAGCCTGGTCAACTTTTTAGATGACTCCTCAAGCGACTTCATTCATCATCGCTCAGTCCAGACGTCATTTATTCAAAATCTGCCGTTTGCAAAGCGCTCATTTCGCAGCTATTTACCGTTGATGCCCCTCGCGATTGAGCAGCTAGACGTGTCTGGCTACGATGTGGTGATTTCGAGCAGCCATGCCGTTGCAAAGGGCGTCATCCCCAGAGCAGACCAGCTTCACATTAGCTATGTGCATACTCCAATTCGCTACGCCTGGGATTTGCAACACCAATATTTGCACGGGGCGGGGCTAAAGCGCGGCATCAAAGGGGCGATCGCCCGTCTCATCCTGCATTATCTGCGGCTTTGGGATCTTGCCAGCGCCAATCGAGTCGATCATTTTGTCGCCAATTCGCACTATGTTGCCCGCCGCATCTGGAAAACCTATCGCCGCAAAGCCACGGTGATTTACCCGCCTGTTGCGGTGCAGCGATTTAATCCCCACTGTCAGCGAGAAAAATTTTACTTTGTTCTCGCGCGCTTTGTTCCTTATAAGCAGGTCGAGCTGATTGTGGCGGCATTCGTGCGCTTAGGCTTGCCGCTCGTCGTCATGGGAGACGGCCCTGATGAACGCAAGCTTCGTCGACTGGCGGCATCCAATATTCAATTTCTCTCCCCCCAGTCTGAGGCGATCGTCGCTAGCTACATGGCGCGATGTAAAGCCTTTGTATATGCGGCAGAAGAAGACTTTGGCATCGCTGCTGTCGAAGCCCAAGCCGCGGGTGCGCCTGTGATCGCCTTTGGCAAAGGAGGCGTAACCGAGACGGTGATTCCTGGAAAAACTGGACTCTTTTTTTTAGAACAATCCGTCGAAAGTTTGATAGAGAGCGTTAAAGAATTTGAGTCGGGTGCCCATCACTTTAGCCCGGATTATGCCCGACAAAATGCCGAACGATTTGCATCGGAGCGATTCCGTCAAGAATTTTCTCAGTTTGTAGAACAAAAATGGATACATTTTCGGCGAGGTGATGACATACAGTAGTAGCGTGAGGAGTGAAAATTCGCATGCAGCTTAACCGCACGTTACGTCCGACCATCAAGGCACTGACAGTATCGACTCTGTCTTGGCCCACCATTGCGCTGATGATGGGGGCCGATCTGATCGGGTTAGTCGTTTCTGGGATGCTCAGTGTCTATCTAGGGCAGTTTTTCGATAGCCCCGATGTCAATCCTGAAATCTATTGGCAGCTTTGGCCGGTCTTGGGTCTATTTATTTTGTCCTATGCGACATTCGGCCTCTATCCGGGAGTGGCAATCAGCCCGGTTGATGAATTGCGATGGATTAGCGTTTCGACGACGCTCATTTATTTGGTGCTAGGCTCCGCAATCTTCCTGTTCCGTGAAGGAGAAATCTACTCGCGGGGTGCGTTTCTATTGGCGTGGGCGTTGTCGTTGTTTTTGGTGCATTTGAGTCGCGCATTGGTGCGATCGCTGTTTGCCTCCAAACGATGGTGGGGATATCCCGTAATTGTGTTGGGCGCAGGCAAAACAGGTGATATGGTCATCCGCACGCTACAGCGCCGACCCCGGATTGGCCTAAAGCCTGTCTTAGTGTTGGATGATGATCCCAGTAAGCGCGGTACTTTGCATGATGTGCCTGTTGTGGGAGGCGTTGAATTAGCACCGCGACTGGCTCGGATTCGTCGCATTCCCTATGCCATTGTGGCGATGCCTGGAGTCCCGCGCGATCGCCTCCTCAACTTGCTCGAACGATATGGTCAAACGTTTGCTCATCTGCTGATCATCCCCGACTTGTTTGGCTTTTCGAGTTTGTGGGTAGCGGCTAAAGATCTAGGCGGCGTTTTGGGGCTCGAAGTCCGGCAGCAATTGCTGCTCCCAGGTCCGCGGATCGCCAAGTTTTGTATTGATTTATCCTGCACCCTGATTGGCGGAACGCTCCTGCTGCCTCTACTGGGGCTGATCATTCTTTTGATCCGGATCGATTCACCCGGTCCCGTCTTCTATGGGCAAATCCGCATTGGGCAGCGCGGGCGAAAATTTAAGGCGTGGAAATTTCGCTCAATGGTGCAGAATGCAGACCAGGTTTTGTTTGATTATCTTCAACAGCATCCCGAACTGCGAGATGCCTGGGAAACGCATCACAAACTCCGAGACGATCCGCGCGTGACCCGTGTGGGTAAGTTTTTACGGCGCACCAGCCTTGACGAACTGCCCCAACTCTGGAATATTTTGCGAGGAGAGATGAGCCTCGTTGGCCCTCGTCCTATCGTCGATGAAGAACTCTGGCGATACGGAGATAAGTTTACGCTCTACACAAAGGTAACGCCTGGTCTAACGGGGCTTTGGCAAGTGTCTGGGCGCAATGACATCACCTATGAAGAGCGGGTTAACCTAGATGCCTATTATGTCCGCAACTGGTCAGTTTGGCTCGATATCTATATTTTGATGCGTACCGTTTGGGTGGTTTTAGTTGGAGAAGGCGCATACTAACGACGCCCCGGTTTCTTCGTTGGGCTTGCGGCGCTGCCAAGCACTGTTTCGCATCAGCCTAGTCGCGCTTCCATATCTGTTTTATCCCGGTCTGTTGGGGCTACTCGTGACCCTCATTGGCATGCTCGTCGTTAAAGACACGAGGCGATCGCTCGATCCCCTCACTCAGGTTAGTTTAATTGGCCTTAGCATCCTTCTGGTAATCAGCAGCACCCTGGCCGTTAATCCGGGCGAAGCTTTCTTGCAGCTCAGCAATTTCCTGCCCTTCTTTTGGCTGTTTGCAGCCCTGCCCACCCTAATTGGCACATTCAGGCGTTTAGAGCAGATTGCAACCGACCTCGTGATTGCGGCTCTGCCAATCCACATCATTGCGGCTATTGAATATGTCCTCAAAGCATCCTGGCTTCCAACCGAGCTAAGCCAGTGGTCAGTTGTTGAAGCCATTGTTGAAGCCATTCGCGCTGCTCCTCACCGAGGCCGAGCGATGGTCATGTTTGACCACCCAAATGCGTTAGCCAGTTATCTGGTTATTATTTTTGGGCTAGGGCTAGGACTCACTCTAAAGCGTCTCTTCTGTGACAGCTCTCTTGAGAGCAAGCCGTCTTTGCTGTGGTTTCACATTCCGGTGTCTAACCCACTTCTCTATCTAGCCACTGGCTCTAACCTATTGGGTTTGTTTGCATCGGGTTCGAGAAATGGATTGCTAGTTGCCATATCTCAAATCATAGTTTTTGGACTTCTCGCAAAAGCTAAGCGCGTCATTTTGATCATTGGAACAGTGATGGTTTTTGGCCTCATTGCTGGAACCGCTTGGCTGGGTTTAGGGCATCGGCCCCATGCAATCACCAATCTCGCAGACGACCCGCGCATTGGCATCTGGAAGATCGCGCTCGACTTAATTCGAGAACGGCCTTGGTTTGGATGGGGGTTAGGAAATTTCAAGATGCTCTATCCTCCCCGCCTGATTGACCCTGCTTACCAAGACATCTTTCATCCACACAATATCTGGTTGCTGCTTGGATCTGAAGCTGGGTTGCCTGTGATGATCGCATTCACGGTGATGGTGAGCTACGTTCTTTATCGAGGGATTCGTCTGGTGCGATTGCCCCGACTTTCCCCCTCGGCGCACTGGATCGTGATTGCCTATTTCCTAGCATTTTTGGGATGCGTTGCCTTTGCTTTGTTTGATGTCACATTGTACGACGCTCGCGTGAATATGCTAAATTGGCTGGCCCTAGCCGGAATCTATACGCCCACCATTATGGAGAATCAAGGGGGCCATCAACTGGGTCGGCGATCGCCATCAACACGCTTCACGATTGATTGATGAGCATGGTCTAAATCCATAGCAAACGTGGCATCCCAAACAACTTAATAGTTGTAGCGTTCTTCGAGATAAATTCGAACTTCTTCTTCCGAACTCAGTGTCCATGAACGCTCCGTCATTGGATCAAATACATGCCAATATTGATGACCGTGGCGATCGCGCGTTGCCCATATTCGTGGCTCGTCTCGGTGTTCAAATGAGTTCATCAGAGTCGTCCAACTGCGGCGAAACGCTGCCCCTAACTCCGCAAATTTTTTGAAAATATAGAGTTCAAAATGTGGACGAGAATGAGCATTCGTTTTTTTCAAAAATTGGGTTGAGCTTTTCATCTTTTTAACCTTTTAATTCACTTTAAATTCGGGCTTAATCACCCTCAATTCCAATCTAGACAGTTCATCCAAGTTATTCAAAACATAGGCTTCATGAGTTCTATGAACAGAACTCATAGAATTCGGAGGTTAGGTTTGTGTGTAGACCCCGCCCGATGCACAGGGTCTACACACGTTCAGCATCTTCACACGAGGCGTAAGGCTATGGGAGCTTAATCGTTTGTTGATTTTCTTAAACTAAAAGAAGACCTGATGCTCAAATAACCGCTATGACGCTTCAACCCGCCCAACAAACAAAATTAGACGAATCAGATGACGCCCTGTTCTACAGTTACCCCCGATTTGTCACTCATGTTGACGAAGGATTTATTCAACACCTCATCGATCTGTATCGAGAACGACTCAAACCCCACACACGAGTTTTTGACATGATGAGCAGTTGGGTTTCGCATCTGCCTGATGATATGGAATTTGAGCATATTGAAGGGCATGGAATGAATGATGAAGAACTCGCCCGCAATCCCCGACTGGATCATTACTTTGTCCAAAACTTAAACCAAAATCCGATTTTTCCGCTAGCCGACCAATCCTTTGATGCAGTCTTGAATACCGTATCGATTCAATACTTACAGCAGCCTGATCGCATCTTTGCAGACATTCATCGCATTCTAAAGCCCGGTGGAGTCGCAATTATTAGCTTCTCAAATCGGATGTTTTACCAGAAGGCGATTCAAGCATGGCGCGACGGGTCTGAACGCGACCGAGTCGAGCTGGTTAAACGCTATTTCAGCACCGTTCCTGGATTTAGTACACCAGAGGTGATTTTTCATCAGCCATCAGTTCCTGGTTTTTTGCGATACCTGGGCATACCGGGCGGCGATCCGTTTTATGCGGTGATTGCCTATCGAACCGTCTCTCCGACGACTTGAAGGGTGACCTCAACGACGATGATGGTTTGATGCCAAGGAGATCTCTGCGGGTTCAGATTTGTGTGTAGAACCCGCGCGGCTGCCGATTCTACACACGTTCAGCGTCCTTATGCGATCGCGTGAGGCTGTAATCCTGGGCATACGTGATCGAGATCACGGAAATTCATGAAGAAATGTAAATAATTGAGAGTAAGCCGCTAGCTAAAGGATTCAAATCATGGAAAACCAAGAACCAAAATTTGGCTTCACCGAATTTGCAGAAACATGGAATGGTCGATTGGCAATGATTGGCTTTGTATTAGCCATCGTTGGTGAGCTTGTCACCGGACAGGGGCTGCTGGCGCAGATGGGAATTCTGTAGCTCAGGCATACGTGAACATTGAGAGCGTCAAATATTTTGCGTAATGAAGCTGTTAGCGTTCGCGTTTTGTCTCGTTAAACGAGGTATCCAGATTTGGATACCTTATTTTTTCGGCAAATAGAGTGTTAGCCAGATAGCTTAAGACGTGACTCCTGATGAAATCCAAAGCCGGGGACGCGATCTGGCGTGCAACCGCACAAAGGACAGTGGCGGTTGCTATCGTTGAAGGCCATCGACACACGATTCTATTCAGTGGTGTGTCATGTGCGGCTGGGCCAGATACGGTTCAATGGCTGGCATAAATCGTCTGATTTCTGACATGAGAAAGCCTTGCTTTACTGTTTTATTAGCGAGGACTAGCAAAGATACACCATCCCCACATGAAATAAATAGGCTAGAGCCTTTCTCGCCTTCCACATAAATTTGATTAGTCTTGTTGCCCAGAGTTTCTCCAACATACCGGCTGAAGGAGAGCATGGTTTCTGAAATAGCCAGTACATGAGCCTCATCGAAGCCGTCGGGTAGGCTCGCTGCTAAGAGTGAACCTTGAGAGGTTACAATCGCTGCCCCTTGAATCATGGGATTAGTTGAGACAAAGGTTTGCAAGATGAGTGTTAATTCTGCGGATTTAGGTCTTGTAGAATTTGGCTCAGCCGCAAAAATGGGCAGTTGAATTTGTCTCGTCAAGACAGCAGCGCGTTCGGCGTCATTGCCGATCGGGCTATTAATTGGGGCCAGGTCTATTTCCCCTTCAAACTCATAATCTCCTGGGTGACTGATAGGAGAAGCTTGAGGAACAGACGCTGCCATGGAGGCTAATCCTGGGCGATCGCCCCCGTTAGAAGTTCGTGGAACAGGCAAAAGGAGCGCCTCTAGCACTGCATTCAACGATTTTCTAACCGATGTCGCGCTCTGAGGCTCAATCGCAATGACGCGATGACAGGTACGGCGATTGGCACAGCCTAGACGAATAGCGATTTCCTCGACGTCCCAACTTTCCGGATGATCGAGATGTGTGATTCCGACAATGACGGGAATGTGGGTCGTCTGCTCAAAATGCGTAAGAGTTTGGCAGGCTTGAGCAAATTCAACAGGCTGATAAGCTGGCACCAATACCAAACACGCATGCGCCCGTTGAACGATTGCAGCCATTGAGATGCGATCGGTTGTGAGGTGACCGGAGGCACTATATAAATACAAGTCACGCCCTGACCCTAAACAAACTCGTCCCCACTCTGAGATTCCTGTTCTCTGAAACGACGACGGATTGACTGGATTGCTAGTTGAGTTAAGACTTAATTCACTCGCTGTTCGGATAAAAGCAGACCCACCCTCGTTCGATGATCCGGTGACAACCAAGCGAATGAGACTCATATAATTCTGTTCCGTAACGTCAGCATAATTTACTTCACGAGGGCAATAACGTATTGCAAGAGATTGCTTCTGTCGACTGTGTTTGATGCGATTAGGGCTAGATTGCTTCTGTCGACTATGTCTGATGCGATTAGGGCTAGTGCGATTAGGGCTAGTGCGATTAGAGCTAGGCTGTATTTATTTTGTATTGCTCACTCATCCATGATGTATTTCCTCACTGGATGCGGGGTCGATCTGACCAGTTCGGTATCAAATCTTCGTATGTTGTTACATACGTGTTTTATTTCGTAAAGTTTGCCGGGTTTTCCTACCCCAATCAATCGATTAGACGCGACACTAAGCGGGACAGCGAGTTTGCTGATGGTGCAACTTTTCTTGTAGATTAGTCGAGATGCCGATGCGCGCTGTGGGATAGAGTCGGTCAAACTCTCGCTCAAAATGAGCGGCAACGGTAGAATTCTGAATTACGAGTAAATCTTCATCGTTGCTGCGATTTGCGGCTTCGCTCCAATTTTGCGATCCGGTAATCACGATTTGCTCGTCAATCACGCCAAATTTGTGGTGAAGGACGTCACCCTCCGCGAGTTGAGGAACGCCAACGGTCGACAGCGGGTTGAGCCACGGACTATTCTCTTCTTCGTAGCGACACCGATTGTCTTTCAGCGCAATGCCCAGCATATCAAGGGCTTCACTATAGTTGCGATAAGCAAACCCCGGATCAATCAGCGCTCGGATTTGAAGTCCTTGCTGGTGCCGAGTCTGAAGTATATTCGCAAGATTTTGGTCAGAAAATACGAACAGCGCCAGGTCAATCGAACGAGTTGCACGCCCAAGTGTTTCACCAATCAAGCCATTCACGCTCTGATTCCAGGGAAGAGAGGCAGAGGTGGGTGAAAACTGGATAGTGATGCTTGAGGTGGGGGTCAACGCTACTCGTTGAGGCGGACGGTAGGGTTTTTGTAAACCAAATTTGCTATCCAATGCGCCGCCGGGGCCATCTCCCCAAAGAAGATTAAATTCGTCGGAGAAGAGACGCGCGACTTCAACGCTATCAATCTTCAACACATGATTGACATTTCCTCGGCTATCAGGACGGAGCAAATCGCCGTGGATGCCGCTTAGCGTGTAGTTTGCAGAACCCACAACAACAATTCGCCGATCAACCACAATAAATTTATGATGCATCAAGTCACTGCCTTTTGATCCATCCGCCGTGTCATCCAGCCACGGAATACCTGCGTTTTGGAGGATCACTAGAGCATCGCTGTGATTAATTTCATCGGGGGAGATCTGTCCGTTGCGATCGCCATCGGCAAGCATCACAAAGTCTAGATATTTTGAGCGACCGCGCTCATCAAGCTGGCTAATCTCCTGGGGCGTAAAACTGCTCCACGGGCGACTATAATTATTCTCCAAAACGACGCGCACCCTCACCCCGGCCTGATGCCGTTCTTTCAATGCTTCAGCTACTCTAGGCAGGCGCAATTCTTGAACCGCAACATCAATCGACGACTGAGCAGTGGCGATCGCATCGATAATCGCCTGCTCGAGATCATCCCCTAACCGCTCCTGTTCTCGATACGGATTGAGATAGGCAGCCGCTTGCGAGTAGTTGAAATACGCATGAATCAGCGGATCTTGTGGTAGCGGTTCAAGGCGGGGAGACTGAGCCACCCCGCTCCGGCAGGCACTCAATCCGGTGACGAAACCCAGCAAAATTGCCCATCTTAATCGCAGCCAAGTCTGACTCAGTCTCATGCGACACACCCGTTTAACCCACACAACGATTGCGTTTTAGTAATGCCCCATGAGCTGAGCAGACTAACAGCCATCCAACAATCTCAGTATTTCCAAGATTCTTGTGTTTTGACAGCCGGAGTAATCAATCCCCAAAATCGCCAGGTCAGCACCGTCGCGGCGACTGAAAGCCCAAAGGCTAGCCCAAACCAAAGACCCACGCCTCCCCAGCCCAGCACAATTCCTAAGATAAAGCTGCTACTGAACCCCACCAGCCAATACGAAATGATGCCAATCACCATCGGAATGCGGGTATCTTTTAGACCTCTGAGCGCACCTGCCGCAATCACCTGGATGCCATCAAAAATTTGGAATATAGCCGCCACGCCTAATAGTGCCGCTGCGATCGCCATGACAGGCTGATTTTGAGGATTTTGAATGTCTAAATATACCGAAATGATGCCATTGGGAAATGCCCACATCAACACTGCCATGATGCCCATAAATATTGCCCCCAACGCAATACCCACATAGCCTGCCAGTCGAGCCCCTCCGGGATTTTTTTGCCCAATCAACTGCCCGACGCGCACGGTCACGGCTTGTGAAATACCCAGCGGCACCATGAAAGTAACGGTTGCGGTCTGTAGCGCAATTTGGTGGGCGGCTAGAGTTGTGGTGCCCATCTGACCTGCCAAGAAGGTGGTAATAGTAAACATACCGGTTTCAAAAGCAGCGAGCACACCGATGGGCCAGCCGATTCTAACGATTTCCCAAAACAAAGAGGCATTAAAATAAAACACGTCTTGAAAGACTCGATATCCTTTGAGCGATCGCTGACCCAAGATATAGACCGCCAACGCCAAAAACATGATCCAGTAAACGACCGCACTGGCCCATCCTGTACCCGCTAGCCCCAGGGCTGGAAACCCCAATTTCCCGAACATGAGCACGTAGTTGGCGACTCCATTGAGGAGGACGCTATACACCATTACCACCATCACCGCACGAGGTTTGGATAGCGCCGTTACGAAGCTTTTCAGCGCCACGAATGCTAAGGCTGGAAGAAATCCCCAAACAATGGCGCGTAAATATGTCACCGCTAGCACACTAGTTTCACGCTGCTGCCCAAGCAGGCTGAAGAGTGAGCCTGCATTCCAGATCACCACCATAATGGGAACTGAAAGCAACACCGCTAACCACAATCCATGATTCGCAACTCGTCCGACTCTGCTGGCTTGTCCTGCACCGTGCGCTTCGGCAACCAGAGGGCTTACAGCAGACACGATGCTGGTGCAGATGATCAGCAGCCCGGAAAACGTCACAGCCCCCAGCCCTCCGGCTGCTAAGGCTTGACTGCCCAGTAATCCCAGCATGACGGTGTCTATAAAGCCAGTTGCCGCTTGAGAAAGCTGAGCACTGGCTAGGGGAATTGCCAACCCCGTAGATTCCCTGATTTCGTGAGCGAGTTGAGAAAATGGTGATGATGCGCGCATAGCCTGATAGTAGAAATAGCCAGACGTCTTAAACTAATTCAAAACGGAAGTATTCAACATCCTTCAATCAGGGGAGAGAGCCCTCATACAGTAGATGAATCGCAGATTAGAATCTAAAAGACTCAAGCAGTTTGATGGTTTCATCGGCGATCAGCACTATATGCTGAAAAGAGAGGCTAGCTGAATTATCTTTTATGCAAATTTATTTGGACTACAGTGCGACAACGCCGACTCGACCTGAGGCGATCGCCCTGATGCACGAAATCATGACAGAGCAGTGGGGCAATCCTTCTAGCCTGCATCAGTGGGGGGCGCGCTCGGCAACGGTTGTTGAGCGCGCGCGCCTTCAGGTTGCCGACTTGCTCAACGCAGTGCCAGAGTCGATTATCTTTACATCAGGCGGCACAGAGTCTGACAATCTAGCCATCATGGGCGTTGCTCAACGCTATGCCACGCCTCAGCATTTGATTATTTCTAGTATTGAGCATTCGGCGGTGGCTGAACCTGCTCGCCTGTTAGAGCAGCGCGGATGGCGGGTGACCCGTCTCCCGGTCAATTCTCAAGGACGTGTCAATCCACTGGATTTAGAGGCCGCTATTTGCCCTGATACGGTGTTGATCTCACTCATCTACGGCCAAAGCGAAGTGGGTACGCTGCAACCCATTGAAGCCCTTGGACAAATTGCCCGTCGCCATGACATTATATTTCATACGGATGCGGTTCAAGTGGCGGGGCGACTCCCCATCGATGTGCAGAGATTGCCCGTCGATCTGGTGTCGATGTCAAGCCATAAGCTCTATGGTCCGCAAGGCGCGGGAGCGCTGTATATTCGTCCGGGAGTTGAGCTGATACCGATTCTCGGGGGCGGTGGGCAAGAATTCAAAATTCGCTCCGGAACACAAGCTGTACCGACAATCGCAGGCTTTGGTCTGGCGGCGAGGCTGGCTCAGCAGGAAATGGCAGATGAAACGCCTCGGCTCATGCAACTGCGCGATCGCCTGTTTGATCAGCTTGCGGATGTATCTGACTTAATCCCGACGGGCGATCGCCTGCATCGATTGCCTCATCATGTCAGCTTTTATCTTAAGAGCGGCGATGGTGAACGCCTCAGCGGCAAAACCCTGGTTCGTCATATGAATTTGGCGGGAATAGGCATTAGCGCTGGTTCAGCCTGCCATAGCGGCAAACTGTCACCCAGCCCGATTCTGACGGCGATGGGCTGCGACTCACGAACCGCCAAGTGTGGCATTCGCCTCACGGTAGGACGGCTTACCACCCCAGCAGATATCGACTGGACAGCACTGGTGCTCAAGCAAATCTTGGGGCGACTGATGCCTGAACGGGTGCTTTCTCCCGTTTAATGTGTGTGAACGGTGTATCCGATCCTTATGCTTTTTCTGGAAGCAGCAGCGGAGTGCGATCGCCCACGTCCTAACGTGAGAACGTAAGGCTATAAGCGATAAGTTTTTCTTTTACCTTTCATCAAAAATGTTTATCGGACTGGCGATCAAAGTCGGAGCCTTTTATGGTTTGATGTAAATCAATACTTTTCTTTTTATCCATAGATTTAAGTCTATGAATTGATTATGTCTTTCCCTCAGATGTATTTCTCTAGACAGAAATAGATCTTGCTCTAAAGTCTATTTCTCAAATCTTGCTGTAGTTTTTGTTGCAACTCAATGCTTGAGTAGATTCCCACATCTGCACCATATCGTCTTAGCCCAATTCAGTGAGTAAGGTACATGGGACAACCATGCAACTGACTAATAGGATTCATTTTCAAAATTTACAGGGTGACATCTTCGGGGGTGTTACGGCAGCGGTCATCGCATTGCCGATGGCACTAGCCTTCGGTGTGGCCTCCGGTGCTGGCGCGGCGGCTGGTCTATGGGGGGCCGTTTTAGTTGGCTTCTTTGCCGCTTTATTTGGTGGTACACCAACCTTGATCTCTGAACCCACGGGGCCAATGACCGTGGTGATGACGGCTGTAATCGCGAACCTGACAGCCTCCAATCCTGAAAATGGAATGGCCATGGCATTCACCGTGGTGATGATGGCAGGGATTTTCCAAATTATTTTTGGTTCTCTGCGGCTGGGTAGATATGTCACGATGATGCCCTATACAGTGATTTCGGGCTTTATGTCTGGTATTGGCATCATTCTCGTGATTTTGCAGATTGCTCCATTCCTGGGACAGGCAAGTCCTTCAGGAGGAGTGGTAGGAACGCTACAAGCCATACCTGACCTGCTTACCAACATTCAACCCGCGGAGACGCTATTAGCCGTAATTACGGTCGCCATCATCTGGTTCATGCCCGCGAAATTTAAGCGGATTATTCCGCCCCAACTCATTGCCCTAGTTGCGGGTACGGTGTTGTCTCTGATGCTGTTTCCGGGAGTTGACATTCGTCGGATTGGCGAAATTCCCTCCGGTTTCCCCGCCATGCAGGTACCCACGTTTAGCGTTGACCAGCTTCAGTTGATGTTTGTAGATGCGGCTGTGTTAGGGATGTTGGGGTGCATTGACGCCTTGTTAACGTCGATGATTGCAGACAGTTTGACTCGTACAGAGCATGACTCCAATAAAGAATTAATCGGCCAAGGACTAGGAAACCTTATGTCTGGCTTGTTTGGGGGGCTTGCAGGTGCCGGAGCCACGATGGGGACAGTGGTTAACATCCAAACGGGTGGACGGACAGCCCTATCTGGCTTGACGCGTGCAGGCATCTTGCTCGTCGTAATTTTGGGCGCAGCCAACTTGGCATCTACGATTCCCCTAGCCGTCTTGGCGGGTATTGCGCTAAAGGTTGGTATCGACATTATCGATTGGGGATTCCTCAAGCGAGCGCACCAGGTTTCAGTCAAGGGTGCCCTAATTATGTATGGGGTCATTCTGCTGACTGTTTTGGTTGACTTGATTGCGGCAGTGGGAATCGGTGTCTTTGTTGCCAATGTTCTAACGATCGAGCGGATGAGCGCGTTCCAATCGGAGTCGGTTCGGGCGATTACCGATGCGGACGATGCGATTCAGCTTGATGCAAATGAGAAGCGCTGGCTTGATGAAGCCAATGGTCGTGTTCTACTGTTTCAACTGAGTGGCCCGATGATCTTTGGAGTTGCGAAGGCGATCGCCCGCGAACATAATGCAATCAGGGACTGCGATGCCATTGTCTTTGACCTCAGTGATGTTCCCCATCTGGGTGTCACCGCATCGTTAGCGCTAGAGAACGCAGTTGAAGAGGCCGTTGAGCAAGGACGACATGTTTTCATCGTCGGAGCAACTGGGCAGACCAAGCGCCGTCTTCAAACTCTAAACGTCTTCAATTTGATTCCATCTGACAACCTTTATTTAGATCGCTCTGAAGCACTGAAGGATGCGGTCTCTATCGTATTTCCAGCCGCTGATGAACAAACCGCAGATTTAGATCCATCGACCACAAACCAAGTCGAGCGGAGGGAATAAATCATGCAATGGCTAGTGTTGTTGTCGGTTACGATGCTGTTTGCAACTGCCCGTGATTGAGCAAAGCAACTGTCGAGTCGCATACTTGCAAACACTGTAAACACTGTAAACACTGTAAATAAGAAGTCTACTGTCTAAATACAATTCATGATGCTATCCAATATCGACGCGAGTTTATCATTCTCATTCTCTACGTTGGTAGATGCTGGGTCTGTGATACCTTCACTCCTTGCCACTACCTCCGAAGCGGAGTACGGTTCTTTCGTGCTGACGGGTGTGTTACTGACTCTCATTGTTGTGTATGTTGTCAGTAAACTAGGGGGCGAACTCTCTAAACGTCTTGACTTACCGCCCGTTTTGGGCGAACTAGTCGGTGGGGTTATCGTTGGAGTCTCGGTTCTTCACCTCATTGTGTTCCCCGAAACTGGAGCGGTTGCCTCCGATTCAGCCATGATGGCAGTTTTGCAGCGACTAGGAAATCTCGATGCAGAGGCCATCATCCACATCTTTCAAAGTCAGAGCGAAGTCATCTCTGTTTTGGCTGAATTGGGTGTAATTGTGTTGCTGTTCGAGATTGGTCTGGAGTCGGATCTGCGTGAACTCGGTAAGGTGGGCTACCAGGCTGCTATTGTTGCCGTTGTCGGAGTGGTTGCTCCGTTTGTATTAGGAACAGTGGGTCTCGTGATGCTGTTCAATGTCCCTATCATTCCTGCGGTTTTTGCTGGGGCAGCCCTCACGGCAACGAGTATCGGCATCACGTCAAAGGTGCTTTCAGAACTAGGACACCTAAAATCAACAGAAGGACAAATTATTGTCGGTGCTGCCGTCATTGACGATGTGCTAGGCATCATTGTCTTAGCAGTTGTCGCCAGTTTGGCTAAGACGGGTGAGGTCGATTTGTTTAACGTCATCTACCTAATCGTGAGCGCCAGTGCCTTTTTGATTGGTTCAATTCTGCTTGGCAAGTTTTTCAATACCAGCTTTGAGGCGATGGCCGATAAGCTGCAAACACGGGGTGCACTGTTAATTCCCGCGTTTACCTTTGCATTGGTCATGGCATTCTTAGCCAATATCATTCACCTAGAAGCAATTTTGGGAGCGTTTGCAGCCGGGTTAGTGCTGGATGAAACCGACAAGCGCAAAGAGCTGGATCAGCAGGTGATGCCAATCGCGGATATCTTGGTGCCGATTTTCTTTGTTACCGTGGGTGCCAAAGCAGACCTGAGTGTATTAAACCCAGCAGTCGCTGAAAACCGAGCAGGTTTGATTATTGCCGCCTTCCTAATCGCTATTGCCATCATTGGTAAAGTCGTCACCGGCTGGGCAGTGTTTGGACAGCCGGGTGTGAATCGGCTTGCGATCGGTGTGGGTATGATTCCGCGGGGTGAAGTTGGGTTAGTCTTTGCGGGCATTGGTTCAGCTAGTGGTGTGTTAGATAAGCCCTTGGAAGCCGCTATTATCGTGATGGTGATTTTGACTACGTTCTTAGCGCCTCCCTTCTTGCAGTTAGCACTTAAAGGACAAACCAAATCTGCACCTACGACAGATGATAAGCCGTTACCTGCAGTTGAGTAGATTCTGACGAGATAGAAACCCAGTTGCTCAAGATAGTAGCTGGGCGATCGCCCCTTTTCGATCATCAACTGCTGCCCCAAGTTTAAAGGACTCTCTAGACAATCTCAGAGACTCTTTTAAAGAGGTTCGGAGACGATTGACTGACAAAACTTACCAGAACCCAGACCATTCAAAGGGTCAGGCAACCTGACTACATTGTCCGAAATTCCGTAGGGGCGAGGTTTCCTCGTCCAATGCAGAATCTTTTGTCAGTCAATCAGGGTTCGGAGGCTCTCTAAAGAGGTTCAAAGACTCTCTAGACAATCTCAGACGCTTGTAGATGTAGCAATCGACTGAACTTGATGGGCACGCGATGCTTTGCCCATCCTACGAAGCTAAACGCTCTCGCCCATCAGATTAAATCGGTTGCTACAAAGCCACAAACCAGACTAATAATTCACTATGTCTCCTTTAGAAGCCTGTATTTTTGCTACCGTCTTATGTGGTTTTTTTGGAATCATCCTCAAAAAAAATCTGATGCTCAAGATCATTGCGATGGATGTGATGAGTACCGGGGTGATTGCCTATTACGTGCTGGTTGCAGCTCAAGGAGGAGTGTTTACGCCAATTGCTGCAAATGCTGAATCCGTTGCCTACGCTGATCCGGTGCCACAGGCCGTGATCTTGACCGCAATTGTGATTGGCTTTTCGATTCAAGCCTTGATGCTAGTCGGAGTGATGAAGCTTTCACGAGATAACCCCACTCTAGAAACCGACGAAATTGAGAAAACCAACACGCCATGAATCTGATCACAATCGCCTGGATCGCCTTGCCGTTTTTTATTGGCTTCAGCATTTATTTGCTGCCTAAACTCAGTCGCCATCTTACGTTGGGTGTGGCGCTGATTTCGCTTGGCTATGCGCTCCAGCAGCTATTTGATCCAATATCTCAAACCTTGCATTTACTGGATCGCTTTGGCGTCACGCTCCTCATTGATCCGTTAAGCGGGTTCTTTATCTTGACAAATGCCCTCGTAACCGCAGCGGTAATTCTCTACTGTTGGGGCAGCGGTAAAACGGCTTTCTTTTACACGCAGGTGATCATTTTGCACGGCAGCGTCAATGCTGTCTTTGTGTGTGCAGACTTTATCAGTCTATATGTCGCTTTGGAGGTCATTAGCATTGCCGCCTTTCTGCTAATTGCCTACCCCCGCACTGACCGCGCCATTTGGGTGGGGTTGCGCTATCTATTTGTCAGCAACACTGCCATGCTGTTTTATCTGATCGGCGCAATATTGGTCTATCAAGCCAATCAGTCGTTTGCCTTTGAGGGGCTGCAACGGGCACCGACCGAGGCGATCGCCCTCATCTTTCTGGGACTCCTCACCAAGGGAGGAATCTTTGTTTCAGGACTATGGCTCCCCTTAACTCACTCCGAATCAGAAACGCCTGTTTCAGCTCTGCTGTCTGGCGTTGTTGTCAAAACAGGCATCTTTCCACTCGTGCGATTTGCGCTGTTATTTGACGGCATTGATCCCATTGTCAGAATCTTTGGTGTAGGCACTGCGTTGCTAGGGGTAGGCTATGCCGTCTTTGAAAAAGATACCAAGCGCATGTTGGCATTTCATACCATTTCTCAACTAGGCTTTGTCCTGGCTGCGCCCGAAGTCGGCGGCTTCTATGCACTCACCCACGGGCTGGTTAAAGCCGCTCTCTTTCTCATTGCTGGAAACTTACCCAGCCGCACCTTCAAAGAGTTAAAGCAAACACCGATTCCCACGTCAATTTGGATAGCATTGGCGATCGCCAGTTTCTCAATTTCAGGATTTCCGCTGCTCTCTGGCTTTGGTGCCAAAGTATTGACCATGAAGAATCTTTTGCCCTGGCAAGTGGTTGGTATGAATTTAGCTGCTTTGGGTACAGCAATCTCGTTTGCTAAATTCATCTTTTTACCCCATGGAGAACGGGAGCACTCTACCAAGCCTAGTTTCTGGATTGCAATGGTAGTCCTACTCGGCGGATTGTTTGCAGCCAACGTGGTGTATTACGAGGCATACACCTTTGCCAATATTGTGAAACCCCTGGCAACAATCGGTCTGGGGTGGTTGGCGTATCTTTTAATATTTCAACGGTCTGTTCTAAAGCTACCTCGTGTCATGGAGCAATTTGAGCATTTGATTGGGGTAATGAGCTTGATGTTAACCCTGCTCTTTTGGATGGTGATGGCATGATCGGATATCTCGATTTGCTTTTGCGTCTTGCGATCTGGTTTTTGCTCACAGCTGATGTGAGCCTGCCCAATATTATTATTGGGGTTTGCATTGCGCTTCTGTTGCCCCGGAGCTCCACAGCTCCGAGTGTCTTAAAAGATTGGTTGAGGGCACTGTGGGAAATTATTGTAGCGATTCCAACGGCATACTTGGAAGCATTTGAAATGATGGTGCGTCCTCATACGCGGGAAGATACTACGATGGAGCGGGTCAAACCCAATCGCACTCCTGGGCTAATTTTTCTGGATATCTTCTTGATCACCTTTACGCCCAAAACAATCGTCTTGAAATATCACGAAGATGGCTGGTATGAAGTCCATCGGGTGCGACGACGAGGAAAGATGGGGCAGCGGATCGATGAGTAGATGGGGTGATGGGGAAATGGGGTTGTGAATGAATGAGGGGGACAATGAACTGGGTTGTGATCGTGATGATTCTGGCGCTGCTGATTCCGATTTACGAGGCGTGTCAGGACGACAATATTTGGCAAAAGATGTTGGCCTTTGCCAGCATTGCCACGAAAACGTCCATGATGATTTTGGTGGTATCGGTCTTGCGCGATGACTGGATGATTGGAGTGGTAGGGGTGCTGATTTTGAGTGTGGGGAATGCGGCGTTGATGCTTCTAGCTCATGTTCTCAGACGGATGAATGAACTATGATAGATGCTTTGAGCTTTAGTTTGATTGGGGTTGGCCTCGTCTTTTGGTTTTGGGGAACCTTGCCCTTAGTGGGCGATCGCTCTGTTTTATTTAAACTCCACAGTCTCTCAGTCGCCGATACGCTCGGCTCGATGAGCATTATCCTAGGACTCCTACTCAAAATCCCTAATGAGTGGCCCCTGCTGATTCTGGCGCTGATCTCCCTAGCGATTTGGAATACGGTATTGGGATACGTGTTGGCATACTGTTCGAGCAGTGGAGGTAACGATGACTGAAGATCTCTATGTGGTGGCGATCGCCGCATTGCTCCCCTTAACCGCATGTATGGTGGTGTTTCAGGTCAATCCCTATCATGCCCTCGTGATTCGCGGCATTTTAGGGGCAGTTGCAGCACTCGTCTATGCGCTCTTTGGGGCAGCCGATGTCGCCTTGACCGAGGCTTTGGTAGGCACCATGCTGTCGATTACGCTATATGCAGTGGCAGTGCGATCGTCGTTGAACCTGCGTTTGGGCGTACTTGAACGTGAGGCGACCGGACTAGCAGAGACTCCAGAACACAAACGTAGCTTTGAGTCCTTACAATCCGCTCTGCGCGAACTATTAGACATCTATCACATGCAGCTTGAACTAGTCACGTATCCCAATGTGCAAGCCTTGCAAATGGCTTTAACCCAAAAAGATATTCATGCAACCTGTGTGCTATCGGAGCGAGGATTAGCCGAACATCTATCCTCCTCTGCCTCGGTAAACGAACTGCCAACCTACCATATCCACACTCGGGTTCAACGGTTATATACCCTCATGCATGCCAAACTTCCATCCGCGCTAGCTAGTCTGACCTATGCTAAGTCGGCGGGCGATCGCATAGACGCTAACGAAGAAGGCTCTGACACCTATATCTCTGCATCCTAACTCTCCCGACATTGCTGAATTACACCTTGATTATGAAATGGATTTATGTGGCCGCTGGGATAGCCCTCTATATCAAAATGCTCATCTTCCCAAGTCCAGCAGTCGATACTGCCGAACTGGCGATCGTTGAATCGATTGTGCAAGATAGCGGTGTGCCCAATGCCGTATCGGGCATCATTTTTAGGAATCGACTGTATGACACCATCTTCGAGGTTGTAGTTTTCACGCTTGCCATCATGGGCGTGCGGTTTCTGCTTGCGGATGAACAACCCTCCTGTACTATCTACCAATTTACCGACCACCCCTCGATCGTTCTCGCGCGATTAGGAGCGACGATTGCCGCACTGGTTAGTATCGAGCTAGCGATTCGGGGGCATCTAAGTCCCGGAGGTGGTTTTGCAGCGGGCGTCGCTGGAGGAACGGCGATTGGGCTGGTCGCCATCACCTCATCATCCAAATGGATGGACTCTATCTATCAGCGCTGGCATGCTGCGACCTGGGAGAAGGTGTCGGTGCTAATTTTTGTGGTGCTGGCAGTTTTAACCCTGGTGGGGATAGAGCTACCGCGTGGAGAATTGGGCGCACTGGTTAGCGGTGGCTGGATTCCGCTGCTCAATGTTCTAGTTGCCATCAAAGTCGCATTGGGATCGTGGGCGGCTATTTTAGTCTTTATTCGATATCGAGGCTTGCTGTGATACCGGAGCATGGCGTCATGATTCCCTGAGAGGAAATCTCCCTTTATTCAACACCATTGACTCTGTAGCATGTTCGTAATTCTCACGTGGGATTCGCTTGTCAATAGCCGACCACTAACAACGGCTCTGTAGGGGCAACGGCCGTTTGCCCCTACCCAACTGCTGGGACATTCTGGGACGTTATTTAAACGCGAATCCACGTCCGTATTTCTCATAGCTATAGCCGAACGATGGAATTACTCCTTTATTCGCTGATTGCTCTAATCCCAATCGCAACCGTTTTCATTCTGCTCGTGATTGCGAGGCGACCCGCCGATCAAGCCATGCCAGTCGCTTATTTGGTGACGGTCATTATTGCTCTAGCTATTTGGCGCGTTCCGTGGGTGCACGTCGCCGCCTCTAGCATTCAGGGACTTGTGGCGGCAGTAGAAATTCTCTACATCGTGTTTGGGGCTATTTTGCTCCTCAATACCCTACAAGAATCAGGGGCGATCGCCTCTATTCGCCAAAGTTTGCTAGGCATCTCGCGCGATCGCCGCGTGCAAGTCATTATCATTGCCTGGTTATTTGGTAGTTTTATTGAAGGCGCGTCAGGATTTGGCACCCCTGCTGTGATTACGGTGCCACTACTAGTTGCAATTGGGTTTCCGGCGATGGCAGCCGTGATTGCGGCTCTGATTATTCAAAGTACTCCCTCTACCTTTGGAGCCGTTGGGACTCCTATCATCATTGGGGTGGATGCGGGCTTGGGAGGAGTGCCCGCCGTAGAACAACAGCTTGCAGATTTGGGGCTTACCCAGACTGAGTATCTTTCTAGCATCGGGCAATGGGCTGGAATCGTTCACGGGATTATTGGTACGTTTCTGCCACTGGTGTTAATCATGGTGATCACGGCGGGATTTGGTGTCCGCAAATCGATCACCGATGGACTGAGCGCCTGGAAGTTTGCTCTCTTTGCTGGACTGGCGTTTACCATTCCCTATGCGCTAACTGCGCTGTTCATAGGCCCCGAATTTCCAACTCTAATGGGTGGTCTAATCGGATTAGGCATTGTGGTTCCAGCCGCACGCCGTCGGTTTTGGGCCCCACGCCAAATTTGGGACTTTCCGCCTGCCGAAGATCGGCCAGACAGTGGGTCGGGGCGGCAAAACCAGCCTCATCATCAGCCGATCCCCTCTATGTCAGCTCGCACAGCATGGCTGCCATACGTGCTGTTGGGCTTTATTTTGATGCTGACGCGCTTTGAGTTTCTGCCGATTCGCGGTTGGCTCCGGTCGGTGACGCTGACCTGGAGCAATATTTTTGGGACTGATGTTACAGCGACCATGCAGCCGCTCTACCTACCCCCCACCGTCTTTATCATTGTCGTAATCATCACCTTTTTTCTTCATGGTATGAAACCTCCTGCGATGCGTCGGGCTGTTTCTCAAGCCCTGCCAATGTTGAAGAAAACAGCGGTAGCGCTCGGCGCAGCCGTACTGATGGCGCGGGTATTTACAGCAGTTATTGCTTGAGTAAGCCACAATTTGGTAGCCTAAGCGAGTCTTGCAAAATCAGGAAATCGCTGCTCATGCCTGCCCCTCTATCTATTGATTTACGGCAACGAATTATCGCTGCGT